>NZ_JAEMUW010000009.1 GCF_016598485.1 Micromonospora coerulea | reverse complement strand
TGCGCCCAGCCCGCATCATGCACGGACTTGGCCAGCCGGGTCCGGGCGAGACCGGTCACGCACAGATCTTCCACGTACACCGCTTGGTTGTCGCGGATCAACGTGGTTGACAGTTTGTGCTGCCAGTCTCGCCGAGTGTCGGCCACCTTGGCATGCGCCCTGGCGACCTTGAACACGGCCTTCTTGCGGTTCGCGCTGCCCCGCTGCTTGCGGGACAGGGACTGCTGCAACCGGCGCAGCTTGCGGGAAGCACGGCGCAGAAACTTCGGCGCGGCAATCTTCGTGCCGTTGGACAGGACCGCGAAATGGGTCAGACCCAGGTCGATGCCCGCTTCCGAACCCGTCTCCGGCAGCGGCGCGTCCGTGGTGGTCACAACAAACGACGCGAAGTACCGGCCCGCCGCATCCCGGATGATCGTGACCGAACTGGGCTCGGCCGGCAGCGTCCGCGACCACCGGACCGGCAGTTCGCCGATCTTCGGCAATCTCAGGCGCCCGTTACCCAATATCGCGAACCGGGAGTTCCTGGTGAAGCGAATCGCCTGCCGGTTGTCCTTGCGCGACCGGAACCTCGGCGGGGCGACCTTACGGCCCTTACGCGCGCCGGACAGCGAGGCGAAATAGTTCCGGTACCCGGCGTTCAGATCCGCCAGCGCCTGCTGAAGCATGGCCGCCGACACCTCCAGGGCCCCGGCAAAGTCATGCTGGCGGACAGCCGGCGGCCGGCCGGGATTTTGTGTGGATCGGACCGGGGGTAGCTGCCCGCGACCTGTCACGATGGTGCGCCTGGTGGCGACGGTGGTTCGGCTGGATGTGCTCGAGCGCGAGTGGCGTCGGAGATGGCGACTCCGGCGAGGACTGTGGTGGCGGCGAGGGCGACCAGCAGTGGCGGCAGGAGGAGCATCGCCGGTGTCAGGGCAGCCAGCACGACCAGGCCGATCGGCCGATCCCGGGATACGCGGGCGAAGACCGCGTACTCGAAGCCGGCACGCCCGGCGAGGAAGAGTGCGGGTCCGCCGAGGATGGCGGCGATCCAGGCCGGTTGCGTATGTCCGAACGGGTGGGTGATGACGAGTTCGTCGCCGACGGCGGTGACGACGATGCCGGCGACCATGACCAGGTGGGCGTATGACGTCGATCCGGCAAGGCGGGCCGGGTCGGGGGCCGTTTTGATGGCTGCGGCCGCCAGTTCCCCGGCGCGGTAGATGTAGATCCGCCACAGCAGCACGGTGGTGGCGATCGTCACGAGGAACGCAGCGGTCCGGTCGGGCGTGAAGGCGGTGCCGCGAAGCGCCAGTCCGGTGACCAGGATCAACTCGCCGAGCGCGATGATGTAGAACTGCCGGTAGCGTTCGGACAGGTGTTCGGCCATGGTCGGTAAATCCGACGGGGGCGTGCGGCCGATCCGCGGCGTGGGGTAGTAAAGCGCGTATGCGGCGTAGTCCAGGGCCACCGCGAGTGTCCACAGCGCCACACGCGCCGTCCCATGCGAGAGCGCCCCGGCGATCCACGGCACCGCGGTCACGCCGTACCAGAACAGTATCCGCCCGGAGGTGCGCCGCGGTGCGTGGCCCCGCAGGGCGATCACAAGGAAGATGTTGGTGCCGATGAATAGGGCGACGAATACCCCTGCGAAGACCAGGCCTTGCCTGCCGAACGCGTCGGGCAGCGCGATCGCGATCACCAGGGTGCCCACCAAAGTTGCGATGACCAGCAGCTGTATCGCCAGTTGTTGCGGGTCGAACCTGTCGGTTATCCACGCCGTGTTGAACCAGACCCGCCACAATGTCAGCAGCAGCAACAGCGTCTGGAAGGCGCCGCTCCAGGTGAGATCCTGGATCAGCGCGTGCGAGAGTTGGGTGAGCGCGAAGACAAACGCCAGGTCGTAGAACAGTTCCAGGAACGTTGCCATCTGCGGATCCTCAGGCATGCGCAGCAGCTCGCCCGCCCGGCTCGTCGTCATCGGCTCGCCCGTTCTGTCGGCTTCGTGGCAGCGTTGAAGCAGTCGTACCACGCTGCCGCGCCTCCCGGTGCCGACAAGACGATGCCCAGGGTTCTCGCAACGAGTGACGAGCTGACGCGGCGTGGCGGGTGGGCCAAGCAGTTTGGGTGAGTCTGAATCGAGAGTCATGCCCGCTCAGGGCCCCGGTAAAGTCGTCAGGTGATGCCGAGTAGGGCCAGGGGCCGGGTGCTGTCGCGGGCGTGATGTCGGTTGGCGGCGGCGATGTTGGTGATTCCGGCGGTGCGGAGTGCGCCGATGGCGTCGTTGCGGAGGGCGGCCATGACCTCGGGCCCGGTTCCGGTGCGGATCTGGGATCGGTCTTCGTCGTAGGTGACGTCCCGCACCCAGTGGATCTTGTTTTCGATGGACCAGTGGCCGCGGATCCACGCGGCCAGGTGTGCCGGTTTCGCTTGGTGCACGCGCAGGTCGGTGATGGCGTAGACGGTCTCGGTGGTGAAGCGTTTCGGCTGGTCCAGGCGCCGTCTGCGGCGGCGGATCCGCAGTGCTTGGGCGGCGTGTGGGAAGTCGATGCCGGTGGAGATCGTCAGGGCCTTCAAGGTGCGGATCTCGCGGCGGCCGTGCCCGCGGTCGGTGTCGCGGAAGGCGTCGGGGACGGCGCGCCAGGGCAGACCGGCGAGTTGGGCATGCAAGCTGGGCTGGTTGCCCTTGACGGTCAGGATCCAGTGCGCGCCGCGTTCGGCGAGGTAGTCGACGTGCTCACGCTGGCAGTGCAGCGCGTCGGCGGTGATCACGGTGTCGCGCAGGTCGCCGATCTGGTCGAGCAGCGGTGCGAATCGGGTGATCTCATTGGTCTTGCCGTCGACGTCGGTACTGGCCAGGACCACGCCGGCCGCCTGGTCGCAGGCGGCCATCACATGCCGGGCCGCGTTGCCGGTGGTGCGCGAGCCGCGTAGGGTTTTGCCGTCGACCGCGATCGCTCGCCGGGACGTCGACGTGCCGGCAGCAGCCCTGCCGGTAAGCCAGACGCTGACCGCCGCGGTCAGTAGCTGCGGGTCTATGGCCTGCAACAGCCGGCGAATCATCGCCTCGGACGGGCGCCGATCCGGGGCCATGCCCAGCGCGAGCGCGGTCGCCGCCGGCACGTCGGCGACCCACTCAGCGATCGCGGTGTACGACCGGTCGCCGGCCACCACCGCGCACACCGCAGCGCTCACCACGACCGTCAGCCGGTGCCGGACACCCCCCCGGGCCCGCGGGTCAGGCAGATCGGCCAGCGCAGCGAGCAGTCCACCAGCGGCTTCGGACACGGTCAGAGCCGGTGCACGCGACACCGACGAGATCAGCGATGATGGCAGGGCGGGCATGACTCACTTCGGCGATCAACACGGCGTAGGAACCTTGATGATCTTCCGAACCAGTCATGCCCGTCTTGCCGCCATCAACAACGGCGCTTCTACTCCAGTCCACTCAAGTCGGGCACCGCCACGACTTTGCCGGGGCCCTGCCGACACCTCGGACAGCCACGCCCGCTCCGGGGTAGTCTTCGCCCGGGTGATGACCCGCTTTGACAACTCCCCGTCCGACACATACGGCAACCCCTGCTCACGGGCCTTCTGCCGGGCGCGCAGTCCGTCGTTGAACACCACCCGCGCACACCCAAACGCCCGCGCCAACGCCTCCTGTTGGCCCGGCGTCGGGTACACACGATAGTTGTACCGAAGCTGCACATCGGACACTCTGCCATCGGCCTACGACACAAATGAACGGCGTGCGTACAGGCAGGCCCGCGGTTTCACCTTTCGCACCCATCTGGTCCTCGTCGAGCGTGTCGTCTCGACGGTTGCGTCAGGGGCGGGGGTCGCCGCCGGACGGCGGGCCGGGCCGACCGTGGTCATTACGAATACGCCGCCAGAGGTACCAGGTGCGGGTAAATGGCCGACCGTCCCGCCTGGGCGGCGTCAGATCGCTGTCGCCTTGACGACCTTCCACTCCCCGTCGACCGGAACCATGGTGAGTACGACCCGGTTCTGGTCGACCTTCTCCCCCGCGGTGCTGACGTTGCGCCGGTACTGGTTGAGGTAGACGAGCAGCTCCACCCGGTCGGTGCCGGCGGTGACCACCCCGGTGGCGGAGACCTCGGCCAGCACCACCGCCTGCTGCTTGGTGGCGGTCTGCTTGAGGGTCGAGGTGGTGCTGGTGTACTCGTCGGCGAAGGCCCCGGTGGCGAAGGTGCGTCCGTTGGCGACGCTGTCGTCAAAGGTGCGGTAGTCGTACGAGAAGAGGGCCTTTGCGGCGGCCGGCGCGGTGGCCAGCGCCTGGCGTACGGCGCGGTCGCGCTGGCCGGCGCGGTGGTCGCCGTACCAGCCGGCGGCGGCGACGGCCACCGCGACCACGAGGGCGACGACCAGTGCCGGCAGGGCGGGGATCCGCCGCCGGCGCAGGGCGGTGGGAATGCGCATCGGGTTCCTCCTCCGGTCAGCCGACGAACTGCAGGCGGGACACCAGCCAGTCGCCGGAGTCGCGGTCACGGACCAGGTCCAGCTGGATGCGGTAGTGCGACGCGCGGCCCTCAGGGGCCTTGACGTTGCGGACGGTGGCGTCGACGGCCACCAGCACGACGGCGTGGCGGCGGTCGCCGGAGACCAGCCCGGCACGCAGCACCGACCCCTGCGACTGGACCTTGTTCTCCACCACCGCCGTGCGTACCTGCGCCTGACCACGGGTGAACTCGTCCCGGAAGTCGCCGGTCGCCCCGGCCACGATGCGTTGCAGGTCCCGGTCGACGCTGGCGGCGCTGACCGAGACGAAGTTGACACTGGCCTGCCGGGCGGCCGCCACGGCCTGCCGGTGGGCCTGGTCGGTGGCGCGGTCGACGTACCAACGGTGGCCGTACACCCCGGCTCCGGTCAGGGCCGCGGCGAGCAGGACGACGAGCAGGGCGACCAGCGCGCGGCGGCGGACCGGCGGACCAACGTCGTGCTGGGCGGCGCCGGCGACTGCTGCCGCCGGCGCGTCGTCGGGGTCGGGGTCGGGGTCGGGGTCGGGGTCGGGGTCGGGGTCGGGCAGATCCTCGACCTGGGCCGGGTCGCCGAGCACCGTCAGGTCGCCAGGCTCGGTCGGGTCCTCGACCGGTTCCCGGTCGAGGCGTTCCAGCACCTCGATCGGCTCGGCCGGTCGGGGCACGGGACGGGTGACCAGGCGACGTCGGGTGGGCACCGGCCCCCCGGACTTCGCGCCGTTGATCAGCTTCAGCGTGGTGTTCCTGCGGTTCGACACCGCCACCTCCTCGGGTACGCCGGTCACGGGGTCACCCCGGCGAGCAGCAACTGCTTCCACGACTGGTCACCGGCCGTCCGGTACTGCCCGCCGGTGCCACCGAACTGCAACGGTCGCCCGTCGGGGCCGAGCACCAGGCCGCTCGCCGGGTCGTAGCCCCCCGGGGCGCCCTGGTCGGACGGGACGGGTGCGGGTGTGGGCTCGCGTCCGGACGGCCGCGGCGCGTTCTGCGCCCCGCGTACGCTGGCGCCGGCGGCCCGTTCCTGGCCGCTGCACCGGGTGCCACCACCGCGGTAGACGCAGGACGGCGGGTCGCCCGCGTTGACGACGAGGCCGAGGTGGGCGGTGCCGTCGCCCGGGGTGACGGTGAAGCCGCCGGCCACCGCGACCGGGTAGACCACCAGTAGCTGCTCGATGCCGGGCAGCCGCCGGGCGGCGATCCCGTTGACGGTGATCAGGTTGCCGAGCAGGGTGCCGATGCTCGGGTCCAGTCCGCGCAGCAGCGCCCGCAGCTCGGCGCCGGCCGGCGGCCCGGTGGCGAGCAGCCGCCGCAGGTCCGGGTCGGCGGCGCGGACGGTGGCGGCCAGCTCCGCCAGGCCGGCCGACCAGCGGCGCAGCGCCGCCGTCGACTCCGCCTGGGTGGTGAGCACGGTCCGCCCGTCGCGGATCAGGGTCAGCGTCTCGGGCAGCCGGGCGTCGGCCTCGGTGAGCAGCGCGTCCCCGGCGTCGAGGATCCGCGCGAGGGCCTGCTCGTTGCCCTCGAAGGCGGTGCCCAGCTCGCTGATCAGCACGGTCAGGTCGTCCGGATCGATCGATCGGACCAGGGCGTCGAGGTTGGTCAGCAGCGTCTCCGGGGCGAGCGGGACGCCGGTGCGGTCGACCGGGATGACGGCGCCGTCGGCGAGGAAGGGGCCACCGTCGCGCTCCGGCCGCAGGTCGAGGTACTGCTCGCCGACGGCGGAACGCTGGGTGACCACGGCCCGCAGCGCGTCCGGCACCCGTACGCCCCGGTCGATCCGCAGGTCGGCGCGGACGCCGTCGGCGCGCAAGGCGACCCCGGTGACCCGACCGACGGGGACGCCACGGTAGGTGACCGGGGCGTTGGCGAAGATGCCGCCGGCCCGGGCCAGGTCCACGTGGACGACGTAGCCGCCGCCGAACAGCCGGTCGCCCAGGCCGACGTAGCGGAACCCGACGTAGCCGATGCCGAGCACGCTCACCAGCACGAAGGCGAGGACCTGGAGCTTCGCGGTGCGTCCGATCACGGGATCAGCCCTCCGCCCAGGACCTCCGGCAGGCCGCCGAGCTGGCCGGTGACCGCGCCGGTCACCGGCAGGACGCACTCGGCGGTGAGCACGGTGCCGGCGGGCAGTTCGGTGCCGGCCGGGAAGGCGGTGCCCGGCGGCACGATCCCCTTGGGCAGCAGCAGCCCACCGAGGGGCACCGCCGAGCCGGGTTTGAGCAGAACGCAGCCCTCCGGCAGGCCGCACTCCTTCGGCGGCGTCCACCGGGCCGGGAAGTCCTTCAGGTCGGGCAGGCACTTCAGCAGGGGCAGGTCGGGCAGCCCGATGCCGCCGGGCAGGCCGCCGGGCGAGGGCTTCGCGCCGCCCGCGGCGGGCGGCCGGGGCGCGGCGGGGGCGTTCGGCCGGGCGGCCGACCGGACCGGGGCGGGCGCGGCGGCGACCAGGTTGGCCAGGATGCTGGCGGCGTCGAGGTCGGCGGTGACGGAGAGGTTGACGAAGTCGCCGACGATCGCGCCGGTGACGTTGGGCGGGAACGGGTACGACAGCATGAAGTCCAGCGACTTGGGCAGGTCGTCGCCGGCCCGGGCGAGCTGTTCGAGGATCGGTTGCAGCGCCCGGACGCTGGCCAGGGTGTCGTCGCGGCTGCGGTCGACCACCCGGGTGCCGACCGCGCCGAGTTCACCGAGGGCGGTCAGGGCCGTGGTGAGCTGGGTCCGCTGCTGGGTCAGCACGGTCAGGCCGGGGGCGAGGGAGTCCAGCGCATCGCCGACGACCTGCCGCTGCCGGGCCAGCCGCCCGGTGAGCCGGTCGAGCGCGTCGATGGCGCGGACGATGTCGCTCTTCTGCCGGTCCAGCCCGCCGATGAAGGTGTCGAGCTGCCGCAGGGTGTCCCGGACGTCGGACTCGCGGCCGTCGAGGGCCTTGCCGAGTTCGGCGTTGATGGTCCGCAGCTGGGCCAGGCCGCCGCCGTTGAGCAGCAGCCCGAGGGCGGCGAGCACCTCCTCGACCTCGGCGCCGCGGGTGGTGCGGGACAGCGGGATGAGGTCGCCGTCGCCGAGGCGCCCGCTGGCCGGCCCGGTGGGTGGCGGCGCGACGGCCACGTACTTCTCGCCGAGCAGGCTGCTCTGTCGTACGGCTGCGGTGGCGTTGGCGGGCAGCCGCACCGCGCGGTCGATGCGCAGCCGGACCTGGGCGTGCCAGCCGGACAGGGAGATCTTCTCCACGGTGCCGACGGTCACGTCGTCGACCTTGACGGCGGCCCGGGGTACCAGGTCGAGCACGTCGCTGAACTCCACGGTGACGGTGTAGCCGTCGCCGCTCGGCGCCCCGCCGGGCAGCGGCAGGTCGGCGAGCTCGGGCAGCCCGCAGCCGGCGGGTAGCAGCGCCGCCACGACGGCGGCGGCCAGCGCCCGCAGCGCCCGGGCGGTCATGCCGGCCCCCGCAGGATGCCGCCCAGGGTCGGGTCGCTGGTGCGGGTGGAGCCGCCCGGCGCCTCGTCGGCGGTCGGCGCACCGGGGGAGCTGATGGAGCCCGGTGGGGACCCGCCGGCCGCCGGGGCGCCGGGCGGCAGCTTGAGCAGCTTGCGCAGCTGGTCGGTCAGGGGCAGGCCGCGGGAGCGCAGCGTCTGCGCCAGCGCGGTGCATTTCGCCGGCACCTGGCCGGCGGGAAGCTGGTCCACCATCAGCGAGCAGACGAAGGTGGCCGGGTCGTACGGGCCGAGGGCGTTGTCGCGGGTGTCGAGGGTGCCCGAGCGCGGGTTGTAGGCGAGGCTGAGGTTGTTCACGGCCAGGGGCGCCACGTCGAGGATGTCAATGACCGCCCGCTGCTGGCGCACCAGCACGCCGGTGAGGTCGGTCAGCGCGGCCACGTTGTCGCGCAGCGCCGCCCGGTTCTGTCGGACGAAGGTGGTCACCTCGGCCAGCGCGGCGGCGAGGTTGCGCAGGGCGGCGGCCAGTTCCTCCTTCTCCCCGGCGAGCTGCTCGGCGACGTCGGCGAGCTGCTGGTTGAAGCCGCGTACCTGCTGGTCGCTGCGGGCCAGCGTGGTGGTGAAGCGTTGCAGGTTGGCCACCGAGCCGAACAGGTCCTGCCGGCCGTCGGCGAGGGTGGTCAGCGCGCGGGACAGCCCGTCGAGGGTGTCATGCAGGTTGCCGCCGTTGCCCGCGAGGTTGGCCCGCCCGGTGGCGACCAGGTCGGACAGGGCGCCCTCGCGGTTCGCGCCCTGCGGGCCGAGGGTCCGGTTGAACTCGTCGAGCGCCTGGTAGATGTCGTCGATCTCCATCGGGGCGGCGGTGCGCTCGACCGGGATCTCCGCGCCGTCGGCCAGTGCCGGCCCGCCGGTGAACGCCGGGCTGAGCTGGACGTACCGGTCGCTGACCACGCTGGGCGGGACGATCAGCGCCTGGGCGTCGGCGGGGACGGCCACCTCGGGGTCGTAGCGCAGCTCGACCCGTACGGTCCGGCCCTGCGGGGTGACCGCCTCGACCTCGCCGACCCGGACGCCGAGCACCCGCACGTCGGAGCCCGGGTACACCCCGACCGCCTTGGTGAAGTAGGCGAGCACCCGCCGCTGGGGTGGCTCGTGACGCCACAGCACCACCCCGGCGGCGACGGCGGTCAGCAGCACGGTCGCGGCGGCCAGGGGGCGGCGCCAGCGCTGGATCGGGCCGGGCATCAGCGTCCTCCCGTCGTGGGCAGGTACGGCTGGAGCAGGCCGTCGACGTACGAGTCGAACCAGCGGCCGTTGCCGACCACGTTGGCGAACGCGGTCAGGAACGGTCCCATCCGGCGGATGGTCTGCTCCAGGTCGTCGCGGTTGCGTTGCAGGATGGCCACCACCTCGCGCAGCTTGCGCAGGGCCGGTTCGAGCTGGGCGCGGTTGTCGGCGACCAGTCCGGACAGTTGGACGCTGAGGTCGCTGGTGCCGACGAGCAGCCGGTGGATGGCGTCGCGGCGGCGGCTGACCTCGGCGAGCAGCTGCTCGCCGTCGGCGACGAGCTTGCGGAACTCGGCGTCGCGTTCGGCGAGCACGCCGGTGACGTCCCGGGCCCGGGCGAGCAGCGTCCGCAGCTCGGCGTCGCGGCTGGCGACGGTCCGGGACAGCCGGGACAGCCCGGTCAGCGAGGTGGTGACGCTGGCCGGGGTGTCGGCAAAGGTCTGGGAGAGGGTGTCGAACGCCTGGGCGAGCTGGTCGGTGTCGACCTTGTCGAGGGTGTCGGCGAGGCCGGTGACCGCCTGCACCACGTCGAACGGCGCGGCGGTGCGGGCCAGCGGGATCTGACCGTCCTCGGCCAGCTTCCCCGGTCCGGCCGGCGACAGGGCCAGGTACTTCTGCCCGAGCACGGTCTTGATCCGGATGGTGGCGCCGGTGTCGCGGCCGAGCCGTACCCCGTCGTCGTCGACCCGGAAGCGGACCCGCACGTACGGCTGGGCGCCAGGGGCGAGTTCCACCCCGGTCACCGCGCCGACCCGGACCCCGGCCACCCGTACCTCGTTGCCGGTGGCGAGGCCGCTGGCGTCGTGGAACGCGGCCTGGTACGTGCGGCCGGTGAGGGCGGCCAGCCGGTCGAGCTGGAAGGCGCCGAGCAGCGCGGCGAGGATCAGAGCGAGCCCGAGCGCGCCGACGAGGACCGGATTGCGTTCGCGGAAGGGTGTCACTGGCTGCCTCCGGTGGCGCAGCGGGCGGCGGGGGCGCTGAACGTGGCCGGGTTCAGCGGGGCCCGGCCGGCGACGGCCACCCGGCCGTCGAAGTCGCAGAGGTAGAAGTTGAACCACGAGCCGTAGGAGGCGACCCGGGTCAGCGCCTCGTAGCGCTGCGGCAGCCGGCCCAGGGTGCCGTCGATGACCGCGGAGTTGCGGTTCAGGGTGCCGGCGAGGTCGTCCAGGGCGCGGACGTCGGCGGCCAGCGGCGGCCGCACCTGCTCCAGCAGCGACGCTGTCGTGGTGGTCAGCTCGCCCAGGTTGACCAGCGCCTCGCCGATGGCGGTGCGGTCGGCGGACAGCCCGGAGACGAACTGCTGCAACTGGGCGATGCTCTGGTCCAGCTCGCGGTCCCGGGTGGCCAGGGTCGCCAGGACGCTGTTGAGGTTGGTGACCACCCGGCCGATGACGGCGTCCCGGTCGGCGAGGGTGTTGGTCAGCGAGGCGGTGCGGCGCAGCAGGCTGGCCACGGTGCCGCCCTCGCCCTGCAGGACCTGGATGATCTCGTATGCGAGCTTGTTGACGTCGTCCGGGTCCAGCGCGGTGAACAGCGGCCGGAACCCGTTGAACAGCACGGTCAGGTCCAGCGCGGGCGTGGTCTGGGTGAGCGGGATCAGCCCGTCGGCGCGCAGCGGCCGGCCCTCCCCCGGGCCCTCGCTCAGCGCCACGTACCGCTGGCCGACGAGGTTCCGGTAGCGGATCTTGGCGCGGACGCTGGTGGCCACCGGCACGTCCCGGTCCACGGTGAAGGCCACCTCGGCGACGGTGTCGTCGACCACCGCGATGTCGCTGACCTTGCCCACCCGCACCCCGGCGATCCGCACGTCGTCGCCGGGCAGCAGCCCGGTGACGTCGGTGAACCGGGCCCGGTAGGTGACCCCGTCGGGCGGGAAGGCGCCGAGGGTCTGGGCCAGCAGCGCGGTGGCGAGCAGGGTCACCACGGCGAAGACCACGAGCTTGACCAGCGCACCGGTCGTCCTTCCGGTCATCGGGCGTTCACCACCGCTCCGCGCAGCAGCGGCCCCCAGAGCAGGACCGCGATGTCGGGCACCTCCGCCGGTGGCGTCCCGGTGAGCCCGCCGACGAGGGGTTTGACCAGGGCGCTCTCCTCCCCCGTACCGGCCCGGCCCATCGCCGGGGAGGAGCCTGCGGCCGGGGCCGCGGCGCCGGCCGGCGTGCCGACCGGCAGGGGCGGCCGGGTCCGGGTGCCGCCGTGGTCGTAGCCGTCGGCGACCGGTACCTCGGGCGCGGGCACCCGCGGGTCGGGCAGACCCCGGCAGTCCGGGCCGTCGTGGGCGGCGTAGACCGGCTCGTCGCGGCCCCGCTCGTACGGGCCGCCGTCGCGGGTCACCTCCAGGGTGATGTGCATCCGCCCGCCGGCGAAGACCTGCTCGACCCGGGGTTGCAGGGCGACCAGCCCGTGCACCAGGCACGGGTACTCCGGGGCGTAGGTGGCGAGCAGTTCGAGCACCGGGCGGCTGACGTCGCCGAGCCGGATGAGCTGATCGCCGTGCCGGTCGAAGAAGCCCCGCGCGGTGTCGGCGGTGTCGGTGGTGTCGGCGAGGAACGCGGCGAGCTGGGTGCGCTGATCGGTGACCGTGCCGGCGGTGACGGTGACGTCGCGCAGCAGCGCGAGCAGGTCGGGCAGCGCGGCGTCGTAGCCGTCCAGCACGACGGCGAGCTGGCGGACGTCCTCGGCGATGGTGGGCAGCGCCGGGTTGAGCTGGCGCAGGTACGCGTCGAGCCGGGTCAGGTTCGCCCCGAGCTGGTCGCCGCGCCCCTCCAGCGCGGTGGCGATGGCGCCGAGGGTGGCGGCGAGCTGGTCGGGGTGGATGGACTGGAGCAGCGGGAGCGCCTGGTCGAGGACCCGTTCCAGCTCGACGGCGGTGCGGCTGCGGTCCTGGCTGATGACCGCGCCGTCGCGGAGCGGCCCGGCGGTGCTGGCCGGCGGCGGGACCAGCTCCACGTACCGCTCGCCGAAGAGGGTCTTGGGCAGCAGCCGGGCGCTGACGTCGGCGGGGATCCGGCCGGTGGTGGCCGGATCGAGCGCCAGCCCGATGACCGCCCCGCCGCCCGAGCTGCGGACCGAGCGGACGTCCCCGACCACGACGCCGCGTACCTTGACGTCGGCCCCGGCGAGCAGTTGCAGGCCGGCGCGGTCGGCGTGCAGGGTGACCCGCTCGACCGGGGTGAACGCCTTGCGGTACTGCAGCACGGAGGCGGTCAGCGCCGCGGTCAGCACGGCGACGAAGACGATGCCGAGGATGCGGTGTCTCATGTTCACCCCGCGATCCGGACGGTGGTGGTGGCACCCCAGATGGCCAGGGACAGGAAGAAGTCGACGACGTTGACCGCGACGATGGCCGTGCGGACGGCCCGCCCGACGGCGACGCCGACGGCGGCGGGGCCGCCCTTGGCGGTGTAGCCGTACCAGCAGTGCACCAGCACCACGATCACGCTGAAGACCAGCACCTTGCCGAACGACCAGAGCACGTCCCCGGGCGGCAGGAAGAGGTGGAAGTAGTAGTCGTAGGTGCCGGCCGACTGCCCGAAGTAGAAAACCGCGATGGTGCGGGTGGCGAGGTAGCTGGTGAGCAGGCCCACCACGTACAGCGGGACGACCGCGACGAACCCGGCGATCATCCGAGTGGTGACCAGGAACGGCAGCGACGGCACGCCCATCACCTCCAGCGCGTCGACCTCCTCGGAGATCCGCATCGCGCCGAGCTGGGCGGTGAACCCGCAGCCGACGGTGGCGGACAGCGCCAGCGCCGCCACCAGCGGCGAGATCTCCCGGGTGTTGAAGTACGCCGAGACGAAGCCGGTGAACGCGCTGCTGCCGATCTGGTCGAGCGCCTGGTAGCCCTGCAGGCCGACCTCGGTGCCGGTGAAGAAGGTGAGGAAGCAGATCACGCCGACGGTGCCGCCGAGCACGGCGAGCGCGCCGGAGCCGAAGCTGACCTCGGCCAGCAGCCGGACCACCTCCCGCCGGTAGCGGCGCAGGGTGCGCGGGGTCCAGGCGAAGGCGCGTAGGTAGAAGGCGAGCTGTCCGCCCAGGTCGTCGAGGTAGCGCAGCACTGCCACGTCAGCTTCCCTTCTGCGGTACGACCTGGAAGTACACGGCCGTGACGACGAAGTTCAGCGCGAACAGCAGCATGAAGGTGACGACGACGCTCTGGTTGACCGCGTCGCCGACCCCCTTCGGGCCGCCCTTGGCGTTCATCCCCTGGTAGGAGGCGACGAGCGCGGCGGTGGCGCCGAACAGCGCCGCCTTGATCTCGCCGACCAGCAGGTCGGGTAGCTGCCCCAGGGCCTGGAAGCTGGCCAGGTACGCCCCGGGCGTGCCGCCCTGGAGCACCACGTTGAAGGTGTAGCCGCCGGTCACCCCGACCACGCTGACCAGCCCGTTGAGCAGCACGGCGACCAGGATGGCGGCCAGCACCCGGGGCACCACGAGGCGCTGGATGGGGTCGATGCCGAGGACCTGCATCGCGTCCAGCTCCTCGCGGATCTTGCGGGAGCCGAGGTCGGCGCAGATCGCCGAGCCGCCGGCGCCGGCGATGATCAGCGCGGTGACGATCGGGCCGGCCTCACGGACGACGGCCAGCACCGACGCCGCACCGGTGAACGACTGCGCGCCGAGCTGCCGCACCAGGGAGCCGAGCTGCAGGGCGATCACCGCGCCGAACGGGATCGAGACCAGCGCGGCCGGCAGGATCGACACCGAGCTGACGAACCAGGCCTGCTGGACGAACTCGCGGACCTGCACCGGCCGGCGGCCGAGGCCACGCAGGGTGTCCAGGCAGAACGCGAAGAACTCGCCCGAGCGGCGGAGGGCGGCGACCGGGGCACTCACGCCGCCACCTCGCTCCGCTCGGCGGTGGGGTGAAGCGCCGCACCGCTGAGCCGAACGGCTGGCTCGCTCCGCTCGCTCACCGGATCACCTCCGGCAGCTCGACGGTGGGCCGCTCGGCATCCCACCGGCCCTCGAACGACCCGGGTGGCGGCGTGACGCCGTGCTCGCGGCACCACTGCCCCGGCGGGCGCTCGGCGCGCCGCGGCAGCCCGTTCGAGGACGGCAGCTGCAGCGGGATCGGCGGCAGCGGCGGCAGCTCCACCCCGGCCTGCGCCTCGGCGGCCAGTTCGTCGGCGTCCTTCTCCTCCGCCATGCCGATCGGGCCGATCCGCTGGGCGTTCAGGAACTGCCGGACCACCGGTTCGGTACTGGACAGCAGCATCTCGCGCGGGCCGAACATGGCCAGGTGCCCGTGGTAGATCAGGCCGATGTTGTCCGGCACCGTCCGGGCGGTGTTGATGTCGTGGGTGACGATCAGGAACGTCGCCCCGGTGCGCTGGTTGAGGTCGATGATGAGCTGGTTGAGGTACGCGGTGCGGACCGGGTCCAGCCCGGAGTCCGGCTCGTCGAAGAGGATGATCTGCGGGTCGAGCACCAGCGCCCGGGCCAGGCCGGCCCGCTTGCGCATGCCGCCGGAGATCTCGCCGGGCAGCTTCCGCTCGGCGCCGACCAGGCCCACCATGTCGAGCTTCTCGGTGACCACTGCCCGGATCTGCGACTCGGACTTACGGGTGTGCTCACGCAACGGGAACGCCACGTTGTCGTAGATGGTCATCGAACCGAACAGCGCGCCGTCCTGGAACAGCACGCCGAACAGCTTGCGCACCTCGTACAGCGCCCGCTCGGACAGCCGCGGCAGGTCCCGGCCCTCGATGACGATGGAGCCCCGGTCGGGCCGGAGCAGTCCGACGAGTGTCTTCAGGAACACCGACTTGCCGGTGCCGGACGGTCCGAGCAGGACGGAGATCTCCCCCGCCGGCAGCGTGAGGGAGACGTCCGACCAGACCGGCTGGCCACCGAAGGACTTCGTCAGTCCCCGTACGACCACCTCGACGCCCATCGGCCCTCCCGTCGCCTCTTCTGCCAGAGACATCGCGGCGGTAGGCCCAGACGCAACACATGTGTTTTGGGTTTTTTCGGCGCCGGACCGCGTCGGCTACGACCCAGGGTGCTGCTGCGGCTGGCGGCGGCGCCCGGCAGCAGGGAGAGCACGACCGTGAGGCGGAGCGTTCAGCTCCGCCTCACGAATCGGTCCCGATTTTCAGCTGTCAGCGTTTGCCGGCCTGGCGGACCACCCGCTGCGCCAGATGATCCAGGGCGGCGAACTGCACCTCGGTCAGCGGGTCGGTGTTGTTGCCGCCCGTGCCGTGGGAGACCCCGTACGGGTTTCCGTCGACGAACTTCAACGGGTCGGTGTAACCGGGCGGCACGATGATGCCGCCGAAGTGATAAATGCTGTTGTAGAGAGCCAGCAGCGTCGCCTCCTGGCCGCCGTGGGGCGTCTGCGCGGCAGTGAAGCCCGCGTACACCTTGTCGGCCAGCAGGCCCTGCACCCACTGCGGGCCAAGGGTGTCCAGGAATTGTTTGAGCTGGCTGGAGACATTGCCGTAGCGGACAGGGGTGCCGAACAGCACGGCATCCGCCCAGACGACGTCATCCGCGGTGGCCTTCGGCTCGTCCTTGGTCCGGTCGAAGTGTTGGCTCCACGCCGCGTTGGAGGCGATGGCCTCGGCGGGAGCGAGCTCGGGACACTGCCGAAGGCGGACTTCAGCGCCGGCCTTCTGCCCCGCCTCTGCCAGCCGTTCGGCCATCGCATGGACGGTGCCGGTAGCCGAGTAGTAGATGACGGACAGCTTGACGCTGGTCATGGCAGATTTCTCCTGGTGTGGCTGCCCGCGCGGGGCGGCTGGTTCGATCCTCAGCGAGTCCCCAGCCTATGGGCCTTTCGCGGCGTTTCGCGGCTGTTTCACCGGATCTTCGCTTGATCGAAAATGACGGCGCACGCCCTCGGCCGGATGAACTGTCACGCGGTCACCGGAGTCCGCAGGCAGGCTGCGGCAACTACTCTTCGGCAGGTCAACGCTACGAGCGGCGAGCTATGCAAACTCGGCCAGGCTGGATAGCGTGCTGGCAACCAGCCGGTAACGAGGATGCCTCGCGAACGTATGACCACAGTGATCGAGCCAGAGCTCGTCCGTCGGGCCGCCGCAGGCGACCGGGCGGCGACGTCGGCGCTGCTCGCCGAGGTACGCCCCGGCCTCGTCCGCTACTGCCGGGCCCGCCTGGGCCGCATCGGCGGCGCGTACGCCACCGCCGACGACGTCGCCCAAGAGGTCTGCCTCGCGGTGCTGCGGGCGCTGCCCCGCTACCGCGACCAGGGCTCGCCGTTCGCCGCCTTCGTCTACGGCATCGCCGCGCACAAGGTGGCCGACGCGCAACGCGCGGCTGTCCGCGACTCCGCCGTCACCCCCACCGACGCCCCGCTGGAGCAGCCCGACGCGGCGCCCGGGCCGGAGCAGCAGGCGGTCGCCACCGACCTGGCCCGGCGGCTGTCGGTGCTGCTGAAGCAGCTGCCGGAGACGCAGCGGGAGATCATCCTGCTGCGGGTGGCGGTGGGCCTCACCGCCGACGAGGTGGGGGCGATCGTCGGAATGACGGCGGCCGCGGTGCGGATGGCCCAGTCCCGTGCCCTGGTCCGGCTCCGTACCCTTGCCGGGGACGCACTGGACGAGGTGGCGGCATGAGTGAGCGCACGCCCGGCGGGGAGGAGGCGATGAACCTCGAGGTCATCGCCCGCGACGACCTGCTGCTCGACGCGCTCGGCCGGGGCGAGGAGGCGCCGGCCGACGACGCCGTCGCGGCCATGCTCGCCGCGTGGCACGCCGATGTCGCCGCCGACCTGACCGCGCCGGCCGAGCTGCGGCCGCCCACCCCGACCCGTGACGGCGACGCGCCCGGCCCGGCGGTGCCGCTGCGGTCGGCCCATCCCGTCCGCCGGTCCCGCCGCTGGCCGCTGCGCCTGGCCGCCGCGGTGATCGCGCTGGTGGCCCTGGTGTCGGGGATCGGCATCGGTAGCCGCAACGCCGGGCCGAGCAGCCCGCTGTGGACCCTGACCAAGCTGCTCTACCCGCAGCAGGCCGAGGTACGCGGCGTCGAGGAGACCATCGCGCGGGCCCGCGCGGCACTCACCGCCGGCCGCCTCGACGAGGCGCAGCGGCTGGTCGACCAGGCGCGCCGCGAGCTGGCCGACATCACCGACCCTGCCACGGTGGACCGGCTCCGCGCCCAACTCGACGAGCTGGCCCGCCAGCTCACCGCCGCGCGGACCGACGCCACTCCGCCGGCCGCTCCCCCGGTCCCGCCAGCGCCGTCGGCCCCGCGCCCCGGCCGGAGCGCCGGCGCGACAACCCAGGCCCCCGCGCCGGCGCCGAAGCCGACGAAGCCGGGTGCCGGGTCGACGCCCCACGCCTCGCCGACCGGCGGCGGTGGCGACCCGCTGCTGCCGCTGCCCGAGCTGCCGCTGCCGGCTCCCAGCCCGTCGCTGCTGTCGCCGCTGCCGGACCTGCCTCTGCCGCTGCCCACCGGTGGCCTGCTCGGCTGACCCCGCCCGCCCCACCTCACCGGGACGCCGGGACGCGTCCCCGCGACGACGTACCCGACCTCCGTTAGGGTGCAGCCCGTGAACAGCGCGACAACGCCGGGCGAACCCGTCAGCGGCCGGCGGGCCCGGATGACCACGAGCCGGTGGCTGGGCATCATGATGCTGACGATGACCGTGCTGGTGCTGACCGGCGGCGCGGTCGGCGCGGCGGCGCTGACGCACACCGCCGCGGCGTCCAACCGGCTGGCCGACCGGATCTCCCCCGCCCGCACCGCGGTCGGCCGGCTGGAGAGCGGACTGCTGGAGCAGGTGGCGGCCGTGCGGGGGTACGTCATCACCGGCAACCCGGCGGTGCTGCGCTCGTACGACGACGGGGTGGCGGCCGAACGCGCGACGGCGGACCGGGCCCGCGGCCTGCTCGCCGACGAGCCGGCGGCGCGGCGCGAGCTGGACGCGGCGGTCGCGCTGGCCGACCGGTGGCGGGCGGAGTTCGCCACCCGGCTGATCGCGGCGCGGCGGGCGGGGACCCGGCCGGAGCAGCTCGCCCCGGTGGTGGAGCGCAGCCGGCTCGCCTTCGACGCCGCCCGCGCCGTGCTGACCACCCTGGAGGCGCGGCTGGACCGGGTGCAGGCGACCGGGCGCACGGATCTCGACCGGGCCCGGGCCCTGCGCGACACGCTCTTCGTGGCGATCCTGGCCGCCCTGCTGCTGTCCAGCATCGTCATCTCGGTGCTGGTCCGGACCACGATGCTGCGCCCCCTCGGCCGGCTGAGCGCGTCGGTGCGGCAGGTCGCCAGCGGCGACTTCGACCACCGGCTCCGCCCGGAGGGCCCGGCGGACATCGCCCGGCTCACCACGGACGTGGAGGCGATGCGGCAGCGGGTGGTCGACGCGCTGATGGTCAGCCGGCGGGACCGGGACACGCTGGAGCAGCAGGCCGCCGAGCTGCGCCGCTCGAACGAGGACCTGGAGCAGTTCGCCTACGTCGCCTCGCACGACCTGCAGGAACCACTGCGCAAGGTGGCGTCGTTCTGCCAGATGCTGCAACGCCGGTACGACGACCAGCTCGACGACCGGGGCCGGCAGTACATTGGGTACGCCGTCGACGGGGCCACCCGGATGCAGGACCTGATCAACGACCTGCTGGCGTTCTCCCGGATCGGGCGGGTCTACAGCGACGACCGGGAGGTGGACCTCGCCGAGGTCTTCGCCCAGGCCGAGTCGAACCTGTCCGGGCCGATCGCCGAGGCGGACGCGGAGATCACCGCCGACCCGCTGCCGGTGGTGCACGGCGACCCGACCCTGCTGACCATGCTCTGGCAGAACCTGCTCGGCAACGCGGTGAAGTTCCGCAGTCCCGACCGGGCGCCCCGGATCCGGGTCACCGTGGCCGAGGACGCGGCCGGTTGGTCGTTCGCCGTAGCGGACAACGGCATCGGCATCGACCCTCGGTACGCGGACAAGATCTTCCTGATCTTCCAGCGGCTGCACCCACGCGGCTCCTACCACGGCACCGGCATCGGCCTCGCGATCTGCAAGAAGATCGTCGAGTACCACGGCGGCACGCTGCGGCTGGACGACGGCCACGCCGAAGGCGCCCGGTTCGTCTTCACCCTGCCGCGGCTGGCCTCGGCCGTCGTACCGGAGCAGGCGGGCGCGCGGGCGCCGGTGGTCCCGGCCTGAGCCCGGGACCACCGGCGGCCGGCTCAGGCGACGGGCCGCTCCCGGTCGGCGTCGCGGCCGAGGGCGACCATCCGCAGCGTCTCCTCGCGGCGGCGGACCAGCAGCACGCCGGCGAGGAACGTCACGACCGGCGCCAGCACCAGCATCGCCCACTGCGCCGGTACGAGCGGAATGGCGTGCCCCATCTGCACGATGGAGACCGCCCAGCCGGCCAGCGCGGTGTCGATCACCAGGGCCAGCGCGGCGACCGGCGCGAGCATGACGGCGACCCGCCGCCGAATCTCCGGAGCGAGGCCCGCCAGGCTGACCAGGACCACCAGCGCGGAGACGGCGAGCCCGGCGACATAGAGCCAGATCAGCAACTCGCTGCTGGCCTCCAGGTCGTACAGGACGTAAAAGGTGTAGCTGTCACCGGAGCTGTGTTCCGCGAACGACGGCGCGGCCAGCCGGGCGGTCTCCAGGACCGAGACCACCGCCAGCGCCGCCAGCACGACTGCCACCAGCCGGCGCACCCCCAGCACCGCCATCGCCCGACGCCGCGGCGCCGGAACGGTGAGGGCGGCGGCCGCCACAAGGGCGAGGGCGAACGGGGCAGGGTGTCCACCACGTACCCCGGGTTGGCGGCGGTCTGCGGCCCTACCAGCACCGCCCAGGCGGCGACTGCCGCCCAGGCGAGCCCGGCGGCGGCCCGCCGCAGCCCGACCAGTGCGGCGACGGCGACCCCGGCCCAGCCGGCCACCCGTGCCCAGTCGACCAGGTCGGGTCCGGTCGATCGGAGCGGAGTCGGCAGGGACGGGTCGGGCACCAGCTGGTCGACCAGCGGCTTGGCGGCGAGGGCGAACAGGGCCAGCACCACGAGCAGGCCCGTCACCGCGGCGGCGTCGGCCCAGGCCGGCTCGGTGAACCCCCGTGCGCTCACCCGCAGCCGGGCCCGCAGGCCGGCGCCGATCAGGTTGGCCGTGTCCGCGACCCTCGGCCGGCGCTGCCCGGGCCTGGCGTCGGCGAGGAGGACGGCGAGCATCTCCTCCTCGTACGCCCGGCGGTGTTCCCAGGGGTAGACGGTGAGCAACCGGCGGTAGCGGCGCTCCAGCTCCTCGTCACTCACGCCGCTCCCCCCTCGGGCAGCAGGCCGGCGCGGCGCAGGCGGGCGCCGGCGGCGTCGGCGTTGCGGCGCAGCCGGGCGGCCTCGGCGGCGAGCCGGGTCGCGCCCAGCGCGGTCAGCCGGTAGTAGCGGCGCAGCCGGGACTGCACCACCACCTCCCGCTCGACCTCGATCAGGCCGTCGGCGCGGAGCCGGTCCAGCACGGCGTAGAGGGTGCCGGCGCGCAGCCGGACGCGGCCGTCGGAGATGCGCAGGACGTCCTCGATGACGGCGTACCCGTGCCGGGGTGTCTCGGCCAGCGCGGTGAGGACCAGGAACGTCGGTTCCCGGAGCGGACTGTCTGTCATGCACGGCAGCATATACAGACAGCTGGTATATACGCTGTCCCGTCAACCGGTGGTTGTGCCCCGGCGCCCGTCGCCGTCGGCCGCGGCGGCGGCGACGTTCTCGGTGACCGGGCCGAGCACCGGCCCGGCCGGCGTCGCCTGCTCCGCAGGGTGCTGCCCGCCGGACACCTGCGGTTCCCGGCTCCCGCCGCGGCCGGCGGACGGCGCCGCCTCCCGCGAACCGCGGGCCACCTCGTCGAAGAAGCGCAGCAGCTCGACCGGGAACGGCATGACCAGGGTGCTGTTCTTCTCCGCCGCCACGTCCACCACCGTCTGCAGCAGCCGCAGCTGGTACGCCCCCGGCGTGTCCGCCATCGCCCGGGACGCGTCCGCGAGCCGGCGGGACGCCTGGAACTCACCGTCGGCGGCGATCACCCGCGCGCGCCGTTCCCGCTCCGCCTCGGCCTGCCGGGACATCGACCGCTTCATCCCCTCGGGCAGCGACACGTCCTTGACCTCGACCCGCTCGATGAGCAGCCCCCACGGCTTCTCGGTCGGCGCGTCGATGACCGCCTTCAGCTCGGCATTGATCCGGTCCCGGTCCCGGAGCAGGGTGTCGAGGTCGGCCTTGCCGATCACCGACCGCAGCGCGGTCTGCGCGACCTGGAGCACCGCCGACGGGTAGTCCCGCACGTTGACCAGCACCTTCACCGGGTCGACCACCCGGTAGTAGACGACCGCGTCGACGGTCAGCGTGACGTTGTCCCGGGTGATGACGCCCTGCGCGGGCACGCCGATCACCGTGGTCTGCATGCTGACCCGGACCATCCGGTCGGCCACCGGGATGATCAGATGGAAACCGGGCTGCCGGATGCGCTCGAGCACCCGGCCGAAGCGGAACACGACGCCGCACTGGTACTGCTGCACCAGCCGCACGCTCAGCGACAGCACGAGCACCACGATCGCGACGATGATGACCAGCGCGACGACGGCGGCTCCCATGGTCCCCCTCGATCCCGGAGGCGCCCGCCTCCCGGCGCCGCGCCTACCCGTTCCCCCGCCGCTCACACCTGCTGCGGGCCGGGCGGCGGACGGGCGTCACCCGTCGCCGAGACCCGCGTCAGAACCTACGGGCGGGTGGGACGTCAGGCCGCTGGCTGCCCGGAAGGAACCAGGCCGGGTTGCTCACCCCCAACAGGGTCCCGTCCTTCCCCCTGACCTGGGTGCGGACGTAGGCGCCGACGCCCGGAAAGACGGTCAGGTCGTACCGGTCCTGGCGGAGCTGCCGGGCGGCGATCCGGGTGGTCCGGGTGGCCGGGGTCAGGTCGCCGACGCCGGCCCGGTCCGCCGTCCCGACGACCGCCTCCAGCGTGGCGCCGGCCGGCAGGTCGGTGGCCAGCAGTCGTACCGTGACCTGCGGCGCGTCGGTGACGGCGACCGCGCCCATCGCCCGACGGCCGTCGACCTCGATGTCCAGGGCGCCTCGGTAGCGGGCCAGGTCGGTGAACCAGGCCTGCCCGGCGCGCAGCGCCCGCACCAGCTCGTCCCGGTCGGTGGAGGACGCCCAGACGTAGGTGATGTGCCGTTCGGTCCCGGCGCGCCAGTCGGTGCCGTCGTGGTCGTCGGTGACGCCGACGGCGGTGAAGAAGACGGCGTTGCGGGCGGCCACGTCGAGCGCCCAGAGGTGGTCGTCGAGCGGGGCGCGGCCGATCTCGACCAGGTCGGCGCCGAGGTTGCGCCGTTGCACCATCAGTCGGGCCAGAGACTCGCGTCCCTCCACGTCGAGCGGGTGGTTCCAGCTCACGACGCCGCCGTGGGCGTGCAGAAAGTCGATCATCCGCTCGGTGCGGGCCACGTCGTTGTCCCGGTACGGCGGGGACGGGAAGGCCGGCAGGGTCTGGTCACCGCCGAACCAGTTGAGGTGTCGGACCATCGACACCTCGTACGCCCGGTGGTGGGTGACGCCGGGGAACGCGTCGTCGTAGGCGCGGAGCACCTCCGCGCGGAGGTCCTCGCCGGCCTGGCCGGCGCGGCGGGCCCGGTCGAAGGCCAGCCGGTCGACGACGAAGCTGCCCCGCGCGGAACCGTCCACCCGCACTCCGAGGCGCAGGCCGCGCAGGGAGTTGTCGCCGGCGACCAACTCCGGCCAGAGCCGCCGGACGTCCTCGACCAGCACGAGCGTGTGCCGCCGCCACTGGCCGGGCGGGGCCGGCAGGTCGACGGTGCCGAGCAGGCCGTCGGTCGCGTGGCCGGCGGGCCGGCCGGCGCCGATCCGGTAGCGCAGGACGAGCTGGCCGGCGGGGCGGCCGGCGCCGGCGGGGTGGTGTGACAGGGCGATCTCGACCAGCAGCGCCGCGTCGGGCCCCGCGGTCTCCGGCAGCACGTCGAGGTGCAGAGTCGTGTCGGAGATGTTGCCGGTGTGCGTCCAGTTCCAGGCCTGGCCGGCGTACCAGAGGATGCCGTCGCCGGTGGCGGCCAGCCGCAGCGCCCTGGGTGGGTCGTCGGCGCCGTGCGGGCTGTCGACGAAGTCGGCGCCCGACGCGGTGAGCCGGCCCTCGGTGGACGCCCGCCAGGTCCAGGCGAGCCCGCCCTCCAGTTCCTCCGCGCCGTCGAAGTGCACCACCCGGCGGTGGTCGTGCGCCGCGACCCGGAAGTCGTGGTCGGTCCACCAGATCACGTCGACGTCGTTGCGGCGAGCCTGGTCGAGGTGTGCGGCGTAGCTGGCGATGCCCTCGCTGAACGAGGCGTGGATGTGCATCGCCATGCTGACCGGACGGCGACCGCCGACCGGCGCGGGCGGCGGAGGCGGCGGGTCGGCGGAGGCGGCGAGGGCCACCGGTACGCCGACCCCGGCGACGGCGAGACCGCCGGCGGCGACGAGCAGGCTGCGCCGCTTGACCCGTGGTGCTCCCTCGCCCATCCCACTCCCAGCCGTGCCGTAGGTGGCGTCAGCCTACGTGCCCGTCCGGACCTGACCGGCCGCGTACGCGGGCGCCCTGCCGGCCGGTCACCTGGCCACGTCCGGTCCGACCGGGTGGGCGGGCCGGTACCGGGGGACGTGCCGGCGGGTCGAACGCCCCGCCGTCGGTCACCGGGTGGGCGGCTCCGCGCCGTACACCCGCAGGATGCTGATCCGTACCGCGGCGGCCGCCTCGGCGCTGGACATCCGGCCGGCCGCCACCTCCGCCCAGGCGGAGTGTCCGAGCGCGACGGTAGCGGCGATGAGCCAGCCGGGTGAGGCGTCCTGATCGAACTCGCCGGCCTGCTGGCCACGCCGGATCCACGACGCCCTGGTCCACGGCGACCGGCTGGCCCTCCCGCCCGAGGAGGAGCGGTGACCCGGCCGCTGGGAGAGTCCGGGCCTGGTGGCGGCGAACACCAGGCGCTGCTCCGCCTGGTCGACCTGCTCGCCTTGCGACCGTGCGCCGTCAGGCGGCGTAGCGGGCGGCCAGCTCGACGACGCGGCGGGCCGCGGCCACCATCGCCCGGTCGGCGAACCGGCCGTCGGGCAGTACCACCGTGCCGGAGTCACGGGTCTGCGCCTCGGCGACCGCGTCGAGGAGTTCCCGGGCCTGGGCCACCTCGCGGTCGGCCGGCCGGAACGCCTCGGTGATCACCGGGAGCTGGCGCGGGTGGATGGCCGCCCGGCCGAGGAAGCCGAGCCGTCGGCCGACCGCGCAGGAGGCGGCCAGCCCGTCGAGGTCGGCGACGTGGGCGTACACCGACATCGCCGGTGGCGGCAGGCCGGCCGCGCGGGCCGCGACGACGACCCGGCCGCGCGCCCAGAGCAGGCCGTCGTCGGCGGTGACCCCGAGGTCGGAGCGCAGGTCCGCCTCCCCCAGGCCGAGGGAGGCCACCGCCGGGTGGGCGGCGGCGATGTCGTACGCGGCCTCCAGCCCGACGGCGGACTCGATCAGCGGGTGCAGCGGGGCGCCGGTGCGGGCGGCGAGCGCGACGACGGTCGCCGGGGACTCCACCTTGGGCAGGCGCAGCCCGGCCAGCCCGGGCGCGGCCGACACGGCGGCCAGGTCGTCCTCGACGTCCGGGCCGGTCAGCTCGTTGACCCGGACCTGGACCGGCGCCGGCTGCGGCGCGGCCAGGAATTCGGCGACGGCGGCCCGGGCGTACGCCTTGCGGCCGGCGGCGACGGCGTCCTCAAGGTCGAGGATGACCGCGTCGGCGCCCGAGGCGACCGCCTTGGCGAACCGGTCGGGCCGGTCACCGGGCACGTACAGCCAGGTGAGCAGCATCAGATGACCCCCCGCTCGCGCAGCGCGGTCAGCTCGTCGTCGGTCATGCCGAGCGCCCGGAAGACCTCGTCGGTGTCCTGGCCGTGCCGGCGGCCGGCGTGCCGGATCTCCCCCGGGCTGGCCGACATGCGGAACGGCACGTTCTGCATCCGCACCTCGCCGAGTTCCTCGTCGGGCACGGTGACCACGGTGCCCAGGGCCGCGTACTGCGGGTCGGCGACGATGTCGCGGACGTCGTAGACGGGGGCGACGGCCGCCTGGGCCGCCTCGAACGCGGCCACCACCTCGTCCCGGTCGCGCTGCGCCACCCAGGCGCCGACCGCGGCGTCGAGCTCGTCGGCGTGCGCGGCCCGGCCGCTGCCGGTGGCGAACCACGGCTCGTCGATCAGCTCGGGGCGGCCCACCAGCCGTAGCACCCGTTCGGCGATGCTCTGCGCGCTGGTCGAGACCGCCACCCACCGCCCGTCGGCGCACCGGTAGGTGTTGCGGGGCGCGTTGTTGTTGGATCGGTTGCCCAGCCGGGGCTGGACGTAGCCGAGCTGGTCGTACCAGGTGATCTGCGGGCCGAGCATGGCCATGATGGGCTCGATGATGGCCAGGTCGACGACCTGGCCCTGGCCGGTGAGGTCCCGGCCGCGCAGGGCCAGCATGACCGCGTACGCGGCGGCGAGCGCGGTGACCGAGTCGGCCAGCCCGAACGGGGGCAGGGTGGGCGGCCCGTCCGGTTCGCCGGTGGCGGCGGCGAAGCCGCTCATCGCCTCGGCCAGGGTGCCGAAGCCGGGTCGCGGTGCGTACGGGCCGACCTGGCCGAAGCCGCTGATCCGGGCGATCACCAGACGGGGGTTGACCGCGTGCAGCTCGGCCGGCCCGAGGCCCCAGCGTTCCAGGGTGCCGGGGCGGAAGTTCTCCACCAGCACGTCGGCGTCGGCCAGCAGCCGGCGCAGCAGCTCCGCACCGTCCGGGTCGGAGAGGTTGCAGGTCACGGTCCGCTTGTTGCGGCCGAGCACCTTCCACCACAGGCCGACGCCGTCCTTCGCGGGACCGTGCCCGCGCGATGGGTCGGGCTTGGCCGGGTGCTCGACCTTGATCACGTCGGCGCCGAAGTCGCCGAGGAACGCGGCGGCGAGCGGGCCGGCGAAGAGGGTCGCCAGGTCGACGACCTTGATCCCGTGCAGTGGTGCGGTCACCGGCCCTCCCCCGGCAGGTCCGCCGCACAGCGGAAGCCGATCGAGGCGGAACGGGTCAGCCCGGCGCCGGTCAGCAGCAGCTTCACCGACACCTCGGGCGGCTGTGGGCCGCCGTCGAGGTACCAGTCCGAACCCTCCGCCCGGTACGCGCAGCCACCCTTCAGGATGACGAACCGGGTCCGGCCGTCGGAGTGTTCGCTCTCGGTCAGGTTCCACACCAGGGGATCCCGCCGGGTCAGCAGTCCCGCCTCGGCGGCCACCTGCCACTCGTCCTCGGTGGGCAGCCGCAGCCCGGCCCAGTCGGCGTACGCGCGGGCGTCGGCGAGGTCGACGCCGGTGACCGGGGCGTCCGCGGGCCCCTGGCCGGCGGTGAACCGTTCCGGTCGGACCGGCCGGTAGCCGGTGGCGGCGAGGAACCCGGCGTACTGGCCGTGGGTGACCTCGTGGGTGTCGATGGCGAAGCGGCCCAGCCGGACCGGGCGGCGCAGGGTGCCGGTGTGGTGCAGCCGCGGCGGCAGCGGCTTCCACTCGTCGACGTAGGGCGCCTCGCCGTACAGGCCGGTCTCGCGAACCCGGTGGCGGACGGTCAGCTCGTGCCGGCCGCCGTCCACGACGACCATGCCGTCGGGCAGGGCGGCGAGCGGCGCCCACGGGACCCGGGCACGTACGGCGGCGCGGGCCGGGAAGGACGGGTCACCGACCGGCGGCTCGTGCCGCTCGCCGGGGCCGTCCGTGGCGACCACGGCGGCGATGGCGCCGGCCGGCAGCGGTCCACCGACGGCGACCCGGCCGTCGGCGGTCCCGGTGACGGTCAGCTCGGCGCCGGTGACCAGGTCGACGAAGCGCCCGGGACGGGGATCGGTGAGCAGCCAGGGTCCGTCGTGGTCGTCGCCCCGGTTGACCACCGTCCAGAGTGGCTGGTCATCGTGCGTCCAGCGGGAGGCGTACACCGGGCCGGAGCCGGCATGATCGGCGAGCGGGACCCAGTCCTCGGCCCGCAGCCAGGCGGCGTGGCTGGCCTGCACCCGCCGCATGGCCCGCAGCACCGCCTTGTCCCGGTCGTTCCAGCCGACCCAGACGCCGAAGACGCTCTCCCAGACCAGCACCCCGCAGCCGTTGAGCCAGGCGGAGTGCAGCTCGTCGAGGTGGCTGCGGTGCCAGCGGCGGGTGTGGTGCAGGATGTGCCGCCGCTCGAACCACTTGGCCCGCAGCACGCCGGGCACCTCGGAGTCGGCGAACCACTGCGCCCAGGACATGGCGTGATCCTCGATGCGCGCCAGCGGCACCCGGCTCTCCCCTTCGAGGACGAGGCCGGGGCGGACGGCGTCGAGGGCCTTGCGCAGCTCGCCGGCGCCCTCCTTGAGGGTGTCCAGGAAGACACCGTCGACGCCCAGGGTGGCGGCGAGCGCGCCCACCTCCTCGGCGTCGGCGCCGGGCTCGCGCCTCGTGCCGGTGTCCCAGGGGTTGTAGTCGACGAACACCCGCACCCCGGCGGCCTGGAAGCGGCGCACCACCTCGGGCAGCTCGGGGACGTCCCGGTACCAGTCGAACTGGTTGCGCTCGTCCAGCCCGATCACCGGGTACGCGTGCCAGAGGACGACCCCGTCGAAGCCGCCGAAGTCGCGGCGCGCGGCCTGCAGGAACTCCTCCACCGTGAACACGCCCCGGTCGTGGTCGTAGAGGGTCTCGTCCCACAACCAGGCCAGGCAGACGGTGAAGCAGTCGCCGGTGATCTCGTCGTAGTGGCTGCCGGTGTAGGCGAGGCGGGCGCGGGCGTCGGCCCGCCACCGGGCGAGCTGCTCGCGCCAGGCGGGCCAGTCGGCCGGGTCGTCCGGGGCGGCGAAGATCTTCGCCTCGTCCAGGCTCGTCAGGTCGACGCGCGCGCCGAGCGGCACGTCGGTCGGCCGGTCGATCGGCCGCGGCACGTACGGGTTGAAGCTCATGCCGACATTCCGTAGGTCGTTCTGTACAGGGCGTCGATCTCGGCCCGGTCGGGCAGGGCGGTGGAGGCACCAGGCCGCTGGGCGCAGGCCGCACCGGCGGCACACGCCCAACGCAGCGCCGCGGTCACCTCGTCAGCGGAGTCCGGCTCGCGCCGTTCCGCCCAGGCCACGGCCAGCGCGCCGGTGAACGCGTCCCCGGCCCCGGTGGTGTCCACCGCGTCGATCCGGGGCGCCGGGACCTCCAGCCGCACGCCCTGTCGGTCGGCGTACGCCGCCCCGCGCGCCCCGAGCGTCATTACGACCCGGGGCACCAGGGACAGCAGCGCGTCGAGCAGCGGGGCCGGGTCACCGCCGGGCACGCCGGCAACCACCGCCGCCTCGTGCTCGTTGACCACCAGCACGTCGACCAGGTCGAGCAGCTCCGCGGGAAGCGGGCGGGCGGGCGCGGCGTTCAGCACCACCGTGGTACCGGCCGCCCGGGCCCAGCCCCCCGCGCGGAAGACGGCGGGCAGCGGCACCTCCAGCTGTGCCAGGAGTACGTCCGCCGCGGCGATTGTCCCCTGGTCGGCGTCGTCCAGCTCGGACAGTTCCCCGTTGGCGCCCGGCGCCACCACGATGAAGTTCTCCGCTGTCCCGTCCACCGCGATGAGCGCCACCCCGGACGGGCCCGGCACCTCCCGCAGCCCGCGGACGTCCACCCCGGCGCCGGCGAGCCTGTCCCGCAGCACCCGGCCGAAGTCGTCCTGCCCCACCGCGCCGATGAAGGCACAGGCCGCGCCTGCCCGCGCCGCCGCGACGGCCTGGTTGGCGCCTTTGCCACCGGGCACCGTGGCGAAACCCTCACCGAGCACCGTCTCGCCCGGCCGAGGCAGCTGCGGCGTGGTCACCACGAGGTCGAGGTTGGCGCTGCCCACGACCGCGATCCGGGCGGCGTCACCCGTGGGCCCCGCCATCAGAGCCCGTCCACCAGCGCACCGGTCCGGCGGGCCAGCTCGTCGAATCCGACGCCGTCGAACGACGCGATGCTCGAGGCGAGCCGGTTCTTGAGCGGGGAGATCCACTGCTCGGGTAGCCGGTCGGCCCCGCACAACGCACCAGTGATGGCGCCCACGCTGGCCCCGTCGGAGTCTGTGTCCCAGCCACCGACGACGGCGGCGCAGATCGAGGTGACGAAGTCACCCCGCCCGTAGGCCAGGGCGTACGTCACCAACGCCGCGTTGTTGATCACGTGGACCCAGTGCTGCCCCTCGTGCGTGGCGTGCAGCCGGTCAAGCCCGGCCTCCAGGTCGAGACCGCTGTGCGCCAGTTCCCGGGCCGCGGTGACGGCGGCGGCGAGCCGGCTGCGGGGCGGCACAACCGAAAGGCCTGCGTCGAGCACCTTTTCGACATCGTCGGTGACACATGCAGCCGCAGCCATGGCCGCCACGTACATCGCCCCGTACAGGCCGTTGCGGGTATGGCTGACCCGCGCGTCACGCCACGCCATCTCCGCCGCCGTGGCGACGTCACCCGGGTTCGCCCAGCCGTACAGGTCGGTGCGGATCTGGGCGCCGATCCACTCCCGGAACGGGTTCCCGCGGGTCGCGGTCTCCGGCGGGTCATAGCCGTCCAGCAGGTTCCGATAGGCGACGCGCTCGGCCGTGAAGACCCGTCCCCCCGGCAGCTCGAGCAGCCAGGTCTGCGCCACGTCATCAGTGCTGAAATCCCGCCCGTACGTCTCGAGGATGTGCAGCGCCAACAGGGTGTAGTTCAGGTCATCGTCCTCCGGCATCCCGTCGATGTTCTCCACCAACGAGGTCGGACGGCTGGCCCGGTTCCACGGCCAGGCGGCGTTGACCCTGTCGGACAGGCCGACCGCGGTGAAGTAGTAGTTCAGCGGGTAGCGACCGGTGTCCTCCAGGATGGCGCGGATGCCCTCGCGGGGAATCTTCTCCACCGGCTTGCCAAGCAGACACCCGCTGGCACGGCCGAGCCAACCGCCGTGCAGCCGCTCGAGCAGCGTGTCGCGGTCGGTGGGTTTCGGCAGCACCGGTCCGGTCGGCCAGGTCGCCCGGATGTCCGCGAAATCGTTTGGCTCGTCCGCGCTGCCGACGCCAGCGCACCGGCTCAACTCGTCGAGCAGTTCCCGGGCCAGCGCCCGCATCTCGGGTGTGGCCGGGGGCTGCGAGGCGCCACCGTAGGGAGGCTGCGGCGGCCCGCCAGCAGCCTGCCACCGCGCCGCGATGTCGGTGACGTCGTGCCCCTCGGCGGTGGCTTGCCGCAACTCATGAGGCAGCACGTCCTCGGGTTGAACCCAGGTGACCCTCATGCGCCGACCACCCCGAACTCCGCGAACGCCGCCTCGTACGCCTCGTGCCGCGCGCTGTCCTTGGCCCGGACCTCCGTCGCGATCGCCGCCATGCTCCGGCCGTTCGCTGCCAGGTCGAGCCGGCTGTTCTGCTCGACGGCGTTCCGCCACGCCTCCGGAATCGCCTCGATCCCGTGCAGCGCACCGCAGATGGCCCCGGCCATCGTCGCGATGGAGTCGGAGTCACGGCCGTAGTTCACCGCTCCGAGTACCGCGTCGGTGTAGTTGCCGCGAGCGACGATCACCATGCCGAGCGCGATGGGAAGCTCCTCGATGGCGTGCAGCCGACTCGGGCGGCGCCCACCCAGACCCGGTTCCCGGTAATTGGGCCCGACGGTGTCGAAGGGCACGATGGCCTCCCGCAGCACGCCGATGGCGCTCTGCCAGTCGTCGACCGTGGTCGCCGCCTTGACCACCGCTTCGATGGCGGCCCGGGTACCGTCCCGCGCCACCGACAGCGAGGCCTGGATGACGTCGTCCACGCTGGCCTCGGGCCGCATCGCCTCGGCAACCGCAGCGGCGAAGACTCCGGCAGCTTCCCGGCCGTAGCTGAGCTGGTGCGCACCGGCAATCTCGATCGCCTCGGCGTACGCGCCTCGCGGGTTGGCCGAGTTGGCGATGCCGACCGGGGCCATGTACATCGCCGCACCGCAGTTGACGACGTTGCCGTTACCGGCTTCCCGAGGGTCGACGTGAGCGTAGTGCAGGCGCGTGACCAGCCACTTCTCGGCGAGGAAGATCCGGTTGAGCGCGACGGTCTCCTTCTCCAGCTCCGGGATCCACACCTTCTCGTTCATCAACAGCGGGACCAGCAGGTCAGCCATGTCGTATGCGTCGAGGTGGTCGCGTTTCGCCTCATACACCTTGACGATGGTGTTGGTCATCAACGTGTCGTCGGTGATGTGTCCATCGCCCTTGTGGTACGGCGACATGGGCCGTGCGGTCTGCCAGTCAGGCAGGAATGGTCCGACGATGCCGGTGACGTACCCGCCGTAGCGCTGCTTGATCTGCTCGGGGCTACGCCCCTCGGTGGCACCACCGAGAGCATCACCGACGGCCGCGCCAGCCAGGCATCCGATGGCCCGCTGCTCCAACGTCTTCACTTTCGGTCTTCCTTTCCGGGGCCGCTCGGCAGGCGAGGCGACCCCGATCTCTGCTGATACCTGTCGGGTGGCTGGACCCGCCTAGCGGGTGCTGACCGTCTGCCAACCCGACTTCAGCTGGCTGCCCAGCTCGTCGATGCTGATCTTGTTGGCGAAGAACTGCTGGAACGCCGGAGTGGCGATCTGCGACTTCCACTGCGGGTAGGCTTCCGCCTTCTGGAACGGCGCGACCGCCAGGGACTTGCCGCTGAGGATCATCGTGTCCCAGCCGTTCTCACCCTTGGTCTGCGCCAGCACCGCCTGCGCGGCGTCGTTGGTGGTCGGGATGAGCCGGTCGCCCTGGGCCAGCTTCGCGAGGTTCTCCGCGTTGGCGTAGTACTCGATGAACTGCGCGGCTTCCTTCTGGTGCTTGCTCTGGGACGCCACCGACAGGGTCTGCGGGTTGGCCGCCTGGCTGGTGCTCTGTCCCTTGAGCGGCGGCAGCATCTTCCATGCGAAGCCCTTGGGTGCCTGCTCCATGATCTGCTGCACGTTGTAGTTGCCGGCGATGATCATCGCGTACTTCCCGCCGAAGAATCCCGGCAGGACATCCCCGGTCGCCATGCTCGTGGACGCCGGGGCAAGCGACTTGTCGTCGTAGATCATGGCGTGGGTACGGGCGAGCAGCTGCTTCTCCGCATCGCCGAACTGGAGCTCCGTCTTGTCGCCGTTCGTGGTGAAGAACGAACCGTTGAAGTTCATCGACAGACTCATGATCGCCGACACTGGTGACTTCAGACCCCAGCCGGAACCGAAGGTGGAGCCGGAGGTGGTCTTCTTGGCGGCCGCCTGGAAGTCGTCCCACGTCCACGGCTGGTCCCCGGTTGGCAGGCTGACTCCGGCCTTGGCCAGCAGGTCCGTGTTGACGAAGACGTTGTACGACTGCATCAGCGTCGGCATCCCGTACACCTTGCCGTCGAAGGTGACCGAGTCCCACACGCCCTGGCTCACCTGGCTCTTGGTGTTGGCGGAGAGCAGTGGTGACAGGTCCGCCAGGTACCCCTGCTCCGCGAACCCGCCGATGTCGGCCGACTCGTCGTGGATGATGTCCGGCGCGCCGCCGCCGTTGAACTGGGTGACGAGCTTGTCGTGCACCGAGTCGGCGTCGACCTGAGCCATCTGCACCTGCACGTCCGGGTGGCTGGCGTTCCAGGAGGCGACGATGTCCTTGGTGGCCGCGACGGTGTCCTTCTGCCACGCGTAGGTGGAGAAGGTGAGTTTGACCGGCCCGCCACTCTCGTCCGAGGACGAGGAACAAGCCGTGGCGGGGAGCAGCACCGTCATCGCGATGGCAAGGGCCGCGACTGACTTGAGTCTCACGATGTGTCTCCTTTTCGGGGGTGGTGGTGGGGATGGAAGAGGCTGACCGGGTTGACCGCGCCGGATCAGCCCTTGACTGAGCCGCTCATCAGTCCGGACGTGAGCCGGCGTTGCAGGATGGCGAAGAAGACGAGACCAGGCAGGGTGGCGAGCAGCGACCCCGCGGCGAGCGGCCCGAGTCGGACCGCTCCCTCCGCGCCGATGAACCTGGCCAACGCGAGCGGCAGCGTGTTCAGGTCCGGGTTCTGCAGGAACACCAAGGCGAGGAAGAACTCGTTCCAGCTGATGATGAAGGTGAACATGCTGGTGGCGACCAGTCCCGGAGCGAGCAGCGGCAGCACTACGGACACGAGCGTGCGTACCTTGCCGGCACCGTCGACGGCGGCGGCCTGCTCCAGTTCGGGCGGGATCGCCCGCACGTACCCCTGGAGCATCCACAGGGTGAAGGGCAACGCCCACACCAGGTAGACGAGCACCAGCCCGACAAGGCTGTTGAGCAGCTGGAACTGCTTCATGATCATGAACAGAGGAATGACGATCAAGATCTGCGGGAAGATCTGGCTGACCAGGATCCAGCCCAGACTCACCTTCCGCAGCCAGGTGCGGTACCGGACCAACGCATACGAGGCGGGTAGCGAGACCAGCACGGTCACCAGCGCGGTGGAGATCGCGACGAGCAGGCTGTTCACCCCCGCCCGCACCAGGCTCGACTCCTCAAGCGCCATGGTGAAGTTGGACAGCGTCGGGTGCTTCGGAATCAGGGTCGGGTGCAGCGAGACGATCTCCTGTGGCGTCTTGAAGGCGGTGGAGACCATCCAGACCAACGGGAACGCCAGGAAGACCAGGAAGCCGGTCAGGGCGGCGTACTGGAGCAACCGGATGAACGGACGAGTTCGCGTGTTCACTCCGCCTCCCTCATCCGGGTCCACAGGTAGAAGGCCATCAGCCCGATGATGAGCACGACCATCGCGTTGCCCATCGCGGCGGCGTAACCGAAGTTTCCGTATTCAAAGCCCTCGTTGTATGCGAAGAGCATCGGCAGCATCGTCTTGCCGCCAGGTCCACCTTCGGTGAGGACGTACACCAGGCCGAACGAGTTGAAGTTCCAGACGAAGTCCAGGGACGTGATGGCCACGATCACCGGGCGCAACTGCGGCAACGTGACATGCCAGAAGCGCTGCCAGGCGGTGGCGCCGTCAACCGCTCCCGCTTCGTGCAGCTCGCTCGGGACGCCCTGTAGCCCGGCCAGCAGGGTCACCGTGGTCTGTGGCATGCCGGCCCACACACCGACCACGATTACGGCGGGAAGCGCGAACGAGAAGTCGGCCAGCCAGTTGATGTTCTCGTCGATCAGGTGCATCCGGGTCAGGACGTCGTTGAGCAGTCCGGCGTCCGGGTGGTAGACCAGTCGCCACATGATCGCGACGATCACGCTCGGCATGGCCCAGGGCACCAGCGCCAGGGTCCGGACCAGCCACCGCATCCGCAGGCGCTGGTTGAGCAGCAACGCCAAACCCAGTGCGAGCAGGAACTGAATCGCCGTGACGCCGAAAGCCCAGACAAGTCCGATCTTGAATGATTCCCAGAACATGGAGTTCTGAAGCAGTCGGACGTAGTTCTCGAACCCGGTGAAGTGGGTGGTCCGGTTCAGGCCGGCACGGGAATCGGTGAAGCCGAGGTAGATCCCGTTCAGAAGCGGGTAAACGCTGAAGATCAGCACCGGGATCAGGGCCGGCACGAGCAGCAGGTACGCCTCCCGGCGCTGACGCTGGCGCTGCCTGCTGCCGCGCGACCGCGGTTGTTTCGAGGTATCGGGCCGCTCCGTGGTGCTGGTCAAGCCCATTGCTTCGCCCTCCCATCCGGTGTCGGGGAAGAGTCCCTGACGACAAGGTGCGGCGCGATGGTGATGCGCCGCGGCGGCAGGGACGAGTCGTCGATCCGCTCCAGAAGTAGCTGCGCGGCGATACGGCCGCGCTCCGTCGCATCGAGAGAGACGCTCGACATGCTCGGCAGCACCATGCTGGCCAGTTCGGTGTCGTCCATGCCGACCAGGGCAACGTCGCCGGGCACCCGGTGGCCGGCGACGAGCAGGGCGTGCAGCGCCCCGACCGCGATGAGGTCGTTGGCGCAGACCAGCGCGTCGGGGCGGGCGCGGGCCAGCAGCCGCTTCGTAGCGGCGCGGCCGGCGGCGTACTGGAAGTCGCCGACCTCGAGCAGCCGCTCGTCGAGTTCGATGCCGTGCCGGGCCAGGGCGGCGCGGAAACCGGCGTCGCGGGCGGCGCCGGGAACGGTGTCGAGCGGGCCGTTGACGAAGCCGATGCGACGCCGGCCGGCCGCGACGAGGTGGTCGACGGCGAGAGCGACGCCGGCCTGGGAGTCGGTACGGACGTTGTCCACCGGTGTGTCCGGCGGGAGTTGGCCGATCACGACGACCGGTACCGGGCTGTCGGCCAGCGCGACGAGGTGTTCCTCGGTGATCCGGATCGGCGAGAGGATCAACCCGTCGACGTAGCGGTGCGCGAGGCGCCGCAGCAGTGCGGTTTCGTTGGCGATCTGACCCCCGGTCGCGTGCACCAGCAACTGCCGGCCTGAGGAGGCGACCACCGCCTCGATCGCCCGCATCATCGCCACGTAAACGGGGTTGCCGATGTCCTCGACCGCGAGCGCGATCTGTCCGGTGCGCTGGGACTGCAGGGAGCGGGCAATGGCGTTGGGGACGTACCCCACCTCTGCAGCGGCTGCACGAACCTTGCGGATGGTTTCCGGGCTGCCCCCGACGCCGTTGAGCACCCGGGAGGCGGACGCGATGGAGACACCGGCGCGGGCGGCGACGGTGTGGACGGTGGGTCGGCCGTCGACCGATTCCTGTAAACGTTTACGACCCATGCCCGGCACCTCCGTCCCATTGCTGTAAACGTTTCCGAGAGTTTGCGCCTGGCGCGACGGTCAGGTCAAGGGCTCGTTACGAAAACGTTTCCAAGCCGTCGACCTCGCCCCCCAGCGCTCCGGGTCGGCGGTCACCTCGATCGGATGATGGTGTCGTTGCGGATCATGAAGGTCATGATCCGGACAAGACGTCCACCGGCGTCCACCAGGATCGCCGGGCCGTCGACGAGCCCGGTGCGGAGCGTGCTCGGCTCGGTACGACAACAGCAGCGCCTGCCGGATCGAGAACGGCACCCGGTCCCGAGTGACGTTCACGCTCGACTCCGACGACCGCGGGCTCGACGTGCCGCCGGGCGCCGGCAGGCGCGGCAGGATGTGCCGGCCAGCTACCAGAACCTCAAGAAGCTCCTCGAGAACAGCCGCTAGCCCGCGGTCACCGGGTCGCCGCCTGCCACTGATAGGCCCAAGGCGGCCCGGAGCCCGTGACCTGTGCGCGCACGTACAGGCCGTCGCCCACGGCGTCGATGTCGCCCGGATGCAACTCGGCCGGCGGTTCGTTGTGCTCGTCGAGCTCGACAGTGGCCGTCCGTCCGTCGGCCGGTCCGCCCACGACAGGCACATCAGCTACGTCTCGCATACGTGCAGCATCGCGGTCTGGCACCGGCATGCACCCGGAACAGCGAACTTCGGTCCCTTCGACTCGCCGGCGGTTCCCCGCGACGTCACCCGCCACCGTCCGAGTTGACCACACTGGCCCGTATTCGGCCCTCGGACCTCGGCGGGCGACGGGCGGAGAGGGATTGATTCCTACCACTCACCCCCTAGCGCTTGGCACTTCGTTGGCAATATTCTCCGTCTCACGCGCGGCATCTGGAGTTCCTTTTCATACATCCTCGCCCGGCCGCGAAGGAGACGACAGTGCACTTCAACCATCCCGAACTGGACCGCCGTACGCTGCTGCGGGCCGGACTCGGCGCCGCCGCGGTCGCGGTCGTCGGAAACGAACTCGCCTTCCCGGCCGCGGCACAGGCCGCGCCGGGAGCGGACCTCGACTGGATCATCAGCTGCGACGAGTGGGGCGCCCGCCCCCCGGCGGATCCACTGTCGATCAGCGCGATCGCCACCAACAAGATCATCGTCCACCACATGGCGTTCCCGAACAGCACCGACTACTCCGAGGAGCACGCCAAGCAGCTCGCCCGCGACTGCCAGGACCTGCACCTGGACGTCAACCACTGGTCGGACACCGGACAGCACTTCACCGTCAGCCGCGGCGGCCACGTCCTGGAGGGCCGGCACGGCAGCCTGGAGCGGCTCCAGGCCGGCGACCGGCAGATGATCTCGGCGCACTGCCCCGGCGAGAACGGCCGGGCCATCGGCATCGAGAACGAGGGCACCTACGTCACCGAGACCCCGCCGGAGCAGCTGCTCGACTCGCTGGTCACGCTCTGCACCACCATCTGCGAGCAGTACGGCCTGCACGCCCACGACATCTTCGGCCACTGGGACTTCCGAGCCACCCAGTGCCCGGGCGCGATGTTCTACCGGGAGTTCCCCGCCCTGCGCCGGCGGGTCTTCGCCAAGCTCGGCACCGACCTGGCCGACGTGCCGGCCCGCCGCTGGCCGGACATCTGGCGCTTCGTCGGCGGTCCCGTCGTGCGTGTCGCGCAGTACTTGCTCACCTTCCGCGGCTACACCGTGCCGCTCACCGGTGTCTTCGACGCCGCCACCGTGGCCGCCGTGCAGGACTGGCAGGCCCGCAACGGCATCCCGGTCGACATCGACGCCACGCTCACCGCGCCGACCTGGGAGACCCTCGCCCCCGAGCTGGACAAGGACGCCACCGGCATCCCGGTCAGCGCCGTGCAGTTCATGCTCAACTCCAAGGGCTATGCCGACGTCGCCGTCACCGGCGAGTACGACTACGTGACCAAGAAGGCCGTCAAGGACCTGCAGGAACTGCACGGGCTGGACGAGACGGGCAAGGTCAGCACCACCACCTGGTGTGCCCTGGTGGGCGGTGTGGTGCGTCAGTCGTTCCAGCAGAACTGACGACGCGCCGCGGGGCGGCGGTGGGGGTGGCAACGGCGCCATCCCCACCGCCGCCACCGACTTCTTCCGTCGCGCCTCGTTGCCCACCCGGTCGCGGTCTGCGACGATCCGCAGGTCACGACCGAGGAGGCGACATGAGCTCACGACTGAACCCGTACCTCAGCTTCAGCGACGACGCACGCCAGGCGATGGAGTTCTACCAGCGGGTGTTCGGCGGCACCCTGACGGTGAACACCTTCGGCGAGTTCGGGAACCCGGATCCGGCGCTGGCCGACCGGGTGATGCACGCGCAGCTGGAGACCGATCAGGGCTACACCCTGATGGCCTCCGACACCCCGCCGGAGATGGAGCGCAACGTCGGCAACAACATCACGGTGAGCCTGAGCGGGGACGACGCCGACGATCTGCGGCGCTTCTGGACGCAGCTCTCCGAGGGCGGCGTCGTCACCCTGCCGCTCGAGAAGCAGATGTGGGGCGACGAGTTCGGCATGTGCGTGGACCGGTTCGGCATCGGTTGGATGGTCAACATCAGCCAGCCCGGTTCCTGATCCGCGCCGTCCGAAAGGGATACCGCCCGAACGGCGATACCCGGAGTGGCCGTTCCGGCGCTACCGTACGCACGGTTCCGCCCACGGACGCCGGCCCGAGAGGACAGAGGCATGGACGGCAGAGCGCGATCGCACCGATGGCACCTGACCCGGCTGGCCACCGCCGCCGCCCTCGTGGTGGCGACGCTGGGCCTGGCCGCCCCGCCCGCCCACGCCGAGGCCGGCCCGAAGGTCACCGTGCTGACCCGCAACCTCTTCCTGGGCGGGGACCTCACGCCCTCGATCGGCGCGCCGACCCTGCCGGCGTTCCTGGCCGCGAACGCGGCCCTGCTCGGCCACGTGGACCGGGTCGACTTTCCCGCCCGGGCCGCGCTGATCGCCGACGAGATCCGCGAGCGCAAGCCCGACCTGGTCGGGCTGCAGGAGGTCGCGCTCTGGCGTACCGGGCCGCTCGGCGACCCGGCCTCGGCCACCGAGGTCCGGTACGACTACCTGGCGCTGCTGATGGCCGAGCTGGCCACCTCCGGTCACCCGTACGACGTCGCCGTGGTGCAGGACGAGGCGGATCTGGAGGCCCCGGCCGGGACGCCGTACCAGGTGGACGTCCGGCTCACCATGCGCGACGTCGTGCTGGTGCGGCACGGCGGCCGGGTGCAGGTGACCGACACGTCGTCGGGGAACTTCGTCCAGAACCTGGTGTTCCCGCTCGCCGCCACCGGCGGCACCGCCACGAGCACGCGCGGTTGGACGGCGGTGGACGCGGTCCTGGGCACGCGGGCGTTCCGGTTCGTCAACACCCACCTGGAGGCGTTCCACCCCGGCGTCCGGGCGCTACAGGCCCAGGAGCTGCTGCGCGGTCCGCTGAACGTGGCGGGCCCGGTGATCCTCGTCGGGGACCTCAACAGCGGCCCTGAGCTGCCCGTGCCGAACAACCGGATCGCTTACTTCATCCTGGTGGCCGGCGGGCTGGTCGACACCTGGCCGATCCTGCATCCGGGCGAGCCCGGGTACACCGCGGGGCTGGGCGACGACCTGACCGAGCCGGCCGACGACGTCGAGCACCGGATCGACATGGTCATGTTCCGGGGCGCGGTCGTACCGGTGGCGAGCGAGGTCTTCGGCACGGAGCGGCAGACCGCCGACGGCCGGTGGGCGTCGGACCATCTGGGTCATTCGGCGGTGCTCGCGCTGCCGTAGCGCTGCGGTACGCACCGGGCGCGGCTCCGCGCACCGCCCGATTCCGGGCGGAGGCGGGGCCGCGCGATTACGATCCGCAGGTGACCGGGGCGGAGGACATCGGGGACGACCAGCGGCCGGCCCGGTACGTGGTGGGGCGATGAGCGCCGGCGCGGTACCGATCGGACCGGCGCTGGTCGCCGCCCTGCTCGGGCTCACCCTCGCCGGCGCGGCGGTGCTGCGGCTGAGCGGCCTCGGCCGGGCCCGCGCGATCCTGGGCGCGGCCGCCCGGGCGACCGTTCAGCTCGGCGCCGTCTCGCTGGTCATCGTCGCGGTGCTGCACTCCTGGTGGAGCACGTGCGCCTTCATCCTGCTGATGTACGCCGTCGCCAGCGTCACCGCGGGCCGCCGGATCGGGGCGGGCTGCCCCCGCCGGGTCGCCCCGCTGGCCATCGCGGCCGGGGTGGTGCCGAGCCTCGGCGTACTGCTGGCCAGCCGGGCGCTGCCCGCGACGCCGCTGGTGGTCCTGCCGACGGCGGGCATCCTGATCGGCGGGGCGATGACCGCGACCAGCCTGGCCGGCCGGCAAACCCTCGACGAACTGCGCACCCGGCACGGCGAGTACGAGGCGGGGCTGGCCCTGGGCCTGCTCCCCCGCGACGCCGCGCTGGAGATCTGCCGCCCGGCCGCCGGTCAGGCGCTGATCCCGGCGCTGGACCAGACCCGCACGGTCGGGCTGGTCACCCTGCCGGGGGCCTTCGTCGGAGTGCTGCTCGGCGGGGCGGGGCCGATCCAGGCCGGCGTGACCCAGCTGCTCATCCTGCTGACGCTGCTGGCGGTGGAGGCGGTGGCGATCGCCTTCGCCGTCGAACTGCTCGTCCGGGCGGGCGCGCGCCGCCCGGACGCCCGGCCGACGGCCCGGACGGTGCGGGTGTAGCGGGGGCGCAAAGGGGTACCGGCGCGAGGTGACCGGGGAACGGCCGCACCACCGATGACCAGGGTCCGCAACCTACGGGTCCGGCCCGACCTGCTGTACGTGGCCAGCGGGTGGAGCACGCTGGTCACCGACGTGCGCGGCCGGATCACCGGTACCGACCCGCAGGGCTTCTTCGCCTGGAACACCCGGGTGCTCAGCACCGAGCGGATCACCGTGGACGGGCGCGAGCCGGTGCCGTTCAGCACGGCGAACGTGCAGGGCCACGCCCAGCTGTCGTACGCCGAGCTGGGCGACGGCGAGCAGCTGCCGTCCCGGGCGGCGTACCTGCTGACCGAACGGTTCGTGGGCGCGGGGCTGCGGACCCGGCTCACCGTGGTCAGCTACGCCGCGGAACCGCTGCGGATGGCGGTGGAGATCCGGGTCGGCGCCGACTTCGCGGACACCGGTGAGGCCGAGGCGGGCCACCGGGTGCAGCGCGGCGGCGTGGACGCGAGCTGGGATCCCGCGACCGGGGAGCTGCGCCTGACCTACCTGCGTGCCGGCCTCGATCGCGCGGTGGCGGTCCGGGTCCGGTCCGACGCCCCGGTCCGGTACGCCGACGCCGCGTTCACCGTCGAGGTGACGGTGCCGCCGCGCGGCAGCGTCCGGGCGGACGTGCTCGTGGAGCCGGTCTTCGACGGTGAGCGGCTCGCCGCGCCCCCGGCGACCTTCACCGAACCGGACGATCCCGCGGCCACCGCCCGCGCCCGGCTGACCACCGAGCTGGCCCGGCTGAACAGCAGCAACTTCGACGTCACCGCCGCCTGGCGGTGCGCGGTGGAGGACCTGGCGGTGCTGCCGCTCGGCGAGCCGGCCGGCCCGACCGCGCCGATCGCGGGGCTCCCCATCTACCAGGAGATCTTCGGGCGGGACACGATGACCGCCTCCTGGCAGGCGCTGCTCGCCGGTCCGACCATGCTGGCGGACAGCCTGCGGCTCATCGCCGAGCACGTCGGTCGACGGTGCGACCCGTGGCGCGACGAGGAGCCCGGCAAGCCGCTGCACGAGGCCCGGCGGGGACCGGTCTCGGTGCTGGGGCTGGACCCGTTCACCGGCTACTACGGCGACTGGTCGACCGCGCCGGACTTCCTGGTCTTTCTCGGCCAGTACCTGGCCTGGACCGGTGACCTGGACACGGTGCGGGACCTGCTGCCGACGGCGCGGCGTGCCCTGGGCTGGATCGAGCGGTACGGCGACCTCGACGGGGACGGCTTCCTCGAATACCACCGCCGCTCGCGGGCCGGGCTGAAGAATCAGGGGTGGAAGGACTCGGACACCGCCATCGTCGACGAGCACGGGCAAGTGGTGCCGAACCCGATCGCGACCAGCGAGCTGCAGGCCTACTGGTACGCCGCGCTGCGGCACGCCGCCGTGGTGTTCACCGCGACCGGTCATCCGGCCCGGGGAGCCGCCCTGGTGGCCCGGGCCCACGCGCTGCGCCGCCGCTTCCACCGCGCGTACTGGCTGCCGGAGCGGGGCTGCTACGCGATGGCGCTGGGGCCGGACAAGCGGCCGGTCCGCTCGGTCAACTCCAACGACGGGCACCTGCTCACCACCGGCATCGTCCCGACGCGGGTCGCCCCGATGGTGGCCGCCCGGCTGCTCGAACCGGACATGTTCAGCGGCTGGGGCGTACGGACGTTGTCGGCCGCGCATCCGGCGTACAACCCGTTCAGTTACCACCGCGGCAGCGTCTGGCCGGTGGAGGCGGGCACCATCGGCCTCGGGTTGGCCCGCTACGGCTGCTGGGAGCACCTGCACCGGCTGGCCGAGGGGATGTTCTCCGCCGCGGCGCTGTTCGCGGAGCACCGCCTGCCCGAGGTGCTCAGCGGGCTGCCCCGCGACGCGGCTCACCCGCACCCGGGCGTGTACCCGAACTCCTGTTCCCCGCAGGCCTGGTCGGCCAGCTCGGTCATCGCGCTGGTGCAGGCGTTGCTGGCGCTGCGGCCGGCCGCGCCGCTGCGGACGATCTTCGTGGATCCGCACCTGCCCGAGTGGCTGCCGGACCTCCGGTTGGAGGGCGTACGGGTCGGCGGCGCCACCGTCGACCTGACCGTGCGACGCCGGCGCGGGGGGCGGACGTCGATCAGCGCGCGCGGGGACCGGTTGGCGGTGGTCCGTCGTCCCACGCTGCAGGCGATGTCCACCCGGCGGCGGCGGAATGGACCAGCCTGAGCGCGCGGCCGCCGAGTGGCAGCGGCGTACCCGCGTGCGACGCGGGCACACCTGCTCCTGTCCCAACTGTGCGTGCTACGAGCCGGGGCGCCGCCCGCCACCGGCACCCACCGGTTCGATTACCTGCCAGAACTCCTTCTCGAGCTGGGCCATCGCGTCCTCGAACTCGTCACGGGAAACAGCCTCACGTAGCGTGGTGAGCACCGCGCCCACCCCGGCACCGGCGAGCGCACGGTCGATGGCCGGGCGATCTGCCACCCGCCGCACGAACTCTTCGAGCCCGAACGACTTGGCATGTTCCCCTCTACCTCTGAGCGGTGGCGGCTTGCGCAGGGGATCGTCAAGCCCGTCCGGAAGCTGAATGGCAAGGTCCTCAGCCTTGCCGGCGCTGATCCGATCTGCCAATGTCTCCAACGTCGCGCGGGTGAGTGCCGCCGCCTGATCGGTCGACACCTTTGCCCGCGTGGCCACTGCGTTGATGAAATCCTGGTATTCCACCTGATTCTCCTCTCCGGCCCGATCGCCGTCGAACCGCCAGTTGCGAGCCCTGACCTCCATGCACCGCGGATCGATTCGGTGCACCTTGCCCGTTCGAACTGGCCGACCCTGCGTTCCCTGCGATGGAGGGTCCCCCTGCGTTCCCGCTCCTTGATCTCACCCGTGATCGTCAACTGGTTGTCGCGCAGCGAACTGGTACCGACAGCCTTCCGGGACGGGGGGTGAGCCTGCCTCATCCCGATCGGGCGAATCACGAAGGCGCCCTACGGCGACCTCCTCGCGCCTCCCCCTACCGGAGGCTCAACCCGGGCGTCGGCTGCTCAGGATGGCGGGAGCCACCGGTCGAGGTAGGCGACCAGCGCGGTCCAGCCCTCGGCACCGGACCGGAAGCCGATGTGGCCGTCCGGTCGGACCAGGTACAGCGCGGCGGCGCCGGCACCAACGCCGAGTCTGTGCAGGGCGCGTCCATCCGGGTCGTGCAGGGTGCCGGGCTCGTCGCGGACGCTGAGGCGGTGGACCGTGAGGCCGCGACCGCGGCACACCTGCTCGACCCGTTCGTCGGCCCAGGTCCGACCCGGCCCGCACAGCAGCAGGTGCCAGCCCGGCGCGGCGGTGACCTGGTGCAGTGTCGTGGATCGCTCGTCGCGCCCCACGGGCGCGTCGGGTAGCCGGTCGCCGGCCCTGGGCCCGCGCCGGGGTGGGCGCGGCCCCTCCACGGACAACGGGCTGCGCCGGTACCGGACGTCCAGTTCGGAGACGGTGCGAAACGCGAACGCCCGGCCGGCCCGGGCTCGGGCGGCCAGCGGGATGACGGCGGGGGCGATGCGGGTACGGGCGAAGCGGACCAGCGGATTGGTGGAGGTGGCGATGGTGAAGGCACGGTCGGTGAAGCGGAGCACCATCCGCCCGATCGGGGCACGTTCGGGTTCGTAGGTGTCCAGCAGCCCGGTCCCGCCGCTGCGGAGGGTGTGGACGAGCTTCCAGCCGAGGTTGATCGCGTCCTGGATGCCGGTGTTCATCCCCTGGGCGCCGGCCGGACTGTGGATGTGGGCGGCATCGCCGGCCAGCAGGATCCGCCCGGCCCGGTAGTGCCGGGCGGCGCGGTGGTGCAGCCGGAAGTTGGTCAGCCACACCGGGTCGTGCAGCCGCACGGCCCCGCCGGTGTACCCGTCGGTGAGCGCCTGCACCTCGCCGAGGGTCACCGTGGCCTCCGGCGGGGTCGGGTCGGCCGGCGGTCGCATCACCAGCAGCCGCCAGTTGGCCGGCCGGCCGAGCGGAAAGAAGAACAGCATGCCGGCGTCGGAGAGGAACACGTGCGCCGCCCCGGTGGCGAGCCGGTCGGCCTCGACGTCGGCCAGCACGAACGTCTGCGGGTAGGAACTGCCCTCGAAGGCGATCCCGGCGGCGCGGCGGACGGCGCTGTGCGCGCCGTCGCAGCCGATCACGTACCGGGCTTGGACGGTCTCCTCCCGGCCGTCGCGGTGGCGCAGCCGGCAGGTCACCTGGTCGGGCGAGGTCCGCAGGTCGACCAGCTCCACGCCGCGTTCGACCGTCACCCCGGCGGTCCGCACGTGGTCGCCGAGGATGCGTTCGGTCTCGGCCTGGGACAGGAACAGCAGGTGCGGGTAGGCGGTGTCGTGCAGGCCGAGGTCGAACATCGGCAGGGTCAGCAGCCGGTTCCGCACGTGCAGCTCCAGCCGCACCGCCGGGTTGCCGGCGGCGAGGAGCTGGTCGGTGACGCCGAACCGCGCCAGCACCTCCAGGGTGCGCGGTTGGATCGCCAGGGCCCGCGACTCGTGGACCCGGTCGAGGCTGCGGTCGACCAGGCGGGGCCGGACGCCGTCGGCGGCCAGTTGCGCCGCCAGGGCCAGGCCGGTGGGGCCGGCGCCGACGATCAGCACATCCAGCGTCGCGGTCATGAGGTCAACCTACGGCCTGGCCCGGGATGCCGGGAGCTCGCCACGGTGCGGCTGTGCCGGCGGTGCGGATCGGGCCACGCGTGGTCAGTACGCGCTGCCGCGCCCGATCCGCGCGGTCAACCGGTCACGCAGCTCGGCGAGTCCCGGGCTGACCGTGGCGGTGAGCGGGGTCGGGTCGGCCAGCCGGCGCGCCGCCTCGGGCAGCCAGGCGAGGTCCGCGTCGAACCGGCGACGCGCGGCGCGCACCGCACCGGCCGGGTCGACGGCCTCGAGGAGCCGCCCGCCGCGCATGACCGGCACGAGCAACGGCTCGCGGCCCGCCGGTGCCGGCTCGTCGCGCAGCCCCACCACGTCGCCGCTGGTCCCGGCGGGGTCCCGGAAGACCTGCTTGGGGCCGGGCAGGGTGGCCTTGCCGGGCGACAGCTTGAGCACCGGTCGGTCGCCGAAGGCGACGAGCTTGTACGCGCTGTCGAGGGACGGGGCGTCGAAGGAGACGCCCATCCGGGTACCGACGCCGTAGGCGTTGATCGGTGCGCCCTGCGCGACGAGGGCCGCGATCACGTCCTCGTCGAGGCTGCCGCTGGCCACGATCGTCGCCTGGGTGAGCCCGGCGTCGTCGAGGATCGCGCGGGTCCGCTTCGCCAGCGCGGCGAGATCGCCCGAGTCGAGCCGGACGCCGACCGGCCCGGTCAGCCCCAGCTCGGTGATGACGTCGACGGCGGCCCGCACGCCGGCGGGCGTGTCGTAGGTGTCCACGAGGAACACCGGGTTCGTGGGGAAGTCGGCGGCGAACGCGCGGAACGCGGCCCGCTCGTCGGGGAACGCCTCGACGTACGAGTGGGCCATCGTCCCGGACGGGGTGAGGCCGTAGCGTCGGGCGGCCTCGACGTCGCTGGTGGCGCCGAAGCCGGCGATGGCCGACGCCCGTGCCACCCCCGCCCCGGCCTCGAGCCCGTGCGTCCGGCGGAAGGCGAAGTCGACCAGCTCCGCGTCCCCGGCGGCGAGCCGGCAGCGGGCGGCCTTGCTGGCCACCGTGGTGTGGAAGGTGAGCAGGTTGAGCACGGCTGTCTCCACCAGCTGCGCCTCGGCGATCGGGGCGGTCACCTCGACCAGTGGCTCGTCGGCGAAGACCACGCGGCCCTCCGGCACGGCCCGGACGTCCCCGGTGAACCGCAGCCCGGCGAGCGCCGCCAGGGTCGGCTGGTCGAGCCCGACGACGTCGCGCAGGTAGCCCAGCTCGTCGTCGTCGAACGCGAAGCCTTCCAGGAACGCCAGTGCCTCGGCGAGCCCGGCGGCCACCAGGAAGCCCCGCCGGGGCGGCAGGCGCCGGACGAACAGGCTGAACGTGGCAGGCGCCACCATGTCGCGGCGCAGGTAGCTGGCCGCCATCCGCAGCTCGTACAGGTCGGTACGCAACCCGCTCATGCCACCTCCACCCGTGCCGGACGGCATCCGCTGCCGGACTTGTCCGGTTCACGCTCCCACTGTGGGCGATCCGGTGGCGGCGCGTGCGGGAAATGGACCATCGTCGTCGGGATCGCGGCCGACGCCTGCCCCGGTCCCCGACCCCGGACGGGCCCGCCCGGCCCGCCCGGCCACGCCGGCCCGGTGGTCACTGTTCCGGCAGGTCAGCGACGCACCGCGCGCCCGCCGTGCGAACATGTGTTCGTGTCGAGCGACGCCACCATCCTGCACGCCGACCTGGACGCGTTCTACGCGTCGGTGGAGCAGCGGGACGACCCACGGCTGCGCGGCCGGCCGGTGATCGTCGGCGGTGGTGTGGTGCTGGCGTGCAGCTACGAGGCGAAGGCACGCGGGGTACGCAGCGCGATGGGTGGGCGGCAGGCCCACCGGCTCTGCCCGGATGCGATCGTGGTGCCACCGCGGATGGCCGCGTACACCGCGGCGAGCCGGGCGGTGTTCGAGATCTTCCGGCAGACCACTCCGCTGGTCGAGGGGCTCTCCATCGACGAGGCGTTCCTCGACGTGGGCGGGCTGCGCCGGCTGGCCGGCCCGCCCGCCGACATCGCCGCCCGGCTGCGCCGTGCGGTCCGGGAGCGGGTCGGCCTCCCGATCACCGTGGGGGTGGCCCGGACGAAGTTCCTGGCGAAGGTGGCCAGTGGCGTCGCCAAGCCGGACGGGCTGCTGGTCGTCGCACCGGACCGCGAGCTGGCGTTCCTGCACCCGCTGACGGTGGAGCGGCTGTGGGGCGTCGGGCCGGTGACCGCGGCGAAGCTGCGCGAGCGGCGCATCCTGACCGTCGGGCAGGTCGCCCGGCTGGGCGAGGCGACCCTGGTGTCGCTGCTCGGCGCGGGCGCCGGCCGGCACCTGCACGCCCTGGCGCACAACCGGGACCCCCGACCGGTCCAGGTCGGCCGCCGCCGGTCGTCGATGGGCGCGCAGCACGCGCTGGGCCGGGAACCGCACTCCCCCGATGACCTGGACGCCATCCTGGCCGGGCTGGTCGACCGGGTGACCCGGCGGATGCGGGCCGCCGACCGGACCGGCCGCACGGTGATGCTGCGGCTGCGGTTCGCCGACTACACCCGGGCGACCCGCTCGCACTCCCTGGTCAAACCGACCGCGCAGACCGCACCGCTGCTGGCGGCCGCCCGGGCGCTGCTGCGTACGGCGCTGCCGGAGCTCCAGACGCGGGGCGTCACCCTGATCGGGGTGTCCGTCGGCAACCTCGACGAGGGGCACGAGCAGCCGCCGCTGCCGTTCGCGCGCGACCCGGGGGCCGACCTGGACGCCGCGATGGACGCGGTCCGGGATCGGTTCGGGTCGGCGGCGCTGACCCGGGCGGTGCTGCTCGGCCGGGACCCGGGCCTGGAGATGCCCCGGCTGCCGGACTGACGCACCGCCCGGGGCGGTTGTACGGTGCCCCCGTGTCGATGTTCCGCACCCCCCAGGTCATCCTGTTCAGCGAGGACGTCAGCCGGGCCGCCGCCTTCTACGCGGGCCTCGGCTTCACCGAGACGTTCCGGGTGCCCACCGAGGGCGAGCCGATCCACGTCGACCTCACCCTCGACGGCTACCGGATCGGCATCGCCTCGGTCTCCTCGACCCGGGACGACCACGGCCTCGATCCTGTTCCGTCCGGCCAGCGGGCGGCGGTCGTCCTGTGGACCGACGACACGGCCGCCGCGTACCGGAAGGTCACCGCGGACGGCGCGCCCGCCCTGGCCGACCCGCACACCTGGCTCGGCCGGCTGCTGATCGCCTGGACCGCCGACCCGGACGGCAACCCGATCCAGCTCGTCCAGCACCTGCCGGGCTGAAGACGTACGGCGCGTTCGCGGCCCGCCTCGGCGGAGTTTGACCGGCGACGCCGCCGGGGAGAGAGGCGGGCATGAACTGGGCCCGCCGCGCCGTACCCGTCGTCTCCGCCGCCGTCGCGGCCCTCGCCGCCCGCGACCTGCTGCAGCGCGACCACGCGCTGCGGCGCAACTTCCCGGTCATCGGGCGCGCCCGCTACCTGCTGGAGGCGATCGGGCCGGAGCTGCGGCAGTACATCGTGGCCGGCAACAACGAGGAGCGGCCATTCACCCGCGACCAGCGGCGGTGGATCTACGCCTCGGCGAAGAAGGAGAACAACTACTTCGGCTTCGGCACGGACAACGACATCGAGTACACGCCCGGGTACCCGATCATCAAGCACCGGACCTTCGGCCGGACGGTGCCGCCGTCGTCGCCGACGGCTGGACACGAGGTGGAACTGCCGTGCGCGAAGGTGCTCGGCGGTCCGCGGGGCCGGACGAAGGCGTTCCGGCCGGCCTCGGTGGTCAACATCTCCGGGATGAGCTTCGGCTCGCTCTCCGGCCGGGCGGTGGAGGCGCTGAACCGGGGGGCCGCGCTGGCCGGCTGCCTGCAGAACACCGGTGAGGGCGGGCTGTCGCCGTACCACCGCAACGGGGGCGACCTGGTGTTCCAGCTCGGCACCGCGTACTTCGGCTGCCGGGACGAGCGGGGCCGGTTCAGCCTGGAGCGGCTGAAGGACCTGGTGGCTGGCGCGCCGGTACGGGCGTTGGAGATCAAGCTGAGCCAGGGAGCGAAGCCGAGCCTCGGCGGGCTGCTGCCCGGGGCGAAGGTGTCCGCGGAGATCGCCGCCACCCGGGGCGTCCCGCGGGGTCAGGACTGCGTCAGCCCGTCCCGGCACGCGGAGTTCTCCGACTGCGACAGCCTGCTGGACTGGGTGGAGCTGCTGGCGGCCGAGACCGGGCTGCCCGTCGGCATCAAGTCCGCCGTCGGCGACCTGGGCTTCTGGACCGAGCTGACCACGCTGATGCGGGACACCGGCCGGGGCGTCGACTTCGTGACGATCGACGGCGGCGAGGGCGGTACCGGCGCAGCGCCGCTGATCTTCACCGACTCGGTGTCGCTGCCGTTCCAGCAGGGCTTCGCGCGGGTCTACCGGACCTTCGCCGAGCGGGACCTGCACGAGCGGACGGTCTTCGTCGGCGGCGGCAAGCTGGGCCTGCCGGACAACGCCGTCGTCGCGTTCGCGCTCGGCTGCGACCTGGTCAACGTCGGCCGGGAGGCGATGCTGGCGATCGGCTGCATCCAGGCGCAGAAGTGCCACACCGACACCTGCCCGACCGGGGTCGCCACGCAGAACCCGTGGCTGGCCCGCGGGCTGGACCCGGCCCTGAAGTCCGTCCGAGCGGCCAACTACCTGCGTACGCTGCGGCGGGACCTGGTCAAGGTCGCGGAGGCGTGCGGGGTGGAACACCCCGGCCTGATCGACACCGACGCGGTGGAGATCCTGGACGGCCGGACCGCCTCCACCCCGCTGCGCGAGGTGTACGGGTACCGGCCCGGGTGGGGGCTGCCGTCGGCGGCCGACCGGGCGGAGATCGTCCGGCTGATGACCGTCGAGGCGCCGCGGGGTGGCAGCGCCCCGCCATCGGCCACCGCCGTGCGCTGACCCGTCACTCCTCGATCGCGCCGCCGACCGCGCGCAGGTGCGCGCGGAAGGTCAGCGCCGGATCCTCGGCCCGCCCGGCCAGGTAGGCGGCGAAGCGCACCTGGTCGCGCAGCGGCACGCCTTCCCGGATCCGGTCGGCCTGCCGCCGCTCGGTGTCCCGGATCGTCTCGGCGAGGGCGCACAGGTCGCCGACCCGTTCCGCCGGCAGGAAGAGCATCCCGTCGTCGTCGCCCAGGACGACGTCGTCGGCGCTCACCGTCCACTCGCCCACCCCCGCCGAGGTCAACGCCGCTGGCGGCCGGGCGTCCAGGCGCTGCGGGCCGGTCGGGACCGCACCGAGGCTGAACACCGGCAGCCCGACCGCGCGGATGTCGGCGGTGTCCCGGTGCAGGCCCCAGACCACGACGCCGGCCAGCCCGGCGGCCTGGGCCTCCAGCACCACCAGGTCGCCGACGCAGCTCTCGTCGGTGCGGCCGGCGTTGTCGACGACGAGCACGTCGCCGGGGGCCGCCCGGTCGATCGCCTCCAGGAACACGTCGACGCTGCCGGCGTGCCGGGCGGGCGCGACCCGGCCGGCCAGCCGCCCGCCGGGCAGGACGGGCCGCACGGCGGTGGGCGCGCATCGCACCGGAATGGCCGCCCGCAGGCAGGCGTCCGCCAGGTGGGCGGTGGTCAGGGCGCGGAACCGGTGGCGCAGCTGCGACGGGTCGAGGCTCATGGCCCGACCGTAGCCAGTCCGCCCGGATCCGGGGGCGAGCCAGTTTCACACTCGTGGACTGTGCCGGTCGCTGGCCTGCCGGCGCGACCGTCGACGCCGCCGGGCCCGCGCCGTACCGGTGTGCCGTCCCGCCCGGTGCATGTGGCCATGCGGCGGCGGGCGGACTGCGGCCTGACCCGCACCGGCCGCCCGCCGCACCATCCGGTTCGCGTCGTCCGGGTCACACCCGGTCGCTCGGAGCAGCTCGCTGTCGGCCGTGCGCAGGTCGGTGATCAGCGCGTCCCCGAACGAGCGCACCCCTTCCGCCCAGGCCCGTCCGGCCAGGTCGGCGCTCTCCCGGGTGAGTTGCCGGGTGCGCTCCCAGTCGGCGCCCGTGCGGCAGTCCCGTTGCAGCTGCCGTACCGCCTCGGCGAGCCGGGTGACGGCGGCGGGCAGCGACGGTGGGATCGGCTCGTCGTACTGCAGGGCGGTCGCCGACCCGCGGGCCAGGGCGCGGGCGTACAGGAGCAGTAGTTCGAGGTGAGCCGCGCCGCGGGCGTACCGCCGGTACTGCGCCCGGCGATGCCAGCGCGCCGGTGCCAGGGTGACCACCTCCTCGGCGCCGCTGAGCGCCTCGTTGAGCCGCGTGACGTCGGGGTCCACCCCGCGGAGCTGCTCCAGGGCCCGGATCGCCGCGTCGGCGTCCCGCGCGGTGAGCGCCCGCCCCACCGCGTCCAGTTGCCCGGTGAGGGCGGCGAAGACCGGCGCCGCCGCCCGGTGCAGCACCCGCAACGGATTGATCGGCAGCAGCAGGGTCACCACGAGGATGCCGACCAGGGCGCCGACCAGGGCGTCGAAGATCCGGGGTACCTCCAGCCCGGGCTGGACCGGAGCGAGCGTGGCGATCAGGACGGCGGTACCGCCTGCCTGGCCGACCAGGGCGCCGCCCCGGCCGGCGACCAGCAGCGCGGTCGCGATCGCCAGCGCGACGATCAGGCCGGTCTGCCACGGCCCGGGGCCGAGCAGGAAGCGCAGCACGTCCCCGATCACGATGCCGAGCCCCACCCCGGCGAGCAGCTCGAAGGTCCGGCGGGCCCGCTGCCCGATGGCGGTCGCGATCGTGCCGACCGCGGCGGCCGGGGCGAAGACGTGCGCGCCCGGACCTAGCGTCCTCTGCGCGAGCAGGGCCGCCAGGGCGGCGGCCAGCCCGGACTGCACGGCGATCACCAAGGTGACCTCCAGCTGACGCAACCGGACCCGGCCGGCCTGACCGCTCTCCCGCCGGGCCCGGGCGACCGCCCGGGTGCCCCGCGCGGTGACCGCGTCCAGCGGCGACCGGACGGTGTCGGCGGCGGGGCGATCGTCGGCCATGGCGGCGGTTACCCGACCAGAGGCGGGTGAATCGTCCCCGTTCGGGTCCTCCGCCTGGCGGCCGGACGGAGGCGGTCAGCGGCGGAGCGTGCGGCCGAGCAGGTCGAACAGGGCGCTCCAGTGTCGCTCGGTGGCCCGCTCGTCGTATGTGGCGGTGTCGGACATGGTGAAGCCGTGGTGGGCGCCCGCGTAGAGCTCGGAGCGGTAGGTGACCCCGGCGGCCTCGAGGGCCTTCTCCAGGGTGGCGATCTGCTCGGCGGTCATCGACTGGTCGTTGTCGGCGTGGGCGAAGTAGACCTCCCCGGTGATCGACCCGACGCCCAGGTGCGGGCTGTCCGGGGCGTCGGTGACGACCCGCCCGGCGTGGAAGCTGGCCAGCGCCGCGATCCGGTCCGGGTGGGCTGCCATGGCGCGCAGCGCGTTGGTGCCGCCCATGCAGTACCCGGTGATCGCGACGGGGCCCGGCACGACGTCGTCGCGGGCGGCGAGGAAATCGAGGTACGCCTCGGCGTCCCGGGCGACCACCTCGGGGGTCAGCGCCCCGATCAGCGGCATGAGCTGGCCGAACAGGGCGCCGCGCCGCTCCGGGTCGTCGAGACCGGCGAGGTCGAACAACGGGGCTCTGCCGGCCCGGTGGAACAGGTTGGGCACCAGCACCAGGTAGCCCTCGGCGGCGATCCGCTCGGCCATCTCGGCCAGCCGGGGCCGCAGCCCGAACGCGTCCATGAAGACCAGCACCGCGGGGAACGGCCCGTCCCCGTCGGGCCGGGCGAGACAGGCGTCCGCGACACCGTCGCTGGTCGGCACGTCCACGGTCGTCGTCTCCACCCTGGAACCTCCTTGATCGTCCCGCCGTGCACGCTACCCGCCGCGCCGCCGGTCCGCCCGCAGGGCGGAGGTCCGGCGAAGCCGGCCGCCGTTAGGGTGCAGCGGTGACTGAAGCCGCAGTTCTGACCCGCCTGGACAGCCAGCCCGCCGGGCTGGCTGTGCTGACCGTCGACGCCGGGCCGCTCAATCTGTACACCCTCGACCTGCACGACCAGCTCGACGCGGCGCTGGACCGGTTGCCGGCCGACACCCGGGCCCTGCTGATCCGGTTCGACGGCAGGGTGGTCAGCGCCGGTGTCGACGTCGGCCTGTTCGCCGCGCAGCAGTCACCGGAGGCGGCGAAGTCCCTGTTCGATCGGATGCTCACGCTGCCGGACCGGATCGCGGCGCTGCCATTCCCCACCGTCTTCGCCGCCCACGCGCTCTGCCTGACCTGGGCGTTCGAGGTGGCGGTCGCCTGCGACATCATCCTCGCGGCCGAGCGGGCGAGCTTCGGTCTGGTGGAGAAGGTGGTCGGGTTGACCCCCACCATGGGCGGTACCCAGCGACTCGCCGCCCGGGCCGGGGTCGGTCGGGCGAAGGAGTTCGTGATGACCGGCGAGCGCTATCCCGCCGCCACGCTGGAGCGGTGGAACGTGGTCAACCGGGTCCTGCCGAACGAGGGCTTCGACGAGGCCGCGCGAACGTTCGGGGCGCAGCTCGCCGCCGGCCCGACGCGCGCCCACGCCGCCACGAAGACGGTGCTCGAACACTTCGCCGCGGGTGGCGTGCCCGAGGCGAACCGGCACGTCACCCGGATCGCCGCCGACCTGTACCGGACCGAGGACCTGCGCGCCGCCGTGCGTTCCTTCCTCGACGAGGGCCCGGGCCGGGCGACCTTCACCGGCCGCTGACCGGCCGGGGGGCCGCACACCGGCGTACCCGCCGGTCGGTCCCGCCACGGCCGGCCGCGCCGTCCCCGGTTCGCCGCGTAGCCCGGGCGTCGGTGGGTACGCACGGGGTTCGCCCACGAGACCGAGGAACACCCGCGGGAGGCCGTGATGACCGCCAACTGGGACGAGCAGGCTGATCCGCTCCGCCGACCGCCGGAAGCCGACGCGCTGGAGCAGCAGCAGGACGAGACCGTCGTCGGACCGGCGGACACGGTCTCCGACGCCGTGCCGGAGGCGTCCGAGGCGGACCTGGCGGAGCAGGGCGTCCTGCTGCCGACCGGCGACCCGGCCACCTCGCTGCCCGCCGACGCCGGCCAGGCCGACGCCCTCGAACAGCGCCAGGACATCCCGATCCCCGACGAGGACCGCCGGGACTGAGCGGCCGGGTCCGCCTCAGCCGTCCCGCGCGTCCGGATCGGTCCGCCGGGCGGCGAGCCAGGCGCGCACCTCGGCGGTGTGCGCGCCGAGCCCGGGTGGCGGCCGGTGGTAGTTGGCCGGCGTGACGGAGAGAGTGATGGGATTGGCGACCTGCCGGGCCGGTTGTGCCCGGTCCGGCCCATCGACGTCCACCACCGGGGCCAGCCCCAGCTCGCTGGCGAGGCCGAAGGCGCCGGCGAGATCGTTGACCGGCCCGCACGGCACGCCGACACCACCGAGCGCCGCGGCCAGGTCGTCGGCGGACCGCAGCGCCGTCCGCTCGGACAGCGTGGTGATGAGCGCGTCGCGGTGGCGCACCCGGTCGGCGTTGCCGGCGTAGCGCGGGTCCTCGGCGAGGGCCGGGACGCCGAGCGCGCGGCACAGCGCACGGAACTGCGCATCGGTGCCGACCGCCACCGCGAGCGGCCGGTCCGCGGTGGGCAGCAACTCGTACGGCACGATGCTGGGGTGGGCGTTGCCCAGGATGCCCGGGACCACGCCGGCGGTGACGTACCCGGATGCCTGGTTGACCAGCGCGGACAGCAGGGACGAGAGCAGGTTGACCTCGACGTGCTGACCGGCGCCGGTGGCCTCTCGGTGGCGCAGCGCCGCCAGGATGCCCACCGTGGCGTGCAGCCCGGTGATCACGTCGACCAGGGCCACCCCGACCTTGACCGGCTCGCCCGGGCGGGCCCCGGTGACGCTCATCAGCCCGCCGACGGCCTGGACGAGCAGGTCATAGCCGGGCCGGTCGGCGCCGGCACCGGAACCGAAGCCGCTGATCGAGCAGTAGACGGCGCGCGGGTTGGCGGCGGCGACGTCGGCGTGGCCCAGGCCGTAGCGCTCCATCGTGCCCGGGCGGAAGTTCTGCACGACCACGTCCGCCCGGTACGCCAGTTCGCGCGCGACGCTCAGGTCGCCCGGATCGGTCAGGTCCAGCGCCACCGACCGCTTGTTCCGGTTGACGGACAGGAAGTAGGTGGCGGTGCCGGCATCGTCGTACGGCGGACCCCAGGCCCGGGTGTCGTCACCCGCGCCGGGCCGCTCCACCTTGACCACGTCGGCGCCGAGGTCCGCCAGCAGCATGGTGGCGTACGGCCCGGCGAGCACCCGGCTGAAGTCGGCGACGAGCACCCCGTCCAGCGACCCGGTCATCCGGCCTCCTCCCCGCTTTGGCAAGGGAGATCATCCGCCCGAGCCCGAGCGTGGACACTAGCGGTCCGGGCTGTCCGCGGGCGCCATCACGCGCAGTGCGTTGGGGTCCAGGCCGATCCGGATCGGGGTCTCGCCGTACAGCTCCCCGTCGACCTCGACGCGCGCCGGCGGATCGGTCTCCAGCCACAGCTGCCCGACGGCGAGGAACGGCTCGTCGCGCAGCGTGCGCCGGCGCCCGGTCGCCGCGTGGCGGGCCGTGTCGCGCAGCAACCCGCCGCGCGTCGGGCCGCCCACCGGGTACGCGACCAGCAGCCGGTCGTCGGCGTTCGCGTCGGCGGTGATGGGCCGGCCGGCGTGGAAGCCACCGTTGGCCACGTACAGCTGGTGGGTGACGAACTCGCGCTCCCTCCCCTCGGCCCGCACGGTGGCGCGCAGCGGCCGGTGCCGGGTCAGCAGCGCCAGGGCGGTGGCCGGGTACGCGAGCCGGCCGGCGGCCCGTTTGAGCCGCGGCGGCGCCGTGCGCATGATGTCGGCGGACAGGCCGATGCCGACGTGGTTGGTGAACCGCCGGTTGCCCACCAGCCCGAGGTCGACGTCGATCACCTTGCCGTCGGCCAGAACGGCGATGGCGGCGGCCAGGTCGAGCGGGATGCCCAGCGTCCGGGCGAAGTTGTTGGTGGTGCCCAGCGGCAGCACGCCGAGCGCGATGTCGCGGTGGGCGAGCAGCCGCGCGGCGGTACCGATGGTGCCGTCGCCCCCGCCGGCGACCAGGAGGTCCGGCCCGAGGTCGGCGGCCGCGGCGAGGCGCTGTTCGAGCTCGCCGGGCCGGTCGACCGGGTCCGCGGCGAGCAGCGTGAAGCCGGCCGCGATCAGCCGCGACCGGGCACCCTCGTAGAGCCGGCGGCCCCGGCGGGAGTGGGCGTTGACCACCAGCGCCGCCCGCCGTTCCCGCCGGATGACCGCGCCCAGCTCCGGCTTGCTCCGCATAGCGCCCGACCCTATCGCCGAAAGCCGTACCGCTGACCGAAAGCGACCGCATAGATGGCCGATACGTGGAATGTTGTCCCTTGTCTCGACGGACTACCGTCAAATCCTGGCAGTTCGGAAAGGAGGGACGATGATTTCCTTCATCAGGCGCACCACCCAGCGCCGTCACCGTCGATCACGCACCACGCTCGGGGTGGCCATCCTGGTGGCCACCGGCACTCTGGCCATCCCCGCCGGTTCAGCGTCGGCTGACGTCCGCACCACGGCAGAGCTCAGGACGGCTCCGGCCGCCGTCCGCACCCTCGCCGCGACGACTCGGCCTGTGCTGCGGCAGGGCTCGCGCGGCACGGCGGTGACCACCCTTCAACGCCGGCTCGCCGCGCTGCACTACGACGTGGGCCCCATCGACGGGATCTTCGGGCCGTCGACCTACCACGGAGTCGTCGCCTTCCAGAAGGTGAACAACCTGGTCCGGGACGGGATCGTCGGGCCGATCACCTGGGGCGCCCTCGACCGACCGCTGATTCCGAAGCCGAAGTACTACCACTCGGGCTACTCCGTCGAGACGAATCTGGCGAAGCAGGTGGTGTACCTGGCGCGCGCGGGATCGGTCGTGCGCATCCTGGACGCCTCGAGCGGGAAGGCCAGCACCCCGACGCCCACCGGCAACTTCAAGATCCAGCGCCGCATCGACGGCTGGCGGCAGAGCTCACTCGGCCTGCTCTGGCGGCCGAACTACTTCTACTACGGCTACGCCGTGCACGGCGCCACCTCCGTGCCGACCTACCCGGCCAGCCACGGCTGCGTCCGGGTCACCGTACCGGCCATGAACCGGTTGTGGTCGATCATCGGCATCGGCACTCCGGTGCACATCTACCGCTGACGCCGGCAACGCGGCGGCCCCCGGGTTCACCCCGGGGGCCGCCGTCGGTTCCGCACCGATACCGGTCAGTGCGCGGCCACGGCCACCACGGCCGGCTCGACCTCGGGCAGCCGCGCGGGCCGGACGACCGCGAGCAGGACGGCCATCGCCGCCACCATGCCGCCGGCCACCACCACGGCCATCGCCACGCTGCCGGTGCCGAGCACGCCCACCAGCGGCGCGGCCAGCGCCCCGACCCCGAACTGCACCGCGCCGAGCAGGGCCGCGGCGGTGCCCGCCGCCTCCCCGTGCCGGGACAGCGCCAGGGCGGGCGCGTTCGGCAGGGCCAGCCCGGCCGCCGCGAGCACCACCCACAGCGTCGCCAGGATGCTGGCGAGGCCGCCGACGCCGGTGGTGGCGAAGGCGAGCAGGGCGAGTCCGGCGGCGGTGCCCACGCCCAGCGCGGTGACGAGGATCCGCTGCGGCGAGTACCGGCGCAGCAGCCGCACGTTCAGCTGGGTGGCGGCGATCAGGCCGATCGCGCCCGCGCCGAAGGCCGCCCCGAACTGCTGCTCGTCGAGCCCGTACTGCCCCTGGAAGACGAACGACGACCCGGCGACGTACGCGAAGAGCGCCGCCATGGCCAGCCCGGCGACCAGCACGAGACCGACGAACGTGCGGTCGCGCAGCAGCGACCCGTAGTCCCGGACGGTGGCGGCCACGCCACCGCGCCGCCGCCGCTCGGGTGGCAGGGTCTCGGCGAGCCCGAACGCCGCCACCGTGGCCAGCAGCACGCCGAAGATCGCGAGGGCCACGAACACCCCGCGCCAGTCCGACCAGCGGAGCAGCCCGCTGCCCAGGGTGGGGGCCAGGATCGGCGCCACCCCCATCACCAGCATCAGGCGCGAGAAGAGCTTGGCGAAGGCGGCGCCGCTGAACAGGTCGCGCACGACGGCCACCGCCACCACCGAGGTGGCGGCGGCGCCCAGCCCCTGGAGCACTCGCAGCGCGCCGACCGCCTCGATGCTCGGCGCGATCGCGCAGAGTACCGACGCCAGGATGTGCAACCCGGTGCCGGCGAGCAGCGGTACCCGCCGCCCGACCGCGTCGGACAGCGGGCCGATCAGCAACTGGCCGAGGGCGAGGCCGGCCAGGGTGCCGGTCAGGGTCAGCTGGACGGCCGCCGACGTCGTGTGCAGGTCGGCGGCGATGGACGGGAGCGCGGGCAGGTACATGTCGATGGTCAGCGGCCCGATCGCGATCAGCGAACCGAGCACGAGGACGAGTCGCAGCCGTTGCCGGCGGCTCATCAGGTCACCGGAGAGCGGGGGCAATGTGGGCGTCTCGGTCAGCTCGGCGGCGGCGGTCATGAGGCCTGGTCCGCCCGGACCCGGGCGAAGAAATGTGCAGCGGTCACACCTGGCACCAAATCCCTGGCGGGTGATCGCATTCCGCGGCCCGGTCGAAGGTGCCTCAGCTCACACCGCGGCGAACGCCGGAGCGCCCCGATCGTTAGACCGATGGCCGCCCCCGCCAGATCCCAGCATGGAGGACACGGTGCCGGACTATCCCAAGGCCATCGCCCCGGTGGACCACGTCGAACCGGTGCCCCGCCGGATCCGGGCCTTCCTCGCCGGCGAGCAGGTGCTGGACACCACGCGGGCGCGGTACGTGTGGGAATGGCCGTTCTACCCGCAGTACTACATCCCGATCGCCGACGTGAACCACGACCTCCTGGTCGACGAGCAGCGCTCCGACGAGTCACGGCGGGGCAACGCGCGGATGCACGGGCTGCGGGTGGGCGAGACCTCCCGCGATGGGTGCGCGCGCTGGTACGGAACCGACGCGCTGCCCGGGCTGACGGACACCGTCCGGTTCGAGTGGGCCGCCCTGGACGGCTGGTTCGAGGAGGACCAGGAGATCTTCGTGCACCCCCGCAACCCGTACGCCCGGGTGGACGCGCTGCGGTCCTCCCGCCGGGTCAGGGTGGAACTGGATGGAACGGTGCTGGCCGAATCGACGTCGCCCGTCCTGGTGTTCGAAACCGGTCTGCCGACCCGCTACTACCTCAACCGGACCGACGTGAACTTCCGCCACCTCGTACCGTCGGCGACGGCGACCGCCTGCGCGTACAAGGGCCGGACCAGCGACTACTGGTCGGTCCGCATCGACGGCACGGTCCACCCCGACCTGGCCTGGTCGTACGACTTCCCCACCGCGGCCCTCCTGCCGATCGCCGGCCTGGTCACCTTCTACAACGAGAAGGTCGACCTGATCGTCGACGGGGAGCGACTGAGCCGACCGAAAACGCACTTCTCCTGACTAAGTGACGTCTCGCAACTCGGGGTGGATGCCGTCTTGTCGCTGCCGGTCTCAGCCGGTGAGGGCGATGTTGGGGAGGTGGGCGATGCCGGCGGCGGTGGTTAGGGTGCGGCCGGCGCGGCAGTAGTCGCGCAGGTGTCGTTGCGGTTGCCCGGTTGCGGCTGGCCGCGCTCGATGCGCCGCGTCATCAGGTACGCGTACGGCGACTCGCCGTAGGCCAGCCGGAACTGGCGGCTGAGGTGCCGGCCGACATGTTCACGCCGCGGGCGAGCGCCTCGACGTCCAGCGGCTGCGCGTACTCCCGGTCGATCCGGTCGCGGACGCGGCGCAGCCGCGCAAGGTCGCTCAGGCGCTGCGCCGCGGCGCGTGCGCGCCCCCACGAGGGGTGACACATGAGAGAACTCCTTTCCTCATGTCCGCGAGCACCTGGGTCGCCTGCCGAGGTAGGCGGTGCTCGATGGGCGATGACCGGCTTGCCGGAGCCGACGAGCCGGTCTTCGCAGGTGGTCGCGACGCCGGCCATCATGGCCGAATCGATGACCGGACGGCTCAGCGAAGCTCCTGGATGCGGACCAGGTTGCCCGCGGGATCGCGGAAGGCGCAGTCGCGGATGCCGTACGGCTGTTCGGTCGGCTCCTGGACGACCTCGGCGTCTGCGGCCTGCACCTTCTCGAAAGTGCCGTCGAGGTCCCGGGTGGCCAACAGGATCCAGCCGTAGGTGCCCTTGGCCATCATCTCGGCGATGGTGCGGCGCTCGTCCTCGGTGATCCCAGGGTCGGCGGCTGGGGGCGCCAGGAGGATGGACGTGCCGGGCTGGCCGACGGGGCCGACCGTGATCCAGCGCATCTTGCCCTGTCCGACGTCGCTGCGGACCTCGAAGCCGAGGGTGTCGCGGTAGAAAGCCAGGGACGCGTCCGGGTCGTCATGCGGGAGGGAGCTCGTGTGAATGGTGAGGTCCATGACGATCAGGCTAGGCGCGGCGTCGTCACCCGCGCTTCTCGGTTCCTGACGGATAAGAGAAGTTATGCACCGACGTGAGGCAGCGGCTCTGGGACCGTGTCGGCGCTGCGTGGGAGGGGCGGGCGGGAGCGGCCAGACCGTGGTTGACTGCCCGGCATGGAGCTGGGCGTCGGCGAGCAGCAACTTCCCGCCATCCTGGACCTGCCAGCCGGGTCGGCGCGGGGCGGCCTCGCGGTGCTGCACGGCTCCCATGCCGACACCCGGTCGTACTTCCTCTACGAGCACCTGGCCCGGCTGCTGCCACCGGCTGGCATCGCGGTGCTGCGCTACGACCGACGCCCCCGGGTTGACGCTCGCGACGTGCCGCTGACTGCCCAGGCCAACGACGCGGCGGCGGCCCTCGACGTGCTGCGCCGGCAGGTCGGCGACGTCCCGGTCGGGCTGTGGGGTTTCAGCCAGGGGGCTTGGGCGGCGGCACTGACCGCCAGCCGGCACCGGGTCGACTTCCTCGTGCTCATCGGGTGCAGTGGGGTCAGCCCCGCCCGGCAGATGCGGTACGGCACCGCCGAGCAGCTGCGCCGCCACGGGTACGGCGACGCCGACCTCGCCGAGCTGGACCGGCTGCGTCGGGCCGCCGAGGCGTACCTGCGCGGCGACCTGCCTCGCTCGGTCGCCCAGGCGGAGCTGGACGCGGCCGTCGAGCGGCCCTGGTTCCCGCTGGTGTTCCTGCCGCGCGAGGTGTCCGAGCCGGGTGCCTGGGCCGACATGGACTTCGACCCGGAGCCGGTCTTCGCAGCGCTGTCCTGCCCGGTGCTGCTCTGCTATGGCGAGACCGACGCCTGGACGCCAATCGAGGAGAGCCTGGCGGTGTGGCGCCGGGCCGCCCGCGCCGCGGAGCTGACCGTCGTCCGGCTGACCGGCTGCGACCACGCGCCTACCCTGACCGAGGCCGAGGACCTGGCCGGCGTCAGCCCGCAGTACGAGCAGATCCTGCTCTCCTGGCTGGACGGGCGGCTTCCCGGCCCGAGAGATGACCCCGGACCGCCATGAACGACCCGAGCCGCCGGATGCCGGTGAGGGCATCCCTTACTGCGCTCGACGGAGCCGGTACCGCTCCAACCGGTCGGCACGGTAGCGGTCGAGGGTCAGGGCGGCGCCATCGAGCCGAGGACATCCGGAGTCGGTGCACTTCTCGCACAGGTTCCGCTCGTGGAACTCGATGCAATACGAGGCGAGGACGACGGCAAACGGGACTCGCGTCAGCAACTCCTCCCCCATCACTCGGCCCGACCCCGAGGGCGGTGCTGCTGCCCCAGGGTGAGTAGCCGGGCACGTTGGTACTCCACCGCCGGCTCCATTGCCCAGAAGTGCTGACCGCCGGTGCGGCGGGCCTGGACCTCCGAGGCGGCCTGCGGAGCGAGGGCTCCGGAACGGTTCGGGTAGGTGACGAGATGTCCCCGGTGGCGCTCTACATCCAGCTCGCAGACCTCCTCGCCAAGCAGATCGAGGACGGGAAGCTCAAGCCCCGCCAGCCGGTCCCGAGCGAGACCCATCTACAGCAGGAGTACGGCGTCAGTCGCGGGACGGTCCGGGCGGCTGTCCGCCTGCTTCGGGAGCGCGGCCTGGTCGTGACACTGCCGGCTCGCGGCTCTTACGTCGCCGAGCGGAAGCCGTAAGCCCCACCCATCCCGGACTACCGGCGAGAGCGGGCGATGCCGAAAACGCATGCCTAGCGGGATGAACGGCCGCTCTCAGAGCCTCGCAAGGGTGTGGTCGGCTCATGACTCCTCGGTGTCCGGCACCGGTGAGATCATTGCACCGGCCGACAGCAGTTTCTCCGCCAGCGCGCGACAGCGCCTCCCGAGCTCGGGAGGGTCGAGTACCTCGAAGTCGTGTCCCAGCAGGAGCACGTGCATGAGCACGAAGTCCAGGCTGCCGGCGCCACTGAGCACCTCGCAGCGCTCGCTCCCGCGCGGTCGTACGACGGCCGCCGACGCCGGAATCTGCGCGCGCACCGTGTCGGCCGACGCGTGCACGAGGAAGCGCGCCTGGTGCGGGTAGACCCGACTCGCCACACCCTGCTGCACGTAGGTCGTCGCGTCGGGCGCCGCCCGCGGGCGGAAGCGCCAGGTCCGTGCGGACACATCGGCCATCCGGTCGACGCGGAAGCTGCGCCAGTCGTCGCGATCGAGGTCGTAGGCGAGGAGGTACCAGCGCCGGTCGGAGGCGACCAGGCGGTAGGGCTCGACCCGCCGCCGTCGCACCTCGCTCCCGGACGGGTAGTCGAAGCCGGCCTCGACCTCGTCGCGGCAGGCTCTGGCCAGCGTCATGAGCACCTCGGGGTCGACCGGCGTACGGCCTCCACCGAAGGACTCCACCGAGCCGGCGAGCGCGCGCACCTCGTGCCGCAGCCGGGTGGGCAGCACCCGGTCGAGCTTGGTCAGCGCCCGAAGTGCGGCGTCGCCGGCGCTGGCGACCCCGCCACCCGCGCCGGCCAGCAGCGAGACCGCGGTGGCGATCGCCTCCTCGTCGTCGAGAAGCAGCGGCGGCAGGTTCTGCCCCGGGCCGAGCTGGTAGCCGCCGCCGACACCCTGGCTGGCCTGCACCGGGTAGCCGAGCGTGCGCAGCCGCTCGACATCACGCCGTACCGTGCGCGGCGTGACCCCGAGCCGGTCGGCGAGCTCGGGGCCGGTCCAGACCTGACGCTGCTGCAGCAGCCCGAGCAGGGTGAGCACCCGCTCCGTCGTACCCCGCACGTCACCGCCTGCCCCCTCCATGTCGCCCACCTTGCCAGAAATAGCGGACCGATCCTGTCCGCCAGGGGTGTCAGGCTGGCCCCATGGACGCAGACGAACTCGACTGGAACCGGACGCTGCGCGAGCAGTGGGAGTTCCACTGGAACCATCAGCTCCGAGCCCGGCTCGACGGCCTCACCGACGACGAGTACTTCTGGTCGCCGGTGCCGGACGCCTGGAGCGTCCGGCCGCGCGGCAGCTCGACGGCCCCCGTGCAGGTCGGTGCCGGGGACTTCACGATCGACTACGCCTTCCCCGAGCCGGTCCCCGCGCCCTTCACCACGATCGCCTGGCGACTCGGTCACGTCATCGTCGGCGTGCTCGCCGCGCGCAACGCGGCGCACTTCGGCGCGCCGGCGGCGTCGTACGAGACCTGGGAGTACGCCGGCAGCGCGGCCACCGCGCTTGACCAGCTCGGGGCCCAGCTCGACGTCTGGCTCGCCGGGGTGCGCGGCCTCGGCGAGGCCGGGCTCCGGGTCCCGGTCGGCGCGAAGGAGCCCTACCCCGAGGCGACCATGGCCGATCTGGTGCTACATATCCACCGCGAGCTGATCCACCATCTGTCCGAGGTCTGCCTGCTGCGCGACCTTCATCTGAACACGAGACCCGCTACGAACGGAGCAACCCGATGAGCCGCCACATCCAGGTCACCTTCGACGCCCACGACCCGCGGGCGCTGTCGTCCTTCTGGCGCGACCTACTGGGCTACGTCCACCCCGGCCCGCCCGGAGTCGACCTGCCCGAGGGCGCCGACCCGCTGGCCGCGTGGGACGACTTCCTCGCGCGGGTCGGCGTACCCGAGGAGCAGCGCAACACGAGATCGGCCATCGAGGACCCGGACGGGCACGGCCCACGGCTGTTCTTCCAGCAGGTGCCGGAGGACAAGGTCGCCAAGAACCGCATCCACCTCGACGTCCGTGCGGCTCCCGGACTGCAGGGAGAGGAGCGGATGGCGGCGCTGGAGGCCGAATGCGACCAACTCGTCGCGCGGGGAGCGACGCGGGTACGTCGTTACGAGCCCGCTCCCCCGATGAGCGCCGGCTTCATCGTGATGACCGACCCCGAGGGCAACGAGTTCTGTCTGGACTGACGCAGCCCAGCTGTGGTCGCGGCAGCCGCGGCCGGTCTTGCGGCCGAGGTAGCAAGCGGTGACGAGGTGCGCCAGCAGCGGGGCGGGTACGAAGCCGGCCCCGCGGAACTCCCGCGCCGCGGGCGGGGGTTTGGGTCAGGCGGTTCGGCCGCCGCCGGTGGGGCTAGGTGTCGATGCTCGGACCGTGCGGAGCAGGAAGCCGGGCAGAACGAGCTCCCGGCCGCCGGTCTCCGCGGCCACGTCGATCTCCTCGACCTCCGTGTCGACCCACTCCGGCTCGGCGAAGCCCGCCCGCAGCAAATCCTCGGTCACGCCCCAGCCCTGGCCCTCCTGCAGCGACACCGCCAGTACGAAGACGGTCGCGCCCGGCGCGGCGAGGCCCGGCAGTAGCGCGAGGTATTCGTCCACCTCGCCACCGCCGCGCCGGTGGAGGCTGTGCAGCAGGCCGGAGTCGAACACCGAGTCGAACGGCGCCGACGGCAACGACAGGTCGGTGGCATCCTGGACCTCGAAGTGCACCGTCAGGCCCTCGGCGGCGGCCTTGGCGCGGGCCATGTCGATCGCCACCCGCGAGATGTCGATCGCCGTCACCTCGTAGCCGCGACGGGCGAGGGCAATCGCGAGATCACCTGCTCCGCAGCCGACGTCGAGCACCTTCGGGCCCTTCACCCCGTCGTCGAGCACCTGCGCGAGTGCCGGCTGCGGACCGCCGATGTCCCAGGGCGGCCCGCCCGAGTCGGCAGTGTCGCGGTAGATCTCGTCGTAGTCGAAGTCGTAGTCGTTGTCATCGGGCTCGTCGCTGTCGACCTCGCCGTTGCGTGCGGTCACCGCAAACCCCCTGGACAACTGGCTCGCCGGCATGAGCGCGAACTCGACCACGGTCATACTGTCGGCACAACCTGTGTAGGAGGCGATCCTACGTCGCAGATGGTGAAGCAGCCTGCCGCCGTGGTCGGTCGGCTCGGCGCCTCCATGGCCGGGTGGGGTGTCGGCTTCGCGTCGCCGCCTGAAGGGCGGCAGCAAGCGCACCTGAAGCGAATCGTAAGTGGCCCCTGGCAGTGTTCCGGGTGTCACTGAGACGGACACGGAAACCCCGGAGGACACCATGCGCAGGATCATCAACTCGACCTACATCACCCTCGACGGCGTCATCGAGAACCCGGCGTGGACCAGCCCGTACTTCGACGAGGAGGCCATGGCCTTCGCCGGCGAGCAGACGGATGGGGCCGACGCGCTGCTGATGGGTCGCCGCACGTACGACGGCTTCGCCGCCGCCTGGCCGAAGATGGACGAGAGCGACCCGACCACCGGCGCGGCCTACTTCAACAACGTCAAGAAGTACGTCGCCTCGACCACTCTGAAGGACCCGGAGTGGAAGAACACCGAGGTGCTGCAGGGCGACCTGATCGAGGAGGTCACCAAGCTGAAGGCCCAGGACGGCAAGGACATCCTGATGTACGGCTACGGCGTGGTCACCCACGCCCTGGTCAAGGCGGGGCTGGTGGACGAGGTCCGGTTCTGGATCCACCCGGTGCTCCAGGGCGGCCCCTCGGTCAGCTCGCCGCTGAGCGACGCGCAGGCGACGCTCGCCCTGGCCGACACCAGGGTCATGAAGAGCGGCGTGATCATCGCCTCCTACCGGCCGGTCAACCGGTAGCGACGAACGACTGGACCAGGGCCCGGGCCTCGCCCGGGCCCAGGTCGTGCCCGGCCCGGTACGCGGTCGCGTACCCGTCCGCGCCGAGCGCCGCACCGAGCCGCGCGGTGACCCGGTCGACCTCGTCCCGCTCCGCTGGCGCGGCCGGCACCCCCGACTGGGCCCGCGCGGCCGCCGCGGCCCCGAGGATCCGCGCCGCCACCTCCGGCTCCGGCACCGCGGAGGCCAGCCCTTCCAGCGCGCCGGCCGCGTCGCGCGGGGCGCCGATCGCGACGGCGACGTCGAACGCGCGGGCGTGCAGCGCGAGCGCCCGCGCCGGGTCGGGGTCCGCGACGGCGTACCCCAGCTCGGTGAGGACCATCGGCAGGAACAGGGCGTCGTCGCCGCCCGCCTCGACCAGGTGCTCCAGATGGGTGACGGCGACGTCCAGCTTGCCGTCGCGGCGCGCCGCGATGCCGAGGCTCAGCTGGGCGAAGACCTCGGCGCCGGGCGAGTCCTGCTCGACGGCCAGCCGATGGGCGCGTTCGGCCAGCTCCCACGCCTCCTGGTAGTCGCGGGTCTGCACCGCGATCCAGGCCAGCCAGGACAGTTTGCTTCCGACCTCCGGCCACAGCGCCAGCTCCTCGGCCCACCGCAGGCCCTCCCGGTGCATCGCGGCGGCCCGCTCGTACTCGCCGGTCAGCTCCGCCAGGCCGCCCACCCAGTCGGTGGCCTGCAACCGGCCCCACGCGTCGCCCAGCTCGGCGAAGATCGCCGCGGCGCGCTCGCCCTCGCGTTCCAGCGCGGCGAGGTCGCTCGCGGCGTGGGCGAGCTTGGCGGCCGTCACGCACCCGGCCGCCTCGACCCACGGGTCGTGGCCGGCGCTGCGCGCCCGGCCGAGCAGCTCGGATGCCGCGGACAGCTCGCTGCGTTCGACGAGGGCGGCCGCCACGAACCAGGTGGCCCGGCCGTCGGCGTACCCCGCCAGGGCCGCCTCGATCTCGGCGGGTGGGACGGCGTCGCCCTGGAGCAGCGCGAAGCCGACCCGCCACACCGCGGCGGCGGCCCGCGCGGCAGCGTCGCCGTCGAGCGTCAGCGCGCGGCGCGCCTCGGTGAGGCGGCCGCGCAGGAACCAGTACCAGGTCAGGGCGGTGGCGAGCCGCAGCCCGCCGCCGTGCGCGAGCGCGGCCCGCAGGTTGGCGGCCTCGGCGTCGAGCCGGGCCAGCCACTCCCGCTGGCCGGGGCCGCGCAGCAACGGGTCGGCCCGCTCGGCCAGCCGGGTGTAGTACGCCGCGTGTCGGGCCCGGACCGCGTCGGCGTCGGCGAGCCGTTCCAGGCAGAACGCCGCGACCGACTCCAGCAGCCGGTAGCGCGGCGCGGCGCCGGACTCGTCCAATACGACGAGCGACCGGTCGATCAGCCGGGCCAGCACGTCGACGTCGGCGCCGCAGACCGCCTCGGCCGCCTCCAGCGTGCAGCCGTCGCTGTGTACGGCGAGCCGCGCGAGCACCGCTCGCTCCTCGTCGGCGAGCAGGTCCCAGCTCCAGCCGATCACCGCGGTGAGCGTGCGCTGCCGGGCCGGCATGTCCCGCTGCGTGGTGCTGAGCAGCCTGAACCGGTCGTCCAGCCGCTCCACCACGCCCTCGACCCCGAGCGCGCGCACCCGCGTCGCGGCCAGCTCCAACGCCAGCGGCAGCCCGTCGAGGCGGCGGCACAGCTGCGCGACCGCAGGGCCGGTCCGCTCGTCGAGCCGGAAGCCGCGCTGCTGCGCGGCGGCCCGGGCCGCGAAGAGCCGGGCGGCGGCCGACCGCCGGACCGCGTCGAGGTCCCGCCCGTCGGCGGGTACGGGCAGCGGCGGCACCTCCCACAGCAGCTCGCCGGCGAGCCCGAGCGGTTCCCGGCTGGTCGCCAGCACGGTGACGCCGGCGGCCTCGCGCAGCAGGCGGGCAACCAGCGCGGCGGCCGGCTCGATCACGTGCTCGCAGTTGTCGAGGACGAGCAGCGCCCGCCGGTGCCGCAGGGTGGCGACGAGCCGGTGGTCGGGGGTGGCCCCGGAGCCGGCCGTCTCCCGCGCGTCGAGGGCGGCCAGGACCAGCTCGGCGACGGCGGTATCGCCGGGCCGTAGCGCGGTCAGCTCGACGAGGTGCACGCCGTCCGGGAACGATTGCTCGCGGGCGGCCTCGGTGGCGAGCCGGGTCTTGCCGACGCCACCCGGGCCGATCAGCGTGACGAGCCGCCGCTGGGGCACCATCGCGCGCAGCTCGGTGAGGGCCTCGGCCCGGCCGACCAGCTCGTCGAGCCGGGCCGGCAGGCTGTTGCGGATCAGCGCGGCCTTGGGCGGGACGCGGAGCCCGGTGTCCTGCTCGAGGATCTGCCGGTGCAGGGCGACCAGCTCCGGTCCGGGGTCGAGGCCCAGCTCGTCGGCGAGGCGCTGCCGCAGGTCGGTGTAGCTGTCCAGGGCCTCGGACTGGCGGCCGGCCCCGTACAGGGCACGCATGTGCAGTACGCGCAGGCCCTCTCGCAGTGGCTGCTTCGCCACCAGTTCGGCCAGGTCGGCGGCGACGAGCGCGTGCTCGCCCCGGGCGAGCCGGGCATCGGCCAGCTTCTCCAGCACGACCAGCCGAGCTTCGGCGAGGCGGGCGGCTTCGGCGCGGACCCACTCCTCGTCGGCGACGTCCGCGTACGGCTCGCCACGCCACAGCCGCAGCGCCTCGGCCAGGCTGGCCGCGTCGTCCGTGGCGGCGAGTGCGGTGAACCGGTCCGCGTCGACGGCGTCCGTGCGCAGTACGTACCCGGGCGGCCGCGACTCGACGAGGTCCCGCGCCCCCGGCTCGGCGTCGTTGAGCGCCTTGCGCAGCTGCGAGACGCGCACCTGGAGCGCACCGGCCGCGTTGCCGGGCCGGTCGTCGCCCCACAGGTCGTCGATCAGCCGGTCCGCGGAGACGACGTGGTTGCGGTGGGCGACCAGGTCGGCGAGGAGCGCGCGGACCTTGGCGCCCGGGATGGTGACGGGCTCGCCGGTGTCGGTGGTGACGGCGAGCGGCCCGAGGACGCCGAAACGCATGCGGGTCACCCTACAAGCGGTAAGCGCATCGGAAGGGGACCGTAAGAGCCGCCGCGCATGGTGACCGCATGACTTACGCACCCGTCAACGGACTGTCCCTGTACTACGAGTCGCACGGCCCCGGCGTCGGCCGCCCGGTCGTGCTGATCCACGGCGCCCTCTCCGGCATCGGCACGTCGTTCGGCACGATCCTGCCGCTGCTGGCGAAGACCCGCCGCGTCATCGCGGTCGAACTGCAGGCCCACGGCCACACCCCGGACGTGGACCGGCCGCTCACGGTGGAGAATTTCGCCGCGGACGTCGTCGCCCTGCTGGACCACCTGGGCATCGAGACCGCGGACGTGTTGGGCTGGAGCATGGGCGCCATGGTGGCGCTGCGTCTCGGCACCGACCACGCGCCGCGGGTCGGCCGGCTCGTGCTGGCGTCGGTGAGCTTCCACCACGGGGGCGTGTACCCGGGGCTGCTCGACGGCATCCAGGATCTGCAGCCCGAGCACCTGCACGGCTCCGAGTTCCACGAGGAGTACCTGCGCACCGCGCCGGACCCGGCCGGCTGGCCCAACCTGGTCACCAAGGTGAAGCGCCTGGATGGCGACCTGCCGCAGTGGCCGGCGTCGGCGATCCGGGACCTCGCATCCCCAGCCATGATCGTGCTGGCCGACTCCGACCTGATCCGGCCGGAGCACGCGGTGGAGATGTTCCGGCTGCTCGGCGGTGGGGTGGCCGGCGATCTGACCGGGCTGCCGCGGTGCCAGCTGGCGATCCTGCCCGGCACGACCCACACGACGATCCCGCAGCGGGCGGAGTGGCTGGTCCCGATGGTCGATGAGTTCCTCGACGCTGACGGTCCCGGTCCGGCCCCTTCGCCGGCCGCTGCGCAGGCGGCGGCCGCGGCGCCGGAAAGCGCCGCGGCCGTCGACCGTACCGTCGCTGATCAGCCCGTCGGTAGGACGGCCTGACCCTTGCGGTAGTTCCTGCTGCCGCCGTCGGCGGTGTAGTTGTTCTCGACGTTGCCCGCCGAGTCCACCGAGAACCAGTGGATCTCCGTGCCCACCGGGAGGGTCAGCGTCTCCCCGCCCTCACGGATGCCCGCCGAGCCGTAGAGCATCGACGAGTACGTGGGTGCGCTGCCGTCGACGGTGTAGAAGACCGCCGCCGGCTCGGTGACGCCGAAGGTCACGTTCACCATCCCCGGCGTCGAGCTCGGGGTGACCGAGAGGGTGCTCTCCGGCCGGGTGTGGTCCTGGTCGAAGTCCCGCGCCACCCGCATGAGCTCCACCAGGCCGTTGGCGAACTCCATCGTCTCGGCGTGCGCCTCGTCCCACTCCGGCTGGAACTCGGTACCGACCTCGAAGTTCCAGGCGTAGATGCCGTACTTGTACCAGAGCATGTCGCCGGAGTTGCCCGCCGCCGAGTAGAGCACGTCGGAGATCGGGCCCGTCCGCGCCGGGGTGACTGCCATGTTCCGGTGTCGCTTGATCGCGGTCAGGATCCGCGACGAGGCGCCCCAGAACGCCGACTCCTGGGCGAGTGTCGGGCGCGGCGCCGAGATCCGGTCGGGCAGGGCGTACGCGCCGGGTGACCACATGAAGTAGTTGCCCGACGAGTGCAGGTTCATGGAGAACGCGATGTTCGGCCGGGCAGCCAGCCAGTCGAGGTTCCGGTTCTCCGGTTCGGACAGTTCGCTCGGCCCGGCGTACGTGCCGCTGGTGCAGCTCGCGGACGCGCCGGAGTAGCCGTCGAAGAGGCTGTACTCGGTGTAGTTGCGGTTGTTGTCCACGCCCCACGAGTTGCGGCCGAGGTAGTCGGCGGCTCCGGTGAGCGGGCAGTGGTTGGTCATGTTCTTGCGCTGGGAGTTGAAGTCGTAGAAGGAGTAGTGGCCACCGTCGGGGTTGACCGACGGCGCGATCCAGATGTCGAGGTTGTTCAGCAGCTGCTTGGTCTGCCCGTCGTGCGCGTAGTTGCGCAGCAGCCGCTCGGCGGTCTCGACGGCGACCAGCGGCGGCACCCATTCCCGGGCGTGTTCCTGCGCGTAGGCGAGCACGCCCGGCTTCGACCCGTCGCGCTGCTTGCCGATTCGGATGGCGTACACCGGCTGCGGATCACGGGAGACGCTGGCCGGCGCGCTGAGCCCGTCGCTGAGTGACGTCCGCGGTGCCGGCGCGACCACGCCGGTGCCCGCGCTGCCCCGATAGGTGTACGCCCGGACCAGCGACCCGGCGGTGGCGTTGAGGGCCGCGACGACCTGGGCTGCCGTGCTGGTCACCGCGCCGGCGGCGTCGGTGGCCAGGTTCACCCGGATGGCCTTGCCGGCCACGGTCACCGACAACGCGGCGTTGGCGGCGCCGGGGTTGGCCAGCTCGACCGAGATGTCGTTGCCGCCCTGGTGCCCCCACGCCAGGGAGTCGACCGCGACGCGGCTGGCGTTGGCGGTGCCGAACACCGCCTGCGCGTGGCGCCGGTAGCCGTTGGTCCGGTACGGCAGTTCCACGATCTCGGCCAGGTCCGGGAACGCGGCGGCGAGCTGATGGATCCGCCCGTACAGCTCGGTGGGCGTCAGGTAGCTGGTCACGAAGTCCTTCTGGTACCCCGGGCCCTCCGGGTTGGTGTCCGGAATGGGCAGCCACTCCTGCACCTTGGCCACGGCGACGTCGCCGGTGGGGCTGGTGATCCGGACGTAGTCGGGGCGGCTGGTCACCAGCGAGGCGCCGCGGTGGTAGAGGTAGACGCCGGCGTCGACGAAGCGGGAGATGGCCTGCGTCCCGCCGGAGCCGATCTCGGTGCCCGGGCCGCTGTCTCGCTCGACGACGAGGGTGTTGGTGGCCGTCTGGCCCTGCGCCCACTTCGCCTCCACGGACAGGACCTGGCTGGTCCCCGAGGTGTAGTAGTCGGCGCGGATGATCTTGATGTCGGAGACGTCCGCGGCCGTTGCCGCCGTGGAGAACGCCCGGTTCTCCGCGATGTGCTCCGCGATGGTCGCCTCCCGTTCGGCGACGCGGGCCCGCGCGTCGCCGGGGCGGTGCACGACCTTGCCGAGGGTGAACCCGGCGGCGATCAGTGCCGCGGCCTCGTTGGGTGTGATCACGGCGTGCGCCACCACGCCGTTCTCCGTCCGTGCGACGTCGTGGTCGAGGTCGACGCCGGTGGCGACGAGTGCGTCGAGCTGGGCGGTGTCGGCGAGCAGCACCTCGACGACGCTTGCCTCCTCGTCGGCGACCCGGCCGAGGTCGGCAGCGGGTGGGGCCGCCTGCGGCACGATCGCCGCGGCCGGGCTGACCAGCAGCACGACGGCCGCGGCGGCGGCCAGCGCGGCCGGGACGGGAAGGCGGCGTCGCCACCGTGGACCTAGGGGATCATGCATTGTCATGTCCGCCCTTCTCGGTTTGCTCGGCATGGATGGCCGGTTGACGTGCCGAGGGTCCCGCCCGGGGTGCGCGGTTCCGCTCTGGTTGGTCGCGCGTGGTCGCTGCGGGGTCGGCAGCGCCCACGACACGGGGAGGGGGAAGGTGGTGGTGTCCGGCTGCGGCGGACCGAGGCTGCCCGCATCGCCGACCTGCGGACAGCGGGTGCCGATCTGGTGAGCGAGAGGCTGTTCCGGTGACGGTCAGTGGACTGACCCAATCCTCAGCGTGCCGAAAGTGATCTGTCAATCCCCTTGGTGGGCCAGCCGGTTACCGTGTTCGGGAATCCGAACCAGGTGGCGAGCACGTCGAGGAGGATCGTCCACGTGACGAGTCACAACCCTCACCGGGGATGGTCCGGCCGGACCGCCTGGGTCGGCCGGTTCAACACCCCGCTGCGCTCGTTCCTGCACACCGAGACCGGCAGCGCACGGGTGGTGCTGGTCGCCGCGGTGGTCGCGCTCGTCTGGGCCAACCTCCACCTGAGGTCGTACGAGTCGCTCTGGAGCACCTCCTTCTCCGTCCAGCTCGGCGGCTGGCGCGTGGCACACGACCTGCGTACCTGGGTCAACAGCGGCCTCATGACGTTCTTCTTCCTGGTCGCCGGGCTGGAGCTGCGCCGCGACTTCGACATCGGGGAGCTGCGGGAGCGGCGTCGGCTGACGTTGCCGATGCTGGCCGGACTCGGCGGCGTACTCCTGCCGATCGCGATCTACCTCGCGTTCAACGCCGGGCGCACCACCGCCGCGGGCTGGGGCGCGGTGATGGCCACGGACACCGCGCTCGCGCTCGGCGCACTGGCCGTCTTCGGGCCGCGCTTCTCGGATCGGTTGCGGGGTTTCCTGCTGACGGTCTCCGTCATCGACGACGTGGTCGCGATCGCGGTGCTGGCGATCGCCTACCCGGAACATCCGTCGCCGACGGCGCTGCTTGCCGCGGCTGGAATCTTCGGCGTCGTCCTGCTCATCCGGGCGTGGGGCGTGCGGTACGGGCCGGTCTACGCGCTGTTGGGGTTGGCGGCCTGGCTCGCGGTCTCGGAGTCCGGTGTCGACCCGGTCGCGGTGGGCCTGGTGATGGGTCTGCTCACCTACGCCTATGCCCCCGGCCGCACCGAACTGCAGCGGGCGAGCGACCTTTTCCGCCTCTTCCGGGAACAGCCCACCCCGCAGCTGGCCCGTTCGGCCCGGGCCGGGCTCGCCTCGGCGCTGTCACCGAACGAGCGGTTGCAGCTCCTCTACCACCCGTGGGCCAGCTACGTGATCGTGCCGCTCTTCGCGCTGGCGAACGTCGGGATCGTGATCGACGGCGAGCTCCTGGCCAGGGCCGTCACCTCCCCGGTCACGCTTGGCATCGTGGTGGGGTACGTGGTCGGCAAGCCGGCCGGGATCGTGGCCACCTCGTGGCTGGTAACCCGGCTCAGCCGCAACCGGTTCCGGCCGCCGGTCGGTTGGGTCGCCGTCGCCGGGGTGGGCACGATCTCCGGCATCGGGTTCACCGTCGCCCTCCTGATCGCCACCCACGCGCTGAGCGGCCCGACCCTGGAGGAGGCGAAGCTCGGCATCCTCGTCGCGACGGTTGGTTCGTCCGTCGTCACCTGGCTGGTGTTCCGCTCCGCCGCCCGGCTCCCATCGGCGCGGCGGGCCCGCGCGATGCTGGGCGCCGCCGAGGGGATCGTCGACCTGATGGTTCCGGTCGATCCGGAGCGCGACCACGTGCGCGGACCGCGCGAAGCGCCGGTGACGGTCGTGGAGTACGGCGACTTCGAATGCCCCTACTGCGGGCAGGCCGAGCCGGTGGTCCGGGAACTGCTGACCGACTTCGCGAACATCCGGTACGTCTGGCGGCACCTGCCGCTCACCGACGTCCACCCGCATGCCCAACTCGCCGCCGAGGCCGCCGAGGCGGCGGGCGAGCAGAACGCGTTCTGGGAGATGCACGACCTGCTTCTCGCGCACCAGGACGCCCTCAAGCCCACCGATGTGCTCGGCTACGCCGAACAGCTCGGTCTGGACCTCGACCGGTTCCGGGAGCACCTCGCCCAGCTCAAGGGCGCCGACCGGATCGCCGAGGACATCGACTCCGCCGACCTCAGCGGCGTCACCGGAACCCCGACCTTCTTCATCAACGGCCGGCGCCACCACGGCGCGTACGACATCGCCGCGCTCTCGGCCGCGGTGAAGGCGGCGTTCGCCAGCGCGAAGCTGCGCCCCGCATACCGTCGGGATCCCGGGCGCCGCCGCGAGGGCGGACCGGAGAGCTGAACGCCGAGCAGCCGGCCCCTACCGTGCGGCAGGTGCTTGGCTCACCGCTCACCGGTTCAGGCCAGCAGCTCGGCGACGGCCGCCGCGAACACCTCGGAGTGACGGTCGACGTCCGCGGCAGTCGTCGCGGGCGACATCAGCGCCATGTTGTGGAACGGAGTGAGCAGCACGCCGCGGTTGGCGAGGTACAGGTGCAGGTAGTCCTCCAGCTCGGCGTCGGCTGCTCGGGCCGAGGAGGTCCCGTCGCGGGGGGCCGGGCGCACGAACCGGTACTCCGCCCGCGCGCCGAGCTGGCTGATCGACCACGGCAGGTCATGGGCCTCGATGACCTTGGTGACCGCGTCGGTGAACCGGGTCGCGAGCGCCGTCATCTGCGCGAACGCGGAGTCGGTGAGCACGTGCTCCAGCGTGGCTCGCGCGGCGGCGACCGACAGCGCGTTCCCCGCGAGCGTCCCACCCACCCCACCCATGTCGACCAGGTCCAGGTCATCGCGGTCGAGGATCGCGGCGGCCAACTCGGCGGACAGGCCGTACGCCCCGACGGGCACGCCTCCGCCGATGGCCTTGCCGATGGTGACGACGTCCGGCGCCAGGCCCCACGCGCCGGTGCAGCCGCCGGGGCCGGCCGATAGCGTGTGCGTCTCGTCGTTGATCAGGAGTGTCCCGTGCCGGCGGGTCAACCTGCGCACGGCATCGAGGTAGCCCGGCTCGGGCAGCACGATGCCGACGTTGGTCAGCGCGGGCTCCATGAGCACGGCGGCGACATCGCCGTGGGCGAGTTGCCGCTCGAGGCCGTCGACATCGTTGAACTCCGCCACCCGACTGGTCAGCGTCACCTCGCACGGGGCGCCGACGTTGCCCGGGCGGCTGACCCCCTCGCCGTCGTCGCCCACCACGATGAGCGACTCGTCGACGCTGCCGTGGTAGCAGTAGCTGTTGACCAGGATCTTCGGCCGGCCGGTGACCGCCCGCGCCAGCCGGATGGCCCACCGGTTGGCGTCCGTCGCGGTCAGCGAGAAGCTCCACCTCGGCAGACCGAACCGTCGGGTCAGCTCGGCGCCCACCCACTCGGCGTCCTCGGTGGGCATCATGGCGGTCGCTCCACCGAGCGTGGCCAGCCGCCGCATGACCGCTTCCGTCACCGGGGCCGGGCTGTGTCCCGCCATGGCCCCGGTGTCGCCCAGACACAGGTCGACGTAGTCGTGGCCGTCGAGGTCCACCACGTGACTGCCGCGCGCGGACTGCAGGTACAGCGGGAAGCCGGCGGCCTGCTTGTTCATCCAGGTCATCGGCACCCGACCGAACAGGTGGTCGGCCTGCGCGTACGCCGCAGCCGACCGCGGATTCCGTCGCACCTGGCTGTCGCGCTCGCGCGCCAGCAGGGAGGTGAGCCTGCCGCGGTCCATGGGTCCTCCTGTGCGTCCCGGCGGTGGCCGGGGGGCCGAGCATGTCGACGATGGAGCCGGAATCTACTCCGCGGAAAATCGCGCTGTCAACGGCGCTGACAGCGCTACTGACAGGGCTCTCGCTGGCGGCGCTTCGCACCATCGAGCGAGACGAGCCGTCTCCTGACCCGGCGGGGGTCCTGGTCACGACGGTGTGATCTGCTGGCACCAGCACGACCACGACGAGGGGACAGACTCCGATGGCGAAGCAACCCGATGCCGGAACCGGGGCCGCCCCGGATCCGACGTCAGGGCCCGCTCGCTCGTCAGCGGCGCGGAAGCGGGTGAGCCTCTCGCGGGAGGTCATCCTGCAGACGGCCATGCGACTGGCCGACAGCGAGGGGACGACGTTCCTGACGCTCACCCGCCTCGGACGTGCGCTCGGGGCCGATCCCACCGCGCTCTACCGGCATTTCCGCAACAAGGACGAACTCCTGCTCGCCATGGGCGACCAGCTCATGGCCGAAGCCATCGCCGGGATCGAGCCGGGCAGGAGCTGGCAGGACACGCTGCGCAGCGCCGCCTGGTCCATGCGGCGGGCCTACCTCGCACGTCCTGCGCTCGGGGCCCAGTCGGCCGCACGCTTCACCGGAGGCCACGCCGAGACGTCCCTCGTCGAGACGATCACCGCCGAATTGACGAAGGCGGGGCTCGAGCCCGACGTGGCCGCCCGGCACTGCCGGGCCTTCGCCGAGGTCGTCCTCGGGCACATCGGCATCACCGCGACCCTGCTCAGCCTCTCCGCCGAGCAACAGGAACTGGACGTCGCGATCGGCCTGCGTGTCTACGCCACCCCCGCAGCGGGCTCCGCGAGGCAGTCGACGGCCCGCACCCACGCCGCCACCGCCCTCGAGGACGAGAACGAGGTGTTCCACACGGTCCTGGAGACCTACCTGGAAGGACTCCGTGCCACCGTTGCGGCAGCACCGCACGGCCGGTGAGCTCACCCGTTCGACTGTTGCATGATCCAGATGGTCACGGCTCGGCGGTCACGGCGTGGCCCCGGCGGCGACCGGTGTGGTCCGGGTGGGAGCCTCCCACATCGCGACCGACGCGCCGCGCCCGACCGTCGACCGCCGGGTGAGGTCTCTTCGGCAACCAACCAGCGGTCACGGGTTGCCCACGTCCCGGTCACGACGTTCACGTTTGCGTATCGGCTCGGCCACGGAAGGATCCGTTCGGCTCGTCGGCCTGTCCCAATGGCAATCGGACGGCAACGGCACCATCGGCCGTTCTCCGACTCCATCATGGGGAGGTAAGTGATGGTCACTGGTCGAGGCTTGTCGTGGTCCGCGCTGGCTGCCGGACTCGTTCTCGCCGCCACCCTCGGCACCGCAGGCTGTAGCGCTGACTCCCGGAGCGCAGGGGCCGGCCACGGTCCGCCCGCGGCACCCCGGCATCCCGGCACCCCGGAACAGCGACCCGGGACGGACGTCGCGGCCGAGGACGATCCACAATCGACCTTCGCCCTCGACGTCGACACCGCGTCGTACGGCCACGCACGCCGCCTCATCACCGACGGCCGGTTGCCCGATCGGGCGACGGTCCGCCCCGAGGAGTTCGTGAACTCGTTCGCGCAGGACTACCCCGAGCCGGAAGGTGACGGGTTCGCGGTCCACGTCGACGGCGCCCAGTTGCCCGACGCGCACGAGCCGCAGCCGCCCGGCGACGTGCGCCTGATGCGGGTCGGCCTGCAGACCCGGCCGGAAGACTCGGAAACCCGGCCCGACGCCGCGCTCACCTTCGTGGTGGACGTCTCGGGCTCGATGGGCGAGCCCGGTCGGCTGGACCTGGTGCAGGACGCCCTGCACACGCTGGTCGACCAACTCCGCCGGACGGACTCGGTGGCTCTCGTCGCGTTCAGCGGAGAGGCGCGCGTCGTACGGGAGATGACCCGACTGTCCGACGCCGACGAGTTGCACGAGGCGATCGACTCGCTCCGGACCGAGAGCAGCACCAATCTCGAAGCCGGCCTGGTGCTCGGCTACCGGGCCGCCCGCGACGGCTTCCGGTCCGGCGCCACCAATCGGGTGGTCATTCTGTCCGACGGCTTGGCGAACGTCGGCAACACGGAGGCCGATCCGATCCTGCGCCGGGTGCGGGAGGAGGCCGACAAGCGGATCGCCCTGCTCGGGGTCGGCGTGGGCAGCGAGTACGGAGACGAGTTGATGGAACGGCTCGCCGACCGGGGCGACGGGTTCGCCGTGTACGTCAGCGAGCGCGCGCACGCCCGGGAGGTGTTCGTACGGCAACTGCCGGCCACGTTGAGCGTGCGCGCCCTGGACGCCAAGGTGCAGGTGACCTTCGACCCGGCGGTCGTGCGGTCCTACCGCCTGATCGGCTACGACAACCGCGCGGTCGCCGACGAGGACTTCCGCGACGACCGGGTCGACGGCGGCGAGGTGGGCCCGGGGCACAGCGTGACCGCGCTGTACGCCGTGCGCCTCACCGACGACGCCGCCCGAACCGCGCAGGTGGCCCGCGTACAGGTGCGGTGGCTCGATCCGAAGACCCGCGAGGCGGACGAGACCTCCGGGTCGGTGACCGTGGGCGACCTGGGCGGACGGTTCGACGCGGCCTCACCCCGGTTGCGCACGTGCTACGCGGCCGCCTACTTCGCCGAGGCGTTGCGCGGCGACGGCCGGCACCGGGAGGTACGGCTGCCCGAGCTGGCGACCATCGCCCGCCGGGCCGCGACGGACACCGGCGACCGCGAGGTGGACGACCTCGCCGACCTCATCGACCGCGCCCGCGATCTCGACTGACGCCGTTTGCACCCCGGTTGCGCTGTTTGCGCCTCCTGCCGGCTCCTGCCTCCGCTGTTTGAGGTGACGGTCCGGGGGAAGACGCCGCTATCCGTCCGAGAGAAAGGCCCGAAGATGGACGACAACGAGTTCATCGGCTTGGTGGCGAAGCGCTCAGGAACGTCATCGGAGCAGGCGACCGCCCTCACCCGGGCCACGCTGACGACCCTGGCGGAACGGATCGACGGCGGCGAGGCGCGTGATCTCGCCGGCCAGCTACCCGAGGGGCTGCAGGCGTACGCGTTCGCCCCCAGCGAGACCGGCGAGCGGTTCGGATGCGACGTGTTCGTGCAACGGGTCAGCGGACGCGCCGACGTGGCGGTGACCCAGGCGAAGGACGGAGTGACCGCGGTGTTCGACGTCCTCCGAGAGGCCCTCACACCCGACGGGTACGACGACGTCGTGTCCCAGCTCCCGGCGGAGTTCGGGGAGGTCGCCGACCTGACCGCGCCCTTCGTGCAGCGCACCCGCGGCTAGCGGCTCGGGGTCCAGAGCCATTCCACGGTGGGCCGGGGGCGAGCCGAGGGGCACGCCCGCCGGCTACGGACAGTCCGGAGGAGGCCGCCGTGGCCGCCGATGAACTCCGGCGTCGGGTCGGGTCGGCCCGGGTGGCCCGGCTGGCCACCGTCGGGGACGACGGCACTCCGCACCTGGTGCCGGTGTGCTTCGCCCTGCTCGGCGACGTCGTCTACCACGCGGTCGACGAGAAGCCCAAGCGTCACCGGCGGCTACGCCGGCTGGAGAACATCCAGGCGACGGGGAACGTCTGCCTGCTGATCGACGAGTACGACGAAGACTGGTCGCGGCTGTGGTGGGTTCGGCTGGACGGGCACGGCTGGCTGGTGGCGGACCCCGCCGAGGAGGCCGCGGCCCGCGCGGCGCTGGCCGACAAATATCCCCAGTACGTCCAGCGCCCACCAGCCGGGCCGGTGGTCGCGATGCGGGTGACCCACTGGTCGGCGTGGTCAGCGGCGGAAGCGGACCCGACCAGGTGAGACCCCGCCGGGGTGTCTCAGCGGGTCGGGGCGAGGGCGTCGAGCACCTCGTCGGCCCGCCGCAACGAGGCCTGCGCGTCGGCGCGGGGTGAGCCGATCTCCGGGTCGAAGTTGAGGTCGACGAACAGTTCGGTGATGCCGGCTTCGGCGAGCCTGCCGAGATCCGACCGGATCTGCCCGAGGGTGCCGGTGAGCGGCTCGCGCTCGGCCGGGCCCGTCCGGCGTACCCGGACCGCGCCGCGGCAGACGAATCGCAACGAGCGGGGATCGCGCCCGGCGTCCGCCGCGGCGGCCTTGACCGTCCCGACCGCCTCGCCGATGCCGGTCAGGTCCGCCTGGCTGCCGCTGACCCAGCCGTCGGCGAGCCGGCCGGCCCGGCGCAGCGCCGCGGGCGCGTGGCCGCCGAGCAGAATCGGCGGGTGTGGCCGCTGCACCGGCTTCGGCTCCAGACGCGCCGGCGGGACCTGGTAGAACTCACCGCGATGCGCGACGACGTCGTCCTGCCAGAGGGTCCGAAGCACGGCGAGGAACTCCTCGGCCCGATGCCCCCGCCGATGCTTGCTCACCCCCGTCGCCTGATACTCCTCGTCCGCCCAACCGAGGCCGAGTCCGACGTCCAGCCGCCCGCCGGCGAGGATGTCGAGGGTCGCGGTCTGCTTGGCCAGCACCACCGGCGAGATGAACGGCATGTCGAGCACCGCGACGCCGAGCCGGATCCGCGTGGTGTGGGCGGCCAGGAACGCCAGCGTGGTCAGCGGGTCCTGGACGCTGTGGTACGTCTCGCTCCAGCCGAGGTCGGCGGGAACCAGCAGGCGCTGGAACGTCCACAACGAGTGGTAGCCGAGCAGTTCCGCGCGGCGGGCGACGTGGACCATGTTCTCCGGGGTGGCCCACGAACCGGAGACGGGCGGGGCGAATCCAACCTCCACCCCGGCACGGTACCCAACGCTGTCCCCGCCGGGCGCGGGAACGGCCAGCACGGTGGGCGCGGTGCCGCACCGGCCACCCCGCGTACAGCCGTACCGCGACGCCGCGGCGTGCTGCTGGGCTAACCTCTGACCGGGGGCCACCCCCTCCCGAAAACCCGATCTCCCTTCGCACCTCGCCCTGTCACGGGCGCGACATCCGGTATGGCAACGGCATGTGCGGGGGCGCAGATGACAGCTCGACCTCAAGGTGCGCCGTGGCGGTCCGCGGACTTCCGGCTCGTGGTCGCCGGTCAGACCGTCACCCAACTCGGTACCGACGTCACCACGATCGCCTTCCCACTGATCGCCGTGCTGCTCCTGGACGCCACCCCGTGGCAGCTGGGCGTTCTGGTGGCCGTGCAGAACGGCGCGTTCCTCCTGCTCGGCGTGCCCGCCGGCGTCTGGCTGGACCGGCGCCGGCTACGACCGGTGCTGATCGCCAGCGACCTCGTCCGGTGCGCCGCGCTGGTCACGGTGACCGTGGCGGCCGCGCTGTCGCGGCTGACCCTGCCGCTGCTCCTGACGATGGCTGCGGTGATGGGCGTGATGCGGGTCGTCTTCGACATCGGTCATCAATCCTACCTGCCGAGATTGCTGGACCGGAAGGATCTGCTCCGGGGCAACTGCACCGTGGAGGTCGTCCGGTCCTCCGGGCAGGTCGCCGGTCCCAGCCTCGGCGGCTGGCTCACCCAACTGGTGGGCGCCACGAACACGCTGCTGGTCGACGCGGTGAGCTTCCTGGTCAGCGCGGCCTGCCTGGCCCGGATCAGGGCGCGCGAGCCCACGCCCGCACCGACCGGGCGAGCCGACACGGTGCACCAGGCTCGGGAGGGGTTGACCTTCGTCCTGGCGAATCCGGTCCTGCGCGCGATCGCCGCCACCGGTGCCCTGTCCAACCTGCTGTTCACCGCCGCCACCGCGCTGATCATCCTGTTCCTGGTCGACACCGTGGGGTTCGCTCCCGGTACGGCCGGCATGCTGATTTCCGCCGCCCCGGCCGCGGCCCTCCTCGGCGCCGCCACGGCCGCCCGGCTCGCCCGCCGCGTCGGCTCCGCCCGCATCATCTGGCTGTCCCTCGCGGTGAGCAGCCCGTTCAACCTGCTGGTCCCACTGACCGGCCGGGGCTGGGGTGCCACCCTCTTCGTCGCGGGTCTCCTCGGCAGCGGGATCGGCCAGGTCATCTACGGCATCGCACAGATCACCTACCGGCAGTCCACCGTTCCCGCCCGGCTCCAGTGCCGAGTCAACGCCAGCATGCGGTTCCTGGTCATGGGTACGCTCCCGCTCGGCGGGCTGCTCGGCGGCGCCCTCGGGGGACTGCTCGGCGTCCGCCCCACCCTGTTCCTCATCGGGGTCGGGCTCACGCTGGCGCCCGTCCCGCTGCTGCTGTCCCCGCTGCGCCACGCCCGAGACGTGGACGACCTGACCCCGCAGCCGGAGGCTTTCCCGGCACCACCCTCGACGAGCCGCCCGGCGGCAACCGCAGCTCCGGCGCGTCGCCGGGCCGGTGCGGCTGGTCGTGGCAGCGGCACCACCTGTCGTCCGCGCTACCCGGCTCGGGTCGGTCCGCGGAGAGCAGGTCGGTGGCGGCCTCCGCGACGACGCCGGCCATGACATCGCCGGGTCGACGTCGGGAGGGCGGGTCGGCGGCCGCAGGGCCGGTCGGCGCGCCCGTGCTCCGGCAAGCCGCCGGCGACGGCGCGGCGGTGACCCCGCGGGTCGTCAGCCGGCGCGGTTCAACGCCCGCCTGTTGTTGCGCCCGCTCCCGTACTCGGGGACGCGGTAACCGGCGTCGCCGAGCATCCGGCGCGCGGCGTCGAGTCCGGTCAGCGCCGCCCCGTAGGCGGTCACCTCCCGCTGGAAGTGCTCGACCTTGGCGTACCAGAACTTCAGCTCCGGGTTCATCCCCTTCGCGTTGATGTAGTTGACGATGTCGGCCTCGGGGGTGATGCCGTGGCGGGCGTAGCAGCGATCGAAGCGGGCCTTCGTCCGCTCGTACTTCTCGGTCATCGCGGTCAGGCTGGCTTCGGCCTCCAGCAGCCTGGCCTGCAGGTACTCCACGTAACCGCGAGGTACCGACGGGGCGGTGGGCGCCGACCGGGGCGCCGACACAGCGACCATGGCGATCACCCGACCCGGCGGACGAGGCGTCCGTGCCAGGTGCGGGAACCGGCCGACGCGAACGCCCGCCAGCTCCGGGCCGGCGCCCGCCATCGACGAACGGATCCACTCTGGAACAGCATCATTGGCCGCCCTCCTTCCCACGCGGTGATGGGGTCACCTCGCGCCCTTGGCGGGTCAGCCGGCACCTCAGCGGCACCCACCGATGACCTGGATACCAGCCGACGCGGATCGACGCGGGAAGCCGCTCGGGGCAGCACCGCCCCTGCACCCGCCGCAACGCAGTGACGTCCTTCTACCCCCGCCGACGGCTGACTATGCATGCCTGTCGGGTCCGGTGCTCAGCTGTTCTGTGGGAAGCCGAGGTTCACCCCACCGTGGGACGGGTCGAGCCACCGGCTGGTGACCACCTTGGACCTGACGAAGAAGTTCACCCCTTCCGGCCCGTACGCGTGCGCGTCACCGAACAGTGAGTCCTTCCAGCCACCGAAGGAGTAGTACGACACCGGAACCGGGATGGGGACGTTCACCCCGACCATGCCTACTTCAACCTGGTTCTGATAGCGGCGCGCCGCGCCGCCGTCGTTGGTGAAGATTGCCGTGCCGTTGCCGTACGGGTTGGCGTTGACCAGCTCGACGGCGGCGTCGTAGCTGGGCACCCGTACCACCGAGAGCACCGGTCCGAAGATCTCGTCGGTGTAGATGGACATGTCGGTGTCGACGTGGTCGAAGAGGGTCGGCCCCAGCCAGAATCCGGCTTGCTCACCGTCGATCGGGTGGCCCCGCCCGTCGACCACCAGCTGCGCCCCCGCCAAGCGGCCGGCGTCCAGGTAGGACAGCACCCGGTCGCGGTGGGCGCCGGTGACCAGCGGTCCCATCTCGCAGCCCGGGCGACGGCCGTCGCCGACACGCAGCGCGGCCATCCGCTCGCTGATCTTGGCGACCAGCTCGTCACCGACGGGGTCAACGGCCACGACGGCGGAGATGGCCATGCACCGTTCACCGGCCGAGCCGAAGCCGGCCGAGACGGCGGCGTCCGCGGCGAGGTCGAGGTCGGCGTCGGGCAGTACGACCATGTGGTTCTTCGCCCCACCGAGCGCCTGCACCCGCTTCCCGTGGTGGGTGCCCGTCCGGTAGACGTGGCGGGCGATCGGGGTGGAGCCGACGAACGAGATGGCCTTCACGCTGGGATGCTCGAGAATCCGATCGACCGCTTCCTTGTCGCCGTGCACGACATTGAGGACACCGTCCGGTAGCCCGGCCTCCGCGAAGAGCTCCGCCAGGAAGTTCGCCGACGACGGGTCCTTCTCGCTCGGCTTGAGCACCACCGTGTTGCCGCACGCGATCGCGTTCGGCACGAACCAGAGCGGCACCATCGCCGGGAAGTTGAACGGGGTGATCACGCCGACCACGCCGAGCGGCTGGCGGATGGAGTACACGTCCACCTGGGTCGAGGCGTTCTCGCTGAACCCGCCCTTCAGCATCTGCGGGATCCCGCAGGCGAACTCGACGTTCTCCAGCCCGCGTTGGATCTCCCCCGCCGCGTCGGACAGCACCTTGCCGTGCTCGGCGGTGATGATTTGCGCGAGGTCGGACCGGCGGGCATGGAGGCGTTCCCGGAAGGAGAACATCACGTTCGTCCGCTGGGCGAGGGACACGGTACGCCATCGGGAGAACGCCTCGCCGGCGGCGGCGACCGCTTCGTCGACGACCTCGGCGGTCGCGAAGTCGACCTGTCCGGCCACCTGGCCGGTGGCGGGGTCGTAGATGTCTCCGGTGCGTTCGGCGACACCGTTCCACGGCTTGCCGCCGATCCAGTGCGTGGTCCTCATCCGAGTTGCGGCGTGGAACCCGGCCGTTCAGCGCCGGGGGCAACGCCGCTCCCCCCTCTCAATGCTCGGCTTACACAATGGACTGGCATGATGTGAGATATGGGTGAGGTGGTGAAGCGGGCGTACAAGTACCGCTTCTACCCAACCCCCGAGCAGGCCGACGTGCTCAACCGCACCTTCGGCTGCGTGCGCCTGGTCTATAACCGCGCCCTCGTCGAACGCACCCGCGTGTACGCCAACGAGCGCCGGTCGATGACCTACGTCCAGTCGTCGGCGGCGCTCACCGAATGGAAGAAGTCCGAGGAGCTGGCGTTCCTCAACGAGGTGTCCAGCGTCCCGTTGCAGCAGGCGCTGCGGCATCTGCAAGCCGCGTTCGGGGCGTTTTTCGCCAAACGCGCCCGCTACCCCCGGTTCAAGTCGAAACGTAAGTCTCGGCCGTCGGCGGAGTACACCCGCTCGGCGTTTAGGTGGCGTGACGGGCGGCTCACCCTGGCGAAGATGACCCAACCGTTGAACATCGTGTGGTCCCGGCCCCTGCCCGACGGTGCGCAGCCGTCCACCGTCACAGTGTCCCGCGATGGGGTTGGGCGTTGGTTCATCTCCCTCCTGGTCGAGGACCCCACCGTCCAGTCTCTGCCGCCATCGGATCAGGCGGTCGGGATCGACGCCGGGATCACGTCGCTGGTGACGCTCTCCACCGGAAAAAAGATCACCAACCCACGCCATGAACGCGCCGACCGGCGCAGGCTTGCTAAGGCGCAGCGGGACCTCTGCCGCAAGGAGAAGGGCTCCAACAACCGGGCCAAGGCCCGGCTGAGGGTCGCTCGTGTCCACGCCCGCATCGCCGACCGCCGCCGCGACCACCTGCACAAGCTGACCACTCGACTCGTCCGCAAAAACCAAACGGTCGTGATCGAAGACCTCAACGTGCGCACCATGCTTCAAAACCACTCGCTGGCCCGCGCCATCTCCGACGCTGCATGGTCTGAGCTGCGGGGCATGCTGGAGTACAAGGCGCAGTGGTACGGCCGAACGGTGATCACCGTGGACCGCTGGTTTCCGTCGTCCAAGCTGTGCTCCGCGTGCGGGGCGCTGCAGCAATCGCTGCCGCTGTCCGTCCGGCAGTGGACCTGCCCCTGCGGCGCAGTCCACGACCGGGACATCAACGCGGCCCGCAACATCCTCGCCGCCGGGCTGGCGGAGAGGTAAAACGCCTGTGGAGCTGGTGTAAGACCTCAACGGAGACCTCCGGGCAGGCAATCGGCAGCGAAGCAGGAAACCACGCGGGCGACCGTGGGAATCCCCTCCCCTAAGGGAGGGGAGGAAGTCAACGCTGCTGCACCTCCTTGGCCACGGCCTCGATCGACTGGGTGAGGATCTCGAGTGCCTCTTCCGCCTCGGCCTGGGTCAGCGTCATCGGCGGCGCCAGGCGGATGACGTTGCCGTACAGGCCACCCTTGCCGACGAGCAATCCCCGGTCCCGGGTTTCCTCCAGCAGCGCCACGGCAGCCGCCGGGTTGGGCTCGCCGTCGGGTCCGACGAGCTCCAGCGCGATCATCAGGCCCTTGCCGCGGACGTCACCGACCACGGGTTGCGCCGCGGCGACCGCGCGCAGGCCGTCGAGCAGACGGCTGCCCAGCCTTCCGGCGTTGGCCTGGAGGTCGTGCTCCAGCAGGTAGTTCAGCGAGGCCAGAGCGCCGGTGGTGGCGAGCGGGTTGCCACCGAAGGTGGAGATGGAGTTGGCCCGCAGGCAGTCCGTGAGGTTGGCACGGGCGACGACGCCCCCGATGGCGAGACCGTTGCCCAGGCCCTTGGCGAAGGTGATCGCGTCGGGCACGACGTCGTGCGCCTGGATGCCCCAGAAGTGCTCGCCGGTGCGGCCCCAGCCGGTCTGCACCTCGTCGGAGACGAGGAGGATGCCGTACTCGTCGAGCACCTTCTTGAACTCGCCGAACAACCCGTCGGGCGGGGTGGTGAAGCCACCGACCCCTTGGATCGGCTCGACGATCATGCAGGCGACGTCTCCCGCCGTGGTCGTTTCGATGACCTCGCGCAGGTCCGCCACACAGGCCTTGATGTAGTCCGCGTCGGACAGTTCGCGGAAGGGGCTCCGGTAGCGGTAGCCGCCGTGCACCCAGCTCACCTTGATCGGGCTGAGGGCGCTGGCCGACCAGCCGCGGATGCCGGTGATCGCGACGGTGGCGAATGCGCGGCCGTGGTAGGAGTTGCGCAGGGCGAGCACCTGCTCGCTGCGGCGGTACTGGGTGGCGAGCATCAGCGCGGTCTCGTTCGCCTCGGTGCCCGAGTTGGTGAAGAACACCTTGGCGTCCGGGATGCCGGACAGCTGTGCGATCTTCTCCGCGAGTTCGACCTGCGACTTGATCAGGTAGAGCGTGGACGAGTGCAGCACGCCGGTGTCGAGCTGCGAGCGAATCGCGTCGCTGATCTCGGCCACGTCGTAGCCGATGGCGTTGGTGAGAATGCCGGCGAAGAAGTCGAGGTAGGTTCGTCCCTCGCGATCGGTCACCCGGCGACCGTGCGCGCTGGCGATCTCGATCGGCTGCTCGTAGTACAGCGCCAGCCAGTTCGGCATCACGGACCGGTGTCTTGCCAGCAGCTCGCGGTGCGCCATCGCGTCCTCCCGTATCTCGCCCGTACGGCGAGTGTGGCGGCAATCGTTGTCCAACCGCTACGCACAACCTGTGCCGCTTCGGGGGCAACGGCATTACGTTCTGTGCAGTCCCTCCCACAGGAAGCCGCGATGTATCCCTCCGTCGCAGAAGCCATCGCGCTGCCGGTGATCCGGCGCGCGAAGCCGCACGTGGTGGCCGGGTCGGCCGGCATGCAGGGCCGGGTCCGCTGGGTCCACGTGGCGGAGGTCGCCGACATCGCGCACCTGCTGCGCGGCGGAGAACTGGTGCTGACCACCGGAATCGCGCTGCCGGACGAGGCGGCGGCGCTGACGAGGTACGTGGCCGACCTGGCCGCGGTCCGCGCGGCGGGACTGGTGATCGAGTTGGTCCGGCGGTGGAGTGACGGGATACCGGAGGCGCTCGTGGCAGCGGCCGACCGGTACCGACTCCCCCTGATCACGCTCGCCGAGGAGACGAGGTTCGTGTCCGTCACCGAGGCGGTGGTGGCGCTGATCGTCGACGCGCAGCTCGCCGAGCTGCGGGCTGCCGAGCAGGTGCACGAGACGTTCACGTCGCTCACCGTGGCCGGGGCGGAGCCGGCCGAGGTGCTGCGCGAGGTGGCCAGGATCTCCGGGCTGCCGGTGGTGCTGGAGACGCTGGGGCACGAGGTGCTCGCGTACGACGCGGCCGGGCAGAATCCCACCGAGCTGCTGGCCGACTGGGGTCAGCGGTCCCGGTCGATGGCCGCGCCGGAGCGGACCGCGTACGACGAGGAGTCCGGCTGGTTGGTCACGATGGTCGGCGCGCAGGGCGCGGACTGGGGGCGCCTGGTCCTGCTCTCGCCGGCTCCTCCGCCGCACCGGCACGTGGTGGTCGCCGAGCGGGCCGCGTCGGCGCTGGCGGTGCATCGGCTGGTGGCACGCGATCGGGAGAGTCTGGAGCGGCAGACGCACCGGATGTTGCTCGCGCAACTGGTCGGTCAGGCGGTACCGCCCCCGGATCTGGCCGCCCGGGCGGCCGCGCTGGGCGTTGGCCTCGAGCGACGGCAGCTGGTCGGGGTGGCGATCCGGCCCGCGACCGGGACGCCGCGCGCCCCTGCGCTGGCCTGGCAGGAGGTGTTGCGCGACCTGGCGGAGGCGACCGCGTTGGCCGCGCGGCGGGTGGCCGTGCCCGCCCTGGTGGGGGTCGTGGACGACACGAGCGTTCGGGCGTTGTTGTCGCTGCCCGCGCAGGCCGGGGTCGACGCGGTACTGCGCCGGTTGGCCAGAGAGGTGCATCGTTCCGCGGCCGCTCCGGTGCTGGTGGCGGTCGGCACCACGGTGTCCCACGTCGCCGAGGTGCGCCGCAGCCTGGGCGAGGCCGCGCATGTGGCGGGGGCGGCCCTACGCTCCCCCGGCACGCAGCTCTACCACAAGCTGGACAATGTGCGCCTGCGCGGCCTGCTGCATCTGTTGCGGGAGGACGAGCGGGTCCGGGCATTCGCGGACCGCGAGTTGGGTCCGCTGTTGGCGCGGGACGCCAACCAGCGCACCCGGCTCGTGGAGCTGTTGCGCTGCTTCTGCGAGCAGGGCGGGAACAAGTCGGCGGCGGCCGCCGCCGCGCACCTGTCCCGCACGGCCTACTACCAGCAGCTGTCGCGGATCGCGCAGGTGCTCGGGGTGTCGCTGGAGGACCCGGAGTCGATGCTGTCGCTGTACGTCGCGCTTCTGGTGCACGAACTCGACGAGGCGTGACGGGTCAAGGGTCCAGCAGGAGTTGCGAATCGAGCCACCGCGCCGATTGACAGCTCGGTGCGGCCGTGCGGGTGGACACAGTGTGCCCTGATCACGGCAAGCGTGGACACTTTGCCGCTGCCCGTGGCGGGCCCGGGACACCCACCATTCCGAGATAAAGATCGAGCTGATCCGCCCCCACCCGCAGCACCCGCGCCGCTTGGCCGGCCACTGTTGCGGCAGCGCAACAGCGAGGTGAGCGATGGCCGTTGAACCCCTGCCCCCCGCCGAAACCACCGCGGTCGAGCCGGGCACCCAGATCACCCATCCCGATGGCCGAGTCGAGCTGCGTGACTTCTCCACGATCGCCGACAGCCCGTACTTCAACGAAGAGCTCGCCCCGGTACCCATCGAGAAGCGCACCTGGACCACGTACAACTTCGCGGCGCTGTGGATCGGCATGGCGCACAACATTCCCACCTACCTGCTCGCCGCCGGGCTCATCCAGCTCGGCATGAACTGGGTGCAGGCGTTCCTCACGATCACGCTGGGCAATCTGCTCGTCCTGATCCCGATGCTGTTGAACAGCCACGCGGGCACGAAGTACGGCATCCCGTTCCCGGTCTTCGCCCGCGCGTTCTACGGCGTCCGCGGCGCGAACTTCCCGGCCCTGCTCCGCGCCTTCATCGCGTGCGGCTGGTTCGGCATCCAGACCTGGATCGGCGGCGAGGCGATCTACGCCATCGCCGGCAAGCTGCTGGGCTCCTGGTGGGTCGACGCGGCGACGGTGATGGACCACCCGTGGACGCTGTGGGCCTCGTTCTTCCTGTTCTGGGCGATCGAGATGGCGATCATCTGGCGGGGCATGGACACCCTGCGGCGCTTCGAGAACTGGGCCGCACCGTTCGTCATCGTGGTCGCCGTCGCCCTGCTGATCTGGGTGCTGGTCAAGGCGGGCGGGCTCGGCCCGATCCTGTCCCAGCCGTCGAAGCTGGGCTGGGGCGCCGACTTCTGGAAGCTGTTCGCGCCGGCGCTGATGGGGATGATCGCCTTCTGGGCGACGCTCTCGCTGAACATCCCCGACTTCACCCGGTTCGGCGGCAGCCAGCGGCAACAGGCGTACGGCCAGATCCTCGGGCTGCCGACCACGATGTCGTTCTTCGCCCTCCTGTCGATCATGATCACCTCGGGCACGGCCGTCATCTACGGTGAGGCGATCTGGGACCCGATCCAGCTCGCGGCCAAGTTCGAGAACCCGCTGGTCGTCGCGCTCGGCCTGTTCACGGTCGTGGTCGCCACGCTGTCGGTGAACGTCGCGGCGAACACGGTCAGCCCGGCGTACGACTTCTCCAACGCCCTGCCCCGACTGATCAACTTCCGGACCGGCGGCCTGATCACCGGCGTGCTCGGCATCCTGATCCAGCCGTGGCGCCTGGTGCAGGACCCCAACATCTACATCTTCGTCTGGCTCGGGTTCTACGGCGGCCTGCTCGGCGCGGTCGCCGGCGTACTCATCGCCGGGTACTGGGTCCGCTACCGCACCAGCCTCCAACTGCCGGCCCTCTATCGCCCCGAGGGCAGGTACTGGTTCTCCGGCGGGTGGAACTGGGCCGCCATCGTCGCCACCATCGTCGGCGCGGTCCTCGCGGTGGGTGGCGCCTACTCCGCGCCCGGTAAGGGGCCGTTCCCGGAGGACGGGCTCATCCCGTTCCTCAAGCCGCTCTACGACTACAGCTGGGTGGTCGGGCTGATCGCCGGGTTCCTCGTCTACCTGGCGCTGTCGATGCCACGCACCGCGCACGCGAAGGGGGAGAACGTATGAGCAACATCGTCCGAGCCGGGCTGGTGCAGCAGAAGTGGACCGGCGACAAGGAGTCGATGATCGCAGGAGCGGTCGAGGCCATCCGCAGCGCCGCCTCGCAGGGCGCACAGGTGGTCTGCCTGCAGGAGCTGTTCTACGGCCCGTACTTCTGCCAGATCCAGGACGCGGACTACTACTCCTACACCGAGGCGATCCCGGACGGGCCGACCACCGCCCTGATGCGCGAGGTCGCCGAGCAGCACGGCGTGGTGCTGATCGTGCCGATGTACGAGCAGGAGCAGCCCGGTGTCTACTACAACACCGCCGCGGTGATCGATGCCGACGGCACCTACCTCGGCAAGCACCGGAAGAACCACATTCCGCAGGTGAAGGGGTTCTGGGAGAAGTTCTACTTCCGGCCGGGAAACCTCGGCTATCCGGTGTTCGACACCGCCGTGGGGCGGATCGGCGTCTACATCTGCTACGAGCGGCACTTCCCGGAGGGCTGGCGGGCACTGGGCCTGGCCGGCGCGAAGATCGTCTTCAACCCCTCCGCCACGAGTCGCGGCCTCTCGGAGTATCTGTGGCGGCTGGAGCAGCCGGCGGCGGCGGTGGCCAACGAGTACTACGTCGGCGCCATCAACCGGGTCGGTGTGGAGCCGTTGGGCGACAACGACTTCTACGGCCAGTCCTACTTCGTCGACCCGCGCGGGCAACTGGTCGGCGACGCGGCGTCGGACACCGAGGACGAGGTCGTCGTCCGCGACCTGGACATGGACAAGCTGGCCGAGGTCCGTGACCTGTGGGCGTTCTACCGCGACCGCCGGCCCGACACGTACGAACCGCTGGTGACGCCATGAGCATCGTCATCCGGAACGGAACAGTGGTCAACGCCACCGGGGCATACCCGGCGGACGTGCTGGTGGAGGGCGAGCGGATTGCGGCGCTCGCCGCGCCCGACTCGGGTCTGGCCGAGCAGTGGGCGGCCGGTGCCGAGCGGGTGATCGACGCCGCCGGGAAGTACGTGGTGCCGGGCGGCATCGACGGCCACACGCACATGGAGATGCCGTTCGGCGGCACCTTCTCGGCGGACAATTTCGAGACCGGAACGATCGCGGCAGCCTGGGGCGGCACGACGACCATCGTCGACTTCGCCGTACAGGGCAAGGGCACGTCCGTGCTGTCCGCGCTGGACAAGTGGCACAGCAAGGCCGACGGCAACTGCGCGATCGACTACGGGTTCCACATGATTGTGTCGGACGTCAACGACACGTCGCTGAAGGAGATGGAGGCCTGCATCGACGCGGGCGTCAACACGTTCAAGATGTTCATGGCCTATCCGGGGGTCTTCTACGCCACTGACGGGGAGATCCTGCGGGCGATGCAGAAGGCCCGGGACACCGGGTCGATGATCATGATGCACGCGGAGAACGGCATCGCCATCGACCAGCTCGTCCTCCAGGCGCTGGCCAACGGTCAGACGGAGCCGGTGCAGCACGGCCTGACCCGGCCGCCCGAGCTGGAGGGCGAGGCCACCTCGCGGGCGATCGCGCTGGCCAAGGTCACCGGCGCGCCGCTGTACATCGTGCACCTGTCCGCCGCGCACGCCCTGGACGCGGTCACCCAGGCCCGCGACACCGGGCAGAACGTGTTCGCGGAAACCTGCCCGCAGTACCTGTTCCTGTCGTTGGAGGATCTGGCCAAGCCCGACTTCGAGGGCGCGAAGTACGTCGCCTCACCCCCGCTACGCTCGAAGGAGCACCAGGCGGAACTGTGGCGGGGCCTGCGCACCAACGACCTGTCGCTGGTGTCGACCGATCACTGCCCCTTCTGCTTCAAGGATCAGAAGGAGCTGGGCCGGGGCGACTTCTCCAAGATCCCGAACGGGATGCCCGGCGTCGAGCACCGGATGGACCTGCTCTATCAGGGCGTCGTGAAAGGCGAGATCACCCTGCCGCGCTGGGTGGAGATCAGCTCCACCACGCCCGCCAGGATGTTCGGCCTTTATCCCCACAAGGGCGTCATCGCGCCCGGCGCGGACGCGGACATCACGGTGTACGACCCGACGGCCAGGCAGACCATCTCGGCCAGCACCCACCACATGAACGTGGACTACTCCGCGTACGAGGGCATGGAGCTGACCGGGAAGGTCTCCACCGTGCTGTCCCGTGGTCGGATCGTCGTCGACGACGACGCCTTCCACGGCGCGGCCGGGCACGGCAAATTCCTCAAGCGCGATCTCAGTCAATACCTGGTCTGACCAAGGAGGAGCCGTGGACTTCGGTGTCGTACTCCAGACCGACCCGCCCGCTCGCGACGTCGTGGCGGGCCTCACCGCCGCCGAGGACAACGGGTTCCGCTACGGATGGACGTTCGACTCCTGCGTGTTGTGGCAGGAGCCGTTCGTCATCTACTCGCAGGTGCTCGCCGCGACCAAGCACCTGATCGTCGGGCCGATGGTGACCAACCCGAGCACCCGGGACTGGTCGGTCACCGCGTCGCTCTTCGCCACCCTCAACGACATGTTCGGCAACCGCACGGTGTGCGGGATCGGCCGCGGCGACTCGGCCCGACGGGTCATCGGCCAGCCGCCGGCGAGCCTGGCCACGCTGAGAGAGGCCATGCATGTGATCAAGGAGCTGGCCGAGGGCAACGAGGTCGAGCATCACGGCACACCGGTGCGCATTCCATGGGTGCGGGACGGCAAGCTGGAGATCTGGATGGCCGCCTACGGCCCGAAAGCGTTGCGGCTGGTCGGCGAGCAGGCCGACGGCTTCATCCTGCAGACGGCCGACCCGGACATCGCCCGCTGGACGATCGGCTCGGTACGCGACGCGGCCATCGCCGCGGGCCGAGACCCCGACTCGATCACCATGTGTGTGGCTGCACCTGCCTACGTGGGCACGAATCTTGCGCACCAACGGGATCAGCTGCGCTGGTTCGGCGGCATGGTCGGCAACCACGTGGCCGACCTGGTCGCCCGCTACGGCGACTCCGGAGTCGTGCCGAAGGCGCTGACCGACTACATCAAGGGCCGCGAGGGTTACGACTATTCACACCACGGTCGCGCCGGCAATCCGTCCACCGACTTCGTACCCGACGAGATCGTCGACCGGTTCTGTCTGGTCGGACCCGAGTCGGCGCATGTCGACCGACTGCAGGAGCTCAAGGAGATCGGGGTTCACAACTTCGCCCTCTACCTCATGCACGACGACAAGGAGAAGACCCTCACCGCGTACGGCAAGGACGTGATTACGCAGGTCTGACGCGCCGGCTGCGCCGCTGCACGGGTCAGCGGCGCAGCCGGCGGAGCCACTCGCAGTCGTGGCCGACGCGGCGGTGGTGGTCTGGCCTACCGGCAGGGTGGCCGGGGGCGTGGATCAGCCGAGCGACCGCCACTGGTTCGCCTCGCCCGGCGGCCGAGGTGGATCTGGAGCGCAGCGGGGTTCACGGAGCTGGCCGCAGCCGCCGAAGACCGGATCAGCTGACGTTGACCGAAACGTACTTCGTGTCGAGGTACTCCTCGATGCCTTCCCGGCCGCCCTCGCGACCGAACCCGCTGGCCTTCACGCCGCCGAAGGGCGCGGCGGCGTTCGACAGGACGCCCCGGTTGAGGCCGACCATGCCCACGTCCAGCCGCTCGCAGACCCGCAGTGCGCGGTCGAGGCTGCGGGTGAAGACGTACGAGGCGAGGCCGTACTCCGACGAGTTGACCTCGGCGAGCACGTCCTCCTCGGTGGCGAACGTGGCGATGGGCGCGACCGGGCCGAAGATCTCCTCCCGCAGGATGATGCTGTGGGACGGCACGTCGGCGAGCACCGTCGGCGGGTAGAAGTAGCCCACCCCGTCGTCGCGGGTGCCACCGGTCACCACGCTGGCGCCATCCTGGATGGCCCGGTCCACCAGGCCGGCGACCTTGCTGACGGCGGCCCGGTCGATGAGCGGGCCGAGCATGACGGACTCGTCCACGCCACGGCCGACGACCAGAGCGCGGAAGCGCTCCGCGAGCCGGTCCGCGAAGGGCCGCGCCACGGCTTCGTGGACGTAGAACCGGTTGGCGGCCGTGCACGCCTCACCGTTGTTGCGCAGCTTGGCCTTCATCGCCTCGTCGACCGCGTGGTCGAGGTCCGCGTCGTCGAAGACGATGAACGGTGCGTTTCCGCCGAGTTCGACCGATACCCGCAGCAACTGGTGTGCCGACTGCTCCACGAGCTTCTTGCCGACGGCCGTGGATCCGGTGAAGGAGAGCTTGCGCAGCCGCGGGTCCGCGATCAGGGGCGCGGTGAGTTGCTGCGGCGAAGAGGTCGGCAGCACCGACAGCACGCCCTCGGGCAGACCTGCGTCCGCCAGGATCTGGGCGAGCGCGAGCATGCTGAGCGGGGTCTGGGCGGCCGGTTTGACGATCATCGTGCACCCGGCGGCCACCGCCGGGCCGATCTTCCGGGTGCCCATCGCGAGCGGAAAGTTCCAGGGCGTGATGAACAGGCACGGTCCGACCGGCTGTTTCATCGTCCACAAGCGAGTCTGCCCATCGGGGGCCGTGGCCCAGGTGCCCGCGATGCGGACGGCTTCCTCGGAGAACCAGCGGAAGAACTCGGCGGCGTAGAGCGCCTCGGACCGGGACTCGCTGAGCGGCTTTCCCATCTCCAGGGTCATGAGCAGGGCCAACTGGTCGGCCTTGTCGACCATCACCTCGTACGCCCGGCGCAGAATCTCCCCGCGCTCGCGTGGCGGGGTCCGCGCCCAGTCGACCTGGGCGGCGACGGCCGCGTCCAGGGCCCGCGTGCCGTCGGCCGCCGTGGCGTCGGCCACCTCGGCGATCACGACCCCAATCGCCGGGTCCTCCACGGACAGGGTGGCGCCGTTCGACGCCTTCGTCCAGCGGCCGCCAAGGAAGAGGTCCTTGTGGACATCGCCGAGCACCGCCAGCTCGGCCGGGGTGAGCTGCGGGCCGTCCGGCCTCGCCTGACTCATTCCGCTCCCTTCGCGGCCAGTTCCTCCGAGAGGATCGGCACGGCCGTCGTCGCGGCATGGATGCCGAGGACGCTGGCGATCTCCATGACCTCGAGGATCTCGCCGGCCGTGGCGCCGTAGCCGACCGCGTTCTTCATGTGCAGCTTGAGGCCGGGCACGTACAGGTGCGTCGCGGCGGCGTCGAAGGCGATGTAGACGAACTCCTTGACCTTGGGCTCCAGGACGCCCTTCCGCCACGGCACGGAGGAGAATTCGGTGTACGCCTCGAACAGCTCGGGGTCGAGCTCGAGCATCTCGTTCCAGAACTCGTGCCAGTACCCGCGGTTGGCCGTGAACTCGGCCTTGAGCCGTTCCTGGTGTTCGGTGAGCTCGGCGGGCCCGGTGCGCAGGCCGGCCTCTTCGAGGACCTCAACCAGCAGCGGCACACCGATGTTCATGGCGTGGATCCCGAGCGTGCTCGTCAGCTCGATGACCTCCATGATCTCCTGCGCCGTCGCGCCGTGGGAGAGGGCGGCCCGAATGTGCTGGCGGATGCCGGGCTCGTACAGATGGGTCGCCGCCGCGTCGACGGCGATGTAGATGAGTTCCTTGGTCTTGGCGTCGAGATGGTTCTTGCGCCACGGGACGGCGGAGAACTTCAGGTAGGCGGCGAGGAAGTCGGGGTCGAGCTTGAGGATGCTCTCCCAGATCGGCCCCCAGGTGCCTCGAACGTCGACGAACGCGGCCTTGAGCTGTTCCTGTTCAGCAGTGAGCGACACGATGATCAATTCCTCTGCCCGCGCTGTCGCGCGAGTGGACAGGCCGCCCGCCGGGCGGGACGGCACAGCTTATTCGAAAGACGCAAATATGGTCTGAGCTGCGGATCGAACGTGGTCGGCGCAGAGCGCGGAGGCACGCTCCGCATCCTTCGCCTCGATCGCCTCCACCACCGCCCGCAGCTCCGATACGGCCCCGGCTCGGCGCCCTGGCCGCGACAGCGACCGCGCCCGCAGCACCTGGACCTGGCCTTGAATACCTTCCAGCAGTTGCTTCAGCACGTCGCTGCGAGCACCGGCGATGAGGACGCAGTAGAACCTGTCCTTCGCGGCGAGGACCTCGCCAACCGGGGCCGCACTGGCGGAGACCTCGGCGAAGACGTCGAACGCCGCGCGCAGCCGCCGGACGTCGTCCTCGCAGGCGCGATGGGTGAACCGGTTGACGATCAGCGACTCGAGACCCGCTCGGACGTCGTAGAGGTCCTCCGCCTCAGATCGCGACAGGGTCCTGACCACCGCCCCCTTCTGCGGGATGGTGATGATCAGTCCCTCCGCCTCGAGTTCCCGCAACGCTTCCCGGACGGTGGTCCGGGAAACGCCGAGGCCCTCCACCAGTTCGCGTTCCACCAGGCGCTGCCCCGGCTGTAGGCGGGCGTCGAGGATGGCCTGCCGCACCGCGTTCGTCACCTGCGCCCGCAAGGGGGCGGCGGTGCGCTGCACGCCCGCCGATGTCCACGACTGAGCCAGGCTCATGAGATCCTCTTCAACTGCCGAAGGATTGTCTGACAATATTCTAGTCAGACTGATCCGGCTGCTCGGGGCTGCTGCGGTCAGCGACACAGCGGGCGACCTCGGTGTGGTCGGCGCCCGGGCCCAGCCGTTGGTCGGCACGGGCCCACTGCTCGATCGCCGCCTCGCCGAGCGCGCTGGGCAAGCCGACCTGACGAGCGAGATCGGCGGCGATCCGCATGTCCTTGAGCATCAGGCGGAGCGCGAAACCGGAGTCGAAGGTGCCCGGCAGGATGAAGTTGGGCCACTTGTTCTCGGTCGAACCACTGCGCCCGCTGGAGCCGTTGAAGATCTCCAGCATCACGCTCGGATCGAGACCGAACCTCTCGCCGGCGAGCATCGCCTCGCTGGTCACCCAGAGGTGGGTGGCCGAGAGCAGGTTGTTCAGGGCCTTGACGGCGTGGCCCGCGCCCACCGGGCCGGCGTGCTTGACCACGCCCAGGTGCTCCAGGAGACCGCGCGCCCGGTCGACCTGGCCCGGCTGGCCGCCCACCATGATGGTGAGCGTGCCCGAGCGAGCGCCCTTGACCCCGCCGGAGACCGGGGCGTCGACGAGGTCGACGCCCTCGCGCGTGCGGAGGTCGTCGGCCAGTTGCCGGGTGCGCAGCGGCTCCGAGGAACTCATGTCGATCACCAGGGTGGCCGGCTTGAGGCTGCCGCGGATCTGCGCCATGACGGCTTCGACGACGGTGGAGTCGGGAAGCATGAGGACCACGACGTCGCTGCCGACGACCGCCTCAGCCGGGGACGGGAACGCCTGCCCGCCGGCGGCGGTGAGGTCGGCCCGAGCGGTCTCGGAGAGGTCGAAGCCCCGGACCGCCACCCCGGTCGCCACCAACCGCGCCGCCATCGGCAGGCCCATTGCACCGAGGCCGATGAAGGCCACCGAGTTGTCACTCGTCATCGCGCAGCTCCTTCAGGACCCGTTCCGCCACCCGGAAGGACTCCAACGCGGCGGGCACCCCCACGTAGATCGCGGTCTGCATGAGGGTCTCCTGGATCTCCTTCTCGGTCGCCCCGTTGTTGACCGCTCCCCGGACGTGGACGCCCAGCTCGTGTGAGCGGTTGAGCGCGGTCAGCATCGCCAGGTTGAGCAGGCTGCGGGTCTTGCGTTCCAGGCCGTCGCTGGACCACACCACGCCCCAGCAGTACTCGGTGACGAGCTCCTGGATCGGCCGCGAGAACTCGCTGACGCTGCCGAGGGACCGGTCGACGTGTTCCGCCCCGAGGACCTCCCGTCGCACCTTGAGCCCCTGCTCGTACGACTCCTCGTGAGTGCCCTGCGCCGTCATCTTGTCTGCTCCCTTCACTGTCGGGCCGAGGTGGTTCCGGCGGCGGGGTACTCGCCGTCGGCCACCGCTTCGGCCCACTCGGTCTTGCCGAGCGAGATCGCGGTATGGGTCATGACGGCGTCCGGAGCGGCGCCGTGCCAGTGGCGTTCCCCGGCGGGGACCCAGACGGTGTCCCCCGCCCGGAGCACCTCGGGCTGCTCGCCGGCGGTGCAGATCAGGCCGCGGCCGGCGACGACCTGCAGGATCTGCCCGTGCTCATGGCTGTGCCAGTAGGTGCGCGCGCACGGCGAGAAGGTCACGGTGTTGATGGTCACGCCGTCCGTCGCCGGCATGGTCAGGTAATTCCACACGTCGCCGGTGAACTGCGAGCCGGGCTTGCCGGCGGTGCCGGCCTGCTCCGCGGCGCGGGTGATCTTCATGCTGACTCCTTCGGGTCGTGCAGGCGGATCCCGCCGGAGACGTCGCCGATCGCGTCCACGACGGTGTTGCTGATCTCCTCGGCGTACCCCAGGGCCTTGGCCAGACCGAACGCCGCCATGGGCCCGGACGAGTGCAGGCTCGCCACCCCGAGTCCCGCGACGAGGTCGGTGTAGGCCATGACGTCCTTGAGCATCAGGGTGTTCGTCAGGCCGCCCTTGAGGTAGTCGCCGTGAATGATCTTCGGAAAGCGGTTGAGGGTGGCGAAGTTGACGCCGGAGCTGGAGTTGAGCACGTCCAGGAGGACCTGCAGGTCCAGGCCGGCCTTCTTGCCTGCGATCATGACCTCGGCGGTGGCCGACAGCGCGATCGCGTTGAGGAAGTTGTTCAGCAGCTTCGCCGCGTGCCCGGCGCCCGAGCCACCCAGATAGAAGATCTTCGCCGCGAAGTGGTCGAGCACGGGCCGGATCTCGTCCAGTGCCTCCTGCTCACCGCCCACCATGAGGGTGAGTTCGCCCTTCTCCGCCGCGGCGGCACCGCCGGAGATGCCGGCATCCACGTAGGGCACCGCCCGCTCGGCGAGGAGGCCGTGGATGCGGCGGGTGGACGCGGGATCGGAGGTGCTCAGATCGACGATGATCTGACCTTCGCGTGCCGCACGCAGCACCCCTTCATCGCCCAGCACGACCGCTTCGACCACCCGGCTGCTGGGCAGCGACAGCAGGACGATGTCGGCGTCGCGGACGACGTCGGCGGCGGACTCGGCGAGCTTCGCCCCAGCCCCCGTGACGTTCTCCGTCCGGGTGTCGAACCCGAGCACCTCCACGCCGTCACGGACGAGGCAGCCTGTCATGCGCCCACCCATGTTGCCCAGGCCGATGAAGCCCACTCGTTGTCCGGTCACTGTTGTCCCCCTTGCGCGAAGTTGTTGCCGTACAGCGCCCGGTCCACCACGCCGGTGTCCCAGGCGCCCGCACCGCCGGACGGCCGGACCGTGTTCAGCCAGGACGCCCCACCGTCGGCCGAGACGACCTGACCGGTCAGGTAGGAGGCGTCGTCGCTGAGGAGGAAGGCCACGACCGAGGCGATCTCCTCCGGCCGGCCAGCGCGCCGCAGCGGTGTCGTCGACGCCCGGCGTTCCATGTCGCTCTTGCCGCCCACCGTCGACCCACCCGCCGCGAAGAGCTCGGTCGGCACAATTCCCGGCGCTACCGCGTTGACCCGGACGCCGAGGGGACCGCCGTAGACGGCCGCGCCGCGCACCAGACCGACGACGGCGTGCTTGGAGGTCTGGTACGCCAACAGATCGGCGCTGCCACCCAGGCTCGCGATCGACGCGGTGACCACGATGTGTCCGACGGTGCGCCGCTGCTGGAACTGCCGGAACGCCGCCCGGACACCGAGGAACTGTCCGCGGACGTTCACCGCGTACACCCGGTCGAAGTCCTCCACGGTGACGTCGGGCAGGGTGGCGAAACGGCCGAAGATGCCAGCGTTGAGGTGGAACAGGTCCACCTGGCCGAAGGCCGCCACTGCCTCGCTCATGTAGCGGTCGACATCAGCCTCGCTGGAGACGTCGGCGGCGACCGCCACGGCTTCGGTCGGCAGCGACTCGGCCACCGTCCTGGCCGACTCGCCGTCGATGTCGACCACGACCACCTTGGCGCCCTCGGCCGCCAGGCGCTCCGCCGAAGCCCGGCCCAGGCCGCCGCCGGCGCCGGTCACCAGCGCCACCTTTCCACCGAAGCGGGACGACGTCCCCACGCTCACCTCTCCTGCCCGTCTTGACGAACCATGACCGGGTTTCACCTGGCAGCCCACCTCATCCGATCGTTCCGACCAGTCCCGCCAGCGGGCCCTCACCGGTGACTGTCAGGCGCTCCAGGGTGCTCGGGTCGTGCCCGGGGATGAGGATGACCTTCTCCTCGGCCACCATCTCCTTGATCCGGTCGAACCCCGCGTACATCGCCGGCAGGTCACTGACGAAGGCGAAGGGCAGGTCCCGCTCGAGCTCCTCGAAGTAGTGCACCGCGTCCGAGGCGAGCAGCACCGTGCCCTCCGTGGTGTTGACCCGCAGCACGCACTGGCCGGGGGTGTGTCCACCCACCTCCAGCAGTTCGATTCCGGGGGCGAGTTCCAGACGACCGCTGAAGGTGCGCGTACGCCCCTCGTCGCGGGCCTTGGCCAGTTCGTCGAGCTCGTTGAACTCCACCGAGTGGGCGAACTGCCGACGGAACCGCATGTCACCAGTCCAGAAGCGGAGTTCCGCCTCCGTCAGGACGACCTCGGATTCCGGGAAGTAGTCCAAGTTGCCGATGTGGTCGTAATGGGCGTGGGTTACTACGACCGGCGGCCGCGATTCGCCGCGAATGCCGAGCGCTTCGAACGCTCGCCATGGATCGACGAGGAATGTCCTGCTCCGCTTCTCGCCACCGTTGCGGGAGAAGCCGGTGTCGATGACGACCGTACGATGCTCGTTGCGGACCACCCAGAAGAAGTAGTCCATGTCCACGGCTTCGTCAGGGCACCCGTAGATCGGGTGGTTGAGGTACACCTCGCTCTTGCGCGTTGATCGGGTGCCGAACTTGACGACGAGCACCTGGTACGTGTCCGACTCCATCACCTTCCCCTGTCTGCTCACTCCGCGCTCAGTTCGCGAGAACCGGCTCGGCTCCCGAAGCAGCGTTGCTCCGATCCCAGTTCACGACCTCGGCGGACAGGTCGTTGTTCGAGCTCTCCGGGAGCCACTTGACCACGGCGACCAAGGCGATGAGAGCAACCGCCACCTGGTAGAACGCGGGAGCCACGCTCGAGGAGAGCGAGCTGGCGAGCCACGCACCGATGTACGGACCCGGTCCGGCGATGAAGGCGAGCGCGATGTTGAAGCCGATCGCACTGCTGGAAGACCGGGTGGACGCGGGGAACAGCTCGACGAGCATCACGACCGTGGTCACCGACACCAGGCACTGCGCCGCACCGAGCAGGAACAGGCCGAAGATGGTCAGCGCCGGGTTGCCGAGCCCGATCATGGCGAAGACCGGCACCGGCAGCAGGACGTAGCCGACTGTGCCGATGATGTTGAGCCGACGCCGTCCCATCCGGTCGGAGAGCCAGCCCGCCAGCGGGCACATGCACATGTACATCAGCAGGCCCGCGCCCGCCAGGTACAGCGCCTCGGAGCGGGGCAACTTCAGGGATACCTGGAGGTGGTTGACCACGTAGGTGGCCAGGTAGTAGTAGCCGAGACCCTGCACGGCGGCAAAGGCGATCGTCAGCAGGATGGCCTTGAGGTTGCGCTTCGCGCCCTTGCTGAGCGGGGACTTCGCCACCTTCGCCTGCGCCTGCAGCTCGGTGAACACCGGTGTCTCGTCGAGTCGGAGCCGGATGAGCAGGCCCACCAGGGCCAACGGCGCGGCGAGCCAGAACGGAATGCGCCAGCCGAACGACTCCACCTGCGCGTCGGTCAGGACGCTGTTGAGCAGGAGGGCGAGCATGCTGCCGACGAGGGTGGCCAGCGCGGCGGTCGCCGAGATGAGGCTGCCGTACCGCGCCCGCTTGTTCTTGGGTGCCCCTTCGATGAGATAGGCGGCCGAGCCGGTCCATTCACCGCCGGCGGACAGACCCTGGACACAGCGCATCAGAACGAGGAGCACCGGGGCCCAGATCCCGATCGACGAGTACGTCGGCAGGAATCCGATGACGAGCGTGGCGGCGCCCATCGCCAGGACCGAGATCGCGAGCGCGACTCGCCGTCCGTACCGGTCACCGATCGGTCCCAGGATCAGGCCCCCGAGTGGCCGGAAGAAGAACCCGACGGCGAACACCCCGAGAGAGGCGAGGAGCGCGACAACCGGATCGTCTCCGACGAAGAACAACTGACCGATGACGACCGCGAAGAAGCCGTAGACCGCGAAGTCGTACCACTCCATGAAATTTCCGATGCCGACAGCAAGGGCTACTTGTCCCATTCGTCGTGGCTTGCCCTGCTCCACCGCCGCCACCATGGCCGCCTCCTTCTAGTCGTCCATCACAACACCGTGTTACGCCCTCATGTCAGAGATGCACCTCACAGGCGCTTGTCGGACTGTATGACAATCCTACGGACGGGGCAATACCTGGGACTCCTTCTCTGCACCTGTTGTTCGGGTGGCACCTCACGCCCGTGACGAGTCCCTGCGGCAGGTGACTATCCGTGACCTCCGGGCAACCAACCCAGCCCGGTGGCCCGGGCCAGGAGGGCCGCGTACGGCACCGGCGATCGGCTCGCCGCCAGGCCGTCTCGTCGATGAGTGCAGGCTCGCCTCGAAGGAGGAATGCTGCGGTATCGCGCACTCGCCGTCGACCCCGAGGCCGTCGCCTGCGTGTCGGCTCGCGTCGGGTCGCTGCGGAAATGCCGGAGGCCCTGGCCGTCGTGGTCGCCGCGGAGCAGGCAGCGCCGGCCGCCGGGCATCAGCAGGTCGCAGAAGACCCGATGGCGTGGCCGGACGTGGATCAGAGCGATGGTTGAGCACCGCACGATCGACGGGTCAGGCGAACCGCACTGTCACGTCTCCGATGCCCGAAAAGACGGCACGCCAGGTGCCCGGACCATGCGCGCTCTGGTTGCAGAACGATCCCGTGATCACCCGTTGGCCGGCTTCGAGCCCGCGGCCGTAGCGGTGCAGCAGCGCGCAGAGGCGCGACAGCGACAGGAACGGGTCGTCCATGGCATCACCGGGGGTCCGGGTGGCGACCAGGGCGTCGTCGCGCCACAGTCCGACCGTGGTCGCGGTGAGGGCGGACCGCACGGGCGCCTCCGGGCCGACCACGATGCCCCAGTTGCCCAGGCCGTCGGCAATGGTTGTCGGGTCGTCCGCCTGCGCACTCAGCCGGCGTTCGTTCAGTTCGAACGCCGGCGCGACCGCCCGCACGGCGGACCTCGCGGCCGCCGAATCGATGTGGTCGCCGCGCAACGGCGCGCCGAGCACGAGGCACAGCTCCGGCTCCAGGTAGCACGACCTGATCCGGTCATGCCCGAGCACGTCCCCGGAGGAGAGCGTACGGCTCTGCAGGAGATAACCGAACGGCCGGAAGCCCTTCCCCATCACATCTCGACGTGGGCCGGAGGTGAGTCCCACCTTCCAGCCGGCCAGTCGCTCGCCTGCGGCCACCAGCCGGTCGAGCACGGCCAGCTGCAGGCCCAGTGCCTCGTAGACGTCCTGAGTGGCGGCGGTCGCGCCGGGGCCGGCACCGCCGTTCAGTCTCGCCTCGGCAAAGGCCCTCACCAGTTGCTCGTCGTACACGTCGAGTCCTTCGTCGGGTCTGCGGCGACCGGCTTTCACCGCCCTCGGCCGGCATCGGGAGCGGGGAGGGACGGACCGCCCGTCCCTCCCCGCTGCCCCGTCAGGCCGGCCGTCGGCAGATCGCCGAGTTGCGCCGGGTGCGGATCAAAGCCAGCCGGGCACGACGAAGATGAGCCACGTGACGATGGGGATGACCACCACCATGCTGAAGCCCCAGCGCATGAGGCCCTTGTAGACGTACTCCCGCTGTTCGTCGGTCGCGTTGGCGACGGTGAGCGCACCGCTCGTCGAGTACGGGCTCGAGTCGACGATGGACGACGAAAGCGCCAGAGCGGTGATCAGTCCGACCGCCCCGACGGCGTTGCTGCCGGTCAGGAACGGTACGGCGAGCGGAATCAGGGCGCCGAGGATGCCGGTCGTCGAGGCGAACGCGGACACGGCACCGCCGATGAAGCAGATGACGAGTGCGGCCATCAACGGGGCACCGATGGTGGCGACCTCCTGACCGAGCCAGTCGATCGTGCCGATGCTCTGCATGACGCCGACGTACATGACGATGCCGCAGACGAGCAGCACGGTGGGCCAGGCGACGTGGTTGACGGCGTTCTTGGCCGACTCCGGTGAGAGCAGGGTGAGGATCGCGGCCACGGTGACGGCGACCATGCCGACGTTGAGGTCGAAGAAGAGCGCGGCGACGGCGAGGCCCAGCAGCCCGATCACCGTCATGATCCGGTCCCGGTCCAGCCTGAGCGGCGCCTCCGCCTCGGCCGGCACGGTCGTGGTGGTGGTGGCGGCTCCACCCGACGACCTGGTCGCCTGGGCGGGCACGGGCGAAGGGGCCGACCCCGCGGCGACCGCGACGGCGCCGCCGGCCGGACGGGCGCCGGCAGCGTCTTCGTCGGCGAGGCTGACGCCGGAGTCCGAGGCTCCCTCCGTGGCGGGGTCGGAGGCCGGCTCCGCGCGCCGGTCCCTCGTCGTACCGGTGCGGGTGGCGCTGACCAGGTCCGCTTCGTCGATGGTGCCGGTGCCGGTGTCGAGGGCCCGGCGGGTGAGCAGTTCGCGGCCGCCCCACATGAAGTACGCGACCAGGCTGATGGCGAGGTTGACGAGGAACGAGGCCAGGAAGAGCAGGGTCGGGTTGCCCGGCAGCCCCGCCTTCTCGACCACACCGTTGGTGATGCTGCCGAAGATGCTGATCGGCGAGAAGCCGCCGGCACTGGCCCCGTTGATGATCAGCAGGCCCATCATGAGCGGGTTGATCTTGTACCGCCTCGCGAAGCCCAAGCCGATCGGGGCGATGATCGCCACCGCCGCCGGGACCACGGCCCCGATCGCGGTGAGGCAGGCGGTCACCAGGAACATGATCCACGGGATCAGGCCGACCCGGCCGCCGACCAGTCGGACCGCGGTCTGGATGAGCCAGTCGACCGTGCCGTTGGCCTTCGCGATGGCGAACAGGTACGTGACGCCGACGAGGATGACGAACAGATCACCAGGGAAACCGGCGAAGACGGCATCGGTCTTCTCGCCGAGGTCCTCTCCGTCGAGGACAGAGATGCCGACGATGAAGGCGGCGACGATCGCGAGCGCGCCGAGGTTCACCGGTCGGATCGTGGCTATCACGAAGATGAGGGCTAGGACGAGGATCGAGACGAGCTCTACCGACATGGGAGCCTCCCGGGTGAGGGGTCGGAGGTCAGCGGGATGGTGGGGCAGGAGCCGTGCCAGCCGGCAACTCGGTCTTCTTCCGGCGGTGTGCCGTCTGCCTCCCTCGGAATCGAGCTGGCAGATGTCCGTCCCGCTTGGACGGGCGGAGACGACATCTGGACGGACGCGTACCAGTGGCGGGAACCGGGGGCTGCACCCGCCGCGGCACGGACCGCATAACACGGACCTGTTTCCGCAATGCGAAAATCAAATTTCGTTCTCGGGAGTATGTGCTATGTCACATCGACCGTCAAGACCACCGACCGGTCGGCCCGTGAACCGTCCAGCCGGGACAGACCGCGGCGGTCCGCCGGACGGTCGGATGCTTGCGCTCTCCCGGCCGTTCGTTGATACGGTCTCCGTTATGCGGTAGACAACTTCCGCATGGCGGACTTTGTTACCTGAGAGGCAGCCTCGGTATGACCCCCACCGGCCGTCACTTCCTCCAGATCCCGGGCCCCACCAACACGCCGGACCGGGTGCTACGCGCCATGGCCGCGCCCACCATCGACCACCGCGGCCCCCAGTTCGCCGAGCTCGCACTGGAGGTGCTCGAGGCCGTCAAGCCGGTCTTCGGCACCACGCAGCCCGTCGTCATCTATCCGGCGTCGGGCACCGGCGCCTGGGAGGCTGCCCTGGTCAACACCCTCAGCCCCGGGGACCGCGTGGTGTGCTTCGAGACGGGCCACTTCGCGACGTTGTGGCAGGAGATGGCGCGCAGACTCGACCTCGAGGTCGACCTCGTGCCCGGCGACTGGCGGCACGGCGTCGACCCGCAGACGGTCGCCGACAAGCTGCGCGACGACACCGGCCACCGCATCAAGGCCGTCCTGGTCGTACACAACGAGACCTCGACCGGCGTGACGAGCCGGGTCGCCGAGGTGCGGAAGGCGATCGACTCGACCGGCCACCCGGCACTGCTGCTCGTCGACACCATCTCGTCGCTGGGATCCATCGAGTACCAGCACGACGCGTGGGGCGTCGACGTCACGGTGGCCGGCTCCCAGAAGGGGCTGATGCTGCCGCCCGGGCTCAGCTTCAACGCGGTCAGCCAGAAGGCACTGGACGCGTCGAAGAGCGGGCGGCTGCACCGGTCGTTCTGGGACTGGCAGCCGATCATCGAGGCCAACAAGCGCGGCTTCTTCCCCTACACGCCGGCCACCAACCTGCTCTACGGGCTGCGGGAGGCGCTGCGCATGCTCGACGAGGAAGGCCTGGCCAACGTGTACGCCCGCCACCAGCGGCACGCCGAGGCGACCCGACTGGCGGTCCGCGGCTGGGGCCTCGAGGTGCTCTGCGCGGACGAGCGCGAGCATTCGGGATCGCTGACCGGCGTCGTCGTCCCCGACGGGTACGACGCCGACAAGATCCGTGCCGTCATCCTGGACCGGTACAACATGTCGCTGGGCGCCGGTCTCGGCAAGCTCGCCGGACGGATCTTCCGGATCGGCCATCTGGGTGACTTCAACGACCTGATGCTCGCGGGCACCCTCGCCGGTGTCCAGCTGGGCCTCGTCGCCGCCGGGGTTCCGATCGACACCACCGGGATCAACGCGGCCCTCGACCGCCTGCAACGCCCCTGAGCCGCCCCGGATCTCGCCCTCGTCCGGTCCACAGAGGAGGCCAGTAAGCATGACCATCAGTGACGATCGCGTCGACCGGGACGTCGAGGAGCCCGGCCGGGACCTTGCCCGGGACCTCGAGCGCGCCCTCGACGGCGAGACCGGCTTCGACGCGTACACCCGCCACCTGTTCTCCCGGGACGCGAGCATGTACGCGATCCAACCGATCGGCGTGGTATTCCCGCGGCACGCGGACGACGTCGCGGCCGCCGTCTCACTGGCCGGGAGGTACGGCGTACCGGTGGTCCCGCGCGGCGGTGGCACGAGCCTCGCCGGGCAGACGATCGGCCCCGGCCTGGTGCTCGACCTGTCCCGGCACATGCACCGCATCCTGGACATCGACGCGGACGCCCGGCTGGCCCGGGTGCAACCCGGAGTCGTGCAGGACCAGCTCAACCGTGCGGCCGCCGCGCACGACCTGACGTTCGGCCCGGACACGTCCACCAGCAACCGCGCGACCATCGGTGGGATGCTCGGCAACAACTCCGCCGGCAGCGGGTCCGTCCGCTACGGGATGACGATCGATCACATCCGCGAACTCGACGTCGTGCTCGCCGACGCCTCCCGGGCCCGCTTCGCCCCGCTGGATCCGGCGGAGCGGACCCGTCGCGCCGCCCTGCGGACGCTGGAGGGGAGCCTCTACCGGCAGTTGCCGCACCTGCTGGAGACGTATGCGGGCGCCATCTCGAAGGACTTCCCGGCGTACTGGCGACGGGCCTGCGGCTACCGCCTGGACCGGCTCGCCGGCGACCCGTCGTTCAACCTCGCCCCGTTCGTCGTCGGGTCGGAGGGAACCCTCGTGATCGCGACCGAGGCCCTCGTGGACCTCGTGCCCAAGCCACGCCGGACGGTGATCGCGGTCGGCCACTTCACGTCGGTCCTCGGCGCCATCGAGGCGACCGAGGACGCCCTGGCCTGCGACCCGGCGGCGGTCGAGATGATGGACCGCACCATCCTCGACCTGTCCCGACAGAAGATCGAGTACGCCGACCTCGGGCGGACCCTCGAAGGCGACCCCGAGGCGCTGCTCTTCGTCTCCTTCAGCGGGGACGACGAGCGCCAACTCGTCGGTCAGCTCGATCGCCTGGCCGCGCTGTGGAGCAGGCATGGCCACGGGTATCACACGCTGCGCGCCGAGACGGCCCAGCAGCAGGCCCCGTTGCTCAAGGTGCGCAAGTCCAGCCTCGGCCTGCTGATGGCCGCCGGCAGCGGGACCCGACGTCCGCTCGCGTTCGTCGAGGACACCGCGGTCGACCCAAAGCACCTCGCCGACTACACCAGACGCTTCCGCGAGGTACTCGACCGACACGGCCTCCAAGCCGGCTTCTACGGGCACTGCTCGGTCGGTTGCCTGCACATCCGGCCGTTCGTGGACGTCAGCAGACCCGAGCAGGTCCGTGCGATGCGCGCGGTCGCGGAGGAGATCAAGGATCTTGTCCGGGAGTACGGCGGGGTCAACTCCAGCGAGCACGGCGACGGCCTGGTTCGCAGCGAGTTCAACCGGGAGATCTTCGGCGAAGAGCTGTACGAGGCGATGCAAACCGTCAAGGGCATCTTCGACCCGGAGAATCTCATGAACCCGGGCAAGATCGTCGACGCCCCGTCGATGACCGAGAACCTGCGTGACGCCGCGCTCCCCGCGGCGCCGCCGATCAGGACGCGGTTGACCTTCGACGTTGTCGGGGGCATGCGGGGGGCCGCGGACCGGTGCATGAACATCGGGCTGTGCCGCAAGAGCGAGACCGGTGCCATGTGTCCGTCGTACATGGCGACGCGGCAGGAGGAGCACGCCACCCGGGGACGGGCGAACGCACTGGTCAAGGCGCTCTCCGAGCCGGACCCCGCGGCGGCGCTCGGTGACGAGCGGCTGCACGAGATCCTCGACCTGTGCCTGATGTGCAAGGCGTGCAAGAGCGAGTGTCCGCTCGGGGTGGACATGGCGTCGCTCAAGGCCGAGGCCCTCGCACATCACCACGACGTCCACGGCGTACCGCTGCGCTCGCGGCTCTTCGGCGCCATCCGGCTGCTCAACCGCCTTGGCTCGGCCGTGGCGCCGCTGTCCAACCTGCCCGGCCGTGTCCGGCCGCTGCGCGGGCTGATGGACCGAGCCGCCGGCATCACGCCGAACCGTCCGCTGCCCGCCTTCCAACGGCGCAACCTCGTCCGCTGGTTCCGCCGCCACGCCCGCTCGGTGGACGGGACGGCACTGCTGGGCGAGGTGACCCTGCTCGCCGACTCCTTCACCACCTTCACGGAGCCGGGAATCGGTCGGGCAGCGGTGGAGCTGCTGGAAGCCGCCGGCTGGACGGTCCGGCTGGAGAGCGGGGGATGTTGCGGTCGCGCCAGCTTCTCCAAGGGCCTGCTCGACGACGCCAGAAGGAAGGCAGGGTCGCTGGCCAGAAGGTTGGTCCGCTCGTCGACGCCCGGATCTCCGATCGTCGGGTGCGAGCCCTCGTGCATCCTGACCCTGCGCGACGAACACCGGCAACTGCTTCCCGACGACCCTGACGTGCGGGATGTCTCCGGCCGGGTGCGTCAGGTCGAGGAACTGCTGGTCGAGGCCATCGACTCCGGCCGGCTGCGGCTCGCCGAGTCGGAGCTGTCCGGCCGACGCATCCTCTACCACGGGCACTGCCATCAGAAGGCCGAGGTCGGTACGGCCGCCACCGTGGCGTTGCTGCGCCGCATTCCCGGCGTCGAGGTGGTCGAGCTGGACGCCGGATGCTGCGGGATGGCGGGTTCGTTCGGGTTCGAGTCCGAGCACTACGAGCTGTCGATGGCGGTGGGCAACGACCGGCTCTTTCCGGCCGTCCGGGCGGAGCCGGCCGACACCGTGGTGGCTGCCACCGGCGTGTCCTGCCGTCAGCAGATCCGGCACGGCACGCAGCGGGTCGCCCGGCATCCACTCGAGCTGGTCCGCCAGTCGTTGGCCGCGAGCTGACCATCGGCAGCCGCTGACCCAGGTGCCGGCCGATGACCGGAGGATGGGCGCAATGGCGCGTTCCCGGTGCGGCCCCGGCGGCGCTGCTGTCGCAGCCCCGCCGGGGTTCAGCTGCTGCTCATGCTTACTTCTCGGAGGAAACCTGATACGCGGGAAGGGTGAGGAAGTCGGCGTAGTCGTCGGCCAGAGCGACCTCGAGGACCAGCTTCCGGGCCTGGGCGAACCGCTCCTCGTCGAACTGCTCCTTCCCCAGGGCGTCGCAGATCTTGGCCAGCTCCTCGTCGAGGATGCGCTCGACGAGCTCGCCCGTGACGGTCGTACCGGTGTCGAGCTCGACGTCGTTGTGCACCCACTGCCAGATCTGCGACCGGGCGATCTCGGCGGTCGCCGCGTCCTCCATCAAATTGTTGATGGCCACCGCACCGTTGCCGGCCAACCACGAGGCGAGGTACTGCACCGCGACGCTGATGTTGTTGCGCAGCCCGGCCTCGGTGACGGCGCCGGGGGTGCTTCGCACGTCGAGCAACTGGTCCGCGGTGACCGAGACCTCCTCGCGCAGCCGGTCGAGCTGGTTCTGCCGGCCACCGAGCACCCGGTCGAAGACCTCCTGGCAGATGGGCACCAGGTCGGGGTGCGCGACCCACGAACCGTCGAAGCCGTCCCCGGCCTCCCGCTCCTTGTCCTCGCGGACTTTCGCCAGCGCCAGCTGGTTGACCTGCGGATCACGTCGGCTGGGGATGAAGGCCGCCATCCCGCCGATCGCGAACGCCCCGCGCTTGTGGCAGGTGCGCACCAGCAGCTCGGTGTAGGCGCGCATGAAGGGGGCCGTCATCGTCACCGAGTTCCGGTCCGGCAGCACGAAGTCGGCGCCGGAGTCGCGGAAGTACTTGATGATGCTGAACAGGTAGTCCCACCGGCCGGCGTTGAGGCCCGACGCGTGCTCCCGCAGCTCGTAGAGGATCTCCTCCATCTCGAACGCCGCCGGCATCGTCTCGATCAGCACGGTCGCCCGGATCGTGCCGTGGGCGAGGCCGAGCCGCTGCTGCGCGAAGGTGAACACCTCGTTCCACAGCCGCGCCTCGAGGTGGCTCTCCATCTTCGGCAGGTAGAAGTACGGGCCACTGCCCCGGCGCAGGAGTTCCTCGGCGTTGTGGAAGAAGTACAGGCCGAAGTCGACCAGGGCGCCCACGACCGGCCTGCCGTCGACGAGCAGATGGCTCTCGTCGAAGTGCCAGCCGCGCGGTCGCACCACGATCGTCGCGAGTCGCTCGTCCTCGCGCAGCGCGTACTCCCGGCCGTCCGGGGAGGCGAAGGAGATCGTCCGGCGCACCGCGTCGTACAGGTTGATCTGCCCGCCCACGACGTTGCCCCAGTGGGGCGTGTTCGCATCCTCGAGATCGGCGAGCCAGACCCGGGCGCCGGAGTTGAGGGCGTTGATCGTCATCTTGCGCTCGGTCGGTCCGGTGATCTCCACCCGCCGGTCCCGCAGGTCGTCAGGGGCTGGAGCGACGGTCCACGCGGTCTCCCGCACCTCCCGCGTCTCGGGCAGGAAGTCGAACCGGTGGCTGCGGGCGACGGCGTCCCGGCGCTGGCGGCGCAGGTCGAGCAACTCGTCGCGGGGGGCGCCGAACAGCTCCTGCAGCTCTGCGACGAAGGCCAGTGCCTCGGGGGTGAGAATCTCGTCGCCGCGCGCAATCGGGCCGCCGGTCACGTCGATCTCGGGCATCCGGATCACCTTCTCCTGTCTCCCGCGGCCGATCTGGCCGAAGTCTTCGGCGCGGCACGAGCCGACCCCGCCGGGCGCCGATCCGCGCCCTTCATCATTGTGGATAATAATTTCCGCTTTACGGAAGTCAAGGGGAGGGTCGCGCGGAGGAGCCCCGGTCACGCCGGATAGACTTCTGCGATGCGGAAATAGCGCCGCGTGGCCGGTGACCCTCCCAGGCGCATCCGGGCGAAGGAGGATCTGAGTGACCGAGTCGAACCTGGACCTGGCTGGCGACGGCCCGCAGCCGAAAGGTCGGGTGCCCGGTGGCGTCCAGTCGCTGGAAAGAGCCTTCGAGCTGCTCGAAATCATGGCGGACGCCGGAGGCGTGATCGGACTGTCCCGGCTCGCCCAGGAGTCCGGGCTCGCGCTGCCCACCATCCACCGGCTGATCCGTACCCTGGTCGACCTCGGCTACGTCCGGCAGGAGCCGTCCCGGCAGTACTCCCTGGGCCCCCGCCTGATCCGGCTCGGCGACAGCGCGAGCCACCTGCTGGGCACCTGGTCCCGGCCGTACCTGTCCCGACTCGTCGACGCCCTCGGCGAGAGCGCGAACCTCGCGATGCTGGACGGTGACCGCGTCGTGTACGTGGCGCAGGTCCAGTCCAGGCAGTCGATGCGGATGTTCACCGAGGTCGGACGGCGCGTCTACCCGCATTGCACAGCCGTGGGCAAGGCCCTGCTCGCCCACTTGCCGCCGAGCGACGTGCATACGCTCCTCGAGCGCACCGGCATGCCGGCCCAGACCGAGCACACCATCACCGAACCACGCCGGTTCGCCGAGGAGATCGACCGGGTACGGGCCCAGGGCTACGCCATGGACGACGGCGAGCAGGAGATCGGCGTGCGCTGTGTCGCCGTACCGGTGCTCGGCATCGCGAACCGGCTGGCCGTCTCGGTCTCCGGGCCGGCGCCACGCATGACGCCCGACGTGGTCGAGCGGGCCGTACCGCTGCTGCGTCAGGCCGCCGAGGACCTGGCCGACGAACTCAGCGTTCCCCGTTCCGCGGGACCGGATCGCATCGCCGGCTGACGCCCGGCCCGGTCGTCAGAGCAGGGCTGTCGCCGCGGCGTGCGCACGGGCCCGCTCGACGTACCCCGCGGCGTCGCGCACGATGCCCACGCGTTCCGCCTCGGAAAGGTGACGCCGCACCCGCGCGGGCAGACCCGCGACCAGCGAGCCGGGCGGGACCACCGCACCCTCCAGCACCACCGCACCTGCGGCGACCAGCGAGCCGGAGCCTATCCGGGCGCCGTTGAGGACGACGGCTCCCATGCCGATCAGGACGTCGTCCTCGATGGTGCAGCCGTGCAGCACGGCGCGGTGTCCGACAGAGACCCCCGAACCCACGACTGTCGGAAAGTCCGGGTCGGCGTGCACGACGCAACCGTCCTGGATGTTGCTGCCGGCGCCGATGCTGATGTCCTCGGTGTCGGCGCGCAGCACGCAGCCGTACCAGACGCTGGCACCGGCCGCCAGCCGGACGGAGCCGACGATGGTGCAGCCCGGCGCCGCCCAGGCCTCGGGATGGATGTTCGGCGTGCGGTCACCGAAGTGGACGACCAGCGCTTGAGTGCTCACGATCGGGGCGCCTCCAGTCCAAGGGCAGTGTCGGAGCGGGACCGGCCGAGCCGTTCCAGCCAGGCCTCCGCCTCGGCCGAGCGGCCGCCGAGCGAGTGGCCGAGTTCGAGGACGAAGGTGTGCTGACCATGGTCGGTGAGCATCTCGAGGACCTCCTGCGGGTCCCCGCGCTCCAGGGTCGCCAGGATCGCGCGGTGCCGTTCGACGATTCCCCACAGTCCCTCGCCGGCCACCCTGGCCCGCTGGTTCATGCCCATGCAGAGCCGCATCTGCAGAGACAGGGAGCGGTAGGACTCCACGAGCCGGCGGTGGCCGGCCAACCCCACCACGGCCAGATGGAAGTCGAACGCGCGATCCGTGACCGTCGCGGCGTCGCCGGCCCGGGCGGCGTCCTCCAGGTCACGTAGCGCCGCCCGGCAGCGCTCGAGACGATCCGGCGATCGCACGGGTACGCCGAACTCGACCGCCATCCGTTCGAGCTGATCGCGGAGCGTGAAGATCTCGTACACGTCGTGCAGGGTGATCGGGACGACGATCACCCCGCGCCGGGGCTGCTGGACGAGCAGGCCCTCCTGCTCCAGCACGCGCAACGCCTCGCGCAACGGTGGCCGGGACACACCGAGCTGGTGGGTGAGCTGGTTCTCCACCACGCGGTCACCCGGCTGCAACTCGCCCGTGAGGATCATCTTCCGCACGGCGTCCGCGGCGAGCCGCGCCATGCTCGGCGGAGGCGCGATCCGGCGGGCCATCTCGTCCGGCCTCGTCACCGTCGTCCTCTCCGCCATCGGAACTCCTCGCCACGGGCCTTGTCTTCTGTAGACAACGGTGGACTCTACCGGTAGCTTTCCCATCCGAACACCCTGTGCTCTCCCGTGCGGCACGGGTTGTCCCGCGATCACGTACCGGCGCCGATCACCCGGAGGCAGGTCGATGGCCAACGAACGCACGCCGCCCCTGACCGGAGTGACCGTGTTGGAGATCGGGGCGTTCATGGCGGCGCCGTTCGCCGCCCTGCAACTCGCCGACCTCGGTGCGGAGGTCATCAAGGTCGAGCACTCGACCGGCGGTGACCCGGTACGCCAGACCGGTCCGTTCCTCGGGACGGAGAGCTCGCCGTTCGTGCGCATCAACCGCAACAAGCGCTCGGTCGCCCTGGACCTCAAGTCGCCGGACGCGCGGTCGGCGTTCCTCCGACTGGTCGAGCGGGCCGACGTCCTCGTCGAGAATCTCCGTCCCGGCGCCATGCGCCGTCTCGGTCTCGGTTACCAGGACCTGCGGGAGATCAACCCCCGCCTGGTGTATGCCTCCGCCTCCGGCTGGGGGCAGGACGGGCCGCTCGCGGATCTGCCGGGGTTGGACATCATGGCGCAGGCGCGTAGCGGGCTGATGAGCATCACCGGCCACCCCGGCGGTCCACCGGCGAAGGTGGGCGTGCCGATCTGCGACCTGGTCTGCGGCCTCTACCTGGCGCTAGCGGTCACCGCCGCACTCCGGGAACGGGACCGCTCCGGTACGGGGCAGTACATCGACGTTTCGCTGTTCGAGGCGGGAGTGTCCTTCGCCGTGTGGGAGGCGGGAAAGTACTTCGCGACCGGCGAGGTGGGTGGCCCGATGGGCTCGGCGCACCAGAGCAACGCTCCGTACCAGGCGGTGCACAGCAGTGACGGCTACGTGACGATCGGCGCCACCACTCCGCGCAACTGGCAGGCGTTCTGTGACGCCCTCGGGCTGACCCGGCTGCTCGCGGACCCGCGCTACGCGGACGCGTTCTCCCGCCTGGAGAACCGCGCGGAGCTCATCGAGAGCATCGAGACCGTGACGAGCACGTTGAGTACGGCGGAGATCATCGAGCGGCTCAACAAGGCCGGCGTGCCGTGCGCCCCGATCGCCGACTACGGCGAGGTCTTCACCGACGAGCACCTCGCGGCCCGCGGCTTCTTCTGGGACGCCCCGCACCCGACCCTGGGGTCGGTGCGCCAACTCGGCTCGCCGATGCGTATGTCCGAGACCCCGGTTCAGCGCGCAGACGCGGGACCCGTCCTTGGCGCCGACACCCGGGAGGTGCTGCTCGCCGCCGGTTGCGGCGCGGCGGAGATCGATCACCTCGTCGCCTCCGGTGCCGCCCTGGCCGCCGACGTCGGCGGCGCCACGACCACGAGCTCCGCCGCGACAACGACGACCAGGAGGTAGGCCATGTCCTCGTCGCCCGATTCCCGCTCAGAGGTCCTGGTGGAAAAGCAGGGCCCGGCCCTCGCCGTGACCTTCAACCGACCCAGGCAGCGCAACGCGATGACGTGGGCGATGTACGACGGCCTGTACCAGGCGTGTGAACGGGCCGACGCGGACGACGACGTGCGGGTGCTCGTGCTGCGCGGGGCGGGCGGGGGCGCCTTCGTCGCCGGCACCGACATCAGACAGTTCGCGGAGTTCACCGGCGGCGCCGATGGGGTCGAATACGAGCGGAAGATCACGCGGGTGCTGGACCGGCTCGAGGACGTCAACGTGCCGACGGTCGCGGCCATCCGTGGCTACTGCGTCGGCGCGGGCCTGGCGATCGCCGCCGTGTGCGACCTACGACTTGCCACCCCCGACGCTCGGTTCGGGATCCCCATCGCCAGGACCTTGGGAAACTGCCTGTCGATGCCGACCTATGCGCTGCTGCTGCACCACCTCGGACCGGCTCGTACCCTGGATCTGTTGCTCAACGCGAAGTTCTACTCCGGTCGGGAGGCGCACGCGGCAGGGTTCGTGGCCGAGTCCACGGAGGATCTCGACGCGGCCGTCCAGCAGACCGTCGACCGCCTGGCCGGGCATGCCCCGCTGACCATGTGGGCGACGAAGGAGGCGATCCGACGGCTACGCCGGGGCCGCGCCGACGGCGACGACATCGTCTCCCGGGTCTACGGCAGCGACGACTTCGGAGCCGCCGTCACGGCCTTCACCGCGAAGCAGCCGACGACATGGACCGGACGGTGACCACGATGCGACGAGGGAGCGGAGAAGTGCTGCTGCCGGCCTTGTCCGGGGCGTTCGGTGACGACGCGGACGCGATCCGGATCGGGGACCAGCGGGCGTCCCGGGAAGCGGTGTTGTCCGCCGCCACCGCCCTCGCCGACCGCATCGCCGGCAGCGACGCGGTGGCGATCTGGGCGACCGCCAGCATGGAGACCGTCGTGGCGGTCGTGGCCGGCCTGCTCGCCGGGGTGCCCGTCGTGCCGGTGCCACCGGACTCCGGTCCCACCGAACGGGACTACGTGCTGCGCGACTCGGCCGCCTCGCTGCTGCTCGTTCCCCCGGCGAGCTACGGCACCGCGCCGCTGGCAGGTACGCGAGTCCCCGTCGCCGCTGTCGACCTGAATGCACGCTCGGCCACCAGCTATCCCGAACCCGCGCCGGAGCGCACCGCCCTGATCCTCTACACCTCCGGCACCACGGGAGCGCCGAAGGGAGCCCTCATCCCGCGGCAGGCGATCGCCGCCGACCTGGACGCGCTCGCGGACGCATGGTCGTGGACCCCCGCCGATCTGTTGGTGCACGGTCTCCCCCTGTTCCACGTGCACGGCCTCGTGCTCGGTGTACTGGGAGCACTCCGGGTCGGGTCCCGGCTGGCCCACACCGGCCGACCCAGGCCGGACGCCTATGCCGCCGCCGCCGGAACGCTGTACTTCGGCGTGCCGACCGTGTGGTCAAGGGTCTGCGCCGTTCCGTCCGCCGCCCGAGCCCTGTCGTCGGCGCGGCTGCTGGTCTCCGGCAGCGCACCGCTGCCCCTGCCCGTCTTCGAGCAGCTCGCCGAGCTCACCGGGCAACCGCCCGTCGAGCGCTACGGGATGACCGAAACGCTGATCACCGTCAGCAGTCGCGCGGACGGAGAGCGCCGGCCCGGGTTCGTCGGCACGCGACTCGCCGGGGTGGAGACCAGGCTGGTGGGCGAGGACGGCACCCCGGTGACGCCCGACGGTGAGTCCCCGGGCGAACTCCACATACGTGGGCCGATGATGTTCAGCGGGTACCTCAACCGGCCGGAGGCCAACCGGGAGTCGTTCACTTCCGACGGCTGGTTCCGTACCGGGGACATCGCCACCATCGACCCCGACGGGTGGCACCGGATCATCGGCCGCGCCTCCATCGACATGATCAAGAGTGGCGGGTACCGGATCGGCGCCGGCGAGGTGGAGAATGCGCTGCTCGCCCACCCCGCGGTCCGGGAGGCCGCGGTGATCGGCGCGCCCCACCCCGACCTCGGGCAACAGGTGGTCGCCTACGTGGTCGCCGACGCGGTGACCGAGGCGCAGCTCATCGAGTTCGTGGCCGGTCGGATCTCCGCGCACAAGCGCCCGCGGCAGGTCCATCTGGTCGAGCAACTACCTCGCAACGCGATGGGCAAGGTGCAGAAGAAGCTGCTCGCCGGCGGGTAAAAGCTCGTAGGCGACGTCCCGGTTCGGGCCGCACTTCACACCCGTCGCGCGGCCGGTCATGACGGCACGGTCACGGAGATGTGTGCCCACGTCTGGGTGAACCAGAGCTCGTCGTCCACGGTCAGCGGGCGCAGGCCGGTCGGAGCGCGGCCGGAGAGCTCTTCGGACAGCTCCTGCTCGATCTGACGAGCGACGTCGCCAGCTGTACCCGCCTGCTCGAGCCAGGGACGAAGCGGACGCTCGACGTCGAAGACGTCGGACGTCTCGACCGCCGCCCCGGCCGACGTGAGCAGCCGGACGATGGCGTCGGCACCGAGCATCGCTCCGTGGGACGGGTCGCGCAGCCGCTCCACCCGGTCGGGGTCGCCAGGCAGCTCCGGCTTGATCACCATGTCGGCAACCACCACCCGCCCGCCGGCGCGGCACACCCGTACCATCTCGGCCGCGACCTTGTCCGGCTCGGCCACGTGGTGCAGGGAGAACCTGGAGATCACCAGCGAGAACGAACCGTCGAGGAAGGGCAGTCGCGCCGCGTCGCCCCGTTGGAACACCACGTTGGACACGCCTTCGGCGTCGGCCCGCGCCTTGCCCGTCTCCAGCATTTCGGGAGTGGCGTCAAGCGCGGTCACGTGCCGGGCACGCACGGCGAGCGCGCGCGCGACCAGTCCGGTGCCGCAGGCGACGTCCAGGCAGACGTCCTCTGGGTCCGGCCTCGCGAAGTCGACGAGACGCTGGAGATGCCGGGTGAAGGCGCCGTTGAGGCGTGCGTCCTCGAAGCTGCCAGCCTGCCGGGCGAACTCCCGCCGGATCAGGTCATGGCGTACCACGTCGTTGTCCCTTGACCGCATCGCAGGCGCTTCCTTACCAGCCGGAACGAGACCCAAGACGTCAACGGTACCGGGGTTCACCAGTTCCAGGCCCGGCGCCACGGCGTCGACGCGATGGGGCGCCGGGTCTGCAATCAGGACAGCCGTTTCGAGAAGGGAACCGGCGCTCGCCCCGGTGCCGCCACCGACTTGGTACGACAGTTGGGCGCTGCCGAGGCTGTGGACTACACCGACTACACCGGTGACCTCAGCGGCCAGGTCCGGGCGGTCGCGCCGGACGGCGTACCCGCGGTGGTGCACCTGGCCGGCGACGGCGCGCAGCTGGCCGGGCTGCTCACCGCCGACGGGCGCCTCGCCTCCACCATCGGCTTCGGCCCGGACCAGCATCCGGCAGCCACATCGATCATGGCCAGCCCCAAGCAGGGAACCCTCGACCGGCTCACAACTGGCTGATCAGCCCGGGCCGCTCCAAGTCCTCACCGCCACGTCAACGTCGGTTCCGCGAGCGGCGGCCGTAGGTTCTCTCAGTGGCCAGTTGGCGGGATCGCGGAAGGTTTGTCCGCCTGCTTGGCCTTCTTTGCCGCCCGCTTTCATGGACAAAAGGCGATGCCCGCCGGTTGGCCACCCTGAGTCAAGAAACATGGTCAGACGACCACGTCCCTAGCCTGGTCCTCCAACAGCACGTTGTGACCGTGGTCCGAGCGCCAGCCGACCGCCGCCGGGCCAGGGAACGGCTCGGATCACGCCCTACTCTGCGGCCAAGCCCCTCGAACGCCAATCGCCGACTGCCTGCCTACCCCCCGGCCATCGCTCCGAGGATGATGAACGGTTCCTCGCCGGCGACGACCCGCTCGGGCAGTGGCGCGTCGGGCGACTCGTTGGACAGGTCCTCCTCGCATGCATAGAAGCGGACGAACGCGCGACGCTTGCCGCTGTGGCGGTCGCGGATCGTGCCGAGCAGCATCGGATATCGCGCCTCGAGGGTGTCCAACACCAGGCGCTGGGTGACCGGCCCGGCATGCGAACCGGTCACCTCGAGCGTTACCTGGCCGGTGACGTGAGCCAGGTTCTTCAGGTGGGCCGGGAGGACGACCCGGATCACGGCAGCACCTGGGCTTCCACGGACAGCACGGCCGGCAGGTCCCGGACGATCGGCGCCCAGCTGTCGCCTCCGTCGGCCGAGTGGTAGACCTGGCCACCGGTGGTGCCGAAGTAGATCCCGCACGGGTCGAGCGTGTCGACCGCCATCGCGTCCCGGTACACGTTGACATAGCAGTCGGACTGCGGCAGGCCCTTGGTCAACGGCTCCCAGTCGTCGCCACCGGTGCGGCTGCGGTAGACGCGCAGCTTGCCCTCGGGCGGGAAGTGCTCGGAGTCGCTCTTGATCGGCACGACGTAGACGGTCTCCGGCTCGTGCGCATGCACAGCGATCGGGAACCCGAAGTCCGACGGCAGGTTGCCGCTGACCTCACGCCAGTTCGCACCGGCGTCGTCGCTGCGCATGACGTCCCAGTGCTTCTGCATGAACAGCGTGTCCGGCCGGGCCGGGTGCTGGGTGATGTGGTGCACGCAGTGGCCGACCTCGGAGTCCTGGTCGGGGATCTCCCCGGAGCGCAGACCCTTGTTGATCGGCAGCCAGCTGGCGCCGGCGTCGTCGCTACGGAACGCGCCCGCCGCCGAGATGGCGACGTAGATCCGGTCCTTGTTCACCGGGTCCAGGATGATCGTGTGCAGGCACATGCCGCCGGCGCCGGGCTGCCACGACGGCCCGGTCGGGTGGGTACGAAGGGCGGTGAGCTCCGTCCACTTCTGACCGCCGTCGGTGGTGACGTAGAGGGCGGCGTCCTCCGCACCCGCGTACACCGTGTCGGGGTCGTCGCGGGACGGCTCGAGGTGCCAGACGCGCTTGAACTCCCACGGGCGTGGGGTGCCGTCGTACCACAGGTGCTCGCCGACCTCGCCCGAGTAGGCGAAGTCATTGCCGACGGTGGTCCAGTTTTTGCCGCCATCGTCCGAGCGCTGGATCAACTGCCCGAACCAGCCGCCGGACTGGGACGCGTAGAGCCGGTTCGGGTCGGCCGGCGACCCGGTCAGGTGGTAGATCTCCCAGCCGCCGAAATGAGGCCCGTCGACCGTCCAGTCGCCGCGCCTGCCGTCCGACGTCAACGTGAACGCGCCCTTGCGCGTGCCTACCAGCACCCGTACGCCGCTCATGCCCTCATCCTCTCCACTCGTTTCCCTTGGGTAGACCGTCCACCGCGCCGATACTCATCGGTCTCCGCCAGTCGTACTCCCCCGGTACGACGAATCGACGTCGCCGCCCTGTCCGAGGGGCCGGATAGCGTCCCGCACATGACTGGCCCTGGGGACGTCCCACCCGAGATCCTTCACCGGCTCCGGCCCGTCTGCCTCGGGCTGCCGGAGACCTACGAGGAGCCGGCGTGGGTGGGCACGCGCTGGCGGATCCGCAAACGCACGTTCGCCCACGTGCTCACGGTCGACCCCGACCATCAGGCGGCCTACGCCCGAGCTGCCACGACCGACCAGCCGATCTGCGTGCTGACGTTCCGGTCGCCCGGCGACGAGATCGCCGGGCTGATCGCCAGCGGCCACCCGTTCTTCAAGCCGGACTGGGGCGCCGACGTCGTTGGCATGGTGCTCGACGACGGGGTCGACTGGGACGAGGTCGCCGAACTGCTCACGGAGAGCTACTGCGTCCTGGCGCCGAAGCGGCTGGCCGCCCTGGTCGACCGGCCGATCGATCTCGAGTAGCCGAACTCCGGGCGTCCGACGCCCACGGGTCGCCAGCATCATCGGTTACCGCCGTAGGCTCTCCACGTCTCACGTCGCCACGCCGTCAAAACGGTGCTGGGCGTTACGCTAGCCCTCGGCGTAGACGAGGTCCATGGTGTCGGTGTGCCCCGACCAGTGGAGTTCGAGGTGCCAGCACCCGGCCCGCGGCATGTCGATGATCGACGGGCCGGGGCCGCCGGGAACCTCCCGGGTCACCCGCGTGTCGGTCCCCTGCAGCGTCGCGGTGATCGCCAGGGTGGCGGGCGACGCCGTCTCGGACGACGTCACCGCAGGCTTCGCGACCCAGAGGATCTTGTTGGCGGGCCCCTCGTCCCGGCCCAGCGCCAGCGGGTGACCGAACAGCACCGCGACGATGTCCCCCTCCGCGCCGAAGACGTGCGGGATCCGGGCCTCCCGGCTGAACCCGGCGTCCGCCCAGTCAGGCAGGACACCCGTCTCGACCCGTGAGCCGCAGCCCGACGCGGCGCTCGCCGGCGGGCTCGCCGGGGCCGTGGTGCCCGCAGCGCCGGCCGGCGTGGCTGACCGCCCCGTGGTCGTGCACCCGGCCAGCAGGACCGCCGACCCCAGCAACACCCTGCCCCATGAACCCATCTCGCGCCCTCCGGACAAACGCCGCGCCCGCCGATGACTCGTGCCTCGCACCATCAGGACACCGGTCGGGCCCTCCGGGTTCCCCGGACCTGCCGGCTCGACTGTCACCCCGAGAGCACTCACCGTCCCTCCCTCAACTCAGCGAGTTCGCGATCTCGATCGCCTCGCCCTTGGTGAGGTCGCCTTCCAGCCGGTAGCTCACGCCCGCCTCCTCCCAGATCAGGGTCGAGGCGGCGAGCCGCGCGGTCTCCACGTGGACCGTGCCCGCCCGATCCACGTAGGCCAGCGCGTGCGGGCCGCCGATCCAGACCGCGAAGCCACCGTCGACCTGGACCCACTCCACGCCCGGCCCGGCGGCCTGCTTCTGGAAGACCGGATCGAGGCGACCGTCGAAGGCATCGAGGCGCAGCGCACCCCCGCGGTAGAGCAGGGTGACCACCCGGTAGGCGCCCGTGCCATCGACGTCGGCGACCAGCACCTGCTCGGGCGGGCCCAGCTTCGCCGGGAGGCGGATCGGGAAGCGGAGCATCCCCTGCGCCTCGTGGAGGGAGGCGGGCCGCTGCGACGGCAGCGGCGACGGACTGCCGGTGGGCGGGACCGGCGCCGACGACGTGTCGATGATGATTCCGGAGAAGCGCAGCAGCCCCGCCACGGCGTCGGCGAGGGCGGCCCGCCCCGGCGGCAGCACCGCGACGAGCACGGCGACGAGTGCCACGGCGAGGTAGTAGCGCCACCGGCGTCGCCACCGCGCGGGCGCGGCCAGTCGGGCGCGTACGTCGTCGGTCACGTCGGGCGCGTCGGGTGTCTCGAGCCACTCGGCGAGGTCACGCAACTCCCGTTCGAGGTCATCCACGGCACACCCCCTCGCGGTCGAGCAGGCCGCGGAGCTTCACCAGCGCTCGGGACGTCCGCGACTTCACCGTGCCTCGGGGCCAGCCCAGCATCGTCACGGTCTCCTCCTCGCTGAGATCAAGGAGGAACCGGCACACGATCACCTCACGGTCCTTCACCGGCAGCGACCGCAGGGCCCGCACCAGCGTGGCCCGGCGCTCGGCGGCGAGCACGCCGCCCACCGCACCGTCCTCGGTCATCTCCGACTCCGGGTTCGCCGCCGCGGCCCGCAGGACGAGTCCGTCCCGTCGGCTGCGTGAGCGGTGCAGGTTGCGGGTCTCGTTGGCGACGATCGCGAGGAGCCACGAGCGGAAGGACGACTCTGCCCGATAGCGGGACAGCTTGCGGTATCCCTTCACGAACGCCTCCTGGATGACGTCCTCCGCATCCGAACCCGCGCCGAGCAGCACCGCGGTCCGGTAGGCGGACGCGGTGTGCCGGGCGACCAGGAGGTCGTACGCCCCCAGGTCACCGGCCCGCGCGCGGGTGACGAGCTCTTCGTCGTCCAGTGGAACCTCCGGTGGGATCACCCTCATGACACCGCCCGCCCGGTGTGGGTTCCAGGCGCCGCGTGGAACCTCGGCGGGTGTGGCGGTGTCACCGGGGCATGATGGCAACCACAAGGATCTCGCGTCGCACGGTTCTGACCGTGCTCGCCGGTGCGGGCACCGCAGCGTTGGTCGGCTGCGATCCAGTTCGGCGCCCGAACCAGGCCCGTGCCGTCACGATCCCCGACGCACTGCTCGTCGAGGTCGACGACGGGCTCGGCGTACTGCGCGGTGCGGACCGGCAGACCATCCCGCGTTCGCTCGCCACCGCCGACGGGCGGGCGATCTACGCGACCGCGCCCGAGGGCGCCGACACCGCCTTCTGGCGGATCGACACCGCCACGGGCGGCACCTCCACTCGGATCAAGCTGCCCGGACACTGGGTGCCGCAGGCCGTCTCGGTCAGCGGTACGACGGTGGCCTTTACGGCGAACGAGGTGAATGCCACCAAGGGGCGCCCGGAGGGGCGGGACGTGACCCCCGTGCTGATCGCCGACGTCACCGGCGTCCAGCACCGGCTGGAGTTGCGGGGCAACTTCGTGCCGGAGACGTTCACCGGAGATCTCACCGGGCTCTTCGTCCTCGAGTGGCTCCCGGCGACGGCACCGGACCGCTACCGGGTCCGCGTCGTCGATCTCGCCACCAGGACGCCGGGCCCGCTCTACACCCGCACCAAGACGCCGGTGCCGCCCGGCGCCGAGGAGGAGATGCGCGGCGACGGACGCCAGGCCGTGCTCGCGCCGGATTTCACCACCCTCTACACGCTCTACACCCACCAGCCGGACCACCAGCACACCCGTAACCTGGTCAGCGGGCGGCCGGGCAACGTGCACGCGTTCGTCCACACGCTGAGCGTCAACGAGCGATGGGCGTACTGCATCGACCTGCCGCACCCGTTCGGTCAGGCTGCCGCGAACGGCCACGCCATGACGATCAGCCCCGACGGAGGTCGGCTCTTCGTCGCCGACGTCACGTCGGGCACCGTCGCCGAGATCGACACTGAGGAGCTGACCGTACGTCGGACAGCCCCGCAGTCCAGGGGCGCCGGCACCGCACACGCCGCCGCCGACACCGACCGCCTCTTCATCGGCGCCGCCACGGTGGTACGGGCGATGGACCTCACGCGCCTCGGCCGCACGGCTGACTGGCGGGTCCGGGAACCCGTGTCCGGCCTGGTGCTGAGCCGCGACGGCAGACGCCTCTACGTGGGTCAGAACGATGGCGTGAGCTGGCACGATCCCGGCACCGGCGCCGAGCTGGGCCGCGTCGCTGTCCCCGGTCTCGTCGGCGTGCACGGCCTGGCCGGCAACGCCGGACAGTGAGGATGCGGGTCTAGCCCGTCACACCTGCACGGGTCAGGCCCATTCGCCCTCGAAGAGCGGAGCGATCGGGCGCTCCCGACGCCCGATCCGCAGATCCCCGAAGATGGTGCTCCGGTCCGCTCGCTCAACCTCCGCGTCCAGGTCGATGCACAACTCCTCGGAGGCGTCGTGGGCCGCGCCGATCAGCAGGATCTCGGTCCCGGGGTGGTCGAGGAAGCCGGGCGGGTCGAGCGGGGCGAAGCGTCGACCGTGGAAGGTTTTCTGCAGTGGAGCGGGCAGCTTGACCTTTTGGGAACCACGCAGACCGACGCCCGGTGGGGAGGGCGCCTGCGGGTTCTTCACCGTGACGATGTAACTCGCCTCCGACTCGATGCCGAGGTCGTGCTGCGCCTCGCCGGGCCGGGTCGGGAGTTCGAGTTCGTACGCGAGATGGGTGTGGTCGTCATGTCGCGCGATCACGTAAGCGCCCTCCGCCGCGGGCCGGGCCGGGGGCTGCTCCCGTTCGGCGCGGGTCTTCGTGGCGTACCTGCGTGCCTGCAGTGCCTCGTGCAACTGCTCGGGCCGGTCCACCACCTCGTCGACGAACGCCCAGAACCGGTTGTGCTCGTCGATGTCGGGCAGCCGTTTGCGCCCGACCACGAGCATCCGCAGGTGCCGCCCCTGCCACGGGTGCATCACCACCAACAGCCGCTGCACCTCGTCCAGGGAGTCGACGTGCTCCTCCTCGACGCGGGGCCGGTAGAGGAAGTAGATGTCCCCGTCCTCAAGCAGCTCAGCCATTTACTCCGCGTACCCGAAACGACCGGCGACCAACGCCTGCCCCGACCAGCACCGCCCGGGGCCAACGCGTCGGACCTGGCCGGATCATGCCCCGACTCCGCGGCCAACCGGGTAAAGGAGCTGCCGGATGTCCTTCGGCAGCTCGGCTTCCAGGTTCTCGAGTTCATCGGCACTCACCGCCTCGCGCAGGGTGATCAGTACCGCGCGGGCGCCCTCAGCGGTCCGCTGGTCATCCACTCCCGCGTGCGCCCGTACCTCATTGAGGAACTCCACGAGGTCGAGCTGTTCGGCGAAGTCCACTTCCTTGTGCAGGTACCCCCGGAACTCCTCGGGGAGCTGCGTGGCCAGGTCGCGGGCCTCGCCGCCACTGATCCGTTCCGTCAGCGTCGTGAGCGTGGCTCGGATGACGTTCGCCGCCTCCGTCACCGGCATTCCCGCCCGCTTCCCCACCGCTTCGAGAAACTCGGCGTAGTTCACGGGTTCTCCCTCCCGGACCCTGCGTCGCGTCTCCACTCCTGAGCCGACGAGCGCCGCTTACCCGAGCGCTGTCTGGCAAAACGGCGCCTGTGGGAGGCCGTGCGACGTGGCCGTGACTGCCTGAGGCCGACGGCGGGCCGGAACTCCTCGGCCGCTCACAGACGATCCGGCAGATTACCGGCGAAGAACTCGGGCCTGCGTGGCCGGTCGAACCGTGGTGAGGAACATGGCCAGCGCGATGGCCTGGATCCCGGCCACGGTGACGATCACGGCGGTGAGCGAGTAGTCGTAGAGGGCTCCGGTGAGCAGCCCGCCGACCAGGGTCGCCGCGCCCAACCCGGCGGCGAAGATGCCGTACGCGGTGCCCCGCCGCGCGGCGGGGACGATGTCGGCGATGGTCGCACGCATGGTGGATTCCTGGATGCCGAGCACCGCGCCCCAGGCCAGGACCCCGGCGACCGCGATCAGCGGGGTGGTGGTGAAGGCAGCCAGCGGGATCAGGGCGGTCAGCACGGGTACGGCGGCCAGCACCCGGACGCCGACCCGGTCGTACAGCCACCCGGAGGCCAGCGCGGCGAGCGCGTCGACCCCCATCGCGCCGGCATACACGACGGGGACCACCGCCACCGGTACGACGTCGCGGGTGGCGAGGTGGAAGCTGAGCACTCCGAAGGTGGCGTAGCCGGCCGTGGTCAGCACCGTGAACGCCAGATAGATCCAGAACTCGCGGGGCAGCCGACCGCTCGGCGGGGCGGGCGCCGCGCCGGGTCGAGGGCCCGGTTCGAAGCGACCCGGATCCGGCACGCCGGCGCGTAGCCACAGCAGCACGAGCATCCCGGCCACCGCGGGTACGGCCAGGGCGAGGAACGCGGGCCGGTAGTTGTGGGCGGTGGCGGCCAGTACGGCGGCGACCAGCAACGGCCCGGCGACGCCGCCGGCCTGGTCGAGCGCCTCATGGACGGCGAAGCCCTTGCCGCGGCCGACTGCCGCAGCGGCGTGAGAGATCATGACATCCCTGGCCGGGCCGCGGATCGCCTTGCCGGCACGCTCCGCGATGAACAGCGCCGCAGCCAGCCACAGCGCGGTGGTCAGCCCGAGGGCGGGCACGGCGACCATGGTCACGGCGTAGCCGACCAGGACGAGCGGCCAGTAGGCCCGGGTACGGTCGGCGAGGGGTCCGGTGCCCAGCCGCCCGGCCAGGGCGAACGCCTCCCCTACGCCGGTGACCAGCCCGACGAGGGTCGCGGACGCGCCGAAGGTGGCCAGGTAGGGGCCGATGACCGAGCGGGCGCCCTCGTACACCACGTCCGACAGCAGGCTGACCACACCGAACGCGGTCACGAAGCGCCACGGCGTCCACCTGACGGTGAGCGTGGTGCTTTTCACCCATGCAGTTTGGCCTAACGGCAAGCTGGCCGGGCGTGGATCAGCGCGGCGCCCCGGTGAACCGCCGGGGCGGGTTATGCATCGCGACGGGTGGCGTCGCCGTGGTCTGCATCGGGCGCGGTGCGGAGATAGATGAAGTCCGTCACGCCGATCGTCCCGACGAGCTGGCGGACGACCGGCGGCATGTCGCGGCGGGTGGGGTCGTGCACGAGGCGGGGACTCGTGAGGGACGCTCGCCGGCCCCGGATCTCCAGCTCACAGCCGCCGGCCGCCAGCACGTTTCTCGCCCAGTCGGTGACCCCGTAGGTCAGGGCGGCGACGTAACCGTCGGACGTCCGGAAGATGTTGATCGGCGTCCGGTACTCGCGACCGGAGCGGCGGCCCCGATGGATGATGACGCCGAAGCCGGGCAGCCACCCGGCCAGCGGACCGGTCACGCGGTTGGTGACGACCCGATTGAACCGCGCCAACCGCTTGGGTAACACCATGGCCACCATCCTCTCCCAAACAGCGATGGAAGCGTCAGCCGACACGTCGATCGGCCTCGCCCCGGGCACCGTCGCTTCTGCCGTCCTGACCCGTGTCTTGGGCTTCGCGGACACCAGATCGCCGCCGCTGCGCCACTGCCCGGTCATCTCGGTCGTGCACGCTTCGCGGCGGTTCATCTACTGAGGGGAAACCGATGCGACGCGCTCATATCGCCGTCCTTGCCGGGTCCGTCGTTGCGGCGGTCGCCATGGTCGCCACGTCTGCCCAGGCAACGGAGCAGCACCGAGACGACGCGGTCACGGTCGCCTTCGCGAAGACCACGCGTTCGACCGCATGGCAGCAGGTGCAGAAGATCCCGCTGCGCTTTCCGACGTACCACCCGCAGGGCTTCGCGCTCGTCGGCGACAAGATCTTCATGTCGACGGTCGAGATCATCGAGCGGCCGGTGCCCTATCCGCAGCCCGTCGATGGATATGACCGCACGCCGGGCAAGGGTGTCGGGCACGTGCTCGTCCTGGACCGACAGGGCAACCTGCTCAAGGACGTGCAGCTCGGCCAGGGCACGGTGTACCACCCGGGCGGCATCGACTTCGACGGCGAGTCCGTGTGGGTACCGGTTGCGGAGTATCGGCCGAACAGCCAGGCGATCGTCTACCGGCTCGACCCGCAGACCTACCAGGTCACCGAGGCTTTCCGAGTCGCCGATCACATCGGCGGCGTGGTCCGGGACCGGGTGAGCGGCGAGATGCATGGCGTCAGCTGGGGCTCGCGCACCGAGTACTCCTGGACGCCGAACGGCCACCAACTGAGCAAGCAGGCCAACCCGGACCACCTCGTCGACTACCAGGACTGTGACTACAGCGGCTGGGGTAAGCAGATCTGCTCCGGCGTCACCGGGCTGCCGCGTTCGGATGGCGGAAGCTACGAGCTGGGCGGACTGGCACTGCTGGACCTGCGGGACAACCGGATCCTGCACGAGATCCCGTTTCCGAAGTTCTCCACGGCCGGGCACGTCGTGACGCGCAACCCGGTCGCGCTCGAGGTGGCGGGCGACAAGCTTCGGCTGTTCGCCGCGCCCGACGACGGCGAGGAAGTCGCCGGCACTGAGCTGCTGGTGTACGAAGCCCCTCTCGGCTGACCCGGTTCACGGGCGCCAGCGGCGCCGCACACATGAGGGCTCTTTCCCGCGATCCAGCGGGGAAGAGCCCTCTGCCCGCGCCGGGTGGCGGCTGACGCGGCGGCCCGGCGGAGCATTTTGACAAACGCGTTAGCCATCGCTAACGTGTTTCTGGTGATCGACGCGTTGTCTGCCGCTGCTGAGCCCACCCGGCGACGGATCTTGCAGCTGCTCGCGTCGCGACCCCGCACGGTGAGCAGCATCGCGGCGGAGTTCACGGTCACCCGGTCGGCGATCTCCCAGCACCTGTTGTTGCTGGCGGAAGTTGGCCTGGTGGAGGCCGAAAAAGTCGGCCGGGAGCGCATCTATCGGGTCGTTCCCGACGGACTCCGGCAGCTGCAGGCCGAGATCGACCGGTTCTGGACGGCCGAACTCGACCTGTTGGTCGCCGACGCACACGCCCTGAAGTCTCAACGCATTGAGAGAGACCGCTGATGTTCACCAAGACCGTCGTTCTTCCCGTCGACATCGACGAGGCATTCGCTCTCATCACCGAGCCGGAGCGGCTGCGGCGCTGGCAGACCGTGTCGGCCCGCGTCGACCTCCGGGTGGGCGGTGACTACCGCTGGACCATCACCCCCGGCCATGTGGCGGCCGGCACGTTCCGGGAGATCGAGCCCGGCAAGCATGTCGTGTTCGGCTGGGGTTGGGAAGGCCACCCGGACCTCACCCCCGACGCCTCGACCGTCTCGATCACGGTCGAGCCGGTCGCCGACGGCACCCGGGTCACCCTCACCCACGAGGGGCTGACCGACGAGCAGGCGGCGATGCACGCCGAGGGCTGGAACCACTACCTCGGCCGTCTCGAGAAGGCCGCCGTCGCCGGGGACGCCGGCCCCGACGAGTGGTCCGCCGCTCCCGAGCGCCTCGACGAGCTGTCCGCCGCCGACGCCACGCTGGCCGCACTCCAGACGGTCCTGCGCCAGCTGACCTCCGAGGACCGCGCCAAGCAGACCCCCTGCGCGGACTTCACCTGCCACGACCTCGCCGAGCACCTGTTCGGCTCCATGATCGCCTTCGGCTCGATGGCCGGCGTGAAGGTCGTGAACCCCGAGACGGGTTCGCTGGAGAACCGGGTGGCCACCATGGCGGCGCAGGTCATCGAGGGATGGCGCGCCCGCGGCCTCGACGGCACCGTCCCCGCCCCCGGCGGCGGCGAGATGCCGGCCAGTTTCGCGGCGGGCATCATGCCGGTGGAATTCCTGTTGCACGCCTGGGACATGGCCCAGGGCAGCGGCACGCCCCTGGTCGTCAGTGACGAGGTCGTGGCCTACGTCCACAAGCTCGCCGAGCAGCTCGTCCCCGGTGCCCGCGGTTCCTCGTTCAGCGACGAGGTCACCCCGGCCGCGGGTGCCGACCCGATGGAGCGGCTGGCCGCTTTCACGGGCCGTCGGCCCGTGGCCGGATGACAGGATCCGACGATGCAGATGCCCAAGCCCACCGACGCTGACAAGCAGTTCTTCCGGTCCGTCGTATCCGACGCCCCAGGGGTCGAGGTCAAGCCGATGTTCGGCAACCTGGGCGCGTTTGTGAACGGCAACATGTTCGCCGGGCTGTTCGGCTCGTCGGTCGGCGTGAAGCTCGCCGCCGACGATCTGGCCGAGCTGGCGACGATCGAGGGGGCGGGACCCTTCGGCCCGGCCGAGCGACCGATGGGTGGATACCTGTCGCTGCCCCCGTCGTTCACCACCGAGCAGGCGGCCGGGTGGGTCAACAAGGCTCAGGCGTACGTCGCCACGCTGCCTCCCAAACACAAGAAGAAGTAGTAACGGCCGGCAGGGGCCGTCGTGGTGGGCGCGGAGCAGGCGCCGGCCACGAGGCATCAGCAGGTCGCAGCGCCGGGCCTACCGACAGCCAAGTCCTCGCCCGCCTGAGGCCGCGGGTCGTCAGCTCACTGGCCGCAGCGTGGTGCCAGTGCTCACCACTTGTCCCACGGTACGGTCCAGTCGCCCACCCCGTCGGTGAGCGCCATCCGTCGCGGAGTGTTGCGCACATCGACCACGTCACCGAGTCGGAACGTCTCGTACAACCATCGGGCATGGTCCGGTCCGACGTTGATGCAGCCGTGCGAGGTGTTCTCCCTGCCGTGCGCGCCGATGTTCCAGTCAGCCAGGTGCACGAACTCGCCGGTGTACGAGATCCGCAGACAGAGCTTGATGACCTCGTCGTAGTAGTTGGGGTCCTTGGGGTCGGTGACCCCATAGCTGGAGGAGGTCATCCGGTGCGAGGGCTCCCGGGTCATCACCACGTGCGGGCCGGAGGCCGTCCAGTAGCTGACGACCTCCCCGTTCGCGCCTACGACGGTGCCGCCCTTGCCCATGCTGACCGGGATGTCCCGCACCATCCTGCCGTCGATGTAGACCTTCATCCGGTGGGTGCTGGCGTCGGCGATGGCGATGCGGGACGGGCCGATGGTGAAGTTCGTGCTGGCGTTGGCGCCACCGTAGACGCCCTTGCCGAGGTTCTGGCCGAAGAGGTTGACCTTCACCGAGATCTTCGTGCCCGGAGTCCAGTACTTCGCCGGCCGCCAGTGCGCGTTCCGGCTGTCGATCCAGCGCCACCGTCCCTCGACGGCCGGCGTGGTCTCCACCAGCATCGTCTTCTCGGCCTCGGCCCGGTTCTTGACCGGCTTGCTGAAGTTCACCATGACCGGCAGGCCGACCCCGTACGTGCCACCGTCACGGAGCGCGGTCAGCGCGTTGGCCTGGAACGTGACGGTAGCGACCCCGGACGGCTCAATGGTGCTGAAGCTGCTCGTGTGCTGGCTCAGCGCGCCGGCGGAGTCGGCCGCCGACACCGTGACGGTGTAGGACTTGCCGTAGGCCAGCTTGCCGGTCGAGCGCCACGTCAGGCCGTCGCCGTCCAGCTCGCCGGCGACGGTCTTGCTGCCTGCGGCCACCGAAACGTCCTTGAGCGCGCCGCCCTCGACCGCCACGACGACCTGCTCGAGCGGCGACACTTTCTTGGCGTGGGCAGCCGGTGTGACGGTAACCCGCACCTCAGCCGGGGGCGCGCTTGCCGCAGCCAGACCAGGCTGCGACCACGCGGCCTGGGACGAAGGCCCCTGGCTGCAACCTGCGGTCACCACACCGGCCGTGACGCCCAGACCGGTGGCGATCAACTTTCGACGACTGATCATCGCGTTCCTCTCCGCCCGGAGAGTACTTGCCGACGGCGGGCCGCGGGTGCCCGGTGCCTGGGGAACGGTCACCATTCTGCAGCCAAGAAGAATGCCACCTGACCAACTGACTGGTCAGGCTCAGGCGGAGGCGGCCCGACCCATCTCGGCGAGGATCCCGGTGGCCTGACCGAGCTCGATCAGGTAGCCGTCCGGGTCCCGCAGGTAGCACCGGATCTCGACGCCGTGATCCTTCGGCTCGGTCAGGAACTCCCCACCCCGGGACCGCCACTGCTCATAGACCGCCCGGACGTCGGTGACCCGGATGTTCATCGCGCTGCTGAGCGTGCTCGAATCCGGTGGCGCCTGTGCTCGCACGTCCGGCTTGTCGTCGGTCGGACCGCCTTCGTTGTTGATCACGAGGTAGCTGTTGTGGAACCGCAGGATCGCGGGCTGGCGTTCCCGCACCACCGTCGCTCCCAGCACCCGTCGGTAGAACTCCCGTGAACGGTCCACGTCCCGCACGATCAGCAGGTGCGTGAGCACCAGCCCGCTTTCGGGCTGGAAATAGTCGGGCGCCTCGGTCGCCATCACGCCTCCCCGGGTCCAATCGGCAGCGCGTACCCGCTTGCGGGGCCAGCACACCTGCCGTCGGGCCGTCTGGGAGCGTGGTGGAGAAGCGTGGGTGGGATGCTGCCGAGTCAGGACCTGACCAGGACGACAGGATCCTGCCCTCGCCCGTACGGCCGCGGACCGATGCCTCGGCCCGCGGCCGGTCCTCGGATCAGCCCGCGGCCGGGGCCGGTGCGGTGGCCCGGCGGCGGATCAGGGCCGCCGCGCCGCCGAGCACGGCCGCGCCGGCGCCGAGCAGCAGGACCAGGTCGGCGCCGTGGGCCGAGAAGCCGCCGGTCTGGCCGGCCGGCAGCAGGCTGGAGGCCACGGTGATGCTGGCGGCGACGCCGAGGGCGGAACCGACGTAGCGGGCGGTGTTGTTGGCGCCGGACCCCATCGCGACCCGGTCTGAAGGGACGCTGGCGATGGCGAGCCGGGCGAGTGCCGCGTTGAGCAGGCCGCTGCCCGCACCGGAGATGAGCAGGCCGGGGATGGTGCGGACCCAGGAGTGCGCATCGGCGTAGCCGAGCATGGCCAGGTAGCCGGCGGCGGTCAGGGCGAATCCGAGGCCGAGTTGCCGGGTGGGCGCGAAGCGCGTGCCGTGGTGGCGCAGCTGGTTGCTGACCACGAACGAGGCCCCCGCCCAGAGGAAGGCCAGCCCGGCGACGCCCAGCGCGCTGACGCCGACCAACCGCTGCACCAGGGTGGGCAGGACCGTGCTCGGGCCGAGCGCGGCGAGCCCGGTGAAGAACGCGCCGATGGTGGCGACCCGGAAGTCCGGCCGGCGGAACAGGGCGAGGTCGAGCATCGGCGCCCGGCCGCGGGCCTCGATCGCCACGAAGGCGGCGAGCAGCAGCCCCGCGAGCGCCAGGGGGATCAGCACCGCGGGCCGCAGCCAGCCGGTGCGTCCGGCGGTGACGGCGAAGAGCAGCAGCGACAGGCCCGCGCCGAGGGTCAGTACCCCGGAAACGTCGATGCGGGCCGTCCGGTCGGCGCGGGACTCGGCGAGCAGCCGGCCGGCGAGCGCCGCCAGCACCGCGGCCACCGCCGCGAGCATCAGGTGGGACCAGCGCCAACTGCCGAGGGCGGTCAGGGCGGCCGAGGTCACCGGTCCGAGGGCGATGCCGGCGCCGAGCATCGACGCCCAGCGGGCCGTGGCGTGGGAGCGTCCATGGTTGGTGCGGAAGGCGTGCCCGAGCAGGCCGAGCCCGGCGGCGAGGATCCCGGCGCTGGCCACCCCCTGCAGCACCCGGGCGGCGACGAAGGTGCCGGCGTTGGGGGCGACTGCGGCACCGAGGGTACTGGCGGCGAGCAGCACGAGCCCTGCCCGGAATACCCGCCGACGTCCGAAATCGTCGCCGAGGCTGCCCGCCACCAGCAGGGTGGCCGCGAGCCCGAGGGTGATCGCGTTAATCAGCCAGGTCTGGGTGGTGAGGCCGGCCCCGAGGCTCCGCGCGGTCTGCGGCAGTACCGGTAGCGGTGCGGTGTAGTTCATGAGGACGAGCAGGGTCGCGGCACAGACCGCGAACAGGGCCCGGGAGCCGGAGCGGGTGGCGTCCGGGACCGGGGCGGGCGGTGCGGTGACGCCGGCGGGTGTCGACATGCGGAGGCCTCTCAGTTCGGTGAACGAACCGAGGCTAGCAGAGATGGTTCGTTGAATGAACTGACCGGGTGTAGGATCACTGCATGGCGCTGGGGAAGAACTACGAGGGGCAGAACTGCTCCCTGGCCAGGGCGCTGGAACTGGTCGGCGAGCGGTGGACGCTGCTCGTCGTCCGCGACGCCTTCTACGGCGTACGCCGCTACGGCGACTTCCTCGCCCACCTGGACATCCCCCGGGCCGTGCTCGCCGACCGGCTCGCCACCCTCGTCGAGGCGGGCATCCTGCAGCGCCACCGCTATCAGAACTCCCCACCCCGGGACGAATACCTGCTCACCGACCGGGGCATCGAACTCTGGTCCGTGATCTACCCGCTGATGCGCTGGGGCGAGCGGCATTTCGCCACCGGTGAGCCGCTGCGGACCTTCCGGCACGCCGCGTGCGGCACCGAAATCGACCCGGCCAGCCGCTGCCCCGCCTGCGGCCACGTTGACGTGCCACCCGGCGACGTCGAGTCCCACACCGGGCCGGGCATCCCGGCCCAGCCGCGCCAGGACCCGGTCAGCGTCGCGCTGCGCCAGCACCCGCACCGGCTCCTCCAACCGCTGTTCTGAGCCGGCCCGGCCGCCGGCGGCCGAGACGCGGTCGCCGGGGGCGCGATCGGTCGATGCTGGTGCCGTAGGTGCGGCGACCCGCTCGCTACCTCGGCCGCCGTCGGCCAGTCGAACCGCTCACGGTCATCGGCTGTCAGTGAGGTGAAACGTCAACCGAGCGAAAGGCCGCCGCCCGCGCCACGTCAAAGTCAGTTCGCGCGAGCGGCGGCCGTATCGTTCTGTCAGTGGCCAGTTGGCGGGATCGCCGAAGGTTTGTCCGCATGCTTGGCCTTCTTAGCCGCCCGCTTTTCCTTCAAAGTCATGGCTGGCTTCTTCAAATTGCTCTTCTGGGGAGATTTGTCGGACATGTCGACCCTTCCCGAACAACGTCAGGATGGCGGTCCGCGGCGGCGACTTCGGTGCTCTGCCAACCACGAGCCGCCGGACGAACCATGGACAACAGGCGATGCCGCCGGTTGGCCACCCTGAGTCAAGAAACATGGTCAGACGACCACGTCCCCCTAGTCTAGTACTCCAGCAGCACGTCGTGACCGTGGTCCGTATTGGGCTGGGGGTTGTCCAGGGGCTTTCCACTGACAGCGCTGAGGATCTGGAGAGCGGCGCCTCGTCCGCGACCTTCGACCAGCCGAGGGCTACCGGTCCCACGGGTAAGGGCTGCGCCCCGTCACCTTTCAGCGACGGCCCTGGACGCCGTCGGCCACTACGACGACCCCGTCTGTCGCGGCCACCCGGTCGCGGGATATCTCCTGGTATTCCGGGGAGTTGGCCCACCGGTCGAAGCTCTCGCGGCTGTCGAAGGCCATCAGAATGACCTTGTCGTAGGGCCACGTGCCCTCGACAACGTGCGGGGCCTCGTCTGCGGCAAGGAGACGTCCCTGGTACTTGAGGAGGACCGGCATGAAGGCGGCGACGTACCGGTCGTAACGCGTCCGGTCGTGAATGGAGATCTGCGCAAGCGCGTACACGGTCACCCGCTCATGTTACTCAACGGTAGCCTCGCCGGTTGTCCCTACGAGCGGGAGGATCCCGACGGCAGGTGACGCGGCACCTGGCACCGTCCTTATCCAGCTCACCGGCGTAGGCGGCGGGAGCAGGGGCCGTCGTGGTCTGCGCGGAGCAGGCAGCGCCGGCCGCCGGGCAGCAGCAGGTTGCAGAAGACCCGATGGCGTACGTTCTGGTCGTCCTCGGCGGAGACGGTGGTCTCGCCTGGGTCGGTCTGTGGCAGGACGAGCAGCCAGCGGCCAACCACCCGGGCCAGGCGCTGCGCGGCGGGCAGATCGGTCGCGACGACCGGCAGGTGGATGACGTACCGCCGGGTCACCGCTCGTTTCCCCGGGCGTCGCCGGCGCGGGCCTGGTCGGACTGCCAGCGGCGCAGCGCGTCCTTGATGACGGCGGTCTCCCGGCGGCTCGCGGCCAGGGCCGCGTAGACCGCGGCCATGTCGCCGGCGACCCGGTCGAGGAAGGCGTAGACGTCGTCGGGCGCCAAGCCGCGGCGCCCGAGCCCGGCCAGCTTGAAGCGGCGCTCGCGCACCTGCCACGGCAGCAGACTGGTGTACGCGCCGGAGCGGTAGGTCGCCGCGCTCCCCCACGTCGGTCGCTGGTTGCGGACGCTCATTCGCCGGCCTGCCTCTCGTCGTGATTGGAAGGGGTGGGCCACCCGCCCTCCCCGCACGGGCGGACCCACCCCGCCCTGCCACCGCAGCTTCGATCAGCGGTACGGCACCAGGGCTGCTCATGGATCGTTCTGTCGGTCCTGGTAGCTACCGTCGGCGCCGCACCGAGCCGCGTCCTTGTAGTCAGCATGTGACAGTGCGAAGTGGAAGAGCAACGTTCCACGGCAGAATTCTTGCCAGAGGCATTGACTTCTTTTACTGAAACCTGTACGAGTTACTGAGCGGCGTCACGCAGTGTTGCAGGACGGAATCAGGGAGTGCTCGGATGGCAGAGGACATCGGATCGACCGTGCCGCGGCGGCAGCTCGGCCGGCTGCTGCGCCAGTTCCGCACCGAGGCCGGCGTGACGCTCGACGCCGCCGCCGAGGCGCTCGAATACAGCCGGCAGAAGATCTGGCGCATCGAGTGCGGCCTGGGCGCGGTCCGGGTGCTCGACGTCAAGGCGATGTGCGAGCTGTACAACGTGTCGGCCGAGATGACCGAGGCGATGCGCGGGCTGGCCGCGGAGACGAAGTCGAAGGGCTGGTGGCACGCGTACGGGGACGCGGTGCCGAACTGGTTCGAGCTGTACGTCGGCCTGGAATCCGCCGCCGCCCATCTCCGCCAGTACGAGGAGACCTTGATCCCCGGCCTGCTCCAAACCCGCGAGTACGCCCTCGGGCTCGCTCGGCTCGACCGGCCATCCGCAAGCGAGGAGGAGCGGGAACGGGCGGTTGAGGTGCGGTTGCAGAGGCAGAGCCTGCTCAGTCGACGCCTACCGAAACCACCCCGGCTGGACGCGGTGCTGTCGGAGGCGGTGATCCGTCGCACGGTTGGCAACCGTGGGGTCATGGTCGGTCAGCTCAGCCGCCTGATCGAAGCCGCCGAACTGCCGAATGTGTCGGTGCGCGTGCTGCCCTTTGCCGCAGGTCCTCACTCGGGCGCAGTCGCCGGGTCCTTTGTGATCCTGGACTTTCCTGTCACGAAGGGTGGGCGAGCCGAGCCGGAGCCGTCCGTCGCCTACAGCGAGTCCCTCACCGGCGCGCTGTACCTCGACAAGCCGGACGAGCTGGCGGCCTACCGGTCGGCTTGGAAGAGCCTGGAGACGCTAGCCCTCGATGAGGGACAATCGACGGACATGATCAAGAGGATCATCGGGGAGATGCGGCATGACTGACCTGGCGGGCGCCGTCTGGCGCAAGAGCACCCGCAGCGGCGGTAACGGCGGCAACTGCGTCGAGGTCGCCACCAACCTCCCCGGCATCGTCGCCGTACGCGACTCCAAGGACTCGTCCGGACCAGCGCTGATCTTCACACCGAGGAGCTGGGATGACTTCGTGATTGCGGTCGAGACCCGGATGTTCCGCCACTAACTCCGAGCGCGAGCGCGGAGCGGGGCGGCGGCACCTCGGTATGTCGGTGCTGCGAGCAACGCGACGGCGAGCTGGTCGTCGTCGGCGGTGAACTCCGCGAAGACGCTGTCGGACATGGGCGTTACTCCAGGTGGCGAGGCCAGGAAGGGCCAGCTTGTGCGGTCACCCGACCGGTGGATCCTCCCCCGGCCGAATGCCGAGCTTGCAAGTCGTACCCCTCGGCCGCCGAATCCGACCCGGCCCCGACTGCCACGGTCCGGAGGACGGTATGCCGACGACAAGCCCTTCGACATCACCAAGGTGGGTGCGGTCGAGAGCGGGAGTTGGCCGCGGATGGTCACCACCCTGGCGTTCGACCGGCCCATTCAACCTACTTGCCAGCTGACGTGGCCGGCACCGCTCCCGCTGTTTTGGTGTCGGAAGCGGGATCCAAAGGTGCAGCTGGCCGCATAGCGGTACTGGCGCTCCTGAGCGACGCGGATCTCTCCTCTCACGTCCGACGAAGGCTCAACGATTTCGACGTCGATCTGAAAGGTCCGAAGTGCGGCGGCTGCCCACGAGCGGGCGGTTGTGAAGTGTCGCGCAGCCTCCTCGTCGGAGAGGCAGAGCACCAGACGTGGTGTAGTCGTCAAGGTCGAGGCGACAAAGAGCAGCCGCATGGCATCAGCCAGGACCTTGTGCTTCTGAGCGGGTTTCGGCGGTCCCTGGTGGGCCCAGGCCTCAACGAGCACCGTCAGATCCTCGTCAACACCGTCGACCTCCACTCGGGCGCCGTTCGCCAACGCGAATCTGCTCGGCTTCAACTGACAACCTAGCCGTTCGCTGAGCAGCCCGAGCATGACTCCTTCGGCGCGCCGCTGTGCCGCGCTATCACCCGCCGCCGGCTCTGGCAGAGCCTCCTGCTGTATGACCAAGGTGGCTGGACGAGTGCCGTCCAGATGCTCGTTGACGATCTTCCCGCTAGGACCGATGTAGCGGCGGATCCGTCCACCCTCTTCAAGCCTGCGGCAGACCTGGTTGATCGTCTGCCGGGGCTGCACCTCGAGCCGCCGCGCGAGCTCATCGTCATCGAGCGGGAGCCGCGTCCGCAGCAACTCCTGCATGACCCGCACCGCAATGGTGAGGTTTACCATCTCGATTGCTCCTCTGCGCGCTGTTGCCGCGGCGGCGACGCACCTGCTGACCGCGTCCCTCACTGTGTAAAGGCTTCTTCGGGCGTGGCCACCGTCCATCTCTGGTCGGCAGGACGCAGAGAGGTCCCACGTGAGAACACGGCGATTCCAGTCAGCAGACCCTTCCACAACTCCGCTCGCCATGCCGCGCCCGATCGGGTCACCAACAGCAGTCGCCGGCCGTTCCACCAGCCGTGGGTTTCCGGCCCGCCCTTCGTCATGACGTGGACGTCCGGAAAGTCACGGAGCGCATCCAGCGCCGCGATGAGCGATTGGCGTGCACTCCGACCGGCCTCGACGTGTACGACGCCGTTCCCGTCCACCTGAGCACCGACGAATCTGTCAACCGCGTCGTGTAGTGCGGTGCGACCGAGTATCCACCGCAGCTCGGCTCGGAAGTCGGTCTGTTCGAACAGCAGCCCGAGGGAGTGCCCGCCGAGCCCGTCGCGATACCGCTGGATGATCTCCGGCGGTGCCGTCGCGAGCCAGTCGGTCCATTCCTGGTACGCGACCCGCAGCTCGTCGAACTGTGTGGCCTGCCGGCTGTCCGGCTCGTCCTGCAGGTCGATGCCACGGCGTAGCGCCACGAGACCGATTGTGGCCAACGCCGCGTGCTCTCCGTCGAGGCTCTCCTCCTGCTCGATGTCCCACAGCTGCACCAAGACCCCGTGGAGGAGGTCTGCCCAGTCCCGCGCGTTCGGCCACAGTCCACCAGCGACGAGGAGGAGCACCAGCCGGGTGACCGCAAGTTTCGCTGGCAGCGGCCACACCTGGGACGTGTCGATCAGCGCCGTGACGTCGCGCCGGAGTCGGGCACGTTGCCCGGGGATGAGTGTGTCCAGCACGCTGGCGAGGGTCTCGGGCCGGGCCGCAGTTGTGCTCGCCGGTCGCGCGCGCTGGGCCGGGGACTGCCCGGAGGATCCCCGGCCAACCTCCTCAAAGATGTCGTCATCGTCCGCCGACGTAGGTATGCGGCCGTCGTTCAGACCGAGGACGAAACGAAGCAGTGCCGGGCCGACGGCAGACTTGACCCGGTTCTCCACCTGACGTCGCCGACCCACCGATGTTTGCGGAATCCGGTCGGGGCGCACCGAGGCCAGGTGGCGCAGCGCCTCGAACAGCGCTGCCGTGTGCGCGGTATCCGCCAGGACCTGCGGCAGGGACGTGTGTTCAAGGGGTGACGGCCGGTCGATGCGCGACAGCGCGGCAACCACGTCAGTGACGAGTACGTCGCGGAGTTCCACGCCGACATCGGTGAGGACGCGGGTGAGCGCCTGCCCATCGGGAATCGCCGTCCAGTCGGAGTCCGGTACGGCCGCATACACATGGAGCTTGCCCGTTGCACGCTCCTGGTGGAGGCGGAGGCCGTTGACGAGCAGCCAGTTCGGCGGCGTGCCGGCAGAGGCGGCAAGCACCGTGGCCTCCACCCGGTCGGCAGCGATCCGGACGCCTAGCACCCGCAGGTTGTCCGTGGCGGCGGCCGGCGGTGAGGGTTCCCGAATCTGCAGCCGCGCCAACTCAGACACGGCGACCGGTTCAGCGGCTACCGCCGTCACCAGAGGAGCGGTGAGGGGCGAGACGACGCCCAGCTCGCAGTTACCGCCCGCCGTCATAGTCTTGGTGAGGGCTGCGTGACTGCAGTTGGCGCTGCCCGTCAGCGCCCACCCCTGGTCGGACGACCACCACTCGACGACCTTGCCGTGGTGGTAACGAGAGCTCTCCGGGGTGCTCACGGTGGCGTCGGGTGCGCGTTTGACCACACGGGCAAGACTGTTCGGGTCGCACTGTACGTCCCGCGTGAGCAACAGGCGCGCCTGTTGGGGTTGAAAGCGATCGACGAGACGTTGCAGCGCCCCAGCATCGGGATCGAAGAACGGCGCGGCCACAGCCAGCTGTGTCACGGGTCCGACCGGACGGGGTAGCTGCTCGATGATCGGGCGAAGCGCCGTCGTCACCATCTTTGGCTGGTCCACAACGGGATCGGGTGGACGTGTGATGAGTAGCTCGGCAACCCGCTCGAGGCGGTCGCGGCCGAGGTCCTCCATCCACACGTTGTCGGGCAGCCGCCGAAGCCAGTCCGCCAATTGATGAAAGAGCGCGGGGACGCTGGACCCGTCACCGCGCATCGCGGCCCAGACCTCGGCGTTGTGGTGCCAACCTGAGGCCGTCGCATTCCCGGAACCGATGGCCACCACGGTGTCCGTCTCCGAAGCGATCACCACCAACTTCGGGTGGAACGCTCCCCCGCCCTTGCAGACGACCGGCAGGGCAAGGTAATCGGCGGGTCCGGCGCAATGTGGGCCTTCGGTGAGGTTGTCGGCGTCAAACAGCACCGTCGTGCGGGCCCCCGCGGCCTGCGCCTCGCGTAGGCAGACGTCCTCGAAGAAGGACAGGTCGCAGGTGTAGGTCAGGATCAGGACTTCCTCGGCGTCGGGGATCAGCCGAGCATGGAGCAGTGCCGGCGGGGCAGCGCCGAGGAGGTCTTTCCAGTCCGTCACCGGATCACCTCCACGTGGCGACCGGCCGTCCACGTGTCGCCAGCGACGGCGAGGACGCCCAGTTGGTGCATGACGCTGGTGAAGGTAGGCAACCGTAGGGACACAGAGCCGCTCCCCTCCTCCCCTTCCAGCCGCCACCGGTCCCCGATCCGACGGAGACGGGTAGGCAGGCGGAGCCCGTGACGGGTCCACTGCAGCTTCTGACGGCTCACCGACTCGGCGCGCTGAAACAGGTGGGCAGCCAGGTCGGCGGCCGCGTCGGCCAGCGGACGATCGTTGTTCCGGTCCAACCACCTCGCCATGTATTCGGGGCCCAGGTCGTCCGGTAGCGTGCCAATGAAAGCCTCCCGACTCACCGGATCGAGGTGCGCGAGCCGCCCGGCGCCGACGGCGAGCAGGCGCAGCAGGTCGACCAAAGTCCAACCATTGGCATTGCGCGGATGGTGATAGAGATCGTGCTCAGCCGGCAGCGGTCTGCCGTTGCCTGCATCGACCAGCGGGGGAAGATCGCCGACAAGGGACTGCCGGACGGTGGCATCGGGTAGCTGGGCGACGAACTGTTCGATCGCCTCCTCTCGCGTACCAGGCCGCCACGCGAAGGGCGATACAAGTTCCGCCCAGATCAGCCGCCACGCCCACACCGACCAGTTGCGTAGCAGGGCGCCCCGCCAGGTGAGGGCGTGGTGCTGCAGCTCATCACTGCCGAGCAGGTCAGGTAGGCCGGGTGTGAAGCAGCACCAGCGGTCCATCGCCATGTCGAGGGACCCGCTCACCTCGCCGCCGTCCAGCGCACCTACAAGCAGCGAGGCGCTGTGGCGATGTATCCTCGCGCTCCCCTGGTCGCCATCGCGGTCGACGAAATACGCCCGCCGCACGCACTCACCGTCGGGCGCGTCATCGATGCCGCAGAGGCACAGATGGCGCAGCTGGTTCAGGTCCCGCCGGGACAGCGGCTGCTCGCGCCCGGCAAGGCCCACCACCTCGTCCAAGGCCGACAGCAGGAGGTCATCCGCTGCCGGGCCTGGTGTTGGAACCCTGCCACCGTCGGTGAGCCCGACCAGCCACTCGATTCCCGCGTACGTCTGCAGATAGCCACCCGGTACCTGGCTGTAGGCGTCGGCCAGGCGGCCGACGTCGGCAGCGTTCGTCTCGCGTACCTCCCTACCGATCGTGTTGACTCCGTGCGCCCCGAAGTCACCGGACCTTGCCCGGTGCTCGCCGGGCTGATCCGCACTATGGGCGACGGATACAGCGCCGAGCACCACCTCGGCGCGGCGTACGAGATCACGGAAGCGGTCCAGGTCGTGCTTCTCGGTCCAGCCTCGCTTCCGCGCCTCGATCGCGAGTCGGGCGTGCAGCGCCAGGTAGCGTGCGTGCGGTGTGGTGGTGATGACGCCGGGCACCAGCGCGGCGGCGTGGGAGCCGATCACCGCTTCCACGGCGAGAGGCTGACGGCCCGTGTCCTCCGGGGTGTCCGGCTTAGCCGTCCAGGCCGGGCCAAGAACACCGGTCATTCGCCCTCACCCACGTCCAGCCAATCCATTCCCCCCGAGCAGCCCACCGCGCCACAGAAGCAGACGTTGCCCGCCTTGCCCGCGGAATGACGGAAAACCGACAGTCAGCCAGCGGCAGTCAACGGCGGAGGCGACGGGAGCACTCGCCGTCGTGGCCGTCACGGAGCGCGCAGCGCCGGCCACCGGGCAGCCGCACGTCGCAGAAGACGCGGTGCCGGAGGAACTGGCTGTCCTCCTCGGAGACGGTCATCTCCCCCGGATCCGACATCGGCAGCACGGAGATCCAGCGGCCGACGACCCGGGCCAGGCGCTGCGCGGCCGGCAGATCGGCGGCGACCACCGGCAGGTGGATCACGTACCGTGCGCTCACCGGCGGCCACCCTCGGCCTGCTCGGACTGCCACCGGCGCAACGCGACCTTGATCCGCAGGGTCTCCTGGCGCTGCTTCGTGATCTCGGCGTAGAGCGCCATCATGTCGGCAGCCACCCGGTCGAGGAAGGCGTACACCTCGTCGGGGTTGAGGCCGCGGCGTCCGAGCCGGGCGGGCGGGAAGCGGCGCTCGCGCACCTGCCACGGCAGCAGACTGGCGTACGCGTGGGAGCGGTAGGTCGCACCACCGCTCGGCGGGAATGGCCTCTGGTTGCGGACGCTCATCTCTACCTGCCTTCCTCGCTGCGGAGTTTGAGGATGGGAACAGGTGCACAGCCTACACGACCAGGAAGCACGTGAAGAGAGCATCCGCGCAGTGAGCAGATGTTCAGTTCGCGTGCTCTTAGCGTGGTGGCGTGGGAGAGCTTCGGCTGGTGGCAAGCCAGGAGATTCAGGAGATGCTGGGCGTCTCACGAACACGCGCCTACCAGATCACCAACTCGAAGTCCTTCCCGGATCCGGTAGCCGTGTTGTCCGTGGGGCGGATCTGGCGAGCGGACGATGTGGAAAGGTGGATCAAGGCTCATCGGCGCGATCTCCAGGACACGGAAGAGTAGCTGGCGGCGTCTTCGAAAGCGTCGATCCGGGCCACGGTGACGTGAGTTCGCCCTAGCTCGACAGCCTCTCCGCAGTTGACGCAGGCGCGCTCCGTCTTGCCGCGCGGCACGACGGTGCGTCAGCGGAGCGCGCCGGCCTGTGTCGGAATCCCCTTGCGTACGGACGCAGTCTGTTATCGATCCGTAAGCGGCAGGAGCCCGCGCCTGATCTGAGCTATCCGCCGGTCCAGAGTGCCGACGTGCACGGAGTCCGGCCCGTACTCGGCAAGGAGGCTGGGACGGAGGGACTCGAGATGCTGAAGCCCGTCGTCCGTCCGGCCGACCGCCGGCAGCATCATGCCAAGGCGGTAGGTCGCATCCCGGTGCAGGGGGTCGTACGGTTCCGTGCGGGCGAGGAACTCGGTGAGCTGCACGATAGCCTCTTCGATGTCGCCGATCTCGGCATGACTCACACCGCCGTAGTAGTAGAGCACGGCGATATCGTCGCCGTCGTCGAGCTGCGGGAGGATCTCGTCGAGAACGGCCGCTACCCGGCTGAATTCGTCGGCGAACCACAGCGTCGATGCCAGCACCACCTGCATCTCCAGCTTCAACGCCGGTTCAGCGCTGGACCGTGCGACCGCTTCGTCCAGCAGGTCGATTGCCTGTTGGAACTGCGACTCCTGGACGAGCTCGCCGACCCGATGCTGGATCTCGATCGCCTCGTCGACGCTCAGCGGCGGGAATGTGGCCCGGGTCGGCTTGGCGGCGAGGGCTGCGCCGCGTTGCCGCGGCGCGGGGGCGAGCGGGCGGAGGAACGGCCGGCGAGGGTCGCGGTCGCCGCCAGCTCCAGCCGATCCTGGCCGGGCGGCGAGCGGGAGCAGCTTCTCGTAGACGGCCTCCGCCGTGGGGCGGTCGGCGGGCCGCTTCGCCAGCATTCCGGCGATGAGTTCGTCGAGTTCGGCGGGCACGTCGGGGCGTAGCACGTGCGCGGACGGTGCCGCGGTGTTGATGTGGTGATCCTGGTAGGAGCGAGTGTTCGTCTCGACGAACGGGACCCGCCCGGTCAGCGTCTCGTAAAGCACGCAACCCAACGCGTACACGTCACTGGCCGGCCCGACCGGGTTGCCGAGGACCTGTTCGGGCGGCATGTACGGCGGGCTGCCAACGGTCATGCCGACCTGGGTGAGCTTGGGCAGGGCGCTGGCGCCGCGCAGGATGGCCACGCCGAAGTCGAGGACCTTCACCAGTCCCCCGTCGCTGACCATCAGGTTCGAGGGCTTGATGTCGCGGTGAACGACATCGACCCGGTGGACGTCGACGAGGGTGGCGGCCACCTGGGCCGTGATGGCTGCCGCCCAGGTGACCGGCCAGGGGTCGGCGGGATAGCTCCGTGCGGCGATGAGGTCCGCGAGGGTCTGCCCGTACACGAGCTGCATGACCAGATAGATCCGCCCGGTGGACTCCTCGACGCCGAAGTCGTACACGGCGGGGATGCCCGGCAGTTCCAGCCGGGCGGTCGTGCGGATCTCCCGCAGGAACCGCTCCCGGTCGGCGAACGCCGCCTCAGCGAGGGCGGCGCTCTCCGCACTGCCGAACCCCGCCGAGCCTCCGGAGGTGTTCCGCATGAGCTTGATCGCGACCCGGCGGTCCAGGTGCCGGTCGTAACCGCTCCAGACGGCGCCCATGCCGCCGCTGCCGATCGGCGCGTCCACGCGGTACCGGTCCGCGAAGACCCACTCCTCAGCCGGTACCGCCTCGCTCACCGTCGCCTCTTCCTGCCCCGATGATCAGTCGCCGGCAGTAACTGTCTCATGATTCTGGGCTGCGCCGGAGACCTGGTTGCGCAGCTTGCGCAGCGCCTCGGCCCGCGACGGGCTCAGAATCAGGCTGTACGCCCGGCGCCGCGCCTCCTGCTTGACGGCGGCCTGGAACTCGGGGTTGTCGAAGTACCGGCCGACGAACGCGGTGTTGCGGTCGTGGTTGCGGGCGACGATGTTGTCGAGTTCCGGGTCGGCGACCTGACCGAAGCGTTCGATGTCGTTGTTCAGCGCGACCTGCTGCATCTTCTCGTCCTCGGCCAGCGAGATGATCTGCTGCGCGAGCAGGATCTGATCGGACGAGCTGAGGTCGTAGCCGAAGCGCTCGTTGAGCTCCTCGATCACCTCGCTGAGCGGCTTCTCCTCCACCTGGCGGGCGGCACCGCCGTCGGGCGAAAAGCCGGGGATGAGGTGCGCCCCGGACGGCTGCAGCGACAGGTTCTCCTCGCCGAGCTTGCCGATGCGCAGGTGGCTGAGCGTGGTCTCGCCGATGTCCACGCCCGCGCCAGGAGGCCGAGGCAGCCGCCGCAGCAGGAACCGGCTGTAGAGGTAGAGGCGCTCCAGGTCGGGGTCGGCGTACCCGACGACCTGGGCCAGGAAGCCGTAGGCCCGGACGTAGTCGCTCACCGACGAGCGGAACTCCTCGGCGTGGTCCCGGTCGTGGTCGGCCAGGTCGGTGAACCGGTCGACCGCCGGCTGCAGGAACCGGTAGAGCTGGGCGTGTGCCTTGTCGACCTGCCCGGCCGTTGTGGCGGTTTGCTCGGCGGCCAGCAGCGCCTCGGCGAAGGCGTCCATCTCGGATTCGACCAGCAGCTGGTGGTCCATCACCTCGCGCTGCTTGTCGTAGAGCAGGTTCGGGTCGGTCGGCTCGGTGATGGTGGTTTCGAAGTACGGCTTGAACGCCTTCTGAATGTCCTCGGCCTTGTTGGCGAAGTCGAGGACGAAGACGTCGTCCTGGGTCTTGGCGGGGTGGATGCGGTTGAGCCGGGACAGGGTCTGCACGGCCGCCACGCCGGCGAGCGGCTTGTCGACGTACATCGCGGAGAGCAGCGGCTGGTCAAAGCCGGTCTGGTACTTCTCGGCGACGACCAGGATGCGATATTCGGTCTGGTTGCGGGCCGCGGCCTGCGGATCGTCGACCTTCGTGTACGCGAACGCCGTCGGCAACGCCGCCTCGGAGAAGCCGTTGAGCTTCGGCTCGGTGTAGTCGATGTCGTCGAGGGTGAGGGTGCCGGAGAACGCCACGAGCGGCGCGCAGTCGGTGATGCCGCGCTTGTCGAGGTACTTGCGCATCGCCTGGTAGAGCCGCAGCGCGTGCTCCCGGGAGCGGGTCACCACCATCGCCTTGGCCCGCCCGCCGATGCGGTCGCTCACCTCGGTGCGGAAATGCTCGATGATGATCTGCGCCCGCTGGTCCTGCGACTCGGGATGCAGCTCGGCCGCGCGTACCAGCTTGGCTTTGGCCTTCTTGGGGTCGACCTCGGGGTCGGCGGACTCGGCGGCCTCGACCGCCGCTGTGGCCAGCCGCCAGCGGGCCTCGTAGGTGATGTAGTTGCGCAGCACGTCGAGGATGAAGCCCTCATCGACGGCCTGGCGCATCGAGTAGACGTGGAACGGCTCCATCCGGCCGGTCTCCGGGTTGCGGGTGCCGAACAGTTCCAGCGTCCGCTGCTTCGGGGTGGCGGTGAAGGCGAAGTAGGACAGGTTGCCGTGCCGGCCCCGCGCCAGGGCGGAGGCGGTCAGCAGGTCGCCGTCTGCGTCGATGTCGTCGGAGCCGAGCCGGCCGAGCGCCTTCTTCAGCGCGTTCGCCGACTCCCCCGACTGCGACGAGTGCGCCTCGTCGATGATCACCGCGTACCGCCGCTCGCCCAGCTTGGCGACCTTGTCGAGCACGAAGGGAAACTTCTGCAGCGTCGTGATGATCACCCGGGCGGTCGAGCCGCTGAGCGCGTCGGCGAGCTGCTGGGAGTCCTCGTCGATCTTCTTGACCACGCCGGCCACGTGGTCGAACTGGTAGATCGTGTCCTGCAACTGCCGGTCCAGCACCACCCGGTCGGTGATGACGATGGCCTTCTCGAAGACCGGCTGGTTGTTCGCGTCGTGCAGGTTGGACAGCCGGTGCGCCAGCCAGGCGATGGTGTTCGACTTGCCGGAGCCGGCCGAGTGCTCGATCAGGTAGTTGTGGCCGGCGCCGTGCTGGGTGGCGTGGTCGACCATCCGCCGCACCGCGTGCCACTGGTGGTAGCGCGGGAAGATCAACAGGCTGGCGTGCGGGTCGGGCTTGCCCTTCTTCGGCACCTCGACGTGCGCGAACCGTTGCAGCAGTTCAAGGAAGTTGTCCCGCTGCCACACCTGCCGCCAGAGGTACGAGGTCTGGTAGCCGTCCGCCGGCGCGGGCGGGTTGCCTGCGCCGCCGGACACGCCAGGCCCGTTCGAGCCCACGTTGAACGGCAGGAACCGGGTCTTCTCGCCGGCCAGCCGGGTGGTCAGGAACACCAGGTGCGGGTCGACCGCGAAGTGCACGAGGGTACGCCGAGCGAAGATCAGCTCCTTGGGGTCGCGGCTCTTGCGGTACTGGCGCTTCGCGTCCTCCACGTCCTGCCCGGTCAGCGGGTTCTTCAGCTCCGCCGTGGCGATCGGGATGCCGTTGACGAACAGGCCCAGGTCCAGCTCGTCGGCCGTCCTCGCCGAGTACCGCAGCTGCCGGACCACCGTGAGCCGGTTGCCGTGGTACTCGTCCAGCGCGCCAACCGCCAGTGTGTGACCGGGCCGGAAGTAGCAGAGCTCGATGGCGACGCCCCGGTCCTTCACGCCGTTTCGGAGCACGTCCAACGCACCCCGCTTGTCGATCTCGGCGGCGACCCGCTTCGCGAACTCCCGCTGGGCGGTGGTCAGGTCGCCGTACGCGGTGATCAGCCTGTCGAACTCCTTCTTCTGAGTCGCCCCGATGAAGGTGTCCAGCTCGCCGGTGTCGAGACCGAGGTCGGGGCGGTAGCCGTTGGACAGCCCCCGGTGCCAGCCGCCCGCGAGGAGCTCAGCTTCGATCGTCTCCTCGAACGCCCGCTCCTTGTAAACGTTGGCCATCACGGCTGCCCCCCATTCTCCAGCGCATCGTCGACGGCATCCAGCAGCGCGTCGACATCTATGTCGACAGCGGGGTCCTCGTCGTCCTCAGTCGACGACTCGGCGCTCACCTCACGGGCCAACCACAACAGACTGCCTTCCTCACCGAGGTGCCAACGGCTAGGGCCTTGAACCGCTACCGGCGCACCGTCCCATTCGGCCAACGCGTACATCTTCATCACCAGACCGGACGGTGAGTACCCCTTGCCGTCGACCGACCACACAAGCGGCTTCATTCTGTTGTTGACCCATGTCGCCACGCCACGCAGCGAGTCCTCGGCCAGCCAGGGTGCTAACGCCGCTCGTTCCGGCCTGGTCCGCGGACGGAAGGTGAGCCGCGAACCATCCTTGATCCGGCCGGCGTCCACGAGCAGTGCCACCGTATTACGGCGGCGCGGACGCCGCTGCCGGGGAATGGGTTGATACTCCGGCGCCAGTCCAGGGGCGTCTTGGCCCGCGTCAATCGCAACGCGTACACCAGCGACGAGCGACCTCACCCGATCAACGGAGGCAAAGGTCCCGGTGATGAACGAACTCTTCCCGTACCGCTGGTCGACCTCGGAGATCAGCCATTGGACGATCCGGAACGTCAGACCATGGACTTCACGCAACACGGCGTCCCAGTCCACGTCGGAATCATCGACGCCGTCTCGCCCGAGCTGCGTGAACGCTATGTGAGCGACGACGAGCATCGACTGGGTCGCGATGGCTTCTGCCCGGCCCTCCAGTTCGCCAGAGATCTTGTGGAGTGAGTCGCGGACCTCTCGAACGAAGAGCACCGAGCGCCAGATCTGCAGAGCCGAGGGCTGTCCCTTGAATAGCCTTCGGTAGGCACCGGATGGGCCGTCCTCCCACAGCAGGTCCTCGTTCTGGCGCACTCGGGCAACCAGATCCGGCGTGGTGAGCGTGCAGGCGAGCGCGATAGCGGCCTCACGCACGGTGCATCCGCTTTCAGGCGACGGTTCCAATTCACTGCGCCGAATCGCGTAGGTCAGTCCCAACGTCAGGCGGAAGTCCTCGCGGATCGCGACCTGTTCAGGCTTCAGCGCGACGAAGTCGCGCAGTTCAACACGGTTCTGGGTGTTGGTGGCTCTTGTGATCTCGTCGCTTACCTCTGGCTGGTCGCTCTCAATGATCCGGATGCCCACTGCCGCTCGGCCTGCCGCCGCGCTGTCCGCGCGCATGGCCGAGGCGATCGCCGCGACCGTCTGGGCACCGTTGATGATGCTCGCGCCACGGACATCCACAGTGGCAGGCCCATACGGCTCGATACGGCTGAGCGGCGTGACCTTGATAGTGTCGCACAGCATGGTGAGGCCGTTGTTGCGGTACCAGAAGGTGTGGGGCTCCTCGACGAGGGTCCGTTGGATCTCGGCGTTCACCTGCGTGACCCCGAGGGACTCCCGGATGTTCCGCTGGAAGAGACGATCACCGTGCTGGGCATACCATTCCGCGACCTGGGCGGCGTCAACAATCCCGTTGGCGGCGCGCATCGGCGTGCTGATGTCGAACCAGCGGTCCAACCTGATCGAGATGCCGATGGGTTCGGGCTCCCCGCCACGCCTGATCATCTCCCAGATCTCCGGCACGTAGAGCACCTCGTAATCGAGGTAATCACCTAGGGCATTGAACTTGTGCCGCACCTCGTCCAGCCGGGTGATGACGTTGTCATGCAACGGATCACGCCGCATCAGGGCGAGAACAAGGGTCACCCGAAGTTGCTTGTCCTGCCAGATCGCCTCCAACTGCCCCCGATGGGTCAGCAGTTTGGCGTTGAAGCGGTCGAAGTTCCGTTGGTCGATCCGATGCAGGCCGTCCGCCATCGTCATGACGTCGACCTCACCGAAGCGAGCCGCTCCCTTGCTGCTCCACTTGGACTGGATCAGCCAAACGCGAGGTGAACCATCGCTGATCGCCAACGCGTCAATGCCGAAGTCCTGACCACCGTCGGTGACCATGGCGGCGGCACGCTCCGTGTCACAGCCCAGCCTGTCTCGCACGACCGCGCCAGCGAGCGCGCGCGAGGCCAGGTTGGGGACTCGTTGGGCGGGATCGGGGTGGGTGAACGAAGTTGTGTCCAGGAATGGCTCGAAGTCGCGAAGCAGGGACGCTTGGATGATGTCGAGCTGTCGGTTTTCCTGAAGAGGTGCTGACATAGAAATCCTCCGAAATATGTCTACCGCCTACCAACCAAGTGCCCCGTCTGCGACTCCTCAAGTTTTCATTCCGCACCCACGCAGCCCGCTGTCGTGACGTCGAATTGCCCGGTCACGGCCGCAGTGATTAGCGCCTGGCGCCGCTCCGCCAACAGCTTGCGTTGACAGCGCACCGCCGAAGCGATTGCTTCGATGGCCGCGAGAGCCGCCTTGACTTCCGCAACAACCGCTCGCTGCCGACTGATCGGCGGAAGTGGCACCCGCAGTTCACGAATCTTGCTACTGCTGGTCGACGCTAGATTAGTCGTCTTGTTGCCCGTGCTCTCAAAATGAATTCGCGCGGGTGTGGCCCGCGTCAACATTGCCAGGTAGTCCGCGTCAAGCGCACCCCTGTTCACTCGCACGGCGAAAACATGGTTCTGGTGCAGGCACCCTTCAATCTGACCCTCCCACACGGTTCCGCGTCCCAACTTGTCAAGATCCCCCCCTTCTGTCATCAGGACGTCACCCGCCTGCAGGGTGGAAGCGGCGGCTAGGCGCCGCGGCACGGTGATCTCTGTTATCTGATTCAGGTCGAGATAGCCAGCCTGAACATTGGCGACGCGCAGGTACGGTCGGGTGACGGCGTCACTACCGGCCGAGCGGGAGGCATCCACGGTGACGCCCGTCTGGATGGTGGCTAGATAGCCGAGCCTAACTTTGGGGACTGTTGCCTCAAGCTCAAAGGCGGATGCCACGTGCGCCGCCGATAGCTCCTGCAAAAGCTCCAAATGTCGGGAACGCGCGGCATCGAGTTCGTCGATGTGGGCGGTTTCGACGTCGAGGAAGTCGGCGATCCGCCGCTGATCGGACAGCGGCGGACACGGCACCGCCGCCTCGCCAAGAACGCCGCCAGTAAGGTTCTGCAGACCGGTCGTCGTCGAGCTTATTTCTCGGATTTGGGACTTCATGTCTTGGCTATTCAGGAAATACCAAACGAACCGGGGCTCCACCTGAGCCACGACGCGCAGCCGTTGCAGGAAGTTCGAGAAGTACACCGGCGTGTCGGACGACTCCACATAGCCGGACTTCCCAAGATGCGCGTCGCTGCCACTCGACTTAACTACCAATATATCCTCGCGCTCCAAGCGAGTCGCGAATTTCTCTCGGCCCGACAGGCGCCGAATCGCGGCATTCGATCCGTCGATGCGACCAAGCAAGTCAATGTCGGTCGAGCGTAGAACCGGCACGCCGTCATCATCGGGCGCATCGTCTCCCCATGCTCCGGCGTCACTTCGCGACAGCAGGAACTTGAGGCGAGTACGAGGGAACGTCAAGACGTCACCTCGGTCAGCAGCGCCTGGATCTGGGCTTCGAGCTCGCGTAGCTCCGCGTCGATTTCGGCTAGCGGACGTGGCGGCTTGTAGATGTAGAAGTGACGGGTGAAGGGGATTTCGTACCCGATCTTGGTCTTGCTCTCGTCGATCCAGGCGTCGGGGACGTGCGGCCGCACCTCGCGGTCGAAGTACTCGTGGATGTCCTCGGCAAGCGGCACGTTCTCGTAGTCGCGTAGGTCCGGGGCGGGGACGACCTCGCCCTTGACCGTCTGCACCTCGCCGTCCGGGTCGCCGACTGAGACGCTGTCCATGATGGCCTTCCCGGGGGCGCCGGTCGGCCACAGCGCGCCACCGGCGACCGCCGCCGTGTGCAGCGCGTCCTTGACCTCGGCCTTTGTGCGCCATACCGTGCCGAGCAGCGGCTTAAACGCGCCGATCAGCGCGTCGCGGTACGCGTACCGGGAAAGGGGTTTGCTCTCCGCGAGCGCGGCGAGCGTCTCCTCGGTGACCTCGAAGCGGAGCTTGAGCGGCCGTTCCACCGTGATGCGCTGGTAGCCGAAGTCGGTGGTCTGGAAGACCTTGACCTTAGCGTGATCGGGGTGCGACTCGTCCGTCGCGATGGCCAGCGCCTGGCCGTAGAGCCGGGTGACGTACGCGATCTGCTCCTCGGAGATCATCTTGCGCTTGTCGCCGAGGCTTTTGCGCATCTTGACCCATTGGTCGCGGGCGTCCAGCAGGATCACCTTGCGCTTGAGGCGCTCGGCCTTCCGATTGGACAGGATCCAGAAGTACGTGGAGATGCCGGTGTTGTAGAAGAGTTGGTCCGGCAGGCCGACGATGCCTTCGAGCAGGTCGTTCTCGAGGATCCAGCGGCGGATGTTCGACTCGCCGGACTCCGCAGCGCCGGTGAACAGCGGCGAGCCGTTGAAGACGATGGCGATGCGGGAGCCGCCCTTCTCCGGCGGTTCCATCTTGGAGATCATGTGCTGGAGGAAGAGGAACGAGCCGTCGTTGATGCGCGGCAGGCCGGCGCCGAAGCGGCCCGCGTGCCCGAGCTTGGCCTCTTCCTTGACCTCGGGCTCCACCTTCTTCCACTCCACGCCGAAGGGCGGGTTGGCCAGCAGGTAGTCGAAGCGCCGGCCCTCGTGGCCGTCGTCGCTGAACGAGTTGCCCAGGTGGATATTCGACGGGTCCTGGCCCTTGAGCATCATGTCCGAGCGGCAGATGGCGTACGACTCGGGGTTGAGCTCCTGACCGAAGAGCTTCACGCTCGCGTGCGGGTTGAGGGAGGTGATGGTGTCCTCGGCCGCCGACAGCATGCCGCCGGTGCCGCACGCGGGGTCGAGCACGTTGATGACCTTGCCGGGCTCGTTGAGGTGCTCAGTGTCCGGGCCGATGAGCAGGTTCACCATCAACTTGATGACCTCGCGCGGGGTGAAGTGCTCACCGGCCGTCTCGTTCGAGATTTCGGAGAAGCGCCGGATCAGCTCCTCGAAGACATAGCCCATCTGGTGGTTGTCGACCCGCTCCGGGCTGAGGTCGATGTCGCGGAACTTCTGCACCACCGTGTAGAGCAGCTTGGCCGACTGCAGCCGCGCGATCTGGGTGTGGAAGTCGTACTTGTCGATGATCTCGCCGGCGTTCGGGGAGAAGCCGTTGATGTAGTCGGTGAGGTTCTTCGCCACGTCGGGCGCGGACCCGCCGATGGTCTCGAAGCTCTGCTTTGAGGTGTTGTAGAACGGCAGGCCGGCCGCGATCCGCAGCAACTGATCCTTGTTGGTGAGCTTCAGCGAGGCGTCGCGATCCCACACCGCCTTGCGGGTCGGCGCCATGACGCAGTCCAGGCGGCGCAGCACGGTTAGCGGCAGGATCACCTTGCCGTACTCCGACTGCTTGTAGTCGCCGCGCAGCAGGTCGGCAACCGACCAGATGAAACTGGCCAGGCTCTGGTGGGTGCTCACGTGAACAGCTCGCTTTCACTACTCGTCCGGTGATGGAGTGCCATTTGTCCTACAAGTTCCGGCATGGAGCGGGTCTTACCGTAGCGGGAGCGCCGCGATCGGTGGCAGCGCACATCGGTTACGCCTGGCCATCGTCCGGCGGAAGCAGCACTCCGCCGGTCAGGCCGATGCCAAGGGCGGCGGCGGTCTCCTCAACGAGCTGGCCAACTGCGTCGGCCGCCGCCCGAAGCTCCTGCACCTGCCGGAAGCCGCGCCCATACCGCTGCTGCTCCAGCAGCGCCATGACGGGCACCCGCAGCCGGCGGACATCAACCCGCACGATCGTGCTGCCGGTGGCGGCCGCGTTGACGTTCTCCTCCGCGCTGAGGAAGCCGGCCAGGAACCACGGGTCGAGGCGCTGCGGGTCGGGCCGCAGCAGGAGATGCTGTCGGCGCAGCGTTCGGCCGTCGTCGGAGGCGTCGGCGACCCGCGCGCGGTACGGGCGGGTGAACAACTCCGGCAGGATGACGTCCCCCGCCCAGATTTCGATGTCGGAGTCGCCGGTGGTGGCGCGACCAGCGGGAACAGCGCGCAGCAACGTCAACGCCCCGCCGCGGAGCAGGTCCGCGACAGCGGTGGTACGCCAGCTCCGCGGCTGTTCGCCGGCCGTCGCCCATCGTTCACCCCGGTCGGTCACGCCGATCAGCGCATCCGCCGCGCGCCGCAGCTCGGCGCGCATTCGGCGTACCTCCTGCAGGTGGTCGGCGGGCCGGAGCGCGGTCGTCACCGACTGGACGTGCCGGGCCGGGGCCAGGTCGGTCGCTCCGGCGAGCAGGTCGACGACCGGCACCGCGCGCGCCACGGACGGCACAGCTTCAAAGACCCCTTCCGTGTACGCCGACCAGGCGCCGAGCACCGCCTTGCGAACCGACTCCCAGCTCTGCCGGCCCGGACCGGCGGCGTCGACGAACAACACGCTCTCCGGCGCCGGAGACGGGTCGGCGGGTCGTGTCAGGACCCACACGTTCAACCCGATGTGCGGGGGCGGTGCGGCACCGGCCGGCAGCGCGATCACCGCCCGGAGTGCGCCGCTGTGCACGAGTTCCGCCCTGATCCGCCGACCGGAGGTGCGTTCGGCGGTGGCGGGGGGCATCAGCAGGACCGCGCGCCCGCCGGGTGCGAGGTGGGCGAGGCAGTGCTGGACCCAGGCCAGCTCTGGCTCACCCTTCGGGGGCAGGCCGTAGACCCAGCGCGGGTCGTACGCCAGGACGTCCTGGCCCCAGTCGCGGTTGCCGTACGGCGGATTGCACAGCACCGCGTCGGCCGCCAGCGCGGGGAATGCGTTGTCCCGCAGGCTGTCGCCGCTGCGGATGTCGGTCAGCACGTCGCCGTCCTGCAGGCCGAGCCGCGTCGCGGCCTGCGCCGCCTGGGTGGGGAGCAGATCCTGCCCATACAGCCGGCGGGCACCGTGCCGGGCTGCTGCGGTGAGCAGCCCGCCGAATCCGCAGGCCGGGTCGTACACGTCGGATGGGAAGCGCCCGTCGGGACCGGGCAGGAGATCGGCCATGAGGTCCGCCACCTCTGCCGGCGTTCGGTATGTGCCCGTCGTGGCCGGCTCGTCCGTGCCGCGTTCGGCGAGAATGTCGGCGGCGGCCAGCGCGCCCTCGCCTCGCACGCAGCGCAGCAGCGCCCGCAGCACCGCAACGTCATCGTCGCCGTATGTCTCGGCATCGGCCACGAGGTCGGTGGCACGGCGGGGTAGGCCTTCGTCGGGCAGGTCGAGTACCTGGTCGAGGTCGGCGCGGTCCAGCCGGTGAGCGGCGATCACCAACGGCAACAGCCGTGTCGGGTCTGCCGTCTGCGGGTGGTCACGTAAGGCCGCTCGCAGCTCCTCCGCCGGGGTTTCCGCTGGTAGCTGACCTCGCGAGCTGAGCCAGGACCGCACGGCGTCCAGGTCGTACGCCGGGCTCGTCTCCGTCCCGCCTGAAGGTGATGGGAATTCAGGGTGGCGGCGGCGCCAGTTGCTGACGGTCGCCCGACTGACGCCGACCATGCGGGAGATCTCCGCGGCGGTGACCTGTGGCATCTGTTCGGCTCCTCCTCGGCGGCGGCGTGGCCAGACCGACTTTAGTGCTGCGCGTGGCGGTTGGCAATATCGTGGTTGACAGTGTTTTCACGCAGTGCTGTACTGGCGGAGCTTTCCCGCTACACGGCGAGGGCATTCAGGACTACACCCCCGCGGCGCGTTGGCGCGCGCCCACCTCTTCAGCAGGAGAAAACGATGCGCAAGACCACCACGTTCGCCCTGTTCGCCACCGCCCTCGTCGCGCTGGGCTGCGGCGCCGGGACCACCGACGACGCCACCAGCAGCAAGGCCGACGCCGGCGGCGCCAAGGGCGACGACAAGCCGAAGGTCGCGAAGATCGGCCAGCCGGCCCGGGACGGCAAGTTCGAGTTCACGGTGAAGTCGGCCAAGTGCGGCGTCGCCAAGCTCGGCAGCAGCCTGGTCGGCGCCAAGGCGCAGGGCCAGTTCTGCCTGGTCACCATCAACGTCAAGAACATCGGCAAGGAGTCGCAGATGTTCGACGGCAGCAGCCAGAAGGCGTACGCCGCCAACGGCACGGAGTACTCCTCGGACAACGGCGCCGCGATCTACGCCAACCAGAACGCGGAGACGTTCCTCAACGAGATCAACCCCGGCAACCAGGTCACCGGCGTGGTCGTCTTCGACATCCCGAAGAATGTCAATCTCGCCAAGCTCGAGCTGCACGATTCGCCGTTCTCCGGCGGCGTCACCGTCGCCCTGAGCTGACCTCGTCCGCGCCCGGGGGGCGGGACCCGCGAAGCCCTCCCCCGGCGCAATCTGCACCGCACCTCCGCCATCACGAATCTCTATGCGAGGAGATCGACATGCGTAGTGCGACGAACCGTGCCAGCACCACCGGCAGCATCGTCCGCAAGGACCGCCGGCGCCGCTCCCCCAACCAGCCTGCCCTGTTCGAGTGCCCACTGCCGCCGGCCCCTCCGGGCACCTACCCGACCACCATCTACCGGCTCACCGTTCCGCCCACTGCCGACGGGCTCGTGGCCGCGCTGAACGGGGACTACCTGCGGGAGAACGGCTTCGAGCCGACGCCTCGCCGGGTCGCCGACGCGCCGGCGCTCCTGGTGCACGGCACCGTGCCGCGCGCCCGGGCCGAGTGGTGCGACGTACTGGCCGGGCTCATCGGCGAGGACGTGGACCTGGGCTACAGCAGCGGCGGCGGCGCGCTGCTCCTGGCCGTCGACGATCGGACGTACGCCCTGGCCTACGGCACCCTGGGCCGGTTCATGGTCGAGCAGGAGAAGGTTGACGCCACCTTCGGCGTGTCCTTCGCGGTCCGGGCCCTGCTGCCGAGCGAGATCCGCCAGGTCCGCCGCCGGGTCGTCGGAGCCAGCGGACGGGTGGACCGCAGTCTGGTGCCCGGCGGTCAGCCCATCTGGAAGTACGGCATCGACAAGTGGGGCGAGATAGTCGGCCAGGTCTGCGGACGCACGGACAACCCGAACCTGACGGCGTGCCGCCGTACCGGCAGGCCGGTCAAGGTCGAGGGCGGTGAAGCACTGCGCATCCCCCTCTGCGTCGAGCCTGAGGGACTCCTCGCAGACCTGCGCGAGATCGACCGGGTGTGCCGGCAGGAGTCTCCGCTGGCCGACCTGGAGTTCATCACGCAGATCCGCCCAGTGCCGGCGTCCGACCCCCGGATGCCGGAGCTCGTCGACACCATGGATCAGCGGCTGGCGCTGGCCGAACCGCCCGAGCTCGGCGTGGCCGTGCCGGGCGACCTCATCGCCGACATCGAGCATGTCGGGTCGTACCGGATCCAGGTGCCGAAGTCGGTACGGCGCGCCAGCCTGACCACGGAGCTGGACCTCGCCACGATCCTCGCCCACACCAATGAGGCACTGAACGGTGACCGGTGGACCGGCCTGCGCAACGGAAAGATCACGCTCTACGGCGACGCGGGCGGGACCGACGAGATGCTGTCGACCCCGGTGTCCCGCTGGATCACCGCGGAGGTGGCCGTCGGCACCAGTCACCTGCTGCTGCACGAGGGCAAGTGGTACGAGATCGGCGACCGGCACCGCGAGTTCCTGCGCCAGGAGATCGCTCAGATCCTGGACCGGCCGTCCGAGATCGTCCTGCCGCCGTGGACCAGCGACCTTCCCGACGAGGACGCCTACAACCGGACGGCCGCCAAGCGCGACCAGCAGCTAGTCCTGCTGGACAAGAAGCTTCTCCGCACGGCACAGCACCCGCGGGGGATCGAGGCGTGTGACCTGCTGGGTCCCGACGGCGAGCTGATCCACGTCAAGCGGGCCTCGAGCAGCTCCCCGCTGAGCCACCTATTCGCCCAGGGAATCACCTCAGCTGAGGCTTTGCGCTACGACGAGGAGGCGCGCGCCAGGTTCCTCGAACTGGTCTGTCGGCAGCCCAACGCGCCGGACCTCGCTGGGGATTTCCGGCCGCGCAAGGTCGTCTACGCCATCGCCCTCAAGTCGGGCCGGACCGTCACCGTGGACTCGCTCTTCACCTTCGCCCAGGTCGCGCTCTACCAGGCGATGAAGACGCTGCGCACCGAGGGCGTCGAGGTCGAGGTCATCGGCATCCCGTCCACCTGATCCAGCACGACGTCTGCTCCCAACCCCGATCGAACTCCCGAAGCCAACCCGCCCGGCTGGACCAAGCCGGGCCGATCACCCCTGCCCACTCACCTCTGAGGAGAGAGTAGTGACCCAGCCCGAGTTCCAGCCGCCGTCCGATGCTCAGTCCGGCACCCCCGAGACCGAGAACCCGCAGCCCGTCGCCCGTCGCAAGAAGCCGCCGCTCATCGGATGGATCGTCGGCGGGGTGGTCCTGGTGCTGCTGCTCTGCTTCGGCGGCTGCGGCGCGCTGCTGGCCACGGCCAACAGCGGCGACAAGCCCGGTCAGGATGTGGCCGCCACCTCGACTGCTCCGACCCCGCCGGCCACGACCTCGGCCCCGACCACGGCCGCTGCGGCGCCGGCGACCACCGAACCGCCGCTCCCCACCTACGAGACTCCGACCAAGGACGACTTCAAGCTCAAGGTCAAGGTCCTGAGCAAGCAGTGCTTCGGCAGTGCCGGCTGCAACATCACCTACCGGATCAACGTCACCTACACCGGCACCGGTCTCGACCCGTCCAAGACGTACGAGGTGACCTACCAGGTCAAGGGCGCCGAGGACCCGATCATCAACACCTTCGAGGTGACCGGTGACTCCGCCTCCGTGCAGGAGGAGGAGATGGCGAGCACCAAGCGCTCCGGCGACAAGCTGACCGCTGCCGTCACCGACGTTTCCGAGTTCTGAGGGGAGGCGTCGTGCGTCCCGATGAGTTCCTCCGCGCCCTGCACCTGCTCCCCACTCCCCTGCACGACCGCGCCGTCGCCCTGCGCGCCTACGTCCGCCCCACCTGGTGCGACGACTGCCAGCAGATCGGCGACGCCCTGAACCTCGCCCTCACCGCCTACTACGACGAGTTGGGCTCGACGCGGCAGCTGCTGGACACCGCCGACCGGCTGGCCGCGCGGCACGGCGCGGCCTGCCGGCCGCAGCCGAACCAGCAGCGCGGTCGCGGGCGGATCGGCCGCTGGGCGGGGCGGTCCGCGCCGCTCGTCGCCGCGACCGACGCCAGCTGGAAGGGCCGCGCCGGCGGCATCGGGTACGTCGTCAGCGACGGCCACTACGGCCTGCGCAGCCGGGGCACCGGCCGACTCGACCCGACCGGCGTCGCCCGGGTGCTGATCAACGAGCTGCGGGCGGTGGACTTCCTGCTGTCGGCGTACGACGAGGTGCCGGCGGGGATGACGGTGCTGCTGGACAGCCTCGTCGCCCTGCGGTACCTGCACCGCTGGCAGGCCCGCGACACCGGGGCAATGCCGGCCGGGTACAGCCTGCGTGCGCGTCGGTGGGCCGCCCAGCCCACTCTGGTCCGGCTCGCCGAGGCGGTGGGCCAGCGACCGGACCTGTGCTTCCAGCACGTCAAGGGGCACGTCGGCCACGCCCTCAACGAGGCCGCCGATGGCCTGTGCCACATGGCTCGCCGCCGGCTCGACGAAACGTTCGACGTACGCCCGCGGGCGCACGCCCTGGTCGACGCGTTCCTCAGCGACTGGCACGCCAGCCTCGCTCGCTGATCTCCCGCCCGGCCCCGCGACCGGCCGGTCGCCTGCTCACCGCTGATCCATCCACGACATCAGCTCCACAGCGTCCTTGCGGCTACCCGCCCGCTCCCCATCCACCGCTCACCCGTGCGGGTCGACGACGAGCCGACCTGCGGACACCACACGCCTGGAGGCGACCATGACCATCTCCCGCCACGATCCGGTCCTCCTCAACCGCACGCGACGCACGCCCTGGGCAGGGCCTGGTCTACGCCCCCGCGGGCACGACCTGGTCGAGGCGTTCCGGCGCGAGTGGCATGTTGCGCTGCCGGTCTGACCGCCGATCGATTAACGACAGAACTTCACAGCGTCGCCGCACCACCACCGCCGGCGAACCCGGCCCCAAGCCGGAACCGTCGGCCCCGCACGCCCTCCCCAATCCCGCATCAGCAGCCGTCGGAGGTCGCCTGATGAACCGCACCGAACCGCTGGTCGAGCTGATCTTCGACCGGCTCGCCACCGACCACGTACCCGACGAGACGGCCGACTTGGTCCTCGCCGCGCACAGCAGCGAGGACGATCTGGCGGCGGCACTGTCCGGTCGTCCCACCAGCCTGGACCCGCGCCCCGCCGGCGTTGACGAGCCACGGGAGGGCATCTGGCTCTCCTCGGTCACCGTCGCCGGATTCCGGGGCGTCGGCCCCGAGCGCACCCTCACCATCGAGCCCGGTCCCGGGCTGACCGTGGTGGTCGGCCGCAACGGCTCCGGCAAGTCGAGCTTCGCCGAGGCGGTGGAGCTGGCCCTGACCGGCGACAGCGCCCGCTGGGCCGACCGCAACAGCGTCTGGCGTACCGGGTGGCGCAACCTGCACCACCCGGAGGTGTGCCGGATCGGCGTCGAGCTGCGCGTCGACGGCACCGCCACGCCGACCCAGGTGGTGCGGTCCTGGCCGGCCGACGGCGAGCTGGGCGACGCGATGACCACCGTGACCAGCGCGCAGGGCCGCCACGCGGACCTCGACGAGCTGGGTCTGGCCCGGCCGCTGGGGCTCTACCGGCCGTTCCTCACCGCCGCCGAGCTGGGCCGCCTCGCCGCCGGCACGCAGAGCCAGCTCTTCGACGCGCTCTTCGCGATCCTCGGCCTGGAGGCGATCACCGACGCCGACCGGCGGCTGATGGCCGCCGCGCGGCCCGTCGACGCGGCCATCAAGGAGGTACGCGCCCAGCGCGCCGCCCTCGCCGGGCTGCTCGGGCCGGTGGACGACGACCGCGCCCGCCGGGCGGCCGGACTGCTCGCCGCCAACCGGCCGGACCTGGCCGCGCTGGCCGCGATCCTCGACGAGCCGGACGACCCGACCGCCGACGCGACCGTGCTGCTGTGCCGGCGGCTGGCCGTCCTGTCGCTGCCCGACGTCGACCAGGTGGCCGGACTCGCCGGGCAGCTGCGGGACGCCGCCGCGAACGCCCGCCGGCACGACGGGGGACGCTCGCGGGCGTCGCTGCGCAGCGCGGAGCTGCTGCGGCTGGCCATCGAGCACCACGACGACCGGGGCGACGGCGCCTGCCCGGTCTGCGCCACCGGCCGTCTCGACGGGGACTGGCGGACGCGGGCCGCCGCGGCGCTGGACGAGCTGCGCGACCGGACCCTGGCCGCGCAGGCCACCGCCGCCCGGCTCAACACGCTCGTGCAGCGGGCCCACCACCTCATCGACGACCTGGACGTGCCCGAGGCGGACGCGCCGGACGTACCGCTGGCCAAGCTGCGCGACGCCGTGGCGGCGCTGCGCCTGGCACCCGGCGGACCGGAGGAACTCGCCGAGCACCTGAGCGCCCGGTACCCGGCGGTCGTCGCGGCGGCGGAGGACCTCCGCTCGTACGCGAAGGGTCTGCTGCGCCAGCGCGACACCGGCTGGCAGGCCGCGGCGGCCGACCTGCGAGGGTGGCTGGTCGCCGCCGGGCGGCTGCCGGAGCGGGAGCGGACCCTCGCCCGGTTGAAGGCCGCCCGGGACTGGTTGAAGGCCACGGCGACGGAGCTGCGCAACCAGCGGGTGGCGCCGTTCGCCGCGCAGTCGCAGCGGATCTGGGCGCAGCTGCGCCAGGAGAGCAACGTCGAGCTCGGGGCGATGACCCTGGAGGGGGCGAACACCCGGCGGCGGGTGGTCTTCCCGGTCAGCGTGGACGGCACCGACAACGGCACCGCGCTGGGCGTGATGAGCCAGGGTGAGATGCAGGCGCTCGGGCTGGCGACGTTCCTGCCGCGCGGCTGCGCGCCGGAGAGCCCGTTCCGGTTCATCGTGGTCGACGACCCGGTGCAGAGCATGGACCCGTCGAAGGTCGACGGGCTGGCGCGGGTCTTCGCCGAGCTGGCCGAGCAGCGGCAGGTGGTCGTCTTCACCCACGACACCCGGCTACCGGAGGCGGTGGAGCGGCTGAACCTGGGCCGGGCCCGGATCGTCGAGGTGACCCGCGCCGAACGGTCGGTGGTGACACTGCGGCCGGGCTCCGACCCGGTGACCCGCTACCTGGACGACGCGTACGCGCTGTCGCGCAACGAGGAGATCGCCGCCGAGGTGCGCGGTCCGGTGGTGGCGGAGCTTTGCCGCTCGGCGATCGAGGCGGCCTGCCACCGGATCGTCTGGCGGCAGCGGGTGGCCCGCGGGGTGCCGCACGACCAGATCGAGGCGGCAATCGTGGACGCGTCCCGGCGGCTGACCACCACCGTCGCGCTGGCGGTCTTCGACGACGCCGACCGGGGCGGTGACGTGCTCGGGTATCTGAGTCGCCGGTACGGGTCGCGGGCCGTGGGCGCGTACAAGGCGTGCAAGGAGGGCGTGCACGGGGCGTACCTGGCGGACTTGCCCGACCTGGTCGCGGACGCCCGCCACCTCGCGGCGGCCCTGTCGTGACCGCGCCGACGCCCCAGCGCTGCCTGGCGGCGGCCGACCAGTTGCTGCGCGGCGCCGGCGCCCTCGGCACGGCGGCGGTGACCGCCGGCTGGTGGCCCCGGGCGTGCGCCTGTCTGATCCGGCTGGCTCTCGAGGGCGGGATCGACGCCTACTGGCGGCGGGTCAAGCCGACGGTTGCCTCGTGCCGGCAGGGCCGGGCGAAGCAGTTGATGCTGCGCGGCCGGCTCGGGCCCGGCGTCGGCGTCGCCCGCCGCGTCGCGTTCACCTGGGCGACCCTGTCGACCGCGGCCCACCACCACTGCTACGAGCTGGCGCCGACGGCCGCCGAGCTGCGTCGCTTGCACACCGAGGTGAGTGTCCTGCTCACCCAACTCAATGGAAGATCGGAACCCGAACGATGACGTACCCGCAGCCCGGCCCCGACCCCACCCGCCCGCAGCCACCGGTCTCCGCGGTCCCGAGGCTGTACCCGCCGGTGTCCGCCGTTCCCGGGCCGTACCCGCCGGCGTCCGGCCTGCCCGGCCCGTACCCGCCGGTCTCGGCCGTGCCCTACCAGGCCGGCGGTTACCCGCCGGCGGTGCAGCGGATCGCGGTGCAGGCGCCGCCGACGTCGGGCATAGCGACGGCGTCGCTGGTGCTCGGGATTCTCGGCGTGCTCGGCGGCTGGTGCCTGTTCGGGCTGCCCTGCATCCTGGCCGTCATCCTCGGCCACATCGGCCTGCGGGAAACCCGGGACGGCACGAGGTCGGGGCACGGCATGGCGGTCGCCGGTCTCGTCCTGGGCTACGTCTTCGTCGGCCCGATGGTCGCGTTCACGGTGCTGATGTTCTTCGGCAGCGTCATGGGCGCGGCCACTCCGACGCCCTGAGCCGGGCGTCGCTACGGACAACACCGGCCTCCACCGTGGCCGGGCAGGAGGCGCCCACAAGGCGCCGGAACGAGACGTGTGGGATGTCCCAGGAAAATCACGGTCGCGCAGTACGGTCGGTTGAGCTGTCCCGCGAGGACAACGGCTGCTACGTCAGGGCACGATGGCACACCGACACCGGATCGACCGAGATCACCGGCCCGGACGAGGTCGTCATCCGGATCGCCGGGGACGCGGCGCCCGACGGTCAGGGGCGTGGTGTCACATCGGCGGTCCTGCACCGGATCGCGCGGCAGGTCGACGACATGGTGGCCGAATTCCACGAGCTGCCGAGCGTCGGGGGGTACCAGGTGATGGTGCGGCGCTACATCGAGGGTCGGCTCGCCGAGCTCGCCCAGGCCCGCGGTGCGACAGCCGACGGCTTCGAGGCCGACCTGCTCGCCGTCTTCGTCGACCTGGCCGGTCGCGGGCACGCCGACCCGCTGGGGTCGCTCGCCACGGCGACGGGCAGGTCGCGGGAGGACCTCGACCGCCTGCTGGACGCGGCGCGGAAGGGTCAGGACGCGGCCTCCACTGCCACCGGCGGGTCCGAATGACCTTGTCGAAGCCGGGCGTCCGGTCTGGTGGTGGCCACGTCAACGAATCCGCCCGTTGACGCGGCCTGCGCCGCTACGACACAACGTCGCTCAGAAAGACTCGGTCGAACTCCGCTTCCGTGTAGAGGGCCACGGAGCGCATCGTCAGGGGCTCCCCCACCGACTCGAAGGCCCGCAGCGCCGACTCCACACCGGACCGCAACACGTCTCCGACGTCGTCACCCTCGACGTACAGGGTCACACTCACCTGCGGACCCTGCTGAAAGAAGCTCGGGCCCAGCGGGGCCAGCCGCCCGCCGGCTTCGTCCGCCCGATAGATGTCCACCGGCTCACCGCTGACGGTGTCCGTCTCGATCACCACGTGGTAGCCCACTGGCAGCCTCCTCACGAGCCGTGTAAACGGCGTTGGTCCCCGGAAACGACGAAAGGCCCCGTAGGGGCCTCTCACACGGAAGATCATAACTTGGCGTCCCGCCGGGAGCGCACCAGCGGCTCCTTGAGAGCGACGCCGCACGGCAATCGATGCGACCTGTCCGGAGACTCAACTATGGACCGGCGGCCGATCCGCCCGCGCCGCGCCCACCGTTACGCTCCGTACGGGCGCGTAGCGCCCCTGGTGGCGGAGGCGAGCCATGGTACGCAGAGGTCTGGCGGTTCTGCTGGGTGCGGCGTTGGGGCTGGGGGCACTGGTCGGGGTCGCCGCGCCGGCACGGGCACTGCCCACGCCCCCCGGATACCCGATCAGGGGCGTCGACGTGTCCTACTTCCAGGGGCCCTCCCTCGACTGGGCCGCGATGGCAGCGGGCGGCGCGACGTTCGCCTACATCCGGGCCAGCGAGCAGGACGGCCAGCCGGTGTCGCACAACAATCCTGATCCGTACTACGCCACCAACTACGCCGGCGCCCGAGCCAACGGCCTCTACGCCGGGGCGTACCACCGGGCCCGGCCGGATCTCAGCAGCGGCAAGCAGCAGGCCGGCATCCTGCTCGACTTCGCCCCGTACGTCGCCGATGGACGGACGCTGCCGCCGATGTTGGACCTCGAGTGGCCTCGGACCGATTGGGGCCTGAACGACTGCTACAACATGACGCCCGCCCAGTTGGTGGCGTGGGTCCGGGACTTCGTCACCGAGATCGCCGCCCGCACCGGCCGGCAGGCCATGATCTACACCAACACGAACTGGTGGAACCCCTGCACGGCCAGCAACACGACCTTCGCGGCGAACCCGCTGTTCATCGCCAACTACTCGCAGAATCCGCCACCGCTGCCGGCCGGGTGGTCGTCCTTCGCCATCTGGCAGCACGCCGCGGGCACGTTGATCCCCACCTCAGGTTTCTCCACGCCCGATCTGGACGTCTTCAACGGTGACCACGCGGCGCTGGCTCGCCTGCTCGGCGGTCCGGCGACCAGCCTCCTGGCGACGATCAACAACCGGTACGTGACCGCGGCGGACGCCGGCACCTCCCCGCTGATCGCCAGCCGGACCGCCATCGGTCCATGGGAGCAGTTCGACCAGGTCGACGTCGGCGGCGGGTTCGTGGCATACCGGTCCCGCGAGAACGGCCGATACGTCACGGCGGAGAATGCCGGTGCCTCCCCGCTCATCGCCAGCCGGGCGAAGGTGGGCCCCTGGGAGAAGTTCCGGATCATCACCAACGCCGACGGCACGGCCAGCCTGCTGGCCAACGCGAACAACCGCTACGTGACTGCGGAGAAGGCCGGCACCCTGCCGCTCATCGCCAACCGGGCGGCCATCGGCTCCTGGGAGAAATTCCGGTTCGTCGCGCCGCCGGCCCTGGTGCACCTGCTCGCCAACGTGAACCTCCGGTACGTCACGGCCCCGAACGCCGGCAGCTCGCCGCTGATCGCCAACCGGACCGCGGCCGGCAGCTGGGAGCAGTTCGACCAGGTCGACGCCGGCGGCGGGTTCGTGGCCTTCCGGGCGCGCGTCAACGGGAGGTACGTCACCGCGGAGAGCGCCGGTGCGTCCGCGTTGATCGCCAACCGGACCGCGATCGGCGCCTGGGAGAAGTTCCGGATCATCACGAACGCCGACGGCACGGTCAGCCTGCTGGCCAACGCGAACAGCCGCTACGTGAGCGCGGAGAACGCCGGCGCCTCCCCACTGATCGCCAGCCGGACGGTCGTCGGGTCGTGGGAGAAGTTCCTCCGGCTGACCCGTTGACCTGAAGACCGGGCGTACCGGCGGTTCGACGGGTGCTACGGCCGGATGTCGAGGGCGCCGATCAGGCCGTCACGCATCGTGAACCGGTGGCGCAGCCGTACCGGACTGCCCGGAAACGTGCCCGAGACCAGGGCGGTCACCACGATGTTGCCCCCGGCCTCCTCCTGCACCGACTCCGGTACGGCCGTGTAGTGGAACTCGGCCGCGGTTCGCTCACGCCAGGCCCGGATCGCCGCCGGGCCTTCGTAGGTCCGGTCCTCGTCGGCGACGATCGCGTCGTCGGTGAAGCAGGAGACGAAGCCGTCGATGTCGTCTTCGCCGATCAGCCGGTAGTAGCGGTCGATCACGGCGGGAACGGTGCTGGTCATGTGCCTCTCCTCGGGTCCGGCAGCCGGCGTACCCGACCGGACACCGGTCATTCGTCCGGCCGCCGGCCCCCGCCCGCGCGATGGCGGGCCCCGCTCGGCTCGCATGACCTGCGGCGAAGCGGGTAGGCCGCAGATGATGGGACGCTATGACGACGAGGTGGCCGGGCTCGCCGCAACGCTGGACGACCCGGGAGACCTGGACGTGCTGCTGGACCGGGTCGGTGACGCCCGGGTGGTGATGCTCGGCGAGGCCAGCCACGGCACGCATGAGTTCTACACCTGGCGGGCGACGATCAGCCGACGGTTGATCGAGGAGAAGGGCTTCTCGTTCGTCGCCGTCGAGGGCGACTGGCCCGACTGCGACCGGGTGGACCGCAGCGTGCGCTGCCTGCCCGACGCGCCCACCGACCCGCGGGACGCGCTCGCCACCTTCGAGCGCTGGCCGACGTGGATGTGGGCCAACGAGGAGATCATCGACTTCACTCGCTGGCTGCGCACCCGCAACGCCGGGGTGGACGAGGACACCCGGGCCGGTTTCCACGGTCTGGACGTGTACTCGCTGTGGGAGTCGCTGCGCGAGATCCTCACCTGGCTGCGGGAGCACGATCCGGAGCAGGTGCCGGTGGCGCTGGCCGCCTTCCGCTGCTTCCAGCCCTATGAAGAGGACCCGCAGCAGTACGCGCTGGCGACCCGGATCGTGCCGACGAACTGCGAGAACGAGGTGGTGGACCTGCTCGTCCGGCTGCGCGAGCGGGCCGTGGCCGACGGCGCGGACCGCTTCGGCGCCTGGCAGAACGCCGAGATCGTGGCCGGGGCCGAGCGCTACTACCGGACGATGGCCCGCGGTGGCCGCGAGTCGTGGAACGTCCGCGATCGGCACATGGACCACAGCCTCGACCGGCTCCTGCACCACTACGGGCCGGAGGCGAAGGCAATCGTCTGGGCGCACAACACCCATGTCGGTGACGCCCGCGCCACGGACATGGCCGAGGCCGGCGAGGTCAACATCGGCCAGCTCGCCCGGGAACGGTACGGCCCGGACCAGGTGGTGCTGGTCGGCTTCGGCACCCACCACGGCACGGTCGTCGCCGGCGACGCCTGGGGCGCGCCGATGGAGGTGATGCCGGTGCCGCCCGGACGCCGGCATTCACTGGAGGAGGCCCTGCACGGCGCCGCGCCGCCGCAGGCCCTGTTCGTCTTCCCCCGCGACAGCCGCCCCGACCTGCTCACCGACGAGCTCGACCATCGGGCGATCGGCGTCGTCTACCACCCGGAACGGGAGAGCTGGGGCAACTACGTCCCCACCGTGCTCGGCGACCGCTACGACGCCTTCTGCTGGATCGACGAGTCGCAAGCCGTCCGCCCGCTGCGCGTCCGGCCCACCAGCCTGGCCGAGCCCGAAAGCTACCCCTCCGGGGTCTGACGAGCGCGGTCCGCGATCGTGTCGGGCCGACGGGGCAGGAACCCGGGTTGGCACCAGCGCTCGCCGGCAGACGCCTGAGACCCCGGCCGTTTGTCCGCGTACGCCACGGGCAATCGCGCGGCGAAGCACCGTCCCAACGGGAGGAGCAGGTGATGAAGATCCACGACCCGTCCAGCCAGGCCATGCAGAAGGACTACGACGTCACGGACATCGAGCGCCTGATGGGCAAGCGGGACTGGAAGGGCTACGACGAAGTGATCAAGTGGCTGAAGAAGGAGGGTGACGAGGACCGACGGTTCACCCCGGGCGAGGTGCAGCACATGATCGATGACTTCTCCCGGGCGCGCGACCAGGGGATCGACTTCGCACGTGATCCCGAGCAGCTCCACAAGAAGCTCAAGAGCAGCCGCTAGGGCGTCGGCAGCGAGTGTCGGGGCCTCGGCCCGCCGTCGACCGCGGCGCGGGTCGCGCTGGAGGGCAGCTTCCCGCGCGGCCCGCCGCGCGGTCGGCACGACCAGGAACATCGCATCGGTGGAGAGCCAAGGGGCGTACGGGCATGCGGGGAGTCGTCAGGGTGGCGCCGGAGATGACCGGCGGCGAGTCGGTGGGGCTGGCCGATGTGGTGTGGCACAACGCGCAGCGGAACCCGGACATGGTCCAGTTTCTGCGCCCGGACCCGGACGCCCGGTCGTGGCCGGTGCACCGGTCCGAGACCGCTGACACCGCGACGGTGACCTGCCGGCAGTTCCGCGACGACGTGCTGGCGTTGGCCCGAGGTCTCGTCGCGGCTGGCGTGGAGCCGGGGGCCCGGGTGGCCCTGATGAGCCGGACCCGGTACGAGTGGACGCTCGTCGACTACGCGGTGTGGGCGATCGGGGCGGTGACGGTTCCGGTCTACGAGACCTCGAGTGCCGACCAGCTGGCCTGGGTCCTCGCCGACTCCGGCGCGGTGGCGTGCGTGCTGGAGACGGCCGAGCACGCGGCGCTGCTGACCGGCGTGCGCGACGGGCTGCCGGAGCTGCGTCAGGTCTGGCAGATCGAATCCGGTGACCTGATCCAGATGGCTGAGCAGGGTCGGACGGTCGACGTCCAGCGGGTCGAGGACAGACGTGGCGCGGTGTCGGGCGGGGACACCGCGACGATCGTCTACACCAGCGGGACGACGGGCCGGCCGAAAGGCTGCGTGCTGTCGCACCGGAACATCCACCTCGACGTCGGCAACGCGGTCAGGGTGCTGCCGGAGTTGTTCAACCAGGGGGCCTCGACGGTGCTCTTCCTACCGTTGGCGCACGTCTTCGCCCGGATGATCCAGGTGGGGATCGTGCAGACCCGGGCGACGATGGTGCACAGCGCCAGCATGGGCGGCACGCTGGAGCGGCTACATCGGTACCGGCCGACGTTCATCCTCGCGGTGCCCCGGGTGTTCGAGAAGGTGTACAACCGGGCCCGGCAGAAGGCCGTCGACGAGCGCAAGGGTTGGCTCTTCGGCGTCGCGGAACGGGTGGCGGTGCGGTACAGCCGGGCGCTCGACACCCCGTCCGGCCCGGGTGTGGGCCTGCGGCTGATCCGGCGTGTCCTCGACCCGCTGGTCTACCGGAAGCTGCGGGCGGCGTTCGGGGGCCGGTGTCGCATCGCGATCGTCGGCGGCGCCCCCCTCGGTGAGCGGCTCGGGCACTTTCTGCGCGGGGCCGGCCTGACGGTGTTGGAGGGGTACGGCTTGACCGAAACCTCCGCGGGGCTGACGTCGAACCGGCCCTCCGCGATGCGGATCGGGACCGTCGGCCGACCGCTACCGGGCGTGGAGTTGGCTGTCGCCGACGACGGGGAGATCCTTGTTCGCGGCGATGTGGTGTTCCAGGGCTACTGGAACAACCCGGCCGCAACCCAGGAGACGTTCACCGCCGACGGCTGGTTTCGCACGGGCGACCTCGGCAACCTCGACGACGACGGTTACCTGAGCATCACCGGACGCACGAAGGAGATCATGGTGACCGCGGCGGGAAAGAACGTCGCTCCCGCACCCATCGAGGATCAGGTCCGTGCCCATCCCCTGGTCAGCCAGTGCATGCTCGTCGGTGACGCCAAGCCGTACATCGCCGCTCTGGTCACCATCGATCCGCAGGCGTGGTCCCGGTGGCGCGGCGCGCACGGTCGTCCGGACGCCGCGGTGGGCGAGATGCGGGACGACCCCGCCCTGCGCGGCGACATCCAGGCCGCGATCGACGAAGCCAACAGGTCGGTCTCCAAGGCGGAGGCGATCAAGACCTTCCGCATCTTGCCGGATGATTTCACCGAGTCCACCGGTGAACTCACTCCGACCTTGAAGATCAGACGCGAGGCGGTGCAGCGGCGCCGCGCCGCCGAGATCGACGCCCTCTACCGCGGCCACTGAACGCGGCATGGCCCCGGGGGGATGGCGGGCGCCGGTGACCCGGCGCCCGCCCTGGTGCTCGCGCGATAATGCGTAGAGGGAAACTATTCGCTGCGGGCGGTCTCCGGTCCCGTGATCCGTTCCAGCAGCGGCAGGGTGGCGGCGATGATGCCGAGGCAGGCTGCCAACCCGACGACGACGATCATGTAGAAACTCAGGCTCGGCGCGGTGAGCGTGTAGTCCATCTGCGCCTTGAGGAACAGTTGTGCGGCGAGGAAGCCCATCCCGACCGCGACCGCCGCGACGGCGAGCATCGGTACGGCGCTCTCGAGCGCGACCACGCGTCGGAGGACCCCCACCGGCGCACCGCTGAGTCGCAACAGACTGAACGGGCGCTTACGCTCCGTGAGACCGCCGACCACGCTGACCGCGAGACTGCAGCCGGCGAGTGCGAGGCTGGCGACGATGATGACGTTCGCCAGTTGTTGCCAGCCGCGCAGGGTGTCGGCGAAGTCCGACTCGAAGTCGCCGGGAACGTTCGGGCCGACCCAGAAGGCCGGGTAGGCCAACTCGAGGACCGTGCGCGAGCGTTCCACCGCGGCGGCCGAGCCATCCGTGCCGACGACGATCGACGTCACCGGCAACCGCTGGAGGTCGCCGAGTGGGACCGATGCGGCGGGCCAGACCCTCGTGGACGACGCCGATCCCCGGAAGGGAACGAGTTCCATCGGCACCTCGGCCACGGAGGCGCCGTCCGCGCACCGTCCGTACGCCTTCGGGAGGTCGGTGCACGCGATCACCCCGGGTTCGGCCGGGAGTGCCGTCGTCGCCCACGACCGGTCGCGCCGGGCCTTGGTGATGATCGGGTTTTCGCGAACGACGGTCGCGGTCCGCACGCCGGGGATCGCGCGGAGGTCGGCCAGCACCGGGTCGGTTCCCGACGGCGGGTTCTCGACGAAGACGGTGGACAGGGTGCCCGCGTCGGTGGAGCCGATCTGCGCCGGGCCGCGGTTGGCGACGATCGTGGTGATCACGCCGACGGCCACGCTCGTGACGAAGAGCGCGAGCATGATGCCGCTGATCGCGCGGAAGCCGGCCTTCGGGTTGTCGGCGAGGCGTCGCGCGGCGATGAGCGAAGCTGGCCGGCTGGCGTACCGGGCCATGACCCGGGCGCCGACCATCGTCAGCCACGGTCCCGCCAGGACCAGGCCGGTCATGATGAGCAGCAGGCCGGGCAGGAACACTGCGGTCTGGCCGTCGGAGGTCTCCGGCCGGTGGCCGAGGGCGAAGGCCAGCACACCGACCCCGAGCACGAGCGGAATCAGCCGGTACGCGCGCGGGGCGCGGGGGGTCACCCGCCGGGTGACGCCCAGCGGCGAGATCCGCACGCGGCGCAGCGAGACCTGCGCCGCCACCGCCGCACCGGCCGGGACGCCGAGCGCGACGAGCAGGATGTCCAGCATGCCCAGCGACATGTCGCCGGGGAAGAACGGCATGCCGGTGAACGGGATGTTCGCGAGCGAGCCGCGGAACGCGTAGAACAGCAGGAAACCGAGGGCGGTACCGGCGACGGCGGCGGCGGTCGCCTCGACCGCGGCGACCATCGAGATCTGCTTCGGCGTCGCGCCGACCAGGCGCATCGCGGCGAAGCGTTGCTCGCGGCGGGCGGCGCTGAGCCGGGTCGCCGTGCCGATGAAGATCAGCACCGGGAACAGCAGGCCGCCGGCGATCACGCCCAGGATGAGGTCCACGGTGGTCTCGGGGAGCGCGGGAGTCTTGTCGCCGACGCTGGTGAGCTGCCGGGCGTGGGGCAGCTCGGCGACCTCGTCGGGGGTGCCGCCGACGATGACGACCAGGGCGTCCGGCGAGGCCAGTGCCGCCGGGCCGATCGTGCCGAGGTCACGTCCCGGGTAGCGGTCGCCCAGCTCGCCGGCCGGGTGGGCGGCCAGCAGCTTCTGTAACGAGGGCGAGGCGTAGTACTCCCCCGGCCCCGGCGCCGTCGGGATGCCGATGGGGGTGGGCGTGCTCGCTCCGGTCGCGGCGACGTCGATCCGGATGATCTGCTCGCCGTGGAAGTAGTCCTCCCGCGTCGACCACCACAGCGGATCGGCGTCGCCGCCCGTCGAGGCGCTGGGGAACGTCGCCGCGTACCGGGTGAGCTGCGCGTTGACGGCGTTGATCCCGGCGAGGGTGGCCAGCAGCAGCCCGGCGCCCACCGCGACGGCGGCGGCGATGATGGCGAGGCGGGTGAGCGCCTCCCGGCCGCCGGCCACGGCGAGGCGGAGCCCGAAGCCGATCACGAGGCGATCCCGGCCGGCGCGTTCACGCGTCCGTCGCGGACGATGACCTCGCGGTCGGCGTACGCGGCGACCCGTGGCTCGTGGGTGACCAGGATGACCGTGGTGCCCTGCTCGCGGGCCGCGGCGACCAGCAGGTCCATGACCTGTTCGCCGGTGAGCGAGTCGAGCGCGCCGGTCGGCTCGTCGGCGAAGAGCACCTCCGGCTCGGCGACCAGGCCGCGGGCGAGGGCGACGCGTTGCGCCTGTCCCCCGGACAGCTCTCCCGACCGGCGCTGCTCCATGCCCTCCAGGCCGAGGCGCTCGAACCAGCCGTACGCCTTGCGCAGCGCCGCCGTCCGGCGAACCCCGCTGAGCAGCAGCGGCAGGGCGACGTTCTCCACCGCGGTGAGCTCGGGGACGAGCTGGCCGAACTGGAACACGAACCCGAACCGGTCCCGGCGCAGGCTGCTGCGCTGGGTCTCGGCCATGGAGTCGACCCGGGCCCCGTCGAAGAGGACCTCGCCGGAGTCGGGCACGAGGATGCCGGCCAGGCAGTGCAGCAGGGTGGACTTGCCGGAGCCGCTGGGGCCCATGATGGCGAGGATCTCGCCCGATTCCACGGCGATGGTCGCGCCGCGCAGCGCGGGGGTCTGGCCGAACGAGAACTCCACGTTGCGTGCTTCGATCACGACGGTCATGGCCGCACCGTTCTCTTCAGGGCGTCCAGCCGGGCGCCGGTCATCTCGATCCACCGGAGGTCCGCCTCCAGGTGGTACAGGCCGTGGTCGGCGAGCAGCGCGTCGACGAGGTTGCCGGTGCGCTTGATCTCGGTGAGCTCACGCATCCGCTGCAGGTGCGCGCTGCGCTGGGTGTCGAGGTACTCGCCGGCGGGGCGGTCCAGCATCAGCGCGAGCACGACCTTGGCGAAGAGCACCGTCTGCAGGTGCGGCTCCGGCTCGACCGGCTGGGTGAGCCACTGCTCGACCTCGGTCGCGCCCAGGTCCGTGATGATGTAGCGCTTCCGGTCGGGTCCGGCGCCGGGGCCGACCTCGCTGATCACCACCTTGCCGTCGCGGGCCAGGCGGCTGAGGGTGGAGTAGACCTGACCGAACGGCAGCGGCTTGCCACGGCCGAAGTAGGCGTCGTAGTCGCGCTTCAGGTCGTACCCGTGGCTGGGCTCCCGTTCGAGGAGGCCGAGAAGGGTTAGCGGAACGCTCATGCCGGCAGACTACCCTGAGGGTATACCCCGCGTATATACCCTCAGGATGTTCGTCGACTTTCGACCGTCCGGCCCGCGCCCGCCTTCTAGCGGGACCGCACGGGCGCCGATGACGGTCGTCCGCGCCGCCGGACCGGTAAACCGGTTTGCGGGAGGGCCGGCGGACACCCCCGGGCGGGCCTACAGTGTGAGCGTGTGGGAGTCGGTTGCCGCCCCGATGGTGGCCATGACCGCCGCCCTGGCGGGAGTTTCCGTGACGCCGACGCCGGCGGCTCCAGTGGACGCCGCCCCCGTGCTGACCTCGACGCCGTTCGGCGCGCTGCCCGGGCAGCGGGTCACCCACACGGTCACGATCTCCGGCGCGGCCACCCTGACCGGCGCGCGCATCACGTTCACCACCACGGCTGATCTGGACGGCGTCACCGCTCGGGCGGAGCCGGGCTGGTGCGACGTGGACGTCCGTACCGTGGTCTGCGACCTCGGGGACGTGCGGCTGGCCGCCGCTCCGACACCGCCGCGGGTCACCATCACCGGGCGGGTCCGGCCGGGCGCGGCGCCCGGCACGCTGGTCCGCAACCTGGTCAGTCTCACCGCCGCGCAGCTCCCGGCGGCCGATCCGCTGCTCGCCAGCAACGCCTACCTGCTCCCGGGATCGACGACGCCGGCCACCGACCCGCCGCACGAGGCGGCGGCGGCCACGACCGATCCCGCGCCCGGCCGGTCGGCACGGACGCCGATCGCGCTGGCGGTGCTGGTCGGCGCGCTCGCGGCGGGTGCGGTGCTGACCCGTCGGCGACTGCGGCAGCGGCGCGCCCTGCCGCCGCACGACGACCCGGCTGTTACGACCCGGCGTCCGGACCCGATGTAGCAGCGGGGTCTCGGATACGACGGCAGGGGCGTGCGGCATGGACCGACGACGGTGGCGGCAGACGACGCTGGTGACGGTCGCCGGGGCGGCGACGCTCATGATGGCCTCCGTCTGCCTGGACGCCGGGGCGGCGCAGGTGCCGGCGCAGAGGCCACTTCCCCTGCCGACCCTGCCCGGCCCGTCACTGTCGGTGTCGCTGCCGCCGGTGAAGCCGCCGTCGATCCCGCTGTCCCCCCTGACGCTGCCACCGCTCGCGCCGTCGACCGGGCAGCCGTCGGTCTCCGCACCGGTCCCCTCGACCCGACCGGCCGCACCGGCTCCGGCCTCCCCGCCGGCCGCCGGCGGTACGCCCCGGACCCGCGGGCCGGTCTCCGCCGGCTCCGGCGCCCCGCCGGTGAACCCCGGCGCCGCCGCGGCCCTCATCGCCGCCGACCCGGGCGCCGACCTGTATCCCCAACCTCCGGTGGATGCCGCCGACACGCCCCAGGCACGTCGGGTCGCCGCGCTCACCGACGTCCAGCACCGGATCCAGTACCTGCACAACGTCCTCGCGCGCACTCGCGACGACCTCACCAGGGTGCGGCGTGAAGCTGATCCGGTGCTGCAACTGCTGACCGCTCTGACCGCGGGCGGGGATCCGGACGTGGCGCCACGGTTCGCCGTGGCGGACACCGCGGACGTGGTCGACACCCCCGCCGGCCGCGCCGTCGCCCTGTCCGGCGCGATCACCTCCGGTCAGGCCGAACTCATTCGCCGCGAGCGGGAGGAGGCGGCCCTGCGGCAGGAGATCGACCGCCGGTTACGCGCCGTGGCAGCGCCGGCCGAGCGACCGGTGGGCGCTGGCGGGAGCCGGCTGAGCACTCCGCTGCGCGGCCGCCTCACCAGCAGGTTCGGCACCCGGTTCGACCCGTACTTCCACGTGTGGCAGCAGCATCCCGGCGTGGACCTCGCCGCCCCCGTCGGTACCCCGATCGTCGCAGCGGCAGGCGGCCGGGTCGCCCGGGCCGGCTGGTTCGGCGGCTACGGCTACTACACCTGCCTCGACCACGGCCGAGTGGACGGGCAGCGACTGTCCACCTGCTACGGCCACCAGTCCCGGCTGCTGGTCTCCCCCGGCCAGCGGGTCCGCGCCGGCCAGGTGATCGGACTGGTCGGGTCGACCGGCGCCTCCACCGGCCCGCACCTGCACTTCGAGGTACGTCTCGGCGGCCGGGCCGTGGACCCGCTGCCCTGGCTCTGAGCGGCACCGGCGCCCGGGCGGCCAAAGAGGGCGTGCCGACGTCCCGTCGCCGACGTCGGGCGCGGCCGGCTGTCGACCGCGGGCCAGCTCGGTAGCCTCTACCCATGATCTTCATTACCGCCAAGTTCCGGGTGTTGCCCGAGCACGCCGACCGGTGGCCGCAGATCGCCGGGGAGTTCACCGCGGCCACTCGCGCCGAGCCCGGCTGCCTGTGGTTCGACTGGTCCCGCAGTGTCGACGACCCCACGGAGTACGTGCTGGTGGAGGCGTTCCGGGACGAGCAGGCCGGCGCGGCGCACGTGCGATCCGACCACTTTCGCGCGGCGCAGCGGACCCTGCCGCCGCACCTCGCCCGGACACCCCGGATCGTCAACGTGACCGTCCCGCAGGACGACTGGTCCCTGCTCGGCGAGATGGCCGTCCCCGGCGGCGAGTAGCCGGCGGGTCAGTCCTCGACGGCCGGGCCGAGCAGCCGGATCTCCTCGATGTCGATCGCGGCCTGCACCTCCCGCTGCACCGCGTCGTCGATCTCGTTGCTGTCCCGCAGCCGGGTGACCTCGTTGCGCTTGTGGTGGAGCACCTCAATCCGCAGTCGCCGGGCGATCTCACGCTCCTCCGCCGTGCCCTTGTCCTCCGGCGAGCGGATGTCGTTGAGGAACTCCTGGTAGTCGGTGCGGAGCCCCTCGACCGTGTCCCGGGAGGCACCGAGGTCCGCGGCGATCTGCGGCAGGGCGGCCAGTCCGGCCTCGGTGGCCCGGATCCGGGCGCGTCGCACCTCGTGCTCCCGTTCCGGATCGGCCCTGAGGCGGGCCCAGCTGACCACGCTCGGCAGCGTGGTGCCCTGGATCAGCATGGTCAGCACGATGACCGTCACGGTGACGAAGACGATCAGGTCGCGCTCACGGACGGGCGTGCCGGCGGTGGTCATGACCGGGACGGCGAGGGCGGCGGCGAGGGAGACCGCGCCGCGGAAGCCGGCCCAGCCGGCGGCGGTGCGTACCCGCCAGTCGAACTGGCGGCCGCGCCGGGACTCGCGCCGGTCGAGGGCCTGGAGGCCGGAGATGGCCAGGTGCAGCCACCCCATCCGAGTCGCCACGACCACCAGGGTGACCACCGCCGCGATGCCGAGCGACTGGAGCGGCGAGTGGCTGGTGATGCTGCGCAGCGCGCGCGGGACCTGCATGCCGACCAGCACGAAGAGGCTGCCGTTGATCAGGAAGGTGGACAGGTCCCAGAACGCGTAGGCGGTGACCCGGGAACGGGCCCGAATGACCCGGGGCCCGGCGTAGGAGAGCAGCAGGCCGGCGACCACCACGGCCAGGACGCCGCTGGCGTGCACGCGCTCGGCGAGCAGGAACGCGACGAACGGGGTGAGGAAGCTGAGGCCGCCCTCGCGCAGCGGGTCGTCGATGTGCTTGCGGATCAGGATGACCGCCCCGCCGACGAGCAGGCCTGCGGCCAGCCCGCCGGCGGCGGAGCCGACGAACCGGCCGACCAGGGCGAACGCGTTGGGTGCCGTGCCACCGGCGATCACGCCGACGGTGACGGCGAAGAGCACCAGGGCCGTACCGTCGTTGATCAGGCTCTCCGCGCGCAGCGTGGTGAGGATGCCGCGCGGCATCCGCTTGGCCAGGCCGGCGACCGCGGCGGCGTCGGTGGGCGCGAGCACCGCGCCGAGCACCCAGGCCGCCTCCCGGTCGACGCCGAGGGCCTGCGCGGCGTACGCCACGGCGGCGGCGGTGAGCACCACCAGGGCCACCGCCAGCAGGGCGATGACCGCGACGTTGGCCCGGATCTCGCGGAGGCTGATGACCAGGCTCTCCCGGTAGAGGATCGCGGGCAGGAAGAGCAGCAGCACCACCTCCGGTTCGAGGACGACGTGCTGCAGGGGCGGCAGGAGCCCGAGCAGGGCACCCATGGAGATGAGCAGGACCGGCGGCGCGACGCTGTACCGGCCGCCGAGCGTGGTGCCGAGCACCACCGTCGCGACGAGCACCGCGACCAGCTCGAGCCCGCCCACGTCGCACTCCCGTCACCCGATCGCCGCCGCCGCGGCGACGGGACGACAGGTGCATGCCGCCGCCCCAACATGGTGGTACGGCCGGAGTCGGCCGCGCGGTCGAACGGGGTAATTGCCGCGCGGCTACTCGAAGCGGGACGGGTCGCCGGCGCCGACCCGGAGGATCTCCGGTTCGGGTCCGGACAGGTCGACCACCGTGGTCGGCTCCAGACCGCAGTCGCCGGCGTCGACCACCGCGTCGAGCTGGTGGTCCAGGCGTTCCTTGATCTCCCAGCCCTGGGCCATCGGCTCGTCCTCGCCGGGCAGCAGCAGGGTGCTCGACAGCAGCGGCTCGCCCAGCTCGGCCAGCAGCGCCTGGGTGACGGTGTGTTTCGGCACCCGGACGCCGACGGTGCGCTTGCGGGGATCCTGGAGCCGGCGGGGCACCTCGGCGGTGGCCGGCAGGATGAACGTGTAGCTGCCGGGAATGCAGGCCTTCACCAGCCGGAAGATCGAGTTGCTGACCTTGACGAACTGGCCGAGCTGGGCGAAGTCGCGGCAGACCAGGGTGAACTGGTGCCGGTCGTCGAGCCGGCGGATCTCCCGGATCCGGTCCAGCCCGCTGCGGTTGCCGAGCTGGCAGCCGAAGGCGTAGCAGGAGTCGGTCGGGTAGGCGATCAGGCCGTCGTCGCGGAGCAGGTCGACGACCTGCCGGAGGACCCGGGGTTGGGGGTTGTCCGGATGCAGGTCGTAGTACCTCGCCACACCGGTAAGCCTATGCCGCCCGCCGGCCGTCGCCACAGGCGCGGGTGCCGAAAAGATCTCGGTTGGAGGTTTGATCCACAGCGGCGCGGGAAATGGTGGGGGCCGCTCGAGGAGGGGGACCAGTCATGTCCGATGCCAGCACCGACCGCGCCGACCGCCCGGCCGAGGTTACCGACCCGCTGCTGTGGGGTCTCGCCACCGCGGTGGCCGACGCCCACCAAGCCGACGGGGAGGGCGTGTGCGTCAGCCCGAGCTGCGTCGGCGCGGCGTGGCCCTGCGCCGCGTGGGACAGCGCGCAGGAGGGGATGCGCGCGGCTCGGACGGCCACCGGCGACGCTCCGTCTGGACGGCCGGGTGGCCTGGGCACGGACACGTCCACGGGTACGGTGCCCGCCCAGCGGGATCAGGCGGTGGCATCGGCCGCCTGATGCGGCCCGGATGAATTTCCGGCCCCGTCTCGTGGTGCGGAGGGCCGGCCGGTGGCGCGCACGATCGACCATCTTCGCTGTTGCCGGATCGCCGGGGAAGCCAGACACGGTCAGCACGCCTAGGAGAGCGCTCTCTTTTGTAATGAGCCATTGACGGCGACGTAACCGAAACCTAACGTCGCTCCTCAAGAGAGCGCTCTCTCAGCTTGTTGCCACACTCAACCCCCTGCCCCCGCTTCCTGATTGCGAAGGGGAACCCCCATGCCACTCCCCCTCCGGGACATCTCCCCGGGAGACCGTCCCGCACCGCCGGCCGTCCCGCCCGGCCGGCGTCCCGGCGGCGTCCGCGCGCTGGCCCTCGCCACCGCCGCGTTCCTCGCCGCCGGCGTCCTCGGCGTCGTCGTGATCGGCGGTGGCGCCGCCGAGGCCGGCACCGTCGGCACCGGCAGCTACACCGAGACCCGTCCGCCCGGCACCGCGCTGCCCAAGGGCTGCGGCGACATCAGCACCAACCCCCGGCTCTTCGTCACCGCCGACGCCCCCCAGGGCGCGATCCCCACCAACGACTGGTGGTCCTCGCTGCTGTGGAAGCGCAACAACTGCGCCACCAGCGAGAACCTGCACGCCCACCCGCTGGCGTACCACGCCGAGAACAACGGGCTCGGCCTGTCGTACACCACCACCCCGGCGATCAGCGGGACCGCCACCGGCGTCGGCGAGTACCACTTCCCGTACACCGAGGACATCCGGGTCGGGGTGGCCGGGCTCGGCGCGCCGGTGGTCAAGGCCGCCGACTGGACCGACTGGACGGTCACCGCGGACTGGAACGACGGCGCGCGCACCATGCGGGCCACCATCGGCCACGGGCTGCCGTTCAGCTACTACCGGATCACGGGCGGCAACGCGCAGATCACCGCCGCCGCCGCGCCCACCGTCTGGGCCAACTCCGGCGCGATGATCGGCTTCACGGTCAGCGGCCACGACTACGTCGCGTACGCCCCGACCGGCGCGAGCTGGACCGTGGCCGGGGCGGGCATCAGCTCGACGCTGAACGGCAAGGGCTACTTCTCCGTCGCGGTGCTGCCCGGCGGGGCCGACAAGGCCGCCCTCGCCGCCGAGTACGGCAGGTACGCCCACGCGCACGTCACCGGCACGAAGATGACCTACTCGTACGACCCGGCGTCGAGCACGGTGCGTACGACGTACGCGTTCACCACCACGCCGCGCGAGGGCACCGAGACGAAGACCGTCGTGTCGCTCTACCCGCACCAGTGGCGCAGCCTCGCCGGCGGTACCCCGATCACCCCGACGTACGTCTCGCCGCGCGGGGCGATGCGCACCCTCACCGGCGTCTCGTCCTTCACCACCAGCATGACGTACACCGGCGTGCTGCCGGAGGTGCCGGCCGTCGGCGACTCCACCGGCGCCGACCTCAGCACCGTCACCAACTACCTGAACGCCGAGCTGGCCAACCCGGAGGGGCTCAGCGGCCAGGACACCTACTGGGCGGGCAAGGGCCTGGGGCGGGCGGCCCGGGTCGCCGAGATCGCCGACCAGCTCGGCCTCACCCCCGTGCGCACCGCGGCGGTGAACGCCATGAAGACCCGGCTCACGAGCTGGCTGACCGCCGGCTCCGGGGAGACCGGCCAGCTGTTCTACTACGACAGGAACTGGGGCACGCTGATCGGCTACCCCGCCTCGTACCTCTCCGACGAGGACCTCAACGACCACCACTTCCACTACGGCTACTTCGTCGCCGCCGCCGCGACCGTCGCCAAGTTCGACCCGACCTGGGCCGCCACCACCCAGTACGGCGGCATGGTGGACCTGCTGATCCGCGACGCCAACAACTACGACCGGGCCGACGCCCGCTTCCCCTACCTGCGGGACTTCGACATCTACGCCGGCCACGACTGGGCCTCCGGCCACGCCGGCTTCTTCGCCGGCAACAACCAGGAGTCCTCGTCGGAGGGGATGAACTTCGCCAACGCCCTGATCCAGTGGGGGCAGGCGACCGGCAACACCGCCGTGCGGGACGCCGGCATCTACATCTGGACCACCCAGTCCGCGACGATCTCCGAGTACTGGTTCGACGCGCACGACGCGAACTTCCCGGCCGCCTTCGCCCACAAGACGGTCGGCATGGTCTGGGGCGACGGCGCCTCCTACTCCACCTGGTTCTCCGCCGAGCCGGAGATGATCCAGGGCATCAACATGCTGCCGATCACCGGGGGCCACTTCTACCTGGGCAACGACCCGGCCTACGTGGTGGCCAACTACAACGAACTGGTCACCAACAACGGCGGGCCGCCGAGCGTGTGGCAGGACGTCATCTGGGAGTTCCTGGCCCTCGGCGACGGCGACAGGGCGCTGGCGAACTTCCGGGCGAACAGCACCTTCACCAGCGAGGAGGGCGAGAGCAAGGCACACACCTTTCACTGGATCCGCAACCTCGCCGCACTGGGCACGGTGGACACCACCGTCACCGCGAACCATCCCCTCGCGAAGGTCTTCCGCAAGGGCACCGCCCGCACCTACGTGGCGTCCAACATCACCGCGCAGCCGCTGACGGTGACCTTCTCCGACGGTACGAAGCTCACCGTCGCGGCCGGCAGGACCGCCACCGCCGGGGCGCTGACCTGGAGCGGCGGTAGCGCCACCGGTGGCGTGGTCGTCCCGACCACCCCGCCGACCACCCCCACCGACCCGCCGTCGCCCACCCCGACGAGCCCCACTCCGACCCCGACCCCGACCACGCCGCCGGGGCAGCCGCTCAGCCCGACGCAGTACCTGCTCGCCGGCGGGACGCTGGGTGGCACGGCCGGCGCGGCCGGCACGGTGTCGGTGGCCGCGGCCAACGGCAACCACGACGGCACGCCGACCAGCCCGCAGGTGTTCACCGCCAGCGGGCTGACCGGCAGCTACACCGGGGGAACCACCGGGTTCGACCTGGCCGTCGACGCCGGCACGGCGGTGGGCAACGGCGTGCAGGCCCGGGTGTCGTACGACCTGACCGGCGACGGCAGCTTCGACCGGGTGGAGACATACAACTACTACGCCACCGACCCGGTCACCGGGGTCGAGCACTACCGGCAGACCCAGGGGCTGAAGTCGGCCACCGGCACGCTCGGCAACCTGGCCGGCGGCACGGTGCGGGTGGAGGTCTGGAACGCCATCGGCAGCGCGGCGACGAACCTGGGCGTCGGCGACGCCTCCCAGCTCGTCCTGCCGTACACCGGGACCGCCCCGACCACCGCCCCGCCGCCCACCGGAGATCCGACCGCCTTCGCCGCGGACCGGTACCTGACGGGCGCCGGCCAGCTGTCCGGCGTGGCCGGCACCGCCGGCACGGCGACCGTCGCGGCGGCCAACGGAAACCGGGTCGGTACGCCGCACAACCCGCTGGTCTACACCGCCACCGGGGTCACCGCGACCTACACCGGCGGGCAGACCCGGTTCGACCTGTTCCTCGACGCCGGCACCGGCGTCGGCGACGGCACCCAGGCGCGCGTCTCCTACGACCTGACCGGCGACGGCAGCTTCGACCGGGTGGAGACCTACCACTACTACGCCACCGACCCGGTCACCGGGTGGGAGCACTACACCGAGACCAGGGGCCTCTACTCGGGCGTGGGCACGCTCGGGAACCTGGCCGGCGGCACGGTGAAGGTGGAGGTCTGGAACGCCATCGGCACCACGCCGACCAGCCTCGGCACCGGCAACCGGTCGAAGGTCACCCTGCCGTACACCGGGTGACCTGACCCGTGGACGCCCCGGCCGCCTCGGTCAGGACGGGTGCAGGTGCGCGCGACGCGCCTTGCGCCCCGTCTCGTACGCGGCCCGGGCCGTCTGCGCCGCCGCGGTGGCCGACACCTCGGCGACCGGCACGTCCCACCACGCGCCGCCGTCCGGCCCGCTCTCCATCGGGTCCGTGGACACGTGCACGACGGTCGTGCGATGCGCCGCCTTCGCCGCGTCCAGCCCGGCCCGCAGCTGCGCCGTCGTGGTCACCCGGATCACCTCCGCACCCAGGCTCGCCGCGTTCGCCGCGAGGTCGACTGGGAGCGGCTCCCCGGCACGGTCGCGGTAGGCGGTGCCGAGCCGCTGCGCGCCGACGCTCTCGGACAGCCGGCCGATCGAGGCGAAACCCTGGTTGTCGACCAGCACGACGACCAGTTTGACGCCCTCGGCCACCGCGGTGACCAGTTCGCTCGGCAGCATCAGGTAGGAACCGTCGCCGACCAGCACGAAGACCTCCCGGTCCGGGGCGGCCAGCTTGACCCCGATCCCGCCGGCGATCTCGTAGCCCATGCAGGAGTAGCCGTACTCGACGTGGTAGCCCTTGGGGTCGGTGCTGCGCCACAGCTTGTGCAGGTCGCCGGGCATCGACCCGGCCGCGCAGACCACGACGTCCCGGGGGCCGGCGGCGTCGTTGACCGCGCCGATGACCGCGGCCTGCGTCGGCGGCGCCTGCGGGTCGGCGTGCCGGGCGCGGTCCACCACCGCCGCCCACCGGGCGCCCAGGTCCGTGACCGTCGACCGGTACGCGGGCAGGGTGGCCCAGTCGGCGCATGCCGCACCCAGCGCGGCCAGACTCTCCCGGGCGTCGCCGACGACCTGCACGCCGGACAGCTTGGCGGCATCGAAACCCGTGATGTTGAGGTTGACGAACCGGGCGTCGCCGAAGAGGGTGCCGGAGGCGGTGGTGAAGTCGCTGTACCGGGTGCCGACGCCGATCACCACGTCGGCGTTCGCGGCGAGCTCGTTGGCCGCGGCGGTGCCGGTGACCCCGACCGCGCCCGCCGCCAGGGGATGGCCGTGGGGCAGGGCCCCCTTGCCCGCCTGGGTCTCCACCACCGGCACGCCGTGCCGCTCGGCGAAGCCGCGCAGCGCGGCGGTCGCGTCGCTGTAGATGACGCCGCCGCCGGCCACCAGCACCGGCCGGTGGGCCGCGGTGACGATCCGGGCAGCCCGCCGGACGGCCGCCTCGTCCGGGCGGGGGCGGGCCACGTGCCAGGTACGCTCGGCGAACAGCTCCTCCGGCCAGTCGTACGCCTCGACCTGCACGTCCTGCGGCAGGGCGAGGGTGACCGCGCCGGTCTCCGCCGGGTCGGTGAGCACGCGCATCGCGGCCAGCAGCGCCGCCGGTAGCTGCTCGGGCCGGTTGATCCGGTCCCAGTACCGGGAGACGGGGCGCAGCGCGTCGGTGACGCTGACGTCGTAGGAGCGGACATCCTCCAGCTCCTGCAGCACCGGGCTGGCCGCGCGGGTGGCGAAGATGTCGCCGGGCAGCAGCAGCACCGGCAGCCGGTTGATGGTCGCGCCGGCGGCGCCGGTGACCAGATTGGTCGCACCCGGGCCGATGGAGGTGGTGCAGGCCAGGGTGCTGAGCCGGTCGGTCATCCGGGCGTACGCGGCGGCCGTGTGCACCATGCCCTGCTCGTTGCGGCACAACCGGTACGGCAGGTCGACGCCCGCGGAGGCGGCGCCGGCCAGCGCCTCGCCGAGACCGGCGACGTTGCCGTGGCCGAAGATGCCGAAGCAGGCGGGAATCAGCCGATGGCGTTGACCGTCGCGTTCGGACCATTGCCGGGCGAGGAAGGCCACCAGGGCCTGCGCCACCGTGAGCCGGCGCATCAGCGGCCTCCCGCCGGCAGACCGGTCAGCGGCAGGCGCGGGTCGACCTCCTGGTCGGCCCAGCTTCCCCGGATCCAGCCGTGCCGCGGATCGTCGACACAGGCCATGGTGCGGTCCGCACCAGGCCCGGCCAGCACGTTGAGGTAGTAGAGGGGGTAACCGGGCGCGGCCATCGACGGGCCGTGGTAGCCGTACGGGACGAGCACGACGTCGCCCGTGCGGACCTCGGCGAGCACGTCGATCGGCCGCCGATCCGTGCCGTACACCCGCTGGTAGCCGACCGGTCCGCCGCCGTCGCCCGGCGCCGCCCCGGACACCTCGAAGTAGTAGATCTCCTCCAGCGCCGCCTCGACCCGACCGTCGTCGTGGACCCGGTCGTCCTCGTGCTTGTGCGGCGGGTAGGACGACCAGTTGCCGCCGGGGGTGAGCACCTCCACTGCGACAAGCCGGTCGCAGTCGAAGGCCTCCGGGGCGCAGAAGTTGTTGACCTGCCTGCTGGCCGGCCCGGCGCCGCGCAGCTCCACCGGCACGTCCCGGGCCGCGCCGTAGCGCGGCGACAACCGGCGGGTGGCCCGGGCCGACGGCAGCGCGAACCGCCCCTCGCCGCGGACCGTCACCGTCGCGTCGCGCGGAAGGTAGGCGAAATCGGTGACCGCGGTGAAGACCGAGGCGCGGCCGGTCAGCTCCAGGCGCAGCCCGTCGCAGCGGACGGTGGCAGCCCCGGCCAGCGGCAGGACCAGCATCTCCTCGTCGCCGGTGGCGAAGGTGACCACGCCGCCGGCGGGGAGGACGAGCACCCGCAGCCCCGCGTACGTCCAGCCGGCCCGTTCGGGGGTGAGCTCCAGCGCCCAGGGCGGTCGGGTCGTCGTGCCCCAGGGCAGGTGCAGCTCCCCGGTCATGCCTGCTGCCGGGCGGGCAGGAGCGAGTGGGCCAGGTCGACCGCGGCGGCGACGTCGTCGTCCGGCGGGTAGAGCAGCGCCCGGCCGACGACCAGCCCGCGGACGCCGGGCTGCCGCAACGCCCGCTGCCAGCGGGCATACACCACGTCGGGGGTCTCCGTCGGGTCGCCGCCGAGGAGCAGGACGGGCAGGGTGGTCGCGGCCACCACCCGGTCCATCTCGTCGATCGCCGGCAGCTTCAACCAGGTGTACGCCGAGGTCGTGCCGAGCGCCTGCCCGATGCTCACGCTCTTGATCACCGCCTCGGGGGTCAGGTCGACGTGGACCCGCCCGTCGGTCCGCCCCACCCACATCGGCTCCACCAATGCAACTGTGCGGTGCGCGGCGAGGGCGCTGACCGCCTGGGCGCAGGCCTGCAGCGTGGAGGCCGTGCCGTGGTCGTCCGGGTCGATCCGGCACAGCATCTTGCCCCCGTCGTAGCCCATCGCGGCGATGCTGTCGGCGTCGTACGCGGTGAACCGGTCGTCCAGCTCGAACGCGGCGCCGAACAGGCCACCACGGTTCATCGAGCCGATCGCCAGCCGGTCCTCCAGCGCGCCGAGCAGCAGCAAATCCTCCAGGATGTCCGGGGTGCCGAGCACCCCGTCGACCCCGGGCCGGGACAGCGCGAGTCGTAGCCGGTCGAGCAGGTCGGTACGCCCGGCCATGGCCATCGGCCGGTCCCGGACACCGAGGGCGCCCCGGGCCGGGTGGTCGGCGGCGATCAGGAAGAGCGGCCGACCGTGGTCCGGCCAGGGTCGGCGGGTCCGCCGGGAGGCGGCCTCGGCGATCGCCTGCGGCCGGTGCGCGCGGGTGAGGGTCAACGCCTCGTACTCGGTGCTCACCGGTTTCCTTCCGTCGCGGGGGCCGGCTCCGCCCGGGCTGCGAGCGCCTCGGTCTCGGCCTGGTCGGGCATGGCGGACGAGCAGGCCAGCCGCGACGCGACGATCGCACCCGCGGCGTTGGCGAAGTGCAGCGTCCGCTCCAGCGGCCAGTCCCGCAGCAGGCCCAGGCAAAGGGCGCCGCCGAAGGCGTCCCCGGCGCCCAGCCCGTTGACCACCTCCACCGGCACCGGCGGTACCCGGACCGTCCGCTCGGCGGTGCTGGCCAGCACCCCGTCCGGGCCGAGCTTGACCACGGCCAGCCGCGGCCCACGGTCGAGCAGCAACCGGGCGGCCCGCTCGGGGTCCCGGGTGCCGACGGCCACCTCGGCCTCGTCGAGGTTGCCCACCGCGACGGTGACCCGGGGCAGCGCCGCGGCGTAGGCGGCCGTGGCGGCGGCCGGGTCGGGCCAGAACATCGGCCGGTAGTCGAGGTCCAGGACGGTGTGCGCTCGACCGGCGCGGGCGGCCAGCGCGGTCAGGTGCGCATCCCGGCTGGGTTGCTGGCAGAGCCCGGTGCCGGTGACCCAGAAGACGCGGGCGTCCACGATGGCGCCGAGGTCCAGCTCGTCGGGGTGGATCTGCAGATCCGGGGCGGTGGGGGTGCGGTAGAACCAGATCGGGAAGTGGTCGGGCGGGAAGATCTCGCAGAAGGTCACCGGGGTGGGCAGCCCGTCGACCGGGCGCACCTGGCTGTCGTCGACGCCGAAATCCCGCAACGCCCGGTGCACGTAGTCGGCGAAGGCGTCGGCGCCGGTGCGGGTGATGACGCCGGCTCGCAGCCCGTACCGGGCGGCGGCGACCGCGACGTTGGTGGCACTGCCGCCGAGGAATTTCCCGAAGGTCTCGACCTCGGCCAGCGGCGTGGCGATCTGCAGCGGATAGATGTCCACTCCGACCCGGCCGATGGTGAGCACGTCGAGCATGCGGCGTCCTTTGTCCGGGCCGGCGACGGCGTGACCGCCAGCTCGATCCTGGTCCCTGATTGGTAACAGTGGCCGGGAGTTGTGTCAATGTGTTGTCCTGACATCTGGCAGGTTCGCTCAGTCACCGCTTCGGTACAGTGGCGCCCATCGCGCCCCCGACCCCCTGGGCAACCGTGACGAGGAGGTCCGCCGTGACCGGCCCCGAGATCGTGGTCGACCGGAGCAGCCCGGTCCCGCTCTACTTCCAGGTCGCCGAGCAGTTCAGCGCCGCGATCCAGCGCGGCGAGCTGGCGCCCGGCGACCGGCTGGACAGCGAGCTGCAGCTCGCCGACCGGCTAGGACTGTCCCGGCCCACCGTCCGGCAGGCCATCCAGCATCTGGTGGACAAGGGACTGATCGTCCGTCGCCGCGGCGTGGGCACCCAGGTCGTCCGGGGCGAGGTGCGCCGCTCGGTCGAGCTGACCAGCCTGCACGACGACCTCGCGCGGACCGGGCGGCAGCCGTCCACCTCGGTGCTCGAACTGGCCACTGTGGCCTGTCCGGCGCAGGTGGCGGCCGCGCTCGGGGTCACCGCCGGCAGCGCGGTGCAGCATCTGCGCCGGCTGCGGTTCGCCGACGGGGAGCCCCTCGCGGTGATGGAGAACTGGCTCCCCCCGGATCTCGTCCGGCTCACCCTCGACGGCCTGCAGAGCCGGGGCCTGTACGCGATCCTGCGCGCGGCCGGCCTGCGGGTGCGCGGCGCCCAGCAGCGGATCGGCGCCCGGGCGGCGACCGCGGCGGAGGCGCAGATGCTTGGCGAGCGGCGCGGCGCCCCGCTGCTGACCATGACCCGGACGGCGTACGACGACCAGGGCCGCTACGTCGAGCACGGCGTGCACATCTACCGGGCTTCCCGGTACGCGCTGGAGGTGACCGTCGCCGAGCGGTGACGCGCCTGATTCCGGCTCATTTCAGTGACAGGTATTTACGTCGTCAGGCTGTCATGACATTGTGGCCGACAAGCACCGCCGGCATGGACCTGCGGCCGGCGGGCGACCCGCGAGTCTCTTCGAAGTCAACTCCTTGCGAAGGGAACAACCCCATGTCAGTCACACCAAGACGCGTCACGGGTGTGCTCGCCGCGCTCACCGCCGTCACCCTCGCCGCCACGGCCTGCGGTGGCGACGCGGAGCCCGCCGGCAAGGACGCCAAGAACATCACCCTCACCATCGCCACCAACGCCATCGCCGGTGGCAAGAACTCCGCCGGTGCCGAGTGGATCGAGAAGTGGGTCATCCCCCGGTTCGTCGAGGCCCAGAAGGCCAAGGGCGTCACCGCCAAGGTGTCGTTCGTGCCGAGCGGCGTCGACGACGAGCCGTACAAGACGAAGCTCGCGCTGGACCTGCGGTCCAAGGGCGGCGCCGACGTGATATCGGTCGACGGCATCTGGGTCGGCGAGTTCGCCCAGGCCGGCTACCTCAAGCCACTGTCCGAGGTGGCCGGCGACCAGGTCGACAGCTGGGACGGCTGGTCGCAGATCCCGGAGAGCGTGCAGGGCCTGGGCACGTTCGAGGACAAGAAGTACGGCATCCCGCAGGGCACCGACGGCCGGGTCCTGTACTTCAACAAGAAGCTCTTCGCCAAGGCCGGCCTGCCCGCCGACTGGCAGCCGAAGAGCTGGCAGGAGATCCTCGACGCCGGCGCCAAGCTGAAGGCGCTGCCCGGCGTGACGCCGATCCAGATCAACGCCGGCACGGCGATGGGTGAGGCGACCACCATGCAGGGTGCCCTGCCGCTGCTGGTCGGCGCCGGCGGCGAGATCTACAAGGACAACAAGTGGGCCGGCGCCAACCAGCCGGTCAAGGACATGCTCGACTTCTACACCAAGGTCTACGGTGGCGGGCTGGGCGATCCGAAGCTCCAGCAGGAGGCCAAGGGGCGCGACAAGTCCTTCGCCGAGTTCGCCGCGGGCAAGATCGGCATCCTCGCCGAGGGCGACTACTTCTGGCGCGGCGTCGTCAACCCGAAGGACGGCGTCGCCAAGATGCCCGACCGGGACACCACCGTCGGGTGGGCGATGATTCCGGCCAAGCAGCCCGGCGCCGGCATCCGGGGGCAGGACTTCGTCAGCATGTCCGGCGGCGGCGTCGACGTGCTGAACCCGAACTCGAAGTACCCGGCACAGGCGTTCGAGCTGCTGGCGTTCATGCACTCGGCGGAGGCCACCAAGGAGCAGCTCGCCGGCGCGGCGCGGATCACCGCCCGGATGGACGTCAACAAGGAGGTGCTGGCCGGCGACCCCCTGCTCAGCTTCGTCGCGGAGAAGGTGCTGCCGCTGACCGCGTACCGGCCGCCGCTGGCGGTCTACCCGCAGGTGTCGGTGGCGCTGCAGGAGGCGACCGCCGCCGCGGCGTCGGGCAAGAGCGCCGACGAGGCGGCTGCGGCGTACCAGAAGAAGGTCGAAGGGATCGTCGGTGGTCCAGGTAACGTCTCGTCCTGACGAGACGGTCGGGGGAGCGCGCCCGGTGACGGGCGCCTCCCCCGCCCCCGACGCCGCCGGGCTGGGCCGGGCCCGCGCCGCCGGGTTCCTCGTCCCGAGCATGGTGCTGATCCTGCTCTTCCTCGTGGTGCCGGCCGCCTGGACGATCTACCTGGGCGTCACCAACTACCGGCTCACCGGCCTGGCCGCGGCCAACCCGGAGATCGTCGGCCTGGACAACTACACCCGGGCGCTGACCGACGAACGCTTCCGCACGTCGCTGCTGCTGACCCTGCAGTTCGTGCTCGGCTCGGCGGTGATCGGCCAGGCCGGCCTCGGCTTCGCCATCGCCTTCGCGCTGCGCGACCGGCGGGGTCCGCTGCGCCGGGTGGTCGAGGCGTTCATCCTGCTGTCCTGGATCCTGCCCAGCTCGGTCGTCGCCTTCCTCTGGATCGCCCTGCTCGACCGGGACGCCGGCACGCTCAACGGCCTGCTCGGCACGCCCGGCATGGCCTGGCTGCTCGACCATCCGATGCTGTCGATCATCATCTTCAACACCTGGCGGGGTACCGCGTTCTCGATGATGCTCTACGCCGCCGCGCTGGAGAACGTACCCCGGTCGCACCTGGAGACCGCCCGGCTGGCCGGCGCGTCCACCTGGCAGCAGCTGCGCGACGTGGTGTTCCCCCGCATCCGCGGCCACGTGCTGACGAACCTGCTGCTGATCAGCCTCTGGACGTTCAACGACTTCACCCCGTTCCTGATCACCGCGGGCGGCCCCGAGCAGCGCTCCGAGGTGCTGGCGGTCTACGTCTACAAGGTGGCACTCTCCGGCGGCGAGCTGGGCTTCGGCGCGGCCATCTCGTTCATCATGCTGCTGATCAACCTGGTCATCGCGCTGATCTACCTGCGCATGCTCGGCCGGCGGAAGGAGCGGGCGTGAGCGCGAGGAGTGAGCCGGTCCTGCGAGCCCCGCAGTCGCGAACTCAGGAGGCGCCGTGAGTACCGTGACGACGACGGCGGACGGCACCGGAACCGCCGACCGGTCGAGGGCCGCCGTGCGGCACCTGCTGGCCCGGGTGGGGCGCTACGTCTTCCTCTGCCTGGTGCTCGCCTTCTTCGCCCTGCCGCTGCTCTGGCTGGCCACCGCGCCGTTCGACGACACCCCGACGATCGGCACCTCGCTGCCGGACTTCACCCTCGACAACTTCCGGACCCTGCTGGACAACCCGTACGCGATGACCTCGCTGGTCAACTCGGTCTGGCTGGCCGGCGGCACCGCCGTGCTGGTGGTGACGTTCGCCGCCCTGGCCGCGTACGCGCTGAGCCGGGTCCGGGTGCCGGGGCGGGACGCGCTGCTCTACGGACTGCTGCTGCTCTCGTCGATCGTCACCGGCACGGCGACCATGGTGCCGCTGTTCGAGCTGGCGTTCCGGCTCCACCTGATCGACTCCCGGCTCGGGGTCATCCTGATCCTCACCGGCGGCCTGCTGCCGGCGGCGATCTTCATCCTCAAGGACTTCATGGACGCCACGCCCACCTCGTACGAGGAGTCCGCGCGAGTGTTCGGCGCCAGCCCGCTGCAGATCATGCGGCACATCGTGGTGCCGGTCGTCCGACCCGGGCTGGCCACCGTCGGGGTGTGGGCGGTGGCGAACGTGTGGGGCAACTTCCTGGTGCCGTTCCTGCTGCTGCGCGGCCCGGACAAGGCGCCGGCCGCGGTGATCATGTACACGCTCTACACCGAGGGCGGCCAGGCCGACCTGCGGCTGCTCTCCACCTTCTCACTGCTCTACTCGCTGCCGGTGGCGTTGATGTTCGTCTTCGTCAGCAGCAGGTACGGATTCCGCTTCCACGGAGGGATCAAGCGCTGATGTCCGCCATCACCCTGCGCGAGCTGACCAAGGTCTACCCCAACGGGGTACGCGCCCTGGACGCCCTCGACCTGGAGATCGCCGACGGCGAGTTCTTCGCCCTGCTCGGCCCCTCCGGCTGCGGCAAGACCACCCTGCTGCGCACCATCGCCGGGCTGGAACTCGCCTCCGGCGGTACCGTGCGCATCGGCGAGCGCGCCGTGACGAACCTGCCGCCCGGCCAGCGGGACGTGGCGATGGTCTTCCAGGACTACGCGCTCTTCCCGCACATGACCGTGCGGGACAACATCGCGTACCCGCTGCGGATCAAGAAGGTGGGCAAGGCCGCCCGGCAGGACAAGGCCGCGGCCACCGCCGACGAGCTGGGCCTGTCGACGCTGCTGGACCGGCGGCCCGGGCAGCTCTCCGGCGGCCAGCAACAGCGGGTCGCCCTCGCCCGGGCGATGGCCTGCCACCCGAAGGTGTTCCTGCTCGACGAACCGCTGTCCAACCTGGACGCCCGGCTGCGGCTGGAGGCGCGGACCTTCCTCAAGCGGCTGCAACGCGAGCTGGGCGTCACGACCGTCTTCGTCACCCACGACCAGGCCGAGGCGCTGGCCCTGGCCGACCGGATCGCCGTGATGGAGGGCGGCCGGATCCGGCAGGTCGGCACCCCCACCGAGGTGTTCCGCCGGCCGGCCAACACCTTCGTCGCCGGGTTCATCGGCTCGACCCCGATGAACCTGGTCCCGGCCCGGGTCGACGGCGACGCACTGGCCCTCGCCGGCGTACGGTTGCCGGTGCCCGAGGACGCCCGCGGCCAGCTCGCCGACGGGGAGACCGTGGTCTACGGGGTCCGGCCCGAATACCTCGACTATTCCCCCGAGCCGGTCCCCGAGGCGCTGACCGGCCAGGTCGCCGTGGTGGAGAACCTCGGCAGCTTCTCGCTGGTGTCGCTGGACGTGCCCGCCGAGGACGACACCGCGACCAGCGTGCAGGTCGTGGTGCCCGAGGGACGGGAACCGGATCCCGGCGACACCGGCTGGGTGGTGCCACGGCCCGGCCGCTCACTGGTCTACCGCGACGGCGAGCTGGTCGGCGGCGCGACGGCGCCACCGGTGCCGGCGCCGCGTACCGGGGTCGGGGCGGAAGCCTGACCATGGTCAGCCACCGGGGCAGGTGGACGCTGCGGGACCGCGCGGAGGACGTGCTGCGGGCCCTGCCGGTCACCGTCGCGCCGGGCACCGCCGCGCTCACCGTACGGCTGGACTACCCGCGCGCGGCGGGCGTGCTGGACCTCGGGTGCGTCGGGCCGGCCGGCTTCCGGGGCTGGTCCGGCGGTGCCCGGGACGGTTACACGATCACCCCGGACTGGGCCACCCCCGGCTACCTGCCCGGCGAGCTGGAGCCCGGCGAGTGGCAGGTGCTGCTCCGGCTGCACCGCGTCCCGCCCGAGGGCCTTGACTTCGAGATCACCGCCACCACCAGCAGCGCCGCACCGGCGCCGCCGCCCGCACCCGTCGCGCCGCCCCGACCCGAACGTCCGCCCCGACCGGCGGTGCCGGACGTGGACGGGCGGCGCTGGCTGGCCGGGGACCTGCACGCCCACACCGTGCACAGCGACGGCGCGCAGACCATCGACGAGCTGGCCGCCCTCGCCGTCTCCCGGGGCCTGGACTTCCTCGCCGTCACCGATCACAACACGGTCAGCCACCACCCCTGGCTGCCCGGCTCGGCCCGCCGGTACGGGATCACCCTGCTGCCCGGTCAGGAGGTGACCACCGACCGGGGGCACGCCAACGCGTTCGGCCCCGTGGGCTGGATCGACTTCCGGCGACCGGCGGACGAGTGGCTCGCCGCCGTCGAGCGCGCGGGAGGGCTGCTGTCGATCAACCACCCGCTCGGCGGGGACTGCGCCTGGCGGCAGCCGGTGACCAGCCGCACCCGACTGGTGGAGGTGTGGCACTCCGGCTGGTGGGACCGCACCTGGGGGGCTCCGCTGGCCTGGGCTCAGGCGTGGCGGCCGGACGTCGTACCGGTCGGGGGCAGCGACTTCCACCGACCCGGCGCGGACGCGCTGCCGGGAGCCCCGACCACCTGGGTGCTCGTCGATGGCGACCCGGCCGACGAGGCGGCAGTCCGCGACGCGCTGGCCGCCGGCCGTACCGCGGTCTCCGCCGGCCCGGACGCTCCCCTGCTGCTGCGGCTCGGCGACGAACTGCTCGCCCTCGGCGCGGACGGCGCGCTGCTCGGCTACCCGGACGGCCGTCATCGGGTGGTCCGCGGCGACCGGTGCCTGCTGCCCGCCGCCGACGGGCTGCACGTCCTGGAGTCCCACCGCATGGAGGTGATCGCACTGTGCCGCTGACCGCACGGACCAGGGTGGCCGGAGCCCCCTGCAACTACGGCATCTACCAGGCGGACGACCCGTTCGTCGGCCCGGACGAGCTGCTCGCGTCGCTGGCGACGGACGGTTACACCGGAGTGGACTCCGGGCCGATCGGCTACCTGGGGACCGGGGAGGTGCTGGCCGGGCGGCTGGCCGCCAGCGGCATCGGGCTCGCCGGCGGCTGGGTCGACCTGCGCTTCGCCGACCGCGACGGGTTCGCCGAGGATCTCGTCCAGCTCGACGCGGCACTGGACGTGTTCGCCGCCGCGCCCGTCGATGATCCCCGGTTCGCGCCCCGGCCCACCCTCGCCTGCCCCGGCAACCCGGCCCGGATGGCCCGCCCGGGCACCCCGCCGGACCTGGCCGCCGCCCTGCCGGCCGCCGCCTGGCCGGGCTTCGCCGCCCGGGTGCAGCAGGCCGTCGACCGGTGCCGGGGCCGGGGCCTCGAACCGGTGTTCCACTACCACCTGGGCACCGACGTGGAGACCGAGGCGGAGGCCGACCGGCTGCTGGAACTCACCGACGTGGCGGTCTGCCTGGACACCGGGCACCTGATGCTGGCCGGCGGGGACCCGGCCACCGCGCTGCGCAAGTGGGCCGGCCGGATCGGTCAGGTCCACCTCAAGGACGCCGACCTGGCCGCGCACCACCGGGTCCGCGAGGCCGGCGGCGGGCTGGCCGAGGTGGTCGCGGCCGGTGGCTTCTGCGCCCTGGGCGCCGGCGACGTCGACTTCGCCGGCGTGCTGCGCGGCCTCGACGAGATCGGCTACACCGGCTGGCTGGTGATCGAACAGGACGCGCCCGCGCAGGGCCGGGACCTGGAACGGATCCGCGCCGACCAGCACGGCAACCGGCGGTGGCTGGCGGAGGCGCTGCGATGACCGAGGGGGGCAAGCGGATCAGGATCGCGGTGGCCGGGCTCGGCGTCATCGCCCGTACGGTGCACCTGCCGCTGCTGCGCCGCCGGGCCGACCTGTTCGACGTCGTCGCGCTCAGCGACCTGTCCCCGTCGCGGCTGGCGGAACTCGGCGACCGGTACGGCGTCGATCCGGCCCGGCGGTACGCGGACGCGGCGACCCTGCTGGCCGGCGGCGGCTACGACGCGGTGCTGCTGGCGACCTCCGGCTCGCACGGGGAACTCGCCGCCGCGGCGCTGGGCCGAGGGCTGCCGGTGCTCTGCGAGAAGCCGCTCGCCTACACCGTCGCCGAGACCGACCGGCTGACCGGCTCCGGCGCGGCGCTGATGGTCGGCTACATGAAGCAGTACGACCCGGCGGTGGCCGAGGCCGCCCGGCTGCTCGACGAGATCGGCGGCCCGGCGGCGGTGCACGCGGTCGAGGTGACCGTCCTGCACGCCGCCGGGGACCAGCAGCTGGCGTTCGCCAACCTGCCGCCCGCGCCGCGGGACGTGCCGCCCGCGGAGCTGGCCCGGCTGCGGGAGGCCGACGACGGGCTGCTCGACGCGGCGGTGGGCGGGGACCGGGGCGCCCGCACCCTCTACCAGATTCTGATCAACAGCGTCTCGCACGACCTGTCGCTGCTGCGGCTGTTCACCGGCGCGCCGGCCACGGTCGACCACGTCGCGACCTGGCCGCTGGCACCCGACGGGCCGGCCGAGCCGTCGGTGGAGATCTCCGGCCGGCTGCCCGACGGCGGCCGGTACGGCATCCGCTGGCTCAACCTGCCGGACTGCCCGGCCTACCGGGAAACGGTGACGCTGCACCACGCCCGGGGGGCGCTGGAGCTGGTCTTCCCGTCGCCGTACCTGCTCAACGCGCCGACCACCCTGACCGCGGTGGACCGGCGCGGCGACGGCGAGCGGCGGACGGCGTTCCGGTCGGTGACCGAGGCGTTCGAGCAGGAGCTGGTCGCCTTCCACGCGATGGTGACCGAAGGCACGCGCCCGCTGAGCGGCATCGCCGAGGGCGCGGCCGACGTACGGACCAGCCAACAGGTGGTACGCCGCTACGGGGAGTTGACCGGGGCGGCGATCGGCGGAGAGGCGGCGAGCTGATGGACCGACCGACCGAGATCATCGTGGTGCCGCACACCCACTGGGACCGCGAGTGGTACGAGCCGTTCCAGCGGTTCCGGCTGCGGCTGGTGGCCCTGCTCGACGAGGTCTTCGACCGAATGGCGCACGACGAGCGCCAGCGGTTCACCCTGGACGGGCAGCTCGCCGCGGTCGACGACTACCTGGAGGTCCGGCCCGAGCGCCGGGAGCAGGTGGTCGCGCTGGTGCGGGCCGGGCGGCTGTCCGTCGGGCCGTGGCAGATCCTGCTCGACGAGTTCCTCTGCTCCGGGGAAAACATCGTCCGCAACCTGGAGCGCGGGCTGGCCCGCAGCGCGGGCCTGGGCGGGGCGATGCCGGTCGGCTACCTGCCCGACATGTTCGGGCACGTCGCGCAGATGCCGCAGCTCCTGGCCGGGGCGGGACTGGCCCACGCCTGCGTGTTCCGGGGCGTGCCGGAGCGGGTCCGGTCGCACGCGTTCGCCTGGCAGGCGCCGGACGGCACCACGATCCGCACCGAGTACCTGCCCGGCGGCTACGGCAACGCGGCCGGACTGATGGACAACCCGCGCCTGGTCACGCGCCGGGCGGTCGACCTGGCCGAACGGTTGCGCGGCTGGCGGCCCGACGGCGACGACACCCCGATCCTGGCGATGTACGGCACCGACCACGCCGCGCCCGCGCCGGACGCCCCGGACCGGCTGGCCGCCGCCGACGTCGACGGGGTACGCCTGCGGCTCGGCACCCTCGCGGAGTACTTCGCCACCCAACCGACCACGGTGGACGGCCTGCCCGTCGTGGCGGGCGAACTGCGCTCGCACGCCCGGGCCAACATCCTTCCCGGCGTGATCTCCGTACGCGCCCACCTCAAGCAGGCGATGGGCCGCGCCGAGCGGCGGGTCGAGCGGTACGCCGAACCGCTGGCCGCGCTCTTCCACGACCCGTCCGTGCAACGGTTCCTCGACATGGCCTGGACCCGGCTGATCGACGCGAGCTGCCACGACTCGGTGACCGGATGCGGCTGCGACGAGACCGCCGAGCAGGTGGCCGCCCGGCTGGCCGAGGCGGACCAGCTCGGCCGGGCCGTCTGCGACCTGGTGGGGGCGCGGCTGGCCGGCGGTGTGCCGCGCGACGGGTACCTGCTGTTCAACCCGACCCCGGCGGCTCGGACCGCCCTGGTCCGCCTCGACGTCGAGGGGCCCGGGGACGGAGCGGTCGGCCTGGTCGGCGCCGACGGCACGGTCGCGCCCGCCCAGGTCCTCGACCGGGCCCGGACGCTGCTCGCCGACGACCTGGTGCCGACGGCCGACCTGCCGGCGGTGCTCACCCGGGTGCACGGGCGCGAGCTGTACGGGCAGGAGATCACCGCCTGGTCGGTGTCGCCGGACGACGCCACCCTCACCTTCCGGGTGGCCCGGCACGGCGACCCGGCCTTCGACGTCGAGGACGTCCGGCTGGCGCTCGCCGCCGCGGTCGGCCCGGACCGGTGGCGGGTGCGGATCGTCGCCGCCCCACGGCTGACCGTCGCCGCGCTGGTCGAGGTGCCGGCGCTCGGTCTCGCCGCGGTGCGCCCGGTGGCCCTGCCCCCGGACGACCCGGCCACGCGGGCGGACAACCCGGCGCCGGTACCGGAGGCGGCCCGGGCGCGGGCGAACGGCGCCGCGCTGGGGCCGGAGGCGGCCGGCGCGGCGGGCCCGGCGCCCGTGACGGTCGTCGGTCGGGCCGTCGACAACGGCCTGCTCCGCGTCGAGGTGGCCGAGGACGGCACGCTGCGGCTGTCCGCACCGGACGGCCTGAGCGTGGACGGCGTGGCGCGGATCGTCGACGGCGGCGACGTGGGCGACAGCTACAACTACGCGCCGCCGGCCGCGGACGAGCTGGTCGACAAGCCGCGCGCGGTGCGGACCGTCGTGGTGCACGAAGGCCCGGTGGTCGCCGTCCTCGACGTGGTCCGCGAGTACCGCTGGCCGGTCGGCGCCGACGTGGACGCGGGTTCGCGCCGCGTGGACCGGGAGACCGCCACCGTGACCACCCGGGTGGAGCTACGGGCCGGTGAGGCCTTCGCCCGGCTGCGGCTGAGCTTCGACAACCGCTGCGACGACCACCGGGTCCGCCTGCACCTGCCGCTACCCGCAGCGGCCCGTTCGTCCTACGCGGAGGGTCAGTTCGCGGTGGTCGAGCGCGGGTTGACCGCCGAGGGTGGCGGCGGTGAGGTGCCCCTGCCGACGTTCCCCGCCTCCGGGTTCGTCGCCGCCGGGGGCGCCGAGGGGTCGCTCGCCGTGCTGCTGACCCAGCCGACCGAGTACGAGGTGACCGACTCCGGCCGGGAACTGGCCGTCACCGTACTGCGCGCGATCGGAATGCTGTCCCGTAACCGGCACGCCCTGCGGGACGAACCCGCCGGCCCGCAGCTGCCCACGCCGCTGGCCCAGTGCCGGGGCGAGCGCAGCGTCGAGCTGGCGGTGCTGCCGTTCCGGGGCGACTGGGACTCCGCCGGGGTCCTGGCGGCGGCCGAGGCGTACCGGCACGAGCTGCTGGACTTCCCGGGCAGCGGCGAACCCTCCGCCGGGCTGCCGGCGCCGGTCACCGGAGTGACCGTCGACGGGGACGGCGTCGCGCTGACCAGCCTCCGGGACCGGGACGGCCGGATCGAGCTGCGGGTGGTCGCCGCCCGGGACACCAACGCCGTCATCGGGGCCGGCCGCGGCTTACGCGGGGCGTGGCGGGCCGACCTGATCGGCCGAGCGGGCGAGCCGCTGCCGGTCGACGGCGACGGGCGGGTCCGGCTGCCGGTGCGGGCGTGGGAGATAGCGACGATCCAGCTCGACCTGGCCGGCTGAGGCTTCTCCTGGTCGGGCGGTCACGGCGACCGCCCGACCCTCAGGTCGCCGGGGTCACGGCTCCCACCCGCGAGGATCAGAAGATTTCTCCGTCCGGCTGTTGCGTTTCGCCGAGCCAACCCGATGAAGCTTTCGTGGCAGCACGGCGAGACGGGTGTGAAAACCCCCCTAAGTTGACCTTGCCCGTTGCTATCGGCACACAACGGTGGTTGACTGCTGCACCATGCCAGAGCCGATGATCACGGACAGGCCGGTAATTTCGTGAGACGCACCGATATCACCCCAGTTTCGTCGGCGGGTCGACGCAGGGCGACGTGGCGGCAGCGGGCGGCGCGCTGGTTGGATCCGACCGTCGCCCAGTGGGACGTCGCACCACAGGAGACACCCCCGCCACCGCCGCCACCCGCCGAGGAACCCCCGAATCCCTGGCCGGCGATCTGCGAGCAGTTCGCGATGCGGATCATGGCCTCCGCGTACCAGATGGGTTCCCACCTGGAAGCCGTGGAGGCCGACGAGCAGAACCCGGACCGGCTGGAGCGGCTCTACCGCATCGACCACGCGAACACCCGGATCCGGCGGCACGCGGAGAACCTGCAGGTGCTGCTGGGCCGTCGGGTCGAGGACGCCAACCCGCAGACAGTCACCCTGGTCGACGTCGTCCGGGCGGCCAGCTCCGCTGTCGAGCACTACGCCCGCATCCGGGTGGGTCACGTGGTGGACCTGGCCGTGGTCGAGTTCGCCGCCGACGACGTGATCCGGGTGCTCACCGAGCTGCTGGACAACGCCACCCGGTTCTCGCCGCCCACCGCGCCGGTGATCGTGTCGGCGTTCATCACCGAGGACGGCAGCGTCCTGCTGCGGATCGAGGACGCCGGCGTGGGCCTCCAGCCCGACCATCTGTCCCAGCTCAACGCCCTGCTCAACGGCCGGCTGGTCACCCCGGCCACGCTCGACCCCGCCGCTCACCTCGGGCTCGCCGTCGTGGCCCACCTGGCCGTCGCCCGCCAGCTGCGGGTCGCCCTCACCAACCGCCCCTCCGGCGGCGCCACGGCCACGGTGCTCGTCCCCGGCGCGCTGCTCTGCGAGATTCCCACCGCGGCGGCGCCGGCCGGCGCGCCCGTCCCGCCGGCCTGGCCGTCCCCGTCCGCCGGGATCCCGTCCCCGTCCCCGGGGGGCGGGGCCCACCCCTGGAGTACGCCGATGGCCGCGCCCCATGACAGCACCAACTCGCCCACCGTGCCGTTGAGCACGCTCCCCGGGCCGGCCACCGCGCAGCAGCCGGCCGGCAGCCTGCCCCAGCGGGTGCCGACGAGTGTCCGTGACCAGTCCGCGGCGACCACCCGACCCCCGGCCGACCCCGGCGCCGGATCCCCACCCGAGGCGTGGCCGGACGAGACGGCGGCCTTCGCCGCCGGCGTCAGCGACGCCCGGACCACCAGCGACGAAGGACAGCAGCGATGACCCACGCATACTCCGGCAACGGTACGGCGACCACCGGCCAGGGACTGCCGGACTGCGCCTGGCTGATCCGTCAGTTCGCCGAGGACGTACCCGGGGTCACCCACGCGATGCTGGTGTCGTTGGACGGCCTCCAGCTCGCCGCCTCCCGCGGCGTGCACCGCGACCTCGGCGACCAGCTCTCCGCGCTGACCGCCGGCCTGCTCAGCATGGCCGACCGCAGCGCGGCCCTGCTGGACCTCGGCTCGTCCGAGTACCTCACCGTACGGCTGCCGCGGGGGCACCTGCTGTTCATGCGGGTCGGCGAGTCGGCGGGCCTGGCGGTAGCCGCGGCCCCCGGCTGCGACCTGCGGGTCGTCTCCTACCGGATGACCCAGTTCGTCGGCGCGGTGTGGCACGCCCTCACCCCGCAGGTCCGCCACGAGCTGCACCGGATGACCGCCAGTCAGCCCCGCTGACGGGCCGAAGGAGCCAGATCATGCCGATGACGTACTGGAAGGTGCGGCCGTACGTGCTGACCGCCGGACGCACCCGCACCCGGCGGCCACTGCTCGTCCACACCCTGGTGTCGGTGCCGTACTACGACGCCGTCTTCGCCTCGGGTCTGCTGCCCGAGACCCGCACGCTGTACGAGCAGGCCCGCGGGTCGGCGCGCTCGGTGGCCGAACTCTCCGCGGTCTGCGGGATGTCGCTGGGTGTCACTCGGGTGGTCGTCGACGACCTGGCCGCCACCGACCGGCTGCTGATCCACACCGACCACGACAATGTCGACTTCCGCCTCCTGGAGAGACTGCGCGATGGCCTCCGCAAGCTTGCCTGACACGCCGCCAGTGACCTCGGCGAAGATCGTCATCGCGGGCGGCTTCGGCGTCGGCAAGACCACCTGCGTCGGGTCCATTTCAGAGATCCCGCCGATCAACACCGAGGCGTGGATGACCGCGGCCAGCGAAACCGTCGACCGGATGGACCCGGGGATCGACAAGAAGACCACGACCGTGGCGATGGACTTCGGCCGGCTGACCATCGGCCCCGACCTCGTGCTGTACCTGTTCGGCACGCCGGGCCAACCCCGGTTCTGGCCGATGTGGGACGACCTGTGCCGGGGCGCGGTCGGTGCACTGGTGCTCGCCGACACGCGGAACCTGGCCGCCTCGTTCCCGGCGATCAACTACTTCGAGCAGGACAGCGACCTGCCGTTCGTGGTCTGCGTGAACCTGTTCGACGGGGTGCTGCACCACCCGCTCGAGGAGGTTCGCGAAGCGCTCTCGGTCCCCGCCAGCGTGCCCCTGATCGCCTGCGACGCCCGCGACCCGTCGTCGGTGGCGCGGGCGCTGCTGGTGGTCGTGGAACACACCATGTCCCGCACCGCCCGGCCCACCGCGGGCGCGCTCGCGGCACGGTAGCTCAACCTGGAGGAAACAATGCGCAAGATCCTTGTCGTCGGGGCCGGACAGTCCGGGCTCCAGCTCGCCCTGAGCCTGCTCGCCGAGGGCTACGACGTGACCGTCATGTCCGCCCGTACGCCGGACGAGATCCGCCGCGGCTGGGTGATGAGCACCCAGGCGATGTTCGGCAACGCGCTGGGAACCGAACGCCGGTACGGGCTGGACCTGTGGCAGGACCGGGCACCCCAGATCGAGGGGCTGCACGTCTCGCTGTCCGCTCCGCCCGGCGAGCGGGCCCTGCGGATCCCGTGCCCGCTGGACGAGCCGGCGCAGAGCGTCGACCAGCGGGTGAAGATGGCGGCCTGGCTGGAACTGTTCGAGCAGCGCGGCGGGACCGTGCTCTACCAGACGGTGACCACCGCCGACCTGGACGGGCTCACCCGGCTCGGCCGGTACGACCTGACCGTCGTCGCCGCCGGCAAGGGCGACCTCGTGGGCGTCTTCGACCGGGACCCGCAGCGGTCGGTGTACGACGCGCCACAGCGGGGGCTGGCCGTGGCGTACGTGCAGGGCATGGCCCCGGATCCGCTGTGGCCGGTGCCCCACGTGAGCTTCAACGCCGTGCCGGGGCTGGGTGAGTTGTTCGTCATCCCGGGGCTGATCCACTCCGGCCCCTGCGAGATCCTGTTCTGGGAGGCGGTGCCCGGCGGGCCGCTGGACCTGTGGGCCGAGCGGCGCGACCCGGCCGAGCACCTCAAGCTGACCCTCGACCTGGCCCGCCGGTACACCCCGTGGATCTACGAGCGGTGCGCCGACGTGGAGTTGACCGACGGCCGGGCCACCCTCTCGGGCCGGTACACGCCGACGGTGCGCCGCCCGGTGGCCGAACTGCCCTCGGGTGGGGTCGTGCTGGGCATGGCCGACGTGGTGGTGGCCAACGACCCGATCACCGGTCAGGGCAGCAACACCGCCGCCAAGTGCGCCCACTCCTACCTGGGGTCCATCCTGGAGCGCGGTGATCGGCCGTTCGACCGGGAGTGGATGGGGCAGACCTTCGAGCGGTTCTGGTCCGGCGCCGGCCAGGCGGTCACCGGCTGGACCAACGCGATGTTGCAGCCGCTGCCGCCGCACGTGCAGCAGCTCCTAGGGGCCGCCGCGGGGAACCCGACGGTCGCCCGGCGCTTCGCCAACGGCTTCAGCGACCCGAACGACTTCGCGGACTGGTTCCTGACGCCGGAGGCCGCCGACCGCTACCTGGCCACGGTCGCTGCCGGCTGAGGTCCGCGCAGCCGGGCCTCGGTGGCCGCCATCTGGTCAGCGAGCTGGCCGGGTGGCGGCCCCGCCTGAAGGTTTCTTGCGCCGTGATGCGGCAGGTCGGAATCTATTGACATGATGGCCCGCCGGGGCGAGGGTGACCACTGAGTCATCCCCCGAACGGAGGTTCCATGCCCCGATCCCGAGCCCCGATGGGCAGGCGCATCCTGCTCAGCACCGCGCTGGTCGGCGCCGTGACGCTCGTGCCGGCCGGCCCCGCTCCCGCGGCGAACCCGACGCCCGACACACGACAGCAGCAGTACGCCGCAGCCGCCGCCGAGTACGGGGTCCCCGAGTCCGTCCTGCTCGCGGTCTCGTACCTGGAATCCCGCTGGGACACCAACGCCGGCACCCCCAGCACCAGCGCGGGGTACGGCCCGATGCACCTCACCGACGCGACGTACGTCAACAGCCTGGGCGAGCCCAGCCACGTCGGCCCCGAGGAGGACCCGCGCGGCGACGACTCCCGAACCCGGATCCAGGCCGCGGAACCCGCGCCCAACCCGCCGGCCGAGGCGGCGCTGCAGACCCTGGATGCCGCCGCGACGGTCACCGGCAGCGGGGAGGACGCGCTCAGGTCCGACCCGGCGGCCAACATCCGCGGCGGCGCCGCACTGCTGGCGTCGTACCAGAAGGAGATCGGCGCCCCGGTCGGCGCCGGCACCGACCCCGCCGCCTGGTACGGCGCGGTGGCCCGGTATTCCGGCTCCGACAGCACCGACTCCGCAGCGACCTTCGCCGACGAGGCATATGCGACGATCCGGACCGGCGCGGCCCGGACCACCGATGACGGGCAGCGCGTCACCCTCGCCGCCCGGAAGGTGACGCCGCAGAAGTCCTGGCTCGACAAGTTGGGCCTACGCACCGTGGCCCGGGCCGACGGCGTGGAATGCCCGGCGGAGCTGGCCTGCGAGTGGATCCCGGCGCCGTACCAACTGCTCGGCGACGGGACGGACCCGGAGTACTACGGCAACCACGACCTGTCCGACCGGCCGGCCCGGCAGAAGATCGAGTACATCGTCATCCACGACACCGAGGAGACCTACTTCCGGACGCTGGAACTGGTGCAGGATCCGGCGTACGTGAGCTGGCACTACACCATGCGCTCGAGCGACGGCCACACCGCGCAGCACGTCAAGACCAAGGACGTCGCCTGGCAGGCCGGCAACTGGTACGTCAACAGCAAGTCCATTGGCATCGAGCACGAGGGCTTCGCGCGCAAGGGCACCTGGTACACGGAGACGATGTACCGCACGTCGGCGAAGCTCGTGGGCCACCTCGCGAAGAAGTTCGACATTCCGCTGGACCGGCAGCACATCATCGGCCACGACAACGTGCCCGGCACCATCCCGTCGACCGTCCGGGGCATGCACTGGGATCCGGGCCCGTACTGGGACTGGTCGCACTACTTCGACCTGCTGGGGGCGCCGATCCGCAGCACCGGCACGCCGGCCACCGGCCTGGTCACCATGGACCCGGAGTTCGCCAGCAACCGCCCGGCATTCTGGGGCTGCCAGCTGGACGAGAACGACATGCCGACCAGCGAGCCCTGCCCGCTGCGCGGCTCGTCATCGGTGATCCTGCACAGCGCGCCCAGCCAGGACGCGCCGCTGGTCAAGGACGCCGGCCTGCACGAGGACGGTGCACCGTCCACGATGGAGGTCTCGGATCACGGCGCTCGGGCGTCCGCAGGCCAGAGTTATGCCGTCGCTGACCGGCAGGGTGACTGGACGGCCATCTGGTACCTCGGCCAGAAGGCGTGGTTCTACAACCCGACCTCCGCGCCGGTGGCGAAGTGGGCGACCGGCTTCGTGGTGACGCCCAAGCCGGGCAGGGCCACGATCCCGGTGTACGGGCGGGCCTATCCGGAGGAGGCGGCCTACCCGGCCGGCGTGCCGTACCAGACCCTCCGGCCGCTGCAGTACACGCTGTCCGCCGGGGAGCGGTACGCGGTCGGCCTGGTCGCGCCCAGCGAGTTCTACAAGGCCTACACCTTCGCCGGCACCTTCCCAGGTGACTGGACAGTGATCCGCGGCAAGATGCGGTACGTGCAGATTCAGTTCGGCCACCGGATCATGTTCGTCAACAAGGACGACGTGGACATCCTGCCCTCGGCCGTGGGCGCGCCCAGCTGACCCCTCCTACGCAGGCGGTGGGCCTCCTCCCAGTGAGAGGGGGCCCACCTGCCGGCTCCGTCCAGGCCGGCTGAGCCCGCCCGGGCCGCATTCGACTTGCCGGCCACCGCCTGGCCGCGCGACGTTGGTCCGGCGCTGTCGCGGGTAAGCGCAGGGCTCGGATCGAGTACGACGGAGGTGGCCAAATGAGTGGTCGGGAGCAACTTCACGATCTGCGTCAGCAGGCCCACAAAGCGGGCATCGAGGGCAACTCCAAGATGACCGAGAGGGACCTGCGCAAGGCGCTCAACAAGGTCGACAAGGGGATGTCGCCGCAGCAAGCCAAGCAGCAGGTGAAACGGTGACGCAGCAGTAGTGACGCCGAGGCGGGCAGAAATGTCCGCCTCGGCCCGCGTCCTCCGCCCGCCGGATCACATCGGCGCATTTACCTTCCTTGACGCCCGTTCGCCCGACTGTCTAGCGTCGGCGCCATGGGCCGTCCGAGGAAGTTCCTGTCGCTGCTCACCGCGCTGGTCGTCGCCGTCACCGCGGCGACCGTGCCCTCCTCCCCCGCCACGGCGGGGGCCGTGGCGCACACCACGGGTCCGGGGGCGGTGCTGCTGATCGGCGGCGCGCTCGCCGACGACAACAGCGCCGTCTACGGCGAGTTCGTCCGCCGGGCCGGTGGCGCGGGGGCGCGCATCGGGGTGCTCAGCGCGTCCTCGGCGGTGCCGCACTCGAGCGCCAACGCGGTGGTCAAGGTCCTGGAGCGGTACGGCGCCGACGACGCCACCTGGATCCCGGTGACCACGAAGAAGGACGGCAGCGGCGACGACCCGTCGTACGCCGCCCTGGCGGCCTCCATGACCGGGTTCTTCTTCACCGGCGGCGACCAGTTCCGCTACGTGCAGTCGATGATCCACTCCGACGGCTCGGACGGCGCCGTGCTGCACGCGATCCGCGAGCGTTTCCTCGCCGGCGCCCCGGTCGCCGGCACCAGCGCGGGCATGCAGATCCTCGCGGGCACCGACATGATCACGGGCGGGTTGAGCTACTACGGCGTCCGCGACGGCTCCCGAGCGGGCTACTACGACGACGACCAGATCCTCGGTTACTGGCCGGCCGGCGGCTTCGGCCTCGTCGGTTCCGGCCTGGTCGACACCCACTTCGACGCCCGTGGCCGGACCGGCCGGTCGATCCGGCTGGCCGCCGACACCGGCCACGACCGGGTGTACGGGGTCGGTGAGGACACCGCCCTGATCGTCACCGGGGCCGGCACCGCCGACGAGTCCGCCCGGATCGTCGGCACCAACGGGGTGTCGATCCTCGACCTGCGCGCGGCTCAGGTCGGGCAGACCGGCGGGTACTGGTCGATCAGCCGCGTGCGCTGGAGTTACCTCACCGACGGCGACACCTACGACCCCGGCCGCTGGCAGGTCGGCAAGAGCGCCGCCAGCACACCGGTGGTTCCGGCCGCCCGCACCGCGGCGGCACCGACCGCCGACGTCTTCGGCTCGTACGCGCTGCGCGACGCGGCGCTCGACCTGGCCGGTGCCAGCCTGTCCACCTCGACGACGGGCACCACCGCGCAGACCGCCCCGCGCTTCGTGGTGGGCCTGACCAAGGACGCCGCCTTCACCGCGTACGGGTGGCCGGTGCGGATGCCACGTCCTTCACCGACCTGACCCTGTCCATCCAGGCGGGTTGAGCCGGGGGTCAGGCCGTGACGTGGGCGCTGTCGCCACCGGTCGCGGCGAACGACGTGCCGCTGACCATGCGCGCCTGCTCGGAGGCGAGGAACACCACCAGCGGCGCCACGTCCGACGGCTGGACCCACGGCACGCCCAGCGGCGTCTTCGCGACGAGCAGCTCCATCGCGGTCCGCTCGTCCTCGCCGACGTCACCGGACGGCGTCCGCCCGCCCTCGGTGATCGCCTGGGCGTAGCGGTCCTCGTGCCGGGTCAGGACGGTGTCGACGAGGCCCGGGATCACCGCGTTCACCGTGATCCCGTGCTCGCCGAGCTCCAGGGCGGCGGACTTCATCAGCCCGATGATCCCCCACTTCGACGCCGAGTACGCCGCGCCGAACTTCGTGCCGTGCTGCCCCTGGGTGGACGAGGTGACGATGATCCGGCCGCCCCCGCGCCGGACCAGCAGCGGGGCGAACGCGCGCAGCACGTTCGCCGTGCCGGTCAGGTTGACGTCGAGCTGGTCGTGCCAGTCGGCGTCGGCCATCTCGAGCAGCGGCCGGAACGCCTGGATGCCCGCGTTGGCGAAGACGATGTCCACGCCGCCCCAGGACCGCTCCACGGCGGCCGCCGCCGCCCGGACGGCGCCGATGTCGCGCTGGTCGACCACGTGTTCCCGCCACCGGGTGCCGGCACCGGTGATCAGCCGGCCGGTCGCGGCGAGATCCTCCGGGGTGGCGGGTGGGAAGTCGAGGACGGCGCTGACCGGTCCGGCGATGTCCAGTCCGGCGACGTCCGCGCCGGCCTCGGCCAGGGCCACCGCGGCGGCTCGTCCGATGCCCCGCGCCGCACCCGTCACCACCGCGACCCGCCCGGCCAGCGGTCGCACCTGCGTAGCTGCGGACATCCGCCCCTCACCTCCGCGTCGTGGCCGGCGGTGCTCTGGCCGGGCCGCCCCTCGGCCGCCACCCGTGGGCCGGCGTCTCCTGCAACATAGACCGGCGGCCCCGTCGGCGCCGGAGATCCGCCGTCCGGAGGCACCGGCACCCGGACCGCGCCCGGCCTTGGCAGACTGGGTCGGTGGACACTGATCGGAGAGCACTTCTCGGCGTGGATCTGCCGGTGGTCGCCGCGCCGATGGCGGGCGGACCCACCACCACCCGACTGGTGGCGGCGGTGGGATCCGCGGGCGGGTTCGCCTTCCTGGCGGCCGGCTACCAGCCGCCGGAGGCGGTGGCGGCGGAGATCGCCACGGCCCGGGCCACCGGACTCCCGTTCGGCGTCAACGTGTTCGTACCGACCCCGGTGCCCGTCGACGACGCCGCGTTCCGCCGCTACGCCGCCCGCATCGCCGACGAGGGCCGACCGTACGGGCTCGACCTGACGGCGGCCCCGCGGACCGAGGACGACGACCACTGGGCGGAGAAGATCGCGCTGCTGGTCCGCGATCCGGTGCCGGTGGTCAGCTTCACCTTCGGGCTGCCGCCCGCGACGGTGCTCCGGGACCTGCGGCGCGCCGGGAGCCGGGTGCTGGTGACGGTGACCGATCCGGCGGAGGCCGCCGCGGCGGCGGAACTCGGCGCGGACGGGCTCGTCGCCCAGAGCGGACACGCCGGGGGCCACTACGGCACCTTCACCCCGGGCTCCCCCACACCCGTCCGGCCCCTCGCCGAGCTGGTCGGCCCGGTCGTCGCCCGTACCGGCCTGCCCGTGCTCGCCGCCGGCGGCGTGGCCGGGGCGGCGGACGTCCGGGCGGCGCTGGCCGCCGGGGCCATCGGCGTCCTGGTCGGCACGCTCCTGCTCCGGGCCGACGAGAGCAGCACGAGCCCTACCCACCGGGCGGCGCTGACCGACCCGCGCCGGGACCGGACCGTGGTCACCCGGGCGTTCACCGGACGGCCGGCGCGCGGGCTGCGCAACGACTTCATCGACCGGTACGAGGCGGACGCGCCGCTGGGCTACCCGGCGCTGCACCACCTGACCCGGCCGCTGCGGCGCGCCGCCGCCCAAGCCGGTGACGCCGATCGGGTGCACCTGTGGGCCGGCACCGGTTGGCGGGCCGCGCGCGCCGCCCCGGCGGCCGAGATCCTCGCGGAGCTGACCCGGCCGCTCTGAGCCGCCGGGGGGCGGCGCCCGTCAGCGGGTCGCCTCCTCGAGCAGTTCGAGCAGGTGACGGTACGGCTGGCCGGTGGCCCGGGCCATGCCGATCTCGCAGGTCCGGTTGACCGAGGCGTACCCGTCGAAGGCCCGCTCCGACACCGCGCGGGCCTCCGCGCGGGTGGCGGCGGCGGTCAGTTCGGGGTGCAGCAGGCCTCGGTCGCCGGCGAAGCCGCAGCACTGCCAGCCGTCGGGGACCACCACCTCGTCGGCGACGGCCCGGGCCACGGTGAGCAGCGCCGCGTCGAGCCCCAGTCGGGTCGACGAGCAGGTGGGGTGCAGGGCGAGGGAGCCGAGCCGGCGCCGGACGGTCAGCCGGGGCAGCAGCTCGGTGGCCGCGTACGCGACGGCGTCGACGACGCCGACGGCGTCACCGCCGTCGGCGACCAGCTTCGCGAAGCCCTCGGTGCAGGACGCGGCGTCGCTGACCACGGGCAGCGTCCCACCCCGGCTGGCCTCGTACAGCGCGGGCGGCACCCGGTCACGGACGGCCTGGTAGCCGGCGGTGAGGCCCTTGGAGGACCAGGGGGTGCCGCAGCAGACGCCGGCGATCCCGTCGGGGACGAGCAGGCGCACCCCGGCGCGCTCGGCCAGGGTCAGCAGCGCGGCGGCCACCCCCGGGCCACCCTCGGCCGGGGCGAACAGGGTGCCCAGGCAGGACGGCACGAACACCGCGTCCGGGTCGCCGACCGGGTGGGGACGGCGGACCTCGCCGCCACGGGGCAGATCGCGCCGCCACTGCGGGACCCGCTCGGCGCCGAGCACAGCGCGGGCGGCCCGGGTGGCCGTCTCGGGCAGCGCGGGCGGCAGGGTACCGGCCAGGTCCAGGCCACGGGCCATGCCCCGGGTGGTGGCGTCCCAGCGGGCGGCGGCGCCGCGCCAGCCGGCCTGGGCGAGGCCGCCGTTCCGGTCGGCGCGCAGGCGTTTCACCAGGTCACCGGTATTGATCAGGACCGGGCAGGCGGTCGCGCACATGCCGTCCACCGCGCAGGTGTCCACCGCGTCGTAGGCATAGTCGTCCGCCAGCTCGCGGGCCAGCCCCTCGTCACCGGCGGCGCGGGCTGCGGCGATCTCCCGGCGCAGCACGATCCGCTGCCGAGGGGTGGTGGTCAGGTCCCGGCTGGGGCAGACCGGCTCGCAGTAGCCACACTCGACGCAGCGGTCGACCTCCGGCTCGACCGTCGGCACGGTCTTCAGGTGGCGCAGGTGGATGTCGGGGTCGTCGCTGAGCAGCACGCCGGGGTTGAGCACGCCGTCGGGGTCGCAGAGCGTCTTCAGCTCGCGCATCACCTCGTAGAGCTCGTCGCCGAACTGCCGGCGGACGTACGGCGCCATCACCCGGCCGGTGCCGTGCTCGGCCTTCAGGGTGCCGCCGCGGGCGAGGACGGCGTCGACCATCTCGTCGGTGAAATCGGCGTAGCGGCGCGGCGGCTCACCCCCGGAGAACCGCTCGTTGAGCATGAAGTGCAGGTTGCCGTCCTTGGCGTGGCCGAAGATGACGCTCTCCTCGTACCCGTGCCGGGCGAAGAGGTCGGCGAGTTCGGCGCAGGTGTCGGCGAGGGCGTCCACCGGCACCGCGATGTCCTCCAGCAGCGCGGTGGTGCCGGAGGGCCGAGCGCCGGCGACCGCGGCGTACAGGCCCTTGCGGATGTGCCAGAGGGCGGCCCGGGCCGCCGCCTCGCCGCTGAGCCGGACCGGGGCGGCCAGCGGCAGCCCGGCGAGCACCGGCCGGGCGGCGGCCACCCGTTCGGCGAGCGCGTCGGGGTCGGCCTCCTGCCACTCCACCAGCAGCGCCGCGTGCTCCCGGACCGCCAGGCCGCGCAGCGCGGTGTCGGCCTGCGGGTCGAGCTGGGCGACCCGCAGCGCGGCGGCGTCGAGCAGCTCGACCGCCGCCGGGCCGGCGGCGACCAGCGCCGGCATCGCGGCCATCGCGGCCCCGAGGGTGTCGAAGACCAGCAGGCCGGTCGCGGCGTGTCGGTGCACCGGTACGGTGCGGAAGGTCGCCGCCGCGACGAAGGCTAGGGTGCCCTCGCTGCCGACGACGAGCCGGGTCAGCAGCTCGCTGGGCGAGTCGTGGTCGAGGAAGGTGTTCACGCCGTACCCCATGGTGTTCTTCATGGCGGACTGGGCGCGGACGCGGCGCACCGAGTCGGGATTGCCGCGCACCCGGTCGCGCAGCCGCAGCAGGCCGGCGTGCAGCTCCGGCTCGGTGGCGCGCAGCCGCTCGTCGGCGTCCGGGGCGCCGGTGTCCACGATGGTCCCGGTGGGCAGCACCAGCAGCAGCGACTCCAGCGTCCGGTAGGTGTTGAACTCGGTGCCGCAGGTCATCCCGCTGGAGTTGTTGGCGACGACGCCACCGATGGTGCAGGCGGACTCGCTGGCCGGGTCGGGGCCGAGCTTGCGGCCGTACGGGGCGAGCCGGTTGTTCACCTGACGCAGCACCACCCCGGGCTGCACCCGGACCCGCCGGCCGTCGTCGAGGACCGCCAACTCGCGGAAGTGCCGGCGGGTGTCGACCAGCAACTGGTCGGTGACCGCCTGCCCGCTGAGGCTGGTGCCGCCGGAGCGGAAGGTCAGCGGCGTGCCGGTCCGGCGGCTGTGCCGCAGCAGGACGGCGACCTGCTCGGCGTCGCCCGGCGTGACCACCGCGCGGGGATGCAGCAGGTAGTGCGAGGCGTCGTGGGCCAGTCGGAGCCGGTCCGCCGCCCGGGTCGCCACCGCGCCGGGCAGCGCCGCGTCGAGCGCGGCGAGGTCGGGCTCGACGGTCCGGCTCACCGTGGGTGTCCGGCGGTGGCGCGGCCGGGCCGGCCCGCGACGCCGGTGATCTGCATCCTCATGGCGTACCTCCCCGGTTGACACCCTAGCGGCGCGGCCCGGGCCGGCGAACCCCTTGCAGTGGCATCGACCCTGGTAGATACTCGCCGCTATCACGTTCGTCGCGGTCGACACCCCGAGCCGGACCACGGCGACACCTCAGGGCCCCCGCCCGCACCGGTCGCCCGCCGTCCTCCAAGGAGGAGACCGTGAGATTCCGACCCACTTCCGGCCGGCTCACCTCGTTGCTCGCCGCCACCGTCGGCCTGGTCGCCGTCGGGGCCTTCACCGTGCCGGGCGCCGCCTCGGCCGCCCCGCCCAACTTCAGCGCCAGCCAGCTCGCCCAGGTCGACCGCGCCGTCGCCGCGTCCGGCGTCAGCGGGATCGCCTGGCGGGTGCAGGCCGGCCGGGTGGTGGTGACCGCCGACGACAGCGTCTCCGCCGCCGAGCTGGCGACGATCCGGAAGAGCGCCGGCAGCAACTCCGGCGCGATTCGGATCGACCGGGCGCGTGGAACCTTCCGCCCGCTGCTCTCCGCCGGCAACGCCATCTACGGCGGCGGCTACCGCTGCTCACTGGGCTTCAACGTGGTCAAGTCCGGCGTCTACTACTTCCTGACCGCCGGCCACTGCGGCGACGTGGCCAACACCTGGTACACCGACTCCGGGCTCAAGACGCTGATCGGGCCGACCATCGGCTCCAGCTTCCCCGGCAACGACTACGCCCTCGTCCGGTACGACAACACCGCGCTGAGCCACCCCGGCGGCTACACCGCCGCGAACGCGTTCGTCGGCGAGGCGGTGAAGCGCACCGGGTCGACCACCGGGACCCACAGCGGCACGGTGACCGCCCTCAACGTCACGGTCCGCTACGTCGGTAGCGGCACCGTCAAGGGCATGATCCAGACCACCGTCTGCGCCGAGCCCGGCGACTCCGGCGGCCCGCTCTACGACGGCACCAAGGCGCTCGGCATCACCTCCGGCGGCAGCGGTGACTGCCGCTCCGGTGGCACCACCTTCTACCAGCCCGTCACCGAGGCCGCCAGCGCGTACGGCGTGACCGTCTACTGATCGACCGAACGACCGGCCGCCCCGACCCGTGGTCGGGGCGGCCGGTTCGTCGGGCGGTGCGGTCAGCTCTGCCGCAGGGCGGGCATCGGCACCGGGACGGACAGCGCGGTCGCCCCGGCGCCGGCACCGCCTTCACAGGTGTTCGGCGGCACGGTGCCGATGCCCCGGGTCGACGGGCGTTCGGCCGCCCAGAACATGAACCCGAGCATGCCGGGTGTGGCGCCGGCGCCGTGCGGGGCGACCGTCTGCACGTACGGCGCGGCGGCGCGCTGCACCGAGGTGGCGTAGTCGACGCACTCCGGCAGCGGCCGGCCGCCGTAGGCGATGTAGACGCCGCCGGTGAACTTCGCCGGGGCCAGCGGCGGCACCGGTGGGCTGTACTGCGGCTTGCCGTCCACATGTTCCTGCCAGCTCGCCTGCGAGGTGCTGGCCGAGGCGGGCCGCGCCGACACCATGGCGTTGGCGTAGTCGAGGACCGGGGCGTCGGTGCGCAGCCAGTCGCCGGTGGCCTTGCGGTTGAGGTCGATCAGCCACCGGTCGCCGGCGGCCACGTCGATGGTCAGCCGAGACTGGGGCCGGGCGCCGGTGGCGTCGTACGGGTGGACGGCCCGGTAGGCGTCGATGAAGGCCTGGAGACCGGTGAGGTTCGGATCGGTGTTCTGCTCGTAGTCGATCTCGATGCCGACGCCGAGCCGGGTGGCGACGGCCGCGGCCCGCTGGCCGAGCAGGGTGGCGTTCTCGGCGAGCGCGGCCTCCCAGTCGTCGGTGTAGGTAATGCCGCCGATGGAGAGCATCACCCGTACCCCACGGGCGGTGAAGTAGTTGACGACCTCGGAGGTCATGCCCGTTGGCACGCCGTCGAGCGTGGTCGCGTCGGTAGTCTGGTGCAGCAGCGCGAGCGGGTTGACGAAGCTGAGGACCACCAGGTTGACCGACGGACGGCCGTCGCCGCGGTCGATCAGCCAGTGGTTCTGGCTGTCGAACTCGGCGATGGTGCGGACCGTTCCCCAGGTGCAGAAGTCGTTGCCGCAGTGCCAGGCGCCGTAGACCTGGACCGGGGTCGCGGCGAGGGTCACCGGGGCCGGCGCCGGCGGCGGCGCGGCGGCGGCCGGAGTCCCGGTGGCGAGGATGAGCAGGAGCGTCGAGAGCAGTACCGGACGTCGCATGGGGGCCTCCCCGGATCGATCAGTACGCCTTGTTTACAGTGCGACGCTCATCCAGGTCAATGGATGGCAGCGACCTCGGCCAGCACCTGCCGCTGGAAGTCGCGCGCCTCCGGGCCGGACGGTGGCGGTCCACCGTGGCGGGCCGCGATCGACCGCCCGATCAGGTCCGCGTGCTCCCCCCGCTCGCGCAGCCGGCGTCCGGCGTCCACCTTGGACAGCCAGCGACCGTCGCGGACCTTGACCAGCGACCGGCAGGCGCCCAGCACCGCGTCCTCCGCGCCGGGCGCCGGACCGTCGCCGGGTGGGGTGGGCAGCGCCAGCCACCAGGCAAGCGCCTCGGCCAGCAGCCGCCGCAGGTCGCCCGGGGCCAGGTCGGCGAAGACCTCGGCGGCGGGCGGGCCGACCAGGGCCCGGCCGGACTGGTGCAGGATGCTCCGGTCGAGGGCGTACCAGAAGTGCCCGTCGGCGACCGGACGGTCGGCCGGCGCGTACGTGACGCGGAACGGCATGGTCGCGCCGGTGTTCAGCTCCACCTCGAAGCCCGGGGTGGCGGTGCCGGCCGCGGCCACGTCCCGCCGGTAGACGACCAGCTCCAGGCCGCGCGCCGGGCACGGCAGCGCCTCGTGCCGCAGCCGGTCCACCAGCGCCCGCTTCACCGGCCCGGTCAGCGCCCGCGCGACCACCAGCGCCACGTCCACGTCGCTGCGCCCCGGCTGGTACGCGTCCAGGCCCACCGAGCCGGCCGCGTACGCGCCGACCAGATCGTCGCCGAGGACGCCCCGCGCCCGGTCGACCAACTCGGCCAGGTAGCCGCGTACCTCGTCGTCCATGCCGGCCATCCTGCCCGGCCACCCGCGCCGCACGCGGCCGGGGCCCCGGCCGGTGACGCGCGGCTCAGGCCGGGCGGTGCGGGCAGCAGACGGTCAGGGCGTCCGGCACGACCTTCACCTTCAGCCGCTTCGCCGTCGTCCGGGCCCCGCCGTCGAGCTCGTACGTCTTCGGGGCGGCGAAGCGGACGGTCACCTTGCGGCCGCGGGTGATCTGCACGAACGGCGAGTCCTCGGACCGCCCGGCCGCCATCCGGCCCAGCGTGCGGGCCCAGTCGACGGCGCCGCTGGCGGTGGAGACGCCGATCTCCAGCGCGCCGTCGTCCGGGCGGGCATCGTCGAAGGCCGGGATGCCGCCGGTGATCGTGCCGACGTTGCCGAAGAGCACGCAGCTCGCCTCGCCGTCGAACCAGTCGGCGCCGTCGACCCGGATGCGGGTGCGCACCAGCTCGCCGCGGACGTGCCGCAGTCCGGTCCAGACGTACGCCACCCGGCCCAGCCGGCCCTTGAGCTTCCGATCGGCCTCCCGGATCAGGTCACCGTCGAAGCCGGCGCCCGCCATCACCGCGAAGTGCTCGCCGTTGAGCCGGCCGAGATCGAGCGTGCGGCGTCGGCCGTGCAGCGCGATCCGGACGGCCTCGGTCAGGTCGGCGGGGATGCCGAGGTTGGTGGCGAAGAGGTTCGCCGTGCCGGCGGGCAGAATGCCCATCGGCACGCCCGTGCCGGCCAGGGTGTCCGCGCAGCGCTGCACCATGCCGTCCCCGCCCCAGACCAGCAGCAGGTCGGCGCCCTTCTTCAGCGCCTTGCGCACCCGCTTCGGCGCCTTGCGGCTCTTCGGCACCTCGTACCAGAGGAGCCGCCCGACGCCGGCCGCGACCAGGCTGGCGCGCAGCTCGTCGAGGCCGCCGCCGAGAGTCTTCTTCCGGTGCGCGACGACCGCGACGGTGCCCACCGACCGGGGGGTGGCCGGGTCGGCGGCGCGGCTGTCGACCGTGCTCGTACTCATGGCCGCCGGGGTACCCACCTGGCCGGAATTCCACTCCCGCCCCGCCGCGACGCGTCCGATTCCGACCAGCCGCAGTCTGTGATCGGACGAACGCTTTCGGTAGAGTACGGGCGATGTCCCGCCGTTGGTCGGGGCTCGGGAAGGTGCCGGTGATGACGCGACACGGCGGGCGGCTGACACGCCTCGCGCTGCGTCTGGGGCTCCTGCTGGCCGGGGTGTCCGGCGCCTGGATCGCGTACGACGCGGTCACCGGCGACGCCGCGTACGCCGCCGACCCTGCGCCCGCCGGCACGGTCACCCGCACCGTTGACCTCCTCCGCGCCGTGCCGTCCCCCGTCCTGCGGACGACGCCGACGGACCGCTCGGACCGTTCCGCCGTCGCCGTGCCGCCGACCAGGACCGACGGGCCGACCCCGGACCCGCCGCCACCCGCCGCCTCGACCCGGCCCGCCCCGGCGCCCTTGACCCGTCCCGACCACGCGGCACGGGGCACGTCGCCGCAGCGCCGGCCGGGCGCCGCGCCGACCCGCCCGGCGCCACGATCCGGCCGGGCGACGACCTCGCCGTCCCCGACCGGCGAGCCGATCCGGGTCAGGCCGGCCGAGCCGGCGAGCGCCCGGCTCCACGCGGTCTCCGGGCAGGTGGTGAAGCAGGTGGCCACCGGGCTCCGTCCGGTCACCCGGCCGGTGTCGTCGGGCCCGCTGCGTCCGGTGGCCGCCGGCCTCCGACCGGTCACCACGCCGGTCGTCGACGGGCTCGGTCCGGTCCTCAACCCGGTGTGGCGCGGCCTCGGGCCGGTGTGGCGCGGCCTCGGGCCGGTGTGGCGCGGCCTCGGGCCGGTGTGGCGCGGCCTCGGGCCGGTGCTCCGGCCGCTGGACCCGGTGCTGGAGCCCCTCGACCCGGTGCGGGAAATCCTGCAGCCGTCGACCGGTGCACCGGCCCCGCCGCCGATCCCGGGCCCCGGGCTGCTACCGACCGAGGTTGGCACACCGCCGGACAGCCCGAGAGGTACACCGCCGGGCCACGCCACAGCGGCCGCGCCGCCGCTGGAAGTAGCCGGCCGCACCCCGAGCACCGCCGCCGCCACGCCGCAGCCGGCCGCCACGGTGCGCCACTGGTCACCACACGCGGGAGGCGGCGGGCACCGCCATCCGGGGAACCCGCTCCGGTCGAACGCCGGCCACCTGCCGCTGGCGCTCGTTTCCGCTTGGAGCAGCGCCGGATCCCCCGGCGCCTCGCACAGCGTGGCCGCCAACGCGTCGGCAGGGGGCTGGACGCCCCGCGTCGTCATGGGGCGGCCCTGCCGTTCGGCCCGCCCGGACGGACTCTCCTCCCGATCGCCCCGGCCGGGGACCAGGCCCGCCTGAGCACCGACCGCCGGAGTGGGCCCGCGGCCGCTCCGGCGCAGTGGTGCGGATCAATGCGTCCCGATGGGCCCAGCGGCCCCGTGGCCGACTTCTTGACCGCCGCGCCTGGTGCCCGGCGCCGGGTCGGCGACATCTCCGATCGTGATCGTGACCAGGAGCTTTCCATGACCGTACGAACATCCGTCGTGCGTGCCCGGTGGCGTGACGTGGAGCGGATCGTCGATCTCGTCACCGACACCCTCTCCCCCACCCCCCTCGGCGCCTGGCTCGTCCCGGACGAACGGTGCCGACCGGAGGTGCTGGCCGCCGTCGCCCGCATCTGGACCGAGCACGCGCTGCTCTTCGGCGACGCCTTCCTGCTCTCCGACGGCACCGCGGCCACCGTCTGGTTCCACCGCTACCGGCCCATCCCGCTCCCGGTGCGGTACGCCGAACGGCTGGACGCGGCGTGCGGCGCGGACCGCGACCGCTTCCGACGGCTCGAACGGGACCTCGCCGCGCGGCGGCCGGTCGAGGCCCACAATCACCTGGCGTTCCTGGCGGCACCCGGAGCGGGCCGGACGGGCCGGGCCGCCGCCGTGCTCGCCGGCAGCCAACGGTGGATGGACACGCTGAGCCTGCCGACGTACGCGGAGGCGTTCACGGCGGCCGACCGGGACCTTCACCTGCGGCACGGGTACACCGGTCGGGACGCCTTCCCGCTGCCGGATGGGGGAACGGCCCATCCGATGTGGCGGGTGTCCCCGTACTGGGCGGGCCGGCTGGGCGGCAACACGGTCGCGCGGTGGCCCACCCGGCGCTCGCCGACCAGCGTGCGCAACGACCGCGTGAGCGGGTACGCCCACCCGTGACGGATACGCGCCAGCGGGGCTGATCGGCGCCGCGTCAGGTGACCGGGGCGGTCCTGCACCGCCCCGGTCACCCCCGTTCAGCCCAGCGGCGGGTTCGCGTACGTGACCAGCTCCAGGGCCTGCTCGGCGAACCAGGCCCCGGCGGCCGGGTCGGCGATACCGCCGCGCGCCGGGTCGTGCCCGGTGCCGGTGCCGCGGTCGCACTGACCGTCGGACTGGCCGGGCGTCTTGACCCAGAGGAACGCGTCGGCGAGCGGATCGCCCGTCGCGGTGGTCGGGCGCAGCCCCAGGCCCCGGTCCGGCGGGTTGCACCAGGTCTGCGGGTCGGGCCAGCTCACCCCGGCCGGCGGCGTCCACGGGCCCTGCCCGTTGCGGCTGGTGTCCACCACGAAGTGGGGCAGGCGGTCGGTCGGGACGGCGCCGACGTTGCTGTCGTACCAGGCGTCGGTCCGGCCCCAGGTGCTGAAGTCCGCCGGGTCGGCCGGGTAGTACTGGCTGGCGCACCAGTCGAAGTGGCCGCGCGCGTACTCCGGCCCCTCGGTGCCGTAGTAGATGCACCTGGCGATCCAGTTGCCGTACTTGAGCTGCCGCTCGGTCGTCTCGTAGTTGGAGACGTTGAGGAAGAAGCCGTCGGCCCTGCCGACGCCCGCCTTGACCAGCCGGTCGGCGATGTCACCGGCGCCCAACCAGGCGCTGTGCGTGCCGTCGAGGTAGACGCTGGTGCGCGGCAGCGCCGCGAGCCGGTCCACCGCGTGGTTCAACATGGCGAAGCGGTCGGCGGCGGCGGTCGCCGGGTCGGCCTCGGCGGGCCGGCACCACTCCTGGCTGCCGTTGATGGTGGTGTACCACGGAATGATGCCGAGACCATCCGGCTCCAGCAGCACGGCCACCTCGTGGTCGCCGATGCCGCTGGCGAACGCGTCGATCCACGCCTCGTACCCGGCGACCGAGGTGGCGCCGCCGGCCGAGTACTGCGCGCAGTCCCGGAACGGGATGTTGTACGCCACCAGCACGGGCACCGTCTTCTTGCCGGCAGCCCGCTGCACCTCGGCCTTGACCGACTGGGTCAGCGCCTGTCCGGAGCCGCCGGTCACCCAGACGGCCTGTGGCGTACGGGTCATCGTGCGCAGCTGCGCCGCCGGCTGGTACTGCCCGGCGGCGGTCAGCTCGGCGATCTGCGCCAGCGCGCCGTGGTCGGGACGCGGTGTGTAGAAGGTGGCGGTGTCGGGGATGTCCGCAGCCGCCGGTGCGGCCGGGAAGGGAACGGCCGCGGCGAGCGTCGCGGCGACGGCGGCGAGGCCGGTGGCGGCTCGTCGCCGCAGCGGTGTCAGGGCCACGTCATTGCTCCTGATCAGACATGGGAACGACTTATGGGAGCGTTCCCGCAGCTCGTCCGAGCGTGCCCCGACCGACGCCGGCTGTCAATGTCTCGGCCGCGTTGCGGCTGGGCGCGCTTGCCGCCGACGAACGCCTGACCGGGGGACCGCCGCGGCGGTCCCCCGGTCAGGCACCGGCCATGCGAGTGCCGAGCCGGGCGGCTAGTGCTCTGACCACAAACGTTGGCCGGGTTGGCCGGTGGTTGGGGAATTGTCGTAGGGCTGGTGTTGGCTTCGGTTCGTGCCTCGCCGTCGGGATCCCGCCTTGCCGCGGGTC
>NZ_JAEMUW010000099.1 GCF_016598485.1 Micromonospora coerulea | reverse complement strand
CGATGAGAGTGCGCCGTGCGGCGCTATTGCAGAGCCTCTGCCCCATGCCTGCCTGCACGTCAGGTTGGGGGCGGCCGGAATACGGCAGAAGGGGCCGCGGGGCGATCGGCGCGTGGTCGACGCCCAGCTCGCCGACCCCGCCCCTCAGTACTCGGCACCAGGACAAAAGTGGGTGGCCTCGCCAGCCCGTCCCGCCCTACCTTGTAACTGGATCTTCTTCTCCGACCCACTCACGAGAGGACTTCACCCCGCGTGACCCCGCCTGCTCTTTAGACCTGACACCTTCCCGTGCATCGGTCGCCGACGTCGCCGTCGGCTCTTTTCCCATGCCTTCCGTCAGGTCTTAAGAGAGATCATGTCTACGCGTCCTCATATCGTTCTGTCCTGGACCGTTCGGCGCACGCGCCTTCCCCTGCTCGCGTTCCGCTGCGTCCACTGCCATTCCGGCCTCGCCAGCACCGGCGACGGGACGTTCCGCGTCAGTGCCAACGGCAAACTCCTCGACATCTGGCTCCTGGTCGCCTGCGTTTCCTGCGACCCCACCAGCCAAATCACCGTTCACGATCGCGTCCCGGTCCGGTACCTGGATCCGATCCTTCTGCAGGGCTGCTGCGGCAACTCCTCTGCCCTCGTCGCCCGCGTCCTTCTCGACCCGCTGATCGCCCGGCGCAACCGGTTCGCCCTGGCGTGGGACTCATGCTGGGAACTGCTCGCCCCGTCCCCTCCCGAAAGCCCTTGGCCCGTCCAGGTTTCGGCCATCTTCGACGAGCCCGTGCCCCTTCGCCCCGAACGGCTCATCGCCCAGGGGGCTGGGCATCAGCCGCGGGGAGATCGCTCGCCGCGTCAAGATCGACATTCCGCTGAACCGCAGAACTCACAGGGACTTCTCGTTCGTCCTGCTATGAGCCGCCGCCGTGGGCCTGAGCCGGGGCGAGAGGCAAGGTGGCCTTGCCCCGGGCTGCATCACGCGGCGCTCCGC
>NZ_JAEMUW010000098.1 GCF_016598485.1 Micromonospora coerulea | reverse complement strand
GAACACCAAAGCCGACCATCTGACCCGGCTGCGCGACGGCCGCCCCGGCCACCCGGATCCGGCACTGACGGGCAAGCTGGCCCGGCTGGAGGCCGAGCACGCGGCGGTGTGCGCCCGGATCCGGCATCTCAACCACGCGCTTGCCTGGTCCGCAGCGCGGTGGCTGGTCGACCACGCCACCGCGCACGGGGCCACCGTCATCTACGTCGAGGACCTCGCCACCCTCGAGACGCGTGGCCGTTCCCGCAGCCTCAACCGGCGACTGTCCGGCGCGGTACGCGCCACCGTGTTCACCGCCATCGCCCACCTCGCCGCGAAAGCAGACATCGCAGTCGTCACCGTCCCGGCGCGGGGAACCTCGTCGGGCTGCCCCCGCTGCGGCGGCCCCATCAGACACGTCACGGCGCCGGACCGGTGCGTGGCCGGGTACCGGTGGGCCACCTGCCCGTGCGGCCTGTCCACCGACCGGGACCACGCCGCCGCGCAACGCATCGCCGCCCGGGGCCTAGCCAACCAGACCAACACCCGCCGCGACCGCAGCGGCCAGGCCGCGATCCGCACCGCCACCGACACACCAGTCCGGCCGCGGACCAGTCGACCAACCCGAGCCGCCACGACCAGCAAACCGGTGCGGGATCGACGCAAGACCGCACCCACTCCGAAGCAGACCCGACCTGTAACGGTCAAGACTTCACGCCTGCTGCCCTTGCGACGGCAGGTTCCCGCCCCGACAGTCCCCTCACCGGGGTCTGCCGGCAAGTGTCCGGCGGGACGGACACCCCAGGAGACCAACCCGTCAGGGCCCGGTCGCCAGGTGCCGCACACGGTTCCCACCACCGCCCCGCGACACCCACACCGGGTCCGCGGGGCCCTCCACGGCCGCGGCTTCCACCGCCACGTACACGCCACCCCCGTCACCGACAGGGACCGCAGTACCAGCGGGATGCCCGGCTTGCCGAGGATCGCGTAGGAAACCAGAGACGCT
>NZ_JAEMUW010000097.1 GCF_016598485.1 Micromonospora coerulea | reverse complement strand
CGCCTTGGGCTCCGTGGTCGGTGTGCATGATCGCTCCGTCGAGGCTGCCCCGGGTGCGCTTCGCCGCGTGGAGGGCGTCGATGACCAGGTCGGTGCGCATGTGGTCGGCGATCGCCCAGCCCGCGAGGCGGCGGGAGTGCAGGTCGATGACGGTGGCCAGGTAGAGGAAGCCGCGGTCACTGACCGGCAGGTAGGTGATGTCACCGACGTAGCGCTGGTTGACGGCCGGAGCGGTGAAGTCCCGGCCGATCAGGTCCGGTGCCTTCGCCGCGGCCGGGTCCGGCACCGTCGTACGAGTTCGTCTGCGCAGTCGTAGACCCTGCACGCCGAAGCGGCGCATCACCCGCGCGATCCGCTTACGGTTGACCGCCAGGCCGGCATCGCGCAGCTCAGCGGTGATCCTCGGTGCCCCGTAGGTGCCGTCGTGAGCGGCGTGCACCGCCCGGATCCGGCCCGCGAGAGCGACATCCGTGGCCTCTCGTGCCGCCCTGGCCGAGGCCGTGGACCGCCAGTAGTAGTAGTAGCTCGACCGGGACAACCCGATGATCTGACACAACCGCTTCACGCCATAGCGCTGCTGATGGTCGGCGACGAACTGGAAGCGGTTCACCAGCGCGTCTCCCCGGCGAAATACCGGGCCGCCTTCCGCAGAATGTCCCGCTCCTCTTCCAACCCCCGGATCCGCCGCCGCAACTGCGCGTTCTCGTCCTCCACCGAACCGGACGCCTGCGAGCCCGCCACGGAGGCCGCCGACCTGGCCGTTGCGCCCCTGCGTCGATCATCGGCGCGGACCCAGCTACGCAACGTCTCCCGGTTGACGCCGAGATCGTCAGCGATCTGCGCGATCGTCGTGCCAGGCCGAGACCGGTACAACGCGACCGCGTCGGCCTTGAACTCCGCGGGGTAGTGCTTGTTCACCATCTGTCAGGGACTCCTGATCTCCCAGGACCATCACGATCCAAGGTTCAAGTGTCCAGGACCAGGGGGCAACTCCCC
>NZ_JAEMUW010000096.1 GCF_016598485.1 Micromonospora coerulea | reverse complement strand
AGCCTGTGTCGAAGTCGGTCACAGCCACTCGCTGATCGCGGCGATGTGCACGGTGGCTTCGTAGCGCACGGCGAGCTTGTCGAATCGGGTGGCCACGGCGCGGTTGCGCTTGAGTCGGTTGATGCCGCATTCCACGGCATGACGCTGCTTGTACCGCTCGGGGTCGAAGGCGGGTGGCCGGCCGCCCTTGGAGCCCCGTTTACGCCGGTTGGCGTCCTGATCGGCCTTCGACGGAATGGTCGCGGCGATCCCTCGTCTGCGCAGGTAGCGGCGGTTCGCTCGGGACGTGTACGCCTTGTCGGCCAGGACCCGGTCCGGGCGGGTCCGCGGCCGACCGCCGCCCAGGCGGGGCACCCGGATGCCGTCGAGCACCGCGACGAACTGCGGGCTGTCCCCACGCTGCCCGGCGGTCAGCACGATCGACAACGGCTTCTGCCCCTGCTCGCAGGCAAGGTGCAGCTTTGTCGTCAGCCCACCCCGCGACCGCCCGAGCGCATGATCGGCCGGCTCGACCGTCACCCCGCCCGGGGGTTCGACCTGCAGATCCCCCTTTTACGCGCCCCAGCGGCGTGCTGATGCGCCCGGGCGACCGACGAGTCCACCGACACGTCCCACGTGACACGCCCGCCCGCGTCGGCCACCGCCTGCAACGCGGTCAGGATCTTCGCCCAGGTCCCGTCGCGCTGCCAGCGGCGGAACACCGCGTACGCCGCCGCCCAGGACCCGTAGCACTCCGGTATGTCCCGCCACGGCGCACCGACCCTGGTCCGCCACCGGATCCCATCAATGAGCTGCCGCTTCGTCCATGTCGGCGGCCGACCTGGCCTACGCCCCACAGGTAGCAGCGGCTCCAGCGCCGCCCACTGCGCGTCGGTCAGGTCGTGCCGCCTCGTCACCGCTACAGTGGTCACGAGGTCTCCGTGCTGATGGTCTTCTTCGTCGATGAACCATCTACCGGAGACCTCGCTATTTATCGATCACCGACGCGCCGGAATCTCATCGCCCCACCACCGCCGACTTCGACACAGGCCCTAG
>NZ_JAEMUW010000095.1 GCF_016598485.1 Micromonospora coerulea | reverse complement strand
CAGTTTCGATCTAGGAAGATGCAGCGCGCTCTGGACCGTCACCGGATGGTCGGCTCCATGGGCCGCGTCGGCGCCGCCGGCGACAACGCCGCCATGGAATCGTTCTTCGGCCTCCTGCAGAACAACGTCCTGAACCGCCGATCATGGGCCACCCGCGAGCAACTACGGATCGCGATCGTGACCTGGATCGAACGGACCTACCACCGCCGCAGACGGCAGCGGTCGCTGTCCAGGTTGACCCCCGTTGAATTCGAGACCATCATGCACCCACCGGCCAGTCAGGCCGCGTGACTACACCTGTCACCTATCGGTGCAGCAGACCCACGCGGATGCGGCAACATTCGCTTCTAGCCGATGAGCGAGCGGCGATCGAATTCCTCCTGGCGGCCGTCGAAGTTGGGGCACCGCAACTCACTTGACTGGTGCGGTCCGCCCGCGATTGGGTGGCGCCGTGAGCAAACTGTGGACCGCCCCCGAGGACGACCCCAGGACCTTCGGTCAGCCCGTCGGCGAAAAGGCGACCTACCGGGAGTACCTCGGCAACTACCGTCTGACCATAGAGATGAAGTGCGACGGACTGGACGCCGAGCAGCTCGACCGACGCTCGGTACCGCCCAGCACCCTGAGCTTGCTCAGCCTGGTCCGCCATTTGGCTCAGATGGAGAACCACTGGTTCCAGCGTGTGCTGCAAGGGCGGACCGACGCACCGTGCCTTTACAAGCACGAGGACGACCCGGATTGGGACTTCGGGGGCGCGGTCCCCGACCCAGCGGTGGTGAAGGACGCCTTTGCAACCTGGAAGGCCGAGATCGCCAAGGCGGACGAATGGCTCGACGCCCTCGAGGAGGCCGACCTGGGCCGCGAGGTGCCGGTCGACGGTGGCAGCCACGCCACGCGCGACGTGCTTGTCCACGTGATCGAGGAGTATGCGCGGCACGCTGGCCACGCCGACCTCCTGCGCGAGTGCATCGACGGGCGAACCGGCCTGTGACCCACCGGGGCGGTGGGTCAGCATAAGGACCGCCGTCAGGATTCAACCTCACC
>NZ_JAEMUW010000094.1 GCF_016598485.1 Micromonospora coerulea | reverse complement strand
GGATCTGATGACACCCTGAACGCGGGAAGTGCGGTCGCGAGCCCAGGAGAGGCGGCATCGGAATCACGGTGAACGGCCTCTGATGCGTACCGCGTTGATCGTGTTGGCCGCGCTGACGGCGGCCGTGGTCGTGGACCTGGTCTGCGGCGTGCTGATCCGCCGGGCTGCCCGTGGCCGCTACAAGTGGCTGCTGGAGCCGCTGCGGCACGCCTGCCGCCGCCCGGCGGCCGCGGTACTGCTGGTCGGGGCGCTGTACTACGCGCTGCCGCCCGGACCGGCCGAGTGGCAGCGTTATCTGCGCCACGCCATCCTGCTGGTCCTGATCGCCGCCAGTGCGTGGCTGGTGATCAAGACATTGAGTGTTGTCGAAACGGTCTCGTTCAGCAAGCTGCCGAGCGATCTGGTCACCAGCCGGCGGATCCGGCGGGCCCGGACTCAGATCCGCCCCGTGCGGCGGCTCACCGTCGCCGTGGTTGCGGTCGTCGCAACCGGCCTGATCCTGATCACCTTCCGGCCGGTACGCCTCTTCGGCATCTCCATTCTGACCTCGGCCGGGGTTATCGGCGCGGTGATCGGCCTCTCCGCGCGAACCGCGCTCGGCAACGCGTTCGCCGGCATCCAGATTGCCTTCGCCGACGGGATGCACGTCGGCGACGTGCTGGTAGTGGACGGCGAATGGGGCCGGGTCGAGGAGGTGAAGCTGACCAACGTGGTGATCCGGCTCTGGGACGACCGCGTACTCATCCTGCCAACCACGTACTTCACTGAGCGGCCGTTCCAGAACTGGACCCGGAACGAGTCGCGGGTGATCGGCAAGATCCAAATCCATGTCGACCACACCGCCGACCTGAACGACCTGCGCCGGGAGGCATGCCGACTGGTCGAGTCCTCACCACTGTGGGATCGAGACCAGTGGGTGCTCCAGATGGTCGACGCCACCCCGCAGACCGTGGTCATTCAGGTGCAGGCCTCGGCCGCGGACGGCGCCAGCGCCTGGGACCTACGCTGCGACCTGCGCGAGGGACTGGTCCGCTACCTGCGGGACCACCATCCCCAGTGGCTGCCCCGCACCCGCAGCCAGTACCAGCCCTGACCGGCGGGGCCGGCGTGGCCGCCCGGGCGCCGGTGCCCGGCGG
>NZ_JAEMUW010000093.1 GCF_016598485.1 Micromonospora coerulea | reverse complement strand
CGAAGCCAACACCACCCCTACGACAACTCCCCAACCACCGGCCAATCCGGCCAACGTTTGTGGTCAGAGCACTAGCGATGGCGGGACGCTGCGGATGAGTGCCGATCCCACGGGATGCTGTGGCAGCCTGGTGGGGCCGGGGTGGTGTCGGACGGAAGGGGGCATCGGTGCGGGACGCGGTGTTCTCGCAGTTGTTGCAGCAGCAGTGGGGGCGCGGGCTGTTGGCCTGCGTCGGGCTGGATCCCGAGATGGATACGGTCCGGCTGGCCGTCGCCGATGACGACGTCGAGCAAGCGTTGGTCCGGTTCAACGGCGAGATCGTTGGCGCCACGGCGGATCTGGTGTGTGCGTACAAACCCAACATCGCCTTCTATGAGCGGTGGGGCGCGCCCGGCATCAGTGCGCTGCGGCAGACGATCGCTTATATCAACGCGGTGGCGCCACAGGTCGCGGTGATCGTTGACGCCAAGCGCGGTGACATCGCTTCCACGAACCTGGCCTACCGTGACGCTGTGTTCGGCTATCTCGGCGCGGATGCAGTGACGGCGCAGCCTTACCTAGGCGTCGATGCGCTACGACCGTTCCTGGACACCCGTACCAAGGGCGTCATCGTCTTGTGCCGCACCTCGAACCCGGGCTCCAGCGAGCTGCAAGACCTACCGACCGGTGGAGAGGCGCTTTACCAGCGGGTCGCCCGGCTGGCCGGCTACGACTGGAACAGGCACGGCAACTGCGGTGTCCTCGTCGGCGGCACCTACCCTCAGCACATCGCCGACGTACGGCGCATCGCGCCGCACCTGCCGATCCTCGTCGCCGGTGTCGGACGCCAGGGCGGCTCGGTCGGCGATGTCGTCCGGGCCGGGCTGTTCCAAGGCGGTGGATTGATCGTCAGCTCGTCCCGGGCGATCATCGAGGCTGAGCCTGGTCCAGGATTCGCGCGCGCGGCTCGGGCCGCGACAAACGCACTCGTTGACCAGATCCGTGATGCCGTGACCGTGCCGGCCCAACCGACGACCGCAGCCCGACCCGCCGCCTTCGATGCCGGTTCGCCAACGTGATGACCGTCCTCACCACGCCGATCGGCACACCGCTGGATCCGCGCACGTCCGGACGGCAATCGGGCCAGCTCGCGTGACGCTGCGTGGCGCGCGGACTGGCCGGGTAGCGACGGCGCATTGCTGCGCCGCCGCCCCCTCAGAACCGGACGTGCACGATTTCCATGCATCCG
>NZ_JAEMUW010000092.1 GCF_016598485.1 Micromonospora coerulea | reverse complement strand
CTTCGGCCTCGGCGGCAAGCTGCAGAAGTGGGACGCCTGCGACGAGGGCCTGAAGTCGTTCGCCCACATGGCGGTCGCGTCGCTAGTCGGCTGCACGTGGTGCCTGGACTTCAACTACTTCGAGACCCGCAACAAGGGGCTCGACGTGGAGAAGGCGCGCGAGATCCCGCGGTGGCGGGAGGCGGACGTCTTCACTCCGCTGGAGCGGGACGTCCTGGAGTACGCCGAGGCGATGAGCCAGACACCGCCGACCGTGACCGACGAGTTGGTGGACCGGTTGCACGCCGAGCTGGGACCTTCCGCCGTGGTCGAGCTCACCTCGGTGATCGCATTCGCGAACATGAGCACGCGTGGCAACGTGGCGCTCGGCATCGAGTCCGACGGCTTCGCCGCCGCGTGCGGCTTAAAGCCGCTGGCCGAGCGACCGGGAGTAGCGTCCGCGTCATGAGCGAGGACCCCTTCGTCGCCCACCGCAGCCTGTTGTTCACCATCGCTTACGAGATGCTCGGCTCGGTCGCCGACGCCGAGGACGTGGTGCAGGAGACCTGGCTGCGGTGGGCAGCCGTGGTCGACGCCGAGCGCTGCGAGGTCCGGCACCCCCGGGGGTACCTCGTGCGGATCGTGACCCGGCTCTGCCTCAACCGGCTGCGCACGCTCGCGCGGCAGCGCGAGGAGTACGTGGGCGAGTGGCTGCCCGAGCCCGTGCTGACCAGTCCGGACGTCGCCGAGGACGTCGAGCTTGCGGAGAGCGTGTCGATCGCCATGCTGGCGGTACTCGAGACGCTGCTGCCGACGGAGCGCGCGGTCTTCGTGCTCCGCGAGGTCTTCGACGTGCCGTACGACGAGATCGCCGAGGCGCTGGGCAAGTCGCCGGCGGCGGTGCGCCAGATCGCGACGCGGGCACGCAAGCACGTGGCGGCGCGCCGGCCGCGGATGTCGGTGAGCCGCACCGAGCAGGAGCAGGTGGTTGAGCGGTTCCTCGCCGCCCTGACCACCGGCGACGTGCCCGGCCTGCTCAAGGTGCTGGCTCCCGACGTGCTCGTCGTGGGCGACGGCGGCGGCCTGGCCCCGACAATCCCGAAGCCGGTCCGCGGGGCCGCGAAGCTCGCCCCGGTGATGGCCCGCTTCGCCGAGGTCGCGCCCGGTGCCAGGGCTTTCATCATCGACCTCAACGGCGGCATCGCGGCGCGCATCGACCCCGGCGGCGAGAACGACACGGCCGTGTCGTTCGTCATCGAGGACGGCCGGATCACCCAGATCTACGCGATCCGCAACCCGCACAAGCTCGAGCGGCTGGGCGAGGTGGCCGAGCTTCGACGGTGAGCCCGGGCTTACGCATGCTCGCATCTG
>NZ_JAEMUW010000091.1 GCF_016598485.1 Micromonospora coerulea | reverse complement strand
CTCGGCCGGGGTCTTCCAGCCAAGGCTCTTGCGGGGCCGGTTGTTGACAGCGAGGGCGACGGCTTGGAGGTCCTCTTCGGACCACCTCGACAGGTCGGTGCCCTTCGGGAAGTACTGACGCAGCAGCCCGTTCGTGTTCTCGTTCGTCGGCCGCTGCCAGGGCGAGTGCGGATCGGCGAAGAACACCTTCGTGCCCGTATCGAGGGCGAACTGCGCATGACCGGAGAGTTCCTTCCCACGGTCCCAGGTGAGGGTCTTGCGCAGTTGCTGGGGCAACTTTGTCATCGACGTCGTCAGCGCGGTGTTCATCGCGACGGCGCCGTAGCCGCCGAGCGAGGGACCGTTCTTCACGGGTGGTTTCTCGCCCCAGCCCTCCAACCGAGGCAGATGCACCAGGAGCGTGGAGCGGCTGGAGCGCTCGACGAGCGTGCCGATCGCGGAACGACCCGTCCCGATGATCAGATCCCCTTCCCAGTGCCCGGGAACCGCGCGGTCCCCGGCTTCGGCGGGGCGCTCGGACAGGACGACATCGGCAGTGACATGCCCTTGCGGCTTGTTCTGGGACCGCGCTCTGGGAACCCGCAGCGCCCGGCCGGTGCGCAGACACGCGACCAGTTCACGCTTGAGCGCTCCACGCCCCTGAATGAACAGCGACTGGTAGATCGCCTCGTGGCTGATGCGCATGGACTCATCATCGGGGAAGTCGACACGGAGCCGGTGCGAGATCTGCTCCGGGCTCCACGCCGCCGCCCAGCGGCGGTCCTGCCGATGCGGCTTGTTCAGCCCCTTCCACGCGGGCGCCTCAGGCCCGGTGACGATCGTGCCATCAGGTCGACGGACCCCGCCGGCGAGCCGGTCCTGCACGTACTCACGCAACCTGCCATTACTCACGAGCTTCGCGGTCTTCGGACGCTTCGCCGCCTGCTGCGCCTTCCACTGGGCCACCAGAGCCCGGTAGACCGGCTTACCGCCCCTGGTCGCCGCGTTACGGCGCAGCTCGCGTGAAATCGTTCCCGCGTCGCGTCCGATCCTAAGCGCGATCTCCCGCACGCCGACCCCCTGGGCGCGCAGCAGCGCGATCTCCTCGCGCTCGGCGAATGACAGGTAACGGCCGGTGGGCTCGTCCAGACTGATCGGCGGCATGCCGCCAGCGTGACGGAACCACCGGGACCCGACCGGCCATGACACACCCACAGCCTCCGCGGCCTCCAGCGTGGTTACTCCCGAAGCGATCCGCCGCCAGAAGTCCCGCTGCACCGCACGAGACGGCTCCGGCCGGCCCGGTGAACGCATCGGCGGCCGCAACGCCCGATCCGACGCCCACTGGCGACGCGCACCGGCCGGCACACCACGCATCTGCTTCTTCCCG
>NZ_JAEMUW010000090.1 GCF_016598485.1 Micromonospora coerulea | reverse complement strand
CTAGTACTCCAGCCGGGGATTGTGATCATGGCTCGATGAGGGCTTGTCGGGTGTAGTGGCTGGTCTTGGCTCGGGCTTGGTGACGGCGTCGGCGGATGGACCAGAGCAGCAGGTCGCAGCGGCGGCGGGTGGGTTCGATGATCAGGATGTTGAACAGGTGGCGTAGCTCGTTGACGGTCAGCGGGATCAGGTCGGCTGGGTCGTCGTGATGGCGGTGGCCGGCCGTCGCGGCGGCGAGGAACGCGTGGGCGAGGATCGCGAGGGTGGTCCAGCGGTGCCAGGAGGTCCAGCGGCGGTTCTGATGCTGGTCCAGGCCGAGTCCGGTCTTCGCGGCTTGGAACGATTCCTCGATCTTCCAGCGGCGGCCGGCGACCGTGACGAGGGTGTGCAGCGCGGCGGGTTCGGGTGACCAGCAGCGGTAAAAGGCCAGCTCGCCGGTCCTGCGGTTGCGGCGGATCAACAGCCAGTGGTGCCCGCCGTGCTCGTCGGCGGCGGGTGGCAGCGCGGTGAAGGACCAGTCGTAGTAGCGGTAGCCTTTCGCGCCCGGGCCGGCGGACACCCGCTGCCACGCGGTGGTGGGAAGCCCTGCGGCGAGCACGTCGACGCGGTAGGTGCCGATGCCGGTGCTCACCTGATGTGAGCAGGCCACGGCCAGGACGTAGCCCAGTCGCAGCTGACGTAGTCGGGCGGCCAGACGCGGATCGTTGCCGTATGCCTCGTCCCCGGCGACCCATCGACACGGCAGCCCGGCGGTGACCGCTGCCTCGATCATCCGGGACGCCAGCTGCGGCTTGGTGGCGAACCGCACGGCGTCCGGGATGCCGGCCTCAGCGCGCCGCTCGGGGTCGTCGCACCAGGACTTCGGCAGGTAGAGGGCCGTGTCGAGCATCGCGTGAGCGGCCGCGGTGGCGTAGACGAGGTGCACGGCGAGCTGGCAGTTCTCGATTTTGCCGGCCGTGCCCGAGTACTGCCGCTGAACACCGACGGTGTGCCTGCCCTTCTTCAGGTCACCCGTCTCGTCGATGACCAGCACGGCGTCAGCCTCGCCGAGGTGGTGCCCAACGAACTCCCGCACGTCATCGCGGACGGCGGTGTCGTCCCACTTCACCCGGGTCAGCAGGTCCTGCATCCCGTCCGGGCCGGTGTCCCCGGCGTGCTCGGCGATGGTCCAGCAGTTCTTCGTCGGCAAGGGCGCCAGTAAGCCGCGGACGAAGTCACGCACCCGGCGGCGAGGCTCGGGCCTGCGGAAACGCTGCCCGACCGTCAACATCAGGTCGTCGAACAACACACGCCACCCTTGGGCGTCTACCCTGTATCCGGCAGCCACCGCTGCATCATGGTCAGTCCACACAACCGTCCATGATCGACGGTGGCTGCCCTCGTTCCCGCACCGCATCCGAACCGCGGCTCAGCCAAGGTCAACAACCCCGGCTGGAGTACTAG
>NZ_JAEMUW010000008.1 GCF_016598485.1 Micromonospora coerulea | reverse complement strand
GATGCCCAGATCGCCGGCATTGCCGACTACGCCGCCTGGACCCGCCGCCCCGGCGGACTCACCACCCCCGCCGGACTGGGGCTAGCGGCATGACGACCCGCGAACGGGCCTACGCCAAGGCCAGCAACCAGCGGGCCGCGCAATTCACCGAACTGTGGATCACCGGCAGTCCCGAGGACATCGCCGCCCTCGTCCAGGCCGTCGCCCGCAGCGGCCGACTCGTCTACGTCTCCGCACCCACCCGCGCACCGGGTGACGACAACCGCCACCGCCGCTACCTGCGGCTACGCGCCCGATAGCCGGTCGACAGGACCAGTGATTCGCCTGCCAGCAGAGCTGGTCCTGCCGACCACCAACCGACAGCCCCCGAAAGGACGTGGTTGCCATGAAGGCTACCCAAAACCCACCCACCACAGCATCGGCCACACCCGCTGACCTGCTGCGGATGGCTGCCCTCTACCTACGTCGGCACGGCTGGACCCAGGGCAGCTACTACGACATCTACGAACCCGCCGACTACCCGACCCCGCCGGCCTGCGCCGCCGGGGCCATCGGCATCGCCTGCGCCGGCCACCGTGTCGAGCACTTCTCCCACCTCGACCCCGACGCCCTCGCCGACTACCTCGCCGCCCTGGGCGTGTTCGTCGACTACCTCGACGCCACCGCCCCGGTCTTCTTCATCGACGAGGACGGCTACCTGCTCGACGAGCACACCTCGCCCTACTCCTGGAACGACGACCCCGCCCGCAGCGCCGAGCAGGTCATCACCGCCCTTGAGGCGGCTGCCGACGAGTGGGACTCCCTCCGCACCGCCGGAGGTGAGACGCGATGAACACCGTCAAGAACGCCTTGACGCCCAACCTTCCCCGGCAGCGGCGTCGGGACGTCGTCGAGAACGACGCCTTCGCCGGCTTCGCTCGGCGCATCATCCGCGCCCACGGTCGCCGCGTCGCCACTGGCGATGTGGAAGCCCTCCGCGATCTGGTCGCCCTCTCCAGCGTCATCGACGACGCGATCGGGGAAGCCGTGATCGGCCTGCGGGCCTTCGGCTACTCCTGGGCCGAAATCGGCCAGCGTCTCGGCATCTCCCGCCAGGCCGCCCAGCAGCGCTGGGGAGGCCAGCCATGACCACCACCACCGAACCCACCACTGGCCTGGCTGTCGAGTTCTACGACCCGGCCGGCACCCGCTTCGGGTTCCCCACCTTCCCCTACCTGACCGCCCCTGGTGGCCTGGCCACCCGCCGGCAGCTGCGCGCCGCCGGCCTCCGCCCGGGCGGGCATGACCCGGTCGCCCAGATCCTCTGGCGGCGCGGCAAGCGCGTCGCCTACCTCTACCGCCTCGACCTCGCCGCACCCAAACGCATCGCCACTCCCGCCCAGCGGGAGGCCATCGCCAAAGCTCCGCCGCACCTGCCGCGTCTGCGGGCTGGTGCAGCCCTACTACATCCCCCGCCGCTACGGCTGCTGCCTCGACTGCCACGGAGGTGCCCAATGACCACCGCCCTCACGAAACTCGCCGCTCAGGAGCGGATGACCCCAGACGGCTACGCCGTGACCGCCATCGCCGGTGACTTCGCCGCCCGCGGCGCACTGTCCTTCGAACGGTTCCTTTCCGGCTACTACGCCGAATCCATCCGCATCATCCACGAAGCACACCTCACCGACTGCACCATCGCCGACGGCCAGCACTGCGCCACCTGCAACGCCATCCGCGTCGGCCTCGCCGGCCTCGACGCCGAAGAACGCGTCGTCACCGCCGGGGAGGTGGCCGGCAATGCCGCGCACTGACCGCAGCACCGGCACCCGCGTGGAAGGTGTCGTCCTGGTCCTCATCCTGCTCACCGTCGCCGGCTTCGCCGGAGCCGCCTCCTTCACCCACGTCAAAGACTGGACCCTCGCCAACTCGCCCGCCGGCACGGGCGAGTGGTTCGGCTGGGCCAACGCCGTCATCTCCGAACTCGTCCCCATCGCCGCCCTACTGACCATCCGCCGCCTACGCCGCACCGGCGCTCCCATCGGCTACCCGATGACCCTGCTCATCGCCGCCGCCGGCCTGTCCCTCGCCGCACAGTTGGCGGTCGCCAAACCCGGCCCCTCCGGCTGGCTCCTGTCGGCCGTCCCCGCCCTGGCGTTCATGGCCCTGGTCAAGCTGGTCCTCGCCCCGACACCCGTCACCACTGGGGACACCCTGCCGGCCGCTGAGCCGGCCGAGCCGATCCGCGTCCAGGTGGCCGAGCAGGTCACCACCGCGCCGGAACCCCCGGCCGCCATCACCCCAACCCCCGAACCGACCCCGGCCGTCGAGCCGGAACCTGTCACCACGCCGGCCCCGGAACCGGTCGACGTCCCTGCCCACCTACTGCCCCCGGCCCGCTTCGCGGCCGTGCAGCACGAACAAGCCACCGGCCGCCCCATCACCACCGCCGAACTGGTCGACCGGCTCGACGTCACCCCGGCCGTCGCCGGGCAACTCCTCGCCACTATTGGCGGTGGTGCCCGATGAGCATCTACCTCGTCGACATCGAGCAGGTCACCCACACCTGCCCCGCCTTCCCCGACGCGCACCCGTTCGACACCCGACGGACCCTCGTCGACGTCATCCCCGGCGGACCCTGCCGGGCACCAGTCACCATCCGCTGCGGCAACACCACCGCCCAGATCCCCTGCCGTCGGCACGAGCCGGCCAAACGCCAATGCGGCGCCTGCCGGGTCATCGTCACCGAACGCACCATCACGAACACCTTCGTCGGCTACCAAGGTCCCGAGCACATGCGTCCCACCAAGGACGCCGCCTGATGGCCTCGACGCTGGACCTCACCCCCCGGACCTCGGCCCGGGGGGTGGGCTCGAACGCCGACACCATCGTCTACGGCTACACCGCCGCCGGCTCCGCCTTCGCACGCGCCACCCGGCCGGACTACTTCGGCTGGCTGGAACACGTCCGCGCCGCCGCCGGCTGCACCCGACCCATCCGCCTCGCCGGCAGCCTGCTCACCGTCGAGCAGGGCACCGGCCGTGTCCTCGACGCCCGGCACACCGACGCCATGCCCGACGCCACGATCTACACCGCCTGCGGCAACCGCCGGGCCACCGTCTGCCCGTCCTGCGCCCAGACCTACCAGCGCGACGCCTTCCAACTCCTGCGCGCCGGCCTGATCGGCGGCAAGGGCGTCCCCGACACCGTCGCCCAGCACCCGGCGGTGTTCGCCACCTTCACCGCACCCTCGTTCGGAACCGTGCACGCCCGAGTGGTCAAGCGGCACACCTGCGGCAACCGCCGCCGCTGCGACTGCCGCGCCGAGCCGTGCCACGCCCGCCGCGACGGTGGCCTCTGCGAGCATGGCCGCCCGGCGGTCTGCTGGGCACGCCATGAAGCCGGTGACGCGGTACTCGGGCATCCGCTCTGTCTGGACTGCTACGACCACGACCACCAGGTCGTCTGGAACATCTTCTCCGGCGAACTGTGGCACCGCACCAAACAAGCCGCGGAACGCTACCTGGCCAAGCTCGCCCGCCGCCGGGGCATCCCCCGCGTCGACGTCGTCACCGCGTCGGGAAAGACACGCAAGGTTCCGCCGGTCCGGCTGTCACCGGGCAAGGTCGCCGAACTCCAAGCACGCGGAGCGGTGCACTTCCACGCCATCGCCCGCCTCGACGGCGTCAACGGCCAGGACCCCGACGGCATCGTCCCGCCACCGGCCGGGTTCACCATCGACGACCTCGTCGATGCGCTCCGGCACGCCGCCCGACAGGTCACCTTCCACACCCCTGCCCACCCGGACCGGCCAGAGGGTTGGCCGATCGCCTGGGGAGAACAGATCGACCTGGAACCCATCAACACCAGCGGAACCGGAGAGGTCACCGACAGCCTCGTCGCCGGCTACCTTGCCAAGTACGCCACCAAGAGCACCGAGGCCACCGGGCACACCTCCACCCGCCTGACCGCCGACAGCATCGGGGACTACGCGGACCCCGACGGCGACCACACCGCCCGCCTCATCGACGCCTGCTGGCGCATCGGCCGACCCACCGGCACACCCGTGCCCCTGTCCGAGCGGCCCCGCGACCTACGGCTCCGGCCCGGCTTCGTCGACCGCTGGGAGTGCTCCGACTGCGGCGCCCACACCCGCTACGCCGCCTGCCCCGTCTGCGTCGCCCAGCGTCAAGCCGCCCTTGACGCCCAACCCGCCAACCGGCCGCAGGCCACCAACCCATACGCCCGGCTCCGGCGGTGGGCCCACATGCTCGGCTACGGCGGCCACTTCCTCACCAAAGGCCGCCGCTACTCGGTGACCTTTCAACTCCTGCGGGACATCCGCGTCGCCTACCGCCGCCACGAACACCACCACCAGGCCGACGAGCACACCGGCACCCTCCGGACCGTCGACCACCTCGACGAGGACGGTACGACGCTAATCGTCGGCACCCTCACCTTCGCCGGCGTCGGCTGGCACACCTCAGGTGACGCACTGCTCGCCAACACCGCCGCCGCCATGGCCCGCGAACGACGAGCCACCGGCCGCGAAGAGCTCGCCCACGAACTCGCCACCATGCCGACCGGCGGCGTACCGGCTGCCGCTTGATCCCCTCCCGCCACACGAGGAAGGCCATTCGATGGACACCCCCACTCCGATCGCTCCTCGCGTGCTGCGCGTGGAGGAAGCCGCGCGAGCGCTCGGCATCGGCCGCTCGCTCGTCTACGACCTCATCCGCTCCGGCCGGCTGCGCTCCTTCAAGGTCGGCAGCCGCCGGCTCATCCCCGCCGCCGCCATCGACGAAGTCATCACCACACTCACCGAGGAAGCCGCCTGATGCCTAACGAACCGAAGCAACGACAGTCCGCCGCCCGGCGTAACCCCAACGGCGAAGGCTCCATATACCAGCGAGCCAGCGACGGCCGCTGGGTCGGACAGGCATACGTCCTTACCACCGACGGCAGTCGCAAGCGTAAGTTCGTCTACGGAGCGACCTGGGAGGAAGCCCATGGCAAGCTCGTCGACCTGAAGTCCAGATCTCAGCGCGGCATACCGGTGCCTGATCGGGCCTGGAAGCTGGCCGACTATCTGCCCTACTGGCTGGCCGCGTACGTCAGCGACTTGAAGCCCACCACCGCCCGAGGGTATGAGAGCGCCGTGCGGCTGCATCTGGTGCCGGCCCTCGGCACAAAGCGCTTGGATGGCTTGCAGGTTCAGCATGTCAAGGCGTTCATGGACGGGTTCCGCAATAAGTGTCTCTGCTGCACCAACGGCCTCGACAAGATCCGCCCGGCCGACCGGCGCTGCTGCTCGATCGGTCGGTGCTGCCAGCACTACCCCAGCGCCCGCCAGATTCAGTTCGTGCACGCGGTGCTGCGCAACGCCCTCCAACACGCCATGCGCGAAGAGCTGGTGTCGCGAAACGTCGCCAAGCTGGTCCGCGTTCCCTCGCCCCGTTACAAGGTCGGCAAGGGGCTCTCCGTCGAGCAGGTACGCAAGATCCTTGCTGCCGCCGCCGGTCATCGACTCCACGCCCTCTACGTCGTGGCTGCCACGATGGGGCTGCGGCGCGGTGAGCTGGTCGGGCTGCGCTGGTCGGACGTCGACCTGGACGAGGGCACCTTACGGGTGCAGCAAACCGTGCAACGGGTCGCCGGAAAGCTTCACGTCCTGGACGCCAAGACCGAGGACTCCGAGGCCGTGTTGCCACTGCCCGAGGTCACCTGGCTCGCTCTCCTCGAACACCAGGAACGCCAGAAGGCGGAGTGTGCCGCGCTCGCCGAGGTCTGGGAGGACCATGATCTTGTCTTCCCCTCGGAGCGGGGCACCCCGCTGGAGCCCACCAACCTCAGCCGCTCGTTCGCTCGGCTCCGGGAGACCGCCGGTCTGCCGGGTGTCCGCCTGCACGATCTCCGGCACACCGTCGTTTCGCTGCTGATGGAGCTGGGCGTCCCGCCGCACGTCGTCCAGGCCATCGCCCGGCACGCCGACGTCAAGGTCACGCTCAAGGTCTACGCTCACGCCAACATCGATGCGATGCGTCAGGCGCTTGGCAAGCTCGACGGGCGGCTGTCGTGACCCCGGTTGCTGTCAGCGTTGCTGTCAACCGGCCAACGCGCGGCAGCGCCCGGTGGAAACTGCCTGGTGGAATTGGAGCCCCCGGCCGGGATCGAACCGGCGACATCTCGCTTACAAGGCGAGTGCTCTGGCCAGCTGAGCTACAGGGGCGAGCGGTGCCTTCGTCAGCATAGCGACCGGCGTCCGGTTTTCCCGCTCGGCAGGCGTCCCGAGCACGGGAAACGTCAATTTCCCGACCCCGACACCGACGGATCGACGCCACCTGCCGCGCCTGGACCCGGCGGATTGATGCCCGCCCGTGCCCGACTGACCGAAATGCCTATGCGCTCCGTCCCACCCCGTGCCCCCTCGTCTTGGCAGGGTCGGAAAAGGCGTTTACCGTGCAGTGACACGGACGACACTCCGGCTGGCCTCGGCTGCCCGGGCGACGCCCGCAGGCCGGCACCGCACGGTGCCGGTCGCTCCTTCACTCGGATCGTCCGGCACGTTCCTGCCGGTGAAAGGAAGCGCTTCACCATGGCTACGGTCACCTACTCGAAGGCATCCCGGATCTACCCGGGCACCGAACGCCCCGCGGTCAACCAGCTCGACCTCCAGATCGGCGACGGGGAATTCCTCGTCCTGGTCGGTCCGTCGGGTTGTGGTAAGTCCACCAGCCTGCGGATGCTCGCCGGCCTCGAGGACGTCGACGACGGCGCGATCTACATCGACGACAGGGACGTCACCCACCTGCCGCCGAAGGCCCGCGACATCGCGATGGTCTTCCAGAACTACGCCCTCTACCCGCACATGTCGGTGTACGAGAACATGGCGTTCGCGCTCAAACTGCGCAAGACCTCGAAGTCGGAGATCGACCGGCGGGTCAAGGAGGCGGCCGGGCTGCTCCAGCTGGAGGAGTTCCTCAACCGCAAGCCGAAGGCGCTCTCCGGCGGCCAGCGCCAGCGGGTGGCCATGGGTCGCGCGATCGTCCGCGAGCCGCAGGTCTTCCTCATGGACGAGCCGCTGTCGAACCTCGACGCCAAGCTCCGGGTGCAGACCCGTACCCAGATCGCCTCGCTCCAGGCCAAGCTGGGCATCACCACGGTCTACGTCACCCACGACCAGGTCGAGGCCATGACCATGGGTCACCGGGTCGCGGTCATGCTCGACGGCGTGCTCCAGCAGGTGGACACCCCGCGGGCGCTCTACGACACCCCGGCCAACGTCTTCGTCGCCGGCTTCATCGGCTCCCCCGCGATGAACATCAAGACCGTGCCGTTCAGCGAGCGGGGCGCCGCGTTCGCCGAGATGAACATCCCGCTGACCCGCGAGCAGGTCGCGGCCGCGCAGGCCGAGGGGGGCGACGGCAAGGTGACCGTCGGCTTCCGCCCGGAGGACTGCGACATCGTCAGCGCGACCGAGGGCGGCATGCCCGTCGTGGTCGAGCTCGTCGAGGACCTCGGCTCCGACGCGAACGTCTACGGCCACGCCGCGCTCGAGGGGCTCAACGAGCGCTTCGTCGTCCGGACCGACCGCCGCAGCATGCCGAACATGGGTGACACCATCTTCGTCAAGCCGCGGACCGGCCAGAGCCACGTCTTCCACGCCGTCACCGGCACCCGGATCTGACGTACGACGCACCGGAAGGGGCGGTCCGCTTCGGCGGGCCGCCCCTTTCCTGTCGTACCACCATCGGCACCTGATACCTGGGTAGCGGGGCGGCAATGGCTCCGTGGGTTGATCCGGTGCGGCGCTTTTCGCTCGTAGCGTCACGGCACCGTCCCAAACCGAGGAGCTGCCATGATCGACGCCGCCACCCGCCCTTCCGCACCGCGTCCGCGTTCCCGGTCGTACCGGACGGCCCGCCTGGCCGGTCGCAGCCTGGCGTACTGCGCGGCGCTGATCCCGCTCGCGCTCATCGCGTTGCTCGCCGCGCCGCTCGGCCGGTCCGGCGCCGCCGCCGCACGCTGGCGGGCCCTGCGCACCGGGCTGCTCGGGGCACCGCCGGTCGCCGACCCCCGACGGCGTCCCGGCCCGGTCGCGATCGTCGGGCACGCGGTGCTGAGCCTGCTGCTCGGCGTCACGGCCCTGGTGCCGCTCGGCGTCGAAATGCTGATCGTGCTGCGTGGCGTCCTGTACGGCCTGGTCGACCCCGGTCCGTACACGAACTCGTGGGGTGGCCCGACCCGGGCCGGCGCATGGCTGGCGCACTTCCTGGTCGGGCTGCCGATGGCCGCCGCCGGCCTGGTCGCGCTGGTCGGGATCGCCGCCGTGCACCAACGCCTGACCCGCAGCCTGGACGGGGTGCGGCCCGCGCCCTGGCTGATCCCGGTCACGCTGCTGATCACGCTCGCCGGGGCGCTGCTCTTCGTGGCCTGGACCCACCAGATCTAGCAACGCGGAAAGGCCCCCGCCACCGCCGCGAACGCGGCAGGGCGGGGGCCCGTTTTCCTCCGGCTTACTGCTCCATCGCGCGGCGGCGGGCGACCTCGGCGAGGGTGACCGCGGCGGCGACGCTGGCGTTGAGCGACTCGACGTCGGAGATCATCGGGATGCTGACCGTCAGGTCGCAGGTCTCCCCGACCAGCCGGGACAGCCCGCGCCCCTCGGAGCCGACCACCACGACCAGCGGGCCGACCGCGGCCTCCAGGTCGTACAGGTCGGTGTCGCCGTCGGCGTCCAGCCCGACCACCATGAAACCGGCGTCCTTGCAGGCCTTGAGCGCCCGGGTCAGGTTGGTGACCTGGCCGACGGGCACCCGCGCGGCCGCGCCGGCGCTGGTCCGCCAGGCGGTCGCGGTGATCCCGGCGGCCCGCCGCTCGGGTACGAACACACCCTGCGCGCCGAACGCGGCGGCGGACCGGATCACCGCGCCGAGGTTGCGCGGGTCGGTGACGCCGTCCAGCGCGACCAGCAGCGGGGCGGGCTGCTCCAGCGCGGCCGCCATCATGTCCTCGAACGGCTCGTACGCGAACGGCGGCACCTGGAGGCCGACGCCCTGGTGCAGCACCCCACCGGTCATCCGGTCCAGCTCGGCGCGGCTGATCTCCAGGATGGCGATGCCCCGGTCGGCGGCGGTCCGGATGATCTCGTTGATCCGGTCATCCATGTCGATGCCCTGGGCGGTGTACAGGGCGGTCGCCGGCACCTGGGTGCGCAGCGACTCCAGCACCGGGTTGCGGCCGACCAGCAGCTCCGGGGTGTCCTTGGCCGGGGTGGACTTGCGGCCCGGGGCGACCCGCGGGCCGGATCGGCCGCCGGGCTTGCCGCCCCGACCGCCGGCGCCGCCACGGCCCGCCGGCACGCCCCGGCCACCGCCCCTGCCCCAGGTGGTGTCCTTGCTGCCCGGCTGTCCGATCTTCGGGGCGCGCCCCTCCTCGGCCGCCGCGCGGCGCTCCTTGTCCTGCTTCCAGGCGGTCCGCTGGGGCAGCTTCTCGGTGCCCGAGTACGCCTTGTGCCAGGGCCGCTCGTCGGCGGGCAGGGTCCTGCCCCGGCCCGCGAGGGCGTCCTTGCCCTTGCCGCCGGTGCCCTTCGGGGCCCCCTGCTTCGGGGTCAGACGCCGGCCACGGCGCTGCGAGTTGCCGGCCATCAGTCCTGCTCTCCAATAGTCCAACGGGGGCCCTGCGGGGTGTCCTCGACCACCACCCCGGCCTGCTTGAGCTGGTCACGTACGGCGTCCGCGGCGGCCCAGTCCTTGCGGCTGCGAGCCTGGGCGCGCTGCTCGAGGGCGAGCGCGATCAGGGAGTCCACCACGCCGCGCAGGTCGTCTGTACGGCCGCCGCCGGTCCAGGCCGGGTCCAGGGGGTCGACACCAAGGATATCCAGCATCGCCCGGGCGGCGGCCAGGGTCGTGCGGACGGTCACATCGTCGCCGGCGGTCAGCGCGGTGTTGCCGTCCCGAATCACCTCGTGCAGCACGGCCAGGGCGGCCGAGGTGTTGAGGTCGTCGTCCATCGCCGCCGTGAAGCCGGCGGGCAGTGCCCCGAGCTGGCCGCCACCGACCCGCTCGGCCGCCCGCTGCACGAAGCCCTCGATCCGCCGGTACGCGACGGCGGCCTCGCGCAGCGCGTCCTCTGAGTAGTCGATGCGGGACCGGTAGTGCGCCGCGGCGTAGTAGTAGCGCAGCTCCACCGGGCGGACGCCCAGCGCCGCGACGTAGTCGAGGTCGAGGGCGTTGCCCAGCGACTTGCCCATCTTGGCGCCGCCGATGCTGAGCAGCCCGTGGTGCACCCAGTACCGGGCGAACGGCAGATCGGCCGCCTGGGACTGGGCGATTTCGTTCTCGTGGTGCGGGAAGGTCAGGTCCAGCCCGCCGCCGTGGATGTCGAACTCGGCGCCCAGGTAACGCCAGCACATCGCCGAGCACTCGATGTGCCAGCCAGGGCGGCCCCGGCCCCACGGCGACGGCCAGTAGGCGTCGGCCGGCTCCTCCGGCTTGGCGCCCTTCCACAGGGCGAAGTCGCGCGGGTCGCGCTTGCCCCGCTCCGGCGCGTCCCCGGCGGACTGCATGTCCTCCGGCGACTGCCCGGACAGCGACCCGTACGCCGGCCAGGAGGCCACGTCGAAGTAGACGTCGCCGGAGCCGTCGGTCGCCGGGTACGCGTGACCGGTCTCGATCAACCGGGCGATCAGCTGGTGCATCTCGGGGATGTGCCCGGTGGCGCGCGGCTCGTAGGTCGGCGGTAGCACGTTGAGCGCCCGGTACGCCTCGGCGAGGATCAACTCGTTGACGTACGCGATGGACCAGAAGGGGCGGCCCTGATCGATCGCCCTGACCAGGATCTTGTCGTCGATGTCGGTGACGTTGCGGATGAAGGTGACCTCGAAGCCGGCGGCGAGCAGCCAGCGGCGCAGCACGTCGTAGTTGACGCCGGAGCGAAGGTGGCCGATGTGCGGCGGGGCCTGGAGGGTGAGACCACACAGGTAGACCCCCACCTTGCCGGCTTCCCGCGGGACGAAGTCCCGCACCGATCGGGTGGCGGTGTCATACAGGCGTAGCGTCACCGTACAAGGGTAGCCGTCCGTGCTATTCCAGGTTGGGCGGAGCCGGGTCGTACGCTGCGTGCTGTGGACACGGCGGCACGGGCGGGAGAGACCGCGCAGACCCTCGACCGGGGCCTGCGCCTGCTGCACCTGGTCGCCGACGCACCCGGCGGGCTGACCGTCACCGAGGCGGCGAACCGGCTGGGCATCGGGCGGGCCGCGGTCTACCGGCTGGTCGGCGCGCTGACCGCGCACGCCCTGCTCCGCCGGGACGGCGACGGCCGGCTGCGACTGGGGCTGGGCGTGCTGCACCTGGCCCGCCGGGCCCAGCCACTGCTCGCCGAGGGGGCGTTGCCCGCGCTGCGCCGGCTGGCCGAGCAGGCCGGCGCCACCGCCCACCTCACCGTGGTAGAGGGTGGCGAGGGCATCGCGGTGGCGGTGGTGGAGCCGAGCTGGACGTCGTTCCACGTGGCGTACCGGACGGGGTCCCGCCATCCGCTGGAACGCGGGGCGGCGGGGCGGGCCATCCTGGCCGGGCGGACCGGCGCCGCGGGCCCGGTGAACACCAGCGGGGAGTTGCAGTCCGGGGCGTACGGGGTGGCCGCGCCGGTGCTCGGCATCCCCGGTCTGGAGGCGAGCGTGGGGGTGGTGTCGCTGGCGCCGCTCGACGTCGACGTGGTCGGCGCCCAGGTGACCACCGCCGCGACCGCGATCGCCGCCGCCCTCTCCTGAGCGGGTGACCGATTTGCGGCATGGCGCGGTGTCAGGGCGCGTTCCGCCCCGACATGCCGCAGATCGGGTTGATCAGAACGGAAGGGCCCGGGCGACGACACATCGCCCGGGCCCGTCACGGTGTTGCCGGCTGTCACATGGGGGTGGTCACCGCGGCTTTCGCGTCGATGATCCCGTAGCCGTAGAAGCCGTTGAACTGCGCGTCACCCTCGCAGTACGCGTCGAACTCCGCCGAGCGTCCCTCGTTGGTGTACGTCTGCAGCCGCGGCTCCGGGCAGGCGTGCTCGGCGGCGGTGGCGTAGAGCTGCTTCTCCACCTGGCCGGGGGCCATCCGCAGGCCGCCGTTGACTCGGTCGGCCACGCCGAACCGGCTGACGATCAGCGAGGCGACGCCGGCGGCGTGCGGCGACGCCATGGACGTGCCCTGCAGGTAGGTGTAGTAGCCGCACTGGCCGGCCTTGGTGCAGTCCTTGAACACGAAGTCCTTGGCGGCAGCGACGACGTTGCCGTTCTTGTCGACCGAACCCTCCTCCTGGAGGACCTTCTTCGGGTACGACGAGAGGATCATGTTCGCGTCGGTCCGGTACGACGACGTGCCGTAGCCGTCCCGGAACCAGCCGCCGGGGGCGGCCACCGAGATCTGCTCGACGCCGTAGTTGGAGAAGTCCGACTTCTTGCCCGACGGGCCGAGCGCCGCCACGCCGATCACGTGCGGGCCCTCCGTTGGCAGGTCCCAGCAGCTGGAGTTGTCGATCGGCCGGGGGTATGCCGGCGCGCCGTAGTCCGGGCTGGAAAGGTCCGTCCGCGGCTTGCCGAGGTCCTCGTGGTTGTTGCCGAGCGCGCCGACGAGCGTCACGCCCTTGTCGTGCGCGTAGTTGAGCGCCCGGTTCATGCCCTCGATGATGACCTGCTGCTCGGCCTGCGCCTCGGGAGAGTCGGCCGGGTTGGCGGTGCAGTTGTAGAGCCACGGGTCGACGTAGAACGACATGTTGACGACGTCGAGCCCGGCGTCCCCGGCGTGCACCAGGGCGTTGACCACCGGGTTCAGGAAGAAGTAGCCGGAGTCCTGCCCGCCCTTGAGCTCGACCAGGGTGACGTTCGGGGCGACGCCGGAGACGCCGAGGCCGTTCGCGGCGGCGCCGATCGTGCCGGCGACGTGCGTGCCGTGGCCGCCGTCGTCCGTGCCGACCGGGTCGAGGCAGCCGGCCACCTCGCAGGGACCGTCCACGTCGGTCAGGTCGGGGGCGAAGTTCTTCGACAGCGACCAGCTGAAGTTGGCCGCGAGGTCCGGGTTGCTGGCGTCGAGGCCGGTGTCCAGGACGCCGACAGTCACGCCGCGCTTGCCGGGCTCGGTCTGCCGCGCCTGGTCGGCGTGGATCATCGACAGGCCCCAGAGCTTGTCGTCGAGCGGGTCCATGCCGGTCGCGCTGGTGCCGGAGGCGGCGCCGGCGCCCTTGCTTTGCGCGTCCGCCAGCAGATTCTCCTGCTCGACGCGGTCAATCTTCGGCGCGCGGCCGATGGCCTTCTGCTGGGCGGCGCCGACGAGGGCGTCGGCGGCGGCGGCCCGGCTGGCGAAGTCCGAACGGTCGCTGCGTACCTGGAACATGCCCAGGCTGTCGGTACGGGACACGACGGTGCCGCCGGCGGCCTCGATCGCCGCGATGGCTGCGTCGATCGAGACGCCCTTCTCGGCGACCACCGTGTACTGGGTCGTGGTCGACGGGGCGGCGCCGGCCATGCTGGTCTGTCCGGCCAGCACGGTCGCCAGCGCCGCCACGGTAGCGACAGCACCGACGGTGAAGCGTCTGCTCACCACATCTTTCCTCTCGGGTTGAGGGACGTGCTACGCATCACATCTCACCTGGGAGGATTCCGCCAGTGGTCAACGCGGATTTCTTTCCGCTCGGCAAGCATCTGCCACCGAACGGACAGGATGTGTCACCGCCCGGCAGGGGTCGGTCATCGACTCAACGGGTGGCGGCTGACCGGCTGGTCGCGGCGCCGACGGCCAGCCGCTGGACCAGCTCCGGCAGTTCCGCCAGCGACCGCGCCGCACCGTCACGGTCACCAGCGCGGCGGTGACCGCCGGGCGCAGGTCCAGCAGGGTCTCGTCGGCGTCGAAGACGACGGCCGTGGCCATGACGGCCGGTCGCGCACCGGTCGCCACCGGACCGGATACCGGTGCGCTCACCGGTCGCTCGTCAGGACCGGCTCCGCCGCGGGTCCGGCCGGCTGCGCCGGCTCCGGCGCGGCCCGCAGCTCGGCCAATCGGACCAGGGCGACGCCCGCGACGATCAGCGCACCGCCGAGCAGTTGGACGGGGGTCGGCAGCTCGCCCAGGACCAGCCAGGCGATCAGCACCGCGAACATCACCTCGGTCAGCCCGACGAACGACGACAACCGGGCGCCGAGCAACCGGGCGCCGGCGATGCCGGTCAGGTACGCGACCACCGCCGCGATCAGCGACAGCCCGACGATCGGCACCAGCCAGCTCATCCGGTGCCCGGCGAAGCTGACGTCGGCGAGGCCGGCCCGCAGTGGCAGCACCCCGATCAGGCCGAGCAGGAGCAGGATCGCGGCGCCGACGGCCATCCCGCCGCTCGCCATCACCACCGAGGGGAGGCCGGCGTCGACCCGGCCGGCGATCACGAAGTAGCCGGCCAGCCCGACCCCCGCGCCCAGGCCCCAGAGGACGCCGACCGGATCGAGGCGGGTGGCGCCGGTCAGGTCCAGCACGAACACCAGCCCGCACAGGGCGGTCACCGATCCGGCCACGGTGAGCGCGCGGGGTCGCTGCCCGTGGACCAGCCACATCCAGCCGACCACGAGGACGATGCCGAGATACTCCAGCAGCAGCGCGACCCCGACCGGCAGGTAGCGGACGGCGTTGAAGAAGCAGGCCTGGGCGAGGGCCACCCCGAGCAGGCCGAAGACGCCGACCGTGGCGGCGTTGCGGCGCAGCACGTGCCAGCGGCCCCGCAGTGCCAGCACGGCCGGCACCGCCAGCACCAGCGCGGCGATGCCGACCCGGGCCACCACCACGGCCTCGGCGGACCACTCGCCGGTGATCAGCGGCCGGGCGAAGGTGCCCGAGGTGGCGAAGGTGAGGGCGGAGACCAGGGCAAGGCCGAGGCCCACACCAGGCCGTTCACGCATCGGTACGCTCCTTGGTCCGGTACCTGTCATGAGTCAATCGGGGCTATGCTCATGACGTTAGGCCGGCACCCCGACAGGAGTCAAGTTGCTCTTCGCTCATGACACCGACTGCTCGTTGATCGCCGCCGCCGCGCTCGTCAACACCGCCGGCCGCGACGGCGAGGGCCTGCCCGACGTGACCGCCCTGGCGGAGTTCTTCACCGCCCACGGCTGGACCGGCCGGCACGAGCGGACCGAAGCGGAGCTGACGTCGGTACGGGAGCTGCGGCCCCGGTTGCGGCGGGTCTGGTACGCCGACGAGGACGAGGTCGTCACCATCGTCAACGGGCTGCTCCGGGAGTCGGCCGCGCTGCCGCAGCTGATCCGGCACGACGACGAGCCGTACCACCTGCACGCGGTGCCGCGCGACGCGCCGCTGGCCACCCGGATGGCGGTCGAGGCGGCGATGGCCCTGGCCGACCTGGTCCGCACGGGCGAGCTGAGCCGGCTGCGCACCTGCGACCATCCCGACTGCGACAACGTGCTGGTGGACCTCTCGAAGAACCGGTCCCGCCGGTTCTGCGACGCCGGCTGCGGCAACCGGGCCGCGGTCACCGCCTACCGGGCCCGCAAGGCGGCGGCCCGCCCCTGACCAGGCTGCCCGCGCAGCCAGTCCGCGCGGCACAGCTCGTACTCGACCTCGCCGTGCTCCGTGCCCGGGATCGGGTCGTCGAAGGTCAGGTGGAAGGTGCGGACGTACCGCAGGCCGGCCTTCTCCATCACCCGCCGCGAGGCCAGGTTGACCGCCATCGTCTCGGCCCAGACCCGCCGGAGGCGGATGACCGTGAAGGCGTACCGGATCAGGGCCACCGACCCCTCGGTCGCCAGGCCCCGGCCCCACGCCGACCGGCGCAGCCGGTAGCCCAGTTCCGCCTGCGTCCCGTCCCCGTCGGCCGGCGGGCGGAGCGCGAACCACCCCAGGAAGTCGCCGGTCTCCCGGTCCAGGGCCGCCCACCGGCCCAGCCCCGGGTGGCGGTCGTACTGGCGGAGAAGAGCCGGCAACTGCTCGTCGCGAACGACCTCGACCGGGGTCGGCCGGCCGTTGGTCAGGTACCGCATCACCTCCGGGTCGCCATCCAGCTCGACCAGGTGCGCCACGTCGTCCACCGTGAGCCGGCGCAGCCGCAACCGCCGGCTCTCCAGCAGCACGCCGTCATCGTTTCCGGTCATGACGCCGATGGTGCCGCGCCGCCGCCGGCCCGGCGACGGATTATCCGGTCACCCGGCCCAGCCGGCCAACAGCCAGCGCGCCACGCCGGGCCAGGACGTCCGCGCCGGGCCGGGTGGGTCACGTCAGCGCGACGGCGCGGCCACGAAGGCCCGCCAGGCGTACGCGTCGAAGGCGAGCACGGGACGGCCGGGTCCTTGCGGTCCAACCCCGCCGGGGTGATGTCGCAGACGATTCAGCTCCACAGGAGGCGCACACCATGCCCCGGCCCGCCGTTCCGGCCTGCCCCTCTGGCGGGTCAGGGGTGGGTCATCCGGAGCAGGTCGAGGGCCTCGTCGAGCTGGGTCTCGGAGAGCTTCCCCGAGTCCACATGCCCCCGGGCGATCACCACCTCGCGGATGGAGATCTGCTTGGCCAGCGCCTCCTTGGCGATCGAGGCGGCCTCGTCGTACCCGAGGTGGCGGTTGAGCGGAGTGACGATCGACGGCGAGCCCTCCGCGTACGCGAGACAGACCTCGGCGTCCGCGACCAGGCCGACCACCAGGCGGTCGGCGAAGAGCCGGCTCGACGCGGCCAGCAGCCGGATCGATTCGAGCAGGTTGCGGCCCATCACCGGGAGCATCACGTTCAGCTCGAAGTCGCCCTGCGAGCCGGCGAAGGCCACCGTGGCGTCGTTGCCGATCACCTGCGCGCAGACCTGCCGCATCGCCTCGGCCACCACTGGGTTCACCTTGCCGGGCATGATGGACGAGCCGGGCTGGAGATCCGGGATGCGCAGCTCGCGCAGGCCGGCCCGGGGGCCGGAACCCATCCAGCGGATGTCGTTCGCCATCTTGTAGAGCCCGACCGTGATGGTGCGGAGCTGGCCGGACGCCTCCACCAGCGCGTCCCGGGCACCCTGCGCCTCGAAGTGGTTGCGCGCCTCGGTCAGCGGCAGCCCGGTCGAGGCGCGCAGCTTCTCGATCACCTTCGCGGCGAAGCCGAGCGGGGTGTTGATGCCGGTGCCCACCGCCGTGCCACCGAGCGGCAGCTCGGCCAGTCGGTGCAGCATCCCCTCCAACCGCTCCACGCCGTAGCGGACCTGGGCGGCGTACCCGCCGAACTCCTGCCCGAGGGTGACCGGGGTGGCGTCCATCAGGTGGGTCCGCCCGGCCTTGACCACGGTCTCGAACTCGACCGCCTTGCCCTGCAGCGCCCCGGCCAGGTGCGCGAGCGCCGGAATTAGGTCCTCCATCACCGCCTGGGTGGCGGCCAGGTGGATCGAGGACGGGAAGACGTCGTTGCTGGACTGAGAGGCGTTCACGTCGTCGTTCGGGTGGACGCTGCGGCCCAGCTCCCGGGCGGCGAGGGTGGCGATCACCTCGTTGGCGTTCATGTTGGACGAGGTCCCGGAGCCGGTCTGGAAGACGTCCACCGGGAACTGGTCGTCGTAGCCGCCGTCGGCCACGTGCGCGGCGGCGGTGGCGATCGCCTCGGCCACGTCCGCGGCGATCACGCCCAGCTCGCCGTTCACCTGGGCGGCGGCGCCCTTGATCTGGGCCAGGGCCTTGATCTGGGCGGGTTCGAGGCCCCGCCCGGAGATCGGGAAGTTCTGCACCGCGCGCTGGGTCTGCGCCCGCCACAGCGCCTCGGCGGGCACCTCCACCTCGCCCATCGAGTCGCGTTCGATCCGGTAACCGGTCGCCTCTGGAGTCGTCACGCGTACCATCCTGCCGCGCCCGTCGCCGGCTCGCAGATGATCGCTCAGTCCAGCTCGGCGAGGAGCCGGACCACCTCCTCGCCGTCCGGCGACCCGACCTGGCGGAACAGGGCCAGCGCCCGGGTCCAGTGGGACCGGGCCGCCGCCAGGTCGGTGTCCCGGAGGCACCGGGCGATCCCGTCCAGCGCCCGGGCCTGCTCGTAGCGAGCGCCGAACCGGGTGGCGTCGGTGAGCACTCGGCGGTGCAGGTCCAGCGCGCTGGCCACGTCCCCCTGGTCGCGCATCGCCCGGGCCAACAGGTTGCGTGAGGCGCACTGACCGATCCGGTCCCCCACCTCGGTCATCTCGACCAGCGCCGCACGGTGCCGGGCCGCCGCCACCTCCGGCCGACCCAGCGAGCGCTCGATCGCCCCCAGCTCGTTGAGCAGCTCGCCCACCCCGTAGTGGTTGCCGAGCCGGCGCTTCCAGCGCAGCGCCACCTCCAGCCGGCGCACCGCGACCCCGGCGTGCCCGAGCCGCGCCCGGGCCATCCCGACGTGCCCGATCCCGTTCGCCACGTCGTGCAGCGTGCCGACGTCGCGGGACAGCGCGAGCTGTCGGCGGGACACCAGCAGCGCCTCCTCAGCGCGCCCGGCCATCAGCAGGATCGCCGCCTTGTTGGTGAAGAGCGCCACGGTCCCCCGGCCGTGGCCGGCGGCGCGCAGCAGCACCAGCGCCCGGTCGAGGTGGCTGAGTGCGCTCGTCATGTCGCCACCGATGGCGCAGACGATCGCGGCGTTCTTGTGGGTGCCGGCGCGGGCGATGGGGTCGCCCAGCCGCTCCCGCAGCCGCAGGGCGGTCTCCATGGAGGTGAGCGCCTCCTGGTAGCGGGCGAGGCGGTGGTAGCCGGACGCGAGATAGTTGTGCATCGTCGCCACCGCGTCATCGTCGCCCAGGCGCTCGGCGGCCCGCAGACCGATGGTGTGCGCCTCGATCAGCTCGTCGAGGTGGCCGCCGGCGAACCAGTGGCTCCAGCAGGCCCGCGCCAGCTGCCAGCAGTACCGGAGCTGACCCTCCTCCTCGGCCAGTCGGACCAGCGCGACCAGGGTGGTGCGGTTCTCGTCGAGCCAGTCGAGGCCCTGGGACCGGCACACCTCGATCAGGTCCGGGCGGGCCACCGGGGATAGGGGCAGGGCCGCCGCGCTCGCCGACCGGTCGACCAGGCGGGCGAGTTCGGCGCCGGCCTGCAGGTGGAAGTCGAGCAGCCGCTTTACCGCCGCCGGCCGCTCCACCGCGGCGTCGGGCTCCGCCAGCCGGTGCCGAGCGAAGTCCCGGACCAGGTCGTGGAAGCGGAACCGGCCCGGCTCCGGCTCGTCGGCGAGGTGCGCGTCGACCAGGCCGTCCAGCAGGTCCTGCGCGTCGGGTATCGGCAGGTCGGCGAGCGCCGCCGCCACCCGGTTGTCGAAGAACGCCCCCGGATGCAGCGCCAGCAGCCGGAACATCCGCTGCGAGGCGGGGCCGAGCTGCGCGTACGACAGGGCGAAGGCCTGACCGACGGAGCGCTCGCCGGCCGACAGCTCCGTCAACGCGTCCCGGCCGGTGACGAGCCGGTCCGCCAGGTCCCGAACCCGCCACCGGGGCCGGTGGGCGAGCCGGGCGCCGGCCAGCCGGATCGCCAGCGGCAGGTGACCGCAGCGCCGGGCCACCTCGGCGGCCGCCTCCGGCTCGGCGGCCACCCGATCGGCGCCGACCACCCGGCCGAGCAGCTCTACCGCCTCCTCCGGATCGAGTACGGCCAGCGACCACGGCTTGCCGCCGTCCAGCCCGGTGAGCCGGCGGCGGCTGGTGATCATGGTGAGGCAGTCCCGGCCGTTGGGGAGCAGCGGCGCGACCTGGGCGGCGCTGGCGGCGTTGTCGAGCACCACGATCGCCCGCCGCCCGGAGAGCTCGCTGCGCCACAGGGCCGCGCGCTCGTCGGTGTCGGCGGGGATCCGCTCGCCGGGGACGCCGAGCTGGCGGAGCAGCCCGGCGAGGGCGGCGGCCGGCGGCACCGGTTCGCGGTCGCTGTGGCCGTGCAGGTCGATGAAGAGGTGCGCGTCGGGGTAGCGGCCGCGCAGGGCGGTCGCCACGTGCACGGCCAGGGTGGTCTTGCCGCTGCCGGCCATGCCGTCGATCAGCTGGATCCGGGCGTCGTCCTCCTCGATCTCCTTCACCAGCCGGGCCACCGTCTCCTGCCGTCCGGTGAAGTCGCTGATCGCCCGGGGCAGTGCCCGAACCGGGGTGAACGACCGCTCCTCCGGAGCGCTGAGCGCCAGGTCGCCGGCGAGCACCCGCTGGTGCAGCTCCTGGAGCGCGGCGCCGGGTTCGATGCCCAGCTCCTCGGCGTAGATCCGGCGACCCTCGCGGTAGACGGCGAGCGCATCGGCCTGCCGACCCACCGAGGAGAGGGCGAGCATCAGCTGGCCACGCAGCCGCTCCCGCAACGGGTGCGCCTCGACGATCTCGGTCAGTTCGTCGACCAGGTCGGCCGCCTGCCGCAGCCGCAGCTCGACGTCGACGCACTCCTCCAACGCCGTCAGGCGCTGCTCGTCGAGGGCCTGCGCCCGGCGGCGCACACTGCGGCTGGCGATCCCGCTCAGCGCCGGGCCGCGCCAGAGCGCCAACGCGGACCGGTAGTGCCGGCGGGCCTCGGCCGACCGGCCCGCGGCCACCGCGACCCGGGCGGCCTCCACGCCCCGGGCGAAGACCTCGGCGTCCAGGTCGGTCGGTTGGACCCGGATCCCGTACCCGACCGGGTCGGTGATGATGGTCTCCGGCGGCAGTCCGAGCCGGCCGAGCCGCTGTCGCAATCGCGACACGCAGATCTGCAGCTGGGCGCGGGCGGTGGCGGGCGGCCGCTCCTCCCAGACCGCGTCGACCAGCTCGTCGGGGGGCACCACCCGACCGGCGCGCAGCAGCAGCATGGCGAGCACGGCCCGGTCCCGACCTGCGGTGATGGTGGCTTCGCCACCACCGACCCGCAGGGGTCCCAGGATCCCGAACCGCATCTGCGCCCCCGCACGCCGTCTGTCGACTTTCACAGCGTAGCCCGCCGGTAACAGGTCGCCCGGGCCAGGCGATAGCGATGTGATAGCGGATCGACAGCGACAGGGCCGACACTCGGTCCGGGTTGTCGGTGACGGCATCCGACGGGGGCGGTGCGCCCGACCGGTATCGCCCGGTCGGGCGCACCGATGTCGATGAGCGGCAGACGACGAAGGGGCGCCGGGCTGCTGCCCGACGCCCCTTCCAGCCGTCCCGCGGTCAGCGCCGCCCGACGGTCAGTACCGGCTTGGTGACCTCGGCGAAGAAGTCGTTGCCCTTGTCGTCGACGACGATGAAGGCCGGGAAGTCCTCCACCTCGATCTTCCAGACCGCCTCCATGCCCAGCTCCGGGTATTCCAGGACCTCGACGTGCTTGATGCAGTCCTGAGCCAGGCGGGCCGCCGGCCCGCCGATCGAGCCGAGGTAGAAACCGCCGTACTGCTGGCAGGCGCGGGTGACCTGGGCGGAGCGGTTGCCCTTCGCGAGCATCACCTGGGAGCCTCCCGCGGCCTGGAACTTCTCCACATAGGCGTCCATCCGGCCGGCGGTGGTCGGGCCGAACGAGCCGGAAGCGTACCCCTCCGGGGTCTTGGCCGGACCGGCGTAGTAGACGGCGTGGTCGCGCAGGTACTGCGGCATCGGCTCGCCCGCGTCCAGCCGCTCGGCGATCTTCGCGTGCGCGATGTCCCGGGCCACGACGAGCGGGCCGGTCAGCGAGAGCCGGGTCTTCACCGGGTACTTGGACAGCTCGGCGCGGATCTCGTCCATCGGCCGGTTCAGGTCGACCCGGACCACCGTCTCGGCGTCCAGCGTCTCGTCGGTGACGTCGGGCAGGAAGCGCGCCGGGTCGGTCTCGAGCCGCTCCAGCCAGACGCCCGACGGGGTGATCTTGGCGACCGCCTGCCGGTCGGCCGAGCAGGAGACGGCGATCGCCACCGGGCAGGAGGCGCCGTGCCGGGGCAGCCGGACCACCCGGACGTCGTGGCAGAAGTACCGGCCGCCGAACTGCGCGCCGATGCCGAAGTTGCGGGTCAGCTCCAGCACCTCCGCCTCCAGCTCCAGGTCGCGGAAGCCGTGCGCGGTCATCGAGCCGGAGGTGGGGAGGCTGTCCAGGTACTTCGCGGAGGCGTACTTGGCGGTCTTCAACGCGTACTCGGCGGAGGTGCCGCCGATGACGATGGCCAGGTGGTACGGCGGGCAGGCGGAGGTGCCAATCAGCCGCAGCTTCTCTTCCAGGAACTGCATCATCCGGGTCGGATTCAGCAGCGCCTTGGTCTCCTGGTAGAGGTACGACTTGTTGGCCGAGCCGCCGCCCTTGGCCATGAAGAGGAACTTGTACGCGTCCGGGTGCCCGTCCGGGTCCTCGGCGTAGAGCTCCACCTGCGCGGGCAGGTTGCTGCCGGTGTTCCGCTCGTCCCACATGGTCAGCGGGGCGAGCTGGCTGTAGCGCAGGTTCAGCTTCGTGTACGCCTGGTAGACGCCCCGGGAGATGGCCTCGGCGTCGGTGCCGTCGGTGAGCACGTGCCGGCCGCGCTTGCCCATCACGATGGCGGTGCCGGTGTCCTGGCACATCGGCAGCACCCCGCCGGCGGCGATGTTGGCGTTGCGCAGCAGGTCCAGCGCGACGAACCGGTCGTTCGGCGAGGCGGCCGGGTCGCCGATGATCGACCGGAGCTGGGTCAGGTGCGCCGGGCGGAGGAAGTGGGCGATGTCGTGCATCGCCTCGGCGGTCAGGGTGGTCAGGGCGGAGGGCTCCACGGTGAGGAACCGGCGGCCACCCGGGCCGTTGACGACATCGACGCCCTCGTCGGTGACCAGGCGGTACTCCGTCTGATCGGGACCGGTCGGCAGCAAGGGGGCGTACGAGAACGCGGCGGCACTGCTCATGAGCGAAAAGCCTAGGGCAGAGCGGTCGATCGTCGACACCCGCCGGGTGGGTGCTGGGACGCCGCTCTCACCCGGTGCCGTCGACTCAGTCGCAGAGTTCCCGCTTGGGCCCGCAGCTGCCCTCGTCGGAGGGGGGCTGCCAGGTGCTGCCCGGGTTCGGGCCGGGGAGGTCGCCCTCGTCGGGCGGGGGCGGCGGCACGGTGGCACCGGCGCCCCAGCGGACGTACCCGATCTCCCGTCCCTCCCCGATGATCATGCCGGTGGGGCCGACGGCCAGGGCGTTCGCCGAGGTCCGCAGGACCGCCAGCTCGCGACCCGTACGCGGGTCGACGGCGATCAGCCGGGACGGCTTCTCCTCGGCGATCACCGCCGCGTACGGGGTGAGCGCCGCGCCGCTCTTCCCCCCGGCGGCGCGGGTCCACCTGGTCCGGTCCACGGACAGCTCCCGGCCGAGGAGGGAGCGCTTGTCGGCGCTGCGCACCACCGCGTACCGATCGTCGACGGCGAGCAGTTTCTCCCCGTCGGCGCCGACCTGGAGCAGTCGGCCGTCGTACCCGTCGATGACCGCCTCGCGGCCGTCCGGGCCGACCCCGATCAGCACGTTGCGGGCGCCCTGCGGGTCCTCCCGCTGCACGCACCCGGCGTAGTCGGCGGTGCGCAGGTTCAGCCCGGTACGCCGCCACACCTCCTGCCCGGTGGCCGGGTCGTGGGCGGCGACGGTGAAGTAGCAGGTGCCGTCGCGGGAGGTGGCGGTGATCCGGAGCAGGCGTCCACCGATCACTGCCAGCCGCTCCTCCCGGCCGGGCTGGACGTTCTGCAGCACCCGGCCGGTGGCGGTGTCCACCACGTGCACCCGCCCGTCGACGGGGAAGCCGAGCAGCGGCGGCACCGACTCCGGGCCGGCCACCCCGCCGTCGATGCGCGGCGTGGTGAGCCGCCGGCTGCCGAGCAGGTCCGGGTTGTCGGCGAGCAGGCCGCTGTGCACCCCGGGCAGGAACGCGGTCCACAGTGGCTGGGTGCCGCGCGGGTCCCAGGCGCTCAGCGTGCAGTCGGTGGGCTCGACGCAGCGGACGTCGAGGATCGCGTTGCGGTACGTCCACACCGCCACCGCGTCGCCGTCCCGCCGCCGGACCACCCCGGTGCCGGGGTCGAGCAGTTCGTACCCCTTGACCAGCAGCTTTCCCACGGCGACGACCGGGTCCCGGTCGCCGCCGGCCACCGCCGACCAGTCCGCCTTGCGCTCCCAGAGCTGGGTGCCGGTGGCCAGGCTGCGCGCCTCCACCCGGGTGCGCTGCTCGACGATGACGGTGTCACCGGCAATGGTGACGCTCTTCGGCGTGCCGCCGACCCGCTGCTGCCAGACCAGGTCCGGCTCGGAGATCGGCTGGCTCCGGTCGACCCAGTCCCACACGGCCGGGAACGGGTTCCACACCCCCGTCGAGGTCAGCACGACCACGGTGATGAGCCCCAGCAGCAACCAGCCGCGTACGCCAAGGCCCTTCACACCGCACACCGTAGCGACGATCACCGCCCCGCCGAGCCCGCGCAGGGCCGTGTCGCCGCGCTTTCTTCCCCCGCCGGGTCATGCCCCGGACGGCCCGCCGCGCACGGCCGAGCGGACGAGGGGCAGGGTGCGGTAGGGGATCTGCTCGGCCAGGGCGATGATCGTGGACGCTCGGGTGATGCCGGCGGAGGAGACGATCTGGTCGATCACCCGCTGGAGGTCGGTGTTCGATCTCGCCACGATGCGGCAGAGCAGGTCGCTGGAGCCGGTGATGGTGTGCGCCTCCAGCACCTCCGGGATGGCGGCCAGGTGGGCGGTGACCGGGTCGTGGCCGTGCCGCTGGCTGATCTCCAGGGTGACGAAGCTGGTCACGCCGAAGCCGATCGCGGCCGGGGAGATGTCCGGCCCGAAGCCGGCGATCACCCCCCGCTCGACCAGCTTGTCCAGCCGGGCCTGGACGGTGCCCCGGGCCACGCCGAGCCGCCGGGAGCACTCCAGCACCCCGATCCGCGGCTCCTCGGCGAGCAGATCGATCAACCGCACATCCAGCTCATCGAGCTGTACATCTTGACCAGCGTTCACAGCTCAACACCCTACCGAATGCGCAACCTGACCAGCATTTCGGCGAAGGGTTGCCCAACGGGTCGTCGCCCGGCGATCCTCGCCACACGAGCAACCAACGGCGGCCCACGAGGCCGGCCGGTACGCAAGGGAGGCCACCATGACCCAGGCGATCGACCGACCGACCGACGAGGTCGACGTCGACGCGCTCGTCGGCGCCGTCGACCACGACATCAGCCGCGACCCGTTCCCGGTCAAGGGCCTCGACCACGTGCACTTCCTGGTCGGCAACGCCAAGCAGGCCGCGCACTACTACTCCACCGCGTTCGGCATGACCTGCGTGGCGTACCGGGGGCCGGAGCAGGGCTACCGGGACCACGCCCAGTGCGTGTTGACCAGCGGCTCGGCCCGGTTCGTGCTGACCGGCGCGGTCCGCCCCGACGCCGAGGGCGCCGAGCACGTCGCCAAGCACAGCGACGGCGTCTCCGACATCGCGCTGGAGGTCCCCGACGTCGACGCCGCGTACGCGCACGCCACCGCGCAGGGCGCGACCGGCCTGCTCGAGCCGCACGACGTCGCCGACGAGCACGGCACCGTCCGGCTGGCCGCCATCGCCGCGTACGGCGACACCCGGCACACCCTGGTCGACCGGTCCCGCTACACCGGCCCGTTCCTGCCCGGCTTCGTCGCGCGCGGCCCGATCGTGGACCGGCAGCCGATGATCGACGCCGGCATCCAGCCGAAGCGCTTCTTCCAGGCGATCGACCACGTGGTCGGCAACGTCGAGCTCGGCAAGATGGACGAGTGGGTGGAGTTCTACAAGCGGGTCATGGGCTTCAGCAACATGGCCGAGTTCATCGGCGACGACATCGCCACCGACTACTCCGCGCTGATGAGCAAGGTCGTCGCCAGCGGCACCCGCAAGGTGAAGTTCCCGCTGAACGAGCCGGCCATCGCCCGCAAGAAGTCGCAGATCGACGAGTACCTGGAGTTCTACCAGGGCCCGGGCGCCCAGCACATCGCCGTCGCCACCAACGACATCCTGGCCAGCGTCGACGCGATGCGGGCCGCGGGCGTCGAGTTCCTGGCCACCCCGGACTCGTACTACGACGACCCGGAGCTGCGCGCCCGTATCGGCAAGGTGCGGGTGCCGATCGAGGAGCTGAAGGCCCGCAAGATCCTGGTCGACCGGGACGAGGACGGCTACCTGCTCCAGATCTTCACCAAGCCGGTGCAGGACCGCCCGACCGTCTTCTTCGAGCTGATCGAGCGGCACGGCTCGCTGGGCTTCGGCAAGGGCAACTTCAAGGCCCTGTTCGAGGCCATCGAGCGGGAGCAGGAAGCCCGCGGCAACCTGTAACACTGTCGGCGTGACACAGCCTCCCCCGAGCACCACGCCGCCGCCCGCCGGGCCGCCGCCCGCGGGCGGCGGCTTCGCGCCGCCCACCGGCCCGACCCCCCTGCGGTACGCGGCACCGGCGCAGCACGTCCCACCGCCGTACGCCGGGCTGCCTGCCTACCCGGGCCCCGGGCCCGGCTGGGCGCCGCACCCGGCCTTCCCGCCCCCACCGCTGGCGCCGAACGGGCAGCCGCTGGCCAGCTTCACCGACCGGCTGCTCGCCTGGCTGATCGACACCGCCGTGGCGAGCCTGCTGGCGATGGTGCTCTTCCTGCCGTTCTTCGCGTGGATCTGGTACCGCATGTTCACCGAGATGGTGAAGGTCAACCCGGACGGGACGATGGGCGAGCCGGACCCGGCCCGGATGATGGGCGAATTCATCGTCCCGCTGCTGCTCGCCGAGGCCGGACTGTTCCTGGTCCTCCTGGTCTTCTACTGGCTCTACCACGTCGAGTACGCCCGCCGCAGCGGCCAGACGCTCGGCAAGAAGCTGATGAAGATCCGGATCGTCCCGATCGACCCGGCGGGCACCCTGACCCGGGGCGCCCTGGGCCGCCGGTACCTCATCGAGTTCGTCGCCGGCTCGCTGGTGCCCTTCCTCAACTACCTCGACGGGTTCTGGCAGCTCTGGGACAAGCCCTGGCAGCAGTGCCTGCATGACAAGTTTGCCGGCACCGTCGTCGTTAAGGTTGCTCCGTGACTGTGCAACCCGGCTGGTACGTCGACCCCGCCGAGCCCGAGACCAGACGGTACTGGGACGGCGAGGGGTGGATCGGCGCGCCGATCCCGGTCGACGCCACCCCGCCCGAGGGCCCGCCGCCGCCCGAACCCGCGCCGGCCCCCGCCCCCGCTGCCGTACCGGCCGGGCCCGGCCCGCATCCCGGGCCCCCCGCCGCCGGCCCCGGCCACCCGACCGGCCCCGGCCACCCGACCGGCCCCGGTTACCCGACCGGCCCCGGTTACGGACCGCCGAGTTACGGGCCGCCCGGCCCGGGCTATGGGCCGCCGCCGGGGTACGGGCCGCCCGGAGCGGGGCGCCCGCAGGGTCCGCCACCGGGCTGGCCGTACCCGACCTGGCCGGGACGGCTCCCCGAGCCCCGGCCGCACGGGCTGCGGCTCGCCTCGTTCGGCGTCCGCCTGGTTGCCCGCCTCATCGACTTCGGGATCGTGTTCCTGCTCAACGCCGCGGTGAACGGCTGGTTCGTCTGGCAGTTCGCCCTCGGGTACGCCCCCGTCTGGCGGGAGGGATGGCGGCGGGCCAGCACGGGTGACACCACCACGGAGCCGCTGCCGCCCCCCGGGGAACAGACCACCGGCCTCCTGGTCGTCATCCTGGTGATCGCCACCGCGCTCTGGTTCGCCTACGAGGTGCCGTCGATGGCGGCCCGGGGGCAGACCTTCGGCAAGCGGGTGATGCGGGTCCGGGCGGTGCCGGTCGAGGCCGACCAGCCGCTCGGCTTCGGCCGGGCCACCCGGCGGTGGAGCACCCTCGGCCTGCCCACCCTGCTCTGGTACTGCTGCGGGCTCGGCCTGCTCCTCCAGCTCGTCGACGCGGTCTCCCCGCTCTTCGATCACCCGCTGCGTCAGGCGCTGCACGACAAGCGTGCGCAGACCGTGGTGGTGCAGGTCCCCCGCGCCACGCCCGACACCCGTACCGCCCCGCGCGACCGCGCCAATCCCCCGGGAGACACCCCATGACCGACACCGGACGTCACCAGCCGCCGCTGCGGCTGACCCGCGCCGACCTCGACGCGCTCCCCAACTACGTGCCCGGCCGCAGCCCCGCCGACCTGGCCCGCGAGCTGGGCCTGGACGAGGCGATCAAGCTGGCCAGCAACGAGGTGCCGTACGGGCCGCTGCCCGGCGTGGTGGAGGCGGTCACCGAGGCGGTGACCGGGTCGCACCGGTACCCGGACATGGGCGTGGTGGCGCTGCGCCAGGCACTCGCGGAGCGGTACGGCGTGGACGCCGACCGGATCGCCACCGGCTGCGGCTCGGTGGCGCTGGCCGAGCACCTGGTCCGGGCCACCTGCCTCCCCGGCGACGAGCTGCTCTACGCGTGGCGGTCGTTCGAGGCGTACCCGATCATCGCGGCGACCAGCGGCGCGACCAGCGTGCGGGTGCCCAACGACGCCGGCCACGGCCACGACCTGGCGTCGATGGCCGCGGCGGTGACCGACCGGACCCGGATGATCCTGGTCTGCAACCCGAACAACCCCACCGGTACCGCGGTGCGCAAGGCCGAGCTGGACCGCTTCCTCGACGCGGTGCCGGACGACGTGCTCGTGGTGATCGACGAGGCGTACCGGGAGTTCGTCACCGATCCCGAGGTGCCGGACGGCCTGACCTACCTGGACCGGCCGAACGTCGTCGTGCTGCGCACCCTGTCGAAGGCGTGGGGGCTGGCCGGCCTGCGGATCGGCTTCCTCGTCGCCGCCCCGGAGGTGGCCGCCGCCGTCCGCAAGGTGGTCACCCCGTTCTCCACCAGCATGGCCGCCCAGGCCGGCGCGCTGGCCGCGCTGGCGCAGGCCGACGAGGTGGAGCGCCGCTGCGCGCTGGTCGTCGCCGAGCGGGACCGGGTCACCGAGGCGCTGCGCAAGTTCGTCCCGGACGTGCCGGCCAGCCAGGCCAACTTCGTCTGGCTGCCGCTCGGCGAGCGGGCGGTGGAGTTCGGCAAGGCGTGCGAGGCGCGCGGCGTGATCGTCCGGCCGTTCGCCGGCGACGGGGTCCGGGTCACCATCGGCACCCCGGCCGAGAACGACGCCTTCCTCGCCGCCGCCGAGTCGGCGCTGGCCTGACCTGCCGGCTGCTCGCCGCCGCCGCTACGTCGCGGCGAGCAGCACCGGCTCGGCCATCAGGAAGTACGCCTGGTCGTCGTCGTCCGGCCCGGCCCGCTCCCGAACCCGTTCCAGCGCGAGATAGCCGTCGGCCGCGTACGCCCGCCCGGGTACCCAGCCGATCCCGTCGCGACCGATGTCCATCGCGAACCGGGACCGCTCCGCACCGGTGACCGGGTCGAGGGTGACCAGGTCCTTCCGGTCGGTCAGCAGGTGCACCAGGCCCGGCTCGACCGCGATGATCCGGACCGGCCCGAGGTCGCCCCGGCGCCACAGCTCCTCGCCGGTCCGGGCGGACCGGCCGGTGATCACGCCCGCGGTGGTGCCGATGGCCCGCTCGCCGTCGAGTTCCGCGTCCGCCCCGTCGAGGGCGGGCGCGGCCACCGGGTTGCCGGGGCCGACCAGCCAGCCCCGGCCGCTGCCGTCGCTGCGACCCGAGATGCGCAGGCCGCGGCAGCCGGAGTGCCCCTGCCGGCAACCGACCGGGGTCACCACGAACTCGTCCGGGGCGTCCGGGGGACGCCAGCGGGTGCGTACCGCGCCGGTCGCCGGGTCCCGGAACTCGACCGTCTCCGGGCCGTCACAGGCGTCCAACCCGAGCACCTCACCGGTGGCGGTGGTGCCCGCGGCGCCGATGCAGCCCCGCTCCCGGTCGATCCGCCAGAGCCGGCGGCCGTCGGCCAGGTCGTACCCGTCGAGCTGTCCGGCGCCGGCGGCGACCAGCACGGCCCGGCCGTCGGCGGCACGGGCGACGTGCAGCCCGGCCGGGCCCCAGACCGTCGAGGCGTAGGTGCGGCGCGACTCTGGCAGCTCCGCCGCCTCCGGCCCGTCGGCCCGCCAGGCCACCCGCCCGGTACGCGCGTCCAGCGCCACCAACTTCCCGTCGGACCAGCGGCTGACCACGGTGGTGCCGTCGGCGAGCACCCCGTCGAGCTTCGCCGGCCAGCGCCGGTACGACCAGAACGGGGTGACCCGGTGCTTCCCGTCGACCGGCTGGTCGGCGTACAACTGGCGGGTGCCGGCGTAGACCCGGAGCCGGCCGTCCACGATCAGCGGGGCCACCGGCAGCCGGCCGATCACCCCCACCTGGGGGGTGGCCGCGGCCGGGTACGCGCGCCGGGCGACCGTGGTGACCTCGGCGGGCGCCAGTACCCGGTAGACGACGGCGGCGGCCGCGCCGACGGCGAGCACCGCCGCGAGCGCTGTCACGACCCGCCGTCGTCCCATCGGGAACCCCATGCCGCACCTCCGCCCGGCACCCTACCCAGCCGAACCCCGCATCCCCCGGTCAGGTGGAAGCGAGTCGATCAGGCGGCCTCGGCGGAGGAGGCGGGGGCCACGGCGAGGGCCAGGTCGGCGAGGTCGCGGCGGAGGGCGCCCTCGACCGCGCGGGCGGCGAGGCCGCCGAGGATCAAGGCGAGCACCCGGCCGTAGCGGGCGGTCGGCACGGCCTCCTGCTCGACGGTGACCGCCGTGCAGCCCCGCCGCCGCCGCTCGACCGTGCGCAGGGTCCAGGTGATCCGGTAGTCCACGCCCGCCCCGGGCGAGCTGAGCACCAGCCGGTGCGGGGCGACGGCCTCCACCACGAGGAACTCCTCGGACTGCTCACCGCCGCCCGGCCGGAGGCGGGTCTCCCGCCACGCGGTGCCGGCGGCGAAGGGACCCGTGGTGAGCACCTCGACCGCGCCGACGGCGGAGAGCCAGCCGGCCCGGGCGGAGAGGTCGGTGAGGAGCCGCCAGACGTCGACGTCCCCCGCCTCGATGAATTCGGTAACGGTCACCGTCGACATGGCACCTCCCGTGTTGTCCACGGTACGGCCCGTGAACGGGAAACGGGGAGCCCTCGGTGACATTTCCGTCCCCGGTGCCCCGATCGGGCACCGGGGACGGGTGGGTTCAGCGGCGGAAGGCCCCGCCACGGATCGCGGTGACGAACGCCGTCCAGCCCGGTGGGCTGACCGCGAGCGTCGGCCCCGACCGGTCCTTCGAGTCGCGTACCCCGACCAGGCCGTGCGCGACGACCACGTTGGCCGCCACCTCCACGCAGAGGCCCTGGTCGTTGGAACGGCTGCTGGTGCGCCAGATGGCGCCGGTCAGCTCGGTCATCCTGCTACCTCCGGTCCACTCGGTCGCCACGGGACCGGCCGGGGACGGCGCGGCGTGGCGACGGAATCCGCGACGATCAACGCGGAAAGCGCTGCCCCCGGTCGCACAGCGGGTGCGACCGGGGACCGGTGGGCGGAGGGGGCGGTTCAGCGGGCGGGCAGGATCCGCCCGGTGACCTCGCCGAGGGCGATGGTGGTGCCGTCCGGACCGGGCGCGGTGGCGGTGACGGTGACCGTGTCGCCGTCCTCCAGGAAGGTCCGGGTGCCGCCGTCGGCGAACTTGACCGGCTCGGCGCCGCCCCAGGTCAGCTCCAGGAACGAGCCGACCTGGCCACGGTCCGGCCCGGAGACGGTGCCGGAGGCGTAGAGGTCGCCGGTACGCAGCGACGCGCCGTTGACGGTGAGGTGGGCGAGCTGCTGGGCCGGCGTCCAGTACATGGTGGCGAAGGGCGGCTCGCTGACCCGCTCGCCGTTCCACTCGACCGCCAGCCGGAGATCGAGCCCGAGGTGCGGGGTGTCGTGCAGGTACTCCTGCACCGGTGGGTCCTGGTCGGGGGCGGGCACGAAGGCGTCGGCCAGCGCGTCCAGCGGGGTCACCCAGGCCGAGACCGAGGTGGCGAAGGACTTGCCGAGGAACGGACCGAGCGGCTGGTACTCCCAGGCCTGGATGTCGCGGGCGGACCAGTCGTTGACCAGCACCACACCGAAGACGTGATCGGCGAAGTCGGCCACGGAGACCCGGTCGCCCAGCACGCTCGGCACCCCGACGACGAAGCCCACCTCGGCCTCGATGTCCAGGCGTACGGAGGCGCCGGTGGTCGGGCCCTGCGCGCTGGCCCGCTGGCCACGGGGGCGGACGACCGGGGTGCCGGAGACCACCACGCTGCCGGCCCGGCCGTGGTAACCGATCGGTAGGTGCTTCCAGTTGGGCAGCAGCGGCGGCTGCCCGGGGCGGAAGATCTGCCCGACGTTGCCCGCGTGGTGCTCCGACGAGTAGAAGTCGACGTAGTCGGCGACCTCGAACGGGAGCAGCAGCTCCACCTCGCGCAGCGGCACCAGCAGCGGCTCCACCGCCGGCCGCTGACCGGTGTCGGTGAGCAGCTCGGTGACCCGCTGCCGGACGGCCGTCCACTGGGGGCGGCCCAGCGCCATGAAATCGTTCAGCGTGGGCCGGCGGAGCGCCCCGGCGGCCAGCACCAGCCTGGCCGCCTCGGCGCCGGCCAGGTCCAGCACGAAGTCGGCGATCCGTACGCCGATCCGCGGCTCCTGCCCGCCGCGCCGGAACACCCCGTACGGCAGGTTGGTCACCCCGTACGGCGAACCGTCGGCACCCGTCACCCAGGTCATTCGTCGTATCCCCCGTTCACCAGCCCCAGCCGGATCAGATCGGTCAGTGGTTCCTCGATGCTGCACGAGCCGTACCCGATCCAGAGCGGACGCGCCGCGTCGCGCTCGGCCCGGGCCCTCTCGACGACCCGGACCGGGTCGGTGGCGGCGAGCAGCCCGGCCACCGCGTCCACCTCGGCGCCCCCGGCGGCGGCGAGCGCGGCGGCGAGCACGTTGACGAAGCCGTGGTGGGTGAAGCCGGTCTCCGGGTCCCGGTGCCGCACCGCGTGGTGCAGCCCGGCGGTCAACTTGAACGGCAGCTCCCGGTCGCGGCACGCGCAGATCACCGCGGCCAGCTCGATCGGTGTCGGGAAGAGCTCGGCGGCCAGCCCGCCGGTGCGGAACTTCGCCGCGACCGGCGCGCCGGCGGCTCGCGCCTCGGCGAGCGCGTCCAGCGCGCTCATCAGCCCGAAGGTCAGCGGGACCTCGGCGTAGCAGGACTCGACGGCCCGCGTCTTGTCGATCAGTTGGAGCAGCGCCGCGACGCCGGGCGACGGGTCTTCGCCGCGCTTGGCGACCGGCACCTCGAGCTGGCGGACGGTGACGCCGTCGGGCGCCAGGAACGACAGGGCGACGGGCAGGCCGTCGATGCCGGTGTCACCGATCAGGCCGATCACGTAACCCTCGGCCGGGTCGACCAGGCTCAGCTCACCGGCGGTGACCGCCGAGGCGGGCAGCAGCAGCGGGCCGACCAGGTCGGCGTACCAGGCGCTGCGGTGCCGCCGGTGGGCGACCACGGCGTCCGGCAGCGGCGCGCTGCCGGGCGGGAAGACGGCGGCGTCGTCGACGAGACCGGCGAAGAGGCGGGGCACCTGCGTTGACACGAGACAAGAATTTACGGGACGCTACAAGGAACGGACAACAGCGTCCGATTATCGGACGTTGCCGGCCGGAGAACGGGACATATCGGGAGGCGAAGTGCCGTACTACCGCAGCGTCGGTGAGGTGCCCCGCAAGCGCCACACCCAGTTCCGCCAGCCCGACGGCAGCCTCTACGCCGAGGAACTGGTCGGTCAGGAGGGCTTCTCCTCCGACTCGTCCCTGCTCTACCACCGGTACGCGCCGACCGCGATCATCGCCGCCGAGGAGTTCACCCCACCCGCCTTCACCCGGATGCCCAACCTGCCGCTCAAGCCGCGTCACCTGCGCACCCACAAGCTCGACGGGACGGGCGCGGACCCGGTGCTCGGCCGGCAGTACCTGCTCGCCAACGACGACGTCCGGATCGCGTACGTGCTGGCCGACCGGCCGTCCCCGCTGTTCCGCGACGCCACCGGCGACCACTGCCTCTACCTGGAGTCCGGCTCGCTGCGGGTGGAGTCGCCGTTCGGCGTGCTGGACGCGGTCGCCGGCGACTACGTCATCATCCCCACCTCGACCATCCACCGCCTGGTGCCCACCGGCGACGAGCCGACCCGGCTGCTGGCGATCGAGGCGACCGGCCACATCGGCCCGCCCAAGCGCTACCTCTCCGTGCGCGGCCAGTTCCTGGAGCATTCGCCGTACTGCGAACGGGACGTCCGCGGGCCGGACGCGCCGCTGCTGGTCGACGGCGAGGACGTCGAGGTGCTGGTCCGGCACCGGCGCGGGTGGACCCGCTACACCTACGCCCACCACCCGTTCGACGTGGTCGGCTGGGACGGGCACATGTACCCGTGGGCCTTCTCCATCCACGACTTCGAGCCGATCACCGGCCGGATCCACCAGCCGCCGCCCGTGCACCAGACCTTCCAGGGCCCGAACTTCGTGATCTGCTCCTTCGTGCCCCGCAAGGTGGACTACCACCCGGACGCCATCCCGGTGCCGTACAACCACCACAACGTCGACTCCGACGAGATGCTCTTCTACACCGGCGGCAACTACGAGGCCCGGCGCGGCTCCGGCATCGAGCAGGGCTCCATCTCCCTGCACCCGTCCGGCTTCACCCACGGCCCGCAGCCGGGTGCCGCCGAACGCGCGATCGGCGTCGACTTCTTCGACGAGCTCGCCGTCATGGTCGACACCTTCCGCCCGCTCGACCTCTGTGACGCCGCGACGGCCTCCGAGGACTCCGGCTACGCCTGGACCTGGGCGCGCCGCCCCTAGCCGCGGTGCGGTTGTCGCCGGATCACCGGGACGAACGGGCGAACACCGCGAACGCGGCCAGGGCGGTGGCGGCGATCGCCCCGACCAGCGGCCACGGCGTCCCGACCAGCGCGTAGAGCAGGAGCAGCACCGGCCCGGCGGCCACCGCGTAGAGCGCCAGCGCGAGCGTGCGGTCGGTGCGGAGCAGGCCGGGCAGGATCGTGCGGACCAGCCCGGGCACCCGGGTCGAGTGCCGCCACACCACCAGCGCCCCGCCGAGCGCGGCCAGCGCGGCGAAGACCCGGGACGAGCCCGGCCCGGCCGGGGCCAGGAAGGCGACCAGCACGGTCGCGACCAGCGACCAACCGGCGCCGTACAGCACCAGCCGGCGCAGGGCGTCCGAGATCGTACGCCGGGAGTCCGCCCGCGCCGGGTCCAGCGCGGCCGCCTCGGCCAGGTGCTCCAGCGCCTCGGCGTAACGGCGCTGCTCCAGCCGGATCACGCCCATGTCGTGCCGGGCCACGGCGAGTTGCGGGTCCAGCCGCAGCGCCTCCCGGTAGGCCCGTTCGGCGAGGTCGAACACCCCGAGCCGGGCCGACACCAGGCCCAGCACCAGGTGCGCCTGCGGCTCCTCCGGGGCCAGCTCGACACCCCGCCAGGCGGCGTTGAGCGCCTGCTGCCCGTTGCGCGAGCCGGCCAGGATCGCGGCGGCGCTGCGCTGGGCGTACGCGTCGGTCGGGCCCAGCGCCAGGATCTCGTCGGCGGTGCTTGCGGCGGCCTTGTACTCGCCCAGGTCGGTCAGCGCGAACCCGCGCGCGACCAGCGGCGGCACCGCGTCCGGAGCGGCGGCTGCGGCCGCGTCGGCGGCGGTGAGCGCCTCGGCGGAGCGGTCGGCGGCGAGGTGCACCCGGGCCAGCATGGTCAGCGCCTCGGCGTTCGCCGGGTCCATCGCGATCGCGAAGCCCAGCTCCCCGGCGGCCTCGTCGTAGCGACCGAGCTCGGCGAGGAGCTGCGCACGCTGGAGATAGCCGTCGGCAGCGGACTGGTCGGGGGTGGCGTCACTCGACATCCAGCGAGCCTAGTGCGATGTGCCGGGGCGCCGCCGGGACGTCGCGGCCCGCTCGCCGACCGGCGATCCAGTCGTCGACCAGACCGGCGTGGCCGGCCCACACGGCGCTGTGGCTCGTCGACGGTCAGTTCAAGGTGGAGTTCACCCCGACCTACGAGAAGACCATCACCATGCGCCACGGCACCACCCACCACGTCTGCACCGACGTGGACTGAGCCGGGTGGACGGTCGGGGGCCTGGGCGACCGGGTCCCCGACGTCAGGCCGTCGGCGCCTCGTACACCAGGGCCACCGCGATGCCGGTGAGCCCTTCGCCGCGGCCGGTGAAGCCGAGGCCGTCGGTGGTGGCGGCGGAGACGGTGACCGGAGCGCCGACCGCCTCGGAGAGCACCCGCTGCGCCTCGGCGCGGCGCGGACCGATCTTGGGCCGGTTGCCGATCACCTGGACCGAGACGTTGCCGATCCGGAACCCGGCCGCGCGCACCCGTCGGGCGCTCTCGGTGAGCAGCGCCGCCCCCGGCGCACCGGCCCACTCGGGCTGGTCGACGCCGAAGTTGGCGCCCAGGTCGCCGAGACCGGCCGCGGAGAGCAGGGCGTTGCAGGCGGCGTGGGCGGCCACATCCGCGTCGGAGTGGCCGGCAAGGCCGTCCTGGCCCGGCCAGTGCAGGCCGGCCACCCAGCAGGGCCGGCCTGCTTCGAAGGCGTGCACGTCCGTGCCGATGGCCACCCGAGGAACGATCATGAGCCGAGGGTACGCATCAGGCCCCGGCCGCCAGCAGGTGCTCGGCGAGGGCCAGGTCGAACGGTCGGGTGATCTTGAGGGCGTGCTCGGAGCCGGGTACGCAGACCACCGGGACGCCCTGCTTCTCCACCAGGCCGGCGTCGTCGGTCAGCGGGTCACCCGCGGCGGCGTGCGCGGCGGTCAGCACGGACCGGCGGAAGCCCTGCGGCGTCTGCACCGCCCGCAACGCTGACCGGTCGACCGTGCCGAGGACGCGCTCCCCGGCGCCGACCTCCTTGATCGTGTCGACCACGGGGAGGACCGGGATCACCGCGTCATGGCCCGAGCGGACCGCCGCCGCCACGGATTCGACCAGCTCGGGCGGGGTGAGCGCGCGGGCGGCATCGTGCACGAGAACGATCTCCGGGCCGGCGGGGACCGCGGCCAGCGCGGCGGCCACCGACGCCTGCCGCTCCGCCCCGCCGGGGACCACGGTCACCGGCGCCACCGGCGCCAGCATCGCCCGGACCGACTCGACGTCGGCGGCCGGGGCGGCCACCACGATGGTGTGCACGGCGGGTGCCGCGGCGATCCGGCGTACCGCGTGCACCAGCAGCGGCTCGCCGGCCAGCGGCCGGAGCGCCTTGGGCGCGCCCGGGCCCAGCCGTACGCCGGCACCGGCCGCAGGAACGAGGACCGCGACGTCACCGCGCGGATTGAGCTGCGCGGTCACGTCGCGGTCCTCGGATTTCTTTGCTACGGGGTGGGTACGACGATGCTGCGGGGACTAGGCCTCGCCCAGCACCTTGTCAAGCAGCGACTCCGCCTCGTCCTTGGTGCTCTTCTCCGCCAGCGCGACCTCACCGACGAGGATGTCCCGGGCCTTGGCGAGCATGCGCTTCTCGCCCGCGGACAGGCCCCGCTCCCGCTCCCGGCGCCACAGGTCGCGGACGACCTCGGCGACCTTCAGCGGGTTACCGGAAGCCAGCTTCTCCAAATTCGCCTTGTAACGCCGCGACCAGTTGGTCGGCTCCTCGGTGTGCGGTGCACGGAGCACGTCGAAGACCTTGCCCAGGCCCTCTTCGCCGACCACCTCGCGCACACCCACGATCTCGGCGTTCTCGGCGGGCACCCGGACCGTCAGGTCACCCTGCGCGACCCGCAGGACGAGGTACTGCTTAGGCTCGCCCTTGATGACCCGAGTCTCGATTGCCTCGATGAGTGCGGCCCCGTGGTGGGGGTAAACAACGGTCTCGCCGACACTGAAAACCATAGGTTCGAAACCCCTTTCGCTGTGTCTAGGGTAACACGCTCAGGCACCGATGTCTCACCGCTGTCCTGACCGTTGGCGCAGCTCAGGGGCCCTGTGAGAGGTATTTCTTCAGCTTGACAGGCGGTCAAACCGATGGTTTCAACACGCTCCGTGACCAACGGATGACAACCCGGTAGGAGGAGCGGAGCGTCGATATCTAGGGCGATGCGCTCTCCCATGGTATCCCGCCGATCCGAGGCGCGCCCAGGTGTAGCGGTACGCCGGTCGGTGCGGGACGCTGGAGGTGGACACGACGTCCGCTCACCGCGACGGTTCCTGGGGGTCCGATGGGCATGCCTGACGCAGAGGGCCACGGCCCGCCGGACGGGCTGCCCGACCTGCCCCCGGAGTGGGGTCGGGTGGTCGTACCGGACGACGCCTCCGCGCTCGCCGAGGAGGCCCGGCAGCTCCGCCGCGAGCTGCGCCAGTCCCGGCTACGCGCCACCTGGCGCCGCCGGCTGGGCCTGACTCCCCGCGCCGACGGCCGCCCCCCGCTCGCCCTGCCGGTCCTGATCCTGGTGGTCGCCGTGCTCACCACCCTCGGCGGGCTGGCCGCGGTCACCTGGCCCCGGTCGTCCCGCTCCGGCGGCAGCCCGACCGTGGTCCCGTACCCGGCGGCGACCCCCGCCACCATCGGTCCGCTGCCCGCGCTGGACCTGGTCGGCGCCGACGACACCCCGGTGCCGCTGCGCGCCCTGCTGCCGGCGGTGATCCTCCTGGTCGACGCCTGTGCCTGCGCCGACCGGGTGGCCGAGGCGGCCAGCGTCGTACCGCCCGGTGTCAGCGTGGTCACCGTGGCCGGTGGCCGGGACGTACGCCCCGTTCCCTCGACCGCGCGAGCGCCGGTACGCGCCCTGGCCGACCCGGCCGGCGGCCTGCGCGCGTACCTCCACCTGCCCGCCCGCCCCGGCGCGGCGACCGCGCTGCTGGTGGACCGGGAGGGCACCCTGGTCCGGGTGGTGCCGGTGCTGAACAGCGTCGAGGAGTATCGCGTCGACCTGGCCCGCCTCGCCGGCTGACCGGGCGCTCAGAACAGGGCGGCGAGCCGGGCGTCCAGGTCGACGTCGCCGGCGGTCACGGTGAACCGCACCCGCAACGGCCCGCCGGCCGAGTTCAGCGTCACGGTGAACAGTGCCCCCGAACACGCCACCGGCTGATCCGACCCGTCGTCGTCCGAGCCGGAGAAGGAAACCACCAGTTTCCCGGTGCCCGTACAGCTGACCACCAGCAGGTAACGGTCCCCCTTCGACGGGCTCGTCTGCCGAACCACCGTCGGCCCGACCGGGGTGAGCTGGGAACGGTCCTGCCAGACGGTGTGCGAGATGAGCGTCGCGTCCGGGTCGCCGGGCTCCTGATGGAACACCAGCGGCTCGTCCGGGTCGGCCTCCGGCCCCGCCAGGACCCGCCCGTCCTCGGGACTGACCAGGACGAGCCGGTCGAGGTCGGCCTCCGTCGGGCCCGCCGAACCGACCGCCGCCGGCACCGGACCGGTCGCCGGCGCGGACTGCCACCACCACCAGCCCCCCGCCGCCAGGGCGGCCACGGCCAGCCCGGCCAGCAGACCACCGCGCCACCGGTCGTCCGCTCTCGCGTCCATGCCGGGAGCGTAGCCGCCGGTCCCACCCCCCGCCGGCCCCCGAGGGCGACCACGCAGTTCGATCGCCGGGCGTCAGTCGCCGCGCTCGAGGAGGGCGGCGTACAGGGTCAGGCCGGGGCCGAAGGCGAGCAGCACGATCCGCTCCGGCGGCGCCGCCGCCCGCAGCAACCGGTCCAGGATCAACAGCACCGTCGGGGAGGAGCAGTTGCCGTGCTCGCTCAGCGTGGCCCGGGAGGCGGCCAGCGCCTCCGGCGGCAACGCCAGCTCCCGTTCCACCACGTTGAGAATGCGGGGGCCGCCCGGGTGCACCGCCCAGCCGTCCACCTCGGACGCCGTTCGGCCGTGCCGGGCCAGCAGGTCGTCGACCAGGCCCCGGACGTGGCGCGAGAGCACCTGCGGGACCTTCGGCGACAGGCCCATCCGGAAGCCGGTGTCCGTGACGTCCCAGGTCATGTGGTCCGTGGTCGAGGTGTCGGTCACCGACGCCACCTCCCGCAGCGCGTACCCCCGGCCGCCGGGGACCACCACGGCGGCCACCGCGGCGTCCGAGAAGAGCGCGTGGGAGACGATCTGCTGGGTGTCCACCCGGGCACCGGCCGGCTGGATGTGCAGGCTGGTGAGCTCGGCGCAGAGCAGCAGGGCCGGCCGCCCCCGGGCGCTGACGAAGTCACTCGCCGCGCCCAGCCCCGGCAGGGCCGCGTAGCAGCCCATGTGCCCGACGAACATCCGCTGGGTGTCCGCGGCCATGCCCAGGTCCCGCGCGAGCAGGATGTCCAGCCCCGGGGTGGCGTACCCGGTGCAGGAGCAGACGACGAAGAGGCCGACGTCGCTGGCGTCCAGGCCGGCCGCGGTGAGCGCCCGACCCACCGCCTCCTTGCCCAGCGGCAGCGCCTCCACCTGGTAGCGCCGCATCCGGCGCTCGGTCGGCCAGTCGGAGACGTCCTCCAGCAGCGGGTTCACCGCCGCCTGGCGCCGGGACACCCCCGAGTTGGCGAAGATCCGCTCGGCCAGTGCGCGGGTGGTGCCGGAGAAGTGCTTCGCGAAGAAGCCCGCCCAGAGCTCGTCCTGCGCGGCGGCCGGCGGCTGCGCCGTACCCAGACCCGCGATTACCGGCACCGCCATGACCCCCACCTCTCGTCGTGGAACTCGTGAACCCTCAACCTTCACCAACGAGGGGTGGCGGCATCGCGGTCCGGGTCGCCGCCGAGCGCCGCGACGCCGAGCCAGTCCGCGCAGACGTCCGACGTCGCCGGGTGCAGCGAGCCGCACCGGGCGTCCCGGTAGAGCCGTTCCAGCGGGTGCCCCCGGCGAGTCGCCGAGGTGCCCGCCGCCTCCAGCATGGACGCGGCCACCTCGGCCGCGGTGGTGCCGGCGAGCAGCTTGGCCCGCCACACCCAGCGGTTCGTCTCCGGGTCACCGGGCGCCTCGTCCACCCGGCGGGCCGCCTCGGCCACCACCAGGCCGGCCGCGGCCACCGCCGCGTCCGCCCGCCCCACGCGGGCCCGGACGGCCGGCAGGCCGGCGAGGTTGCGGGCGGTCAGGTGCTCGACGGCCGCGTCGACCGCCGCCCGGGCCACCCCCACGTAGACGGCGGCGTAGCTGGCCACCAGCCAGTGCGGCATCAGCTGGGCGACCACCAGGGCCAGCCCCTCGACGCCGCCGAGCAGCCGGTCGGCCGGCACGGTGACGTCCAGGTGCAGGTCGTGCGAGGAGGTGGCGCGCATGCCGAGGGAGTCCCAGGTCGGCTCGACGGTCAGGCCGTCGCCGGCCGGCACCAGGAACTGGGAGACCACCGACTGGTCGGCGACGCTGCGGGCGGCCACCAGGTAGCCGTCGGCGTGCCCGGCACCGGAGCAGAAGGTCTTGCTGCCCTTGATCCGCCAGCCGCCCTCGACCGGCTCGTAGACCGTGCTGAGCTGGGAGAGCCGGGCGCCGGCGCCGCGTTCGCTCATCGCCACCGCGTACCAGGAGCCCTCGGCGGCCGCGCGGAGCAGCCGGTCCCGGGCGGCCAGCGCCTCCTCCGGTACGCCCAGCGCCTCGGCCAGTTCCTCGGTGACCGCGCCGAGCGCGCCGGTGACCGAGGCGTGCATGTTGAACACCAGGGCCGTCGCGCCGTTGCCCCGGGCCAGCTCGGTGGCGACGGCGGCGTACTCGGCGAAGGTGGCCGCCAACCCGCCGAGCTCCCGGGGCGCCATCAGCCCGAAGAGCCCGGCCTCCCGCAGGTCGGCGAAGTCGTCGACCGGGAAGCTGCCGTCCCGGTCGTGCTCGGCGGCGCGGGCGGCCAGTCGCGGCGCCAACCGGCGGGCCGCCTCCAGCGCGTGCACAGTCATGTAGCCCCCTTCTCGGCGTCCCCTTTACCCCGGGTGGCCCCGGCTACCCACTCCGGCGCCCACAGCCCTGGTACAGCACCGCCGTCGACCGGGTCGGCACGATCCGCGGCTCGCGGCTCCCGTCCGTCCCCACCGGACGGCCGACGATCCGGCCGCGCATTCGCCGGAACAGCCAGCTTAGGGTGCCCGGCAGCTCCGGACGGATGCCACGCAGCCGCAGCCCGACGCCGTGTCGGGCGCACTCGGCGACCAGCTCGCGGGCGTCCACGAACAACCGTGGATCGTGGATGCCGCGCGGCACGGTGGGCAGCCGCTCGCTGATCTCCACGGCGACGAGCCGGGCGAGCACGGTGTCGTTGAGGGTGTCCAGCACCAGGAGACCGCCGGGCCGGAGCAGGCGGCACGCCTCGGCGACCACGCGCCGCCACTGCGGCACGTGCTCCAGCACCTCACCCGCGGAGACCACGTCGGCGCAGCCGTCCACGAGCGGCACCGCGGTGGCATCGGCGTTGACCACGGTCACTCCGTGCGCGGCCGCCTGGTCGAGGGCCGAGCGGGTGATGTCCACCCCGACGTGCCGGTAGCCCTTGCCGGCCAGGTGCGGCGCGAGCAGCCCGGCGCCGCAGCCCAGATCGACCAGGAGGGCGCCCGGGCGGGACGCCGGCGGCACCATCGCGGCTCGGGCCCGGGCCAGCCAGTGCAGCATCGCGAACGCGCCGTCCGGTCGCCACCACTCGCCGGCCAGGTCGTCGTACTGGCGCGGGTCGTTGGGCGGCAGCACCCGGGGCGGGGTGGACACCGGGGCCGCGTCTCGCATGGACCGAGCCTGGCACGACTCCCCGGTAACGACCAGACTTCTCTTATGTCGACGTCGGTGTTAGGGCTGGTCAGGGCGAGCCACCCGGAGCCGGCCGCCGCGGTCACCACGGTGGCCGGGCTGCTCGCCTGGGGGGCCGGGCACCGGCCGGCCGGCGTCGCCGCCGTGGTGCTCACGGTGCTGGCCAGCCAGCTCGCCGTCGGCTGGAGCAACGACGCGCTCGACGCCGACCGGGACGCCGCGGTGGGGCGTACCGACAAACCGGTCGCCACCGGCGCGCTGTCGCGGCGCAGCACGGGCCTGGCCGCGGTGCTGGCCGCGCTCGCCACCCCCGTGCTGGCGCTGGCCACGAACCCGGTGGCGGCGGTCTGGGCCACCGTCGGCCTGCTCTCCGCGCTGCTCTACGACTGGCCGCTGAAGTCGACCCCGGTGTCGGTGCTGCCGTACGCGGTCTCCTTCGGGTCGCTGCCCGCCTTCGTGGTGCTGGCGCTGCCCGGCGCGCCGGCGCCGCCGGTCTGGCTGGTCGCCGCCGCGGCCTGCCTCGGCGCCGGGGCGCACTTCGCCAACGTGCTGCCCGACCTGGCCGACGACGCCCGGACCGGGGTGCGCGGCCTGCCGCACCGGCTCGGCCCGGCGGGCAGTCGGCTGGCCGCCGCCGGGCTGCTCCTGGCGGCGACCGTCACCCTGGTCTTCGGGCCGCCGGGGCCGCCGTCGTGGGCCGGGCTGTCGGCGGTCGCGGCCGCCGTGCTGGTGCCGGCCGTCGGCGGGTACGGGGGACGCGCCGCGGCCCGGGCCGGCGGCCGGCCGGTGGCCGCCTTCCGGGCGGTGATGGTGGTCGCGCTCATCGACGTGGTCCTGCTGGTCGCGAGCGGGCGGGTGGTCTGACCCGCGCCCGGGCAGGTGGCATTACCGGGTCGGCGTGCGGCCCTCGATCAGCTCCAACTACCCTGGAGCGCGGTCTGCGCGGGTATGGCCACCGTGCCCGGGGTACGGCCGGGTGGGGATCGTGACGAGGAGGACCGACGTGACGCGCTCGATCAGGGGTTCCGGGCGGGCGGCCCTGCTGCTGGCCGGTACGGCGGCCGCGGGCCTGCTGCTGTCCGGGTGTGGCACTGGTCAGGTGGCCGAGACCGCCAACAAGATCCCGTCGGTCCAGGGCGTGAACGTCCAGACCTCCGACAACCTGTACAAGGTGCGCGGCCTCTACGTGCAGTACCCGGGCACCGAGGGCTACCCGGCCGGCGCCGACGCCGCGCTGAACGTCGTGATCTACAACGACAGCCAGGCCCCGGTCACCGTGACCGTCACTACGGAGGGCGCCCGCGACATCCTGCTCACCGGCGCGACCCCGGCCGGCGCACAGCCGAGCCCGACGGTGTCGCCCACCGAGCCGGCCTCCGCGTCGCCCACCGCGACCGACCCCAGCGCGTCGCCGAGCGAGTCGCTCGGCGCCAGCGAGTCGGCCTCGGCGACCCCGTCCGCCCCGGCCAGCCCGCCGGCGCCCGCCGGCCAGCCGGCCCGGCTGGAGATCCCGGCTCTCGGTTACGTCCAGCTCCTGGCCACCGGCGGCGGCCCGCACCTCCAGGTCGTCGGCCTGAAGGAGAAGCTGCTCGCCGGCCAGAAGGTCGAGCTGGTCTTCGACTTCGGCGGCGGCCGGACGCTCAAGACCGGCGCCCCGGTCGGCGTGCCGTTCACCCCGGGCGCGCCGCCCTCGCCGATCATCAGCCGCGAGGGCGGGTACGAGGGCGCCGGCGAGGGTGGCGAGGGCGGCTCGGGCCACGGCGGCTGAGCCGGCAGCGAACTGTCGACGACACCGCCGGTGTGGTGACCACCACGCCGGCGGTGTTTTCGTCTCCGGGTGGGTTTTCGTCGTACCGCCCGGTTAGCGTCCTGGGGTGACCACGCCCCGTTCGACCTCCCCGCGCGCGTCCACCGCCGGCCGGAGCCGGGCCTCGGCCCGGGAGCCCCGGCCGGCCTACGCGTGCGACGCCTGCGGCCACCAGCCGCCCAAGTGGGTCGGGCGGTGTCCGGAGTGTGGCGAGTGGGGCTCGGTGGTCGAGTGCACCGTCACCGGCCCGCTGGTCTCCGGCCGGGTGGTGAGCTCTCGGATGCCGGCCGAGCCGGCCCGGCCGATCGCCACCATCAGCGCCGCCCCGGCCCGGGCCCGGCCCACCGGAGTCAGCGAGCTGGACCGGGTGCTCGGCGGCGGCCTCGTGCCCGGCGCGGTGGTGCTGCTCGCCGGCGAGCCCGGCGTGGGCAAGTCGACGCTGCTGCTCGACGTCGCCCAGCAGTGGGCGGCCGGCGCTGGCAGCCCGTCCCTGGTGGTCAGCGGCGAGGAGTCGGTCAGCCAGGTGCGGCTGCGCGCCGAGCGGATGGGCACCCTGCACGAGCAGCTCTACCTGGCCGCCGAGAGCGACCTGTCGGCCGTCCTCGGCCACCTCGACGCGGTCAAGCCGGGGCTGCTGGTGCTCGACTCGGTGCAGACCATCTCCACCACCGGCACGGAGGGCGTCCAGGGCGGGGTGACCCAGGTGCGCGCCGTCACCGCCGCCCTGGTCGCGGTCGCCAAGGAGCGCGGCATTGCCACGGTGCTGGTCGGTCACGTCACCAAGGACGGCCAGGTGGCCGGCCCCCGGGTGCTGGAGCACCTGGTCGACGTGGTGCTGCACTTCGAGGGCGACAAGCACTCCTCGCTGCGGATGGTCCGCGGCGTGAAAAACCGGTTCGGCGCCGCCGACGAGGTGGGTTGCTTCGAGATGCACGAGGGTGGCATCAGCAGCCTGGCCGACCCGTCCGGCCTCTTCCTCACCCGCTACTCGGAACCGGTGCCGGGCACCTGCGTCACGGTGGCCATGGAGGGGCGTCGGGCCCTGGTGACCGAGGTGCAGGCGCTGATCGGCGCCACCGTGGCGGGCTCACCCCGGCGGACGGTCTCCGGGTTGGACGGTGCCCGGCTGGCGATGGTGCTGGCGGTGCTCCAGCGGCGTACCGAGCGGCTGACCCTGCACGACCGCGAGGTCTTCGCCGCCACCGTCGGCGGCATCCGGGTGGTCGAGCCGGCCGCCGACCTGGCCGTCGCGCTCGCGGTGGCGTCCGGCGGTCTCAACCTCGCCATCGCGCCGCACCTGGTGGCGATCGGCGAGGTGGGGCTCACCGGCGAGGTGCGCCGGGTCGGTGCGGTCCCGCGCCGGCTGGCCGAGGCGGCCCGGCTCGGCTTCCGGCTCGCCCTGGTGCCGTCGGGCTGCGGCCCCGGCAGCAGCGGGGTGGCCCCGGAGAACATGCGAGTGATCGAGGTCACCGACGTCCGCGCGGCCCTCCAAGCTGCCGCCCGCGCGTCGGCGGAGTGACCGACGGTGACCGCGTGACGGGACCGGCCGGGCGATATCGGACAGCCCGCCCGACCAGCCAACAGTCACGGAAGCCGGACATCGTGACACATCACAGTAACCACGAGAGCACCCACCGCACGGCAGTCCGTAGACTGTGCCCGTGCCGATCGACCGCGATGCCACCAAGCCCGCCGCGGCGACGCCGCACGCCCGCACCGCCGCCGTGGGCTCGCCCGCCCGTCCGATCAGCGTCAGCGTGACCGGGAGCGTCGGCGGGGCCGGCGGCGACCCCCTGCGGGCAAACCTCGCTCTCATGGCGCCGGGCACCGCACTGCGCGACGGGCTCGAGCGGATCCTGCGCGGCCGCACCGGCGCGCTCATCGTCCTCGGCTACGACAAGGTGGTCGACCAGATCTGCACCGGCGGCTTCCCGATGGACGTGGAGTTCTCCGCCACCCGGGTCCGCGAGCTGTGCAAGATGGACGGCGCCGTGGTGCTGTCCAGCGACGGCACCCGGATCGTGCAGGCCGGCGTGCACCTGATGCCCGACCCGTCGATTCCCACCGAGGAGTCCGGCACCCGGCACCGCACCGCGGAGCGGGTGGCCCGGCAGACCGGCTACCCGGTCATCTCGGTCAGCCAGTCGATGCGGATCATCAGCCTCTACGTCAACGGCCAGCGGCACGTGCTGGACGATTCCGCGGCGATCCTCTCCCGCGCCAACCAGGCGCTGGCCACCCTCGAGCGGTACAAGCTCCGCCTGGACGAGGTCTCCGGCACCCTCTCCGCCCTGGAGATCGAGGACCTGGTCACCGTCCGGGACGCGGTGGCGGTGGTGCAGCGGCTGGAGATGGTCCGCCGGATCGCCGACGAGATCGCCGGTTACGTGGTCGAGCTGGGCACCGACGGCCGGCTCCTCGCCCTCCAGCTCGACGAGCTGATGGCCGGCGTGGACGCCGACCGCACCCTGGTCATCCGGGACTACCTGCCCACGGGTCGCAAGTCGCGCACCCTCGACGAGGCGCTCGTCGAGCTGGACCTGCTCGGCGCCACCGAGCTGATCGACCTGGTCGCGGTCGCCAAGGCGATCGGCTACCCGGCCGCCTCCGACGCCCTCGACGCGGCGGTCAGCCCGCGCGGCTTCCGGCTGCTGGCCAAGGTGCCCCGGCTCCCGGTCGCCGTGGTCGACCGGCTGGTCGTCCACTTCGGCAGCCTCCAGCGGCTGCTCGGCGCGACCGTGGAGGACCTCCAGGCGGTCGAGGGGGTGGGCGACGCCCGCGCCCGGGGCGTCCGCGAGGGCCTCTCCCGGCTCGCCGAGGCGTCCATCCTGGAGCGGTACGTCTGAACCGGCCCCCGCTCAGCCGGTGATGGTCAACTTCACCGGCTCGCTGAGCTTGGTGCCCACCCGGGCGAACACCTGGTACGCCCCGATCGGCGCGTACGGGCCGGCGGCCACGCCATTCGCGCAGCGACTGGTGTCCCGCCCGTTCCAGCCCAGCTCGTAGAGGCGCTCGAAGCCGGGCGTGAACGACTGCACGTCGGAGCCCTTGCCGGTGCCGCAGGTGTCCGAGGACCAGACCTTCTCCGCGCCGGACTTGATGAACAGCTCCTGGAGGTCCGCCCCGACGTCCCGACTGCAGGTGCGCTGGGACTTGTTCTTGATCTTCAGCTGGAGGTTCACCACGGTGCCCCGCTGCGCGGTGGCCGGCAGCGCCACCGGCGTCACCAGGATCTCGGCGTCGGTGCAGGTGCCGTCGTCGACCACCGGGGCCGCCGGGGCGCCGGTGGTGGCGGTGCCGGCACCGGCCGGGCCGCCCTCGCCGCCCTCCGAGCCACCGGGCCCGCCACCGGAATCACCGGATGAGGCGGACGGACCACCCGACTGCGGGGTCAGCACCGGTCCGGACGGCTCCGGCGTCGACGACGGGGCGGAGCTCGTCGCCGACGGACCCGGGGTCGCCGCGGTGTTGCGATCCCCGCCCGTGCACGAATAGAGCAGGACAATCAGGAAGAGAAGCCCCGCTCCGAGCACGACGGCGCGACGCCGCCAGTAGACAGCGGATGGCAGGGGGCCGACCGTCAGACGCATGATGCGTTCACCGTAGCGGCGCACCGCGCGGGGCGGGGGTGCGACGCGCCGGGCGGGCGCGGCACGCGGGCCGCCGTTCCACAGTCGACGGTCAACTCCGCTGCGCAGCGGCCCTCGCGCGTGGTCACCAGTCACCGCCGCGACGCTGCGGCGTCCGGGCGCGGTCAGCGCCGCGACAGCGCGGCGCCAGAGCGTGGTCACCGCGGCGAAGCTGCGGTGGCCGTCAGAGGTAGACCTTGCGTTGATAGATGGCATGCGCGCCGGCGACCCGGTCGAGGAAGAGCAGCCCGGCGCAGTGGTCGATCTCGTGCTGGAGCGCCCGTGCCTCGAAGCCGTCGGTGGCCAGCCGGACCGACCGGCCCGTACCGGGCAGGACACCCTCCACCACCAGCCGACCGGCCCGCTTGACGTCACCGGTCAGGTCCGGCACCGACATGCAGCCCTCCCGGCCGGCCTTCCACCGGCTGGCCTCCACCACCCGGGCGTTGCACAGCACGAAGGTGCCGTGCACGGTGAGCGCCTTGGGATGGCCGGTGACGTCCACCGCGAACACCTGCGCACTCACCCCCACCTGCGGCGCCGCCAGGCCCACGCAGCCGGGCGAGACGCGCATCGTGGCGACCAGGTCGGCGGCGAGACGGACCACCTCGTCCGAGGTGGGGTCCACCTCCGGCCCCGGCCGGCTGAGCACCGGGTCCGGGGCGGAGACCACCGGGCGTACGTCGCCCGGCACGACGAGCGCCTCGGGGGTCCAGCCGTCCAGGCCGACGTACTCCGCCGTCACAGCAGGTCCGTGTCCGCCGGGCGGAGGCTGACCCCGACACCCAACTCGGCAGCGGTCCGCGCCAACCGGCCGGCCACCTCATCCGAGCTGCCCGGCGGCAGCTCCACCTCGGCCACCACCACGTAGAGGGAGCCGGTCAGCCGGGTGCTCAGGTCGGTCACGTTGCCGCCGGCGTCGGCCAGCACCCGGGTCATCGCCGCGACGATGCCCATCCGGTCCGCCCCGTGCACCGCCAGCACGTACGGCTCACCGGTCGGCGCGGCCTCGCCGTCCCGGGTGACCGCCCGTACGGTGGCCAGCAGCTGACCGTCGGCGGCGAGCGGGGCCAGCGCGGCCTCGACATCGGCGGCGGCCGGGCCCACGCAGATCAGGGTCATCGCGAAGTGTCCCCGCAACCGGGTCATCGTGGAGTCGGTGAGGTTTGCGCCGAGCCGCGCGAGCGCCTCCGCGACGTCGGCCACGATGCCCGGCCGGTCCCGGCCGATGACGGTGATCGCGAGCTCGTTCATCCGGACATTCTGCCCCGCCCGCCCGGGGCGGCCCGCCGCCCCCCGGCCCGCCCGCCCATCCTGCGGGAACGCGGCCCGTGACATCATCGGCAGCGCGATGTCTGAGCCCACTTTCGCCACCCTGGTCAGCCGGTGGTACGAGGAGAACGCCCGCGACCTGCCCTGGCGCAAGCCCGGCACGAGCGCCTGGGCGGTCCTGGTCAGCGAGGTCATGCTCCAGCAGACACCGGTGGTCCGGGTGCTCCCGGCCTTCCAGGCGTGGCTGGCCCGCTGGCCCGAGCCGGCCGCCCTGGCCGAGGACACCCCGGCCGAGGCGATCCGGATGTGGGGGCGGCTCGGCTACCCCCGCCGCGCGGTCCGGCTGCGCCAGTGCGCGGTGGCGATCGTGGAGCGCCACGGTGGCGAGGTCCCGAACCGGCTGGACCAGCTGCTGGCGCTGCCGGGCGTCGGCACGTACACGGCCCGGGCGGTCGCCGCGTTCGCGTACGGGCAGCGGCACCCGGTGGTCGACACGAACGTCCGTCGGGTGGTCTCCCGGGCGGTGGCCGGGGAACCGGACGCCGGCCCGGCCACCCGCCCCGCCGACCTGGTCGCCACCGAGGAACTGCTGCCCGTCGAGCCGGGCGCCGCGGCGCGGGCCAGCGCGGCCTTCATGGAACTCGGCGCGGTGGTCTGCATCGCCCGCGCCCCGCGCTGCGCAGTGTGCCCCGTGGAGTCGGTCTGCGCCTGGCGGGCCTCCGGCCAGGCGGCGCCCACCGGACCGACCCGCCGCCCGCAGCGGTACGCCGGCACCGACCGGCAGGTGCGTGGGCTGCTCCTGGCGGTCCTGCGGGAGGCCACCGGGCCGGTGCCGCACCAGCGCCTGGACCAGGTCTGGCACGACGACGTACAGCGCTCCCGCGCGCTGTCCGGGCTGGTCACCGACGGCCTGGTCGAACCGGTCGGCGAGGCGTCCTTCCGCCTCGCCGGCGACGGCCCCCCGGTCCCCCTCCCCTGAGAAAGGCGACGGCCCCGGTGGCTTTCGCCAACCGGGGCCGTCGCCCTGTTTCAGGTGTTGCTTACTCGTCCGCTCCTGCGGTGGCGGCGCCGCCGAGGTCGGCCGGTACGGCGTCCGGAACCTCCACCGGCTTCTCCGCGCCCCGGAAGACAAGCTTGGACTTGTCGATGTTCTCCGGGTCGCCCTCGCAGTCCACCACCACGATCTGACCCGGGGTCAGCTCGTTGAAGAGGATCCGCTCGGACAGGTTGTCCTCGATGTCGCGCTGAATCGTGCGACGCAGCGGACGGGCACCGAGCACCGGGTCGAAGCCCTTCTTCGCCAGGTACTTCTTGGCGTTGTCGGTCAGCTCCAGACCCATGTCCTTGTTGCGCAGCTGAGTCTCGATCCGCTGGATCATGATGTCCACGATCGAGAGGATCTCGCTCTCACGCAGCTGGTGGAAGACGATGGTGTCGTCGATCCGGTTCAGGAACTCAGGCCGGAAGTGCTGCTTGAGCTCGTCGTTGACCTTCTGCTTCATCCGGTCGTAGGTGGACTCGGAGTCCTCCGACGCCTGGAAGCCCAGGGAGACCGCCTTGGCGACATCCCGGGTGCCCAGGTTGGTGGTCAGGATGATGACCGTGTTCTTGAAGTCCACGATCCGGCCCTGACCGTCGGTGAGCCGCCCGTCCTCCAGGATCTGGAGCAGCGTGTTGAACACGTCCGGGTGAGCCTTCTCGATCTCGTCGAAGAGGACCACCGAGAACGGCCGACGCCGCACCTTCTCGGTCAGCTGCCCGCCCTCGTCGTAGCCGACGTAGCCGGGAGGGGCACCCACCAGCCGGGACACCGTGTACCGGTCGTGGAACTCGGACATGTCCAGCTGGATGAGGGCGTCCTCGCTGCCGAAGAGGAACTCGGCGAGCGCCTTGGAAAGCTCGGTCTTACCCACGCCGGACGGACCGGCGAAGATGAACGAGCCCGACGGGCGCTTCGGGTCCTTCAGGCCGGCCCGGGTACGCCGGATCGCCTTCGAGACCGCCTTGACCGCGTCCTCCTGGCCGATGACGCGCTTGTGCAGCTCGTCCTCCATGCGCAGCAGGCGCGAGGTCTCCTCCTCGGTCAGCTTGTAGACCGGGATGCCGGTCCAGTTGCCGAGCACCTCGGCGATCTGCTCGTCGTCAACCTCGCTGACGACGTCCAGGTCACCGGCCTTCCACTCCTTCTCCCGCTGGGCCTTCTGGCCGAGCAGCTGCTTCTCCTTGTCACGGAGCTGCGCCGCCCGCTCGAAGTCCTGCGCGTCGATCGCGGACTCCTTGTCGCGGCGGACCTGGGCGATCCGCTCGTCGAAGTCGCGCAGGTCTGGCGGCGCGGTCATCCGGCGGATCCGCATCCGGGCACCGGCCTCGTCGATCAGGTCGATCGCCTTGTCCGGCAGGAAGCGGTCGGAGATGTACCGGTCGGCGAGCGTCGCCGCCGCCACCAGCGCGGCGTCGGTGATGCTCACCCGGTGGTGCGCCTCGTACCGGTCGCGCAGGCCCTTGAGGATCTCGATGGTGTGAGCCAGCGACGGCTCACCCACCTGGATCGGCTGGAAGCGGCGCTCGAGAGCGGCGTCCTTCTCCAGGTGCTTGCGGTACTCGTCGAGCGTGGTGGCACCGATGGTCTGGAGCTCGCCACGGGCCAGCATCGGCTTGAGGATGCTCGCCGCGTCGATCGCGCCCTCGGCGGCACCCGCACCCACCAGGGTGTGGATCTCGTCGATGAACAGGATGATGTCGCCGCGGGTGCGGATCTCCTTGAGCACCTTCTTCAGGCGCTCCTCGAAGTCACCGCGGTAGCGGGAACCGGCGACCAGCGCACCGAGGTCGAGCGTGTAGAGCTGCTTGTCCTTGAGCGTCTCGGGCACCTCGCCCTTGATGATCTTCTGGGACAGGCCCTCCACCACGGCGGTCTTACCGACGCCGGGCTCACCGATCAGGACCGGGTTGTTCTTGGTACGGCGGGAGAGCACCTGCATGACCCGCTCGATTTCCTTCTCGCGCCCGATGACCGGGTCGAGCTTGCCCTCGCGGGCGGCCTGGGTCAGGTTGCGGCCGAACTGGTCCAGCACCAGGCTGGTCGACGGCGCGGCCTCGCCCGGCGCGGCGCCCGCCGCGGCCGGCTCCTTGCCCTGGTAGCCCGAGAGCAGCTGGATCACCTGCTGGCGGACCCGGTTGAGGTCGGCGCCGAGCTTGACCAGCACCTGGGCGGCAACGCCCTCACCCTCGCGGATCAGGCCGAGCAGGATGTGCTCCGTGCCGATGTAGTTGTGGCCGAGCTGCAGCGCCTCGCGCAGCGACAGCTCCAGCACCTTCTTGGCCCGCGGCGTGAACGGGATGTGCCCGCTCGGCGCCTGCTGGCCCTGGCCGATGATCTCCTCGACCTGCTGGCGGACGCCCTCGAGGGAGATGCCGAGGCTCTCCAGGGCCTTTGCCGCTACGCCCTCACCCTCGTGGATGAGGCCCAGCAGGATGTGCTCCGTACCGATGTAGTTGTGGTTGAGCATCCGGGCCTCTTCTTGGGCCAGGACGACAACCCGTCGCGCTCGGTCGGTGAACCGCTCGAACATGCCCTCGTGCTCCTCACGTGCCGTGCGCCTTGATGGTCAAGATCTTGGCGGGGCCGGTGCGCGGACGTCCGGGACGGGCGTCCGTGCCTCCTTACTCTATCGCCGCGGACCGACTCCGCTGAGGTCGTGTGTCCCCGTGGAATGCCGTGTACGCGTCGTTTTTGACAACCGTCCGCGCTCAGGAGGTGTTCCGGTACCCCGGCCTGTACGCGCAGAGCGAAATTCGGGGAGCTCTTCGGCGGGGCCAGAGCGGCCCGCCGGGTCCGGGTCACCCCGAACCGTTCATCCACAGGTTGTGGACGGACTCTCCACCGCCTGTGGACAACGCCCGGCCCGGCCCGGTTCTTCCCGGCCCGCCCGGACCCGGACAGACGGCGCGCGAGGGCGGATACGGCGACGCCGGCCCGGAGTGGCACTCCGGTCCGGCGTCGGTGTCGCCCGGTGCGGGGCTCAGCCTCAGTGGCCGGCCTTCGAGTGGTACTCGTCGACGATCTCCTGCGGAATGCGCCCCCGGTCCGAGATGTCCTTGCCGGACTTCTTCGCCCAGGCGCGGATGGCCCTGTTCTGCTCGCGGTCGGCGGTGGCGCCGCCCCGCCCGCGCGCGGCCCGCCCGCCGACGACCACGCCGCCGCGGCCGACCTTGTTGCCCGCCGCCACGTACGGCGCGAATACGTCGCGCAATTTCTCCGCGTTCGAAGTCGAGAGGTCGATCTCGTACTGCACGCCGTCCAGCGCGAACTTGACGGTCTCGTCAGCGTCCCCGCCGTCCAGGTCATCGACCAGCTTGTGAATGATCTGCTTGGCCACGTCCCACATTCCTTTCGAGCAGGGTCTACTCCTGCGAATCCAGGAGCACAATAACCCGCGCGATGCTTGTCGCGTCAATAGGACGCGGTAACGACCCGGAGAAGGTTGACCGCTACTCGGGGCGGACCAACGGGAAGAGGATGGTTTCCCGAATTCCCAGCCCGGTCAGCGCCATCAAGAGCCGGTCGATTCCCATTCCCATACCACCGGCCGGCGGCATTCCGTACTCCATCGCCCGGAGAAAGTCCTCGTCCAGTCGCATGGCCTCGTCGTCGCCGCGGGCGGCGAGCTGCGCCTGCGCCACCAGCCGCTCGCGCTGCACCACCGGGTCCACCAGCTCGGAGTACGCGGTGCCCAGCTCGAACCCGAGGACGTAGAGGTCCCACTTCTCGGCCAGCCCCGGCTCGCTGCGGTGCGCCCGGGTCAGCGGGCTGGTCTCCTCGGGGTAGTCCCGGACGAAGGTCGGCGCCGTCAGCGACGGAACGACCAGCTCCTCGAAAAGCTCCTCGGCCAGCTTCCCCGGCCCCCACTTGGGGTCGACGGCCAGCCCGACCTTGTCCGCGTACTCCACCAGGCGGGACCGTTCGGTGCGTACGGTGACCTCCTCGCCGAGCGCCTCGGAAAGAACCCCGAACAGGGTCACCGAACGCCACTCGCCGCCCAGGTCGAACTCGTGGCCGTCGGCGTGGGTGACCACGGTCGAGCCGCTCACCGCGATCGCCGCGCGCTGCACCAGATTGCGGGTCAACTCGGCCATCGTGTCGTAGTCGCCGTACGCCTGGTAGACCTCCAGCATCGCGAACTCCGGCGAGTGCGACGAGTCGACGCCCTCATTACGGAAGTTGCGGTTGATCTCGAAGACCCGGTCGACGCCGCCGACCACGGCCCGCTTGAGAAACAGTTCCGGCGCGATTCGCAGATACAGATCGGTGCTCAATGCATTGCTGTGGGTCACGAATGGGCGGGCGGCCGCACCGCCGTGCAGCAACTGGAGCATGGGGGTCTCGACCTCGATGAAGCCCTCCCCGTGCAGGGAATCGCGAAGGCTGCGCACCGCGGCCGCCCGGGTACGCACCATCTGCCGCGCCTGCGGGCGGACGATCAGGTCGACGTAGCGCTGGCGGACCCGGGCCTCCTCGCTCAGCGGCTTGTGCGCCACCGGCAACGGGCGCAGCGCCTTCGCGGTGACCGCCCACTCGTCGGCCAGGACGGACAGCTCGCCCCGCCGGCTGGTGATCACCTCACCGGTCACGCCGACGTGGTCGCCGAGGTCGACCAGGCGCTTCCAGTCGTCCAGCCGCTCCGCGCCGACCCGGTCCAGGGAGAGCATCGCCTGCAGCTCGGTCCCGTCCCCGTCCCGCAGGGTGGCGAAGCAGAGCTTGCCGGTGTTGCGTACGAAGATCACCCGGCCGGTGACCGAGGCCCGGTCGCCGGTGGCGGTGTCCGTGGGCAGGGCGGCGTACTTCGCGCGGATCTCCGCCAGGGTGCTGGTGCGGGGGAAGCCGACCGGGTACGGCTCGACGCCCTCGGCGAGCATCCGGTCCCGCTTCTCCCGGCGGACCTTCATCTGCTCCGGAAGGTCGTCGGCGGGGTCGACTGGCACGGGGTTCTGCTCGGTCACGGCACGCTTCCTCAGAAGGGAGATATCGGCGGGGTCAGGCCCCGAGCGTACTCAAGCCCCCAGGTGGCTGTTACCGGATAACCTGCCCGCCATGACCGACCCCACTCAGGCGCTCTCGTTCGGCGTCGCCGCCGCCGAGTACGACCGGTTCCGCCCCCGCTATCCGCACGAGGCGGTGCGCTGGGCGCTGGCGGGCGTCGACGCCCCGGCCCGGGTCGTCGACCTGGGCGCCGGCACCGGCATCCTCAGCCGCGCGATCCTCGGCCTCGGCCACCAGGTGCTTGCGGTGGAGCCCGACCCGGGGATGCGGGCCCAACTGGACGCCGTGACGCCCGGCGTCACCGCGCTGACGGGCAGCGCCGAGGAGGTGCCGCTGCCGGACGGGTCGGTGGACGCGGTGCTGGTCGGGCAGGCCTACCACTGGTTCGACAAGGAGCGGGCGCACGCCGAGGTCGGCCGGCTGATCCGGACGGGCGGGACGTTCGCCCCGATCTGGAACACCCGGGACAACAGCGTGGCCTGGGTGGCCGAGCTGGAGCGGATTGCCGACCTGCGGGACCACGCCGGCAACCTGGTGGAGAAGGTCACCGGCTTCGGCCCCGACTTCGACGCCGTCGAGCTGGGCGAGTTCGCGCACCGGACCACGCTCACGCCGGACGAGGTGGTCGGCATGCTGCGCACCCGGTCGTACTACCTGACCGCCGCGCCGCAGGAGCAGCAGCGCGTCGACCGGGAGCTGCGGGAACTCTTCGCCACCCACCCGGACCTGGCCGGCCGGGAGACCGTCGAGCTGCCGTACCGGACGCTGGTCTTCCGGGCGCGGCGGCGCTGACGGCAGCCGCGGCGCTCGACCCCGGCGGCGGTCGGGGTCAGTTGTTGCGCTCGTAGACCATCCGCAGGCCGATCAGGGTGATCATCGGCTCGTGGTGGGTGATCGTCCGGCACTCGCCGATCACCACCGAGGCCAGGCCGCCGGTCGCGATCACCGCCTTCACCTCGCCCAGCTCCTCGGTCATCCGCTCGACGATCCGGTCCACCTGCCCGGCGAAGCCGAAGTAGAGGCCGGACTGGAGGCACTCCACGGTGTTCTTGCCGATCACCGAGCGGGGCTTGGTCGCCTCCACCTTGCGCAGCTGGGCGGCCCGGGCGGCGAGCGCGTCGAAGGAGATCTCGATGCCCGGCGCGAACGCGCCACCGAGGAACTCGCCCCGGCCGCTGATCACGTCGAAGTTGGTGGTGGTGCCGAAGTCCACCACGATCGACGGTCCGCCGTAGAGGGTGTACGCGGCCAGGGTGTTGACCACCCGGTCCGAGCCGACCTCCTTGGGGTTGTCGATGGCGAGCTGCACCCCGGTCCGCACCCCGGGCTCGACGATCACGCTGGGCAGGTCGGCGTAGTAGCGGGCCAGCATGTTCCGCAGCGAACGCAGCGCGGCCGGCACCGTCGAGCAGGCGGCCACCCCGGTGATCTCCACGGCGTCACCGGCCAGCAGCCCCCGGAACATCAGACCGAGCTCGTCCGCCGTGGAACGGGCATCGGTCTTGATCCGCCAGGAGTGCACCAGCTTGTCGCCGTCGAAGGTCGCCAGCACGGTGTTGGTGTTTCCGATGTCGATGCAGAGCAGCACGCACGCAGCCTAGACGCCGCGACTGCCCACCCTCACTCCTCCCGGAGGTCCAGGGCGATGTCCAGGATCGGCGACGAATGGGTCAGCGCGCCCACCGAGATGAAATCGACGCCGGTCGCGCCGTACTCGGCGGCCACCGGCAGGGTCAGCCCACCGGTCGCCTCCAGCTCGGCCCGGTCCCCCACCGCCGCGACCACCTCGCGCAGCTGCGCCGGGGTCATGTTGTCCAGCAGCAGGAAGCCCGCCCCCGCCTCGACGGCCTCCACCGCCTCGGCGAGGGTGTCCACCTCCACCTGCACCGGCACGTCCGGGAAGGCCTCCCGGACCCGGCGGTAGGCGGCCGCGATCCCGCCGGCGGCGACCTTGTGGTTGTCCTTGATCATCGCGACGTCGTGCAGGCCCATCCGCTTGTTGGTGCCGCCGCCCGCGCGGACCGCGTACTTCTCCAGCAGCCGCAGGCCGGGCGTGGTCTTGCGGGTGTCCAGCACCATCGCCCTGGTGCCGGCCAGGGCGTCCGCCCAGGCCCGGGTGTGGGTGGCCACCCCGGACATCCGGCAGAGCAGGTTCAGCGCCGTCCGCTCGGCGGTGAGCAGCAGCCGGGTCGGGCCGGTCACCGTCGCCAGCACATCGCCGCGCGCCACCCGCTGCCCGTCGTGGGCCACCAGCGACACCTCGACCGTACGGTCCGACCCGGTCACCTCGCCCACCAGCTCGAACACCGCGGCGGCCACGGCCAGCCCGGCCACCACCCCGTCGGCGCGGGCCACCAGGTCGGCGGTGTCGTTCTGCGCGTCCGGGATGGTGGCGACGCTGGTCACGTCGAGGAAGTCCGGGCCCAGGTCCTCGGTGAGCGCGTCGACGATCACCCGCCGGACCCGCGCCGGGTCCAGGCCGCCGTCCTGCAACGCCCCTGCCGTCGACTCCCTCACTGGCACCCCCCGGTTCGCGACTGCCGGGCTCGCAAGATCGGCTTACTCCTCGCGCTCACGCGGACTCCTCCCACTCGGACGTCAACCTGCCCTGCGCCCCGACCGCCGCGACCAGGTGGCCCCGCCACCGCTCGTCGGCCGTCGGGAAGTCCTCCCGCCAGTGGCAACCCCGGGTCTCCTGACGCGCGGACGCGGCGGCCACCAGCGTCGACGCCACGGTGAGCAGGTTGGTCGCCTCCCAGTCGGCGGTGCGCGGCACGCCCCGCCCCAGCCCCAGCTCGGCCAGGGCCGCGGCGGTGCCGGCGAGGGTCTCCGCCGAGCGGAGCACGCCCGCACCCCGGGTCATCGCCCGCTGCAGGGCCGGCGTGCCCTCGGCCGGTACCACCCAGCCACCGCCGCCCACCCAGGCGCCGGTCTCCGCCGGCCGGGCCTGCTCGGGCAGACCGGCGGCGATGTCCTCGGCGATCCGGCGGGAGAAGACCAGCCCCTCCAGCAGCGAGTTGCTCGCCAGCCGGTTCGCGCCGTGCACGCCGGTGCAGGCGACCTCGCCACAGGCGTACAGGCCGGGGATGGAGGTGCGGCCGTGCAGGTCGGTGCGGACGCCGCCGGAGGCGTAGTGGGCGGCCGGGGCGACCGGGATCAGGTCGGTGGCCGGGTCCACGCCGATGGCCAGGCAGGACGCCACGATGGTCGGGAAGCGCCCGGCGAGGAAGTCCCCGCCCAGGTGCCGGGCGTCCAGGTAGACGTGGTCCGCGCCGGTGGCCATCAGCACCCGGTGGATGCCCTTCGCCACCACGTCCCGGGGGGCCAGCTCGGCCAGCTCGTGCTGGCCGACCATGAACCGCTTGCCGTCGGCGTCGACCAGGTGGGCGCCCTCCCCGCGCAACGCCTCGGAGACCAGTGGCTGCTGGGCCCGGGTGGCACCGGGCACGCCCGCCCCGGGCGGGGTGATCAGCGCCGTCGGGTGGAACTGGACGAACTCCACGTCGGTGACCGCCGCGCCGGCCCGCAGGGCCAGGGCGACACCGTCACCGGTGGAGACGGCCGGGTTGGTGGTGGCCGCGAAGACCTGCCCCATGCCGCCGGTGGCCAGCACCACCGCCCGGGCCAGCAGCGCCCCGACGCCGTCCTCGCTGCCCTCGCCGAGCACGTGCAGGGTGATTCCGCAGGCCGGGCCGAGCCCATCGGGGCCGTCGCCCGGAGCCCGGAGCAGATCCAGCACCAGGGCGTGCTCGACCAGCCGGATCCACGGGTCCCGCCGGACCGCCGCGTGCAGCGCCCGCTGCACCTCCGCCCCGGTGGCGTCACCACCGGCGTGCACGATCCGGTCGGCCCGGTGGCCGCCCTCCCGGGTGAGCATCAACGAGCCGTCCGGGTTCCGGTCGAACTCGGCGCCGATCCGCATCAGCTCGCGCAGTCGGGTCGGCCCCTCCTCCACCAGGACCCGGACCGCGGCCGGGTCGCAGAGGCCGACGCCGGCGACCTCCGTGTCGTACGCGTGGGCGGCCGGAGTGTCCGCCGGGTCGAGCACGGCGGCGATGCCGCCCTGCGCCCAGCGGGTCGAGCCGTCGTCGATGTTGACCTTGGTAACCACGGTGACGTGCAGCCCCGTCTCCCGCAGGTGCAGGGCGGCGGTCAGGCCGGCGACCCCGGAGCCCACGACGATCACGTCGGTGGTCTCCACCCAGCCCGGTGCGGGCGCGGCCAGCAGCCTGGGCAGATCCGGCAGGTCGACGGTCGGAAGGTCCATGAGCACAGTCAACCCGAAGGTCCCTCATCCCGGGCGGCGGGGGCGGGACGAGTGGTTTGGACTACCGCGTCCGGACCGGCAGCCCGGCCGGCCCGGCGCGCTTCAGCGAGGCGGTGACCGTACGGTCGCTGAGCCACAGGTAACAGCGGACGCCCCGGTCGCCCACGGTCCAGCGCCCCGCGGCGGGCGGGCGGACCACCACGCCGCTGCGGAACCGCAGGATCGGGTCGTCGGGTACGCCGACGTACCGGGCGAGGACCGTGCCGCAGCCGGTGTAAAAGGGCGCCCAGTCGGCGTCCTTCCTCGGGTACGGGCGGTCCGGTGCCCGCCACACCCCGACGAACTCGGCGTCGTGGCTCGTCGCGCAGGCGACCGGGGTCAGGGTGCGGACGCCCCGGCCGTCGGCGCCGCCGGTCCGCTGGCAGCCCAGCCGCAGCGCGGACGCGCCCTTCAGCGCATCCCGCAGGCTGCCCGTCCGGGTGACCACCGCGGCCTTCGCCTCCACCGTGCTCAGCTCGGCCAGGTCGCACCGGTACCAGCGGGAGCCGGCCGCCCAGCCGGGCGCCGAGGGGACCGCCACGGCCAGCCGCAGCCGGCCGGCCCGCCAGTCGTCGCCGACGTAACCGCTGGCCCGGGTGTCACAGTCGGCGAAGGCCCCGCGCAGCTCGGCCGAGCCGACGGCCGGCGGCGCCGACGGTGCGCCGGGGAAGGTTCCCACGTGCACGGTCTCCACCCGGTGCGGCAGGTCGCACCCCACCGGCTCGTAGGCGGCCAGGGCGAGCGTGCCACCCGGATCGGTGACCTGGCAGACCCCGGCCGCCGGGGTGAACGCGGCAGCGGCCGGCAGCGCCGCCCAGTCGTCCGTGAGATCCCCGTCGAGCCCCCGGCTCGCGGCGCACCCGCCCAGCAGGCTCCCCGCGACCAACGCGGCGACCAGCGTCCCCATCGCTCGGCGCATCGCGGCCTCCCCCAGCCGACGACCGTCACACCGACGGCGCGATCAGGGTAACCAGAAATGACCTTCCGGTGACAGAGCGCACACCCGCCGATGGCGGGTGGGGTCAGGCGGCCAGGGGGTTGGGGATGGGGTTGCCGGCGGTGCCGGGGGCGGCGGTGGTGGGGTCCGTGGTGCGGTCGACGATCTTGTTGGACGCGTCGACATGGACGACCTTGGGCCGGTAGGCGCGGGCCTCGGCGTCGTCCATCTGGCCGTACGAGATGAGGATGACCAGGTCGCCCGGGTGTACCAGGTGCGCGGCGGCGCCGTTGATGCCGATCACGCCACTGCCCCGCTCGCCCGGGATCACGTACGTCTCCAGCCGCGCCCCGTTGGTGATGTCCACGATCGCCACCTGCTCGCCAGGGATCAGGTCGGCCGCGTCGAGCAGCTCCTCGTCCACGGTCACCGAGCCGACGTAGTGCAGGTCGGCCTGGGTCACCGTGGCGCGGTGGATCTTCGACTTGAGCATGGTCCGGAACATCGGGCGCCTTTCCGCGGGGTGTGGTGGTGGGTGGTCAGGAACGGGGGGCGAGCGGGACCGCCATGTTGTCGATCAGGCGGGTGCCGCCGACCCAGGCGGCGATCAGCAGCCGTGCCGGGCCGGACACCGGCCCCGGCTCCAGATCGGCATCGGTCAGCACCAGGTAGTCCAGCCGGGCACCCGACGGGTCGAAGGCCCGATGGGCGGCGGCCAGCACCGCGCCGGCGTCCCCGCCCTCCTCGGCGGCGGCCACCCCGGCCCGCAGCGCGGCCGACAGGCCCAGCGCGGTCCGCCGCTCCGCCGGGGAGAGGTAACGGTTCCGGCTGGACAGCGCCAGCCCGTCCGGCTCCCGAACCGTCGGCACGCCGACCACCTCGACCGGCACGTCCAGGTCCCGCACCATCCGCCGGACCAGGGTCAGCTGCTGGTAGTCCTTCTCGCCGAAGAAGGCCAGGTCGGGGCCGGTGAGCTGGAGCAGCTTCATGACCACGGTGAGCACCCCGTGGAAGAAGCCCGGCCGGCTCAGGCCCTCCAGGTCCTCGCCCAGCGGGCCCGGGTTGAGCCGCACCGTCGGCTCGCCGTCCGGGTACATGTCGGCCACCGAGGGGGCGAAGACCACGTCCACGCCGGCCCGCCGGCAGATCTCCAGGTCCGCGTCGAGGGTGCGCGGGTACCGGTCGAAATCCTCGTTCGGGCCGAACTGCAGCGGGTTCACGAAGATCGTGACGATCACCTGGTCGGCCCGCTCCCGGGCGGCCCGGAGCAGCGTCTCGTGCCCGGAGTGCAGCGCGCCCATGGTCATCACCACGCCGACGGTGCCCTTGAGCCCGTCCCGCGCCGCCGCCAGCTCCCCGCGCGAGTGCACCAGCTCGGTCATGCGGCCACCTCCCGATGGATCCCACTCAGCACGTCCAGCAGCGACTCCGCGTCCACCGGGCGCAACCGACCGGCCGCGATGGCCCGGTCCGCGGTCCGTCGGGCCAACGCCAGATACGGGGGCACAGATTCCGGCGCGGTCGCCGCCAGCCGGTCCAGGTGCCGGCGTACGGTGCCCGCGTCGCCCCGGGACACCGGGCCGGTCAGCGCGTCGTCGCCGAGCCGCAGGGCGTTCTCCAGGGCCGCGCGCAGCAGCGGGGCGAGGACCTTCTCCGGCCGGTCCACCCCGGCGTCGCGCAGCCGGTCGGCCGCCTCGTTGACCAGGGTGACCAGGTGGTTGGCGCCGTGCGCCAGGGCCGCGTGGTAGAGCGCCCGATCCGTCTCGCCGATCCACTCCGGCACCCCGCCCAGGTCGGCAACCAGCCGGGCGGCGAACGCACGCAGCTCCGCCGGGGCGGTCACCCCGTACGAGATGCCGGGCAGGCGGGACAGGTCGTCCGGCGTACCGGTGAAGGTCATCGCCGGGTGCAGCGCGAGCGGCCGGGCGCCGACCGCGGCGGCCGGAGCGAGAACGGCCAGCCCATGCGCGCCGGAGGTGTGCGCGACCACCTGGCCGGGGCGCAGCGCCCGGGTCTCGGCCAGCCCGGCGACCACGCCGGCCAGCGCGTCGTCCGGCACGGCCACGATCAGCAGGTCGGTGGCGGCGTGGGCGACCGAGGTCGCGGAACGGTTCGGCGTCTCCGGGAGCAGCAGCGCCATCCGGGCCTTCACGGCGCCGGAGATGCCGGAGGCGGCGACCACCCGGTGCCCGGCGGCGGCGAGCGCCGCGCCCAGCACCGCACCGACGCGACCGGCGCCGATCACGCCGACGGTGAGGGTGCGGGGAAAGACCAACGGGGCGCCGGCAGAGGCGCCACCCGACGGTACGGCGGGCCCGTGCGGGGCGGCCGGACGCGGACGCAGCGGTGCGCTCATGGCAATCGATCCAGTCCTACGAGTGGGTACCGGTCGACCGCAAGTATGCGCCGGGGTTACGGAACCAGAACAAGCATGTGTGAAATCCTTCACCGGGGGTGGCAGAGGGGTTTCAACGGTCGCTCGGGGACGTCAGCCACGAGTCGGGCGAGTTCGTGGAACTGGGCGAGGATCTTGCGGGCTTCCGGGCGGCGGTGGCAGCAATCGCGGCCCGGTCCGGCCGGCCCGGCCCCGACGTCGACGCGGAACCGCCGGACGGGTGCGTCGAGATCTACCCAGCCCGTACGGTCGGCGGGTGACCTCCACCGACCGGCTGCCCTGGCGGGTGGCGATGGACCGGGCGCTCTACGGGCCGGGTGGCTTCTTCGTCTCCGGGGCGGGCCCGGCCGCCCACTTCCGCACCAGCGTGCACGCCTCCCCGGTGTTCGCCGCCACCCTGTTCCGCCTCCTCACCCGCGTCGACGCGGCCCTCGGGCACCCTGCTCGACTGGACGTCGTGGACGTGGGCGCTGGTCGGGGTGAACTCCTCCGGGCGTTGTCGGCCCTGGCCGCTGCCCGACCGCCCCTCACCGCCCGGCTTCGACTCACTGCCGTCGAGCGGGCAGTCCCGCCGGAGGACCTGCCAGAAGAGATCGAGTGGTCGGATCAGATCCCGAGCGGGATCACCGGGCTGCTGATCGCCACCGAGTGGCTCGACAACGTCCCGCTGGACGTCGCCGTCCGGACCAGGGACGGCTGGCGTTACCTGCTGGTGGACCCGGCCACCGGCGAGGAGTCGGTCGGCGACCGGGTGAGCCTTGCCGACGGGGACTGGCTGGCCAGGTGGTGGCCGACCGCAACGGGCGAGGCCGGCTCGACCGGGTCGGGCGGTCCGGAACCCCTCGCCGCAATCAGCGCGCGGGCCGAGATCGGCCGGACCCGGGACGAAGCCTGGGCCGATGCCGTCAAGCACGTCGACCGGGGGCTGGCGTTGGCCGTGGACTACGGGCACCTCCGGGAGGAGCGGCCGGTGGACGGGACCCTCACCGGGTACCGGGCCGGGCGGCAGGTTGCGCCGGTGCCGGACGGATCGTGTGACATCACCGCCCACGTGGCCGTGGACTCGATCGCCTTCGCCGGTGAGCGGGTCGCCCGGTGTGCGTACTCCTTGATCTCGCAGCGGGAGGGGCTGCGGGCGTTCGGGGCCGACGGCGGGCGACCACCGCTGAGGCTGGCCGCAGAGGATCCCGCCGGGTACGTCCGCGCGCTCGCCGCCGCCTCGACGGTGGCCGAGCTGACCGACCCGGCCGGGCTCGGCGGGCACTGGTGGCTGCGCCAACCGGTCAGCGTCGGACCGGACGCACTCATGGCGCGATGACTCGGGCAAGAGCCATCCGGAACGAGAGCACCCGCCCTGGCCCGCACGAGCTGCAGGGCGGATACCGACAACCGCCGCTCATGGCACGATGACGGGCATGACCACGGACGCCGGCGACCTCCGCGAACTGACCGTCGGCACCGGCGCGGGCGGCGAGCAGCTCGGCACCGACATGGTGCTCAACATCGGCCCGCAGCACCCGTCCACGCACGGCGTGCTCCGGCTGAAGCTGGTGCTCGACGGCGAGCGGGTGGTCTCCGCCGAGCCGATCGTCGGCTACATGCACCGGGGCGCCGAGAAGCTCTTCGAGGTCCGGGACTACCGGCAGATCATCGTGCTGGCCAACCGGCACGACTGGCTGTCGGCGTTCTCGAACGAGCTGGGCGTGGTGCTCGCCGTCGAACGGCTGATGGGCATGGAGGTGCCGGAGCGGGCCACCTGGCTGCGGATGGCCCTCGCCGAGCTGAACCGGGTGCTCAACCATCTGATGTTCCTCGGCTCGTACCCGCTGGAGATCGGCGCGATCACCCCGGTCTTCTACGCGTTCCGGGAACGGGAGACCATCCAGGCGGTGATGGAGGAGGTCTCCGGCGGCCGGATCCACTACATGTTCAACCGGGTCGGCGGCCTCAAGGAGGAGGTGCCGGCCGGCTGGACCGGCCGGGCCCGCGCCGCGATCGGTGAGGTACGCCGCCGGCTGCCCGACCTGGACCACCTCATCCGGCGCAACGAGATCTTCCTGGCCCGCACCGTCGGGGTGGGCGTGCTCTCGGCCGCCGACGCTGCCGCGTTCGGCGCGTCCGGGCCGGTCGCCCGGGCCTCCGGGCTCGACCTCGACCTGCGCCGGGACGAGCCCTACCTGGCGTACGACCAGCTCGACGTGCCGGTGGTCACCAAGACCGCCGGCGACTGCCACGCCCGGTTCGAGGTGCTGCTCGACCAGGTGTACGTCTCGCTCGACCTCGCCGAGCAGTGCCTGGACCGGGTGGACCAGCTCACCGGGCCGGTGAACACCCGGCTACCGAAGGTGGTCAAGGCGCCCGAGGGGCACACCTACGCGTGGACCGAGAACCCGCTCGGCATCAACGGCTACTACCTGGTGTCCCGGGGCGAGAAGACGCCGTGGCGGCTCAAGTTGCGCACCGCCTCGTACGCCAACGTGCAGGCGCTCGCGACGCTGCTCCCCGGCTGCCTGGTGCCGGACCTGATCGCCATCCTCGGCTCGATGTTCTTCGTGGTCGGCGACATCGACAAGTAGCCGCCCTCGGCGGTCAGCGCCAGCGGTCGGCCGAGCGGGCCGCGCCGGCGCGGGGCACGTCGTCCTGCGGCGGGTAGCCGTACCGGTGGTCCTCGCCCCGCGGCCGGCCGTACCGGGCCGGCTCGGGCTCGGCCGCCCGCCACTCGCCCGCCGGCGGCGCGGTGCGCTGCGTCGGGGGACGCCACTCGTCGGGTACGGGCACCCCACCGGCCGGGAGCGCCGGGCGGCTCTCCTCGGCCCAGCCGCCGCCACCCCGGCCGGGCTCGGCGTCCCGCTCCTGGTCGCGGCGGGGCTCGCCCCGGCGTACCGAGGCCCAGCGGTCCTCCACCCGGTACTCGGTGCCGGCGCCGTCGGCGTGCACCGCGGCCCGCCGCTCGCCGACCCGCACCTCGCGGCCGTGCTCGTCGTCGCGCACCGAGGCCCAGCGGTCCCCGGCGCGCAGCTCCGACCAGTAGTCGCCGTCCGGGTCGTCCGAGGCCGGGGCGGCGGCCCGACCGGGCTGCTCCGACGGCGTCCAGGCGGGTGCCTCCGGTGCGTACGGGTCGGCCTGGCCGGCCCAGGAGCGGTCGTCACGGGGCCCGCCCTGCCCGGCCCAGGACCGGTCGTCGCGCGGTCCGCCGTGGCCGCCGCCCGGCCACTCCCGCTCGTCGCGCGGTGCGCCCTGGCCAGCGGACCAGCCCCGGTCGTCGCGTGCTGCGCCCGCGCGGTCGTCCCGCGGCGCGGCGGACCAGCGGGGATCGTCGGTCGGGGCGTCCGACCAGGACCGGTCGTCCCGGGGCGTCCCCTGCCCGGCCCAGGCGTACGCCTCGCGGGCGCCGGACTGGGCCGGCCGGGCCCGGTCGTCGCCCGACCAGCCACGGTCGTCCTCCGGCTCACGGTGACCGGCCCACGAGCGGTCCTCCGGCTCCGCGCCGCCCCAGGCCCGCTCCTCGGGAGCCGGCGACCACCGGCCGGCGTAGCCGCCGCCGTAGCGGTTGCCGGCCACCGGCTCGGCGCCGTCGACGATCGTGTGCCGGGTGACGTGCACCGTCTCGGTGTGGTGGACCACCCCGACCTGGCGCGGGGCCGGTTCCGGGCGGGCGTCCGGCTCGGCCGCGCGCGGCGCGCCGTACACGCCGGCGGCGGGCCGCTCGGCGAAGCCGCCCGGACGGTCCGCGCCGTGGCCGGCGGCGTAGTGGCCGGCGGGCTGGGGACGGCGGGTCGCCTGCTCCTCGTCGCGGCGGTCGCCGCTTGCGGACTGTCCCCAACCCGTCGGGGCCTCGTCCGGGGCGGCGTACCGGCTCGCGGCCGGCGCGGCGTCGTACGGTTCGGGGGCCGGCACCCGGGCGCGGCCGGCCGGCTCGTCGACCTCCTGCGCGGTGATGCCCGCAGCAGCGGCGATGCCGGCGGCCGCCGTGTCCAGCCGCCGGCGCAACGCGGCGACCTGCTCGTGGACGCGCTGGGCCTGGTCGAGCGCCTGGTTGCCGCGCTGGGCGGCGGCCACGATCTCGCCGCGCAACTCCCGGCGCAGCTGCTCGATCTCGTCGCGCAGCTGCTCGGAACCCGCCGGACCACCGCCGTCCGCGCGCAGCGCGATCGAGAGGCCGATCAGCACCACGGCGAGGATGGCCAGCACGGCACCGAAGCGCAGCGGGCCGTTACCGTCGGCGACGAGGAGTATGAGCGCCGCCATGGGCGCGAGCCCGACACCGATCCAGAACAGGACGGTGAGCAGCGAGGACGTGCGCTTATCGGCGGGGGCAACCGGGGCGGGCATGGCTGTGCAGAGTACCGAGAGTTCTGCCGGCAGGGAACGGGCCGAAAGCACCGATGTGGCCGGAGTTCCGCAGCTTTGACGGCGACCGCGGCCGGCCGCCGCCGGGCCCAGGTGCGGCCTGGCGGCGGCCGGTGGGATCAGCTGGCGGCGAGCGCCCCGTCCGAGGAGAAGACCAGGCCCACGCTGGCCTGGCCGGTCTTCAGGGCGTTCTTGGTCTGCGGACCACCGGCGTCCAGGGAGCTGAACGAGCCGGCCTTGAAGTTGTAGACCTGCACCAGGCCGGCCTGGCACTTCGGCCGCTGCGGGCACTCCGGCGGGCCGGCCAGCACGGTGGCCTGGCCGGAGCATTTGCTCGCCAGGTCGGAAAGGGTGGCGAGCTGGTACTTGTCGGCGAAGGCCTTGGTGACGGCGAAGGCGTTCTGGTCCTGCGCGGCGGACGGCTTGCCGAAGGTGATGCCGGCCTTGTCGCCCTCCGCCTTCAGCGCGGTGACCGTCTTGTCCAGGTCGGGCGCGGAGACCGGCTGGGCGTCCTTGCCGTTGGCCTTGGTGTTGAGGAACTCGGCCATGGTGGCCGCGTACTCCGGGACGACCTGGATCTCGCCCTTGGCCAGGGCCGGCTCGTAGAGCTCCCGGTTGCCGATCGTCTGCACCTTGACCTGGTAACCGGCCGCGGTGAGCGCGATCTTGTAGAGCTCGGCGATGGTCTGGCTCTCGCTGAAGTTGCCCGCGCCCACCGTGACCGCGCCGCCCGGACCCTTCTCGATGCCCTCGGTCAGGTCGTTGGAGTCCGCGAACTCCTTCGCCGCGACCTGCGGGGTCTGGCGCTCGACGTCGACGGACTTGTTCAGCTCGACCAGCTTCGGCGTGTCCAGCTTCTCGGAGACCTTGTCCAGCGCGGCGACGAGCTGCGGGCTGGCCGCCTTCGCATTGATCGCCGGGATGACGTTGTCGGTGTTCTGGAGCTTCTTGTCGTCGGTGAGGACGACCAACTGGTCACCCTTGACCGGGGCGCAACCGGCCCCGGCGGCGCCCTTGTCAGGCGCCTCGGTGCCGGACGAACCGCCCTTGCCACAGCCGGTGAGGAGCCCGGCCGCGGTCAGGGCGCCGACCGCCCCGATGGCCAGGCGTGTACGTGCGCGCATCAATGCCCGCCTTCCGTGTCCCGGCGCGGCCCTTCCGGGCCGGCCGCGTGTCCGACGGGCGATCGGTCCACTGATACGCCCGCAAGGTCCACCCAACATCTTGCCGGGGGGTACCGACAACATGTGGCGACCTTCGTCACCGGATCGTCATGGGCTCCTCCCGGTGGGCGCCGTCCGGGTGTACCGGCGGATCAGTCGCCACCGGCGACGGCGGCCGCCGCCCGGCGGTCCGCGCCTGTGCGGGCCCGACGCAGCGGGCGCGGGGTGACCACCCGCTCGACCAGCGCGAGCAGCAGCTCGACCAGCACGGCGAGCCCGGCCACCAGCACGCCCCCGGCGATGATCTGGCCGCCGCCGGCCGCGATGTCCAGCCCGAAACCGGCCCGGATGATCTGCCCCAGCCCGCCGCCGTTGACGAACGAGGCCAGCGCCGCGGTGGCCACCACCTGCACGGCGGCGGTCCGGAAGCCGGCTGCCAGGTACGGCACCGCCAGCGGCAGCTCCACCCGGCGCAGCAGCTGCCCGCCGGAGAGCCCCATCCCGCGTGCCGCGTCCCGGGCCTCCGGGTCGGCCTGCCGCACGCCGGTGTACGCGTTGGCCAGCAGCGGCGGCACCGCGAAGACGGCCAGCGCGACCACCACCGAGGGCCGCCCGAAGCCGAGGAAGGTCAGCGGCAGGATGGTCAGCAGGGCCAGGGTCGGGATGGCCAGGGTGACGTTGGAGATCAGCAGCACCGCGCCACCGCCCCGGCCGCTGTGCCCGAGCCACAACCCGATCGGCCAGGCCACCAGGCAGCCGAGCAGCACCGCCGCCGCGGACATGCTGAGGTGCTCGCCGAGCCGGTCCAGGATGCCACCCGGGTTGGTCCAGTTCAGCGGGTCGTTCAGCCAGCGCACGGCCTGTTCGATGGCGTTCATCGGGCCGACCTCTCGTTCGCGACTGCGCGGCGCCGCTGCGCCGCACTGCTCGCGCTCACCCGGCCCGCCCGCGCAGCCACGGGGTGAGCAGCCGCCCGACCCCGGCCAGGACCAGGTCCAGCACCAGCGCGAGCAGGACGCAGAGCACCGTGCCGGTCATGATCTGCGCCTTGTAGAAGTTGTTCTGGAAGCCGGCGAAGATCAGCTGGCCGAGGCCGCCGCGACCGACGACCACGCCGACGGTGACCAGGGCCACCGTGGAGACGGTGGCCAACCGCAGGCCGGTGAGGATGCCGGGCAGGGCCAGCGGCAGCTCGATCCGGAACAGCCGGCCCCAGCGGCCGTACCCCATCCCCTCGGCGGCCTCGCGGACCTCGGGAGGCACCTGGGTCAACCCGGCCACCGCGTTGCGGACGATCACCAGCAGCGCGTACAGCACCACCACGCTGAGCACGGTGATCACGCCGATGCCCAGGTAGGGCGCGAGGAAGGCGAACAGCGCCAGCGAGGGGATGGTGTACAGCACCCCGGTCAGCGCCAGGATCGGCCCGGCCAGCGACCGGAACCAGTAGGCGGCCACCGCCAGCGGCAGCGCCACCACCGTCGCGATCAGCACCGCCCGGGCGGTCAGCGACGCGTGCTCACGCAGCGCGGCGAGGATCGTGTCAGAGTTGTCCCGCACGTACTGCCAGGAGAACCACGGGTTCTCCGGCTCGGCCCGGTAGCTCAGGTGGAGGGACACAGGTGGACGTTACCCCGGAGGCCGGCGGCGACGCCGGACACGGCGCGGCCTCGATCACCCTGGAGGGCATCCGCAAGCGCTACCCGGACGGAACCGAGGCCGTGCGGGAGCTGAGCCTCGAGGTCAAGGCCGGGGAGCTGGCGGTGCTGATCGGCCCGTCCGGCTGCGGCAAGTCCACCGTGCTGCGGATGATCAACCGGTTGATCGAGCCGACCGACGGCCGGATCCTGCTCGGCGACGACGACGTCACCCGGGTCGACCCGGTCGGGCTGCGCCGCCGCATCGGGTACGTGATCCAGAACGTCGGTCTCTTTCCGCACCAGACGGTCAGCGCGAACGTGGCGACCGTGCCCGGCCTGCTCGGCTGGCCCCGGGACCGCACCCGCCGCCGGGTCGACGAGCTGCTGGAGCTGGTCGGTCTCGACCCGGCCCAGTTCGGCCGCCGCTACCCGCACGAGCTCTCCGGCGGGCAGCGGCAGCGCGTCGGGGTCGCCCGGGCACTCGCCGCCGACCCGGTGGTGCTGCTGATGGACGAGCCGTTCTCCGCCGTCGACCCGATCGTCCGGACCCGGCTCCAGGAGGAGTTCCTCCGGCTTCAGGCCGAGGTCCGCAAGACCATCGTGCTGGTCACCCACGATCTGGACGAGGCGGTCCGGCTGGGCGACCGGATCGCGGTGCTCTCCCAGGGCGGCCATCTGGAGCAGTACGACACCCCGGCCGCCATCCTCGGCACGCCCGCCTCGCCGTTCGTCCGCGAGTTCGTCGGCGCCGACCGGGGGATCCGCCGGCTGGCCGTCACCCCGGTCACCCGGGAGGTGCTCGACCCGCTCCCCGCGGACGGCGGGGCGGAGCTGCCGGCGGTGCCGCTGGGCGGGTCGGCGTACGACGCGCTGGGCGCGCTGCTCACCTCGGCCGCCGAGCACGCCGTGGTCACCGAGGACGGGCAGCCGGTCGGGCTGCTCAGCCGGGAGCGGGTGCTCGGCCTGGGAGCTACGGTGGGCTGACCCCCACCGCCCGGCCGCGCCACCACCCGGCCGCGCCTCAGGCGCGGCCGCCGAGGCTGGCGGTCCCGATGATCCAGCCGGCGAAGAGGCCGTACGTGGCGCCCGTGCTCGCCGCCTGGAAGGCCGCGAGCAGCGACCCGTCCGGTCCGAGGAGCGCGGCGAGCAGCCCGGTGAACCCGGCCGCCAGGACGTACGCGGCCCAGCCGGAGAGGAACTGGCTGACCGAACCCTGCACCCGGGCCGCCTGCGCGGCGGGCAGCAGGTAGAGCAGGACCGCGGCCAGGATGACCATCAGGATGGCCCGCAGGTCGGTGGCGAACACGCCCTGCGCCGGATCGTCCGAGTGCAGCCGCCAGGCCGGCCAGGCCAGCAGGCGCAGGAACCAGCCGCCGGCGCCGTTCGGGTCGGTGTGGTCCTGGACCCAACTGACGTACGCGGGACTGCCGCAGACGCCGACCAGGAGCAGCGCGGCCAGGGTGCCGGTGCCCGCGGCGGTGCCGTACCCGCTGCCGGTCTGGGGGCGGTTGGTGAGGGCCATGGGGCGGTCAGTTCCCGGCCCGCGCCGCCGGGCAAACCTGCGCGCACGGGCCACCGCCGCCAGCCGGCGGGCAGCCGCCGGACGGGTCAGTGCTTCAGCAGGTAGTCGATGAAGGCGGCGCGCAGCAGCGGCGCGGCCTCCTCGTAGCCGTGTCCGGTCAGCTCGCGCCAGAGCGCCGACGCCTCGTCGATGATCGGCCCGATCGAGTTGGGCGCCCCGTCCAGCACGGCGGCCTCGTCCGCGTTCGGCAGGTGCCGCAGCACCGTCCAGAAGAAGTTGACGTCGTGCCGCTCCCGGGCCAGGGCGAACGCCTGCTCGCGCAGCTCCTCGGTGGAGAGCTGGTCGAGCTGGTCGAAGGTACGGCCGCCGGTGGCAGGAGATTCGGTCATGCCGCCGAGCCTAACCGGCGAGATCAGGGTCAGGCCCGCCGGACGGGCCGCCCTCGCCGACGGGTCGGCGCGGTCAGCGGTCGTCGGCGTCCCAGCGCTGCGGGCCGGTCTCCCAGCGGTGCGCCTCCCAGGGGTCGGCCGTGGTCTCGGCGGCCTGCACGGGCAGCACGCCCGGCCAGGTGTCGACCGGGCCGGACCGGGACACCGCCCAGCCCGTGCTGATCGTGCCGTCCCCGGCCGGCATCCGCTCGGCCGCCTCGCCGGTGGGCGTCCGGGGGCGACCGAGCGCCTCGACCAGTCGGGTGATCAACAGCCCGCCGCCGAGCGCGGCCCCGCCGACCGCCCACCGGCTGATCGTCCAGCCGCGGGCCTGCGCCCAGGCGAGGAAGACCACCACCAGACTGACCGCGAGCAGGGTGCCGAAGATCCCGCCGCGCCGGCCGTACGCGCTGGTGCCGGCGAGCATCGCCGTGCCGATCGCCAGCACCGACCAGTCCAGCCCGCTGGTGGGCGCCACCGGGCCGGTCCCGTTGGCGGCGATCAGCACCCCGGCGAGCATGGCCAGCACGCTGGAGCCGACCAGCGCCAGGCCGGTCACCAACGCGGCGACGGTGCCCCGCCGCGTGGCCGGGTCGGCGACCGGCCGGAACCGACCGACCAGCCGACGGATCGCCTTGACCGCGCCGAACAGGCCGCCCAGTACGGCGACCGCGGCGAAGCCGGCGAAGAGGTTGACGGCGGTGTCCCGCGGGTCGTACGTGCCCTGGACCGCGACCGGGGTGGACCGCTGCTCGATGTACACGATCACCCCGGCGGCGCCGGCCAGGCTCGCCGCCCACCCGGGCACGTGCAGCACCACCACCGCGAGGGCCAGGGCCGCACCGCCCAGGGCGGCCACCGTCAGCGCCGGCAGGAGCGCCTCCCGCAGGCCCCGGTCGCCCTGCTCGGCGACGTGCAGGGCGGCGGCCACGGCGACCGGACCGACCGCCAGGTTGACCGCGGCGGCGCGCAGGCTCAGCCCGGCGGCGAGGGCCAGCAGGCCGAGCGCGACCGCGTCGACCAGCAACGACTTCAGGCCGTCGCCGCGCACCGCGTCGGCGTCCTCCCGCCAGAGCAGGAAGCCGAGCCCCGCCAGCCCGACCAGCAGCAGGACCTCCCAGACCACGTGCACGGCGATCCGGTCCCGGCCGGGCTCGCCGTGCAGTGGGTCGTCGAAGACGTTCTCCAGCACGGCGGCGGGCACGCCCGACGACGGCTCCGCCGGCGCATCCCGGCCCATCTCGTCGTACGCCATGGCCCGCGCCTCCCACGTCGCCGGCCGTCCCGTCCGACGCGCGGCGGACCGGCGGCGGCCGTTGCTTCCGGTCGCCAGGCACGGTACCTGCGGGCGCGGGTGGTGGGAACCCCCTGATCAGAGGCGGCCGCGAGGAGTCTCCCGGTCGCCGGGCTCGCGGTCCTCGTCGTCCTCCTGCTCCGGTACCCGGCAGGCTCGCTCCAGCCAGAGCGCGGCGGCGACCAGGGCGAGCGAGACGAGCAGCCCGGCCCCCGCGGCCGGCCGGTCGCCGACGGCGGCCTCGGTCCGCTCGATGAGGAGCCAGCCGGTCAGCCCCGCGTAGAAGCCGGCGAAGATCGCCCCGGCCAGCGCGGATGCCTTGGCCAGCACCACGAACCGGGCGACCAGCAGCGGGTTGACCGGCTCCCGGCCGGGCCGGCGCTCGATCCGGCCGCGGGTGTTGACCGCCGCGTAGGCCTCCAGCACGGCCAGGCCGGCCAGCGTGACCACCGGCAGCCAGGGCAGGTCCGGCGCGACGTCGTAGTAGAGCCTGCTGATCAGCAGCCAGGCCACCGCGGCGGCGGCGAGGGCGGCCACCACCAGCGTGGAGATCCGGGTCGGGCCCATCCGGAACCGGTCGGGGTCGCGCGGGGACTGGGCCGGGCTCATGCCGGCCGGCTCCACTGGGTCATGTGTCCGACTCTAACGCCAGATCCGGTCGGGGACTCAGTTCCAGCGCGTCGAAAGCCAGCGGCTCGGCGTTGAGCAGGTCGGTCAGCCAGCCGTGCCCGGGCAGCCGCCCGTGCGGCTCGATGTCGATCCACGGCCGGAGCACGAAGGCCCGCAGGTGGGCACGGGGATGCGGCAGGGTGAGCTCGGGGTCGTCACTGAGCACCGGCTGACCCGCGTCGTCCCAGACCGCGACGACGTCGACGTCGAGGGTGCGCGGCCCGAACCGGCGTTCCGGGTCCCGGGTCCGCCCGGCCGCGGCCTCCGCGGCCCGGGCCCGGGTCAGCCAGTCCCGCGCCGTCGCCGCCGGGTCCACCACCAGCACCACCGCGTTCAGGTACGCCGGCTGCTCGGCGTCCCCCCACGGTGGAGTCTCGTACACGCCGGAGACCACCCGCACCGCGTCGCCGAGCGCGGCCACCGCCGAGCGCAGGTGGGCGAGCCGGTCCCCGAGGTTGCTGCCGATCGACAGCACGGCCCGGGTCACCGGGCGCGTCGCATCGTGACGGCCACGTCGGCGAAGGTGTGCGGGATCGGCGCCTCGGGCTTGTGCACGGTGACCGTGGCCGCGCCGACCAGCGGTTCGGCCAGGCAGACCGCGAGCAGCCGGTCGGCGAGCGTCTCGATCAGGTTGACCGGCTCCCCGGTGATCACCGCGACCAGCCGCTCGGCCAGCTCCCCGTAGTGCACGGTGTCGGTCACCTCGTCGGAGCGGGCGGCCGGGGCGAGGTCGAGTTCGAGCACCGCGTCGACCACGAACTCCTGCCCCTGGGCCCGCTCGAAGTCGTAGACGCCGTGCCGGCCGCGCGCCCGCAGCCCGGTCAGCTCGATCCGGTCGGTCATCCTCATGCTCCCTCTTTCCGCGCCGCAGCCGCCGGCCGGTTTCCCTGGTCGCCGCTCAGGCGTGGGTGGCCGGTGGCGGCCCAGACCGCGAGGGCGTCGGCGGTCGCGCGCACGTCGTGCACGCGCACCCCCCAGGCCCCGGCGGCGACGGCGAGCAGGCTGGTGGCGATGGTGGCCGCCTCCCGTTCCGCGGTCGGCCGGGGCGTGCCGTCCGGGCCGGCCAGCAGCCGGCCCAGGTAGGACTTGCGGCTCGCCCCGAAGAGCAGCGGGAAGCCGAGTTCGAGCAGCTCGGCCAGACGGGCGCTGAGCTCCCAGTTGTGCGCGGCGGTCTTGGCGAAGCCGAGCCCGGGATCGATGATGATCCGGTCGGCGGCCACCCCGGCGGCCAGCGCCTCGTCCACCCGCTGACCCAGCTCGGCCCGGACGTCGGCGACCACGTCGCCGTAGCTGGCCAGGTCGCGCATCTCGCCGGAGTGCCCGCGCCAGTGCATGAGCACCCAGGGGCAGCCGGCGTCGCGGACCACCCGGGCCATGTCGAGGTCGGCGAGGCCGCCGGAGACGTCGTTGACCACGGCGGCGCCGGCGGCGAGGGCCGCCTCGGCCACCCGGGCCCGGCTGGTGTCGATGCTGACCGGAATGCCGGCCGCGGCCAGCTCGCGGATCACCGGCAGGACCCGGGCCGTCTCCGTCTCCGGGTCGACCCGGTCCGCGCCCGGACGGGTTGACTCGCCACCGACGTCCACCAGGTCCGCGCCGGCCTCGCACAGTCGCACTCCGTGTCCGACGGCGGCGTCGAGATCGGCGTACCGGCCGCCGTCGGAGAAGGAGTCGGGCGTGACGTTGAGGACGCCCATCAGCACCGGGGCCGGGGCCCGTACCAGATCGGTCACGACTAGACCGTACCGGTCGCCAACAGGGGCTCCGGCGGCCCGGCCCCGGACCGCCCACGACGGCCCTGACATGGCAATTGGAACAGGTGTACGATCGGTCTTCCGGGTCGGATCGGGTCGACTCTTCGCGGGTTGTCGCAAAGGTGGCCGCGCCGTACGCTTTGGAATTGCCCAGCATGGAGATGGCGAAGCCTGGAGGGAGGGCCGAAGCGGGAGAAATTCCCCCAAAGCTCACCACTCTCCGTGGTGGGTAACGAACGTAGTGTCGCCGACGCTGCGCAGAGTGAGCACCATCCCGCCAGGCTTGACTACTGCACCACCGCGGCGTCGCCGGCCGCGACATGGGGAGGTTTCCAGTGATCGCCATCGAGCTCCTGGGGACGGCGTCGTCCGCCGTCGGCCACGCGCTCCACACGCTGGCGTCGACGCCACTCGCCGAGCCGGCGCCGAAGGGCATCGACACCGAGGGCGTCGTCACCTTCTTCGCCAGCAAGATCGCGCCGATCCTGCTTGCCGTGCTCGGTGTCATCTTCATCGGCCGGGCCAGCCGGGGCGAGATCTCGAAGGTGCTGACCAGCTCGGCCATCGCCATCGTCGGCCTGGCGTTCATCGCCGGCGCCGCCACCCTCTTCTTCGTCGGCGACTACCTGATCAATCTGATCTTCGAATAGGCGCGGGCGACCATGCGGCTGCGCACCGACGACGACATCTACCGGGCTCGTCTCGTCTATCTGGGGCCGCCCGGCTACACCCTTCCCGTGCACCTGCCGTACGCCCAGTACGGCCTGTTCATGCTGCTCGTACCCCTCTACATGTTCATCCACTGGCTGTTCACGCTGAACGTCGAGCTCTTTCCCGCCTGGGAGATCTCGCTCGCCATCGTGACCACCTCGTTCATCTTCCGGTACGTCGACCCCGACCGGCCGGCGCGCATGGTCATCCGCACCGCGCTGACCGACTGGCGACGAACCCGGGAGCCGGCCGCCGAGCTGCGCGACCCGCGCCTGGTGGCGAGCCGGATCAGGATCCGGGAGGAACTGGCATGACCGGGTGTACGCCCAACGGGCAGCCGAACGACGCGGGTGAGGCGGTCTCATGAATCGCTCTTTTACGCCGGGTTCCCCGGCCGGGCGGCATGCCGAGCCGCCTGGTAACCGTGCGCGATCGTTCGACTACCCTGAGGCGGAGGAGCTGGACGAGGCCGCCCTCGACCCCGCGCTGGCGACCAGCCCCGGGCACGGCCAGGTCGGCGTCTTCCAGCCGCCCCGGCCTGCCCCGGCCGGCGCGCAACCCGCCGTGGGCGACGGCGGCGACATCGACTCGCCGTTCCTCGACCTCTTCGGCGGCGCGCAGCCGGGCGGCCACCGCCCGGCGACGCCACCCGCGGTGACCCGGTCCGCGACCCCGCCGCCCGCCGAGCCGACCCCGGTGGTCGCGCCGCCCCGGCGCGGCGTCGGGCGGGAGGCGTTGCCGATCCCGCACCAGCACGCCGCCCCCACCGAGCCGGCCGTGCCCACGCCGCTCTCCGAGCGCCGGACCGGCCGCGCCACCGGGAGCCCGGAGGGCATCGCCGCCGACCAGCCGAGCCGGCTGCCCGAGGCCGTCACCGGCACCCGACCGGACGACCGCAGCGGGGAGACCGTCGGCCTCCCCCGGTCGGCATCCCCCGCGCCCGAACTGCCGGGCGACGCCCCGGGCCGGATGCCCGCTCTCGGACCGGCGCCCGCGAAGACCGCCCGGAACCGGGTGCCGCACCAGCCCGGCGACCGGCTCCCCACGCTGCGACCGACCGCCGAACCGGAGCTGACCGAGCCGGCGGCCGAGATCCCGGCCGAGCGTCCGTCGCGGCGCGATCCGGCCGCCGCCGGCCGGATCGCGCGCCGCACCGACCCCGAACGGATCACCGCGCCGCGCGGCCGCGAGGTCGCCGCGTCCGGCACCCGCGAGCTGTCGACACCGCCCGCCCGCGAGGTGGCCACGCCCCGGCAGCGCTCCCCCGAGCGCAGCGGCAAGCCCGCCAAGCCGGTCCGGGTCCGCCCGCCGAAGATCAAGTTTGCGGATCGGGACCCGTCGGTCGAGCTGGCGATCACCGAGATCGCCGGCCACCTGACCTTCACCCCGAACACCGTCACCGCCTGGTACTGGCTGCCCGAGGTGCGCTGGGCGTTCCGCCCCGACGCCGAGCGGGAGGCGCTGCTGTCGGCCATCTCCGAGCAGTACGCCGGCCTGGCCGGCTTCCGGCTGCACCTGCGCCGCACCACCCGGCCGTTCCCCGCCGACGAGTGGGCCCGCACCATCGACGCGCACACCGCGGCGCCGCTGCCCGACGTGCCCGGGACGGCCGGCTGGGCCGACCACCTGGTCGCCGCCCAGCGGCACCTGATGGCGGTCAACCACGCCGAAGGGCAGACCTACCTGGGCGTCACCTTCGCCCGCCGGTCGCTCGGCGACTCGCTGACCGAGCGGCTGCTGCGCACCTTCGGCCGGGGCACCGCCGACGGCGAGCGCCGCAAGCTGGGCCGGACCGTCGAGCAGTTCGACGAGGTGCTCGGAGCGTTCGGCATGCGCGGTCGCCGGGTCACCGCGCAGGAACTGGAGTGGCTGCTCTACCGCTCCGTCGCGCTCTGCATGTCGCCCCCGGGCACCCTCTCCCCGATCACCAACGGCCGGTGGGAGCGCGGGGACCTGCTCGCCCTGACCGAGCAGGTCGAGCGCTACCGGACCCCGTACGGCTCGACGGTCAAGCTGGTGAACCGGATGACCGGCGAGGAGCGGCACGTCGCCGTGCTCGCGGTCGGCCGGATGGAGCCGCTGGAGATCCCCGAGCGGCACGAGCCCTGGCTGCACTTCCACGAGCGGCTGCCCTGGCCGATGGAGATCTCCACCCGGGTGGACATCCTCGGCTCCGGTGACTCGTTCCGCAACCTTGAGCACCGGCTCCGGATGATCCGGTCCCAGCAGCTCGACTACGCCGAGCACGGCATCGACGCCCCGCCCGAGCTGGAACGACTGGCCAAGCGGGCGCTGGTGATCGGCGACGAGATGACCACCGGGCTGCCGGTGGACTCGGCCCGCGCACACGGCTGGCACCGGATCGCGGTCGGCGGCCGGACCCGCGAGGAGTGCCTGGAGCGGGCCCGCCGGCTCATCCAGCTCTACTCCCGCGAGCTGCGCATCTCGTTGCAGCACCCGAAGAACCAGGACTGGCTGGCCCGCGAGTTCATCCCCGGCGAACCGATCGCCAACACCGGCTACGTCCGGCGGATGCCTGTCCCGCTGCTGGCCGCCGCGCTGCCGCAGGCCGCCTCCACCGTCGGCGATCGGCGGGGCGACCTGATCGGGCGTACCGCCGGCACCTGCCGCCGCCCGGTCTTCCTCGACCTGCACTTCCCGATGGAGGTGCGGGAACGCTCCGGGCTCGCGGTCTTCGTGGCGGAGCCGGGCGGTGGCAAGTCCACCCTGCTCGGCGCGCTCGGCTACCTGGCCGCCCGGCGCGGGGTGCAGGTCACCCTGCTCGACCCGTCCGGCCCGCTGGCCCGGCTCTGCGCCATGCCGGAGCTGCGGCCGTACTCCCGCGTGCTCAACCTGACCGGCTCCGAGCAGGGGACACTCGCGCCGTACGCGCTGATCCCGACGCCGCTGCGCACCGAGTTCGGCGCCGGCGCGACCGGCGACCGGGAGTTCGAGATCGCGGTCTCCAACGCCCGCGCCGAGCGCCGGATGCTGGTGCAGGACATCTGCATGATGCTGGTGCCGCCGCAGGTCGCCCGCGAGGCCTCCACCGCCACCCTGTTCCGGCACGCGGTACGTCAGGTGCCCGCGGAGGAGACGTCCACCCTGGACGACGTGGTCGCCTGCCTGCAGGGGCTCGACGACGACGCCGGCCGGGAACTGGCCAACCTGCTGCTGGACACCGCCGAGATGCCGCTCGCCATGCTCTTCTTCGGCCGGCCGCCGGAGGGGCTGCTCGGCGCCGACGCGGCGCTCACGGTGATCACCATGGCCGGACTGCGGCTGCCCGACCTCAAGATCGAACGCGAGTACTGGTCGGCCGAGGAGGCCCTCGCCCTGCCGATGCTGCACACCGCGCACCGACTGGCGGTCCGCCGCTGCTACGGCGGGTCGATGTCGTCGCGGAAGCTGGTCGGCCTCGACGAGGCGCACTTCATGGAAGGTTGGCGCTCCGGGCGCTCGTTCCTGGTCCGCCTCGCCCGGGACTCCCGGAAGTGGAACCTCGCCGCCCTGGTCGCCTCGCAGAACCCGAAGGACATCCTCGGCCTCGACGTGCAGAATCTCGTCTCCACCGTCTTCGTCGGCCGGATCGCCGAGGACACCGAGATCGCCTCCGAGGCGCTGCGACTGCTCCGGGTGCCGGTCAACGACGGCTACGAGGCGACCCTCGCCTCGCTCTCCCAGGCCGACGCCGGCTCGGCCGCACGACTGGGCTTCCGGGAGTTCGTGATGCGGGACGTCGACGGCCGGGTGCAGAAGGTCCGGGTGGACGTGTCGTACGTCGAAGGGCTGCTCGACCACCTGGACACCACCCCCGCCGCGGTCGCCCAGACCGCCGGGGCGCTGCCGACCGTCCTGGCTGACCTGGAGGCGTGACATGGCGAGGGCCCGGGCACGGATCGCGGCGCTCCTCCTCGCGCTCGGCGTACTCGCCGTGGCCACCATCGCCTGGCCGGCGGTCGGGGCGACACCGGCGTACGCCGCGACCCCGGTCGCCCAGGCCCGGGCCGAGCTCTGCAGCACCAAGGAGTGGCAGACCGACTTCCGCGCCTGCGTGGCGAAGCTCAAGGAGGTCAGCCAGGACCAGGTCGAGTGCCGCAACGCTCCCGTTCCCGGGGCACCGGACTCCGGTCTGGCCGGCTGGTTCGCCGCCCGCCCCGACTCCGCCAAGCTGCCCGGTCCGAAGGGCCTCTACAGCGACTACGGCTACGCGGGCTACAGCTACACGACGTACGACGTCGACGGCGGCTGTGCGTCGTCCGTGCTCCATCCGGACTACCGCTTCACCACGATGGTGGCCAACGGCGAGTTCATGTTCGCCAACGCCGTGATCGGCGCCTCGAACGCGCTGCGGGAGCGGGCCTGGGATCCCGGGTCGATGTGGGGCTGGGCGGACCCGCTGGTGGAGCAGGCCACCAAGGCGGTCTACCAGAAGGTCTTCAGCGTCTTCGGCATCGTCACCCTCTGCGTGGTCGGCCTCTACCTGCTCTGGCGCTCCCGCCAGTCGGACATGAGCAACGCCATGACGACGGCCGGCTGGGCGTTGCTGGTGATGGTGGCGGTCACCGCCCTGGCGGCCTGGCCGGTGAAGTCGGCGAACATCGCCGACAACACCCTGGTCACCACCCTGAGCGTCGTGCACGACGCGGTGGGCCCGGCGACCCGGGACACTCCGCCCGGCCAGTGCGACGACCCCAACCCTGCGGCGTGCACGGACCACCGTCCCCCAGCGGTGCGGGCCAGCGACACGGCCACCGAGACGATGCTCTACCGCAACTGGCTGCGTGGGGTCCTCGGGTCGGCCGACAGTGAGACCGCCAAGAAGTACGGCCCAGCGCTCTACGACGCCAAGTCCCTCTCCTGGGAGGAGTCAGAGAAACTCCGCCAGAACCCGGCTACCCGCGAGGCGACGATCAAGGCCAAGCAGCAGCAGTGGGCTCGGGTCGCCGAGCAGATCAAGACGGAGGACCCGGAAGCCTACGAGTACCTGCAGGGCGTCCGGGACATGGACCGGATCGGGGCCGGCTTCATCGCCGTACTGGCCTCGCTGCTCTTCGCGATGTTCGACCTGACCGCCTCGCTGCTGGTCCTGCTGGGCTTCCTGATCTTCCGGTGGGCCGTGATCGCCGCGCCGATCCTCGGCACGGTCGGCCTGATGCGCCCGGCCAGCGCCGGGCTGCGCCGGCTGGCGAACGCGGTGGTCGCCGCCGTCTTCAACATCGCCATCTTCGGCACCGGCGCGGCGATCTACCTCTTCGCCGTGGACCTGATCATGAACACGCCGACCCTGCCGGGCTGGCTCCAGGTGGTGCTGGTCTGGCTCTGCGGGGTGGTCGGCTGGCTGCTGCTCCGCCCGTACCGCCGGATCACCCAGCTCGGTGGCAAGGACAGCAGCGAGGCGATCAGCTCGGCCGGCTCCTGGCACCGTCGCTTCTTCCGCGACGTGCGGGTGGCGGCCCGGCTGGACGTGGTCGAGCCCGGCGGTACGGCGGAGCCGGCGCTCGGCCGGCGGCGCGGCGCGGCGATCGAGCCGAGCAACCTGCGCCCGGAGGCGCGGCATGAGGACCCGTCGCACGCCGCCGCCGAGCGGCGACGGCCGGACGGGCAGGAACGGGCGGACGACGCGCCGGCACCGGAGCAGCCGGGCGGCGGGCGGACCGCCGCACCCCGTCCCCGGCGCCGGCAACCGGCCACCTGGACGGAACCGGACGTGCCCGAGGAGGCCCCGGCGTTCGCCATCTACCGTCCGGGCTCCGCCGAGCCCGCGCCGGCCACCAAGCCGACGCCCCGGGTGCGCTCCGAGGCGCGGTGAGCACGATGCGACGAGCGCTGGAATTCCTGTTCACCCGGGCTCTGCGGTCCCGGCTCGGCGTCGCGGTGGTGATCGCCGTCCTGGTCTTCGGCGTGATCGGGGCGGCCCGGCTGGTCTCCGGCCCCGTCGACCCGACCACCGGCCTCAGCAACCGGCCGCGGGAGCCGATCAGCACCGTCGACCCGGAGGCGGGCGACGACGGCGTGCTGTCGAGCCCGGCGCCCCCCACACCGAAGACCCGCCCGGGTGAGCTGAGTCCCGAGCAGGCCGCCAGTCGGTTCACCACCGCCTGGCTGGCTGGTCCGGGTAGCACCGGGGAGGACTGGCAGGCGCGACTGCGCCCCATGTCGACGCCGGCGCTGACCGAGAAGCTGACCGGCGCGGATCCGGAGAGCGTCCCCGCCCGCCGGATGACCGGCGAGGTCACGCTGCGCGCCCGTACGGAGTCCTTCGTGGAGGCGCTCATCCCGCTGGACAACGGCCGGCTCCGACTCGAACTCGTGGCCCCCGACGGCCGGTGGCTGGTGGACGCGGTGGACTGGGAGCGGCAATGACGGACCACTGGCGGGACACCGAGTCCCCGCCGCGCCGCCGGAGACTACGGCTCGGCGTCGTGGCCGCCGCGCTGACCGCGACCCTCACCCTGCTCTGCTGCGTCGGCGGCGCCGCCGCCTTCCTCCTCACCGAGCTGGGCGGCGAGGAGCAGGACGACCCGACCGTGGCCGGGCTGGCCTGCGACCCGGGCCACCGGGTCAGCATCACCGGCGACATGCCCCGCTTCACCGAGTACGGCGAGGGCCAGCTCCGCAACGCCGCGGTCATCATCAAGGTCGGTCAGGACATGAAGGTGCCGGCTCGCGGCTGGGTCATCGCGCTGGCCACCGCCATGCAGGAGTCCGCGCTGCGGAACCTGGCCAACAGCACCGTGCCGGCCTCTCTGACGCTGCCGCACGAGGGCGTCGGCGCCGACCACGACTCGCTCGGCCTCTTCCAGCAGCGGCCCGGCTGGGGCAGTGTCGAGCAGCGGATGTCCCCCGCCTACACCGCCCGCAAGTTCTACGAGAAGATGCTGCGGGTGCCCCGGTGGGAGGACCGGCCGCTCACCGTGGTGGCGCAGCGGGTGCAGGTCAGCGCGTTCCCCGACGCCTACGCGAAGCACGAGGAGCTGGCGGGCCGAATCGTCGACGCGCTCGCCGGCGGCGCCGCGCGGACGGTGCAGATCGCCGGCAAGGCGGTGTGTGACGCGGCCGCCGGCGCCCGGATCGCCGCGTCGGGCTGGACCGCGCCGATCCCGGGTGGCGTCGGCTCCGGCTTCCGCACCGCCGACCGACCGGGTCACAACGGGGTGGACATCGCCGCACCCAGGCGGGTCACCGAGATCCACGCCGCGGCGACCGGCCGGGTGCTGGTGGCCCGCTGCGACCCGGACCACTCCGGACGACGGGACTGCGACCGGGACGGCTGGCCGGGCAAGGGCGGCTGCGGCTGGTTCGTGGACATCCTGCACGCCGGGGGCTACATCACCCGCTACTGCCACCTGGTGGAGCGCCCCGGGGTGGCTCCCGGTCAGCTGGTGGCGGCCGGTGACGTGATCGGCCGGGTCGGCAGCAGCGGCAACTCCTCCGGCCCGCACCTGCACTTCGAGGTGCACGTCGACAGCGACCGGTCCAGTCGGGGCGCGATCAACCCGGTGCCGTTCATGCGGGAGCGCGGGGCGCCGCTGGACGGCGACACGTGAGGCCGGCACACGAATGACCGGCCCGCTGCCCGATCCCTTCGCGGACCAGCCCGACTGGGCCCCGCTGCCACCCCGACCGCTCCACGTCGTCCCCGCCACGGACCGGGTCGAGCTGCGCGGCCGGCGGGTGCTGGTCGGGCTGCCCGGCCTCGGCTGGCGGGGTGATCTGCGCGCCGACGAGCGGGTGGTGCAGGGCAGCCGGACCTATGTGCCGGTCATCCCGGAGCACGAGTGGTACCGCGCGGAATCCGAACAGGTGGAGGTGTTCGCGCCGCTGGTACCGGTGGAGCGGGTCTGGGTCGAGACCGTGGGCGACCGCAGGGACGTGCCAGTCGTGCCGCGCGAATCCGGGATCCGGCTCGTCTCCCTCGACGCGCCGGCCCATCGGGCGCCTACCCCGGTCTTCGAGGCCGACGCGGTGGCCGGCCGCCGGGTCGTGCACGTCCTCGGCTCGACCGAGCATCGCGACCTGCGGGCCGTGACCGAGACCTACTCCGGTGCCGACGGAGACATCTGCGTCCGGGTCACCTCCGAACTGGAGTGGTACCGCTGGGCCTGGCGCGGCCAGGCCCCGAACACCTTGGAGGTCCCGGTCCACCTGCTCTGGATCGAGTAGGCGTCTCAGCCGATCTTGTGGCCCTCACAGACCCGCCAGCCGTCCTTGTCGATCACTGTGAACTGCCAGTCTTCGCGTCGGCTGCTCCGTGTCTGCCCGTCGGCGGAGCCGGAGATGGCCAAGGTTGTGGTCACCAACTCGCCGTCGGCAATTTGCGTCCTGGTGAGCGCCCCCCAACTGACTCTGACCACGACGTCGAAGTTCGCTTCCCGCCGCTCCAGCTCGTCTCGTAGACCGCGCACCGCGCCGAGGTCGCCTCCGCCCTCGCAGGCGAACTCGCTGGCCTTCGTGTCGTTGCGGTCCACCAGGAAGGCGCGGAGATAGTTGTCCACCACCACGTCGGGGGCGCTGCGGTCCGGCGCGGTCGCCCGGTCGTACAGGATGAAGCCGGTGACGCCGCCGCCGATGCAGAGCAGGGCGAGCAGCCCGGCGACAAGCGAGAGCACCGTGCGCAGCCGACGTCGGGGACGCTCCGGCGCCGGAGCCGGCGCTGGCGGCGCCAACTGCTCGGGCGGGGTCCGCTGCGCCGGTACCCGGGACACCTGGGAACCGGTGGGGGGCTGCACTGATTCCACCTCCTGAGGCTATCGGCTGCGCGCCGCGTACCCAATGCCCCGGATTCACCGATCGTGGTGAACCGCCGGGCGGACGCGGCGCGGGCGGGTCAGGCGATCCGGGCCGTCGCCGGCCACCTGCGGACCTCGCTGCGGACCGTGCAGCGCCGGGTGCGCCGCCTGATGGACCTGGCCCGGGTGCAGACCCGGATGCAGCTCGGCTTCCAGGCGGCCCGGCTGGGCTGGATCCCGGGGTGAGCCGGCTCACCGGTCAGGCAAACCCCGGCGCAGCGCCGACCGACATCCCGGAGCGGGGCCGCCGGCTGGGATACCGTCACTGCGCGGGGAGGAGATGTCGGCCTCGGGAAGAGAGGTGGACGCGGTGGGCAGTCCGAAGGCGAGAGCCGGCCGGGCCGCCGCCCTGCACCGGCGGGCCGCAGCCACCGCGACCGCGGCCGCCGGCATCCTCGACGAGATCCGGCCCGTCCCGGCCGACCACCACCGGCAGTACGAGTTGGCCGAGCGGCTGCGTACGGCTGCGGCGCTCGCCGCCCCCGGCTGGGCCGGCGCCGCCCTGGAGACGCTGACTCCGGCGACCCCGCCCGCTGACCAGCCACCGCCCGTCGTCCGGGTCGGCACCGCCGCGCCGCTGGACGACGCCCGGTTCCCGGCGCTGGTGCCGCTGCTCGGCAGCGGCCACCTGAGCATCGACGCCGATGCCACCGATCCTCGGGTGGCCGGCTTGCTCCGGGCCCTCCTGCTGCGGTTGCTCGCCGCCGCGCCGGCCGGCTCGCTGCTGGTCCGCGCGGTGGACGCCACCGCCGACCCGGACCCGGCGGTCGGCGTCTTCGGGGGGTTCGCGGCGTTGGCCGACGCAGGGCTGCTGCCGCCACCGACGGTGGACGTGGTCGGGCTGCGCGCGGTGCTCACTGAGGCCGAGCAGTGGGTCGCCGCCGGCATGGCCCGGCAGCGCGGGCACGACCGGACGCTGCTTCTGGTGGTGGCCGCGCTCCCCGCCGCCGTCGGCGCCACCGACCTAGGCCGGATCGATGAGCTGGCCGCCCGGGGCCACCGTGCGGGCCTGCACCTGGTCGTCGCCGGCCGGTCGGCCGCCGCGCCGCTGCCGCAGGCCACCCCGGTCGCGGTACGCACCGCGTACGCGCTGGTCGGCGATCCGCCGGGGCAGGGCCTGAGCAGCCCCGGCACGGCGGCTCCCGGCGGGCTCAACTCACCCGTCCTGGTGGAGGAGGATCCGCCGGCGGAGCTGGTGGCGGGCGTGTGCCGCCGGCTGGCCCGGCAGATCGAGGACGGCTCCCGGCTGTCCCTGACCGACCTGCTGCCGCCCGGTGAACTGTGGGAGTCGAGCTCGGTCGAGGGGCTGTCCACCGTGGTCGGTGACGCCGCCGGCCGGCCGGTCAGCCTCGGCTTCACCGAGCTGACGCCGCACTGGCTGGTCAGCGGCCGTTCCGGCGCCGGCCGGTCGGCGTTCCTGACCAACGTGCTGTTCGGGCTGACGGCCGGGTACGGCCCGGACGAGCTGGTCCTCTACCTGGCCGATCTCGGCGAAGGCGAGTCCTTCGTGGAGTTCCTCCAGACCGAACGGGACCGCTCCTGGGTGCCGCAGGTCCGCGCCGCCGGGATGGCCGCCGACCGGGAGTACGTGGCGGACCTGGTCGGCCAACTGGAGGCGGAGCTGCACCGCCGGGAGGAGGCCGGCGGGCGGGCCGGCGGGCAGCGCTACGCGGAGCTGCGCGAGCACCAGTCGCTGCCCCGGATCGTCTCCGTGATCGACAACTTCCCCCTGCTGCTGCGGGAACGGGACCGGTTCGCCACCGGCCTGCTGGCCCGGCTGGACGTGCTGGCCCGCGCCGCCCGCGCGTACGGCATCCACCTGGTGCTGGCCGGCGAGGGCGACCTCGGCATCGGCGGCCCGCGTGACCCGCTGCTGGGGCAGTTCCTGGTCCGGGTGGCCCTGCCCGGCGGATCGGCGGTGCTGGAGCCGACGAACGACGCCGCGGCCGGGCTGCCGGTGGGCACCGCCGTGGTGAACACCGCCGGTGGGTTGGGCGGGCCGCGCGGCGCCACCCGGGGCCACGAACGCATGATCCGCTTCCCGGATCCGCACGACGACCCGGACCTGCTCGCCGAGCTGCGGCACCGGCTCTGGGCGGCCCGGCCGCAGCGGTCCACCCCGCCGGTGGTCTTCGCCGGCTTCGCCCGCCCGCTGCTCGGCAACGACCCGCGGCACCGGGCGGCGCTGGCCGGCCGGGCGCACACCCCGGCCGCCCTGCTCGGCCGGGCGGTGGACGTGCAGCGCTCCACGGTGGCGGTGCCGCTCGGCCCGGCCCCCGGTCGGAACCTCGCCGTGCTGGGCCGGGACGAGGAGGCGGCCCGCCTGCTGGTCACCGCGGCCCGGAGCACGGCGGCGCACCACCCGTCGGCCCGGTTCGTGCTGGCCCCGCTGGCCAACGGGTCGGCGGAGCCGGCCGCGGAACTGGCCGCCGAGCTGGCCGGGCAGCACCCGGTGGAGATCGTCGACGTGGCCGGCCTGCGCGCCGCGCTGGACGCGGGCGAGCCGAGCTACCTGGTGGTGTTCGGGCTGGATGTGCCGGACGCGACGGAGCTGCCGGTCGAGCGGCTGCGGTCACTGCTGCGGGAGGGCCCCCCGGCCGGGTTGCACCTGCTCGGCTGGTGGCGGTCGGTGGGACCGCTGGCCGGGCTGCTCGGCCCGGAGGGCGAGATCGACAAGCTGGCCGCCGTGGTGGTCACCGACGTGCCGGGCGCCCGGCTGGAGTCGCTCTTCGACCGGCCGGTGCTCTGGCGACCGCGCCCGGGCCGGGCGGTGCTCTGGGACGGCCCGGGTGAGTCGGGGACGGTGCTGGTGCCGTTCGGGGAGGAGGCGACCAGGTGAGCGAGACCGGAACCGCCGTGCCGGCACCCCGGTCGGGTGGCCCGTTGGCCGATCCCCCGGATCCGGCCACGGCGGCGTGGGCGGACTACGTCGCCGCCGCCCGCCAGCTCGACGGGGTGCGCCGGGCCGCGACGACGGCGGCGGGCGAGCAGGCCCGTTCGGTGCAGGCCGCGCGGGAGGAGCTGACCGTCGTCCGGGCCCGGCTCGCCCCGCAGCAGGCCCGACTGCGCGAACTCGGGGTGCCGGCGATCTCGTTGCAGCCGACTCCGCCGGAGCTGACCGAGGCGGCGAGGTCGATGGTGGGCGGGCCGGCGGCGGTGCTGACCGCGTTGCAGGCCGCCCGGCGGTGGGCCGACGCCGCGGACGACACGCTGGCCGCGCGGGGGCTGCCCCGCCTGGCGCGCTGGCCGTCCCGGCCGCGCAACCTGCTCGTGTACGGTCCGCTGGCGCTGGTCGTCCCGCTGATCCAGCTGCTGGTCCTGCTCGCCACCGGTGCGGGCGCGGCGAGCATCGTGGCGCTGGTGGTGGGGCTGCCGATGCCCGCGGTCGCCTTCATGGCGGGCTGGCTGGCGGTCGGGCGGCTGTTCCGTCCCCGGCCGGTGGACCGGGTGGACCGGACACCCCGGTTCGGGGCGCTGGTCTGCCTGGTCCCCGCGGTGGCCACCACCGCCGGGATCGTGCTGGCGATGCTGGCCGGCTGACGTGGCCGACGGAGCCGTCGGCCGCGCGCCGGGTCAGCGGTGGATGATCAGCGACATGGCCTCGGCGCGCGACTTCGCGTCGCGCTGGAGCACGCCGCGTACGGCCGAGGTGATGGTCTTCGCACCGCTCTTCTGGATGCCCCGCATCGCCATGCACATGTGCTCGCACTCGAGCACGACGATCACGCCGCGCGGTTCCAGCTTGCTCATCAGCAGGTCGGCGATCTGCGAGGTGAGCCGCTCCTGCACCTGAGGACGGCGGGCGAAGACCTCCACCAGCCGGGCCAGCTTGGACAGGCCGGTGATCCGGCCGTCCGGCCCGGGGATGTAGCCGATGTGTGCGCTGCCCCGGAAGGGCAGCAGGTGGTGCTCGCAGAGGCTCATCACGTCGATGTCCCGGACGAGCACGAGCTCCTCGTGGTTGGCCTCGAAGGTGGTGCTGAGCACCTGACCAGGGTCGACCCGCAGGCCGGCGAAGAGTTCGGCGTACGCGCGGGCGACCCGGGCCGGCGTCTGCTGGAGGCCGTCCCGGTCCGGGTCCTCGCCGACCGCGATGAGGATTTCCCGGACGGCCTTCTCGATCCGGGCCAGGTCCATGGTCTCCTCGACCGGCCGGCCCGTGAGCTTGCCGCTGATCAGGCGCGCGGCAACGTAGTCCAGCCCGTCGTCACCGTCGGGCTCGGTCGCGGAGACGGCCAGCTCCCGCTTCGGGGAGCTGGCCGTCGGGTCCGTGCTCAGTGCGTACCGTCCGAGTTGTTCGACCCACCGCCGACGGAGGCGCCGTCGGCCTGGGCCTGGGCCTTGAGCTTCTCCTTCTCGGCCGGGGTGAGCACCGGCGGCTCGGTGGAGGGCTGGCGCTTGCCGAAGCCGTGGTACGGGGCCATCGGCGGGCGCTTCACCACCCGGGCGCAGATCCGGGCCATGTCGGCGGTGGAGAGAGTCTCCTTCTCCATCAGCTCCAGGACCATGTTGTCCAGCACGTCCCGGTACTCCACCAGGATCTCCCAGGCCTCGTCGTGGGCCAGCTCGATCAGGGCGCGCATCTCGCCGTCGATCTCGGCCGCCACCGAGTCGGAGTAGTCCCGCTCGTGGCCCATGTTGCGGCCGAGGAACGGCTCGTCACCGCTGGTGCCGTACTTGATCGCGCCGAGCTTGGAGCTCATGCCGTACTGGGTGATCATCGCGCGGGCCAGCTGGGTGGCCTTCTCGATGTCGTTGCCGGCGCCGGTGGTCGGCTCGTGGAAGACCAGTTCCTCCGCCGCCCGGCCGCCCAGCGCGTACGCCAGGGTGTCGATCATCTCGGCCCGGGTCTGGGTGTACTTGTCCTCGGTCGGCAGGACCAGGGTGTGGCCCAGCGAGCGACCGCGGGACAGGATCGTCACCTTGTGCACCGGCGCGGCGTGCGGCAGCGCCCAGGCGACCAGCGCGTGTCCACCCTCGTGGTACGCGGTGATCTTCTTCTCCTGGTCGCTCATCACTCGGGTCCGGCGCTGCGGACCGGCGATCACCCGGTCAATCGACTCCTCCAGGGAGTCGTTGGAGATCGCCCGCTGCTCCTTGCGCGCGGTGAGCAGCGCGGACTCGTTGATCACGTTGGCCAGGTCGGCGCCGCTGAAGCCGGGGGTACGCCGGGCGACCGCGTCGAGGTCGACGTCGGGCGCGAACGGCTTGCCCTTGGCGTGCACCCGCAGGATCGCCTTGCGGCCCTCCATGTCGGGGGCGTCCACCGGGATCTGCCGGTCGAAGCGGCCCGGGCGCAGCAGCGCCGGGTCGAGGATGTCCGGCCGGTTGGTCGCGGCGATCAGGATGACGCCGCCCTTGACGTCGAAGCCGTCCATCTCGACGAGCAGCTGGTTGAGGGTCTGCTCCCGCTCGTCGTGGCCGCCGCCCATGCCGGCGCCACGGTGCCGGCCGACCGCGTCGATCTCGTCGACGAAGACGATCGCCGGGGCGTTCGACTTGGCCTGCTCGAAGAGGTCGCGGACCCGGCTGGCGCCGACACCGACGAACATCTCCACGAAGTCCGAGCCGGAGATCGAGTAGAACGGCACGCCGGCCTCACCGGCGACCGCCCGGGCGAGCAGGGTCTTACCGGTACCGGGCGGGCCGAAGAGCAGCACGCCCTTCGGGATCTTGGCACCGAGGGCCTGGTACTTCGCCGGGTTCTGCAGGAAGTCCTTGATCTCGTGCAGCTCCTCGACGGCCTCGTCGGCCCCCGCCACGTCCGCGAACGTGGTCTTCGGCGTGTCCTTGGTGATCATCTTCGCCTTGGACTTGCCGAAGTTGAGCACCCGGGAGCCGCCACCCTGCATCTGCGACATGAAGAAGAGCAGCAGAAGCACGAGCAGGGCGATGGGGAGCAGGTTGACCAGCAGACTGACCCAGACGCTGTCCGAGGAGACCTTCACGTCCGCCGGGCCGGTCACCCGGTTGGCGGCCTTGGCCGCGAGCACCTCGTTCCAGACCTCGTCGCCGGCCTGGTACGGGAACTGCGCCTCGATCTTGTCGGTGCTGGTGTCGCCGAACTTGGTCTTCTGGGCCAGGTCGAGCTGGAGCGTCTGCTCCTTGTCCTGGAAGACCGCCTTGTTGATCTTTGCCGTGTGGAGCTGGTCCAGCGCAACGGAAGTGTCCACCCGGTGGTAGCTGGGACCAGCGGTGAACAGCTGACTGAGCACAACGGCGCCGAGGATGACCAGGATGATCCAGACCACCGGTCGGCGGAAGAAACGCGTACGTTCCATACTGTTGTCGGGCGCCGAGACGCCCGCATCCTCCTGATCGACGTCCTGACCGTCTGAATGGTGTCGCCGCCTCGGGCGGCGGCCGGAGCCGCCGTGCGGGCCGGCCTCGACCCCCGAAGCGCGAATTGCCGCGCCGCGGTCATTCGACGGTACACCGTTCGTGGCAGATGCGAGCTTCCGAGCCCAGCACTTACGCGTACGGCGAACCGGGGTTTGGGCCGGCGTGACGGGGACTCCGCGCCCGCCCACCCGACCGCCCGGTCAAGCGGTGCGAGGGTCGGGCGTGGAGGGTTCCTCCACGCCACCGACCCCTACCGTAGTCCGGTCAGCTGAGAGCCCGCTGAACGTCCGCTCGATGAGCGCCGATACTCGCAGGTCGGCGGAGGGCTTCAGGCGCGGGCGTAGACCTCGGGCTTGAGCACGCCGACGTAGGGCAGTTCCCGGTACCGCTCGCCGAAGTCGAGGCCGTAGCCGACGACGAACTCGGTCGGGATGTCGAAGCCGACGTACTTCACCGGGACGGGGACCTTGACCGCGTCCGGCTTGCGGAACAGGGCGACCACCTCGACGCTCGCCGCCGAGCGGGACTCCAGGTAGCGCAGCAGCCAGGAGAGGGTCAGGCCGGAGTCGACGATGTCCTCGACGACCACGACGTGCCGGCCGGCGATGTCCCGGTCCAGGTCCTTGAGGATCCGCACCACCCCGGAGGAGGTGGTGCCCTGGCCGTACGAGGAGACGGCCATGAACTCCAGCTCGGCGGGGGGACCCTGGCGGCCGAGCGCCCGGGCGAAGTCGGCCATGAACATGACCGCACCCTTGAGCACGCAGACCAGCAGGAGTCCGTCCTCGACGTGCGCGTAGTCCGCCGAGACCTGCTTGGCCAGTTCCGCGGTCTTCTCGCGGATCTGCGCCTCGGAAATGATCACGTGGTCGATGTCGGCGTCGTACCAGGAGCCGTCAGCCATGCGCCTAGCCTGCCGTACGCCGGATGGCCTCCGTCGGCGGGGCCGCCCCTTTTGGCGCGGTCCCGCCGGGGATCTTCGGCGCGTAAGGTGCAAATCACCTCAGCAGGTGCCGGAGCGCCAGCGCCGGCCGTCGGCGGTGGGCTTCCAGTCGGCCGAGTCGCGGGTGTCGGCCCCCAGCCCGGTCGCCGCGGCGACGGCGAGGACGACGAGGAAGAGAAGAAGCAGCAGGAGTTCCATGGCGGCGCTCGCTTTCGCGTGGTTGAGGTGGGTTTCGCCGCCGGTGCGCACCGGACTGAACCCAGTTTGCGGCCACCCCGGCCGGCCGGAAAGTGGCAGGAATGCCAGTGGGCATCGATTTCCTGCCACCTCTTCGGTTACCCTCGTCACATGCTGAAGTCAGTCGCCGTCATCGCGCTGGAAGAGGTCGCCGCGTTCGAGCTCGGCGTCCTGGCCGAGGTCTTCGGCACGGACCGGACCGCTGACGGCTTCCCCGGCTACCGCTTCGCCGTCTGCACCGTGGACGGTGGCCCGGTCCGCAGCCGCTCCGGCTTCCTGCTCACCCCGCACGCGGACCTCGGCCCGGTCGAGGACGCCGACCTGGTTGCCGTCCCGGCACACGCCGAGGGGACCTCGGTCCCCGGCCCGGTGCTCGACGCGCTGCGCCGGGCCGCCGACCGGGGCGCGTGGCTGCTCAGCGTCTGCTCCGGCGCGTTCGTGCTCGGCGAGGCGGGGCTGCTCGACGGGCGGGACTGCACTACCCACTGGCGCTATGTCGACGAGCTGCAACGGCGTTATCCGGCGGCCCGGGTCAGGTGCAACTCGCTCTACGTGCAGGACGGCAAGCTGCTCACCAGTGCCGGCACCGCCGCCGGCATCGACGCCTGCCTGCACCTGGTCCGCCAGGAGCACGGCTCGGCGACCGCCACCCGGCTGGCCCGGCGGATGGTCGTCCCGCCGCACCGCGACGGCGGCCAGTCCCAGTACATCGAGGCGCCGATCCCCCGGGCGGCGGAGGCCCCGACGCTGGAGCCGGTGCTGGAGTGGCTGATGGGCCACCTGGACCGGACGGTGACCGTGGACGAGCTGGCCGCGCGGGCCGACATGGCGCCACGTACCTTCGCCCGCCGGTTCCGGGCTGAGACCGGGACCACCCCGCACGACTGGTTGACCAACCAGCGGGTGCTGCTGGCCCGGCGGCTGCTCGAGGAGACCCAGCTGAGCGTGGAGACCGTGGCCGACCAGAGCGGCTTCGGCGACGCGGCGGCGCTGCGGCACCACTTCACCCGCCGGGTCGGCACCACCCCGCACGCCTACCGGACGACCTTCCGGGAACGCGTCGAGGCCTGATCACCAGCCCAGCATCGCCCCGTCGACCCGGGACTCCGAGCCGGCCACGTACCCGCCGCCGGTGTGTCGCCAGATCGCCTGCCCGTACCCGAAAGTGGCCGGCTCCGCCGCCACCGCGCTCCCTTCGCTCTGCCGGACGGAGCGGGACGCAGCGGGGCGCAGCGGGGCGGCTCAGCGGGGGTCGGCGAGGGTGAGCCGGCCCTCCTGGCGGGCCACCCGGAGCCCGCCGGGAAGGTGGACCGCGCCCTGCCCGTGCCACTGCGTCACCAGCGCGTCCAGCGCGTCGACGTGCCGGTGCGACAGCGCGGCCGGCGGCGCGCCCAACTCCCGCGCCCAGGCGTGCAGCACCCGGGTCCGCAGCGCCACCGGCTGCGCGGCCAGCGTGTCGACCACGAGTCCGCCTTCGGGCGAGCGGGCTTCGGTCAGGGCAGCGGCGGCGAGCTCGTCCAGGGCGGCGGTGTCCGCGGCGACCAGCCGGGCGGTCCGGGCCAGGTTGTCCAGCACGGCGGGGCCGAGCGCCCGGACCAGCGACGGCAACACGTCGGACCGGACTCGCGCCCGGGCGTACGCCGGGTCGACGTTGTGCGGGTCCTCCCACGGCGTGAGCCCCAGCACGGCGCAGGCCTTGCGGGTCTCCTCCCGGCTCACGGCCAGCAGCGGCCGGAGCAGGGTCACGCCGTCCAGCTCGCGGCGCTCCGGCATCCCGGCCAGCCCGCGCGGGCCGGCGCCGCGGGCCAGCGCGAGCAGCACGGTCTCGGCCTGGTCGTCCCGGGTGTGGCCGAGCAGCACCGCGGCGGCGCCGCGCCGCCGGGCGGTGGCGACCAGCGCCTGGTAGCGCGCCTCCCGGGCGGCCGCCTCGGGGCCGCCCGGTCGGCCGGCGACGGTCACCGGGACCGCGTCGACGGGGTCGAGGCCGGACTCGACGGCCCAGCGGGCCACCGCGGCGGCCCGCTCCGCCGAGCCGGGCTGCAGGCCGTGGTCGACGGTGACCAGGCCGGCCCGGCGACCCAGCCGGGGGGCGACGAAGGCGGTGGCGGCGGCCAGCGTGAGCGAGTCGGCACCGCCGGAGCAGGCGACCAGCACCGGCCCGTCCCCGGTCAGCCCGACCAGCGCCCGCCGCACCGCGACCCGGGCTGCGGCGACCGGCGGGGCGAGCGCGGCCACGGCGGACGGCTCAGCCGGCGGCGGGGGTCGCGGCCGGCCCGTGCACCCGGGCCACCCAGGCGTCCGGGTCGCCCAGCTCGTCCAGCCGGGGCAGGGTCAGCGGCGACCCGAAGATCTTGTTGAAGCCGTCCATGCCGACCCGCTCGACCACGCCGTGGACGAACTTGCGGCCCTCGGCGTACTGGCGCATCTTGACCTCGATGCCGAGCAGCCGGCGAATGGCCTTCTCCAGCGGGTTGCCGGACTCGCGGCGCCGGTTGAACGCGGCCCGGATCGACTCGACGCTCGGGATCACCTGCGGGCCGACGCCGTCCATCACGAACTCGGCGTGCCCCTCGAGCAGGGTCATCAGCGCGGTCAGCCGGTCGAGCACCGCACGCTGGGCGGGGGTCTGCACGATGTCCAGCACGCTGGCCCGGCTCTCCGGGTCCTTCACGGCCTCGGAGAGGGTGGCCACGCCGCGCCGCAGCCGCTCCAGCAGGTGCTCGCCGCCCTGCGAGGCGTCGACGAACGCCTGCACCTCGCCGAGGAAGTACGCCCGCATCCACGGCACGGAGGTGAACTGGGTCCGGTGGGTCACCTCGTGCAGGCAGACCCAGAGCCGGAAGTCCCGCGGGTCGCAGCGCAGCTTCCGCTCCACCTCGACGATGTTCGGCGCCACCAGCAGCAGCTGGCCGGGATCGCCGGAGAAGACCTCGTACTGGCCGAGCACCCGGCCGGAGAGGTAGGCCAGCACGGTGCCGGCCTGCACCCCGGTCAGCCGGGAGCCGATCGCCTCGGTCAGCGGCCCAGGGCGCTTGTCACCGGCGAGCCGGTTCACCAGCGGGCTGATCACCTCGCGCAACCCGGCGATGTTGGCGGCCGCCCAGTCCCGACGGTCCACCACCCGCACCGGCGGATGCGCGACCTGCGAGCGCAGCCCGGTGTAGTCGGCGACGTGTCCGGCCGCCTCCTCGGTCAGCCGCCGCAGCTCGCCGACCACCTCGGTGGCCTCGGCGTACGACACCCGGGGGCCCGACTTGCCCAGCGCCCCCGCGGTCGCGGCGGCCAGATCCCAGTCCACGAACTGCGCCATGCACCCACCGTACCCGCGCCGGAACACCCCGGCCCGGGCTCACGGTGGGTGATCGACGCCGATCGTGCCGGCGCCCGGGTCAGCGGCAGCCGCAGCCGGCCAGCGCCGAGGTGATCCGGTCGAGGGCCTGCCGGGTCGCGTCCATGCTGTTCTCCGGCGCCTGGTCGGTCAGCACCGCGAACGTCAGCAGCCGGCCGTCGGCCGTGGTGACCAGCCCGGCGATGGCGTTGACCCGGGAGAGGGTGCCGGTCTTGGCGCGGACCACGCCGGCACCGGCCTTCGTCACCGCCGCCTGGTAGCGGTCGTCCAGGGTGCCGGACCAGCCGCCCACCGGCAGGCCCCCGAAGATCGCCGCGAGCTCGGGGTGACTGCCGTTGCCGGCGAGGGTGATCAGGTCGGTCAGCAGCGACGGGCTGATCCGGTTGGTCCGGGACAGGCCGCTGCCGTCGGCGAGGCTGATCTCGTCGGCGGGCAGCCCCAGTTCGCCGATCACCGCGTCGGTGGCCGCGGCACCGCCGGCGAAGGAGGCCGGCTGCTTCCGGGCCAGCGCCACCTGCCGGGCCAGCGTCTCGGCGATCACGTTGTCACTGTCGCTGATCATGATGTCGACCAGCCGGACCATCGGCAGCGACTGGACCTTGCCCAGCTCGGTGCCGGGCGTCGCGGCTCCCGCGGTGGCGCTCGCCCCGGAGGCGGCGGGGGCCTTACCCCGCTTCACCTCGTCGGCGTCGCCGGAGAGCCCGAGCAGCCGGGCGAACTGCCGGCCCGCGGTCAGGTCCGGCTGGGCGATCCGCTCGGCGGCGCCATGCGTGGCGTCGAAGTTCTTCCGGGCCGCCTCCGCGTCCCGGCGGGCGCCGTCGGTCATCAGGGCGGTGATCGGCGCGCCGAATCCGCCGGTCGGGATGTCATCGTCCCAGCCCGGCTCGTACACCGGGCCGCTGAACAGGGACGAATCGACGGTGACCCGGGTCGGCGCGGCGCCGCCCAGCGCCTGGCGTACCTGGGCGGCCAGGTCGTCCAGCCGGGCCGCGCCCGGGTAGAAGCCGTTCTTGTCCACGGCCAGGGTCGGGTCGCCGCCGCCGACGATGACCACCTCGCCGGGGGTCGCGCCGGCCACCGCGCGGGTGGGGATCCGGTACGCCGGCCCGCGGGCGGCCAGCACCGTCACCGCGGTCGCCAGCTTGGTCACCGAGGCGGGCACCGTGGGTGCGTCCTGGCCACTGCCGTAGAGCGCCTGGCCGGTGGTCACGTCGGCCACGGACACGTTCACCCGGTCGCCGAGGGCCGCCGCGCGGATCAGCGGTTCGAGCGCGGCGCGTAGCCCGTCGGCGGATGGAACCGGGGCGTTGGGGTCCGGCTCGGCGAGCACCACCGACGGTTCGGGCTCCGACGCCCCCGCACTGGCCGCCGGCGCGGCGGCCTCGCCGCCCAGCCAGCCGGCCACCGGGCCGGGCCGCACCACGGCCAGCCCGACCGCGGCCAGCACGACGACCAGCACGGTGGCGAGCACGGCCAGCGGCAGCGGTCGCCGGCGCCGGGCCGGCGGGGGCTCGGGAGCGGTCGGCGGGGCGACCGGGCCGACCGGTCCGCCGCCCGGGCCGTCCTGGTCCGGCCAGCGCACCTGGCCGCCGCCGTACGGCGGCTCGGCCCGACCGGCGAACTGCTCGGGGCGCGCCCGGCCGACCGGCTCGGGACCGTACCGCCGGGGGTGCCCGGAGCCGTACTGCGGTGGGTTGGCCCGGCCCACCGGGTCGGGGCCGTACCGCTGAGGGTTCGCCCGGCCCACCGCCGCAGAGCCGGCGTCGGAGCGGCCGGGGTCGCCGGGAGCACGGGGAAACTGGGCGTCGGGGACCGGGACGCGCCCGGTGGCACCGCCGGAACCGGGACTGCCGAACTTCCGGCCGTCAACCCCCTCCGGGCGGTAGTGTGAATCTTCCCTCCCCACGACCCCCTCCTCCCCCGTCGAAAAGCACCTTGGGTGACACTACTTCGGTCCGAACACTATGCGGCGGCCGGAGCCGGCGGGTGGGCATTCACCTGTCCGGGAGCGCCGCCACTGGTTTCCGTTAGCCAGCGTGGGCAAACGAGGGAGCGTGGAAGATGGATTTCGACGTCACGGTTGAGATCCCGAAGGGTCACCGCAACAAGTACGAGGTGGACCACGCGACCGGCCGGATCCGGCTGGACCGCACCCTCTTCACCTCCACGCAGTACCCGGCCGACTACGGCTTCATCGAGGGCACCCTGGGCGAGGACGGCGACCCGCTGGACGCGCTGGTGCTCGTCCCCGAGCCCACCTTCCCGGGCTGCCTGATCCGCTGCCGCACGATCGGCATGTTCCGGATGACGGACGAGAAGGGCGGCGACGACAAGGTCCTCTGCGTGCCCTACGAGGACCCCCGCCAGGAGCACCTGCGCGACATCCACCACCTGGGCGAGTTCGACCGGCTGGAGATCCAGCACTTCTTCGAGGTGTACAAGGACCTGGAGCCGGGCAAGTCGGTCGAGGGCGCGACCTGGGTGGGGCGGACCGAGGCGGAGGCCGAGATCCGCGCCTCGTACCAGCGCGCCAAGGACGCCGCCGAGCACGGCGACGCGCACTGATCTTCCGTACGTCCGCGGGGCCCGGGTCGCTCGGCGACCCGGGCCTTCGCGTTCAGCCGAGCAGGCCGCGGGCCCGGTCGTAGAGGTCCAGCACCGCGCAGGCCACCGGCACCACGGAGACCACCAGCGCGGTGTCGGTCAGATCGGCGAGCCGACCGAGGTACGGGGAGACCGGCCGCCGGGCGTACGTGGTGCCGGCCGCCACCGCGACCAGGGCCAGGACCAGCCCGCCGACGGTCAGCGCGAGCAGGCCGGCGGCGCCGGCCCGGCCGGCGAGCACCCCGCCGAGCACCGCGAACCCGGCCAACCCGGCGAGCACGGTGGGCACCCGGTGCCGCAGCCCGACGAAGAGCCGCGACCGCAGCAGCAGCACGGCCGACCCGACGGCGACCAGCAGCCGCCCGGCCACCCCGCCGGCCACGGCGAGCACCGTCGCGGCGGCGACCGCGAGGACGGCGTGCCCGAGCAGCATGCCGGTCAGCAGATCCTCGGTGCGGGCCACCGCCGCCTGCACCCGCCCCCGGTCCGGCAGGTCCCGCACTCCGCCCGCGTCCCCGCCGGGCGCGGCGGCGGGCAGGGTGATCGGCGGCAGCGGCAGCTTGCCGAGCCGGATGGCCAGCAGCGGCAGCGCGCCGAGCGCGAAGACCAGCGCGCAGAGCAGCACCGCCGCGGTGGCCGCCGGGTCGAGGAAGAGGCCGCCGAACGCGGCGAGCGCGCCGACCGCGCCGACGCTCGCGCCGGCGGAGAAGACCCGGGACCGGGTGGCCACGCCGAGCAGGCCGAGCACCGCGACCAGCAGCAGCGCCACCGACCCGGCCAGCAGTTCCGGTCCGCCGAGCCAGCTCAGCGGCCCGAACGGGCCGACCGGGTCGCCGGAGCCGACCGCGAGGGCGCCGGCGGCGCCGGCGTACGGCAGGGCGTACCCGCCGAGGGTGGCGCCGGCCGGGCCGTCCCCGTACGCCCGGGAGGCGGCCGTGGCGGCGAGGACCAGCAGCAGCGCCACGGCGGCGGCGACCGGCCAGCCGGCGGGCTGGCCGGGGCCACCGGCCAGCACGGCGAGCAGCCCGACGGCGAGCGGCACCCCCGCTCCGGCCAGCGCGGCGACCCGGGTGGCCGCGGGTGACCAGGCGGCACCCTGGCGGCGCGCGCCGTCGGCGATCGCCTCGACCACGTCGTCGTACTCCAGTTCGGGCCACTGCGCGCGGGCCGGCACCAGGTGCAGCACCTCGCCGTCGCGTACGCCCTGCGGCAGCAGCGCCTGCGCGGTGGCCAGCACCGCGCCGTCGGTGCGGCGGAGCAACCAGCCACCGTGGCGCTCCCCGTCGTCGGCCAGCCCCTCGCCGGCGTGCCGCAGCACCTCCGGCAGCAGCTCGGCCAGCGGGACCTGCTCCGGCAGGGCCACGTCCACCCGCCGCTGGGGAGCGCTGATCGTGACCCGGGCGAGGCCGACTGTCATCGACATCTCTCCATATCGAGCGGGAACGGTGACTGACGGACGACAGGACTTTACCTACGATGAGCCAGGCTCGGGTTACCGAGAGCCATGGGAGGCTCTGTGTCCACTGTCGTCATCAAGCGGCCGCCGCGGCGCCCCGCGCCGGAGATCCCGGTCGGCGAGCTGCCCGTCGAGGCGCCGCCGGAGATCCCCGCCGTCGCCGGCGGGCGCTGGCAGCAGGCACTGATGGTGCTGCCCATGCTCGGCGGCACGGTGGCGATGGCGATGATGTTCGGCCGTGGCGGCGGGGCCTACTCGTACGTGGTGGGCGGCATGTTCGGGCTCTCCTCGGTGGCCATGCTGGTGACCTCGTGGGGCAGCGCCACCGGCACCCCGAAGAAGTCGGAGATGATGGCCGCCCGGCGGGAGTACCTGCGGCACCTCACCGCGCTGCGCCGCCGGGTCCGGCAGACCGCCGGGGCGCAGCGGGCCGGGCTCTACTACCGGCACCCCGACCCGGGCCGACTCTGGTCCACCGTGGACAGCCACCGGGTCTGGGAACGCCGCCCGGCGGACCCCGACTTCGCCGTCGTCCGGGTGGGGGTCGGCCCGCAGACGCTGGCCACCCCGCTCGTCCCGCCGGTCACCCGGCCGCTGGAGGAGCTGGAGCCGATGACCGCGGGGGCGCTGCGCCGCTTCCTCGACGCGTACGCGGTGGTGCCGGACCTGCCGGTGGCGCTCTCGCTGCGCAGCTTCGCCCGGGTCTTCGTCCGCGGCCCCGCTGGCGCGCGGGGGGCCGGCTCGCCGGCCGCGCGGGCCCTCGCGCGGGCCGTGCTCGCCCAGCTCGCCGTCTTCCACGCCCCGGACGAGCTGCTGATCGCGGTCTGCGCCGGCCCGGAACGGCGGGCGCACTGGGAGTGGGTCAAGTGGCTGCCGCACGCCCAGCACCCGACCCGCACCGACGCGCTCGGCCCGGTCCGCCTGGTCACCAGCTCCGCCGCCGACCTGGAACGGCTCCTCGACGAGGTACTGGCCAGCCGCTCCCGGTTCAGCCCGGCCGGCCCGGCCACCGACGGGCCGCACGTGGTGGTGGTGCTCGACGGCGGCGACCTGACCGGCGCCGCCGACCTGGCCGGCGACGGCGGCATCGACGCGGTCACCGTCATCGACCTGGACACCCCGCCGCCCCGGCTGCTCGACCGGTACGCCCTCCTGCTCGACCTGCGCGACGGCCGGCTGCACTCGCACTCCGCCGAGGGGGCCGCCGAGGTCGGCGCCGCCGACGCGCTGAAGCTCGCCGACGCGGAGGCGGTCGCCCGCCGGCTCGCCCCGCTGCGGCTCGCCGGCACGGTACGCGGACCGGACGCCCCGCCCGGCGCCGAACCGGGCCTGCCCGAGCTGCTCGGCCTGGGCGACCCGGAGAGCTTCACCGCCGAGCAGGGCTGGGTGCCCCGACCGGCCCGGGACCGGCTGCGGGTGCCGATCGGGGTGGGCGCCGACGGCGGCGCCATCGAGCTGGACCTCAAGGAGTCCGCGCAGGACGGCATGGGCCCGCACGGCCTGCTGATCGGGGCCACCGGCTCCGGCAAGTCGGAGCTGCTCCGCACGCTGGTGCTCGGACTGGCCGCCACGCACAGCTCCGAGCAGCTCAACTTCGTGCTGGTCGACTTCAAGGGCGGTGCGACCTTCGCCTCCTTCGACCGGCTGCCGCACACCGCCGCGGTGATCACCAACCTGGCCGACGCGCTGCCGCTGGTCGACCGGATGGTGGACGCGATCAACGGCGAGCTGGTCCGCCGGCAGGAGCTGCTGCGCCGGGCCGGCAACTTCGCCAGCGTGCGCGACTACGAGCGGGCCCGCGCGGCCGGCACCCCGCTCGCCCCGCTGCCGTCGCTGCTGCTGATCTGCGACGAGTTCTCCGAGCTGCTGTCGGCCAAGCCCGACTTCATCGACCTCTTCGTGCAGATCGGCCGGCTCGGCCGGTCGCTCGGCGTACACCTGCTGCTCGCCAGCCAGCGCTTGGAAGAGGGGAGGCTACGGGGACTGGACACCCACCTGTCGTACCGGATCGGGCTGCGGACCTTCTCCGCCCTGGAGTCCCGGACGGTGCTCGGCGTGCCCGACGCGCACGAGCTGCCCCGCTCGCCGGGCCACGGCTACCTGCGCGCCGGCACCGACCCGCTGGTCCGCTTCAAGACGGCGTACGTCTCCGGCCCGGTCCGCCGCCGGGGCGGCCCGGCCGGCGGGGCGGGTGCCGGTGCGCCCCGGCTGCTCGGCTTCTCCACCCACCTGGTGCCGGTGCCGGAGCCGGCCACGCTGCCCGCCGCCGAGGAGGACACCCCCACCGAGACCCTGCTCGACCTGCTGGTCGGGCGGCTGGCCGGGCAGGGGCCCCCGGCCCACCAGGTGTGGCTGCCCCCGCTGGACCGCGCACCCACGCTCGACGAGCTGCTCGGCCCGGTCGGCGCGGACCCGGTACGCGGGCTCACCGTCGCCAATCCCGAGCTGCACGGCGCCCTCCAGGTGCCGGTGGCGTTGGTCGACAAGCCGTACGAGCAGCGCCGGGACCTGTTCTGGCTGGCGCTGGACGGCGCGGCCGGGCACGTCGCGGTGGTCGGGCAGCCGCAGAGCGGCAAGTCCGGCCTGCTGCGCACGCTGATCTGCGCGCTGGCGCTCACCCACACCCCGGCCGAGGCGCAGGTCTACGCCCTCGACTTCGGTGGCGGCGCGCTCGGCGTGCTGCGCGACCTGCCCCATGTCGGCGGGGTCGCCGGGCGCGCCGACCCGACCGCGGTCCGGCGTACCGTCGGGGAGATCGCCGCCCTGCTGGCCGAGCGGGAACGCCACTTCGCCGAGCAGGGCGTGGAGTCGATGGCGGCGTGGCGCCGGCGGCGGGCCGCGGCGATCGCCACCGGGCAGCCGGACACCGACCGGTTCGGCGACGTGTTCCTGGTGGTGGACGGCTGGGGCACCCTGCGCAACGACTACGAGGACCTGGAGCCGCTGGTCACCGACCTGGCCACCCGTGGCCTGTCGTACGGCGTGCACGTGGTGGCCAGCTCGGTGCGCTGGACCGACTTCCGGCCGGCGATCCGCGACCTGTTCGGTTCCCGGCTCGAACTGCGCCTCGGCGACCCGGCGGACTCGGTCCTGGTGAAGCGGGCGGTGGCGGCGAACGTACCGGAGCGGGCCGGCCGGGGCATCACCGCCGACGGGCTGCACTTCCTCGGTGCCGTGCCCCGGGTCGTGACGCTCGGCGGGGAGACGGTCGACCTGGTCAAGGCGGTCGTCGGGGCCTGGGCCGGGCCGGGCGCTCCACCGGTGCGGCTGCTCCCGCCGGTGCTGCCGTACGCCGAACTCGACCTCGCCGCGACCACCGGGCTGGCCTTCCCGGTCGGGGTGGCCGAGGCGGACCTGCGGCCGGTGGTGCTGGACTTCGCGACCGAGCCGCACTTCCTGGTCTTCGGGGACGCCGAGTGCGGCAAGTCGTCGTTCCTGCGGGCGCTGGCCACCTCGATCATCACCCGGTTCGCGCCGGAGCAGGCCCGGGTGATCCTGGTCGACTACCGGCGCAGCCTGGTGGGCACGATCGAGACTCCGCACCTGATCGGGTACGGCACCGCCGCGCCGCACACCACCGAGCTGATCGAGTCGGCCGCCGGCTACCTGCAGGGCCGGCTCCCCGGACCGGAGGTCACCCCCGCCCAGCTGCGCGGCCGGTCCTGGTGGTCGGGGCCGGAACTGTTCGTCCTGGTCGACGACTACGACCTGGTGGCCGGCGGGCCGACCAACCCGCTGCGCGCCCTGGAGGAGCACCTGCCGCACGCCCGGGACGTCGGGCTGCACCTGGTGCTGGCCCGCCGGGCCGGCGGCGCCGGCCGGACCCAGTTCGAGCCGATCGTCCAGCGCCTGCGGGAGCTCGCCACGGCGGGCCTGGTGATGTCCGGCGGCCCGGAGGAGGGGGTGCTGGTCGGTCAGGTGAAGGCGGGTCCGTTGCCGCCGGGGCGGGGCCGGTTGGTGACCCGTCGTGAGGGGGTCCGGCTGGTCCAGTTGGCCCACCTGCCGCCCCCGTGACCGGAGTCGCCGACTTGCACCGTGACGCACGGGAAACCCGGTAATCTCCGAGCAGCATGTTTCTGTCGCGATGAATGGCTGGGGAATGTGACCAGGGATCGGCACGCAGCTCCGACCGCGACCCGACATCTGGTGGGACGCACGCTGCTCGGTGTGGCGGCCGCCGCCGCCCTCGTCGCCGGCCCGCTCGCCCCGCCGGCACACGCCGCCCCGGCCCATGCGGCCACCGCGTCCGTCACCACGTCGGTGCAGGTCGCGGCCCGGTCGGTTGCCGCCCGGGAGCCAGCCTGGCCGGCACCGGTGGCCGACCCGGAACGGGTGGACCAGGTCCGCGCGGAGCAGTGGCAGCTCGACAAGCTGCAGGCGGAGACCGCGTGGCGCAGCTCGACCGGGCGCGGGGTGATCGTCGCGGTGATCGACTCCGGCGTGGACGGTTCCCACCCGGACCTTGCCGGCCAGGTGCTGCCCGGCATCGACCTGGTATCGCCCGCGGGCGTCGACGGGCCCGACCCGGTGGGGCACGGCACCACGGTCGCCGGCCTGATCGCCGGCCGCCGCGACGACGACCGCGGCGTGGTGGGACTGGCGCCGGACGCCACGATCCTCCCGGTCCGGGTGCTCAACCAGGAGAACCGTTACGACGATTCCATGATCGTCGCCACCGGGGTGCGCTGGGCGGTCGACAACGGCGCCCGCGTCATCAACCTGTCCCTCGGCGGCAGCGACACCAGCCCGGCCCTGGCCGCGGCCCTCGACTACGCCTTCGCCCGGGACGTCGTGGTGGTCGCCTGCACCGGCAACCTCGCCACCTCGACCGGCACCAAGGTCTGGTACCCGGCCCGCGAACCCGGCGTGGTCGCCGTCGCCGGCCTGAACACCAGTGACGACCTCTGGTCCGGCTCGATCACCGGCCACGAGACGGTGCTCACCGCACCGGCGACTGCGGTCTTCGGGGCCCGCCCCAACGGCTACTGGCGGGTGCAGGGCACCAGCTTCGCCTCCCCGCTGGTCGCCGCGACCGCCGCCCTGGTCCGGGCCCGCTACCCGCAGATGTCCGCCGCGGACGTGGTCAACCGGCTGGTCACGACCGCGAAGGACCTCGGCCCTACCGGCCGCGACGATCGCTTCGGCTACGGCCTGGTGGACCCGGTCGCCGCGCTGTCCGCCGACGTACCGTCGGTGGTACGCAACCCGCTCGACGACCAGTCCTCCCCCGGGAAGGTGAGCTTCGGGCGGGCGCCGGGCTCGGGGCAGGGCGACCGGGCGGGCGGGCAGGGCGGCGACCCGTCCAGCTTCACCCCGCCGAAGCAGCAGAGCCGGTGGACCGCCCACCCGGCCGGCCAGCCGGACGAGCCCCCGCCGGAACGGCTCTGGACCGGCCTCGCCCTCTTCGTCGCCCTGGTCACCGGCGCCGCGCTGGTGGTCCGCCGGTTCCGCCAGTCGCATTGGTGAGCCGCGCGGGCCGGTCTGACCGGGCCGTCCGCTGGGTAGTGCTGACGCCATGAACGGGTCGGGCGGCATGAACGGGTCGGGCGAACACAGTCGGATGTCCGCGGTCGAGCGGTCCTGGCGGGCCCGCCGCCTGGACCCGGACCATTCGCTGGGCCTCCGGCTCACGGTGGCCGCCACCGCGGCGTTCCTGGTGCTGGTGCCGTTCGCCCTGCTCGCGCTGCTGGTGCTGGGGGCCTGGCCGCCACTGTTCCGGCTGGACGCCTCGGTGACCGACGCCCTGCACGGGTACGCCCTCGCCGATCCGGCCTGGGTGCGGGTGATGAGCGTCTGGACCGACGTCTTCGCGCCCGGCCCGCTGCGGGTCGCCACCGCCGTCGTCGTCGCCTGGCTGCTGGTCCGCCGGGCCCGGCGGCTGGCCCTCTGGGCGGTCACCACGATGGTGGTGGGCGGGCTGCTCGGCGCGCTGCTCAAGCTGCTGGTCGGCCGGCACCGGCCGGACCTGCTGGACCCGGTGGCCCGGGCGGCCGGCTTCTCGTTCCCGTCCGGGCACGCGCTGAACGCCACCCTGACCGCCGGGGTGCTGCTGCTGGTCTTCCTGCCGTTCACCCACGACCGGCGGCCGCTGCGCTGGGCGCTCTGGGCCGCCGCGATCCTGCTGGCGGTGGTCACCGGCGTCAGCCGGATCGCCCTCGGCGTCCACTGGACCAGCGACGTGCTGGGCGGGTGGCTGCTCGGCCTCGCCGTGGTGGCGGCGACCTCGGCGGCGTTCCGCACCTGGCGGGCCCGCACCGGTCGCCGGCCGGCGCGAACCGCCCGGGAGGGCGTCGAGCCGGAACTGGCCGGGTCGGGCCCGGCCGAGGCGCGCCGGGAGCGCGCGTAGTTTCGCACCCACCCGGGTAATGGGCGGCCCATGTCCGATGTCGCGGTCCAGGTGACCAAGCGCGTGCTGCTGCCCCTGGCCCTGCTCTTCGCCGTCATGGTGGGGCTGGGTCTCCTGGTCACCCGGGTGCTCGCCCGGACCTGGCCGTTCACCGTGGAGGACGCGGTCAACCGCGAGCTGGCGGGCGACCGCACCGCGGGCTGGAACGACGTCTCACTGGTGTTCAGCACGCTGGCCAGCACCCAGCTGGTCGTCGTGGTCACCGTGCTGGTGGCGCTGGTGCTCCGGCTGGTGCTGCACCGCTGGCGCGAACCGCTGTTCCTGTGCGCTGCGGTGACCGCGCAGGCGCTGGTCTTCCTCTTCACCACCATGGCCATCGACCGCCGCCGGCCGGCCGTCGAGCACATGGACGTCTCGCCGCCGACCTCCAGCTTCCCGTCCGGGCACACCTCGGCGTCGGTGGCGCTCTACGTCGGCATCGCGGTGCTGCTCGCGCTCCGGGCGAAGAGCACCCCGGCGAAGGTCACCTGGTGGACGCTGCTGGTGCTGGTGCCGCTGGGCGTCGCGCTGACCCGGATGTACCGGGGCATGCACCACCCCAGCGACGTGGTGGCGTCGTTCCTCAACGGCGGCACCTGCGTGGCGATCATGGCCCGGGCGGTGCTCGACCGGACGCTGACCTGGGGCCGCGCCAGGATCCCGGGGGTCAGCCGGTCGGGCGACGACGTGGCCACCGCCCGCGCGTCCACGGGCGGCTGACGAGGCGGCCGTCGCGGTCGGGCGCCGTCGGCCGGCTCAGGTGCACTCGCCGGTGCCGACCGCCCGGGTACGCTCCGCCCCGGCCAGCGCCACCGATCGGGCCTCGGCGGCGGTGACCGCGAAGCCGGTGTTCGGGTCGTCGGCCGCCGCCGCGAAGATCACCCCGAGCACCAGCCCGTTGGCCGAGACCAGCGGGCCGCCGGAGTTGCCGCTGCGCACCAGCGCCCGGATGGTGTAGATCTCCCGGGTCACGTCCCCCGCGGCGTAGATGTCCGGCCCGGTGATCCGGTCCACGTCGCGCACCCGGGCCGGGCGGGCGTCGTACGGGCCGTCGAGGGGGAAGCCCAGCACGATCGCGTCCGCGCCGCTGCCGGCCTGCCCGGCGGCGAACCGCAGGGACGGGCCGGGCAGCCCGGGTACGTGCAGCACGGCGAGGTCCCGCTCCGGGTCGTAGACGACCACCTCGCCGTCGTACCGCTCGCCGCGCAACTCGACGGCGACCGAGCGGGTGCCGGCCACCACGTGCGCGTTGGTCATCACCCGGTCGTCCGCGTACACGAAGCCGGAGCCCTCGATGCGGCGGGCGCAACTCGGCGCGGAGCCCAGCACCTTGACCACCGCCCGCTGGCTGTTGGCCACCACGGTGGAGCCGGCGAGCGCCGGGTCGGGCGGCGAGACCTGCCGGGCCCGGGTCGGCGCGAGATCCCCGAACACGTCCGGGAAGCCGTTGGTGTCGACCGTGTCGCGCAGCGCGGTGGAGAGCTCCTGGGCCTTGTCCGGCAGGATCCGGTCGACCACGGTGAGCAGTGCGCTGTTACGGACCGAGGAGGCCACCCAGGGTACCGCGGAGGAGCCCAGCGGCACCGCGACCAGCCAGGCCACCAGCATGACCGCGAGGAGTGACACGAGCGCGCCGCCGAGGTCGTCGAGCCGCTTGGCCACGTCGTTGGTGATCGTCTTGCGCAGGTGCGAACCGAGCCAGCCGGCGAGCGCCTGACCCAGCACCGCCAGCCCGAAGATCGCCACCAGAGAGATCAGCACGCGTATCCCGCTGTCCACGAACTGCCGGGCGATCAGCGGGCCGACCTGGAGGCCGATCAGCGCGCCCACGAAGAAGCCCGAGAGCGACAGCGCCCCGATGGCGAAGCCCTGGCGGTATCCGCTGACCGCGAACACGAGCATGAGCAGGAGCAGGACGAGATCCACGACGGACACGCGTCCAGGGTACGGGCAGGTGGCACGGAAGCGGCCCACCGCTCGCGCAACGTGACCTTCAGGTCAGCGGACCGGGCTCTCGTCCACCTCGTCGGTGCCGGCCGAGGGCGCCGGGGCGGCGGCGGTCGGCGGCAGCTCCACCACCCGGCCGGGCGGCCACGGGCGGGCCCAGCCACCCATCTCCAGCAGCGTGGCCAGCACCCCGGCGGTGAACCCCCAGACCAGCATGCCGCGGACCGAGAAGGCCGGGCCGATCCAGCCGCTCGGGTGGCGGACCCGCATCCGGTTCGCCGGGTCGACCAGCTCGGTGACGGGCAGGCGGGCGACGTGCGCGACCTCGGCCGGCTCCCGGGGATGCACCGGGTGCGGGGCGTGCCACCAGGCCAGCACGGGGGTGACCACGAAGTCGCTGACCGGGATCCAGAGCTTCGGCAGTTGGGCGAGAACGGTGACGCTGGTCGGGTCGAGCCCGACCTCCTCGTTCGCCTCACGGAGCGCGGTGGCGCTGGCGTCGGCGTCCTCCGGGTCGGCCGCACCGCCCGGGAAGGCCGGTTGGCCGGCGTGGTTGCGCAGCGTCGCGGCGCGCTGGAGGACCAGCACGTCAGGGCCGCCGTCCGGTTCCTCGCCGAGCAGCACCAGCACGGCGCTCTCCCGGCCGCCGCTCTCCGGCGTGGTGAGCCGGGTGAAGTCCTCCGCCCGGGCACTGCCCAGTCGGTCGAGCAGCGGCTCCAGCCACTCCGGCGGCCGCCTGCTCACCGGGCCACCGCTGTTCGCGACTGCGGGACTCGCAGAACCGGCTCCCTCCGCGCCGCTCACGCGTCCACCGCCACGCCGAGGTGGGTGCGGACCAGCGCGGTGAGCGTGGCGTCGTCGAGGGCACCGGTCGAGTCGGTGTGCCGGACCCGGCCGTCGGCGCCGACGAAGACGGTCAGCGGGAAGGCGTTCCGGTTGAGCGCGCGCTCGAACGCGTCGCCCTGGTCGACCAGCATCGGGAAGCGGACGCCGAAGTCCTCGCCGATGGACTGGGCGCCGCCGCGGCTGTCCCGGCTGTTCACCCCGATCACCTGGAACCGGCCGGCGGCGCGTTCGCTGAGCCGCTGGAAGGCGGGCAGCTCCTTGCGGCACGGCGGGCACCAGGACGCCCAGACGTTGATGACTGCCGGGCCCCGCACCGCGCGCAGGTTCACCGGGGCACCCCCGGTGAAGCAGGAGAGGGTCAGCTCGGGCAGCGGCGCGCCCTGGCCGGCGGTGGGCGCGGGGACGGCCGAGGCCGGCGCGGCGGTCAGCGTGGCGCAGTCGGCGAACGGCGAGGGCCGCTCGGCCCGGGCGGCGGGCGGCGGGGCCGCCGGCTGGTCGGTGGCGCTGCAGCCGGCGACCGCCAGCAGCGCCGGGACGAGCAGGGCCACGAGTCGGCGGTTCACGGCACCTCCGCCGCGACGGCCTGCTGCGGCACCAGGTCCGGGTCGATCCCGACGGCCGCCGCCAGGTCCCGGGCCCGGGGGCCCTTGAGCAGCTTGGCGGCCGCCCCCGGCTCGGTCGGCCCGGTCCCGTACGACGGGCAGAGCTTCGCCAAGGTGCAGGCGCCGCAGGCCGGCTTGCGAGCGTGGCAGACCCGCCGACCGTGGAAGATGATCCGGTGCGACAGCATGGTCCAGTCGCGCTTCGGGTAGAGCGCCCCGATCGCATGCTCGATCTTGACCGGGTCGGTCTCGGTGGTCAGCCGCCACCGCTGGACGAGCCGCTGGAAGTGGGTGTCGACGGTGATGCCGGGGACGCCGAAGGCGTTGCCGAGGATGACGTTGGCGGTCTTGCGGCCGATTCCGGGCAGCGTCACCAGGTCGGCCAGCTTGCCGGGGACCTCGCCGTCGTACCGCTCGCACAGGGCCTGGCCCAGGTTGATCAGGGAGCTGGTCTTGTTCCGGTAGAACCCGGTCGGCCGGATCAGCTCCTCCAGCTCCGTCCGGTCCGCCCCGGCGTAGTCGGCGGCGCTCCGGTAACGGGCGAAGAGCTTCGGGGTGACCTCGTTGACCTTCTTGTCGGTGCACTGCGCCGAGAGGATGGTGGCGACGGCCAGCTCCAGCGCGTTGGAGTGGTCGAGTTCACAGTGCGCGTCGGGGTGCGTCTCGGTCAGCGCCCGGCCGATCCGCCGGGCGCGGCGCGTACGGCCGAGGTCGGTCTCGGGGGTACTGGTGGTCACGCCGGCCAGCCTACGTCGCGACGGTGACGTCCCGAGGGGCCCACGCGGGCGCGGGCCGCCCGGGGCCGGGCTACGGCGCGGTGATCCGCCCCGCGGTGTCGAGCCGCGCCCCGGTCTTCGGGAAGTCGGCCCGGCTGACCTCCCGGACCAGCCCGAGGCCCCGGTGGTCGGGGTCGATCGCCGGCCGGCCCACGCCGTTCATCGCGGTCGAGGTGAACGTCCCGCCGGCGAAGCTGCCGTCCGGCTTCAGCGACACCTTCAGCACGCCGCCCCAACCGAGCCGGCCGGAGCTGTTCAGCGACTTCCCCCCGCCGGCGAAGTTGCCCAGGCTGTACGCGATCAGCCGCCCCCGGTAGAACTCCATCCCGCGCAGCACGTGCGGGCCGTGCCCGACGACCAGGTCCGCCCCCGCGTCGATGACCGCGTGCGAGAAGCGCATCGGGTCGCCCCGGTTCTCGCCGAAGAACATCTCGGTGCCCGGCTTCACGTGGCTCCGGTCGGCGCCCTCGGCGCCCATGTGCACCTGCACCACGACCAGGTCGGCCATGGTGGCCGCCTTCGCCACCACCCGCTTCGCCGAGCCGATGTCGACGAGGCTGTTGGACCAGACGTACGACGAGAAGCCCACGACCGCGACCTGCACGCCCTCGACCTCGACCACGGTGATCTGGTCGGGCGCGCCGGTGTGCTTGAGGCCGTGCTTCTCCAGCGCCCGCTGGGTGTTCTGGTAGCCCTTGGGGCCGTAGTCGTAGCCGTGGTTGTTGGCCTGGTTGAGCAGCTCGAACCCGGCGTCGCGCAGGTGTGCCGCATACCCCGGGGGCGCCCGGAACTGGTAGCAGTTCTGCGGCTCCGGCCCGCACTTGCCGGCGCCGGTGTCCTCGGTGAGCGGCTCCTCCAGGTTCCCCATCACCAGGTCTGCCTTGAGCGCCGCCTTGACCTGGTCGAAGAAGCCCTCGCCGTCGTCGGCGGGCAGCCGGGACGGGGCGTTGCCCATGATCACGTCGCCGGTCGCGGCGAGCGAGATGGCCCGCCCGGCGGCGTCGGACGGGCCGGGCGCCGGCGAGCCGATGGGGTCGAGCGGGATCGGTGAGCCGGTCGAGCCGCCACCCGCACCCTGCTGCCAGACCGGGGCGCCGCCGGCGTCCTCGGCGCAGCCGCCGGCGAGGAGCGCGACGACCAGCGCGCCGACGGCGGCCAGGCGGCGGCGCGGGCGGGACACGGCGGGGGCGGGAGCATACATCGCCCGCGACGCTACCGCGCGGCAAACGCTCCGACGAGGGCCGATCGGCTGGAAAACCGGCCCGACCGCAGCCGGGGCGGGGCTCAGCCGGCCCGCCGGTCCGACCAGGGCACGACGGTGCCGGCGCCGCCGGCGAGCACGGCCGCGTGCACCGCGCGGGCCAGCGGGGCGCCCCAGGTCGAGCGCGGACCGCCGTACGGGGCCGGCTCGCCGTCGGCGGGGCAGAGCACGGTGACCGCGTCGGTGGGCGTGCCGGTGGCCGGCAGGCCCAGCTTCCAGATCGCCTGCGCCTTCGCCTCCGTGGCGGTGGCCACGGCGTTGACCAGGGCGGCGTCGCCGAGCCGGGCCGGGACGTACACCACGATGTTGATCGTGCCGACCCGCTGCGCGGGCGGCGCCGGGGCGGGCGCGGCGGCCCAGACCGGGGTGCCGAGCCCGACCGTCGCCCAGACCCGTACGCCGCTGTCGACCCCGGTCACCACCTCCGCCACGTCGACCCCGGTCAGCAGCCCGACCCCGGGGCCGTCGAGATCGAGGCCGGCGGCGAGTTCGGCCAGGTGGGCGGCGGGGTCGTCGCGGTGGTACGACATCGGCACGGTCGCGTTGACCACCCAGCGCCGTACGCCGATCCCGCCGCCCAGCGGGGCGCTGCCGACCGCCAGCAGCGGCGCGGCGGCCCGCCACACCAGCAGCGGGATGTCGCACCCGTCCTCGTGGCGGGTGGTCAGGAAGGGCTCGCTCAGCACGGCACTGACCCTACGATCGAGGTGGGGAGGGGTGGCGACCACCCGTACCGGCGGCGGAATCCTAGTCCTTGATCAGGTCGGGCAGGTTACGTCCAACGATCAAGATTCCAGGGGTGCACCTCTGATTCGCGCTCGCGTGCGCCTAGACTGGCGGCGCGCGAGGGGATCAGCGGACGGCGGACCCGGCCGACGGACGGCACGCGCTGGTGGAGGTGACCGATGGACGAGGTACTGGCCCGCAGCGGCATCTTCCAGGGTGTCGACCCGGAGGCTGCCGAGGCGCTCGCCAAGGAGATGGAGACGATCGAGGTCCGTAAGGGCGAGATCGTGTTCAACGAGGGCGAGCCCGGTGACAGTCTCTACATCCTGCTGTCCGGCAAGATCAAGGTCGGCCGCCGGGCGGCGGACGGCCGGCAGAACCTGATCGCGGTGATGGGCCCGTCCGACATGGTCGGCGAGCTGTCGCTGTTCGACCCCGGCCCGCGGACGGCGACGGCCACCGCGGTGACCGACACCCGGCTGGTGCGGCTGCGCAAGCAGGCGCTGCGGCCGTGGCTGAACAACCGGCCGGAGATCGCCGAGCAGCTGCTGCGGGTGCTGGCCCGCAGGCTGCGCCGGACGAACGACTCGCTGGCCGACCTGATCTTCACCGACGTGCCCGGGCGGGTCGCCAAGAACCTGCTCCAGATGGCCGGCCGGTTCGGCACCCGGGACGGCGGCGTGCTGCGGGTGACCCACGACCTGACCCAGGAGGAGATCGCCCAGCTCGTCGGCGCCTCCCGGGAGACCGTCAACAAGGCCCTCGCCGACTTCGCCTCGCGGGGCTGGCTCCGGCTGGACGGCAAGAGCATCATCATCCTCGATCCGGAGCGCCTGGCCCGCCGCGCGCGGGTCTGACCCACACCCGGACACGACGGGGACCGCCCTCCGGGGCCGGTCCCCGTCGTCGTTTCTGCCCGACGCAGAACCCCCTCGACGGGCGGCGGCCGGACCGGCACGGTGGGCTGATGCTGAAACGTGTCGCCGTCCTCTCCGACATCCACGGCGCGCTGCCGGCGCTGGAGGCCGTCCTGGCCGAGCCGGACGTCGTCGCCGCCGACCTGATCGTGCTCACCGGGGACATCGCCGCCGGACCACAGCCGGTGGAGGTGCTGGACCTGCTCACCGCGCTCGGCGACCGGGCCTGCTGGGTGGGCGGCAACGGCGAGCGCGAGCTGGTCGAGGCGCGGTCCGGCCGACCCTCCCCGCACGACGTCTCGAACTGGGCGGCGGCGCAGCTCCGCGACGACCAGGTGGCCCGGCTGGCCGCGCTGCCGCTCACCGTCACCCTGCCGGTCGCGGGCCTGGGCGAGGTGCTGTTCTGCCACGCCACGCCCCGGGACGACGAGGAGGTGGTGCTGGTCGACTCCCGGCCGGCCCGCTGGGCGGAGGTCTTCGCCGGGCTGCCGGCCGAGGTCGGCACGGTGGTTTGCGGGCACACCCACATGCCGTTCACCCGGCTCGTCGACCGCCGCCTGGTGGTCAACCCGGGCAGCGTCGGCATGCCGTACGGCGGGGCGGGTGCCTGGTGGGCGCTGCTCGGCCCCGGCGTCCAGCTCCGCCGGACCGGGTACGACGTGGACGCCGCCTGCGCCCGGGTGGCGGCCGAGTCGGCGTTCCCGGACGCCGCCGAGTGGGCTGACGAGTACCTGCGTTCCCGACACAGCGACGCCGACGCCCTCGCCGTGTTCGGCCCGCGTGACGGCCGCTGACCGAGGGCAGTGCCGGGTTGCCGGCCCAACTCCGACCGGACGTGCCCTGCCGGCGGCCGCCGGCCAGCACCCGGACGGTTGGTGGCGGAGCCCATTGGAGCTGAATCGTCTGTGACATCAGCTCCAGAGCGAGCTTCACCTTCTACCACCGGCGCTACCAACCCTGAAAAAGTCAGTCTTGACTGTTTGTTTCGCGCGCGGCACGCTGTCCCCGTGCCCGCCGCATCGACCCGTGTCCCTCAGCAGGAGCGCAGCCGCGCCACCCAGGCCCGGCTGCTGGAGGCGACCGTCGAGTGCCTGGTCGAGCACGGCTGGTCCGGCACCACCACCACCGTCGTCGCGGCCCGGGCGGGCGTCTCCCGGGGCGCCCAGCTGCACCACTACCCGACCAAGGCGGCCCTGGTCACCGCCGCCGTCGCCCATCTCGCCGAGCGCCGGGCCGAGGAGCTGCGCATCGAGGCCGAGGCCCTGCCGGCCGGCCCGCGCCGGCTCGACCGGGTGATCGACCTGCTGGCCGCCGCGTTCACCGGCCCGCTCTTCGTCGCCGCGCTCGAACTCTGGGTCGCCGCCCGCACCGACGCCGAACTACGCGGCGCGCTGGTGCCGCTGGAGGCCCGGGTCGGCCGCGAGATGCACCGGCTCACCGTCGCGCTGCTCGGCGTGGACGAGCGCCGCCCGGGCGTCCGGGAGGCCGTGCAGGCCACCCTCGACCTGCTCCGTGGGCTCGGCGTGGCCAACCTGCTCAACGACGACTCGGCCCGCCGGACCGCCCTGCTGCACACCTGGAAACGCCAGCTCGCCGCGCTGCTCACTCCGGAGACCGACCCGCCGGACCGCGGCACCCCGCAGGCCGGGGCGCCGGGACCCGACCGGCCCTGACCCGCCCACCCTGACCGGCCCACCCGCCCGGAGGCACCATGGTCGACCCGACCGCACTGCTCGCGGATCTCGCCGCCGAGTCCGACCAGCTCGACGCCCTCGTCGCGCCGCTGTCCCCGGGGGACTGGGCGCGACCGACCCCGGCGCCCGGGTGGACGGTCGCCTACCAGATCGCCCACCTGGCCTGGACCGACCACGTGGCCCGGCTCGCCGCCACCGACCCGGCGGCGTTCTTCGCCTCGGTCACCGGCGCGCCCGACCCGGCCCGGTTGGTCGACGACGGGGCCGAGTCGTTCCTCGCCCCGCCCGCCGAGCTGCTGGCCCGCTGGCGGGACGGCCGGACGGCGCTCGCGACGGCCCTCGCCGCCGTGCCGCCCGGGGAGAAGCTGCCCTGGTACGGCACCCGGATGTCGCCCGCGTCCATGGTCACCGCGCGGATCATGGAGACCTGGGCGCACGGCGAGGACGTCGCCGACGCGCTCGGCGTCCTCCGCCCGGCCACCGACCGCCTGCGGCACGTCGCCCACCTCGGCTTCCGTACCCTCGGACACGGCTTCGCCGCCCACGGCCGCCCGGTGCCGACGGCGCCGGTGCGAGTCGAGCTGGCCGCACCCCACGGTGCCACCTGGGTCTTCGGGCCGGCGGACGCCGCCGACCGGGTGACCGGGCCCGCGCGCGACTTCTGCCTGCTGGTCACCCAGCGCCGGCACCGCGCCGACCTGGCCCTGGTCGCCACCGGGTCCACCGCCGACGAGTGGCTCGACGTCGCCCAGGCCTTCGCGGGACCCCCCGGGGCCGGCCGCGAGCCGGCGACCACACCGGCCACCGCCCGCCCGGCCGAGCCGGGCGGGGACGACCACGCCGGCGTGCCGGCATGACCGGCGTACTGCGGGTCGGCAACGCCTCCGGCTTCTACGGTGACCGGTTCGGGGCCTGGCGGGAGATGCTCGACGGCGGCGAGCTGGACGTGCTCACCGGCGACTACCTGGCCGAGCTGACCATGCTGATCCTCGGCCGGGACCGGCTGCGCGACCCCGACCTCGGGTACGCGAAGACCTTCCTCCGCCAGCTCGAAGGCTGCCTCGGCACCGCCCTCGACCGGGGCGTCCGGATCGTCACCAACGCCGGCGGGCTGAACCCGGCCGGCCTGGCCGCGGCGATCGGCGCGCTCGCCGACCGGCTCGGCCTCACCGTCCGGGTCGGATACGTCGAGGGCGACGCGATCCAGCGGCCCGACGCGCTCACCGCGAACGCGTACCTCGGGGCGTTCGGCATCGCCGCCTGCCTCGACGGCGGGGCCGACGTGGTGGTCACCGGCCGGGTCACCGACGCCTCCCTGGTGGTGGGGCCGGCGATCGCCCGCTTCGGCTGGGGGCGGGACGACCTGGACGCGCTGGCCGGGGCGACCGTCGCCGGGCACCTGATCGAGTGCGGGGCGCAGGTCACCGGCGGCAACTTCAGCTTCTTCACCGAGCTGCCCGACGGCGGCCACCGGCCCGGCTTCCCGATCGCGGAGCTCCACTCGGACGGTTCGGCGGTGCTCACCAAGCACCCGGGCACCGGCGGCGCGGTCACCGTCGAGACGGTCACCGCCCAGCTGTTGTACGAGGTGGGCGGGCCGGCGTACCTGGGGCCGGACGTGGTGACCCGACTGGACACGGTCACCCTGGCCGCCGACGGTCCGGACCGGGTACGCGTCTGCGGGGTTCGGGGCACGCCGCCGCCGGACACCCTGAAGCTCGGCGTCAACAACCTGGGCGGCTTCCGGAACTCGATGACGTTCGTGCTCTGCGGGCTCAACATTTCGGCCAAGGCGGCCCTGGTCCGGGGGCAGATCGAGGAGGCGGTCGGCAAGGAAGGGCTGGAGTTCACCCTGGCCCGCACCGACCACCCGGACGCCACCGACACCGAGGCGGCGAGCGCGCTGCTGCACGTACACCTGCGGGACCGGGACAAGGCCCGGGCCGGACGGGCCTTCTCGGCGGCCGCGGTGGAACTGGCGCTGGCCTCCTACCCGGGCTGCACGCTGACCACTCTGCCCGGCGACGCCACCCCGTACGGCGTCTTCACCGCCGACGCCGTGCCGCAGGACGCGGTCGCGCACGTCGCCGTGCTGCCCGACGGGACGCGGGCGCCGATCCCCCCGCCGCTGCGGACGACGGCCGCGCAGGCCGTCGGGGGCGATCCGGAGCCGGCAGCGCTGACCGGGCGGTCGCGCGACACCGGCCCGACCCGCCGCGGTCCGCTCGGCGAACTGGTCGGGGCGCGGTCCGGGGACAAGGGCGGGGACGCGAACCTGGGCGTCTGGGCCCGCACCGACGGGACCTGGTCCTGGCTGCGGGACTGGCTCACCGTCGACCGGCTGGTCGAGCTGCTGCCGGAGACCGCCCCGCTGACCGTGCAGCGGTACGAGCTGCCCAACCTGCGCGCGGTCAACTTCGTGATCCGCGGGCTGCTCGGGCAGGGAGTGGCCGCCTCCACCCGGTTCGACCCGCAGGCCAAGGCGCTCGGCGAACTGCTCCGCTCCCGCGTCGTCGACCTGCCCGAGGAGGAGTGACCGATGACCATCGTGGACAGCCCCGAACGGCGCCAGCTCCGCGAGCTGACCCGGGCCTTCGTGACGCGCGAGGTGCTGCCGCACCTGGACGACTGGGAGCGGGCCGGTGAGGTGCCCCGGTCGCTGCACGAGACCGCCGCGAAGATTGGGCTGCTCGGCATCGGCTTTCCCGAGTCGGTCGGTGGCAGCGGCGGTGACCTGCTCGACTCGATCGTGGTCACCGAGGAGATCATCCGCTCGGGCGGCTCGTCCGGGCTGGTCGCGGCGCTCTTCACGCACGGCATCGCGCTGCCGCACATGGTCGCCGCCGGGAACGACGACCTGATCGACCGGTACGTCCGGCCGACGCTGGCCGGGACGATGATCGGCGCGCTGGCGATCACCGAGCCGGACGGCGGCTCCGACGTGGCGGGCATCCGCACCTTCGCCCTCCTCGACGGCGACCACTACGTGGTGAACGGATCGAAGACCTACATCACCAGCGGGCTCCGGGCCGACTTCGTGACCACCGCCGTCTGCACCGTCCTCCCGGGCTCCGGCGCGCTCAGCCTGCTGGTGATCGAGAAGGGCACCCCCGGCTTCACGGTCGGCCGGCGGCTGGAGAAGCTGGGCTGGCACTGCTCGGACACCGCCGAGCTGTCCTTCGTCGACGTGCGGGTGCCGGTGGCGAACCGGATCGGCCCGGAGGACACCGGCTTCCTGGCGATCATGCAGCAGTTCGCCACCGAGCGGCTCTCCCTGGCCACCCAGGCGTACGCGACCGCGCAGCGCTGCGTGGAGCTGACCACCCGCTGGTGCCGGGACCGGTCCACCTTCGGCCGGCCACTGGCCAGCCGGCAGCTCGTCCAGCACCGGCTGGCCGAGATGCACACCCGGGCCGAGGCCGCCCGGGCGTACGTGCACGACGTGGCCGCCCGGGTCGCTCGACCACTCCAGCTCGGCGCGTCCACCGCCGCGCCACGACCTGGAGCCGTCGCCGGCCAGCCGGTGGTGACCGAGGTGGCGATGGCGAAGAACGTCGCGGTGGCCGCCTGCGACTGGGTGGTCGATCAGGCGTTGCAGTTGCACGGCGGCTTCGGCTACCTGCGCGACGCCGAGGTGGAACGGCACTACCGGGACGCCCGGATCCTCGGCATCGGCGGCGGCACCACCGAGATCATGAACGCGATCATCGCGAAGGGCATGGGCCTGTGACCACACTGGACAGCTCGCTCGACCCGTCCTCGCCGGCCTACCGCGCCAATCGCGAGGCGCTGCTGGACCGCCTCGTCGAGCTGGACGCCGCGCTCGACCGGGCGCGCGCCGGCGGCGGTGAGAAGTACGTGACCCGGCACCACAAGCGGGGCAAGCTGCTGCCCCGGGAGCGGATCGAGCTGCTGCTCGATCCGGACAGCCCGTTCCTGGAGCTGTCCCCGGTGGCCGCGTACGGGACGGACTTCCCGGTTGGGGCCAGCGTGGTCACCGGGATCGGGGTGGTCGAGGGCGTGGAGTGCCTGGTCGTCGCCAACGACCCGACCGTACGCGGCGGCGCGGTCAACCCCTGGTCCCTCGCCAAGACCCGGCGGGCCGGTGAGATCGCCCTGGCCAACCGGCTGCCGATGGTCAACCTGGTCGAGTCGGCCGGCGCGGACCTGCCCACCCAGGCGGAGATCTTCATCCCGGGCGGCCGGGTGTTCCGCGACCTGACCCGGCTCTCCGCGGCGAAGATCCCCACGGTCAGCGTGGTCTTCGGCAACGCCACCGCCGGCGGCGCGTACGTGCCGGGGATGTCCGACTTCACCATCATGATCCGCGAGCGGTCGCAGGTGTACCTGGCCGGCCCGCCGCTGGTGAAGATGGCCACCGGCGAGGTCACCGACGACGAGTCGCTGGGCGGGGCGGCCATGCACGCCACGAGGTCCGGCCTGGCCGACTTCCTGGCCTCGGACGAACGGGACGGCATCCGGCTGGCGCGGCAGTGCGTCCGCCGGCTCAACTGGCGCAAGCAGGGCCCGCCGCCCCGCAACCCGGTCCCGCAGCCCCCCAAGTACGACCCGGAGGAACTGCTCGGCATCGCCAGCGCCGACCTCAAGGTGCCGTTCGACCCGCGCGAGGTGCTGGCCCGGGTGCTGGACGGCAGCGAGTTCGACGAGTTCAAGCCGGGCTACGGCACCGCGCTGGTCACCGGCTGGGGCGAGCTGCACGGCTATCCGGTCGGCGTCCTCGCCAACGCCCGGGGTGTGCTGTTCAGCGAGGAGGCACAGAAGGCGACCCAGTTCATCCAGCTCGCCAACGCCGCCGACACCCCGCTGGTCTTCCTGCAGAACACCACCGGCTACATGGTCGGCACCGAGTACGAGCAGCGCGGCATCATCAAGCACGGCGCCCTGATGATCAACGCGGTGTCGAACTCGACCGTGCCGCACCTGACGGTCAACCTGGGCGCCTCGTACGGCGCCGGCAACTACGGCATGTGCGGCCGGGCGTACGAGCCGAGGTTCCTGTTCACCTGGCCGAACGCCAAGTCGGCGGTGATGGGCCCGGCGCAGCTGGCCGGGGTGCTGTCGATCGTGGCCCGGCAGGCCGCCGCCGCCCGGGGGCGGGATTACGACGAGGACTCCGACGCCGCGATGCGGATGATGGTCGAGCAGCAGATCGAGTCCCAGTCGGGGGCGCTCTTCCTCTCCGGCCGGCTCTACGACGACGGGGTGATCGACCCCCGGGACACCCGTACCGTCCTCGGGCTCTGCCTGTCGGCGATCCACAACGGACCGGTGCAGGGCGCCGACCGCTTCGGCGTCTTCCGGATGTAGCCCGTGAGCGCGAGGAACGCAGCGAAGCGGAGTCCCGCAGTCGCGAACGAAAGGCAGGCTCAGCGTTGATTCGAAAGCTTCTGGTGGCGAACCGGGGGGAGATCGCCCGCCGGGTCTTCGCCACCTGCCGGGCGCTCGGCGTCGAGACGGTGGCCGTGCACTCCGACGCGGACGCCGACGCGCCCTTCGTCGCCGAGGCCGACCAGGCGGTGCGGCTGCCGGGAAACACGCCGGCCGAGACGTACCTGCGGATCGACCTGCTTTTGGGCGCGGCCCGCAAGGCCGGCGCGGACGCCGTCCACCCGGGCTACGGCTTCCTCGCCGAGAACGCCGAGTTCGCCGCGGCGGTGACCGACGCCGGCCTGACCTGGGTCGGCCCGCCGGCCAAGGCGATCGCCGCGATGGGCGACAAGATGGCGGCGAAGGCGCTGCTCGCCGACGCGGGCGTGCCGATGCTGCCCACCTGGACCGACAACTACCAGGTCACCGACTTCCCGGTGCTGGTCAAGGCGTCCGCCGGCGGTGGCGGGCGGGGCATGCGGACCGTCCGGGACGCGGCCGGCCTGGCCGAGGCCGTCGCCTCCGCGCGCCGCGAGGCGGCCGCGGCGTTCGGCGACGGCACGGTCTTCATCGAGCGGTACGTCGAGCGCGGCCGGCACATCGAGGTGCAGATCTTCGGCGACACCCACGGCACCGTGGTGGCCCTCGGCGAGCGAGACTGCTCGATCCAGCGCCGGCACCAGAAGATCGTCGAGGAGGCACCGGCGGTCCTCGACCCGGAGCTGCGGCAGCGGCTGCACGCGGCGGCGGTCGCCGCCGGCCGGGCCGTCGACTACGTGGGCGCGGGGACGGTGGAGTTCCTGCTCGCCCCGACCGGGGAGTTCTTCTTCCTGGAGATGAACACCCGGCTCCAGGTGGAACATCCGGTCACCGAGGCGGTCACCGGCCTGGACCTGGTCCGGCTGCAACTGCTGGTCGCCGAGGGCCAGCCGCTGCCGTCGGCGGCGGCCCCGCCGGCCGACGGGCACGCGATTGAGGTACGCCTCTGCGCCGAGGACCCGGGTCAGGATTTCCGCCCGGCCACCGGCACGCTGCACCGGTTCGCGGTCCCCGGGGTGGTGGGCGCCTTCGCCCCGACGAAGGGGCTGCGACTGGACTCGGGCGTGGTGGACGGCTCGGTGGTGGGCGTGCACTACGACTCGATGCTGGCCAAGGTGATCGCCTGGGCGCCGACCAGGGCCGAGGCCGCCCGGGCCCTCGCGGGCGCGCTGGCCCGGGCCGAGTTCCACGGCGTCACCACCAACCGGGACCTGCTGGTCCGGGTGCTGCGCAGCCGGGAGTTCGCCGCGGTCGAGATGGACACCGGCTTCCTGGAGCGGCACGACGAGGTCTTCGCTCCGCTGTTGCCGGCCGACCAGCTCCCCCTCGCGGCGCTGGCCGCCGGGCTCGCCTCGGCCACCGGCCGTCGCGCCGAGGCGACCGTGCTCGCCGGACTCCCCTCCGGTTGGCGGAACGTGCCGGCGTTCTCGCAGGTCACCCGCTACGCCGGCCCGACGGGCGAGGAAATCGAGGTCCGCTACCGGCTGGACCGGACGGGCGGGCTCGCCGAGTGGTCGGTGACACCGCTCGCCGGTGAAGTCGCGACGGCCGGGGATGCCGGCACCGACGGCGCCGCCGAGTCCCCGACCGTGACCCTGGTCGAGGCGTCCCCGGACCGCGTGGTGCTCGAGGTCGACGGGGTGCGGCGGGTGTTCCGCGTACACCGGGCGGGGTCGGCGGTCTTCGTGGACGGCCCGGACGGGGCGGCGAGCCTGGCGGAGCTGCCGCGTTTCCCGCTGCCCACCGCGGAGCTGGCCGCCGGGTCCCTGCTCGCGCCACTGCCCGGCGCGGTGACCCGGGTGCACGTCGAGGTCGGGCAGCGGGTCGCCGCCGGCGAGCTGCTGCTGACCCTGGAAGCGATGAAGCTGGAACACCCCGTGCTCGCCCCGACCGACGGCGTGGTGGCCGAGCTGCCGGTGCCGGCCGGCGGCCAGGTCGAGACGGGCGCCGTGCTGGCCGTTATCGACAACTCCAGCTCGGCGCGTCTTACGCCGCGCCGCGACCTGGAGCCGTCGAACCCCGAGGAGGCCCCGCAGTGAACTTTGACCTCACCCCTGAGCAGGACCAGCTCCGCGACGCCGTCCGGGCGCTGGGCCGCAGGTACGGCCACGGCTACTTCGTCGAGAAGGCCAAGGCCGGCGAGCACACCACCGAGCTGTGGCACGAGGCCGGCCGGCTCGGCTACCTCGGCGTCAACATCCCGACCGAGTACGGCGGCGGAGGCGGCGGCATCACCGAGCTGGCCCTGGTCTGCGAGGAGCTGGCCGCGGCCGGCTGCCCGCTGCTGCTGCTGGTGGTCTCCCCGGCCATCGCCGCCACCGTGATCGCCCGGCACGGCACGGACGAGCAGCGCAAGCGCCACCTGCCCGGGCTCGCCGACGGCTCCCAGAAGATCGTCTTCGCGATCACCGAGCCGGAGGCGGGCTCGAACTTCCACCGGCTCGGCACGGTGGCCCGGCGCGACGGCGACGACTGGCTGCTGTCCGGCCGCAAGTGCTACATCTCCGGCGTCGACGAGGCGAACCAGGTGCTGGTCGTGGCGCGTACCGAGGACTCGGCGACCGGCAAGCTGAAGCCCGCGCTGTTCATCGTGCCGACCGACGCGCCGGGCCTGACCCGGTCCAAGCTGGACATGGAGATCCTCTCCCCGGAGAACCAGTTCCTGCTCTACCTGGACGACGTGCGGCTGCCCGCCGAAGCCCTGGTCGGCGAGTCGCTGGACGCCGGCCTGCCGGCGCTGTTCGCCGGGCTCAACCCGGAACGGATCACGGTCGCCGCGATGGGCGCCGGCACCGGCCGGTACGCGATCGAGCGAGCGTCGGAGTACACCGCCACCCGCAAGGTCTGGGGCGGCCGGAGCATCGGCTCACACCAGGGCGTCGCCCACCCGCTCGCGCACGCGGCGGTGCAGGTCGAGCTGGCCCGGCTGATGATCCACAAGGCGGCCACCCTGTACGACGCCGGCCGGGACCTGGAGGCCGGCATTTCCGGCAACATGGCCAAGTACGCGGCCGGCGAGGCCGCCGCGCTCGCCGTGGACACCGCGGTGCAGGCCCTCGGCGGGGCCGGCATGACCACCGAGTACGGGGTGGCCACCCTGCTCGGCGCGGTCCGCGCCGGCCGGATCGCCCCGGTCAGCCGGGAGATGATCCTCAACTTCGTCGCCCAGCACGTCCTCGGCCAGGACAAGTCCTACTGAGGTGGGCGGCTGAGGGAGCCTGCTCCTCACAGCGGCCGGTTCAGTCCGACGTGGAGGTGGCCGGCCCATCGGGTCGGCGTCGCCGGGAACTCGTCGCGTACCGCTCGGACCGTGTCGGTGAGCACCCGGGCCGCTGCGGCGGTGTCCGGCGGCTGGGTGCCGCCGTTCGTCAGCCCGGCGTAGAAGGCCTGGGCGATCCGGGCGCTGTCCGTGGTACGCCACATCGTGCCGATCACGCCGCGAAAGCCGGCGAGCTGGAACGCCGCGGCCAAATGCAGCGGTTCGTCGGTGAACCTCGGGTGCGTCTCGGCGGTTCCGCACGCGGAGAGGAAGGCCAGCTCGGCCCGTTGCAGCTGGTAGGAGCCCACCATATGCGGGCTGAGCGAGCCACCTCCGCCGAGGCGCAGGCCGCCGGTCAGCATCGCGGCGATGCCGGCGTCCCCCTCGGCGTGGCAGGCGAAGTGCGCGATCGGGTGCGCCCGCAGCGCTTCCTCGACCGCGGTCGGCGCCACCTCGGTCCCGGTGAGCACGGTCGAGCCGGGGATCAGCCGGGCGACGTGCTCGACCTCGACGCGTACCTGGGACAGCGCCGGCAGGTCCCCTGCGATCGGTACGCCGACGACGGTGGCCGTGGCCGTCGCCGGTGGTCGCGGCCGGTCCGCCGCGGCGTGCGCCAGGGCGGTGAGGGTCGGCGTGTAGGACGACACCGCGCGGTCGAAGACCGTACGCCGGCGGCCCGGCTCGCGGTGATGACCGGCGGCGTGCAGCGGGAGGCGGGCCAGCGCGCCGACCGGGGCCCACCAGATCCGGCGAGCCGGACCGTCGATCGGAGCGATCCGGTCGAGCACCGGCCCGGTGACGGCGTCCCACAGCCAGACCAGCACGCCGTGCAGCTCCTCCTGGGCAGCGGCGCGCCGGTCGAACGGCACCGAGGGGTCGGTCGCGTCGGACACCGCCGCGTACCACCGGGTGACGTGCCGCTGGACGGCGGTCCCGGACAGGTCGGGCAGCCGGACCACCTGCACGGGGCGCTCCTGGTCCGCCGGTACGACCAGCGCGTCGCCCCGGTCGCCGTGGGTGTTGACGACGACCACCGGCATGCCCGCGAGCCGCTGGCGAAGCAGCGGCACCGACGGTGGCCGCAGGAAGTCGACGAACCCGGGCAGCGCACGGATCCGCTCGATCACCCGGTCCCGTTCGGCCGCCAACTTCCGGGTACGGGGAACCCAGACGGCTCGGGGATCCCATTCCGTCGTCGAGCTGTTCACCAGCTCGCCGGCCGCCGTCCGGCGCTCCACCTCGATGGTGAAGGTCCGGACGTGCGTGTACGCGTCCGCCTCCGCCAGCTCCCGGTCGACCCGGTCGAGGTCTGCGGCGAGCCCGGGGCTGACGGTCCGCAGCTCCGCCCGTCCGCCGCGGATGCCCAGGGCCTCATGGAACAGCAGGCCACGACCGCGTTCCAGGAGCTCGACGGCGAGGTCGGGGTGGTCCGCCGCGATCGCGGCCGCCGCGGCCTCCGCCGCCAACCCGCCCAGTTCGGCGACGGCGCCGAGCCGGCGGCGGCCGGCCGACGACCGGCTGATCGAGGTCGGCATCCGCTCCACCGCCCGCTCCAGGGCGGCCAGTCGGGCGGCCGGGTCGCCAGCCTCACGGGCCAGCTCGGCCTGCTGTCGTTCGGCCTTGATCCTGGTCTGCGCGTCCGCCCTCGGCGAGGCGGCGATCGCGGCGTACGTGGCGATCGCTTCGGCCCGGGCCTGGTCGGCGTCCGGCCCTCCCGATCTCGCCAGCTTGGCGGCCGCCCGGGCCAGCAGTCCGGCCCGCAGCGGCCACCAGTGGTGCTCGGGCGGGGTCTCCTCGACCGCCTGCCGGGCCAGCTTCACGGCGTCGGCCAGCACGTCGAGGTCGCCGCCGAGCCGATATCGCTGGTACCGAGTGTCGGCGATAGAGCTGCGGATCCGCGGCTGGTCGGGGTGATCCGGCGGCACCAGGGCGAGCGCCTCCCGGTAGGTGAGTTCGGCCGCGAGCAGGCCGGCCTCGTCCTTCTGCCGGATGGCCTGGACGGTCAGGCTGCTGGCGTGGTTGTACAGGAACCCGACGCGGCGGGGATCCTCCTCGGGCAGAACCTCGGCGGCGCGACCGCTGGCCGCCACGGCTTCGGCGAGGAGCGCGTCATCGGGCACCAGGTCGTCCCGATGGGTCAGCATGGTCGAGAGCCGCATGAGCCGCAACGCGTACGACTCGTGCCCAGCGGGCGTCAGGCTCAGCGCCTCCCGCTGGTGCCGCAGCGCCTCGTTCACGAGGTCGGGATCGCGGGTCAGCGAACCGGCGTCGGCCAACGCACCGGCGAGGACGACGAGTTGGTGAGGACGCTCCTCCGGCTGCTCGTCGGCCAGGTCGAGCGCCGCGCGGGCGGCGGCAACCGCGACCTCGACCAGGTTCTCGTCCCGCCCGTGCAGTCCCGCGTGGGCGGCCGCGCCCGCCAACAGGTTCAACGCGTCCCGCCGCAGCGGATGCGACGGGCCGGTGGCGTCCAGGGCCACCTGCGCCCAGGTCGTCGCCCGCGCCGCACCGTCCAGCTCACCGCCGTGTTGCCACCGGTCGAGCTCGGCCCGGCCGAGCAGGAGCAGCGCCCGCGGCCGAGCCCGATGGAAGCCGGGCACCACGGCGAACAGCAGGACGGCCGACTCGTACCGGTCGGCCAGGGCCGGTGGTGAGGCGTCCACCGCGATCCGGTCGGCGAGTTCCTCGGTCCGCCACAGGAACTGGTCGATCACCTCGGCTCGGCTGGCCGCGGTGGCGATGGTGAGCGCCAGGTCGGGGCCGACCTCCTGGGCCAACAGGTTGGCGACCGTGTTGAGCCGCTCCAGCGCCGAGGCCATCGCGGGCCCGTCCTGCGCGGCGGCGTGGACCGCGTCGCGCCAGGCGGCGGTCGCCTCGAGCAGGACCCTGACCGACGCCAGCTCCGGGATGTCGTGCAGCCGGCACAACGCCGCGCCGAGCCGCGCCACCACCTGCGGATCGGTGGGCTGCCGCTGCCAGCTGAGCTGGGCCGCCCGGCGGTACTCCCCGATGGCCAGTTCGAGCGCCTTCGGGCCGGCGCCCCGGTCGAAGTAGAGCTCCAGCAGGCGGCCGCGGTCGACGAGCCGGTGGAGCCGGTGCGGGTCCCGGTCCGAGGTGGCCGACAGGGCTGCCGAGGCGGCGTCCAGCGCCTCGTCGTACGTCGGCCCCTCTCCGGTCTCCTCCGCCAACGTCACCAGCGCCTCGGCGAGATCGGTCAGCAGGGCGGCACGCAGTAGGACGGTGGCGTCGTCGCGCTCCCCGGCCAGCTGTGGAAGCCATTCCTGGTACAGCTTGACGAGCATCCGGAGGGCCTTCTCGGAACCCGCCCGGTGCCGCTGCCGGAGCCCCGCGATCCGGTCGGCCTGCTGCTGGCTGAGCAGGACGTCGGAGAGTCGCGGCGAACTCGGCCGGTGGGTCTCCCGGCATTCGTCCCGGATCGGCTCGGGCACCAGGTCCGGTTCCCGGCGGCAGCCGCGCCGGAACAGCTCGACCGCCGCCCGACGCTCCCGCAGACCGTCCAGTCCGGACAGATTGAGGTAGCGGTACCAGTGCAGCCGAGCCAGCGCCTGCGCCGCCGTCCGTCCGGTGCCGCGCTCACCGGCCGCAGCGGCGAGGATCTGCTGTTCGCCGGAGAGGTCCGTGCCGAACAGGACGCTCGGCGCGCCCGTGCGTTCGTACTCGGCGGTCACCGCCGTGACCTGCTGCACGGCGCCGGTGGTCCGTTTCGACATCGCTTCTCGATTCCGGTGCGCTGGCGTCGGGCGGCGATCCCCTTGTCCCGTAACGATCCTGCCCGGTCGGGACCGGTCCACGAAAGCGGAAATCCGACCCGCGTCCGGGGACGGGGTGGTGGCTTGCCCGGGTCGCTACTGTGGCAGCGGAAGCGGCCATCCGGTGCACGGGGAGCGACCTTGGAACTCGTTGCGGAGCGCATCGGCCGGCTGTGCAGCCAGGCCGCCGGGGGGCAGCTGCGCGAGCACGCCGAGCGGTACGGCGTCGCCGAGGTGCTCGACCGGATCGTCGACGCGGTCGCCCAGGGACGGCGGGATCGGCCGCTGGCGGAGGACCTCGACCTGCTCGACGCCGCGTTCGCCCGCCACGGCATCGACGGGCTCACCACCGGCGTACGCGGTTTCGAGCCGTGGCTCGGCGGGGGCGGACGTCCGACGGTCGCCGCCTGGGCCTGTCCAGGTCCCGGACCGTGTCCCCGGAAGGTCCCGGTCGACGACGGCGACCCGCCGGTGTGCGGGCTGACCGGTGCGCCCCTCGTGGAGAGCCGGATCACGTTGTGAACGCGTTCCTCGCCGAGCTGGGCAAGCAGCTGGTGACCCGGTGGACGGTCGCGCTGATGCTGCCGGGGGCGCTGTTCGCCGCGGCGGTGGTCCTGGCCCACGTGCTCGGTCAGGGCCACGCCGTGGACCTTGCGGCCCTGCCGGCCTGGCTGGACCGGGTGACCGCCACCCCGGCCGGCGGCCGCGGCGCCACGCTGCTGATCACCGTGGCCGCGTTCCTACTCGGCGCGGCGGCGGCCGGGCTGGTCGCGCAGTCGGTGGGGGTGTTCGTCGCGTGGACCTGGAGCCTGACCGGATCCGCGCCGGTGCTGCGGGGGCTCGCCGGCCGGCGCCGTCGACGGTGGGAGCGGGCGGACGCCGAGGCGGCGGACGCGGAGCGCGAGTTCCTCGCGGACACCGCCGATCCCGCCCGTCGGGCCCGGTCGCGCCGGGCCATCGCCCGTCGCGCGGCGATCTGCCTGGTGGAGCCGGAGCGGCCGACCTGGACCGGTGACCGGCTGCACGCCGCCGACGTGCGGGTACACCGGAGTTACGGCATCGACCTCGCGCCGGTGTGGCCGCGGCTGTGGCTGGTCCTCCCCGAGGAGGTGCGCGGCGAGCTGACCGCCGTGCAGGACCGCTGCGCCGCGGCGGCGCGCCTGGCCGGCTGGGGCGTCCTCTACGCCGTCCTCGGGGCGTTCTGGTGGCCGGCCCTGGTCGTCGGCGTCGCGATCCTGCTCACCGCCCGGTACCGGTCCCGCCTGGCCGTCGCCGTCTACGCCGACCTGGTCGAGGCCGCCGTGGACCTGTACGGCCGAGAGCTGGCGGTCCGGTTGGGACTGGCCTGTCCGGGCCGGCTGACCGGGGAAGTCGGGGAGCAGATCAGCGTGATCATCCGCAAGGACGGCACCGTCCCCCGCGCCCGGCGGGCCGGGTCCGCGCCGCGGCCCCGCGCCTGACGCACCGACCCGGGGTCGTCACGGCGTCCAGGACGGGTTGTGCAGAATGGCCAGGTTCTGCCGGGCGTTGACCGCCAGGGTGTGGCTCCGGTAGCCGTCCGGCAGCGCGTCGAGGACCTCCCAGTACAGCTCGATCGCCCGCTCCCGGTAGCCGGCGAGCGCCAGGGTGGCGGCCAGGTTGTTGCGCCGGCCGATCGTCTCGATGCTGTCCCGCCCGTGGTTCCGCTCGGTGTGCCGGATGTTCTGCTCGTGCAGCTCGATGGCCTGGGCGTACTGGCCGGCGTGCTGGTAGGCGATGGCCAGGTTGTTGCGGACGACCAGGGTGAGTGCGCCGTCGACGCCGTGCAGGTGCTCGGCCACGGCCACGACCTCGCGCAGCACGTCCAGCCCGTCGTCGACCTGCCCGGCATCGAGGTACGCCTGGCCGAGCGCGTTACGGACCTTCAGCGTGTCCTCGTCGACCGGGCCGAAGGCCTGGGCCGCCCCGGCGGCGAGCGGCTCGAGCAGGGCGATCGCCTCGCCGTACCGTCCACACCGGCGGTGGTCCTCGGCGAGGCTCAGCCGGTACGCCAGCGTGCCGCGGTCGGGCAGGGACTCCCGCCCGAGGCCGCCCGCTCGCCACAGGTCGAGGGACATTCGGACCACGTCGAGCGGCCCGCTCGACGCGCGCGGTGGCGGCGGGGGCATCGCCGGCAGCGGCGCGGGCGGGCCCACCGTGTCCCCCACCCACGACGCGAGCCGCTCCCGCAGGTCCGGTGCGGGGACGCCGTGGACGTGGAAGCGGCACACCCCGCGGTCCAGGTGCAGGTGCAGGGACGAGCCGTCGTCGTAGGCCGGAAGGAAGCTGATCGCCAGGCTGAGGAAGCCCGGCGTCCGCACCTCCAGCCCGCGCAGCGCGGCCCAGTCGAAGGTGAGGAACCGGCGGAACGGCCGGCGGAGCAGGATGCCGGAGCGGTCGACGACGGCGGTGAGGCCCCGTGTCTCGTCCGCCCGGTCCGGATGCCCGCCGAGATAGGTCACCTGGGGTATCGACAGCGACGACATGTCGTCATCGTTCCAGCCGGACGCCCGGCTGAGAATGCCCGCGCCGGGCCCGGGGTGCGGCGGGTGCCCGATCACCGCCGCACCCCGGGGGTCCGTCAGCGGACCGTCAGAGTGCCGACCACCGGCAGCGGCGCCACGACCGGCGGGAGCCGCTTCGGCTCACCCCGGCCCGGCTCGCCGGCCCGAGCTAGGGCGCTCTTCGACGCCTCCGCCCGCTCGGCCGCAGGCACCTCGACGAACGGCTGCGCGTCACCGGTGCAGACGGTGCCCGTCGCCGGCAGCGCCACCGTCAGCAGGTACGCGTCGACCGCGCCGGTCACGCAGGCCGAGGTGCCGTACGCGGTGTGCCCCCAGCTGTCGCTGCTGAGCAGCCGGCTGTTCGGCAGCAGCGCCGCCGAGCTGACCGCGCCGTGGTAGTTGGTCGCCGGGTCCCAGTAGTTGCCGACGACCAGCACCGGGGCGCTGGTCCGCTTGTTGAAGGGGCCGGTGTAGGCATCCTCGTCCCGCACCGTCCAGGTGTTGCGGGCGCAGGGCGCGGCGCCCCAGGCCCAGGCCCGACCGAAGTACGGGGCCCGCTTGTCCTCCTTGGCGCTCAGCACCGACCAGGCATCGGCGCTCTTCGGGTGGTACGCGTCGGTGCAGTCCACCGTCAGGAACGTCTCCAGCCCGTTGTCGTACGGGAAGTCGTAGCCGCGCTGCTGGCGGGCCTTCGCGGCGCGGGCGACGACGGCGGTGCGGGCCTCGGCCCGGCGGGCGGCCGACACCGACGCCGGGTCGGTGAGCACCAGCAGCTCGCTGGTCAGGCCGACGACGTCCCGCCAGCCGTACGGGTCGTAGAGCGCGCCGAGGGTGGCGCCGACGAAGTCCGCGTAGCTGACGGTGAACTGGCCCAGCTCGGGATCGTCGACCACCAGCGGCTTCTTCCGCAGCCGCTTCGCCACCAGCTCGTACGCCGCGACCGGGTCACCGGCGGCCAGCGGGCAGGCCTCCTCGCCGGCCTTCGCGCAGCGGACCAGGATCTCGTGCAGCGCCCGGTACGCGCCGTCGGCGCTGCGCAGCCGGCTCTCCTGAAGCTGGTTGCGGGCCTTGCCCTGGCCGACCCAGGCATTCGGGTTGAGCACGCCGTCCACGACGAGGGCGCGGACCCGATCCGGGAACATGTTGGCGTAGTAGTGGCCCAGCGCGGTGCCGTAGCTGAAGCCCAGGTAGCTGAGCTTCTGGTCGCCCACCGCGCGGCGCAGCACGTCCATGTCCCGGGCCACCTCGGCGGTGGACGCCGCCCCGGTCAGCGGCTTGCCGCTGGTCGAGCAGGCCCTCCCGACCGCCTTCGACGACGCGACGTACGCCTTCTCCTCGGCCTTCGTCCACGGGAACGCGACGTTCAGCCCGGCGTACGCCTTCGTCTGGTCCTTCACCGACGGGAAGCACTTGATGTTCTCGCTGGCGGCGACGCCGCGCGGGTCGACGCCGACGATGTCGAACCGGTCGAGCAGGTCGTCGCCGAGGAAGTACGGCGCGGCGAGCGCGATGCTGGTGCCGGAACCACCCGGGCCGCCCGGGTTGAGGAAGAGGCTGCCGATCTTGTGCTGCTGGTCCCGGGCCTTGACCCGGAGCACGGCGACCTCGGTGGTGGCGCCCTTCGGGTTGTCGTAGTCAAGCGGAAGCCGGGCGGTGGCGCACTCGGCGTAGTCGTAGCAGGCGTACCAGTCGAGCTTCGGGGCCGGCACGCGGTCGACCCGGCGGGCCTCGACGGGACTCGTCCGGTCCGAGGTGGACGGCTGGGGCGTCAGCCTCGGCGCCGCGGCGGCGGGCGCGACCGCCGATCCGGCGAGGACGATGCCGGCGATCCCTGTTGCGGTCAGGGACCGCATTGCACCTGGCATGTGGCTGCCTTCCGGTGGGGAACGGGGTCAGTCGAGCAGAGCTCGACCTTCGTCACTCTAGGGATCAGCAGCCACAAAGGCCGCCCGTCAAACGCCCATGAGACCGACAAATTGCCGATTGATGTAACGAATAATTCATGATCGACGCTATTTTGTGCCGCGTGTTGCGGCCAACCGGCCCGCCCGGGAACCGGTGACCAGGTCCCGCGGTTGACACGCGGGTGAGCTGGGCCATGCTTGTCGGGTGAGGTTGTTCCCGAAGCCCGATCCGCGGGTGAACGCGGTCGCCGCGTCGCTGGCCGCGGCCGCTCCCTTGGTGATGCTGGTGATCTGGCGGCCGGAGGGCGTTGTCGCCGTGTTACTGGCGCTGCTCTGCGTGCTGCTCGGGATGGTGGCCGGCGTGGCGGTCACCGCCGCGCGGCAGTCCGGCGGCACCCCGGCTCCGGCCGCGCGGCCGCCGGCCCAGCCCGTCCCCGCCGGCTACGGCGTGGACGCGGACACGCTGGAGGCGCTGGACAGCCGGGCGGTACGCGACAGCCGCGCGCTGTACGCGGACACGCTGGAGGCGCTGGACAGCCGGGCGGTGCAGGGCAGCCGCGCCGCGAACGGGATCAGCGACCGGTGAGCGTCGGCGCGGCCAGCGCGTCCACGCCCCGGCCGGCCAGGCAGCGGTAGGTGCGGTCCGGGCCCGCCTCGGCCGGCGGCAGCACCTCCAGGTTCCACCCGGCCTGGGATCGGATGCCGCTGGTGAGCCGGAACGTGCGGGCGTTGCAGACGCCGCGGACGACCGGGTCGGCGCTGATCGCCGCGTGCCCGACCCCGACCAGGGCGGCCGGCAGGTCTCCCACGGCGTAGGTCTCCCAGGTGTGCCGGCCGTCGCAGGGGATCCGGGTTGCCTCCGCCCGGGTGCCGCGCAGCCGCACCGGCCCGAAACACTCCAACTCGGACGCGCAACGGCCACCTGCGGCCAGTTCCACGCCCGCCGAGCCGATCCGGCAGCCCGGCAGCACCTCCGACCCGCCGCCACCCACGCTGACCCCGGTCGCCACGGGGGTCGGCGGCACCACGGCCGGCGCACCCCCGGCCAGCCACGCGCCGACGCCGGCGGAGGCGCCCAGCGCGAGGACCCCGGCCCCACCGAGGAACCACCGCCGCCACCGCCGCCCCGGCGTCGGCACCGTCGGCTGCGCGTCCTCCGCCGGCGGCCGCTGGGCCGGCTGCCCCGTCCGGCCGACGGTGTACGGGCCGGTGGCGCCGCCACTGACCGGGATGCCCGAGACCGGGGCGCCGGAGACCGGGGCGGCGCCCGGGTCTAGCCGAACCGCGGCGAGCATGCCGCGCAGCTCGACCGCGGACGGGCGCTCCCCCGGATCGTTGGCCATCCCGGCCCGGAGCACGTCGACAAGTTCCTCCGGCACCCCGGGAAGCCCGGGAATGGGCTGGTGGAACATCTCCAGCACGGTGACCAGACTCGGGTTGCGCTCGGACTGCCAGCGCGGCGGCCGGCCGTGCATCACCGCGTAGAGGGTCGCGCAGAGCGCGTACACGTCGACCGCCGGTGAGGGTGGGCTGTGGCTGAACATCTCCGGCGGCGCGTACGCCGGGGTGAGCACCTCCAGGGTGACCGAGGCGTCCCGCACCTCGGCCAGCACCGCCAGCCCGAAGTCGGCCAGCACCGCCGGGTTGAAGTGCGAGTAGAGGATGTTGGCCGGCTTGACGTCCCGGTGCAGCACCCCGGCCGCGTGCGAGTGGGCGAGCGCGTCGGCGATCTTCACACCCAGGTCACGCGTCTCGGCCGGACCGAGCGGCGAGGTCCGCATCCGCTCCGCGTACGACCCGTCGCAGAGCTCCATGATCAGGTACGGGTGCTGGTCGACGGTGACCCCGACGTCGAAGAGGTCGACCACGTGCGGGTGAGACGACATCTTGCCGGCCGCCCGCGCCTCGCGCAGGAAGCGTGCCTGGTCCCGCTCGCTGTCCAGGGTGCGGTTCTCCACCTTGACCGCGACCTCGCGTCCCACCGAGATCTGGGTGGCCCGGTAGACGGTGGCGTAGCCACCCCGCGCGAAGACCTCCAGATCGGTCAGACCGGGCACGATGGGCAGCCGGCGGGCACCGGGCGGGGTGTCGGTCACGGCTCGAAAATACCTGTCTCCACCGTCGGCTCAGTGGACCGGACCAGCCGCCGGGGCGCTACCTGCGGCGTCGTCCGCCGCGACCGAGCCGGCCGGGGCGTCGGCGGCGGTCGTCCCGGCCCGGTCAACCGGATCGATGTCGTCGGCCACCGGCGCGGCACGGCGGGCGTCCCACCAGAGGCCGGCCGCCGTGGCGAGCGCGCCCAGGCCTTCCCAGGCGGCGACCCCGAAGAACCGGTCCGGAGCGATGTCGGAGAGCACCGCGATGCTGAAGACGGTGAACGTGACCAGGCGGAACACCACGGTGAACCGGTAGAACGGCCGCCACTCCGTCGCGGTGGCGAGCAGGTAGTAGACCCCCATGTTGAACGACGCCATCGAGGAGGCGGTGAGGAACGTGCCGGTGTAGTCACCGGGCGCCCGGGTGGCCGGCACCTCGAAGCCGAGCAGCCGCAGCTGCACCTCCGGCCAGATCAGCCCGAGCGCGCCCAGCAGCAGCGCGAGGACGCCGAAGACGGCCATCGTCCAGCCGGCGCCGGAACGCGGCAGCCTCATCCGGTCCTCCCCTACCCGCGGCCACCACCGTGGGCGGCCGTCTCGACCAGACACACGCTAGCCCCCACCCCCGACGCTCACATCCCCGAAACCGCCAGACCTCCCGGTCCCGCGATCTTGGGCGAACCCGGCCCCGAGGGGGCCGTTTCCTCCCGGGATCGCGAGGAGGGGCTGGGCCGGCGAGGGACCGGTCAGGAGAGGGCGAGGCGGGCGCGGAGTGCGTCGGCGACGGCCCGTTCGCTGCGCTGCTCCGTGGCGTACGCCAGCCGTACCGCCTCGTCGGCGCTGGCCAGCGCGTCGGCGGGACGACCACAGGCGGCCAGCGTCTCGGCCAGCACCATCGCGGCGATGACCTGGCTGCGGACGTCCTCGGCCGGGGCGGCGACCGCCCGTTGTGCCCAGTCCAGCGCCTGCTCCCGCTGGCCGTGCGCGAGCAGCGCGGAGGCGTACCGGGCCATCGTCTGGCGGCGGGAGATGAGCAGCGACGGGGTGCTCGCGGCGGTGGTGGCGACGGGGGCGAGCAGCCCCACCGCGGTGGCCGGGTCGCCGGCGGCGAGCCGCGCCATGGCGAGCAGCACCCGGGGCGCGACCTGGGCGGGCGCCTGCGGATTGTGCGGCTCGACGTTGGTCAGCACCGCGCGCGCGTCCCGCTCCGCGATCTCGCAGTCGCCCATGTCCAGCGCGACGAAGCCGCGCAGCGTGCCGGCCATCCCGGTGAGCAGCGGGTGGGACGTCCGGTCGGCGTACGCGAGCGCGTCGGTGAACAGGTCGGCGGCGTGTTCCGGCTCGCCGAGCCCGCGCGCCACCACGCCCCGGACGACCAGGGCGAAGCCCTGCCCCCAGTCGTCGGAGACCTCGGCGAACTCCCGGTACGCCTGCCGCGCCGCCCGGTCCGCCTCGGCCAACTCGCCCAGCTCGGCGGTGGCGTACGCCTCCACCGCGCGCAGCGTGCCGACCGCCCACGCCTCGCCGACCCGCTCCCCGAACGGCAGGAAGACCCGCGCCATCCGGCAGGCTTCCCGCAACCGGCCGGCGAGGAGCCGGGCGAACGCGGTGGTGCCGCGCAGCCAGGCCCGCCCGTACGGGTCCTTCAGCTCGGCGAAGAGCCGGGCGGCCCGGCCGAGCACCGCGTCGGTCCCGGCGAAGTCGCCCCGGGTGGTGGTCACCCAGGCCAGGTTCTGCAGCGACCAGGCCTGCCCGCGCGGGTCCTTCGCGGCGAGGCTGACCTGGTAGGAGGCGGCGAGCCGGCTGCTCGCCTGGCCGAGGCGGCCGGCGATGAAGTCGGCCATGCCCAGCCGACGCATCGCCGAGGCGCGCATCGTCGGCAGCTCACCCGCGGTGGCCACCTGCAACGCCTCCTGCCAGCTGCCCTCCGCCCGGCTCTGGTCGCCGAGGGTCTGGTGCGCCTGCCCGGCGAGCAGCAGCGCGCTGGTCCGGGTGCCGGCGTCGCCGGCGTTGGCGGCGATCTTCTCGGCGAAGGCCAGCGCGTCGGTCGGGCGGCCGATCTGGAGCAGCGCCCGGGCGTGCACCACCCGGTCGGCCAGCGGCACGCCGTCGCGAGCCAGCTCGGCGGCGCGTTCGGCGTACTCGACGGCGAGCATCGGCTCCCCGGCCTGCAACGACCGGCGGGCGGCCCGGCCCAGCGCGGCCACGCCGAGCGGGAGCACCGCGCGGGCCGGCGCGTCCGGACGCAGCTTCACCGCGTCGGCGAGGGCGGCGGCCCGTTCCACGTGCTCGGCGACGAAGTCGTCCCGGGCGGCCTCGGTGAAGCCGCCCGGCGCGCCACCACCCGACGTCCCGGGCGCGGCCCAGCGGGCCAGCGCGGCGTGCCGCTCGGCCAGCTCGGCCTTGCTCACCCCGGCGTACGCGGCCTCCCGCATCAGCGGGGTGGCGAAGGCGTACCCGGCGCGGGTGCGGTGCAGCATCCGGCGTTGCAGCAGCTCCTCCACGGCCCGCTCCAGCTCGACGGCGACCACCGCCGCGGGCCGGCCGTCCCGCCCGGCGCGCTGCTCGCGCAGCGCCTCCAGCGCGCCGATCGGCACGGTGTCGCCGACGACCGCCGCGTCGCGCAGCACGGAGCGGGCGTCCGCCGGCAGCGCGTCGATGCGCGCCGCGAGCACGGCGGCCAGGTCCCGGGAGAGCAACCGGCTGCCCAGCGAGCCGGGGACCAGTCGCCACCCGGCGGGGGTGGCGCGGTCCGCGCCGGCGGTCAGCGCGCCCCGCTCCATCAGCAGGGTGACCAGCTCGGCCAGGTAGAACGGGTTGCCCTGGGCGGTGGCGAGCAGCCGGTCCGCGTCGGGCTGCGGGAGCTTCCCGCCGTTGAGGTAGGTGGTGAGCAGCCGGGCCGCGTCGGCGCCCCGCAGCGGGGGCAGCGCGTGCACCTCGGCGTCCGCGACCCGGGTCAGCGCCCCGGCGGTACGGACCAGCTCGGGCCGGCCGAGCAGCAGCACCAGCACCGGGCCGGTGAGCCGGGACAGGGTCACCCCGAGCGCGTTGATCGTCTCGGCGGTGGCGTCGTGCAGGTCGTCCACGACGATCACCAGCGGCGCCTCGACGGCCAGGGCGCTGAGCAGCCCGGCGACCGCGTTCGGCACCGCCTCGGCGTCCTGCGGCGGGGCGGCGGCGCTCCACTCGCCGTTGTCGGCGCCGGGCAGCTCGGCGTAACCGAGCAGGGCGAGCAGCTGGTCGGTGGCGAGCGGGGGCGGATCACCGGGGAGCCGGCCGAGCCGCTGGCCGAGCCGGCGCAGCCGCTCCTCCACCGCGGGCCGGGTGAGCGCCGTGGCCGCGTCGTTGGGCAGGCCGACCGCCGCCCGGACCAGGTCGGCGAGGGGGGCGAGCCGGCGTCGTTCGCCGAACGCGGCGCACCGCACCGAGAGCACCCGCGCGCCGGTGTGCGCGGCGTACCGGCCGGCGCCGACATCGTAGCCGGCGGCGAGGCGTTCCACCTCGGCGGCGAACCGGGACTTGCCGATCCCGGCCTCGGCGGTCATCAGCAGCACCCGGGGCTCGCCCCGGTCGATCACCTCGGCGAGCCGGCCGGCGACCCGGCCGATCTCGGTCTCCCGGCCGACGAAGGGCGCCTCGTCGCCGAGGCCGGACCGGGTGCCCGGCGCGTCCAGCAGACCCAGCAGCTCGTACGCCTCGACCGGCTCGCGCTTGCCCTTGAGCCGCAGCGGGCGCAGCGCCCGCCAGGAGGCGACGTGCCGGGTGGCGGCGGAGGTGCGGGCGCCGGCGTAGACCGCGCCGACGGCGGCGGCGTCGGCGAGCCGGGCGGCGGTGTTCACCGTGTCGCCGATGACCGTGTACTCGATGGCGGCCTGGATGCCGGCGATCACGTCACCGGTGTTGAGGCCGACCCGCAGGCCGAGCGGAGCACCGCCGCCGCGCTCGTCGTCGAGCACCCGGCGGACCGCCCGCTGCATGGACAGCGCGGCGCGGACGGCGCGCTCGGCGTCGTCCTCGTGGGCGACCGGCGCGCCGAAGACGGCCATGATCCCGTCGCCGGTGAGCTTGTCGACATGGCCGCCGAAGGTCTTGACCGCGCCCGCGAGGGCGGCGAGCACCCGGTCGGTGACCGCGCCGACCCGCTCCGGGTCGAGGTCCTCGGACCAGGAGGTGAAGTCGGAGAGGTCGCCGAAGAGCACGGTGACCACCCGTCGCTCGGCGGCGGGCAGGGTGGCGGCTGCCGGCAGGGCCGCCCCGCAGTTGTGGCAGAACCGCGCGCCGGGCACGGCGACGGTTCCACACACGGGGCAGGTCACGGTTGCTCCAACTCCGCGCCCCCCGCGCCGGATTCCCGGGTGGCGACCCCGAGGTACTCCAACTGGGCCCGGACCGACCATTCGGCGGCCCACCACAGCGACCGGTCGACGTCCGCGTACACCCGCTCGACCACCTCGGGTGCGGTGGTGGCGCCGGCCGCGACCGCGGCCCGGACCTGGTCGAGCCGGGCCCGGCGGTGGGCGAGGTAGAACTCGGCGGCGGCGCCGCAGTCGGCGAGCGCCGGGCCGTGGCCGGGCAGCGCCGGGATTCCCCGGTACGTCGAGAGCAGTTCCAGGCTGGTCAGGTAGTCGCCGAGGTGGCCGTCCGGGTGGGCGACCACGGTGGTGCCGCGCCCGAGGATCGTGTCGCCGGTCAGCACCACCCGCTCGCCAGCGTGCTCCACCAGGAAGCAGACCGAGTCGGCGGTGTGCCCTGGGGTGTCCAACAGGCGGATCTCCAGGCCGAAGCCGCCGAAGTGCTCGCCCGGCTCCGTCAGCGGCTCGCCGCCGATGGTGTGTGCCGGGTCGGCGGCGAGGACGTGCACCCCGCCCAGCCGCTCGCTCAGGCGCGGCGCGCCCTCGGTGTGGTCCGGGTGCCCGTGGGTGATCAGCACCAGCCCGATCGGCGCGTGCGCGGCGATCGCCGCCAGGTGCTCCTCGTCGGCCGGGCCGGGGTCGACGACGACCGCGTGCTCCGCCCCGGGCGCGCGCAGCACCCAGGTGTTGGTGCCGTCGAGGGTCATCGGCCCCGGGTTCGGCGCCCGCAGCAGCGTCACCCATCCCGGGAGCTCGTCGGCGAGTGCCGCCGCCGCCCCCGTCACACGCCCGGTCATGGCTGCGATCGTACGACCCCGCCCGCCGGGTCCCGCGATCTTGCAGTTTCGGCCCCTGATTCGTGCCCGTTCGGGGCTTTCGCCAGGGCACCAAGTGCAAGATCGCGGGTACGGGAGGGGCAGGGGGTCAGGCGACCTCGACGATTACCTCGACCTCTACGGGGGCGTCCAGGGGGAGTTCGGCTACGCCTACCGCGCTGCGGGCGTGGCGGCCGGCCTCGCCGAAGACCGTGCCGAAGAGGTCGGAGGCGCCGTTGATGACACCGGGCTGGCCGGTGAAGCCCGACGCGCTCGCGACGAAGCCGGTCAGCTTCACGATCTTGACGACGTTCTCCAGGCCGACCAGCGAGTCGATCGCGGCCAGGGCGTTCAGCGCGCACCGCTCGGCCAGGTCCTTGGCCTGCTCGGCGGAGACGCCGGCACCCACCTTGCCGGTGGCGAGCAGCTTGCCCTCGGCCATCGGCAGCTGGCCGGAGACATAGACGTGCTGCCCCGACTGGACGGCCGGCACGTAGCTGGCCACCGGCGGCACCACCTCGGGCAGGGTCAGGCCGAGCTCCGCGAGTTTCGCGTGCGGTCCGTTGCTCATGGCCATCAGCCCTTCGGGCGCTTCAGGTAGGCGACGAGCTGCTCCGGGTTCGGGCCGGGAACCACGGAGACCAGCTCCCAGCCGTCCTCGCCCCAGTTGTCGAGGATCTGCTTGGTCGCGTGGACCAGCAGCGGGACCGTGGCGTATTCCCACTTCTGCATCGGGTGAAGGCTCCCTTGCCTGGCATGGACACTTCCAGGCACAGACTACGGTCAGGACGGCGACCTGGGTGCGGGACGCTGCTCGGGCGCCACGGGCAGCTCACCGCAGGGCCCCTCGTGGTCGTAGCGCTGGGGGCACCGGCTCCGGTCGGGCAGCAGCAGGTCGCAGAAGACCCGGTGCCGGTTGTTCTGGTCGTCGGCCGTGGAGACCGTCGTCTCGCCGGCGTCCAGCTCACTGAGGAAGCCCAGCGACGTGGCCACGGTGCCGGCCAGCGCGGTGGCCGCCGCCAGGTCGGGAACCCGGACCGGCAGGTGGATGACGTACCCGGGCTCGTCCTCGTCCCGGCACCGCTCGCCGGGGCGGACCAGCGTGCGGATCACCTCGGCCGGCTCGGCGCAACGGCGGTACGACCGCTCGTTCAACGGCAGGCCGGGAGGCTCGACCTCACCGGGCCGCCGGGCCCGGTCACCCTGTGGAAACTGAGCTCGAGGAATGTTCTCCGCGTCGCGCATGCGCTGCCTCCGGGCGTCGTACCTGATCTGGGTCACCACCGTCGGGCTCGGACTGCTGCCCGGTCCGGCCCCCGCATCGCGACGAACGTAGGGCCGATCGGCAGTCCCGGCAACGGGACGCGCACGGATGATCACCGGCCGTCACATATGCGACACATCGCCGGGTCCAGGTGGTCGACGCCCGGCTCACGTCCGGGATGGTGCGGCGCCGCCGGGCCACGCGGGGCTGGCAAGTCGCCGATCGACCGCTACCCTTCCGGTCGGACGGGCGACCCGCGCTCGCCCGCACGCTCGATCACGCGTCGTCGCCTGGGGCGGCGTCGGCGCCGCACCCCGGGGGAACGACATGACCCAACCACCCATCGGTGGCGCCACCGGCGGCATGCCCGACGGCCCGTACCGCGAGGGGCCGCTGGCCGGGGCCGCGCCGACCCCCGGCACGTTCCCGCCGCCGGGCCCCGGCCCGTTCCCGCCGCCGGCCACCGGCAGCTTCCCGCCGCCGGCTCCCGGCCCGTTCCCGCCGCCGGGCCCCGGCTCCTTCCCACCGCCGGCCCCCGGCACCTTCCCGCCGCCGCCGGGCGCGGGCCACCCGCCGTACCAGAGCCCGCCCCCGCCGAAGAAGCGGCGCGGCCTGCTGATCGCCTCGATCGTGCTGGCCGCGGCCATCCTGCTCTGCGGCGGCGGTGGCACGGCCGCCTTCCTGACCCTGCGGGACACCGAGGAGGGCCAGGGCGCCAAGGAGCCGGCCGTCGCGGTGGACGACTTCCTCACCGCGGTCTACCAGGACCGGGACGCGAAGAAGGCGGCCACCTTCGTCTGCTCCGCCTCCCGGGACGACAAGAAGATCGCCGGCAAGGTCGCCGAGGTGCAGAAGTACGCCACGGAGTACCAGAACCCGCGGTTCCGGTGGACCACCCCGAAGGTGGACAACCAGACCGGCGAGCGGGCCACTGTCACCACCAAGGTCACCATGACCACCTCCGACGAGAAGGTGGCCGACCAGGAGCTGCGCTTCACCGTGGTGCAGAAGTCGGGTTGGTGGGTCTGCGAGGTCGCCTGAGTCGGGCGGCTGGATAGGCTCGACGGGTGCGAGCAGCTGAGCAACGGTCCGACACCTGGCCGGCCCGCCTTCACGTGGTGACCGGCAAGGGCGGCACGGGCAAGACCAGCGTGGCCGCGGCGCTGGCCCTCGGCCTGGCCGCCGGTGGCCGGCGCACGCTGCTGGTCGAGGTCGAGGGGCGGCAGGGCATCGCCCAGCTCTTCGGCACCGAGCCGCTGCCGTACGAGGAGCGGCGGCTCGCCGAGGCCCCCGGCGGCGGCGAGGTGCGGGCCCTGGCCGTGGACGCCGAGGAGGCCCTGCTCGAGTACCTGGACATGTTCTACAAGCTCGGCGCGGCCGGCCGGGCGCTGCGCAAGCTCGGCGCGATCGACTTCGCCACCACCATCGCCCCGGGCCTGCGGGACGTGCTGCTCACCGGCAAGGCGAAGGAGGCGACCACCCGCACCAGCGGGCAGCGCCGGACGTACGACGCGGTGGTCCTGGACGCGCCGCCGACCGGGCGAATCGGCCGCTTCCTCAACGTCACCGCGGAGACCGCCCGGCTGGCCAAGGTCGGCCCGATCAAGACCCAGAGCGAGGGGGTCTCCGCGCTGCTGCGTTCCCCGATGACCGCGGTGCACGTGGTGACCCTGCTCGAGGAGATGCCGGTGCAGGAGACGGTGGACGCGATCGCCGAGCTGACCCAGCTCGGCTTCCCGGTCGGTCGGGTGATCATCAACGGCGCCCGGCCCCCGGTGCCCGCCGGGCGGGTGCTGAGCCAGGCCGAGCTGAAGCGGGGGCTGGTCGCCGCCGGCCTACCGGCCGATCGGGACACCGTGGCCGGGCTGGCCGGGGAGGCCCGGGACCAGCAGGTACGCCGGGAGCTGGAGGATTCGCTCCGGGCCGACCTGATGGAGCTGGACCGGCCGTTGACCGAGTTGCCGCTGTTGCCCGGCGGGGTGGACCGGGCCGGGCTGGAGACGCTGGCCAGCCTGCTCGTCCAGGCGGATTGACTCACACCTGCGGCCGGCACGGAGCAGAGACACCCCTCGGCCCGATACGCTCGATTGGTGCCTTCCGAAGACGCGGCGCCACCGCTGGACGTCGACCAGATCCTCGCCGACCCCGGCGTACGGATCGTGGTCTGCTGCGGGGCGGGCGGAGTGGGCAAGACGACCACCGCGGCGGCGCTGGCGCTGCGCGCGGCCGAGCGGCACGGCCGGCGGACGGTGGTGCTCACCATCGACCCTGCCCGGCGGCTGGCCCAGTCGCTCGGCCTGACCGAGCTGAACAACACCCCACGCCAGGTCAAGGGCATCGACATCGAGGCCAGCGGCGGTGAGCTGCACGCCATGATGCTGGACATGAAGCGCACCTTCGACGACGTGGTGCTCCAGCACACCGACCCGGCGAAGGCGGCGGAGATCTTCGCCAACCCCTTCTACCAGGCGATGAGCTCGACCTTCGCCGGCACGCAGGAATACATGGCGATGGAGAAGCTCGGGCAGCTGCACGCCCGGGGCGAGTGGGACCTGATCGTGGTGGACACCCCGCCGTCCCGCTCGGCGCTGGACTTCCTCGACGCGCCGGCCCGGCTCTCCCGCTTCCTGGACGGGCGGATGCTGCGGCTGCTGCTGGCCCCGGCTCGTAGCGGGGGGCGGAGCATGTTCAGCCTGGTGACCGCCAGCTTCGGGATGTTCTCCAAGGTCGTGCAGAAGGTGATCGGCGCGCAGCTGCTGACCGACCTCTCCGGCTTCGTGGCCGCGCTGGACTCGATGTTCGGCGGCTTCCGCCAGCGGGCCGAGCAGACGTACCGGATCCTGCAGGCGCGGGAGACGGCGTTCCTGTTGGTCGCGACGCCGGAGTCGGACGCGGTCCGGGAGGCGGCCTACTTCGCGGGGCGGCTGCGGCAGGAGCGGATGCCGCTGGCCGGCCTGGTGCTCAACCGGGTGCACCGGCCGGCGGTGACGTCGCTGGACGCGGCGGAGAGCCTGGCGGCCGCGGAGCGGCTGGCCGCCCTCGGCGGCCACGAGGGCACCGTCGACGTGCTGCGGGCACACGCCGCGCTGGCCCAGCTGGCGGTCCGGGAGCAGGACGTGGCGGCCCGGTTCACCGCGGAGTTCCCGGCGGTGCCGGCGGTGTCGGTGACGGCGCAGCCCGCCGACGTGCACGACGTCGACGGGCTGCGGACGATCGGCGAGGCGATCAGCCAGCCGTGAGACCGGCGGTCAGCCGGCGGCGGTGACCAGGACCTTGTCCTTGCCGGCCTTGTCCTTGGCGTTCTTCTTCATGGCCGCCTCGAACATCTTGCGCCAGCTCGTCACCTGCGGGTGGCGGCGCAGCAGCGCCCGCCGTTCGCGTTCGGTCATGCCACCCCACACTCCGAACTCGATCCGGTTGTCGAGCGCGTCGGCCAGGCACTCGTACCGAACTGGGCAACTCCGGCAGATCCTCTTCGCCACGTTCTGTTCGGCGCCCTGTACGAACAACGCGTCCGGGTCCCCGTTCTGACATGCCGCCAGCGACGGCCAGTCAGTGATCATGCCCATGTGTACACGTCCCCCCTTGCAGTACCTACCGACTTCGTGCGACCAGCCGTCGAATTTCCCCCCGGTCGTCCGGCCCGTTCCTTCCCCAAGGAGGCACGGACGACGTGTGGCTCTGTCGCGCCACCATCATGCTCTGTAGTCGCCTGATTACGCAACGTTGTCGGCGAAATCCATCATTCCGGACACACCCGGCTTCCCGGGCCTCGGCCCGCCGTCTACCCGGCCGGAGTCGGTGAAAACGCTGCGCGGGTCCCCCGTTCGGAGGAGACTCATCGGCGGGTTCACGCAACCTCGCACCAGGGTTCGTGCGTTTAGCACAACGAGGTCGGCGCGCGCAGGAAATGGGGAAAGAACGCCCCGGCGCCCCTCGTTCCCTACTCGCGTACCCTGTCGAGGTGACCTGGATGCGGAAACGTGACCACAATGTGCTGACCAACGCCGCATCGCTACTCATCTGTGGCCTGTTGGCCGGCGTGGTGGTCGCGGCGGCGGCCTTCCCCGCAGTGGCGATGTCCGGACTGGCCGCCAAGGCCGGAGCCGAGACCTTCGGTGCACTGCCCACGGAACTGACGGTGGCCCGGTCCCCGCAGATCAGCTACCTGCTGGCTTCCGACGGCAAGACGCCGCTCGCCACGATGTACGACGAGAACCGCAAGGACGTCAAGCTCAAGGACATCTCGCCCTTGATGCAGAAGGCGATCATCGCGGCCGAGGACCACGACTTCTACAAGCACAACGGGGTCGACCTCAACGGCGTCGCCCGGGCGTTCGTCAACAACCAGGCCGGGGCCTCCCGGCAGGGCGCCTCGACCCTGACGATGCAGTACGTCCGGCTGGCCATCTCCTACTCGGCCACCCACCCGGCCGACGTGGTCGCGGCGACCGAGGACACCAGCGCCCGCAAGCTGCGCGAGATGCGCTACGCGCTCCAGATCGACAAGGAACTCAGCAAGGACGAGATCCTGGAGCGCTACCTCAACATCGCCGCCTTCGGCAACGGTGCGTACGGCATCTACGCCGCCAGCCAGGTCTACTTCGGCAAGCTGCCGAGCAAGCTCGACATCCAGGAGTCGGCCTTGCTGGCCGGCATGGTGAAGGCGCCGACCGCGTTCGACCCCACCACCCCGGGCGGCTACCCCCAGGCGGTCGACCGGCGCGACTACGTCATCGACAACATGGTGCTGACCGGGGCGATCACCCAGGCGGAAGCCGACCAGGCCAAGAAGATCAAGCTCCAGGTCAAGGACAAGCGCACCCCGAACGGCTGCGTCGCCACCAACCAGCGGACCTGGGGCTTCTTCTGCGACTACTTCTACCGCTGGTGGATGCAGCAGGAGACGTTCGGTTCGACCTCGTACGACCGGGAGCGCCGGCTCAAGAGCGGCGGCTACACCATCACCACCACGCTCGACGTGCAGGCCCAGAAGGGCGCCGACAGCGCCGTCCGCCGCGGCATAAAAAATGCCGAGAGCTACAAGGCGGCCCGGATGGTGGCGGCGATCGAGCCGGGCACCGGCCGGGTGCGGGCCATCGCGGTGAACCGGAACTTCAAGATCGACGACCCGAAGAATCCGCAGAACAAGATCGCCACCGACCCGAAGAAGGCCAAGAAGAACATCCGGGGCAACTACCCGAACACGGTCAACCCGCTGGTCACCGGCGGCGGCGGCATCACCGGGTACCAGGCCGGCTCGACCTTCAAGATGTTCGCCATGGTGGCGGCGCTGGAGAAGGGCATCCCGCTCAGCTACACCATCAACTCGCAGCCGTTCTTCAGGTCGGAATACGTCATCCAGCCCGGCCCCGCGGCCTGCCCGGGCACGCACTTCTACTGCCCGAAGAACGCCAGCGCCAGCATGACCGGCGTGCACAACATGTGGAGCGCGTTCGGCAAGTCGGTGAACACCTACTTCATCCCGCTCCAGCAGCAGGTCGGCGCGGAGAACGTGGTGAAGGTCGCCCAGCGGCTCGGCATCACCTTCCGCGCGCCGAAGGACGCCGAGTTCGCCGCCACCAAGGAGGCGGCGCACGACTGGGGCGCGTTCAGCCTCGGCGTCTCCCAGACGACCCCGCTGGAGCTGGCCAACGCGTACGCCACGCTGGCGGCCGACGGCAAGTACTGCGAGCCCATCCCGGTCCAGGAGATCCGCGGCCCGGACGGCGACAAGCTGGACATCGCCAACCCGCACTGCGAGCAGCGGTTCAGCACCGAGGTGGCCCGGGCCGCCGTGGACGCAGCCCGCTGCCCGGTCGGTGACCGGTCGAGCACCTCCAAGTGCACCGGCGCCACCGCCGGCAACGTCCGCGGCATCGTGAAGGCGCCGGTCGCCGGCAAGTCCGGCACCACCGACTCGGACAAGACCTCCGCCCTGGTCGCGATGACCAAGCAGTACGCGGTGGCGGGCATCATGGCCGACCCGGACTGGCCACAGACCAACCAGAAGATGGGCCACGACGTCCCGAACGGCATCAACCCGGCGGTCTACCAAACGCTCCGCGACGCGATGAAGGGCAAGGACCGCAAGGACTTCACCCCGCCCAGCGGGAAGATCATCTTGGGTGACCAGCGCTCCATTCCCGACGTGAAGTGCCAGACGATCGACGCCGCCAAGTCGCGGCTGCGCGGCGCCGGGTTCGACCCGGTCGTCTCCACCAGCAAGGTCCCATCGAGCTGCCCGAAGGACACCGCCGCCGGCACCAGCCCGGACGGCCGCACCATCAAGGGCGGCGTGGTCACCATCGAGGTCAGCAGCGGTGGCGGCACCCCGCCAAGCGGCGACGCCACCCCGCCCGGCGGGGTCACACCGACCCGCCCCGGGCGACCACGCGGCTGACCCGTGACACGGACGGGCGGGCACCCCACGAGGGGGTGCCCGCCCGTTTCGCGTACGCCCGACGGGAGCCGGAACGGTCAGAGGCCGAGCTGCCGGCGTACCTCGGCGGCGACCCGGCCACCCTCGGCCTGGCCGGCCACCGCGGCCTGAGCCGCCTTCATGGCCGGGCCCATCTGCGCCTTGCCGGTGAAGCCGCCCGCGGCGAGCGCCCCCGCGACCAGCTCGGTCAACTCCGCCTCGGAGAGCTGCTTCGGCAGGTAGCGCTCCAGCACCTCACCCTCGGCGGTCTCCTTGGTGGCCTGCTCGGCGCGGCCGGCGTCGGCGAAGGCGGTGGCGGCCTCGCGCCGCTTCTTCGCCTCCTTGGTCAGCACCGCGAGCACCTCGTCGTCGGTGAGCTCGCGCTTGGCCTTGCCGGCGACCTCGGCGTTGCCGACGGCCGCGAGGGCCATCCGCAGCGTGGAGGTGGTCAGCTCGTCGCGCGCCTTCAGGGCGGCGCGCATGTCTGCGGTGAGGCGGTCCTTCAGCGTGCTCATGGACGGTCAAACTACCCTGAACGCCATGCGAAAGCGCACACTATTCCGGCTCGCCGCCGGGACCGTCGCCGCGGGCACGGCCACCCTGGCGTACGCGTCGCTCGTCGAACGCAACATGTTCACCCTGCGCCGGTACGACGTGCCGGTGCTTCCGGCCGACGCCGAGCCGCTGCGCGTGCTGCACCTGTCGGACCTGCACATGATGCCCCGCCAGCGGCGCAAGCAGGACTGGGTGGCCTCGCTGGCCGCCCTCGACCCCGACCTGGTGGTGGTCACCGGGGACAACATGGCCCACCCCGACGCCGTCCCCGGCGTGCTGCGGGCCCTGCAACCACTGCTCGACTTCCCCGGCGCCTTCGTCTTCGGCTCCAACGACTACACCGGGCCGGTCTGGAAGAACCCGTTCACCTACTTCCTGCCCGACCGGGAGTACACCGAGGGCGTCGCGCTGCCCTACGAGGAGCTGCGGGACGTCTTCACCGGCGCCGGTTGGGCCGACCTGAACAACGCCCGGACCACCCTCAAGGCCGGCGGCCGCGAGGTCGAACTGGTCGGCGTCGACGACCCGCACATCGAGCGGGACGACTACGCCGCGGTGGCCGGCCCGGCGTCGGCCTCGGCGGACCTCGCCATCGCCCTGGCCCACTCGCCGGAGCCGCCCGTCCTCGACCAGATGGCCGCCGACGGCTTCGGGCTGCTGCTCGCCGGGCACACCCACGGCGGCCAGGTCTGCGTGCCGGGCTACGGCGCGCTGGTGACCAATTGCGGGCTGCCCCGCTCGATGGCGCGTGGGTTGCACCGCTGGCCCGGCTCCGACGCCTGGCTGCACGTTTCCGCCGGGCTGGGCACCCACCCCACCGCCCCGGTGCGCTTCGCCTGCCCGCCGGAGGCGAGCGTCCTCACCCTGATCCCGCGCTGAACGACCCCTCCTCGGGGGGTACCCAGTTTGACCATCGGAGCGGGTGGGCTACTATTTGTCGGCACGCCTCGGGGTGTGGCGCAGCTTGGTAGCGCGCTTCGTTCGGGACGAAGAGGTCGTCGGTTCGAATCCGGCCACCCCGACCAGAGGTAACAGCAGGTCAAGGCCCCTCCACCGAGGGGCCTTGATTCGTTTCCGGCGATCACTGCTCTTCCCAAGGCAGCGAGAAGGCAGCGAACGACGCAAGCACTCTGCGATACCGGCGCGCGGCCCGCTCGCCAGCCACCCGCGATCTTCTTCTAACCCCAGGCCTCGGCCGTGCCCGTGCGTGCCCGTCGGCCGGCGCCGATGGGTGGCTGCTCTGCCGCAGCTGATCTTGACCCCCTGACCCAAGCCGACGCCAACAACGGCCCTCGTCTGAACGCCGGTCACGACCTGGCGGCGAGGCGATTCGGGGGCTGGCGGACACCGGACGCTTCCACGGATCACATGGCTGGCGGGCCATGGATGGGCCACAATCCGGGGTCAACCTAGGCCGCCTTGGACCGAGCCACGCAGCGGAAACGCCGCACCTCGAAGCCAGTCGGGGACCGTGCCGTGTCAGCGGGCAACCGGAACGCCTGTGTGCGTTCGGAGCCACGCAGACGGGGTAACCGCCGACGGCTCCCGAGCGCGTCGGGACCTCAAGGGAAGGGCGGCAATGACCAGAATCGGCATCATCATCGGCAGCACCCGTCCCGGGCGTAACGGCGAAACCGTGGCCCGCTGGGTGCACGACATCGCCAGCAAGCGCGTCGACGCCGAGTACGAACTCGTCGACCTCAAGGACTTCAACCTGCCGCACCTGGACGAAATGACACCCCCGTCGATGGGCCAGTACACCCAGCCACACACCCTGCGGTGGGCCGAAAAGATCGCCTCGTTCGACGGGTACGTCTTCGTGACACCGGAGTACAACCACTCCACATCCGGGGCGCTGAAGAACGCGATCGACTTTATCTACGCCGAGTGGAACAACAAGGCGGCCGGGTTCGTCAGCTACGGCAGCGTCGGCGGCACCCGTGCGGTGGAGCACCTGCGCCTGGTGGTGGCCGAGTTGCAGATCGCGGACGTACGGGCACAGGTGGCACTCTCGCTCTTCACCGACTTCGAGAACTTCAGCGTCTTCAAGCCCGGCCCTCACCAGGTGGATGCCGTGAACACGATGCTCGACCAGTTGGCGGCGTGGAGCGGCGCGTTGGCAACCCTACGGACTGGCACGACGATGGCGACGCCCCAGTCCGGTACGTAGTGGAGCCAAGCGCCGGGCTGTCGGCCCCACACGCCATTCCTCAGCGTGAAGCTGGTTCGGCGAGCTTCCCGCATACCGCGTGATCCCGCCGCGTACGGGGCAGCGGAACTGATGGCCGACTGCCTAAGCTCTGCGCCGTGTCTGCCACCACCGTCTTCGCCGTACCCACGAAGAACCGCCTCGACCACTACCCGGAACTGCGCCCATTGCGCCAGGCCCTGCTGTCGCGGGACTGGCCTGCGGTGACCCGGTTCTTCGCCGAACTCCCCGCCGACCAGGACCCGAGCGTGGCGGTGACGGTGGTCGCTGAGCTGCGGGGCGTGGAGACGTTCCTCGAGGGCGCTGCGGCGTCCTCGACCCTGGCGGCCACCCTGCTCGGCGCCCGCTGGGTGGTGATGGGCTGGGAGGTGCGTACGGCCCTCTACGCGAGCGAGGTGAGCCGGAAGCAGTTCGCGCAGTTCCACGCGTTCCTGGCCCGGGCCGACAACCTGCTCGGCGACGTGGTGATGGCGGAACCGGGCAATGTCGCAGCGTGGACGACGCGGGTACGCATCGCGCGCGGCCTGCAGGTGGGGCTCACCGAGGCGTGGCGGCGCTACAACCAGGCAGCCGAGGCTCAGCCACACCCGTTCACCGCCCAACTCGACCTCGCCCAGCAGCTCTGTCCGAAGTGGGGCGGCTCCTTCCCGCAGCTGCACGCCTTCGCCCAGGTGTGCGCCGCGGAGGCGCCACCCGGCGCGCTGAACGCCGCCGTGGTGGCCGAGGCGCACATCGAACAGGCCCGCGCGGAGCCGTCGGCCTCGCGGTACATGCGGCAGCCGGAGGTACGCGAGCAACTTCGTGACGCGGCGGCCCGGTCGGTGGGCCACCCTGCCTACCGGCCGGTCTACGGTTGGGTGCAGGCGCAGAGCAGCTTCGCGTACGCCTGGTCGCTGGCCGGGGACCGTCGCAGCGCCGCCCCCCACTTCGCCGCCCTCGGCAACCGGTTCACCTCATACCCGTGGGAGTACTACCAGGGCACCGGCGGGGTGACGTACAAGGCTCGGCAGCTCGCCGCGCTGATGACGCGAGGGCACCGCACCCGCGGGTGAGCGCGCCGCGGCTTGCCGAAGGTGTTCACCTCGACCGTCACCGGCCCGTCGACCCGGTCTATGACTATCGGTTCGGTTTGCGTGGGTGGCCACAGTAGACGGTGGAGCCGGGCCGGCGCTGCCCCGCTCGACGAGGTGGCGTCGCTGTCGGGGTGGGAGTTGGCCTGCGGCGCGTGGGCATGACGGCGAGGCCATGATCCGCTACCTCTCCTGGCCGGCGGACCAGTCGGCTCGCCGTCAGGACGAGCTTCCCCGCCGCCCGCCGTGACTAGCATTCGGGGCGATGGAGCTGCTGGAGCGGGCCGGTCCACTCGACGCCCTGGACGAGCTGCTGACGGCCAGTGCCGCCGGTGGCCGCATCGCGCTCGTCGCCGGCGAGGCGGGCGCCGGCAAGTCCGCCCTGCTGAGCGCGTTCACGGCGGCGGTCGGGGCCCGGGCCCGGGTGCTCCAGGGCGGCTGCGACCCGCTGCTCACCCCACGCGCTCTCGGCCCGCTGCACGACATCGGCCGGCAGGTTGGCGGCGCGCTCGCCGCGCGGCTCGCCGACAGCCGGGCCGGCGACGGGCGGGAGGGCGAACGCCGGGGCGCGCTCTTCGACGCCCTCCTCGACGAGCTGGCCGGCCCCCGGCAACGCCGCCGACCGGTGCTGGTGATCGAGGACGCGCACTGGGCGGACGAGGCCACCCTCGACCTGACCGCGTTCCTCGGCCGCCGGCTGGCCGGCTGCTGCGCCCTGCTGGTGCTCACCTACCGCGACGACGAGGTGGGTCCGGAGCACCCCCTGCACGCGGTCCTCGCCGGGCTGCCCCGCGCGCTGGTGCGCCGGCTGCCGCTGCCACCGCTCTCCACCGCCGCCGTCGAGGAACTGGCCCGCCGGGCCGGGCGCTCCCCCGCCGGCCTCTACCAGGCCACCGGGGGCAACCCGCTGCTGGTCACCGAGGTGCTGGCCGCCGCCGGGCCGGGCGTCCCGCCGACCGTACGCGACCTGGTCGCCGCCCGGCTCGCCGCGCTCAGCCCGGCCGCGCGGGAGGCGGCCCGGCTGGTGTCGGTGGTGCCGTCCCGGACCGAGTCGCACCTGCTCGGCGGGGAGCCGCCAGCGGCCGTCGAGGAGTGCCTGGCCGGCGGGCTGCTGGTGCCGGCGGCGGAGGGCGTGCGGTTCCGTCACGAACTGCTCGGCCGGGCGGTCCGGGACGGCCTCTCCCCGATACGCCGCGCGGCCCTGCATGCGGCGGTGCTGGCCCGGCTCGCCGGCCGGTCCGACGTGGACGCCGCCCGGCTGGTGCACCACGCGCACCACGCCGACGACGCGGCGGCCGTGCTGCGGTGGGCACCGCTGGCCGCGCGCCGGGCCGCGGCGGTCGGCGCGCACCGGCAGGCCGTCGCCCACTACGCGGTGGCCCTGCCGCGCGCGGCCGGACTGCCGCCGGCGCGCCGGGCGGAACTCCTGGAGGCGTACTCGTCGGCCGCCTACCTCGCCGGGCTCGGCACGGAGGCCCTCGCCGCCCGACGGGAGGCACTCGCGCTGCGGGAGGCCGACGGCGACACCGTCCCGATCGGCGAGAACCTGCGTTGGCTGTCCCGGCTCTGCTGGTGGAACGGCGACAGCGCGGCCGCCCGCGCGGCGGCCACCCGGGCGGTCCAGGTGCTGGAGTCGGCGCCGGCCGGCCGGGAACTGGCCATGGCGTACAGCGGGATGGCGCAGCTGCTGATGCTGGCCAACCGGGACGACGAGGCGATCGACTGGGGCGGCCGGGCGCTCGCGCTGGCGGCCCGCATCGGGGACCGGGACACCGAGGCGCACGCGCTGGTCAACGTCGGGTCGGCGCGGCTGCAACGCGGCGACCCGGACGGCGTCGAGCTGCTGGAGCAGGCGCACGTCCGGGCCGCGCTCGACGGCCTCGACGACCATGCCGCGCGGGCCCTGGTCAACCTGGCCACCATGTCCGTCGAGCGGTACGACCTGGACGCGGCCGGCGCCCGACTGGACCGCGCGCTGCAGTTCACCACCGGGCGGGACCTCGACGGGTACGCCCGCCACCTGCTGGGCCACCGGGCCGGGCTGCGGCTGCTCCAGGGCGACTGGACCGGCGCGCTGACCGACGCCGAGACCGCTCTCGCCGGCTCCGGGCAGCCCGGCGGCAGCCTGGTGCCGGCGCTGCTCGTCCGCGGCCTGCTCCGCTCCCGGTACGGCGACCCGACCGCGGCGGACGAGCTGGCCAAGGTGGCCGGGTGGGCGTACGGCACGGGCGAGCTCCAGTTCGTCGGCCCCGCGGCGGCGGCCCTCGCCGAGCACCACTGGCTCGACGGCGAGCCGGAGCGGGCGGCCGCCGAGGCCCGGCGCGGCTACGAGCTGGCCGTCGCGGCGGGACAACCGTGGTCCGCCGGGGAGCTGGCGTACTGGCGGTGGCGGGCCGGGGAGCTGACGTCGGCGCCGGCGGTGGCCGCGTCGCCGTACCGGCGGTTGCTCGCCGGCGACTGGGCCGGCGCGGCCGACGAGTGGCGGCGCCTCGGCTGCCCGTACCGCCGGGCGGAGGCCCTGGCCTGCGGGGACGCCCAGGCGGCGGGCGAGGCGCTGCGGATCCTGGACGCCCTGGGCGCGGTGCGGACGGCCCGGCGGCTCCGGGCCGAGCTGCACGGGCGCGGTCTGGCCCGGGTGCCGCGCGGCCCGCGGCCGGCGACGACGGCCAACCGGCCCGGGCTGACCGCCCGGCAGCTGGAGGTGCTGGCGCTGCTCGCCGACGGGCTCAGCGACGCCGAGATCGCCGGGCGGCTGTCGCTCTCGGCGCGCACGGTCGGGCACCACGTCTCCGCGGTCCTCGGCAAGCTGGCCGTGCCCAACCGGGGGCAGGCCGCCGCGGTCGCGCGACGGCAGGGGCTGGTGCCGCCAACATAGGTGGTTTTCCCGATGTCCGGCCGCCGCCGCAGCCCTAGCGTCACCGGCAACCGAACGGAAGGCACTGTCATGACCAGCACGATTGATCTGGCCGCCGTCAAGGCGCGGCAACAGCAGACCTGGGCCAGCGGCGACTACGGCGCCGTCGCCGCCCGCATCCACCTCATCTCCGAGCTGCTCGTCGAGGCGGCCGACCTCGCCGCCGGAGCGACCGTCCTGGACGTGGCGACCGGCACCGGCAACGCCGCGATCGCGGCGGCCCGCTGCGGCTGCCGGGTGACCGGTGTCGACTATGTACCGGAGCTGCTGGAACGCGCGCACGCGCGGGCCGGCGCGGAGCGGCTGCCGGTGACCTTCGCGACCGGTGACGCCGAGCGGCTGGCCTACCCGGACGCCTCGTTCGACGCGGTGCTCTCCTGCGTCGGGGTGATGTTCGCGCCGGACCAGGAGCGGGCGGCCGCCGAGCTGGTCCGGGTCTGCCGGCCCGGCGGCACGGTCGCGCTGGCCGCCTGGACGCCGGAGGGCTTCATCGGCGACCTGTTCCGCACGGTCGGCCGGCACGTCCCGCCGCCCGCAGGGCTGCGCGGGCCGGTCGAGTGGGGTCGCGAGGAGCGGCTGGCCGAGCTCTTCGGCGCGACGCTGCGCGACCTGCGGGCCACCCGGCGGACCTTCGTCTTCCGCTTCACCACCCGGGACGAGTTCGCCGACTTCTTCCGGGTCAACTACGGGCCGACACTGAAGGCGTTCGAGACGCTCGACGAGCCGCGGCGGCCGGCGCTGCACGCCGATCTGGTCGAGCTGGCCCGCCGGTACGACCGCTCCACCGACGGCACCGTCCGCATCCCGGCGGAGTACCTGGAGGTGGTGGCGACTCGGGCCTGACGCCCGGCCGGCCGCCGCGCGACGCCGGCTCAGTCGTGCGGCTCGGTGCGGGCGACCTCGACGAACGCGCTGGCGAGCGGGACCAGCAGCACGTGCGGGTCCACGTCGGGCCGCACAGCGACCTGAGCGGTCATTCCAGCGCGAACGATCCGGTGACCAACTCGCCCGCCGGCTGGTACGTCCCGATCACGACGCCGGTGGTGGAGACCTTGCTGTCGACGAGCTTCAGCGCGGCCGGGACGGCGCCCGCCGAGAACAGGCGCTTGCCCGATCCGAGGACGACGGGGAAGACCCACAGGCGGTACTCGTCGACGAGGTCGTGCCGCAGCAGCGTCTGGATCAGGTTCGCGCTGCCGTGCACCTGCAGCTCCGGCCCGTCCTGCTGCTTGAGCGCCGCGATGCCGTCGGCCGCGTCGCCCTCGATCAGGACCGAGTTGCGCCACTCCAGTGCCGGGCGGCTCCGCGACGCGACGTACTTGGTGGCGTCGTTGAGCGGCTTGGCGGCGTCCTCTTCGGTGGCGCGGGGCCAGTGTGCGGCGAAGATGTCGTAGGTCCGGCGGCCGAGGACGAGGTCGAACGGCTTGCTCATCGCCGCGCCCATGACCTGACCCATCATCTCGTCCCAGTAGTTCACCGACCAGCCGCCGTGCGCGAAGCCGCCGTCGTCGTCCTCGCCGGGTCCGCCCGGGCCCTGCATGACCCCGTCGAGGGTCAGGAACGTGCTCACGATCAGTTTTCTCATCTCGGGTCCTCTCGTCAGCGTGCGACGTCGGCCAACGGTTCGTCGGTCTGCTCCCTGGCCTGAATCCTGTCTCAGTCTCCGGCCCGGATCTGCTCGACACGACCGGCACCACGGCGCCATTCGCCCGGTACGACGACGAGGGCACATCCGGATCGACCGGATGTGCCCGCCACGCACTGGCCGCCACGCGGCGACGGTCGGGCCAACCGGGTGCGCTCACCTGGTGCCCCGCAGGTCGAGCACGAAGCGGTCGTGCTCGGGGCAATCGCACCGTGCGTTCGGCTGTCCGCGGACCTGCCGCTCCAACTCCGGCTAGCCGTCTCCTCTGGGGCGAACGTGTAGGGCGGGTGCCACATCCGTGCCGGCGACCACGGTGACCGGCTCGGCCTCCACCAGCGGATTCGGCGCGAGTCGCACCACGTACGCACCCGGGAAGGCGGGCACGTAGCCGAACTCGCTCTTCGGCACGAAGGTCCCCGCAATCACCAGCGGATACGACGTTCTGGTGTTGGCCGGCAAAGAGGCCCACCCGCGGTGGATCCGCCAGGACTGGCGTACGTAGTCCCGAATGAACTGGAACTCGCGACCGTAGGCGGCGCCGGCGACCTGGTACGTCACCTGCATGGTGGCCCTCAACCGGTTCTTCCCGGGAACGAGTTCCTTGATCTTCAGGTGCTTCGGCGGGGTGTAGTCCTCGTGCTTCAGCGTGCGGTCGTCCAGCAGTACCGTCTCGGTGTCCTCGTCCGGGCCACGGACGAGATACGACCGCGCCTCGTCGGCGTCCCGGTCGGCCAGCGCCTCGAAGTACCGGTACACCACCTGCTCGGGCGTCAACGGATCGCGGAGCACGGCCCAGCTCCCGCCGCCGCAGCACATCGCCACGACGACGATCCCCGCCCACCAGCGCCACGTACGGCCGAAGAACCCCGCAAGCGGGCCGAAGGAGGGAAGCTGGCGGATGGCGCCCGAAGCCGGACTGGCACCGCAGACGGGACAGGAAGACTCTCCGCTCGCTAGCGGTGTCTGGCAGTTGGCGCAGTGCACGAGCGGCCTCCCGGACGTAGCGAAGGGATCGTCGGAGTATCCACCGTGATCGACTTCGCCGCTGCCCCGCGTGCCGGTGCGCCGCCCTACCCGGGGACGAAGGTGAACTCCGGCCCTTGTGCCGCCGGCGTTGTCGCTCTCCCCACGCCGCGTCGCGCCCGCGTCGCCGGTGGGTCAGTCGTGCAGCTCGGTGCGGGCCACCTCGGCGAACGCGGCGGTCAGGTAGCCCTCCAGCGGCCGGCCGGTGACCGCCAGCAGATGGGCGACGAGCAGCGGGGCGTGCCGGGCGATCGCCGCCGGGCCGGGTGGGGCGTCGTCGTCGCCGGGGTCGTAGACGCCGAGGGAACTGGCCAGCAGGACCAGCAGCACATGGGGGTCCACCTCCGCCTGCCACGGCGCCGCGTTTCGCACGCAGCCCTCCAGCACCTGGCGCACGTCGTCGCCGTCCAGCCCGTTTGGGTGGGTCTCCTCCAGCAGCAGCCGGACCACCCCGCCGAGCACCAGGCCGGCCCGGTCGGCGGCGGCGAGTCGGTCGACCGCCGGCTCGTACGCCCCGGCGTCCCGGTCCCGGGCGGCGGCGACGGCCTCCGAGGCGGCCAGCGCGATCTCGCGGGCCGGTGCGGGTAGGTGTCGCCACGTCACGATCACCGGGCCAGCATGGCAGACCGCACCGACAGGGCCACGACGGCTGCGCTCCCGTCGCACCACGTGTGCTTGATCACGCGACGGCCGTCCGTACGCGGAGGCGGCGGTAAACCGGTCGCGGGTCGTCGTACCCGCCGCAGAGAATCCAGCCATGCTGCGCCGCGCCCTACCCGCCCGCCCGGAAGCCCGCCGGATCCTGCTCGGCACCCTGCTCTCGGCCATCGGGCGCGGCCTGACCCTGCCGTTCCTCTTCATCTACCTCACCGACGTGCGCGGGCTGACCGACACCCGGGCCGGCCTGGTGATCGGTTGGTTCGGCGCGGTGACCCTGGCCCTGTCACCGGTCGGCGGCACGCTGATCGACCGGTTCGGGGCCCGCCGGGTGGTGCTGCCCTGCCTGGCGATCTCGGCGGTCGGCACCGGCTCGCTCGCCCTGGTCGACTCGACCGCCACCGCGTTCGCGGTCGCCACGCTGATCGCGGTGGGCGGCTCGGCGCTCTGGTCCGGGCAGACCACCATCCTCGCCTCGCTGACCGGCGAGGCCGAACGGCAGCGGGTCTTCGGCCTCCAGTTCGCGCTGCTCAACCTCGGCATCGGGGTGGGCGGCCTGATTTCCGGCGCGCTCGTCGACGTCGCCCGGCCGGTCACCTTCCAGGCCATTTACCTGCTGGACGCGCTGAGCTACCTGACGCCGGGGCTGATCCTGCTGACCCTGCCGCACGTGGGGCACAGGCCGGCGGCGACCGTGACGGCGGGGGCGACCCGGTCGGCCGGCGGATACCTGACCGTGCTGCGGGACCGGCCGTTCCGGCGGCTGGTCATCTTCGGCCTCGTCCTCACCACTTGCGGGTACGCGCAGATCGAGGTGGGCTTCACCGCGTACTCGGTGCGGGTGGCGGAAGTGACGCCGCGGGTGGTGGCCTGGGCGTTGGCCTGCAACACCGTGATGATCGTGCTCTCCCAACTGGTGATGATCCGGCGGATGGAGGGGCGGAGCCGGACCGGCGCGCTGGCCGCGGTCGGCGCCGTCTTCGCGACCGCCTGGCTGGTCCTCGGCGCCGCCGGCCTGATCGGTCCGGGGAACGCGCTGGTCGCCGCGCTTGGCGTGGTGGCGTGTGCGGCGATCTTCGGCTTCGGCGAGACCATGCTGTCGCCGGTGATGCCGGCGCTCACCAACGCGCTGGCCACCGACGAGCTGCGCGGCCGGTACAACGCGATGAGCTCGATGATCTTCGGGGTCAGCGGGGTCATCGGCCCGATCACCGCCGGCCCGCTGATCGGCGCCGCCGACGGGCGGATCTGGGTGGTCGTGGTGGTCGGCGGCTGCCTGACCGCCTCGGCGCTGGCCCTGTCGCTGCGCCGGTTGCTGACCCCCGGCCAGGACGGCCGCCTCACCCCGGCGCCGGCCCCCGTTCCCGCCCCCGAGCCCGCCTCCCACTGACCTCCCGGCCACCGGCCGGCGGGCGGGCCCGGCAGCGAACGGAACAGCGGACGGGCCCCGGAGCAGCTGCTCCGGGGCCCGTCGTCGTGCCGGTGCGCCCCGTCAGGCGGCGGGCACCTCGGCCGTGGTCTGGATCCGGTCCAGCGCCGGCGCGGAGACCGGCGACTTCGCGGTCAGGTACGCGGTGAAGGCGTCCAGGTCGATCATGCCGGTGACCAGGTTCGTGCCGCCGGTGAGGACGCTGAACCCGTCGCCGCCGCCGGCGAGGAAGTTGTTCACCGTGACCCGGTAGGTCGCGGCGTCGGTGACCGGGGCACCGTTGATGGTGAGGCTGCCCCGGACCACCCGGGTGCCGGTGCACGGCGAGCTGGCCGTGGCGGTGGTGCCGTTCGGGTCGACCACGTAGTGCACGCCCGCGGAGGCGTACAGCACCCGGGCGACCGTGAACTGCTGCTCCAGCATGCAGTAGAGCTGCGCGCCAGTCAGGTCCAGCGTCACCAGGTTGTTGGCGAACGGCTGCACCGTGAACGCCTCGGCGTAGGTGACCGGGCCGGCGTCGAGGTCGGCGCGGACACCACCAGGGTTCATGAACGCGGCAACCGCGTTCTGCTCGTCGTCGGTAGCGGCGAGCTGAGCGTCGGCGATCAGGTTGCCCAGCGGCGACTCACCGGTCTGGTACGTCGGCTTGCCGTTGGCGTCGACGCCGGTCTGGTACAGGTTCTCCTGGGTCTTGGTGATCACGCTGGTGGTCTCGCCGACCACCTTGTCGGCGACCGGGCCGAGCGCGGTCTTGTACCGATTGATCAGGTCGGTGCTCGCCGGGTCCTTCGGGACGGTCCGGGTGACCACCACGTTGTTCGCCTTGGCGGTGAGCACATCGCCGGTGCGACGGTCGATCTGCAGGTTGATGTCGGTGACCAGGCGACCGAACGAGCTGGCGCTGGTGACCAGCTTGCCGTTGATGTTGCAGTTGTACGCGGCGTGGGTGTGCCCGCTGACGATCACGTCGATCGACGGGTCCATCCGGTTGGCGAGGTCGACGATCGGCCCGCTGAAGCCGGTGCAGTCGTTGATCCCGCCGCCGTTCTGTACGCCGCCCTCGTGCAGCAGCACGACGATGGTCTCGACGCCCTGGTACCGCAGGATGCGGGCGTACTTGTTGGCGGTCTCCGCCTCGTCGGCGAAGGTCAGGCCGGCGACGCCCTGCTGGCTGACGATCTGCGGGGTGCCCTCCAGGGTCATCCCGATGAAGCCGACCTTGACGCCGTCGACCTTCTTGATGCCGTACGGCGGCAGCAGCGGCTGGCCGGTGGCGGTGGTGAAGGCGTTGGCGGAGAGGTACTGGAACTTGGCGCCCTCGAACGGGGTGCCGTCGGCGCAGCCGTCGACCGGGTGGCAGCCGCCGTTCTGCATCCGCAGCAGCTCGGTGGAGCCCTCGTCGAACTCGTGGTTGCCCACGCTGGTGAACTCGAGCCCGGCGAGGTTCATCTCCTCGATGGTGGGCTCGTCGTGGAAGGCCGCGGAGAGCAGCGGCGAGGCGCCGATCAGGTCACCGGCGGCGACCGTGATGGTGCGCTCCCGCTCCTCCTCGGTGGTGCCGCGCAACTGGGCGAGCTGGGTCGCCAGGTACTCCGCACCACCCGCCGGCTGGCCGGCGATGGTGCCGCTGGAGCCGGTCGGCGGCTCCAGGTTGCCGTGGAAGTCGTTGATGGCGAGCAGCTTGACGTCGAGCGGCTTGGGGCCGGCCTCTGCCTGATTGGGGTTGACGGCGACCGTGCCGAGCGCGGTCACGGCGAGCGCGGCCAGGCCGACGGCGGCCCGGCGCATCCCGGGGACGGACATGGAACTCCTCGTGAGAATCGGCGCGTGGCTGTCCGGGCGATGGTTCACCCGGCGACCCTGATCCGTGCCGTGACCGGGGTCGATGGGAGGGTGACGGCGGTCGGGAAAGCCGCCCCGCCGATGAAAGCTTGCCATCCGACACGCGATCGGTCGACCGGGGCAGCTCACCAGATCCCCGGATATGGGCGGCGACCTGTACCGGTCTGCCCGACGAGTCGGACATGACGGGCAGGTGAATTCCCGCAGGGCCACCCGTTGTCCGGGGGGTGGGCTAAAAAGTAACCATGACGCTGGAGGGGATCACCTGGACGGTGGACTCGGCCCGATCCGCCGACGGGACCACCATCACGTACGAGACCGCGGGCGGGGGACCGCCGATCGTCCTCGTCGGCGGCGCCTTCAACGACCGGTCGACCACCCGGGCGCTGGCCGCCGCCCTGGCCGGCGACTTCACGACGTACGGCTACGACCGTCGGGGCCGGGGCGACAGTGGCGACACCGCGCCGTACTCGGTGCAGCGCGAGATCGAGGATGTGGCGGCGCTGGTCGGGGCGGCCGGCGGCACGGCGTACCTCTACGGCCTCTCCTCCGGCGCGATCCTCGCCGCGTACGCGGCCGCCGAGCGGCTGCCGATCGCCGGGTTGGCCCTCTTCGAGCCGCCGTTCCAGGTCGGGCCGGAGGGCGGGGCCAAGCCGGAGCTGTCGGAGCGGCTGACCGAACTGGTGACCGAGGGCCGCCGGGGGGACGCGGTGGAGCTTTTCCTGACGGCTGCGGTGGGGGTGCCCGCCGAGGCCGTCGCGGGGATGCGCGGCAGGCCGGAGTGGTCCTGGATGGAGGGGCTGGCGCACACCCTCGCCTACGACTCCACGGTGACCGGTGACGGCGCGCTGCCCACCACCCGGCTGGCGACGATCACCACGCCGACGGTCGTCGTGGACAGCACCGGCAGCCCACAGTGGCTGCGCGACGCGGCGGCCGCCACGGCCGACGCGATCCCCGGTGCCACGCACCGGAGCCTGCCCGGTGGCTTCCACGAGGTGCCACCGGAGGATCTCGCCGCCGAGCTGCGCGCCGCCCTGCTGGGCTGAGCAGTCACGGCTCCCGGTCCGGCGGCTCGGCCTCGCCGGGCGGGGCGGCCTCGCCGATCGCACCCGCCACGCCCAGCGCCACCCCGGCGAGCACGAGCACCGCGCCGGTGATCCGGGCCAGCCGCCATCGGGACATCGCGCCATCCTCGCAGTGCGCCGGGCCGCCCGGGGGCGACGAGCACGGCGCCGGCTCCCAGGGACGGGGAGCCGGCGGAGCCGTTCCGAGCCGGAGTGATCATCACTTCTTTCGCGATCGGCTTCGGAGGCCCGGCCGGCCGGGGCTCAGGGTCCGGCTGGCCGGTTCAGCACTCCGATCTCCTCAGGGACAGCGCCAGACGGTAGGGCGGTTCTGGCCGGCCGGCTCCTCCCGCACCGCTCCGTAAATCGTCCCCAGGTCGTCGATCAACACCGGCTGCGGGCCGTATTCAGGGTGCGCGTTGGGCGGCAGTGGCACCGGTCGCGCCGTTCCGTCCCGTTCCACCATCCGCCAGCCCCCGCCAGGAACGCCCACCAGCAGCCGTCCCTGCGGATCGGTGACCACGGAGTAGTGGTTGCGGGTGTCCAGGCCCTGGTAGACGACGAGCTCCCCGGTACGGACGTTCCACACGGCCGGCGGGGACTTGGCCGTGGTTGCGGGACGGCCCCGCTGCTTCACGGTGGCGCCGGGCACAATCCCGGCCACCCAGTCACCCCGCAACGCCACCTCTCCCCTGGGACTTCCCGGTGCCCAGTCGGCGGGGGCGGTCCGCACCGCGGTGCTGCCGTCGGGCCGCCACAGGCGGAGCTTCTGTTCCGCCTTGACGCCGGCGTGGGGGTCCCGCTCCATGCCGACGATCGTGCCGTCGGCGGTCCACCCGAACATTCGGTACTTCGCGGGTTTCCCGAGCACCTGCGGTGGTCCGTTTCCGGCCGGCCAGATGACCGGCACGCCGACCCGACGCGCGCTGTCATAGGCACCCCCGAGGATGTCACCCCGGTCGTTGACGGCTGAGGACTGGCCACCGTCGTACCCGGACGGCAGCGTCAGGTTCCGCAGCTTCTCGTCCTGGTACGCCCAGGGGAGGCCGGGTTTGCCGTTGCCGGGGTAGCGGACGCCCACCACCAAGCCGCTGGCGTTCACCGCGATCGGCTCGACGCGCACCGCCTTCGGCAGCTCGAAGAGGGACGGATCTCCCTGGTCCCACAGCACGAGGTAAGCCCGGTCCCGGTCGGTTGCCTTGTTGCTCACGCCGGCGGTCCCGACCAGGAAACGGCCGGTGGGGTCCGCCGCCTGCACCGTCGGGAACCACACCTCCTTGGGCACCGGGAATTGCTCGTACACGCACGGCGCCGAGTCCTTGCTCAGCGTGACCGTGACCGGTACGACGGTCGGCGGGGGCAGGACCTCGGGCGACCGTCCGGTGACCGGCAAGCTGCGGTCGTGGTGAACCGAGTCCAGTACCACCGCCGAGCCGCCCCCGACGGCAAGCACCGCCACCGCCGCCAGCGCGACGGTGAGCCGTCGCCGGCGACGCTCCGCCCGGCGCCCGGCCCGCAGCACCGCGCCGACGTCCACCCCGGTCGGCGGCACGGGTGCCAGGGTCAGCGCCCGGCGGACGACCTGACCGGCCTGCTCTTCGTCCCAGGACATGTCATCTCCCCGCTCGGGTGTCGGTACGGGCGTCGAGGTCGAGCCGGCGACGCAGCGCCGCCAGACCCCGCGAGGTGTGGCTCTTGACGTTGCCGGTGGAGCAGTTGAGCAGGCTCGCCACCTCCTCCACCGTGAGGTCGCAGGCGAACCGCAGTGTCAGCACGGTCCGCTGGGTGCGGGGCAGGCCGGCGAGCAGGTCGGTGACCGCCTCCCGCTCCTCGATGCCCGGCGTCCGGGCGGCGGGCCGGTCCGGCGCCTCCGACAGCAACCGGACCCGCGCCCAACCCCCGCGCCGCTCGTCCAGGTAGGTCCGCACGAGCATCCGGCGGACGTACGCGTCGGTGTGGTCCGCGCCGGCCGCCCGGCGCCAGTGCCGGTACAGCTTGGTGAGTGTGGTCTGCACGATGTCGTCGGCCCGGTGGGCGTCGCCGCACAGCAGGTACGCGGTGCGGTGCAGCACGGGTAACCGTGCCGTCACGTACTCCACGTACTCGGTCTCGTCCTCGGCCCGCATGCCGCTCCTCTCCGGGACCCTTCGCACCGATGACGGACCGGCGGCGGGCGCGGGTTGCAGCCGGACAAGTCGGCGGATATCCGTCTCGTCACTCGGCGCGCAGGCCCGCCACCGGCTCCCACCGGCGGACCACCCCGGGCCGCCCGGCGAGGTAACGGACGATCAGGCCGGCGTCCAGCCGTGCGCCTCACCCAGCCCGCGGGCCAGCCTCGCCAGGTAGACCGCCGACGGCGCGGTCCACGGCACGTCGGACGGCGGGCAGGTTCGACCCGTGGGCGACGTACCAGACCTGCTCCACCGCCTCAGAACCAACAGGTCTGCCCGGCGGCGTGGCTGACCTGGACGGTGTGGGTCACGCAGCCGCCGTCGGCGAGTCGGTGCAGCAGGAACGCGGTGGGCTCGGCGACCAGGCCGATCTCCTCGTCCTCGCGCATGGTCAGCGACGCCTGCACCCAGGTGCTCGGCGCGGTGGTCAGCACCGTGCCGGCGAAGGCGGTGGTGATCGCGCGGTGCAGGTGACCGGCGGCGACGCGGACGACGTGGGGATGCCGGCCGATCACCTCGGCGAGCGCGTCGCCGTCGGCGAGCCGGATGGCGTCCGCGGCCGGGACACCGACCGCGACCGGCGGGTGGTGCAGGCACACCACCGCCGGCACCTCCGGCCGGCCCGCCAGCACGCCGTCGAGCCAGGCGAGTTGATCCTCGCCCAGCCGTCCCCCGCTGCCGCCGGGGGTGAGCGAGTCCAGCACCACGACGGTCGCCTCGGGGTGGTCGACGTGGTAGTACGCCGAGAAGCCGCCGCCCAGGTAGGGCGTGCCGCCGAAGGTGTCGAGCAGTGACTCCCGGTCGTCGTGGTTGCCGGTGGCGAGGTGCACCGGCAGCGGGAACCGGCCGATGATCTCGCGCAGCGCCACGTACTCGTCGGTGCGGCCGTGGTTGACCAGATCCCCGGTGATCACCACGCAGTCCGGGCGGGGCCGCAGGGCCAGCACCCGGCCGAGCGCACGGTGCAGGCCCGCCGCCTGCTCGGCGGCGAGCGGGCCGGTGGTCACGTGCGGGTCGCTGAGCTGGGCGATGAGCATCGACGCCTCCTCGGGACCGGGGCCCTCACGGTATCGCCGACGGACCCCGCCGCGCGGCCCGCAACCCACAGGCCGTGTCCACAGCCTGTGGATAGCACATGTGTACGAAGGCCGCCGGGTCCCCCGCTGAGTACGCTTGATCTCGCCCCCCGGCGCCGATCCGGGCCCTTCCGACCAGGAACGACGTGGATCACGAGCGAGTAATCCGAGACGTCACGGTCCGCCTCCCGATGGCGTCGACCGCCCTGGAGGCGTGCCAGTGGACGGTCACCACGCTCGCCCGGTACGCCCCGGCCACCATCTCGATCCTGCTCCAGGTCCACGACCGGCTCCGCTGCGTCGCGGCGACCGGCGCCTGGCAGGTCTTCTCCACGGTGCCGCCGAAAGCCGGCATCGTGGGCCGGGTGTACGCCTCCGGCGAGCCGGCCACCGTCACCGACATCACCACCGACCCCGACTACCTGCCGGTACGCCCCGACGTGACCGCCGAGCTCTGCGTACCGGTGCTGGACCCGGCGGGCCGGCCGATCGGCGTGCTCGACCTGCAGTGGAGTGACCCGGTCGAGCTGGGACCATGGCGGGCGACCGCGGAGCGGCTGGCCGCCCGGCTCGGCACCCGGATCACCGCGCTCGGCGGGCCGCCGGCGGAGAGCCGCAGCGAGAAGCTGCTCCGGCACGCCGCCGCGATGACCTCCGCACCCACCGACTGGGACCTGATGACCGCCGCGATCACCGCGGCCCGGGACGTCTCGACCCTCTCCGCCGCCGTGCTGATCCTCGCCGGCCGCCGGGGGCCCCGCCTCGGCGCGCCCACCAGCGCCCCGGGGGAGCTGGAGGCGCGGATCCGGGCCGAGCTGACCGAGGCCGGCTCCGGCTCGCTCGGCCGGCTGCTCGCCCGGGCCCACCGGGACGGCTCGGCGTACACCCTGGGCGAGGCGGGACACCCGCCGACGGACGACTACCTGCCCCTCGCCCGGGCCGGGGCGCGCACCCTGGTGGCGGTGCCCGTCGGGCCGCCCGACGGCGGCGGCGTGCTGCTGGTCGCCGACGAGCGGCTGCTGCGGCCCGACCCGACCACGGTGAACCTGATGGAGCTGCTGGCCGGCCAGGCGTGGACCTGCCTGGACCGGCTGCGTACCCTCGCCCGGCTGCGCGAGCAGGCCAGTTCCGACCCGCTCACCGGGCTGCGGCACACCGGGCCGTTCGGGCAGCGGATCGCGGCCGCCACGCCGGGGCGTACCGCCCTGCTGGCGATCGACGTGGACGGCTTCAAGAACGTCAACGACACGTACGGCCACCAGGCCGGCGACCGGCTCCTGGTCGGGCTGGCCCGGGCGCTGGAGGGGGCGCTGCGGCACGGCGACGAGCTGTACCGGATCGGCGGCGACGAGTTCGTCGCGGTGATCGAGGTGAACCGCCCCGAGGAGGCGGTCCGGATCGCCGAGCGGCTCACCGAGGCGGCACGCCGTACCGGCCGGACGATCAGCGTCGGCATCGCCCTGCCCCACCCCGGCGAGTCTCCCGAGCTGACCCTGCGCCGCGCCGACCAGGCCCTCTACGCCGTCAAGCGCCACGGCCGCGACGGCGTCCGCCTAGCCGCCGCCTAACCCACTCCCCGCTCCCCGCTCCCCGCTCCCCGCTCCCCGCTCCCCGCTCCCCGCTCCCCGCTCCCCGCTCCCCGCTCCCCGGCGATCATGCACTTTAGGCCCGCGTCTTGCGCCTTTCGCGCCATTCGCCCGGGCACAAACTGCAAGATCGCGGGGAGGGGAGAGGGAGGGGAGGGGGAGGGGGAGGGGGAGGAGGGGGTTAGGGGCGGGTGAGTTCCTTGGCGAGGAGTTCGGCGATCTGGGCGGTGTTGAGGGCGGCGCCCTTGCGGAGGTTGTCGCCGGTGACGAAGAGGTCGAGGGCTCTCGGGTCGTCGACGGCGCGGCGGATGCGGCCGACCCAGGAGGGGTCGGTGCCCACCGCGTCGATCGGCATCGGGAACTCGCCTGCGGCGGGGTCGTCGACCAGGATCACGCCCGGGGCGTTGCGCAACGCCTCGCGGGCGCCCTCGGCGTTCACCTCGGTGGCGAAGACCGCGTGCACCGCTACCGAGTGGCCGGTCACCACCGGCACCCGGACGCAGGTGGCGGAGACCTTCAGGTCGGGCAGCCCGAGGATCTTGCGCGACTCGTTGCGCATCTTCATCTCCTCGGACGACCAGCCGCCGTCGGCGAGCGAGCCGGCCCACGGCACCACGTTCAGCGCCAGCGGGGCGGGGAACGGCCCCAGCTCGTCGCCGACCGCCTGCCGGACGTCGCCCGGCCGGGAGCCGAGCACCCGGTCCCCGGCGATCTTGCCGAGCTGGGCGTGCAGCGTGTCCACGCCGGCCTGCCCCGCCCCGGAAACCGCCTGGTACGAGGCGAGCACCAGCTCGCGCAGGCCGTACTCGCGGTGCAGCGGCGCGATCGCCACGATCATCGTCAGGGTGGTGCAGTTGGCGTTGGCGATGATCCCCTTGGGCCGGTTGCGTACCTGCTCGGGGTTGATCTCCGGAACGACCAGCGGCACGTCCCGGTCCATCCGGAAGGCGCCGGAGTTGTCCACCGCCACCGCACCCCGGCTGACCGCGACCGGCGCCCACTCGGCCGAGACCTCGTCGGGCACGTCGAACATGGCCACGTCGACGCCGTCGAACGCCTCGGGCGTGAGGGCCTGGACGGTCAGCTGCTCGCCACGGCAGGGCACCTGCCGGCCCACCGAGCGCTCGGAGGCGAGCAGCCGGATCTCTCCCCAGACGTTGCGCCGGGAGGAGAGCAGCTGGCACATGACCGTGCCGACGGCACCGGTCGCCCCGACCACGGCGAGGGTGGGCAGCGAGGTCATCGGGTTACCGCCCGGTGCCGGCGTAGACCACGGCCTCGGCGTCGCCGCCCAGCTCGAACTGGTCGTGGATGGCCCGGACCGCCTTGTCGAGGTCGGTGTCCCGGCAGACCACGGAGACCCGGATCTCGGAGGTGGAGATCATCTCGATGTTCACCCCGGCCGCGCCGAGGGCGGCGAAGAAGCCGGCCGCGACGCCCGGGTGCGAGCGCATCCCGGCGCCGATCAGCGAGACCTTGCCGACGTGGTCGTCGTAGAGCAGGCCCTTGAACTTGACCGACTCCTGGATCTTGCTGAGCGCGGCCATCGCGGTCGGGCCGTCGGTCTTGGGCAGGGTGAAGGAGATGTCCGTGCGGCCGGTGCCCTCGGTGGAGACGTTCTGCACGATCATGTCGATGTTGATCTCGGCACCCGCGACGGTGTCGAAGATCTTCGCCGCGGCGCCCGGCTCGTCGGGCACCCCGACAATGGTGATCTTCGCTTCGCTGCGGTCGTGGGCGACCCCGGTAATCAGTGCCTGTTCCACAGGAAGGTCCTCCATCGATCCGGTGACCAGCGTGCCGGTGTTGGTCGAGTATGACGAACGGACGTGGATCGGCAACCCCGCGCGCCGGGCGTACTCCACGCTGCGCAGGTGCAGCACCTTGGCGCCGCAGGCGGCCAGCTCCAGCATCTCCTCGTAGGTGATGTGCTTGATGTGCCGGGCGTTCGGCACGATCCGCGGGTCGGCGCTGAAGATGCCGTCCACGTCGGTGTAGATCTCGCAGACGTCCGCGTCGAGCGCGGCGGCGAGCGCCACGGCGGTGGTGTCCGACCCACCCCGGCCCAGCGTGGTGACGTCCTTGGTGTCCTGCGAGACGCCCTGGAAGCCGGCCACGATGACCACCGCGCCCTCGTCGAGCGCGCCCTTGAGCCGGCCCGGGGTGACGTCGATGATCCGGGCCCTGCCGTGCACCGAGGTGGTGATCACGCCGGCCTGCGAGCCGGTGAACGAGCGGGCCTCGTACCCCAGGTTGTGGATGGCCATGGCGAGCAGCGCCATGGAGATCCGCTCCCCGGCGGTGAGCAGCATGTCGAGCTCGCGGCCGGGCGGCAGCGGGCTGACCTGGTTGGCCAGGTCGAGCAGCTCGTCGGTGGTGTCCCCCATCGCGGAGACCACCACCACGACGTCGTCGCCGGCCTTGCGGGCGGCCACGATGCGCTCGGCCACCCGCTTGATCCGCTCGGCATTGGCGACGGAGGACCCGCCGTACTTCTGCACCACGAGTGCCACGACGGTGCACTCCCTCCCAGCGACCCTGAGCGTGCCGACGCCGCCGGGATCCGGTCCGGCGGCGCGTGTCAGACCTCATCAGGGTATCCGGCGGCGCCCGCGGCCGGGTCGGGTGATCCCACCATCCGGCCCGGCGTCGGGCGGTCCACCAGGCCCGACCCGCCGGCGGCGGCGGCCGGCGCGACACGCCGGGACGGAAGCCGTACGGCCGGCTCCCGGGACCTGTCCCCACCCCGCAGAATGTCCCGGTGCACGCTCATCTCCGCGCGACCCGGCGACTGACCGGCGTCCTGGCGCTCACCCTGCCGGCGCTGCTGGCCGCCTGCGCCACCGACCCGCCGGCGCCGGCCCCGCTCGCCACCGCCGACCCGGTGCCGGCCGGGGTGGACGCCGCGCGCGACGAGCTGGCCGCGCTGGCGGCGGCCGCCCAGGACCGGCACCTAACCGCGCGGTACGCCTTCGGCACGCCGGACGTCCCGGCGCGGACGGTGGTGGTGACCAGCGCGAACGACGGCACCTGGCGGGTCGACGTGCCGGCCTGGGGACTGGGCGGCACGGTGGACGTCTCGCTCGCCGCGACCACGGACGGGCTCTTCCAGTGCGCCCTGCCGTCGCCGGGACGACCGGAGCCGGCCAGCTGCGTACGCCTCGGCGACCCCGACGACGCCGTCCCGCGGCGGCTCGATCCCCGGGTGCAGCACCCGTTCACCGACTGGCTGGAGGTGCTCACCGATCGGCGGGCCCCGCTGGCCGTCTCCCCGGCCACGACCCCGGCCGGCACCACCGGCCGGTGCTACTCGGTCGAGTCGACCTCCGCCTCGCTCAACGCACCGCTGGACGTCGGCATCTACTGCTACCGGCCGGACGGCACCCCGACCGCGGTCCGGGCCGACTTCGGCACCCTCACGCTCGCCGGCGAGCCCGCACCGGCGCCGGGCACCGTGCAGCTCGCCGGCCCGGTGGTGGACGGCGACCCGGTCGGCCGGGCCGCGCCCGCGCCGTCGGACGGCCCGAGCGCGGGAACGTCCTGACCCTGCGTGACGTTACGGGTGCTTTTCGCCACATCTCCGGCACCCACGCCAGGGGGCGAATCACCCATAGGGGACTCTTTCCTCATGGCCGACCTCACCCCGCTGCTCGCCTTCCGCTGGAGCCCCCGGTCCTTCGATCCGAACGCCGAGCTGGCCGCCGACGAGGCGTCCTCGCTGCTGGAGGCCGCCCGCTGGGCCCCGTCGGCCGGGAACGCGCAGCCGTGGCGGTTCGCGCTCGGGCACCGTCAGGACGAGAGCTGGAAGCGGATCCTGGTCAGCCTGCCGGCCGACGACCAGCGCTGGGCCCGGCACGCGTCCGCCCTCGTCGTCGGCGCGCACACCGGCGGTGACCCCGAGCCGGCCGCGTACGACCTGGGCCAGGCGATCGCCCACCTGACCGTGCAGGCCACCGCGCTCGGTCTGCACGTGCGCCAGCTCACCCGCTTCGACCGGGCCGGTCTCGCCGTCGAGCTGGACCTGCCACCGGAGGTCCGGCCGCTGGTGGTGGCCGCCGTCGGGCGACTCGGCGACCCGTCCGCCCTGCCCGAGGAGCTGCGCCGCCGGGAGACCGGACTCCGTCACCGCCGCCCGCTCGCCACCCTCCTCCTCCGCTGACGCAGCTCTGGCAGTTGATGCCGAAGGCGGGGTCCTTGCCGAAGTTCGGGTTCACCCCGTGCGACAGCTCGGGGAACTCCTTGGCGAAGTCTGCCGGTGAGGCGTTGCCGTAGTGCCGGGTCCGGGCCATCACGTCCTGCGCGGCCTTGGTGCCCGGCTTCGCCCCCTTCCGGGCGAGCTTGCCCTCCACCCGCTTGAGCAGCTGCTTGGCCTGGGCGAAGAGCCGCTTCAGCTACCCCTCGACCTTGTGCACCGCCTGTTTGATCAGCTGCCGGCAGGCGACCCGGGCGGCCGCGACCAGGCCCGGGACGGCGGCGGCCGCCGCGCCGAAGGTGGCCGCCGCCGCGGCCAGCGCCTCCGCCACCGGGATCGCCAGCATGATCAGCTGGACCATGAAGGCGATCTTCAACGCCAGCGTCACCGCCGCGAAGATGATCAGCGCACAGCCGATGATCTCGGCGGCGGTGATGTCTTCCAGGAGCCGGCGGCGCGGCCCGTCGTCCCGTTCCCACCAGCGGCGGAACGCGTCGACCGTCTCACCGAAGTTGTACGTCCCGACAGCGTCCGCGGCACCCTCGGCGCCCTGCGCCACCGTCCGCATCGTGCCGGCGAACGCGAGCCACTGCTGGCCGGCGGCGAAGAGCAGCTCCTCGTCGGCCTCCGGCCAGGTCAGCCCGACCCAGCTGAGCGGCTCGGTCAACCAGTCCGGCAGTTCCAGGCCCATCTCAGCGGGTCGCCCCCGCCCGCAGCCGGACGGTCGTGGGGTGGACCGGCACGCCGTACCTCCCAGATGATCCATTTCGGGACGGGCAGAGCCTCGCGGCCCGGAAACGGTCGCGGGGGGCACGAGGTACTGGGATTCGCGTCTCACCTGTCGGACCGACCTACCACGGGCCGCCGTGATCACGTAGGGTCACCCTGTCATGTGGCGCGCGTACCTTCTTCTTGGCTGCCGCGACGAGGCCTGACGGCCGGCACCTCGTCGCGGAGTCGCACCGCGCCGTCCAGCACATCCGAACTTCACCTCGGCACCGCCCGGGCACCGTGGCCCGGCAGCACCCGCCGACACCTTCCGATTGCTGACGCCACATGTTCCCAGGGAGCACTCCGCCATGGCCCAACCCGCCACTGACGCCGAGACTGATCCGATCGCCCGGCAGCGCCCCAGCCGGATGCCGTTCCGCCGCTACCTGCCGTACCACCAGCAGTTCCGGATCGACCTGCCGGACCGCGCCTGGCCGGCCCGCCGGGTCGAGACCGCCCCGCGCTGGTGCGCGGTCGACCTCCGCGACGGCAACCAGGCGCTGATCGACCCGATGTCGCCGGAGCGCAAGCGCCGGATGTTCCAGCTGCTGGTGCAGATGGGCTACAAGGAGATCGAGGTCGGCTTCCCCTCGGCCAGCCAGACCGACTTCGACTTCGTCCGGCAGCTGATCGAGCAGGACCTGATCCCGGAGGACGTCACCATCCAGGTGCTCACCCAGTGCCGGGAGCACCTGATCGAGCGGACCTTCGAGTCGCTGCGCGGCGCCCGCCGGGCCATCGTGCACTTCTACAACTCCACCTCCACGCTGCAGCGGCGGGTGGTCTTCGGCCTGGACCGGGACGGCATCACCGACATCGCCACCGCCGGCGCCCGGCTCTGCCAGAAGTACGCGGAGATCCACACCCCGGACACCGACATCCACTACGAGTACTCCCCCGAGTCCTACACCGGCACCGAGCTGGAGTACGCGCTGGAGGTCTGCGCCAAGGTCATCGAGGTGATCGACCCGACCCCGGACCGGAAGCTGATCATCAACCTGCCGGCCACGGTCGAGATGGCCATGCCGAACGTGTACGCCGACTCGATCGAGTGGATGCACCGGCACCTGCCCCGGCGGGACAGCCTGGTGCTGAGCCTGCACCCGCACAACGACCGGGGCACCGGGGTGGCCGCCGCCGAGCTGGGCCTGCTGGCCGGCGCGGACCGGATCGAGGGCTGCCTGTTCGGCAACGGCGAGCGGACCGGCAACGTCGACCTGGTGACCCTGGGCCTGAACCTGTTCTCGCAGGCCATCGACCCGATGATCGACTTCTCGAACATCGACGAGGTGAAGCGGGCCGTCGAGTACTGCAACCAACTGCCGGTGCACGAGCGCCACCCGTACGCGGGCGACCTGGTCTACACCGCCTTCTCCGGTTCCCACCAGGACGCGATCAAGAAGGGCCTCGAGGCCCTGACGACGGACGCGGCGGTGGCCGGGGTGCCGGTCGACGAGTTCACCTGGGCGGTGCCGTACCTGCCGATCGACCCGAAGGACCTGGGCCGCACCTACGAGGCGGTCATCCGGGTCAACTCGCAGTCCGGCAAGGGCGGCGTCGCGTACATCATGAAGACCGAGCACCAGCTCGACCTGCCGCGCCGCCTCCAGATCGAGTTCTCCGGCGTGGTCCAGCAGCTCACCGACCACGACGGTGGCGAGGTCGACCCGGGCACCATGTGGGAGATCTTCGCCCGCAACTATCTGGTCGACCACCAGGTCGACCCGGTGGTCAGCCTGACCGGCTACGCCATCGGCACCGCCGACGGCAAGGTCGAGATCGAGGCCGAGGTCGCTTTCGGTGGCGGCCACCGCTCGCTCGCCGCGGTCGGCAACGGCCCGATCGACGCGTACGTCAACGCGTTGCAGTCCCTCGGCGTGGCGGTCCGGGTGCTCGACTACCACGAGCACGCGCTCTCCTCCGGCGGGGACGCCCAGGCCGCCGCGTACCTGGAGTGCGAGGTGGACGGCCGCACCGTCTGGGGCGTCGGAACGGACGCCAACATCGTGACCGCCTCGGTGAAGGCGGTCACCAGCGCGGTCAACCGCGCCCGGAGCTGAGCCCTCGGGCGGCGTCCGGCACCCGCCGGACGCCGCCCGCAGGTCCGGCCGGTCAGGCGTCGCTGCGGGGCACACCCTGCCGGGTCAACCGGTTCACCACGGCCCGCTCCTGCTCGGGCCCGCCGATCGGTGCCCGGACCACCACCGGCGACCCCACGTCCCGCACGAGCCGGTCCAGGTAGGACCGGAGCAGCGGGTCCGCGGGACGCAGCGCCACCGCCGCCGGGTCGGTCACCTCGACCACGATCACCGACTGGCCGTACGGGTCCCGCCCGTACCGCCACCCGGTGACGTCGGCCCAGCCCACTGCCGCGTCGTACGCCGGATTGGCCGGCGTGCCGGTGCGCCGCTCGGCGAGGCCCGGCACCCGGTACCGGGCCCGGATGCCGTCGGCCGACAGCTCGGCCATCGGCAGCCCGACGCTGTCGTCGCGGCCGGTGCGTCGGCGCTGCTCCAGCGGTGCCCCGGGCAGCAGGACGAAGAACGTCACGAACAGGAAGGTGCAGGCGGCGCCCCCGATCGCGGCGATCGGCGACCGGGACCAGAGCAGCACCACCACCAGCACCGCCAGCAGCGCCGCCATGCCGAGCCCGGCCGGCACCAGCCAGCCGAAGATCGCGTGGCCGGGCCGGCGCGGCGCGCGAACCACCAGCGTCTCGCCGACGGCACCCGGGTCGGGGGTCAGCCCGATCATCCGGCCAGATCCCGGCGGAGGGCGGACGGGTTCTGCTCGATGTCGGCGGCCCGCTGGGAGAACTGCGCCATGGTCGCCTTCAGTTCGGGGCCGACGCCGAAGTCCCGCAGCAGCTGCTCGGGTCGACCGGCGGGCGGGCGGTCGCCTCCTGGACCGCCTCGGTCCAGTTCGCGGTCGCGGCGCGGATGGCGGCGAGGATCTCCTCCCGCAGGGTGTGGCTGTTCAGCCGCATCGCGCGCGGGTTGATTTCCAGGTCGCGTACCTGGCCACCGGCACCGACCCGGGCGGTGACGAGGCCGTCCGCGCCGGTCCCCTCGCCCTCCGCCTCGGCGAGCAGGGTGCGGTGCTGCTCGAACGCGTCCAGCCGCTGCCGCACCTGCCGCATGGCCTGCTGGATCTGGGCCTCGAAACCGTTCATCGACGCTGCTGCCCCTTCCTCGGTCAGGCGGAATGCCAGGCGATCTTGACCTGCCGCAGGTCCGATGTGCCGTCGCAACGATGTCGCGGTACTCGACCACGCTGGCGTCCACCCAGCCGGCGGTCGCACCGGTGGCGTATTCGTCGAACTTCTTGATGACCGACCCCTCCAGGGTGGCCGCCACCGCACCCAGCTCCCGCGCCGCCTCGATGACGGAGAATCCGTTCGCGACCATGGCCGCCGCGGTGATCGGGGCGGGCAGGTAGTCCGGGGCCATCGCCGCGGTGGCGACCCCGAGGCCGACGAACATGGTCTGGCTGGCGACCGTCAGCGCCTCGGCGGCGCCGTCGCCCAGCCCGTCGATCCCGCCGAGCGGGTCGGTGAAGAGGCGGGGGAAGCCGGCGTCACTGAGACCGCCGAGGTAGCCGTCCGGATCGGCGGCGGCGGGCGCCAGCAGCAGCTCGACATTCGCCTGCTCGGCGGCGTGGTAGTTGGCCACGGTCTGGCGCAGCCCTCCGGCGACCGCCCGGACGACTTCCGCCGCGGTCTCCAGGTTGCGCAGCTGGTAGTCGGCGACGGAGTTGTAATAGCCCTCGGCGAACGACAACAGGGCACCCAGACCGGGCGGGTCCAACCGGTACGAGTCGGCGATCCGCCGCGCCGCCTCCGTCAGGTCCGGCGCGACGAACTCCTCCAGGCCGCGGGCGGCGTTGGTCAACTGGCCCGGATTGATCTCGATCTGGGTCAACGGTCCACCCGGTCGGTCGTCGGGCCGCCCGGCTACGCCCGGTGGCCGCCGCCACACCCTACCGAGCCGACGCCCGCCCGTCAGGCCCCGCGAGGGCGGCGCTCGGCGGGCGGGACCGAGGCGGGCAGCGGCGGGCCGGGCTGGGCACGGGGCGCCTCCCGGGCCGGCGGGTGGATCAGCAGCACGGCCATCGCGGCGCCGGCCAGCAGCAGCCCCACGCACCACAGCATCGCGCCGCGGAAGGCGTCGGTCAGCGTGGCCTGTTGCTCGTATCCCCTGCCGGAGAGGCCGACCAGCAACGGCAGCGCGGCGACGGCCAGCAGGCTCCCGACCCGGGAGGCCGCGTTGTTGAAGCCGCTCGCCACCCCGGCGAACCGGTCGGCGACCGCGGCCAGCACCGATGCGGTCAGCGGCGCGACGACCAGGGTCAAGCCCGCTCCGAAGAGGACCACCCCGGGCAGCACGTCGGTCCAGTACGACGCGCCCGCCCCGACCCGCCTCAGCAGCAGCAGGCCGGCGGCGGCGACCACCGGGCCGACGGTGAGCGGCAGCCGCGGGCCGATCCGGGCCGACAGCGCGCCCGCCCGGGCCGAGCCCACCAGGAGCAGGAGCGTCAGCGGCATGGTGGCCAGGCCGGTGAGCAGCGCGGACCAGCCGACCACGTTCTGCAGGTAGACGGCGAGGAAGAAGCTGAAACCGCCGAGCGCCGCGTACACCAGCACCGTGAAGACGTTGAGCACCGAGAAGAGCCGGCTGGCGAAGAGTGCGGTGGGCAGCATCGCGGTGTCCCCGCGGCGCCGTTCCACCAGCACGAAGACCACCGCGGCGACGACTCCGGCCAGCGCCGACGCCAGCACCGGCAGGGCGCCGGCACCGCGGGCCGGGGCGTCGATCAGGGCGTAGGTGAGACCGCCGAGGCCGAGGGCGCCGAGCAGCGTCCCGGCCAGGTCGAATCGGCGCTGCCCCGCCCCGGTCCGGGACACGCTCTCGTCCCGGCTCTCCGGCACCCAGCGCATCGCGGCGACCAGCACCGCCACCGCCAGCGGCAGATTGATGAAGAAGATCCACCGCCAGGAGAACGCGTCGATCAGCCAGCCGCCCAGGAGCGGGCCGAGGGCGGTGGAGACGCCGGAGAGGCCGGACCAGGTGCCGATCGCCTTCCCCCGGTCGTCGGGATGGAAGCTGGCCTGGAGCACGGAGAGGGAACCGGGGGTGAGCAGCGCACCGCCGGCGCCCTGCAGGAACCGGGCCGCGATCAGCGCGCCGGTGCCCTGGGCCAGGCCGCACAGGACGGAGGCCACGGCGAACCACACCACCCCAAGCAGGAAGATCCGGCGACGGCCGAACCGGTCGCCGAGCGCCCCGCCGAGCAGCACGAACGCGGCCAGCATCAGCAGGTAGCCGTTGACCGTCCACTGCAGACCCGCGACGGTCGCGCCGAGTTCGGCCCCGAGGCGGGGCAGCGCCACGTTGACCACCGTGCTGTCCAGGAACACCATGCCCGAGGCGAGAATGGCGGCGAGCAGGGTGCCCCGCCCGGCCGCGGTGCCGGTCCGGAGCGCGGGTGCGGGTGCGGTCATGGCCACCAATCTGCCGGTGATGCCACTGCGGACGCCACAAATCTCGGAAACCGGCCCGGGGGTACTGTGCGGGATCGCCGGGAGCCCGCAAGCTGGAGAGGTGTCGTCTGTGCGTACCAGATCAGGAGCTCGCGTCGCGGTGGCCGCCGCGCTCGCCGCGGCGATCGCCCTCGGCGCGGCCGGCTGCGAGCTGACCGTTGAGCCGGACACCCCGCCGAGCAGCGCCGGCAACGTCAGCGAGCAACTGGCCGAGCTGACCGTCGCGAGCGCCGGGTCGATGAAGGGCTACAGCCGCTCCCGGTTCCCCCACTGGCGGGACACCGGGAAGAACTGCGACGTCCGGGACAGCGTGCTGCAGCGCGACGGCGAACACATCAAGTTGTCGGGCTGCAACGTGGTGGGCGGCCGCTGGGAGAGCGTCTACGACGGCCGGGTCTTCACCGACCCCGCCGACGTGGACATCGACCACGTGGTGCCGCTGGCCAACGCCTGGCGTTCCGGCGCGGACGAGTGGGACGACTCCAAGCGCGGCGACTTCGCCAACGACCTGACCCGCCCGCAGCTCATCGCGGTTTCCCTGACCTCCAACCGGGCAAAGGGTGACCAGGACCCCGCCCAGTGGAAGCCGGCGAACCGCTCGTACTGGTGCCAGTACGCCGCCGACTGGGTGACGGTCAAGCACTACTGGCGGCTGACGGTGACCAGTGCCGAGAAGGCCGCTCTCACCGACATGTTGGAGGGCTGCACATGGGCGAGCAAGCCGTGACCGGAGCCGGGGCGACGCCCGCCCCGGAGCAGATGCCGGACGCCGGGCGCAAGGACGCCGCGGCGGCCACCGGCGGTGGCACCGGACCGACCACGGCCGGGATGACCGTGGACGGCGCCCCGGCGGCACCCGCGGACGTGTCCGGGGCGGGCATGTCCGCCGACGCCAACCCGGCCGCGCCCGCCGCGCCGGCCAGCCCGGCCGGGGGCGCCACGGCCGGCGGCGGGGCGCAGCAGCGGACCGCGGACATCACGGCCGGGCCGGGCGGGGTGATGACCGACGAGGCGGGCGTGGTGACGGGCGAGCTGACCCTGCGTACCGAGTACGCCGACGGCCAGGTCACCCTGCGGGTGCAGTACAAAGACGCCGACGAGTGGTACGCGGTGACCGGCGCGAAGGTGGCGCTGGCCGACCCGTCCGGGCTGGACGCGGTGCACGGCATCGCGGTCGCCCTGCTCAACCGCCCAAAGGGCTGACCCGGGACCGACGAGGCCCCTTCCCCGATGCGGGGAAGGGGCCTCGTGCCGTCGTCACGGGGTCGGGATCAGCTCACCGGTGTCACCCGGCGCCCCACCGTCGTCCGGGCGGACCAGTTCCGGCTCCACCTCGTGCGGGCGGATCCGGCCGGCCGCGATCTCTTCGGCGTAGTGGCAGGCCACCCGGTGCCCGCCGAGCACGTCGCGCAGCGCCGGCCGCTCGTCGGCGCAGCGGGTCGGCTGGGCCCATGGGCACCGCGTGTGGAAGCGACATCCGGCCGGTGGGTTGGTCGGCGAGGGGAGGTCGCCGGCGAGCAGGATCCGCTCACGGCGGTCCTCCACCAGCGGGTCCGGCACCGGGACCGCCGACATCAACGCTCTCGTGTACGGGTGCATCGGCTCCCGGTAGAGGTCGTCGCTGGACGCCTCCTCCACCAGGCCACCCAGGTACATCACGCCGACCGTGTCGGCGATGTGCCGGACCACCGCCAGGTCGTGCGCGATGATCAGGTACGTCAGCCCGCGCTCGTTCTGCAGGTCCTCCAGCAGGTTGAGCACCTGCGCCTGGATCGACACGTCGAGCGCCGAGACGGGCTCGTCGGCCACGATGAGCTCCGGGTTGAGCACCAGCGCACGGGCGATGCCGATCCGCTGCCGCTGGCCGCCGGAGAACTCGTGCGGGTACTTGCGCAGCGCCGAGGCGGGCAGGCCGACCGCCTCCAGGGTCTCCCGGAGCCGCTTGCCGGTGGCCGCCTTGTCGTCGGCCAGGCCGTGCGCCTTGAGCCCTTCGATTAGCAGGGACTCCACCGACTGCCGGGGGTCCAGGCTGGACAGCGGATCCTGGAAGATCATCTGCATCCGGCGACGGGCCCGGCGCAGCGACTCGCCCTTGAGCGAGCGGACGTCGATGCCGTCGAAGACGATCTCCCCGTCGGTCGGCTCGACCAGCCGCAGCAGGCCGCGTCCCAGCGTGGACTTGCCGCAACCGGACTCGCCGACCAGCCCGTAGGTCTCACCCGCGTTGATCGACAACGAGACGCCGTCGACCGCGTAGACGTACCCCACAGTGCGGTCGACGAGCAGACCGCTCTTGATCGGGAAGTGGACCTTGACGTCGCGCAGTTCGACCAATGGTTCCGTACGTTCAGTCACGGCACCGTCACCTCCACCGGAACGGGGTTGTTGCATCGCAGGTCGCCGCCTGTCGCGGTCGGCTCCAGCGGGGGTGCGCCCTCCAGACAGGCGTCCACCACGTAGTTGCAGCGGGGCGCGAAGGCGCACCCCTCGGTCCACGGGATGTTGTCGGCCACCGAGCCCCGGATGGCGTGCAGCCGCTCACCGCGCACCGAGTCCAGCCTCGGCACGGAGTTCAACAGACCGTGCGTGTACGGATGCCTGGGCCGGGCGAACAGCTCGTGCCGGGCCGCCCGCTCCACCACCTTGCCGCCGTAGAGCACGTTGACGGTGTCGCAGAGGCCGGCCACCACACCGAGGTCGTGCGTGATCATGATGAGCGCGGTGCCGGTCTCGTCGACGAGTTGCTTGAGCAGGGTGAGGATCTGTGCCTGGATGGTCACGTCCAACGCGGTGGTCGGCTCGTCGGCGATCAGCAGCCGTGGCTTGCAGGCCAGTGCGATGGCGATCAGCGCGCGCTGTCGCATCCCGCCGGAGATCTGGTGCGGGTACTCCTTGAGCCGGCGTTCCGGGTCCGGGATGCCGACCGCGTCAAGCAGCTGCCGGGCCTCCCGCAGGGCCTTCCTCCGGTCCATCCCCTGGTGCCGTTCGAGCACCTCGGCGACCTGCACTCCGATCGGGATCACCGGGTTCAGCGAGGAGAGCGGGTCCTGGAAGATCATGCCGATGTCCCGGCCGCGCCGGTCCCGCATGTCGTCCGGACGCAGCTCGAGCAGGTTGGCGCCCTCGAAGAGCACCTCACCGGTGACCTTGTTGCCCCGCTGTGGCAGCAGACCCATGATCGCCAGGCTGGTCACGCTCTTACCGCAGCCGGACTCGCCGACCAGGCCGACGGTCTGCCCCGGCTCCACGCTGAAGCTCACCTTGTCGACCGCGGTGAACGGCCGCTCACCGCGGCGCTGGAACACCACACTCAGATCGCGTACGTCGAGCAGGCTCATTGGTTCACTTCCTCATCATGCTGGTCCTTCGCTCGCGACTGCGGGCCCCGCAAGCTCACTCCGCGCGCTCCCCGCCGGCGTCCGCCGGCCGTGCTGGTCCGTCGCATCGCCGTCACCGTCGGTTCTTCGGGTCGATCGCCTCGCGCATCGCCTCACCGAGCAGGGTGAAGCCGAGCGCCACCACGATGATCGCGAGCGCCGGGTAGTAGGCAAGTTCGGGACGGACCTCGAAATAGCGCTGACCGTCCACACCGAGCATCAGACCCCACTCGGCGCGGTTGATGTCCGGGTCGCCGAGCCCGAGGAAAGAGAGCGAGGCGGCCTCCAGGATGGCGGTGGACAGGGTCAACGTGGCCTGCACGATCACCGCGGTCATCGCGTTGGGCAGCATGTGCCGGAGCACGATGTTGCGTTGCTTCACGCCCAGCGCCCGGGCGGCCAGCACGTGGTCGCTCTCCCGCTGGGCCAGCATCGAACCACGCAGCAGCCGGGCGAAGATCGGCACGTTGACGATGGCCACCGCGAAGATGACCGTCCACTGGCTGGACCGGCTGGCCATGGCCACCAGGCTGATCGCTAGCAGCAGGGCGGGCAGGGCCAGCATCACGTCGGTGAAGCGCATCATGATGTTGTCGACCCAGCCGCCGAAGGCGCCGGAGATCGCCCCGATGAGCACGCCGAGGCTCAGCCCGATCAGGGTGGCGACCACGCCGACGAAGAGGGTCTGCCGGGCCCCGTAGATCATGCGGGAGAAGAAGTCCCGCCCGAGTGGGTCGGATCCGAGCGGGAACTCGCTGCTGGCACCGGGAATGTTGTCGACGGTCAGGTTCTTCGTGAGCTCGTCGAAGCGCTGCGCCGGGTCGTGTGGCGCGAGCAGCGGCGCGAAGATCGCCATCAGGACGAAGAGCGCGACGATCGACGCGCCGACGATGGCAACGGGGTTGCGTCGCAGCCGACGGATCGCGTCTCGGACGAGGCTCACGCCGCCCTTGTCGGCGCTCGCGCGGGCCAGTTCCTCCAGTCGCGCCTTCTTGCGCTCGCCGAGCAGTCCGATGCCGCGCTCGCTCATGCCCGGACGGCGCTCGTCGGTGCCGGGCTGGTCCGCGCCGTCGCGGGGGGCGGCCACGCCGGGCCGGGTGATCGGGTCACTCATCGCACACGCACCCTCGGGTCGATGAAGGCGTAGGAGAGGTCGACCAGGAGGTTGACCACCACGAAGACCAGCGCGGCCAGCAGGATCAGCGCCTGGAGCACCGGGTAGTCGCGACCGCCGCTGATCGAGTCGGTGATCAGCGTGCCCAGACCGCCCCAGTTGTAGACCTTCTCGGTGAGCACCGCGCCGGAGAGCAGCGCGCCGGTCTGCAGGCCGATGATGGTGACCACCGGCAGCAGGGCGTTGCGCAGGATGTGCCGGCCCCGGATGACGCGGTGCCGCAGGCCCTTGGCCTCGGCGGTCCGCACGTAGTCCTCGTTGAGCACGTCCAGCACGCTGGCCCGGGTGATCCGGACGATCACCGCCAGCGGGATGGTGGCCAGGGTGAGCGCCGGCAGGATGAGATGCCACAGCGCGTCGGCGGTGGCGTCGAACTCACGGGTGAGCAGGCCGTCGAGGACGAAGAAGCCGGTCACCTCGGTGTTGTCCACGCCGGTGCTGAGCCGCCCGGAGGGCGGGAACCAGTGGATGTTCTGGGTGAAGACGTCCTTGAGCAGGTAGCCCAGGAAGAAGATGGGGATCGAGATGCCGAGCAGCGTGCCGGCGATGCTCAGGTTGTCCAGCAGCCGGCCGTGGTGCCGGGCGGCGAGGTAGCCGAGCGGCACGCCGAGCCCGATCGCGATGATCATGGCGACCAGGGCCAGCTCGATGGTGGCCGGGAAGGCGCGACCGATCACCTCGGCGACGGGGTCGCCGGTCCGGATCGAGTTGCCGAAGTCGCCGGTCAGGACCCGCTGCATGAACTTGGCGTACTGCACCAGGATCGGCTGGTCGTAGCCGAGCGCCTTGACCAGCAGGGCGCGGCGCTCAGGGGTGGCGCGCTCGCCGAGCAGCGCCTCGATCGGGCCGCCGGGCAGGTTCCGCAACCAGACGAAGATGAGCGCCGACAGGGCTATCAGGGTCACCGCCAGCTGCAGCAGCCGGCGGACGATGACTCGCAACATCTCTCACACACCAGATTCTCGATAACAGCGGTTCGGCCCGGGCCGGGGCGTGTGCCCGGCCCGGGCCGATTCCGCGTACGGCGTCAGCGGATCAGTGTCGTGTTCAGCCGACGCTGACCGTGTTGAACCGCTCGTCGGTCAGCGGGCTGGCGACCAGACCCTTGACGTCCTTGGTCACCACGATGGCCGGCGGGGCGTGCCAGATCGGCACGGCCGGCAGCCACTTGGCGGCAATGTCGCGGTTGACCTGCTCCCAGGCGGCCTTCTTGCCGGCCTCGTCGACGGTGCCGTCGGCCTTGGTGATGGCGTCGAACATCTCGGTCATCGCCTGGTCGCCGAACTCGACCTTGCCGCGACCGAAGAAGGTGCCGACGAAGTTGCCCGGGTCGTTGTAGTCACCGGTCCAGCCGAGGATGTGCAGGTCCTGCTTGCCGAACTGCTGCACGTCGTCCTTGTAGCCACCGTTCCACGGGCGGGCCACACCGTTGACCTTGATGCCCACGGCCTGCAGGTCGTTGGCGAGGACGGTGAAGATCTCCTGCGGGTTCGGCATGTACGGCCGGGAGACGTCGGTCGGGTAGTAGAAGTTGAGCGTCAGGTTCTGCACGCCCGCGTCCTTGAGCAGCTGCTTGGCCTTCTCCGGGTTGTACTCGTACTTCTGCACGTCGGAGGCGTAGCCGAGCACGGTGTCCGGCATGAACTCATCGGCGACCTTGGTGCCACCCGGGCCCTTGGTCTGGACGAGCTGCTGACGGTTGAGGGCGTAGGCGATCGCCTGCCGCACCCGCAGGTCCTTCAGCTTCGGGTTCTTCTGGTTGAAGCCCAGGTAGAGGATGTTGAACGCCGGGCGGTCAAGAACCTGGAAGCCCTCACCGGAGAGCGCCTTGCGGTCGGCCGGGGCCGGGAAGTCGATGCCCTGGACGGTGCCGGCGCGCAGCTCCTGCTTGCGGGTGTTCTCATCCTTGATGACCTTGATGACGAGCTTGTCGACCTTGGCCTTGTCGCCCCAGTAGTCGGGGTTCCGGTTCAGGGTGATCTCACCCTTGGCCTTGTCCCACCCGCCGAAGGAGAACGGGCCGGTGCCGACCGGGTGCTCGTTGGCGAACGCGCTGTACTCGAAGGAGTCGCCGTTCTGCTTCACCGCGTCGGCGTCGTACTTCTTCAGCGCCTCGGGGCTGGCGATCGACAGCGCGGTCAGCGCGAAGGCACCGGGGAAGGCGCCCTTGTACTGGTTCATCGTGACGACGGCGGTGCCGTCGTCCTTGGCCTCGCACTTGTTGTAGACCGGCTTGCCGACGCCCTCGGCCTCGTTCTTGGCGAAGCCGCCGAAGACGTCCGAGTAGTAGATCATCTGGGACTGGGCGGCGGCGCCCTTCATGTTGAACCAGCGGTCGAAGTTGAAGCAGACCGCGGCCGCGTTGAAGGGGGTGCCGTCGTGGAACTTCACGCCCTTGCGGAGCTTGAAGGTCCAGACCTTGCCCTCGGCGTCGTGCTCCCAGCTCTCCGCCAGGGCGCCCTGCAGATCGGCCGTGCCCGGCTTGTTCTGGATGAGGGTGTCGTACATCTGGCGGATCGGCCGGAACGACTCACCGTCGTCGTTGAAGATCGGGTCGAAGTTCTTCGGGTCACCGGCCCCCGCGAAGACGAAGGTGCCACCAGTCTTGGCGCCACCGCCCGCATCGTCGCGCTCGCTCTTGGCGCAGCCGGACGCCCCGACCGCCAGAGCGGCAGCGGCCGCGAGGGCCACGGCCGCTTTAAGCCTGCCTGCCTGCATCTCTCACCTCTGTCATGCGCATGACCACGCCGAGTTGTGGCTCAGTCCGTGAGCGGGAGGCTATGACACGACACACAGAAGCGGAACGCCCGTGAGCCAATCGCTATCAAGCCGACACCAAGTAGCCGGGTCTGACAGCGCCGGATCTCCAGACAAACGGGACTGTCACAGCAGGAGGCCGATCGTGGGATCGGACGGATCGCTACAAACCGCCCAGCTGGCGGACCCGCTGCCCGGCACGTGGCGCTCGGCACTCATCCCACATACCGGGTACGCGGACGAAGCTGGCCGGCACCCTCAGGAGGGTGCCGGCCAGGGCCTACGCGTCGGTCAGACCGCCCGGCGGCCCTCGAACGCCCGGCCCAGGGTGATCTCGTCGGCGTACTCCAGGTCGCCACCGACCGGCAGCCCGCTGGCCAGCCGGGTCACCGAGATTCCCATCGGCTTGACCATCAACGCCAGGTACGTCGCGGTCGCCTCGCCCTCGGTGTTCGGGTCGGTGGCAAGGATCAGCTCCCGCACCGTGCCGCCGCTCAGCCGGGTCATCAGCTCACGGATCCGCAGGTTGTCCGGGCCGATCCCCTCCAGCGGATTGATCGCGCCGCCGAGCACGTGGTAGCGCCCGCGGAACTCACCGGTCCGCTCGATCGCCACCACGTCCTTCGGCTCCTCGACCACGCAGAGCACCTCGTCGGTGCGCCGCGAGTCGCGGCAGATCCGGCACTGCTCCGACTCGGCCACGTTGAAGCAGGTGGTGCAGAACCGCACCAGCTCCTTGACCTTGCGCAGCGCGCCGGCCAGCCGGTTCACGTCGGCCGGATCCGCCGACAGGACGTGGAAGGCGATCCGCTGGGCGCTCTTCGGGCCCACGCCCGGCAGCCGCCCCAACTCGTCGATCAGGTCCTGGATGGCACCCTCGTACATCTGCCGGCTCAGAACCCGGGCAGGCCGAGGCCGCCCATGCCGCCCGTAACCGGGCCCATCTTCTGCTCGGTCAGCTCGCGGGCCGCCTCGGCGGCGTTGTGCACGGCCGCGACGACCAGGTCCTCCAGGGTCTCCACGTCCTCCGGGTCGACCGCCTTCGGGTCAATCTTGATCGACTTCAGCTCACCGGTGCCGGCGACGGTCGCGGTGACCAGGCCACCGCCCGCGGTGCCGGTCAGCTCGGCGTCGGCCAGCTCGGCCTGAGCCTTGGCGATCTGCTGCTGCATCTTCTGCGCCTGCTTCAGCATCTGCTGCATGTTCGGCTGTCCACCTGGGCGCACTGATGGCTCCTTCTCGCACTCGTCTGCTCGGCCGCCGCCCAGCCTAGCCGGGCGGCGGCGCACGTTCTCGGCGGCCGACGCGCGCTCAGCGCGCGTCCACCTCGTCGATCTTCTCGGCCCCGAACGCCTCCCGAAGCAGCTGCACCGCCTGCTCCTCGCTGGACTGCCGAGCGGTCCGCTCGTCGATCACCTCGTCGAGCGGCTCGTCACCCGGGTCGAAGCCCTCGTACGCCGGGGCCGCCGGAGCCGCCACGGCCGGGCGTGCACCGCCGCGGATCGGCCCGTCGTAGTCCGGGTCGTACGGCGGCTCACCGGCCCAGTCCGCGTCCGCGGTCTTCCGGGCCGGCTGCGCGGGCCGCGCCCCCTTGGTGGCACCCGTCCCGGCCGCCGCCGCGGCCGCCCGGGCCGCCGCGATCGCGCTGCTCACCGGGGCCCGGCTCGCCGCCGGCCCGGCCTGGGGAGCGGCCGGCTTCGGTACGACCGGCGCGGCGGTCGTCGCCGCCGGCGCGACGGGGGTGCCCGTCGTCGGTGCGGCTGCCGCGCCACCCGGGCGGGCCGGCTCCGGCCAGTCCACTGCGCCACCGGCGGCTGACGGACCACCGGGTCGGGCGGGCTCCGGCCAGTCCGTATCCCCGCCCGCGCCACCACCGGGACGGGCCGGCTCGGGCCAGTCCTCCTCGACGGTGACTGTCGGAGCACCCGCGGGCGGGCCACTCGACGGCGCGCTCGACGGACCGGGCCCGCCGGGGGTGGCACCGCGCCCGGACTCCGCCGAGGATGCGGGGCCAGGAGCTGCTGACGGCCGGCCACCGGGACCGACGCCATCGGCGGACCCGGATCCGACCGGACCACCGGAGGCCGGCCCGGACCCCGCCGAACCACCGGAAGCTGACCCGGGCCCGGCCGGGCCACCGGAAGTGGACCCGGACCCGACCGGACCACCGGAAGCGCTGGCGGATGCCGATCCGGTCGGGGCGTCGGCGACGGGACCGGACGCGGCGCCGCCGGACGCGGGGCCGCCGGGAGCGGCGCCGGTCGGGGCGCCGGAGGCGGTAGCGGGCCCGGTCGGGCCGCCGGGCGACGCGGGTGGTGGGGTGGCCGGGCGGGCCGGGGCGGTGGAGCGCGGCCCGCCGCCGAGCGACACCCCGCCCCGCTCGCCGGCCACCTCGCAGCGGATCTGCCAGCGGCCGCCGAGTTCCTCGTAGAGCGCGTCGGTGAGCACCGGGGCGTGATCGGACATCATCTTCGCCAGCACCGTCGACTTCACGGTCAGCACCAGCGTGTCGCCGTCCAACTCCCGGACGACCGCGTCGCGCATCAGCGCGGCGATCCGCTTGTTGCTCCGGTTGACCTTGCCGACCACCTCCGGCCAGACCCGGCGTACCGCCACCGCGTCGAGCGCGCCGGACGTGCCGGCACCGGGGCGGGGCGGTTCGGGCGTGGCCGGGTCGGGCAGCACCGCCGCCGGGGGCACCGGGCGGCGAACGGACGTCGGGTCATCGGCGGGGCCCGCCGGGGCGGAGCCGCCCGGGGACGCCTCGGCCAGGTCCGCAACCGGCGTGACCCGGGTCGGACGGGAGCCGGTGGCCGCGGCGGCGGCGCGGGCGGCGGCCACCCCGGACGGGGCGGCGGCAGCCGCCGGCGTGCCGGCGGTCTCCGGGTGGGGCGCGGCGGCAGCCGCGATCGGGGCGGGCGGCTCCTGGCGTACGCCAGCGGCGGGAGCGACCGGCGCGGACCCGGCGGCGGCCGGCGGCAGCTCGCCGCCACCGAGGGTGAGCCGGCGCTCCATCCGTTCCAGGCGCTGGAGCAGGCCGCCGGTGGAGTCGTCCGCGCCGGGCAGCAGCATCCGGGCGCAGATCAGCTCCAGCAGCAGGCGGGGCGCGGTGGTGCCGCGCATCTCCACCAGGCCGTCGTGCACGATGTCGGCGCAGCGGGACAGCGTGCCCGGCCCGAGTTGCGCGGCCTGGGCGGCCATCCGCTCGATCTGGTCGGCGGGGCCGTCGATCAGGCCCTTCGCGGCGGCGTCCGGCACCTGCTGGATCACGATGAGGTCGCGGAGCCGTTCGAGCAGATCTGAGGCGAACCGGCGCATGTCGTGCCCGGCCTCGGCGACCCGGTCGACGGTGGCGTACGCGGCCGCGCCGTCACCGGCGGCCAGCGCGTCGCACATCTCGTCGATCAGCGCGGAGTCGGTGACCCCGAGCAGCGCGACGGCCCGGGCGTAGCTGACCCCCTCCGGGCCGGCGCCGGCGATGAGCTGGTCGAGCACGGAGAGGCTGTCCCGCATGCTGCCGCCTCCGGCGCGCACCACCAGCGGAAAGACCGCCGGCTCGACGGTGACCCCCTCCGCCTCGCAGAGCTGCTCCAGATAGGGGCGGACCACCTTCGGCGGAAACAGCCGGAACGGGTAGTGGTGGGTCCGCGACCGGATCGTGCCGAGGACCTTCTCCGGCTCGGTGGTGGCGAAGATGAACTTGACGTACTCCGGGGGCTCCTCGACCAGCTTGAGCAGGGCGTTGAAGCCCTGGGTCGAGACCATGTGCGCCTCGTCGATGATGTAGATCTTGAAGCGGCTGTTGGCCGGCGCGAAGAAGGCACGCTCGCGCAGCTCGCGGGCGTCGTCGACACCGCCGTGGCTGGCCGCGTCGATCTCGATCACGTCGATCGAGCCGGCACCGTCGGTGGCCAGCGAGCGGCAGGAGTCACACTTGCCGCACGGCTCGGGGGTGGGGCCCTGCTCACAGTTGAGCGAGCGGGCCAGGATCCGGGCGCTGGAGGTCTTGCCGCAGCCACGCGGGCCGGAGAAGAGGTAGGCGTGGTTGAGCCGGCCGCTGCGCAACGCCTGTGACAGCGGCTCGGTGACCTGCTCCTGGCCGATCATCTCGGCGAAGGTACGCGGCCGGTACTTGCGGTAGAGCGCCAGCGTCACGCGTACCGCCTCCTCTCGACCGAGCCATTCTGCGCCGGTCAGGCGCGGGTGACCACCCACCACCCCGTGACCTGACCCGCAGGGACGTTACCCGGACCCGGAGACAGAAAGGCCTCCCGTGCACCCGGCAGAGCTCGCTTATCCTTGCTGCCTTCCGGCCCTGGGGAGGTTCACGAGGTACCGCCGCACGGGAGGTAGCCCAAGCGTACCCGACCCGGCGTGGATCTTCAGGGGGTGGTGGGGTGGCCTGGCCGTCGGGGACCTGTATCCTTGCTCGCGGAGGATTCGCCTAGAGGCCTAGGGCGCACGCTTGGAAAGCGTGTTGGGTTAACACCCTCACGAGTTCGAATCTCGTATCCTCCGCTCATCTGAGCAGGAAAACGACAGGGCCGGCCCCCACGGGGACCGGCCCTGACTCGTCTCTACGCTCGCTCTCGTCTCAGTTGTCGTCTCACCTGCCCTGTTCCGGGCGGTTCGGCGGCGGCTCGGCGATCTCCCCCGGCCGGCGCGGCGGGTCGCCCCGGAGCAGTCCGCCGAGGAGCACTGCCGGGCAGCTTCCGCTCGCACTTCCCGTCGCATCCGTGTCGCCATTTCGGCCGGAAAAGTGCCCCGCGCACGGTCAGCGCCCGGTTGTCCAGATCCACGTCTGACCATTTCAGGCCGAGCGCTTCACCCTGCCGTAGGCCGAGGGCGAGCGCTACCGCCCACCCGGCGCTGTTCCTCCGCGATGCCGACCAGCACCGCTGATGCTGATCGAGGTCAGCGCAGGCCCTGGCGGCGCTGGTGAGACAGGTCCGTGTGGTGGTGCCCGCCGGGGTGGCTGTGCGGGTCGGTGTGCACGGTGGCGCTGGTCAGTCTGGGTACGGCGTGGGTGAGCTGGTGTTCGGCGTCGGCGGCGATCTCATGGGCGGCGAGGAGGCTGAGGTCCGCGTCGACGACCAGCTCGGCTTCGGCGTGCAGCCGGTGGCCGATCCAGCGCAGCCGAACCGCGGCGACATCCCGCACGCCGTCGATATCCCGGAGCGTCATCTCGGCCTGATCGACGATGGCGGGGTCGACGGCGTCCATGAGGCGTCGGTACACCTCGCGGGCGGCGTCCTTGAGCACGAAGGTGATGGCGACGGCGATGACCAGGCCGACGGCGGGGTCGGCCCAGCGCCATCCGAGTGCGGCGCCGCCGGCGGCGGCGAGGACGGCGAGGGAGGTGTAGCCGTCGGTGCGGGCGTGCAGGCCGTCGGCGACCAGTGCGGCGGAGCCGATGCGCCGGCCGACGCGGATGCGGTAGCGGGCGACGAGTTCGTTGCCGGCGAAGCCGACGAGCCCGGCGGCGGCCACCCAGGGCAGGTGGGTCACCTCGGCCGGGTGCAGCAGCCGCGTGACGGCGGTCCAGGCGGCGGCGGCCGCGGAGGCGGCGATGACCGCGACGATGATGATGCCGGCGAGGTCTTCGGCTCGGCCGTAGCCGTAGGTGTAGGCGCGGGTAGCGGCCCGGCGGCCGAGCAGGAAGGCAATGCCGAGGGGTACGGCGGTCAGGGCGTCGGCGACGTTGTGCAGGGTGTCACCGAGCAGCGCGACCGACCCGGACAGCACGACGATGACCGCTTGGGCGACCGCCGTGATCCCGAGGCCGACCAGGGAAATCCACAGGGCCCGTAGCCCTTCCCGGGAGGACTCCAAGGCGGAATCGATCGACTCGCGGGAGTCGTGCGAGTGCGGCACGAGCATGTGACGCAGCCGGCGCCACCACAGAGCGAGGTGGCCGCCGCCGTGGTGGTGGTCGTGTCCGTGGGACTCGCCAGGCCCGTGGCCGTGTCCGTGCTCGTGGTCGCGCATCGGTTCTCCCTACCCCGTCCGGCACGGAAGATCCGGACCGCCTGCCACCGGCGATAATATGTGCCCATGTACGCACGCGACAACCTTGCAGAAGCCAATGACCTGCAACAACGCCTCCCCGCCGACAACAAGGTGGAGGCGGCGACGGAGATGTTGCGGATGTTGGGCGACGGCACCCGGCTGCGGCTGATGTGGCTGCTCGTCGAGGGCGAGCACGACGTGACCGCACTGGTGGCGGCCCTGGGGGTGGCGCGGCCGGCGGTGTCGCAGCACCTGGGCAAGCTGCGGTTGGCCGGGCTGGTGGCGGTACGGCGCGAGGGTCGCCGCGCCCTGTACACCGCCCGAGGCGGGCATGTCCGTCGGCTCGTGACCGAGGTTCTCCACGCGGCCTCGCACCGGGTGGCCGGCATCCCCGAGCACGACTGAACGCAGGTGGACCACTCGGCATGTCGGCCTGGTGACGACCGGAAATGCGGGGGCCGGCTGCGCCGGGGTCCGACCCCTTTCCGGGTACGGAGGGGATTGCGATGATCTGCGGTACGGCGGCCCGGGCAGGCAGCGGCGAATCCGTCGTACACATGTTCCATCCACAGCCTGTGGACGGCGAGAGGATCGGATGAGTTACCAGCTCAGCGCGGTCGTTGCCGACGTCGAGCTGCTCCGCGAGCAGACCGCCGGGCTGGACCACGCGGTGCTCGCCGCGCTCCGGCAGGACTTCGCGCTGCTCCCGGTCACCCCGCAGCTGGTCGAGGAGCTGACCGGCGCGCTGCCGAACTTCGCGACCGGGGAGCCGTCCGCGGCGCAGCCGTTCCACCTCGTCCTCTCGCCCGCGGTGGCGGAGCTGCTGGCCCGCTGGTCGCGGCGGGGGCCGGTGGCCTACCTGGAGGCGGAGTTCGCCGGCGGGCTGGGCCACCAGTCGTCGGTGGTGTGGCTGGGCGGCGAGGTGATCTGGGGGCCACACTTCGACGGCACGCTGGACCGGCCGCGCGCCGAGTGGCCGATCAACGCGGCGCTCGCCCGGCTCGGCGTCGAGCCGGGACCCTGGATCGACCCGTTCGCCGAGCTCGGCCTGCATCTCGAACGCGACACCGCCGGCTGGCTGGCCCACGGCCGGCGCGGGCTGACCGCGGACTACTGGGACGAGCTGGCCGAGGAGTGGGAAGACCGGCAATCCGGCCCGGAGCAGCAACCTGAACGCTCCGGTCCCGTTGGGGACTGGGGGATTCCATGAGACTGCGACAATTTGCTTTTATTGCCACGCTGATGGTGGCTGCCTCGATCGCCGGCAGCGGTCCGCGTCCACCCGGATCCGCGGCGCCGGCCGTCGCCGGCGAGGTGATGGACCTGCGCGGGCTGCGCGACGTCGAGTTCGGCGACAGCGAAGCGGAACTGACCGACCGCGGCATGCTCCGCACCGAGGTCGACGCGTGCGGCCCGACGCTCACCGGGCCCGGCGCGGTCAGTCCGATCTTCGTCGACGACCGCCTGGTGCTGCTCTGGGTCGACGACCAGGTCAGCACGCCCGAGGGGATCACGGTGGGCACGCCGGTCGACCAGGTCTGGGCGAGCTATCCGTCGGTCACCGAGCTGCGCGCTCCACAGGGGACGTACCGCTTCGACGGGCTGCTCGCCCGCACCGGGGACCGCGCCTACCTCTTCCTGCACGACGGACGGACGGTCCGCAAGACCGTCGCCGGGTACGCCGAGTGGGCGCGCCGCCTCTTCGACGAGGGCTACGGCCCCTGCTGACCGGGGTTGACGGCCGCGCCGCTGGACGGAGTGACCGATCACGGGTTGTGGATCGTCCCCAGGGGACGGTAGAGACGACGCATGCGTCGGGTAATCATGGTCGCCCTGTCGGTGATCGTCGTGGCTCTGCTGGGCGTGGCCACGAACGTCGCCACCGGGGCGCTGCCCGAGGGCTCGTCCCCGTACCTCTGGCTGGCCTGGCCGCTGCTCATCCTGCTGGTGGTGGTCCTGGTGGTCATCGAGGCGACCCGGGGCCGCGAACCGCGGCTGGCCGCCACCGCCAGCCCGGCGCGAGCCCGCCGCGTGCTGCTCGAACGCGTCCGCCGCTACTGGATCACCAGCGTCCTGGACCGGTCCCTGTACGAGGAGGCGCGCATCGAGCTCGGCATCGCTGCGACCGCCGACGACCGCCGGCACCCGTGGAGCCTGCGCGCCAGCGGCCGGGACGGCTTCACCGGCGCGCTCGACGACCGGGCGTCGGTGTCGGCGCTCTTCGACCGGCTGGACCGGGCGGTGGTGATCCTCGGCGCGCCGGGTGCCGGCAAGACGACGACACTGCTGGAACTCGCCCGGGACCTGCTCGCCGGGGCCGAGGCCGACCCGGAGGCGCCGGTGCCGGTAGTGGTCAACCTCAGCTCCTGGGCCACCGACCGCCGCCCGCTGGACCGCTGGCTGGTCGACCAGCTCACCGAGCGGTACGGCATCCCGAACGCGCAGGCGGCGGCCTGGGTGGACGGCGGAGAGATCCTCCCGCTGCTCGACGGCCTCGACGAGGTCGCCGAGGAGTACCGGGACGGCTGTGCGGCGGCGATCGCCGCGTTCCACGCCCGGCAGCCACTCACCCCGATCGCCGTCTGCTGCCGCCTTGCCGAGTACGACCGGCTGCACCGGCAGCTGCCGCTCTACGGCACAGTCACCATCCAGCCGCTGACCCGCGCGCAGATCGAGCGCTACCTCGATCGGCCCGGGCTGGCCGGGCTGCGCGCCGCGCTCGCCGCCGACCCGGAGCTGTGGCAGTTCGCCGACTCGCCGCTGCTGCTCAGCATCATGGCCCTGGCGTACGCCGACGGCCCCGACCCGGCGCGCGCCGGCGCCGAGAACCGGCGCGAACGCCTCTTCACCCGGTACGTCGACACCATGCTCCGCCACCGCCCGCACCCGCGCTACCGCCCGGATCGGACCGTCCGGTACCTGTCGGTGCTGGCGGGGCAGCTGCGCGAACGGCGGCAGACCATCTTCCTGCTGGACTCGGTCTCCGACGCGTGGATCCCGCGCGAGCCGGTCGCCGGGACGGATGCGTCCCCGCCGCGCTGGCTCGACAGCGACATCGCCGCCCGGCTGGTGACCTGCGCCGGCCTGACCCTCGCCCTGGCCGCCGCCGGGTACGCCCTGCTCGGCCCGCGCGGCGCGCTGGTCGGCGCGGTCGGCGGCCTGCTCACCGCCGCCGCGACGACCACCTACCGGTACGACGACCTGTTCACCATCGCCTACGCGCTGCGCCTCGGTGACCCGGCCGGACCGCGGACGCAGGGGCTGCGGGAGTACCGCACTCCGTGGATGCGGAAGTCGGTGGATGGTCTGCGGGACCTGGTCAACCCGCGGACCGGCATCGACTGGACGGCGTTGGTGGGCCTGGCACTCGCCGGGCTGACCGTCGGCCTCGCGTTCGGCCTGCCGGGTGGCGTACCGGCCGGCCTGCTCTTCGGGCTGAGCTTTCTGGTGGCGGCCCTGGTCGCGGTCGGCGTCAGCGCGGCGGTGATGTTCCAGCTGTTCGGCGTCCGACCGCCCGGCACCCGGCGGGAGCTGCCCACCGGGCTGCTGCTGCACCGGCTCGCCCTCGCCGGCCGGGCCGCGCTCGTCGTCGGCGCGCTCACCGGCGGCGCCGCCGCCCTCGTCGTCGCCGACCAGGCCACCCCCGCTGACGCCGCCCGGTACGGCCTGCTGGTCGGGCTCACCTGCGCGGCCATGCCGCTGCTCCTGGTCGCCGGAGCGCCGATCACCGAGCAGTGGCTGGTCCGGCGCCGGCTCGCCCGGCTCGACCTGCTGCCCCGCCCGCTGCTGCCGTTCCTCGGCTACGCGGTGCAGTGCCTCTTCCTGCGCGACGTCGGCGACGGCTACCTCTTCGTGCACCGGGAGCTGTTGGAGTTCTTCGCCGACCAGCGGCCCGAACCGGCCGCCGAACCGGCCGAGCGGGGGCAGCTCGCCGGGCCACGCACGTCGCCCGAGCCGGCGGCGCCGGAGCTGCCCGCCGGTCCGCGCGCCGACTCGGCGTAGGCCCGCCGCTCGCGCCGGCCAGGCCCAGGCCCCGGGCTAGCGTGGTTCGGTCAGGTCGCTGTCGCGGGACGCGTGCAGGGCGCCGATCGCGAGCAGTGCCGGCCCGGCGAAGGCCAGTGCCGCCCGGACCGCCTCGGACACGTCCGCCCAGCCGCCTGCCGCCACGGCTGTGCCGATCTGGAGGAAGGCGTCCCGGCTGTGGTCGGCGGCCGTCCGCCACGACGACCAGCCCGCCGTGATGTGCGCGAGGTCGACGGCCGCCGTCACGGCGACCAGCAGCGCCCCGAGGGGCACGAGCGCGCGCCGGTCCGCGCGCCCGGCGGACAGCGCCAGCACCCCCGCCGCGACCAGGGTCGCCAGCAGCGCGGGCCAACCGGCACCGAGCGCGCCGGAGAGCGGCGCGTCGTCGACCGAGTCCCAGACGTGCACGGCGACCACGACCAGCAGCAGCGCGGCGACGATCCGGGCGAGCAGCGTGCGCTTCGGTCGGTGCCGTGCGGGCAGGGCGCGCACCGCGACCGCGAGACAGAGCACCCCGAGCAGAAGTCCCACTCCGGCGATCCGCTCCCGGTCGATCAGCTGACGCCAGTGGTCGAGGATCCCGGGCGGGAGCGGCCGCATGCTCAGCCCCGGCCCGCCGCCGTCGAGGGGCGCGTAGAACGGCTCCATCCAGCCATTCCGCATCGGCTGCTCGGCGAGCCACCCTAGTTGCACGGCCATGACCAGGGCGAACAATCCGACCGCGGTGGCCAGCGCGGACCGTACGCGGGGTGCCGCCCGGCCGGCCAGCAGCACGTACCCGAGGAATGCGGCCGAGGCGACGAGGCCGGACTGGAGGGCGGCCCGCGACTCGGAGACCAGCGTGGCCAGGACCGAGAACGCGGCCGCCGCGGCGGACACCAGCAGCAGGACAAGCGGAGGGCGCACGATCGGCGATCGTGCCACAGCCGGGACCACCACGAGGGGCGCCCGGAAGCGGCGGGAACCCGTCGCCGGCCGCCGCCGAGAGCGCAACTCTGTCCGGGGGAGGCACTACGCTCGCCTTTGTGAGCCCACGCGTCGGTCCGGTGCGTCGTCCCTTGTGGCGGGACCGAGACTTCGGCACGTACTGGATCGCCCAGTCGCTCTCCGCCGTCGGCGACTCGTTCGCCTACCTCGCGATGCCGCTGCTCGTGCTCCAGGCCACCGGGTCGGTCGCGCGGATGGGTCTGCTCACCGCCGTGGCCGGCGTCGCGTCCGTCGGCGCGGGGGTCTTCGGCGGCGTCCTGGTCGACCGGTACGACCGGCGCCGCCTGATGATCACCGCTGACCTGGCCCGGCTGGTGCTCTACAGCCTCGTACCCCTGGCCTGGCTCGCCGGCCCACAGGTCTGGTTGATCTTCATCGTGCTGCCGATCTGCGAAGCGGCCGGGATGGTGTTCCAGGTCGCCGCGGTGACCGCGGTACGCAACCTGGTCGACCGGGACCAGATCACCGAGGCCAACGGGCGGTTGCAGGCGACGTACGCGGCGGCGGCCGTGGGCGGGCCGCTGCTCGCCGGCGTGGTGTCCGCCCGATTCGGCCCGACCGCGGCCATCGCCATCAACGCGGCCAGCTTCGCGCTGTCCGCCGCCGGCCTCTGGCTCGTCCGACTCCGGCAACCGGTCCGAAGCGGCGGCGGTCCGGTCGGAGACGGCGGGGCGGTCGCCGCTGGTGGGGCCATCGGTGCGGCGGGGCGGGAGAGGCCGCTGGCCGAGTTCCTGGCCGGGGCGCGCTTCCTCTGGCGGCAGCCGGCGCTCCGCTCGCTGACCGTCCTGCTCTCCGTCTTCATCTTCCTGACGTTCGGCTTCACCGACGTGCTCATCTACCACGTGAAGCACGATCTCGGCGGCTCCGACCGTACGGTCGGCACCGTGCTCGGGCTGGCGGCGCTGGGTACCATCGCCGGCGCGCTGCTGGCGGCGCCGCTTCGGCGTCGGCGCGGCTTCGGCGTCACCTGGGTCGGCGCGATCTCGCTGTGTGGCCTCGCCATCCTCGGCATCGGCGTCGCGGGGACCGTGCCCGCGGTCACGGCGTTGACCGCGGTGTACCTGTGTGGGGTCAGCGTCGGCGGGATCTGCTCCATGTCACTGCGCCAGGAGATCACCCCGGATCACCTGCTGGGGCGGGTGACGTCCGCCTTCTGGAGCACGCACTACTCGCTGGGGCCGGCCGGCGCCGCGGTGCTGACCTGGGCCACCGGCCGGTACGGCGTCACCCCGGTCGCCCTCGTCGCCGGGGTCGGGTGCCTCCTGATCGCGATCGCCGGGCTGTGCACGCCGATCCGCGGAGCCGGGTCGGTGGCGGCCGTCCACGAGCGGGAGCTTCAGCTGGCGACCGAATCGTGACGGTCACTTCGGGAAGCAGCCGCTGGATCACGGCGCAGCACAACGGGGTCGCTGGCGGCCTCAGCCCATTCGAGGCCACAAGCAGAACGCCCGGCCGATCCGTGCGGATCGTCCGGGCGTGACCACAGTTGTTCGGGCTGGCCAAAGACCGCTGAGTGGCGCCGGCGGCGACGGTCGTGCGCTGTCAACCGCCGGCATGGGCTTCCTGGGCTGGCTTAGCTCTAGCAAGCAGCCACTCAATGGGCCCTGTCAGGCCATGCTGGGGGCGGCGGCGTGCGGAGCGTCCTTCGGGTCGGCACCGTACCGGTTACTTCCCCGAGTGCCGTCCTTCACGAAGAACACGAGCAGGACGATGCCCCCCACGAGAGGCACGAGTCCGATCAACAGCCACCAGCCCGAGCGGTCGGTGTCGTGAAGTCGCCGCACGGCAACGGCCAGGCCCGGCAGCAGCAGGGCCAAGCTGACGATGAGCCCGATGACGCCGGTCGAGCTCGGACCCGACCCGATGTCGGTCCCCAGCGCGCCGTCCAGAATTCCGGCGACGACGCTGAGGATCAGGGTGAAGAGGAAGAACCACCAGTACTCGGACCGGCGAGCTCGACCGCCAAAGCTGGCGTACTGGGAGAGGACGGATTTGATGGCATCAACGGGGGACATACATTCTCCAACGCAGTGAGAGATTGAGTGCGCAAGGTCAACTGCGACGCAGCCAAGCAGACGGCCGGCGGGCGGTCAATGGCCGTTCGGCTGCCCCCGCCCGGCTGGGGCCTGGGACTTGAACCCTGAACCCCTTCCTCGGGTACCAGCACCTCACCACTCAGGTGCGTCGGGACATCGCCCAGCGCGTTGGTGGACTGCTGTGGGACAGTCCGGCAGAGGACCCGAAAAGGGGCTCTTGAGCGCGAACTGAGACCAAAACTGAGACCACAAGCGAAAACGCCCGGCCGATCCTCACGGATCGACCGGGCGTTTTCGCACCTCACGAGCGGTGGCGGCGGGATTTGAACCCGCGGAGGGGTTGCCCCCTCACACGCTTTCGAGGCGTGCTCCTTAGGCCACTCGGACACGCCACCGCCGACGAGGGTACAGGAACCTGGGTTGGGACGCCGAACCGGTATCCCCGCTGCCGGCCTGGCAGGATCTTTGCCATGAGTACGCACATCGGCGCTGAGCCGGGAGAGATCGCCGAGCGGGTCCTGATGCCGGGTGACCCGCTGCGGGCCAAGTGGATCGCGGAGACCTACCTCGAGGGCGCCACCTGCTACTCGACGGTCCGCGGCATGCTGGGCTTCACCGGCCGCTGGAACGGCGTCGAGGTCTCCGTCCAGGGCTCCGGCATGGGCATGCCCTCCGCCTCCATCTACGCCCACGAGTTGATCAACGAGTACGGCGTGAAGACCCTGATCCGGGTCGGTTCCTGCGGCGCCCTCTCCGAGGACCTCCAGCTGCGGGACGTGGTCGCCGCGATCGGCTCGTCCACCGACTCGAACATGAACCGGATGCGCTTCGACGGGCTGATCGACTACGCCCCGGTGGCCGACTTCGGGCTGCTGCGTACCTCGGTCGAGGTGGCCGAGCGGCGCGGCATCAGGATGCACGTCGGGCCGATCCTGGCGGCGGACGCCTTCTACACCGACCGGCCGGACCTCTACGACACCCTCGCCGACTACGGCGTGCTGGCCGTGGAGATGGAGTCCGCGGCGCTCTACACGATCGCCGCGAGGTTCAAGGCCCGCGCGCTGACCATCCTCACGGTCAGCGATCACATCAAGACCGGCGAGAAGACCACCTCCGCCGAGCGCGAGCAGACCTTCAGCCAGATGGTCGAGGTCGCCCTCGACACCGCCATCGCCTGACCCTTCCGGAGCCCTGACCGCCCCGCCACCCCCGGTGGCGGGGCGGCGTGCGTTCCACGTCACAGAAATAGTACGACCGGTCGTGCTTATTTCTGGGTACGCTGCCGGCGTGACCCTGGACGGCCGCGTGGCACGCGGCGAACGCACCCGCACGGCGGCGCTGGACGCCGCGGTGGTTCTGGCCACGGAGGCCGGCCTGGACGGGCTGTCCCTCGCCCAGCTCGCCGACACCCTCGGCGTGAGCAAGTCCGGCCTCTTCGCACACTGGCGGTCCAAGGAGGCCCTCCAGCTCGCCACGGTGGACCGGGCCATGCAGCAGTGGCAGGAGCGGATCATCGGCCCGGCCCTGCGCGCCCAGGTGGGCGTACGGCGACTCTGGGCGCTGCACGACGCCCGGATCGACTTCTACGCCGCCCGGGTGCTCCCCGGGGGCTGCTTCTTCGCCAACACCGAGTTCGAGTACAACGCCCGACCCGGCCCCGTCCGGGACCGGCTGGCCGAGGCGCTCGGCCGCTGGACCGCGTTCCTCGAGCGCCTGGTCCAGGAGGCGGTCGAGCTCGGCGAACTCCCCCACGACGTGGACGTCCAGCAGTTGGCGTACGAGATCGACGCGCTCGGGGTCAACGCCGTGATGCGGTCCCGGTTGCTGGACCCGGACACCGCCTACCGGCACGCCCGCCAAGGCCTGCTGAACCGCCTCCGGGCACTGTGCCCGGATCCGACCCTGCTACCGGAAGGCCTGTCATGAGCCACGCCACCATCGACCAGCCCGCCGTCGAGTTCGGTCACGTCGAGCACGTCACGGTGCACTTCGACGACCTCGACGCCATGGGCATCCTGCACAACGCCCGGTACGCGGTGCTGCTGGAACGGGCCCTGACGCCGTACTGGGCCGATCGCGGCGTCTCCTTCCGCGGCGGGCAACACAGCTCCCCCGACGTCTTCCACGCGGTACGCGAGTTCACCATCACCTACCGGGCACCGATCACCGGCACCGGACCGGTGGCCGTGCGTTTCTGGCTCGAACACTTCGGCACCAGCAGCGCGCGGTACGCCTTCGAGTTCCGCTCCGTGGACGGCGCCACCCTCCACGCCACCGGCAGCCGGGCCATCGTCCGACTCGACCCGGCGACCCTGCGCCCCACCCCGTGGACCGAGGCGGCGCGGGCGGTCGGCGCGACCCTGCTGCGCCCGGCCGCGGTGCCCGCCTGACCGGCGGGCCGGCACCGCAGGACCGGTCAGCGGAAGAAGGCGCGGAGCACGGCGGCGTTCTCCGTCTCCAGCACCCCGCCGTACACCTCGGGGCGGTGGGTGGCCCGGCGGTCACGCAGCACGTCCCAGAGCGAGCCGACCGCCCCGGTCTTGGGCTCCCAGGCGCCGAAGACGACCGTGGAGATCCGGGCCAGCGCGATCGCGCCCGCGCACATGGTGCAGGGTTCCAGCGTCACCACCAGGGTGCAGCCGTCCAGCCGCCAGCGGCCCAGCCGCTCGGCGGCCCGGCGTAGCGCCAGCACCTCGGCGTGCGCGGTCGGGTCCCCGGTCAGCTCCCGCTCGTTGCGGCCGATGGCCAGCTCGGCGCCGTCCGGGCCGTAGACCACCGCGCCGACCGGGATGTCCGCGAGGGCCCCGGCGTCGGCGGGCTCCGCGTCGGTGCCGGCCGGGGCGCCGTCGTCCGGCCCGGTGACGGCGATCTCCAGCGCCCGGCGCATCCAGAGCTCGTGCCGCTGCCGGCGGCCCGCCTCACCCTCGTCGGCGAGTCCCTCGTGCGCGCCCGGGCCGACCCGGCCCACCGAGCCCGGGGTCGGCTGCCCCGGTCGGACGGTCTCCAGCGCCGGGTCGGTGGCGTCGGCCGGCTCCGCGCCGCCGGGCAGCACCGGCCCGGACGGCTCAGACCTCACGCAGTGCCTCGATCTCGTCCACGCAGCCGAGCACCTCGCAGATCTCTGCGGTGACGTCGGCGGGCAGCATCCCCTCGTGTCCGCAGAGGGCGAGCAGCTTCTGGGCGGGAATGCCCAGGTCGGCGAGGATGTCCGCGTCGCCGACCGGGTCGGCCTCCGGATCCACCGCGGGCTGCTCGGCGTCTTCGTCCCCGCCGGTGGCGGCCGGGCGCGGCTCGTCGCCGTCCTCCACGCCGGTGACGGAGGTCTTCAGGTCACCAACCAGCAGGGCACCCAACCGGGACTCCTCGGCGTACGCCGAGTCGGAGCCGAAGATCCGCAGGTCCTCCCCCTCGTCCAGGCGCAGGATCACCAGGTACGCGTCGTCGGCCTCGACGAAGAGCAGGGACAGGTCGGCGTCCGGCTCGACGTCGCGCAACCGGTCGGCTACCTCGTCGATGTCGGTGGCCCCTCGCAGGCTCACCTCGTCGGCGGACCAGCCGCCCTCGACGCGCACTGCGGCAGCAGCGAAGTACGACACGGTCCCCCCAATTTGGCCTCGGCAGCACGCCGACTCGTCACGCGTGCACGTTAACCGGTCGGGTCGGCAGGCGACCGGTCAACGCCCCGAAGGGCCGGTCATTCCGGGAGAAAGTCGGATCAGCCGGCGATGCGGCGGCGGGTGGCGATGAGCTCGCGCAGTCGTTCGGTACGGACCCGCTGCGGCCGTTGGCGCTGCCGTACCGAGCGGGCACCGGCCAACTCGGCGAGGAGCTGCAGGCGGCGGCGGCTCCGCTCGGGATCGAGCCGGGGGGTGGTCCAGGCCATACCGCCGAGGGTGAACCGTCACGGCGCGTACGTCAAGTGGCCTTCGCTGCGCAGCCGCGCCCTCACGCACGGTCACCAGAGCGGCCAGTTGCCGCTCTGCGCCCAGCGGACGGCGACCACGGCGGCGGCGATGCTCCAGCCGCCGGCGGTGACGATGGCGACCCCCGTCGCGACCCCCCGGTCGCCGAACCGCACCAGCACCGCGGCGGCCAGCCAGGCCAGTCCGCCGGCGATCAGCGTCCACCAGGCGTAGCTGGCCACGTCGCGGCCGAGCAGGCCGAAGAGGAGCAGCCAGACCGTCGCGGTGGCGCCGCCGGCGGCGACCCCGGCGCCGGTGACGGGGTACGGCTCACGCCAGCTGGGCCGGGTCGGCGGCCCGGACGGGAAGAGCCCCGACGGGGTACGCGCCGGCGGGGGGCCGACGCTGGGGCCCGGCTCGCCGGGTACGCCGTTCCATCCGGTCATCGCCCCTCCTCCCTTCACGGACCGTAGCTGCCACCCTCGGCGCACCCACGTCACGCAGTGCGACGGCCAGGGCGGGCGGCGGTCTCGGCGTTCGTCCCCACGGTAGTGGTCTGCCAGGATGACCGGATGCGCTCGCCATCGATCGGACGCCGCCCGCGTTTCGCGTGCCCGGTCCTGCTGCTGCTCGCGCCGACGCTCGTCGCCGGCTGCGCGGCCGGCGCCCGGCCCGCCGCGACGCCGTCGAACGTGTGGGACGGGCCGAGCGCGGTGGCCACCGCGGAGCAGTCCGGCGCGCCCGTCCCGACACCCGGGCGCCCGTCGGCCTCGCCGTCGCCCACGCCGACCCGCACCGACCTGCGGCACGTCTTCCCGGTCCGCGCCGGCAACGTCGCCTACCACCCGACGCACTCGGTGTACCCGGGGACGGACATCTTCGCCGACTGCGGTGAGCCGGTCGTCGCGGTCACCGACGGGCGGATCCTCGAGGTGAGCCGGGTTGACCGGTTCGACAAGCGGGGGCCGCTGGGGCCGTACAACGGCGGGCTGTCGGTCTCGCTGCTCGGCGACGACGGGGTGCGCTACTACGGCTCGCACCTGAGCGTCGTCGCGACCGGGGTCGACGCCGGGGTCCGGGTCCGCGCCGGCCAGCAGCTCGGCCGGGTGGGCCGCACCGGCAACGCGAACAACGTGTGCCACCTGCACTTCGGCATCTCGCCAGCGTGCCGTGGCCACGACGACTGGTGGATCCGGCGGGGCGTGATCTGGCCGGCCCGCTACCTGGACTCGTGGCGCAAACAGGGCAACCGCGCGCCGGCTGCCGAGGTGGTGGCGTGGCAGCGCAGGCACGGCTGCCCGAAGGCGCCGACGACGACCTCCGGCGCCGGCTGACGGATCCACTCGCGACACCCGTCGCCGGGCGTCCCGCGCCCACCCGCGCGGGCGCGTAGGTTGCAGGTCATGAGTGCCCGGGATCCCATCGCCGACCTGCGCCGGATCGCGTTCCTGCTGGAACGGGCCAACGAGGCCACCTATCGGGTGCGGGCGTTCCGCGCGGCGGCCAAGACGCTCGCCGCGCTGCCGGCGGAGGAGATCGCCGAGCGGGCCGGCGCCGGCACGCTCACCAAGCTGCCCGGGGTCGGCGACGTCACCGCCCGCTGCGTGGCCGAGTCGGTGGCTGGCGAGGAGCCGGTCTACCTGCGCCGGCTGGTGGCCACCGAGGGCACCGACCTGGACGCCGCGGCGGCGGCCCTGCGGGAGGCGCTGCGGGGCGACTGCCACACCCACTCGGACTGGTCGGACGGCGGATCACCGGTGGAGGAGATGGCGCTCGCGGCGGTCGAGCTGGGGCACGAGTACCTGGTGCTGACCGACCACTCGCCGCGGCTCACGGTGGCCCGGGGGCTCACCGCGGACCGGCTGCGCAAGCAGCTCGACCTGGTGGCGGCGGTGAACGAGGCGCTGCCCGCGGGCTTCCGCATCCTGACCGGGATCGAGGTGGACATCCTCGCCGACGGTTCGCTGGACCAGGAGGAGGAGCTGCTGGCCCGCCTCGACGTGGTGGTCGGCTCGGTGCACAGCGGGCTGAACGACGAGCGGGGCAAGATGACGCGCCGGATGCTGGCCGCCATCGCCAACCCGCACCTGGACATCCTCGGCCACTGCACCGGCCGGATGGTGTCGTCCCGGCCGGTGGGGGTGAAGGGGGCGGGCGACCGGGCGCACCGGCCGCGTACCCGGGCGGAGAGCGACTTCGACGCGGACGCGGTCTTCGCCGCCTGCGCCGAGCACGGCGTGGCGGTCGAGATCAACTCCCGGCCGGAGCGGCAGGACCCGCCGAAGCGGCTGATCCGCCGCGCCCTGGAGGCCGGCTGCCGGTTCGCCATCAACACCGACGCGCACGCCCCCGGCCAGCTGGACTGGCAGGGGTTCGGTTGCGAGCGCGCGGCCCTGTGCGGGGTCCCGGCGAACCGCGTGGTCAACACCTGGAAGGCCGACCGCCTGCTCAAGTGGACCCGCACCCGCCGCTGACCCGCCCACCCGCCGGGCTCCCGGCAGGTCGGCGACCTGACGGGGAGCGGGGCTCAGCGGTGCGCGGCGGGCTCGGCAGTCGGGACGGCTGACACGGTGGGACCGGCCGCGATCCCGGGCCGGCGGCGGCCGAGCAGGCCCTGCGCGATCGCCACCCCGAGCAGGACGATCAGCGCGCCGACCGGCTGGTGCCAGTTCAGCCGCTCGTCGAGCACCAGCGCGCCGACCAGCACCGCGAAGACCGGGATCAGGTAGGTCACCGTGGAGGCGGTGCTCGCCCCGGCCACCCGGATGTTGCGCATGTTGATCACGAACGCCAGCCCGGTGCCGAGCGCGCCGAGCGCGAGCACGCTGGCCACCACGTCACCGGAGAGCGAGGTCGGCACCGGCGGCGCCCCGGCCACCAGCGGCGCGACGACCGCGAGCTGGAGCGCGGCGACCAGCAACTGCCCGGCCGACAGCGACAGGCCCGAGTAGGAGCTGCCGGCGATGAACTTCTTCTGGTACGGGATGGCGACGCCGTAGCAGGCGGCCGCTCCGAGACACATCAGCTGGCCGGTGAAGTGCGCCCCGCCCACGCCCTCCCAGACGCCGAGCACCACCAGTACGCCGAGGAAGCCCAGCCCGAGCCCGACCGCGCGCCGGGTGGTGAGCCGCTCGGTGCGGAACACCAGCACCGCGAGCGGCAGCACGATCAGCGGCGTGGTGGCGTTCCAGATGCCGGCGAGCATGGACTCGATCCGCTGCTCGCCGAAGCCGAAGAGGGTGAACGGCACGGCCACGCCGAACGCGCCGACCACGAACAGGTGTGCCCACACCCGGGGCTCGCGGGGCAGCCGGTCGCGCAGCGCGGCGAGCACCACCAGCAGGGTCAGCGCCCCGGTGGCCACCCGGTAGAGGGTGAGGTGCAGCGGGTGCAGCTCCTCGATGCCGACCTTGATGAACAGGAAGCTCGAGCCCCAGATCGCGGCGAGCGCCAGGAAGCCCGGCAGCCAGCTGCGGAGGGCGACCCGGTCAGGAGTGGTAGCGGCGGTCACCCCTGACACTCTGCCGCAGGGGTACGACGAAGTCCCGCGCTTTTCGGACCTCGTGCGCAGCGCCACATCGACGGGCCGGATCCGGCACCCCGAACACGGCCCGCAGCGCGACACGGGGGCAGCCGGTTCACGTAGGGTCGCAGCGTGGGACGAATCGATGACCTCGCGAACCGGTACGTGACCGACTGGGCCCCGCTCAGCCCGACCGGTGCCACCTACGTCGGCATCGCCGGCTACGACGACCAACTCGACGACCTCTCCCCGGACGGGTACGCGGCCCGCGCCGAGCTGACCCGGCGCACCCTGGCCGACCTCGACGTGACCGAGCCGGACTCGGAGACGGAGCGGACCGCCAAGGAGGCGATGCAGGAGCGCCTCGGTCTGGAGCTCGCCCGGCACGAGGCCGGCGAGACGACCAGCGAGGTCAACGTGATCGCCAGCGGGCTGCACGAGATCCGCATGGTGTTCGACCTGATGCCGACCGAGGGTGCCGACGCCAAGGCGAACTTCGCCGCCCGGCTCAACCTTTTCGCCGGCGCGCTCGAGGGCTACAAGACGACCCTGCGCGAGGCCGCCGCCGCCGGCCGGGTCAGCTCCCGGGTGCAGCTGGTCGAGGTCGCCAAGCAGTGCGACGTCTGGACCGACCCGGAGGGCGACAACTTCTTCCATGGGCTGGTCGAGCGGCTCGGGGCGGACGGCACGCTCGGCGCCGAGCTGCGCAAGGGCGCGGCGGCGGCCACCGCGGCGACCGCCCAGTTCGGCGAGTTCCTCCGCAGCGAGCTGGCCCCGCAGGGCCGGGAGAAGCAGGCCGCCGGCCGGGAGCGGTACGAGCTGGCCTCGCAGTACTTCCTCGGCGCGAAGGTCGACCTGGACGAGACGTACGCCTGGGGTTTCGCGGAGCTGGCCCGGCTGGAGGGTGAGATGCGGGCGGTGGCCGCCCGGATCGCCGGCCCCGGCGCGACCGTCGACGAGGCGGTGGCGGCGCTGGACGCGGACCCGGCCCGGACCATCCAGGGCAAGGAGGCGTTCCGGGACTGGATGCAGGCGCTCGCCGACAAGGCGATCAGCGAGCTGCACGGCACCCACTTCGACATCCCGGAGCAGGTCCGCCGGATCGAGTGCTGCCTCGCCCCGACCAGCGACGGCGCCATCTACTACACCGGCCCGAGCGAGGACTTCTCCCGTCCAGGGCGGATGTGGTGGGCGGTGCCGCAGGGCATCACCGACTTCTCCACCTGGCGCGAGGTGACCACGGTCTACCACGAGGGCGTACCGGGTCACCACCTCCAGGTGGCGCAGACGGCGGTCCGGGCCGAGCTGCTGAACCGTTGGCAGCGGCTGCTCTGCTGGGTCTCCGGGCACGGCGAGGGCTGGGCGCTCTACTCCGAGCGGCTGATGGACGACCTGGGCTACCTGGAGGACCCGGGCGACAAGCTCGGCATGCTGGACGGGCAGGCGTTCCGCGCGGCCCGAGTGATCGTCGACATCGGCATGCACCTGGAGCTGGAGATCCCGAAGGACAACCCGTTCGGCTTCCACCCGGGTGAGCGCTGGACGCCGGAGCTGGGCTGGGAGTTCATGCGGGCGCACTGCCGGGTGCCGGACGAGAACCTGCGCTTCGAGCTGAACCGCTACCTGGGCTGGCCGGGGCAGGCCCCCTCGTACAAGGTGGGCGAGCGGATCTGGTTGCAGGCCCGGGAGGAGGCGAAGGCCCGCAAGGGTGCCGACTTCGACCTCAAGGAGTTCCACCGCCAGGCGCTCGACCTGGGCTCGCTGGGGCTCGACCCGCTGCGCCGGGCGCTGGCCCGGCTCTGACCGCGGAACCGGGGGCGGGCGGGTGCTCGCCCCCGGCCAGCGGTGGTGGGACGAAGGTCAGGAGAGGCTGAGCGCCAGCGAGGGTCGGGCGGTCAGCGTGTCGGAGTCGACAAAGGCCAGATCGATCACCGGGTTGGTGAAGGTGATCGGGATCGGCGAGGTGACCGGGATGCCGTCCGGGAACGGCAGGTCCGGCGTCAGGGTGATCTTGATGCCGAGCAGCCGACCGACGAAGCGGGTGGCGTAGAACGCCACGTCGCCCTGCACGGTCAGCCGGTCCGTCACGTACTGCTGGTTGCGGCCAGCCGGACCGTCCGCCACCAGCTTGAAGTCGTCGGTCACCGCCTTGGCCATGCTGAACTTCAGTGCCTTCAGCGTCCCGTCCGAGGTGGGCAGGTCGACGATCCCCTCGAACCGCAGCCCCGTCATGGTGACCTTCGAACCGGTCAGTTTCGACGGCTGCCGGGCCACCTTCGGCTGCCCCGGCTCGGGAGCGATCTTCGGCATCAGCTGGCCGGGCCGGGCCGTGCCGGGCTTGGCGGGCTTGGCGGGTTTCCCGGCGGGGCAGTCGCTTCCCGACCCGGTGGCCGTCGGCGTCGGCGCGGCGGTCGGCCCGGCCGCCGCGGCACTCGGGGTGGGGGTGGCGCTCGCAGCCGGGGTCGGGGTCGGGCTCGGCTCGGCCTGGCGCCCACCCGTGAGCAGGTCCCCGATGCCGTCCAGGATGTCGGTGAGGATGTTGCCGTCCGAGGTGCCCCCCGCCGACGGGCCCGGGCTGGCCGTCGGCACCGACGACGGGGCGGCGCGGCTGGCGGAGGGGGACGGGGTGCTGACCTTCCCCGGCAGCTTCGGGCAGGCGGTCGTGGCGGGCGACGGCGGGGCCGCCCTTACCGGCTGCGGCTGGGTGGCCACCAGCCCGGCGGCGGAGAGACCGAGCACCAGCAGCGCCACGGCGAAGTACCGGGGTTCGCGGAAGCCGCCGGGCGGCTCGGGCGGGCCGTCCGGACCGGTCGCCGGCGCCGCGTCGCGCGGGCGGCCGTCGCCCGCGTGCTCCCCCGAGGAGTACGCCGGCGTCGCCTCGTCGCGCTGCCGCGGTACGCCCCGGCTGTCGGCCGGCATCAACTCGTCGACCAGGCCCGGGGCGTCGGACCCGGTGGTGGCCGGCGCGTCCGGCGGGGTCCGGACGAACGGCCCGTCGGAGCCGTCGCTGTCCGCGGGGGCCGGCCGGGCGGTCGGCGTCCAGGCAAAACCGAGGGCGCTGCCGACCATGCCGAGCAGCAGGCCGAGGAAGAAGCCGCCGAGGTTGAGCCCCATCAGCGAGTAGATCGTGGTGACCGCCGCGACGATCGAGTAGAACAGCCGCTGAGCGGGGCTGAACCAGAGCAGCAGCCCGCAGGTGAGCAGGATGACCGGGATCAGCAGCGAGTACAGCCCGGTGGATCCGCTGTGAAAGCTCAGGCCGTTGAGCGTCATCCGGGTGGAGGCGAACATCTCCACCCCGGCCAGCGCGGTGAACAGGCCGCCCCAGAACGGCCGGCTCCGCCGCCAGCGGCGGAAGCCCTGCCACGCCCGGCCGACGCCACCGGCGCGGACGTGTTGCGGATCGGCGGTTGTCACGTACTCCTCCTGGCGGAGCGGGGAACGAGGGACAGGGAGGCGGCTCGCGGCGGGCGACCGCCGCGGGCCGCGGCTCAGCTCAGAAGCACTCCTTGCCCTTCGCGGCGTCCCCGACGTTGACCTTCAGCCGCAGCCCCGTCAGGTTAAAGGTAGCGGCGGTGGTGTAGCGGGAGACCTGCTCCAGGTCGCGGATGGTGACGTGCTGGGCGTCCTGACCGAACGACCCGGCCTGCGCCGACGCGTTCAGGTCGGTGGCGTCCCGGCCGATCCGGATGTTGGTGAACGTCGCGTTGCCGCCCAGGCTGTCCATCCCGATCAGCAGGTCCTTGGCGGTCGCTGGCTTGTCATCCCCGGCGTTGATGGTGAGGACCACCGGCAGGCCGGGCAGGTCTGCGCGGACCGACTGGCAGAGCTTGTACAGCTCGGCGCTGCTGATCTCGGAGAGCGCGACCGGGTGGACCTTGCCGTTCTTCTCCTTGACGATGCCGCCGTACTGCTTGAAGCCGTCGCCCTCCAGCCGTTCGGCCCCGATCTTGAAGGTCTGGCCGGAAACGGTGATGTCGGAGGCGATGGCGCCGCTCTGCATGCCGAACAGGATGGCGCCGACCGCGGCCGTCGCGGGCACCATCATCGCGGCGAAGCGCCGCCACCGGGTACGTCCCGGGTTGTCGATCTGATCCTGCACGGATTCCTCCTCGGCGGGGGCTGCTGCTCCTCGGGGTGCCGGTCGGCGGTGGCGGGCCCCGCGCCGGGCCGTGACACCTGTTACCGGCGGGTAACGAACGTGCGTCTGATGGTGCACCGGGTGAGGTGTGGGTCACAAGCCCCCGGCTACCGGTCGGTAATCAGCCGAGCGTGGGGAGGTCGGCTTGCTCACGATGCGTGCGGGACCACAGCGGCCAACGCTCGGGAGGAACCCACCGAATGGGGCGTACCGCGGGGTGCCCTGCTCACAATGAGTACTCATCCATCGACACATTACGATTTCACAACGGACGCTCAGCGTGACGGAACAGACGCGGAGGGCGGGCCGACCACCGGTCGACCCGCCCTCCGCCGTGCCCTACCTCGTCAACGCTTCTCGGTCTCGTCCTCGTCGGCGCCGGGCCGCTGCGTCGGCACCGTCGGCTCCTCCTCGGCGCGCCAGTTCGTCGACGCCGGTGGAATCTCGTCGCTCAACAGGCCACCCTCGCGCTCCACCGCCGGCTGCTCGGCGGTGTCCCGCTCGTCCGGCTCGTCGACCACCGCCAAGGCGGAGCCGCCGGCGGACGCCGCGGCGAGCCGGTGCCGGGCTGCCGAGTCGCCGTTGCTCCGGAGCACCAGCAGCAGCCCCGCGGCCAGAGCGAGCAGTCCCAGCACGCCGGCGCCGATCGGCACGTAGGTCCGGACCATGTCGATCTTCGAGCGGTTGTCCTTGACGGTCTTCACGCTGTTGGCGACGCTGTCGTCCATGGACTTGAAGTCCGCGTCGAGCAGCACGGTGACCGGCCCGTTGTCCGGCTGGAACTCCTTGTGCTGCTGCTCGCGCACGTTGAGGTAGGCCCCGGTGACCGGGTCCACCCAGAGGGTACGGGTGTTGCTGTAGACCACCTTGGCGCTGGTGGCACCCGGCGCGAACCGGCCGATCAGCGTCTTGAGGCTGCTCTCCGGCGTGTTCAGCGTTTCGTTCTCGATCCGCTGCTCGAACCGGTAGGCCTCCAGGCCCCCGACCTTTTCGGTGCCGGTGAACCTGGCTGGCGTGGACCGCTTGAGGTCACGGTCGAAGACCTCGTAGTCCTTCTTCTTGGTGTTGAAGGGGAACTTGTACACCTGACCCTCGTAGGCCACGTTGCCGACGGGCGTCTTGTCCTCGCCGGTCTCGTTCAGCCACTGCTCGTCCCACTCGACGGCGGCACCGCTGATGCGGTCGAGAGCGAGCTCGGTGCTGTACTGGCTGAACACCTCACCGTTTTCGGCGTTTTTAACGGTCTGGTAAACGTCCCAGATGACCGCCTTGCCAGCGAGGTTCTTGGGCAGCCGGTCGGCGGTGTCCTCCGGCTGGGGGATCACCTCGACGTTGGACACCAACGTCGCCTGCGGCACCTCGATGCTGACCGAACCCCCCGAGACCGTGACCTTGAGGGCGCGGGCGTTGACCGCCTCCGCCTTCGACGTCGTCCTGGCGAGGTCATAGGGAAGCTTGGTCACCGCGGGCGCAACGTACAACGGCAGCCCGGCCGCGACAACCAGCAACAAGACGCCGAGCCCAAAGAGCGCGGCGCCCACACGAAGCTTCACTCATCCTCCTGTAACCTGCCGCCCCGACGCCTGTCGTACGGGCCGTCCGATCCCTAACATGGCGGGAGGCTACCGCCCGGTCACTTCCAACGCACCCCCCTGGACGTCCAGATGTCATCAGCCGCCGTGTCATCGGCACCAGAGCCTACGGCCGGCGGTCGGCTGCCCGCACTGGACGCGCTCCGCGCCGTCGGCGCGATCGCCGTCGTAATCCACCACGTCGGTTTTCACACCGGCGCGACCGGCAACGCGCAGTGGGGCGGCTGGTTGGCGCGGATGGACGTCGGGGTCGCCATCTTCTTCACGCTCTCCGGTTTCCTGCTGTTCCGGCCCTGGGCGCTCAGCGTCGCGACCGGCCGGCCCCGGCCGGGCACGGGCCGCTACCTGTGGCGGCGCGCGCTGCGCATCCTGCCGGCGTACTGGCTGACGGTGGCGACCTGCCTGATCGTGCTGCCGCAGAACCGGCCCGCCCCGGGCGCGGACTGGCTGCGCCATTTGACCTTCACCCAGATCTACGGCCCCGGGCTGCTGCGCAACGGACTCAGCCAGACCTGGAGCCTGGCCACCGAGGTCGCGTTCTACCTCATCCTGCCGCTGATCGCGGTGCCCGCCGTGGGCCGCACCTGGCGCCCCGTCCGTACCGTGCTCGCCGCCTGCGGCGGCCTGCTCGTCACGGCGGGCTGGCTGGTGGCGATGGCCGTCGGCTGGCTCGACATGGGGCTGCACACCACCTGGCTGCCCGCGTACGGCGGGTGGTTCGGTGCCGGCATGGCGCTGGCCGCGGCGCACGTAGCGCTGCGGACCGGCACCGCCCCGGCCGCCTTCCGGATCCTCGACGACCTCGCGGCGGCTCCGATCGCCTGCTGGATGGCGGCGGTCGGCCTGCTCGCGATCGCCACCACCCCGGTGGCCGGGCCACGAGACCTCACCGAGCCGTCCCCGGCGGCGTTCGCCGTCAAGCTCACCCTCTACCTGGCGGTCGCGGTGCTGATCCTGGTGCCGGTCGCGTTCGGCCCACCCACCCGAATCCGGGTCGCGCTGGGCGCCGCACCGGCCCGCTGGCTCGGCACCGTGTCGTACGGGCTCTTCCTCTGGCACCCGCTGATGCTCGAACTCATCTACGTGGTGGCGGACCGGCCGCTCTTCACCGGCGGCCTGGTCAGCACGTTCGCGCTCACCATGGCCGGCGGGCTGCTCTACGCCGCGGTCAGCTACTACGGCATCGAACGGCCGCTCCAGCTGCTCGGCAGCCAACGACGGGCGCCGCGACCTGCGACGCCCGTGGCGGACCGGACGGTTCCGGCGGTCGGCACCGCGAACCCTGAACAGGTGGCCCAACGGCCATTGCCGACTCCGGCCATCAACCCCTAGTGTGACGCGGGTCGCTATATTACCTGACGGTAAGGATCGGCGTGGATACTGCCGGCGCTCCCACACACGTGCTCTTCCTCAACTGGCGGGACACCCGTAACCCCGAGGGCGGTGGATCCGAGGTCTACGTCGAGCGGGTCGCCGCCGAGCTCGTTGCCCAGGGGTACCGGGCCACGATCTTCTGCGCCGCACACCGCGCGGCGCCCGCCGAGGAGATCAATGCGGCCGGCGTACGACTGGTACGCCGCGGCGGCCGGCACACGGTCTACGCCTGGGCCGCGCTCTGCTACCTCGCCGGACTCGTCCGCCTCGGTCCGCTCTCGGCGCGGCGGTCCGGCCGCCGCCCGCAGGTGCTGGTCGACGTCTGCAACGGCCTGCCGTTCCTCGCCCCGCTCTGGACCCGCCGGCCGGTGCTCAAACTGGTCCACCACGTGCACCGGGAGCAGTGGCCGGTGGTGCTCGGCCGGTGGGCGGCCCGGTTCGGCTGGTGGGTGGAGTCCTGGCTCGCCATCCGGGTCTACCGGCACTGCCGGTACGTCACCGTCTCCGAGGCCACCCGCAGGGAACTGGCCACCCTCGGGGTGGCCCCGGAAAGCGTCACGGTGGTGCACAACGGCACCCCGGAGCTGCCCCCCACCGACACCGAACGGGCGCCGTACCCGCTGCTCGTGGCGCTGGGCCGGCTGGTCCCGCACAAGCGGGTCGAGGTGGCCCTGCAGACCGTCGCGGCGCTCGCCGGCGAGCTGCCGGGGCTGCGGCTGGTCGTCGCCGGCCAGGGCTGGTGGGAGCCGCACCTGCGCCAGCTCGCCGACGAGCTGGGCATCGCCGACCGGGTGGACTTCCGGGGCTTCGTGACGGAGGACGAGAAGTCGGCCCTGCTCGCCGCCGCCTGGGTGGCCCTCACCCCCTCGCTGAAGGAGGGCTGGGGGCTGACCATCGTGGAGGCCGGCGCCGCGGGCACCCCGACGGTCGCGTTCCGGGACGCCGGAGGTGTCGCCGAGGCGGTGGTCGACGGACGGACCGGGCTGCTGGCCGAGGACGTCGACGACTACGTCGCCAAGGTGCGGGAAGTGCTGCGCGACGACGAGGCGCGGCAGCGGATGGGGGCGGCGGCCCAGCGGCACGCCGCGTCGTTCACCTGGCCGGCGGCCGGTGAACGCTTCGCGGCCCTGGTGACGGCAGGTGCCGTGACCAGGGCCGGAGAGCGGCCGGTGGAGGCCTGTTACCTGGTGCCGTAGATCTCGGGGGTGAAGGGGTCCGGCTTGCCGGCCTTCTGCGCCGCCTCGCGGGCGCTCTTGGCGGCGTCCTTCGCCTCCTCGGCGCTGGAAGTGGCAGCCGCGGCGACCCCACCGAGCGCCAGGACCCCGAGCAGTGCCGCCACCAGGCCTGACACCAGCAGCGTGAGTGCTTTGCGCATGCCAATCCTCCCCTGTCGATTAACCGAGCGGGACGTTACCACGCGGTAGGCCGCCGGCGTAGCGCCGAAAGGGCAGCAAAACCAACCACCAGGAGAGCGCTGCCGAGGGCGGCCACCACCGCCCACCGCGCCGGGTCCGACGGGTCCTCGCGCCACACCGGCGGCGCGGCCGGATCGCGGTAGAGGGTCAGGAACGGCCCGTCGTGGACCTTCTCCAGACCGGCGAGCCAGGCGGGGTCGACCGTGCCCGCGGAGCCGTGCTGCACCACCACCCACCGCACCCCGGTCCCGGCCACCGGCCGGCCGTCCCGGAGCAGCCGCCGCAGCTTCCGGATCCGGCGGTTCTCCCCCGCCACGGTCACGTCGCCGACCCGGAGCGTGTCGTCGGTGAGCACCTCGGCGGAGAGGTACCGGGGCAGCGGGTCCAGCACCACCCGGTCGGGATTCCACGGGTAGGCCCGATAGGCACTCAGCGGCAGGGCCAGGACGACACCCGGGTCCTCCGCCGTGAGCGCCGCGACCCGACGCCAGTCGGCGGGATAACTGACCGGCCGTAACCGGCCGGCACCGCCGAGGGCGAGATCCGGCATCACGGCGACCGGCAGCAGCGCCGCCCCGGCCAGCACCAGCACGGCCAGGTCCCGGTCCCACCGGGCCACCAACCGCTCCACCCCGAGGGCCGCGCAGAGCACGAGCGGCAGGGCGTACCCGGCGAGGAACTTCTGACCGTCGCGGAGCAGCCCGGCGCCCGGCACGTGCAGGACCGCCCAGCGCAGCGCGTCCGCCGTACCCGGCAGCACGCCGAGCGCGGCCAGCAGGAGGCCACCCCCGGCCAGGACCCCCAGCCGCACCGCCACCCCCGCGGGCAGCCGCCGGCGCAGCGGGCCGGCGCCGACCCCGGCCATCACCAGCAGGACCAGCGTCGCCAGCGGGACCAGGAAGCCGGACCGGCTGCCCGGGGTGGCCTGCGCGCTCCAGATGCCGCCGGTACCGGCGAGTGCCGCCAGCGGTCCGGCCCAGTTCTCGGCCCGGGCAGCGAACGCCTCGACGCCTGCCGGGTCGGACGTGCCGCCAGCCCCGGTCACCAGGGCCGCCACCAGCCACGGCGCGTTCAGCACCAGCAGCGCGCCCAGCGCCAGGACCGACGACCGCCGCCGCCCGCGCCCCGGGACCAGCAGGGCCACCGTCGCGAACGCGAGCAGACCGCCGGTCGGGGTGATCGCGGCGGGCGCCGCGGCGAGCACCAGTCGGGGCACCGCCCCGGCCCGCCCCGCGTGCACCCGCAGCGCCGCCCACACGATCCAGGGCAGGGCGGCGTACGCCAGAAGCAGCCCCCACTGGCCGATCAGCAGACGTTCCGCGAGGTACGGCGTCCACGCGTAGCTGACCGCAGCGACCACCCGGGTGGCTCGCCGCTCCGCCGGCACCAGGTAACCGGCGCCGACGGCGGCGAACACCACCGCCCCGACCAGCACCAGCCGCTGTAGCAGCCAGCCCGGCACGAGCTGGGTGACCAGCGAGACGACCGCGTCCATCGGCACGGCCCGGGGCAGGCTGTCCGCCGGCGCGACGAGCTGCCAGCTCAGCGGCTGCCGCGGCACGAACACCATGTCGTACAGCAGGGCGTAGCCCGATGCCGCGAGCGGTGCGAGCACCACCGCGGCGACGGTGGCCGCGACGGCGTACAACATCCACCGCTCGCGCCGGGTCGGAGTGCTGGGGACGGACATGGTGGGAGGCGACACCCGCCGGTCAGCGGGCCGGCACGAGGTCGCCGACGGTGATCACCTTGGTGCAGATCACCACCGACGGGTCGGCGGCGGTCACCTCCACGGCCGGACCGCCCCCCTCGAGCCGGAAGAAGATCTGGTTGAGCCCCCGCCGCACGGCGAACTGGTGGCTGGCCTCCCCGAGCCGGAAGGTGACCGTCGAGTCACCGGAGCTGAGGTAGCCGAAGTAGACGACCCACGGCCATTCCGGCACCGGCCCGTCCAGCAGGATGCGCGCGGTCCGGCCGCCGTCGATCCGGTGCCCGCAGGTCTCGTCCGGGCCCGGGACGTTGCGCCGCCCCTGCACCGCCGCAGGACGGATCCGGCCGGTGTCGTCGAACATCGACGGGCTCTCGGCATCCGTCACGAACCTGGGCTTCAACTCCGCCGGGCGGAAGAAGTGGGACTGGAGGTTGTCCGGCCAGAAGTAGCCGGCCACCACCCGGTCGGGGACGATGTCGTCCAGGAAGACGGTGTCGGGCGGCGCGGCGGCCAGCTCGAACTGGGTGGTCGAGAGGTAGTCCCGCCCGTGCTTCGTGCGCCAGTTGTCCCCGAACCGGGCGGTACTCCAGAGCGTCCCGATGCCGACCGTCGCCAGAACCATGATCATGGCGATCAGGCCGACCGCGAACGCCCCCGGCTCCCGCAGCACCGTCGGCACCGGCCACGACGCGACGTCGTCCTCCTCGGCGTCGGAGCGCCCGAGCAGGGCGACCCCGACGCAGAGCGCGGCGACCACCACCACGTCGGCGACGTACCGGGGGACCAGCCCGGCCAGCGGGCTGAGCACGTTGCCGAGCCGGGTGGCGGCGAAGAGCACGGCGACCATGGCGACGTACGACAGCAGCAGCGTCCAGGCCCGCAGCGCCGACGGCCGCCACCGGACCGTCACGACCACCAAGGTCAGCAGCACCGCCCAGGACAGCCACATGGTCACGTCGTACGGGTCCGCCAGCGGCGGGCCGTCACCGGCGTACGTCCACCGCCACGGGCCGCCGAGCAGGCCCGGGACCAGGGTGGTCCCGACCAGGTCACCGATGAAGGTCAGCACCTCGCCGGGGGAGCGCGGCCCGTTCAGCGCGCCCGCCGGCCGCTTCAGGTAGAGCGCGAGGTAGGCCGCCGACACGGCGGCCAGCATCAGCCAGGCCGGCCAGTACCGGCGGGTGATGGACACCAGACTCCGGGTGGGGCCGCCGGTGGCGAAGAGACAGGCGGTCAGGACGTACAACAGCGGCACGATCAGCAGCGCCTTGGAGTCGAAGGCCAGCCCGAACACGACCCACAGGGCGACCGCGACCAGGTGCCGCGACCGGCCGGTGCGGACGTACCGGACCTGCGCCGCGACGGCCAGCACCATGGCCAGCAGCACCGGTAGCATCAGCAGCCCGACCATCCAGAGCGAGGTCGCCTCCAGAGTCAACGGGCTGAACAGCAGCATGCACAGCGGGATCAGCAGCCCCCACCCGGGCCGGAGCAGGTCGCGCAGCAGTCGGTAGAAGGCCACCCCCACGGCCGCCTGGCCGGCCGCCAGCAGGAGCACCCAGGGCCAGCTGGCGAAGCCGGCGACGCGGACCATCAGCCACGCGACCAGCAGACCCCCCGGGGTGAGGTGGTTGTTGAAGGTGCGCAGGAGGTGGTCGACGGTGAGGTCCGCGGCGCTGGCCTGGGCGGCGATCACGAACTCGTCCTGGGAGAACCAGCCCCGGGTGGCGATGCCCGCGCGCCAGGCCACGGCCACCATGATCAGGACGAACGCGACGGCTCGTACCCGGTCGGCGCGCAGCCACCGCCCCACCGGCCCGCTTCCGTCCCCGCCCGCGCCCACCTCGTCCGGGCGGGTCACCGCCTCAACTTCCGGCATTGACATGGTCGGCAGCCTGCCACACGCTTACACGCCGTGGGCACCGCCGTTCGCCCGATCGCCGACGGCGCCCCGCCCCAGGTCCCCGGTACCCACGGGGCCCGGCTAACCTCTCGCGATCGCGCCCGGCGCCGGCGGGGCGCGTCGGGGTGCCGGAGACAGGGAGCCACATGCGCGCAGCGGCGACAACCGAGACCGAACCGGTGGGCCGTCGCACCCGGCGCACCGCCCGCCGGTTCCGCCACCTCGCCATCTGCATCGTCCTTTCCGCGCTCGCGTTCCAGCAGGACCCCGGGCTGACGGTCCCGGACACCAAGGTCGACCTCAACGTCAACCCCACCGGCTGGCTGCTCCGCACCCTGCACCTGTGGGATCCCACCGGCACCTTCGGCCAGCTCCAGAACCAGGCGTACGGATACCTCTGGCCGATGGGACCGTTCTTCCTGGTCGGATCGGAACTCGGCCTGCCGGCCTGGGTGGTGCAGCGGCTCTGGTGGGCGCTGCTGTTCTGCGTCGCCTACCTGGGGGCCGCCCGGCTGGCCGGGCGGCTCGGCATCGGCACCCCGGCCGCCCGGATGATCGCCGGGGTGGCCTTCGCGCTGTCACCGCGCATCCTCACCCAGCTCGGCTGGTCGTCCGTGGAGTCGTGGCCCAGCGCGGTCGCGCCGTGGGTGCTCATCCCCCTGGTCGGCCTCGCCCGCGGCGGCCCGCTCCGGCGCGCGGTCGCCGGCTCGGCCGTCGCGGTCGCCTGCGCTGGCGGGGTGAACGCGACGGCTGTGTTCGCCGTCGTCCCGCTGGCGCTGCTCTGGCTCGCCACCCTCCGGCCGGTACGCCGCCGGATCACCGCGCTCGCCGCCTGGTGCGGCGCGGTCGCCCTGGCCACCGCCTGGTGGCTGGTCCCGCTGCTGGTACTCGGCCGGTACAGCCCGCCGTTCCTCGACTACATCGAGTCCGCCCGGTTCACCACCAGCGTCACCGACCCGCTGACCGTGCTGCGCGGTGCCTCCTACTGGGTGGCCTACCTCAGCGACCCGTTCGGTCCGACCCTGCCCGCCGGGGCGGAGCTGGCCACCGACCGGGTGCTCGTCGCCGCCACCCTGGCGGTCGCGCTGCTCGGGGTCGTCGGGCTGTCCCGACCCGGGATGCCGCACCGGCGGTTCCTCGTCACCGGCCTCCTCCTCGGCGTCGCGCTCGTCGGCCTCGGGCACGTCGGCAACCTGCCCAACGTCGTCGCCGGCCCGGAGCGGGAGTTCCTCGACGGCGTCGGGGCACCGCTGCGCAACGTGCACAAGTTCGACGTCCTGCTGCGGCTGCCGCTCACCCTCGGCATGGCCCACCTGCTCGGCCTCCTCATCCGGCTGGCGCGGACGGTGCCGGTGCGGCGGCGCCGACGGGCCACCGCGGTCGCCTGGCTCGCCGCGGGCGTCGCCGTCACCGCCGTCGTCGGCGTGGCCAGCCCGGCGCTCGCCGGCGGGCTGGCCACCCCGCGCGGAGTCACCAAGGTGCCCGGCTACTGGTCCGAGGCGGCCGACTGGCTGGACGCGCACACCGGGCGGGGCCGGGTGCTCGTGGTGCCCGGCGCCCGCTTCCCCTCGTACGACTGGGGCAACACCACCGACGAGATCACCCAGCCGTTGCTGAAGGGACGCTGGGCGGTCCGGAACGCCATCCCCTTCACCCCGCCCACCACCATCCGGCTGCTCGACGCGGTCGAGGCGGCGCTGGCCACCGGCGACGGTTCGGCCGGCCTGGCGGACCTGCTCGCCCGCTCCGGCGTCAGCCACGTCCTGTTCCGCGCCGACCTCGACGAGGGACGCTCGGACACGGCCCGACCGGCGGTGGTCCGCCAGGCGCTGCAGCGGTCACCCGGCCTGACCCTGGTCGCCGGCTTCGGTCCGGTCCGCGGCGGCGGCGCGCCGGACGGGGTGTACCGGGACCACGGCCTCGACGTGCCGACCAGGGCGCTGGAGGTGTTCCGGGTCGACCGTCCGGTCGACCCGGTCGTCGCCTACGACGCCGACGATGTGACCACCGTCGTCGGCGGCCCCGAGTCGCTGCTGGAGATGGCCGCCGCCGGGCAGCTCACCGCGGCGCCGACGATGCTCGCCGGGGACGCGCCGGACGCCACCGGCCCGGTCACCATCACCGACGGGCTGCGCCGCCGGGACGTCTCCTTCGGCCGGCTGCGGGACAACACCTCGGCGACGCTCACCGCCTCCGATCCCTTCGACGTGCCCGCTCCGGCGCACGACTACCTGCCCGACTGGGGAGCGGACCAGGCCACCGTCGCCCGGTACGACGGCATCAGCGCCATCCGGGCGTCCAGCTCCCGGTCGCAGGTGGGGGTGCGCGGCGGCGCCCGCCCCGAGCACCAGCCCTTCGCCGCCCTGGACGGCGACCCGGGCACCTCGTGGCAGTCCGCGTCGGACACCTCCGGGGCGGACCAGTGGCTGGAGGTCACCCTCGCCGCCCCCACCCGGATCAGGCAGGTACGGGTGAGGTTCGACCTCGGCGCCGACACGGTGCCGACGAAGGTGGTGGTCACCGCCGGGTACGAGAGCGTGGCGGTCGAGTCGTTCGGCGACAGCATGACCTTCCAACTGCCCGGGGTGCACGCCACCCGGGACCTGCGGATCGCCGTCGAGGCGACCATCGGGCAGCGCCCCGGCTCCGGCACCGTCGGGATCTCCGAGATCGAGATTCCCGGCCTGCGCACCGGGCGTACCCTCGCGATGGCCGCCCCGCCGGCCACCGACCGGCCGGCGACAGTCGTCGTCTCGGCCGCCCCGACAACGCCGGCCTGCTTCTTCGTCGGCGGCGACCCTCGGTGCTCCGCCGACGCCGCCCGCGGCTCGGAGGACGGGCGGTCGATCGACCGGACGTTCACCCTGCCCACGGGCGGGGCGTACACCACCCGGGTGTGGGCCCGCCCGGAGCCCGGCGGCGCTCTCGACGCCGTCCTGGACCGGGAGGTCGCCGCCGCCCAGCCGCTGCGTCTCGCGCCGGCGGTGACCGCCTCGTCCACGGCCGTACCCGACCCGGCCGCCCGCCCGGGGGTGGTCCTCGACGGGGACCCGGCGACCGCCTGGTCACCGGCGCTGAGCGACGGGAACGCGATCCTGCACCTGGCGTGGCCACGCCCGCAGGTGATCAGCGGGTTGCGCTTCACCCTCGACCCGGGCGTCGCCGCCTCCAAGGTCGGCAGCGTGCGGGTGGTCGGCGACGACGGCGTACGCGGCGGGCTGCTGGCGAAGAACGGCCAGCTCACCTTGGATCCGCCGATGCGGACCGACGAGATCACCATCCAGTTCCTCGACAAGCCGTCCGCGTACAGCCAGGACCCGTACGGCGAGAAGGCGCCGCAGCCGCTGCCGGTCGCGGTCGGCGAGGTGAGCGTCCTACCGGCCGGCCCCGCCCGGGTGCCCCTCCTCGACGCCCCGGTGAAGCTCGCCTGCGGCACCGGCCCCACGCTGGAGATAGCCGGCGCCCGGGTCCGGACCTCGCTCACCGCCACCCTGCGGGACCTGCTGGAGGCGCGGGAGGTGCCGGCCGTGCCGTGCGGCGGGCGCAGCGCCGGTCAACTGACGCTCGCGGTCGGCCAGTCCCGGCTGGTCGCCTCCCCCGGCGGGCTGGCCCGCGCGACCCGCGTCGCGCTGGAGCCGCGCCCGGCGCAGCCCCGCGTCGCCCCGCGCCCCTCGACCGTCGAGGTCGCGGACTGGTCAGCCACCGAGCGACGGCTCCGGGTCACCGACCATTCCGTCGACCGGATCCTCGCGGTACGGGAGAACACCAACGCCGGCTGGCGGGCCACCGTCTCCGGCCGGGTGCTCACACCGGTCGTGGTGGACGGCTGGCAGCAGGGCTGGCTGCTGCCCGCCGGGACGTCCGGCGAGGTGCTGCTCCGCTTCGTCCCCGACACGGCGTACCGGGCCGGGCTGTTCCTGGGGGGCGTCCTGCTCATCGGGGTGCTCGCCCTGGCTGTGCTCCCGCAGCGCCGCCGCACCACGCCCTCGGCCGTCGGCCGTCCGGCCCGACGGCGGGGACGGGGTTCGGTGCCGCTGCTGGTGACCGGGGCCATCGCCGTGGTCCTGTCCGGTGGCCTCCTCGGCGTCCTGCTCGTGGCGGTCGGGCTGGCGCTGGCCCTGGCGGGCCCGATCCGGCTTCCCTGGCCCCGCGACCCCCGCTACGCCCAACGGGTCACCCGGCTCGCTGTGGCCTGGCTACCGGCCACCCTGCTGCTGCTCGCCGGCTGGCTGTACCTCACCGACGCGGAGCGCCACCTGGCCGCCGGCCCGCAGCTCGCCGCGCTGCTCGCCGTGGGTTGCCTCTGGCTGACCACGACCGTCCGGCGGCGACCGGTACGCCCCGCCGATCCGCCGACCGTCGACCCGACCCCGGTGGCGGACGGACCGGCCAGCCCGTCGCGCGGCGTCGACCTCTCCTCGACAGCTCGCCAGCACCACCAGGGTGACGACCAGTCAGACCCCGGCGAGCATCCACCTCTCTCGCAGGGTTGACCTCCTCATTACGCTGGCCGGGCGAGGGCGCCGGCGTGGCGACGCTGTATACGCGCCCGCTGAGGCCCGGCGGAGCCGGCGACGGGGCGGTCATGGGGAGAGAGTCGGACGGGCGGAGCGGGGCGGGCGGGCTGGGCACCGCCGGTTTCGCGGTGACGCTGGCGGGCGTCTTCGTCAACGGGTTGGCGTACGTGGTGCCGGTGCTCGGCGCCCGCCACCTCGACGCGGCGGAACTGAGCGCGCTGGCCACGCTGCTCGCGCTCGGCTCGATCGGCGGCGTGGCCAGCACCGGCCTGCAGATCGCGGTCGCGGTACACCGGGCCCGGCACGGGCGGGCGCCCACGGGTCGGCCGACCCTGATGACGGTGGCCGTCACCGCCGCGCTGCTCGCCGTGGGGCTGCCGGTGGCCGCGGTGCAGCTCCGGCTGACCGCCACGGCGGTACTGCTGCTCGGCGTGCTCACCGTCGCCGTGGTGGCGGCCGGCCGGTGGCTCGGCGAGTTGCAGGGGGACCAGCGCTTCCTGCGCCTGGCCGGCGGCATGGCCCTGCTGGCCGCAGGCCGGTACGGCGGCATGGTCGCCGGGCTCGCGCTGGGCGGCGGGCTCAGCGGCTCGCTGCTGGCTGGGGCGGTCACCTCGGTGCTGGTGCTGGCCCTGCTGGTCCGGCTCAACCGGGGTGCCGGCATCGATCCGGTCGCCCCGAAACTCGCCACCCGTACGGTGCTGACCGCCGGCGCCGCCACCTTGGCGATGCTGGTCGTCTCGTACGCCGACCTTTTACTGGCCCGGCGCTTCCTGCCGGCCGACGCCTCCGGCGCGTACGCGGTCGGCACGGTGCTGACCAAGGGTGCCTTGTGGGCGCCGCAGGTGGTGACCGTGATCGCGCTGCCCCGGCTGGCCCGGGGCGACCGCCGGACCCTGGTCGCCGCGCTGACCCTGGTCGCCGCGTCGGGTGCGGCACTGGTACTGGCCGCCACGCTCGCCGGCGGGCTGGCGTTCCGGCTGGCCGGTGGCCCCGCCTACGCCGACGAGGGCCGGCACGCGGTGCTGTTCGCCGGCGCCGGTGCGCTCTACGCGCTCGTCTTCGTGCTGATCAACGCCCGGGTCGCCGCCGCCGCCCGGTGGCCGTCGGCACCATTGTGGAGCTCCACGGTTGCCTTCGTGCTCGCCGTCGCCACCGTCGTGCCGCACACCCTGCCGGGCATCGCCGGGGCCGCCCTGGTCACCTCGGCGGTCACCGCGCTGATCACCGGGATGCTGGTGTTCCTCCAGAAACCGCCACCGCGCTCGGCTTCTACCCGTTTGGCGGCTACCGTCACGGCCCCGGGGAATGGCACGCTGCGGACCGAGTAACCAGTAGACGGGGGTTTCTGGTGACCAACTCCGCCACCGGTCGGCGGGCCACCGGTGGGCGGCCGCCCGCCCGTTGGCTGCTCGCACTCCACACCGCCGTGCTGCTGGCGGTCGGCCCCGCGGTCGTCCCCGACCGACCGGGGGACGAACCCAGCATCTCCGCCGACCGGCTCACCGCCCTCTTCGACAGGTACGGCGACACCTCGGGGCAGTGGAGCGGCGGCGACCGGACCGCCTCGGTCACCCTCCCCGACGGACGGACGCTCTGGCTGTTCTCCGACACCTTCCTCGGCCCGATGCAGCCGGACGGCTCCCGGCCGCGTACCGCGCCGTTCATCCACAACTCCGCGGTGGTGCAGCAGGACGGCGAGCTGCGGCAGACGGTGCACGGCGGCTCGGCCTGGCGTCCGGCCTCGCTGGTGCCGCCGCCCGCCGCCGCCCAGTTCTACTGGATCGGCGACGCCACGGTCGCCGGGCAGAGCCTCCAGGTGCTGGTCAACCGCTACCGACGGACCGGCTCGGAACCGCTGGACCACGCGCTGCTCGGCACCGCGCTGGCGACCTTCGCGCTACCCGCGCTGACCCCGACCGGACTCCGGCCGCTGCCCGTCGGATCTCGGATCTCCTGGGGCTCGGAGGTACTCCACGACGGCCACCACACCTACGTGTACGGGACGGAAGCAGCCGGCGAGGCCCGGTTCGCACACGTCGCCCGGGTCGCCGGCGATGACCTGACCGCCCCGTGGGAGTTCTGGACGGACGCCGGGTGGTCGCCGTCCGAGGACAGGTCGGCGCGCCTGCTCAGCGGCGTCGGCACCGCGTACGGGGTGCAGCGGGTCGGCGCCCGGTACGTCCTGGTGACGCAGCAGAACAACCTCATCTTCAGCCCCGACCTGGTGGCGTACACGGCGCATTCGCCGACCGGACCGTTCGAGGGGCCGGACTACCTCTACCGCGCCCCGGAGAACGAGGCCGGCCACATCGTCTACGACGCCGACCTGCACCCCGACCTCGCGCGCCCCGGCCGGCTGCTGATCTCCTACAACGTCAACGATCTGGACGACGACGTCACGTACGCCGACGCGGGTGTCTACCGGCCGCGCTTCCTCGAGGTGGCCTGGCCCCGCCGCCGGTCCGACCCGGGAGACCTGCCCCCGCCCCCGGCCGACCTGACCGCCGTGGCCGATGCCGGCGGGCACGCCCGCCTGGCCTGGCGGGCGCCCGGGGCCGACGACGAGCTGCGCTACCAGGTGCACCGGCGGGACGTCACCGCCGGCCAGACCCACTTCGTCCGGGTGGGTGAACTGGTCACCGACCCCGGATACTCGGCCGACTTCCTGGTGAACGGCCACGACTACGAGTTCCGGGTAACCACGGTCAGTGGCCGGGGGGAGAGCCGGCCATCGGCGGCGGCCCGGATGACCGCTCGAGTGCCACCACCCCCGCCGCCCGGGGGCGTACGGGCGGTGGCCGGAGTCGCCGGTGACGTAATGCTCCACTGGGACCCGGTGCCGTTCGTGCAGCTGTTCCGGGTCGAGCAGCGCAACCTGACCACGGGGGAGCGGAGCCGGTCGCTGGTCCTTACGCACACCGGCACCAGCGCCAGCTTCGGCTCGCTACGGCACGGCGAGACGTACGAGTTCACCGTGGTGGCGGTCGGCGGGGGCGGCGACAGCCCGCCGTCGGTCCCGGTCCGAGCCACCGCCTTCGTCGCCCCGCCACCCGCGCCGAGCGGGCTCACCGCGGCGCCCCGCCCCGACGGCACCATCGCGCTGACCTGGACGACCCTCGGCCCGGGCGTCTCCTACCAGGTCCAGCGGCGAGACGTCACGGCCGGCGAGCGCCGGCTCGGGCGGCCGTCCCCGGAAGGCGGAGCCGAGCACACCGCCCGTTACCTGACCCACGACCACGAGTACGAGTTCACCGTCACCGCGGTGAACAGCGGCGGTGCGGGGCCGATGTCCGCCCCGGTGCGCGCCCGCGCCCGCTACACACCGCCGACCATGACCCCGACCGGGCTGCGCGCCGAGCCGGGCCCGGGATCGGTGGAGTTGACCTGGCGGTCGGCGAACCCCGGCGGGTGGTACGAGGTCTACCGGCGGGACCTGACCGCCGGGCAGCGGGACTTCACCGCGGAGGAGGTGCGGGTCAACGGGACCGGGGCGACGGTCATCCAGCTGCGCAACGGCCACGAGTACGAGTTCGCGGTGGCCGCCGTCAACGAGGCCGGCGCCGGACCGCTGAGCGAGCCGGTCCGGGCCACGCCGCAGCTGCCCACCCCGACCGGGCTGACCGCCACCGCGATGGGCAACGGCGAGGTCCGGCTGAGCTGGCGGTCGGCCGGACCGAGCCTCTTCTACCGGTTGTATCTACGGGACACGACCCGGGGTGAGACGTGGCGACCGGACCCGTACCCGGTGCAGGACACGAGTCACACCGCCGTGCTGCTGACCCGCGGGCACCGGTACGAGTTCCGGGTCGTCGCCGCCGACGGCACCGCCGAGAGCCGACCGAGCCACCCGGTCGCGGTCGACGTCCGGTGAGCGCCGGCTCAGTCGCCGGCGGCGAGCCAGCTACCGAGCAGGTGCTGGTCGATGGAGTCGACCCGGCCCAGCGGCCGTCCCCGCGCCACCCGCTCGCGCAGCTCGTCCCGGGTGAACCAGCGCGCCGCCAGCAGCTCCTCGCCGTCCACCCGCACCTCCGTCGAGGCCACGGTGGCCCGGAAACCCACCATCAACCCGGCCGGGAAGGGCCAGGCCTGCGAACCCTGGTACGCCAGGTCGACCACGGTCACCCCGGCCTCCTCGGCCATCTCCCGCCGGACGGCGTCCTCCAGGCTCTCGCCCACCTCGACGAAGCCGGCCAGCGTCGACCACGAGTCCTCCGCCGCACCCCGGTGACGGGCCAGCAGGCACCGCCCGGGCTCGCCCGGCGCCTCCACCAGCACGATGATCGCCGGCTCGATCCGGGGAAAGAGCAGCTTCCCGCAGCCGGACCCGGTGCAGGAGCGGGTGTGCCCGCCGTTGCCGGCGACCGTGGGGCTGCCACAGGCGCCGCAGTACCGCTGCCCCCGGTGCCAGTGCAGCAGGCCGCGGGCGTACGCCTGCACCGCCGCCTCCGCGGGTCCCAACCCGCCCACCAGGGCCCGGACGTCCACCGTCTCGGCCGCGCCCGCCAGCTCCCGCGCCTCCCGCTCGGTGCGGGCGGAGAGATCCACGGCGAAGACCGCCGCGCCGGCGTCCAGGCCGAGGAAGACCGTCTCGTCGGCGGCGGCGAGCAGCCCGGCAGCGTCGGCGACGCCGCGCCGGACCGGTGCCCGGTCCGGCCCGACCAGGCAGCGGTCCCGCCAGAGCGGCAGCACCACGCTGCCCCGGCCGGCCAGCCGGCTGGCGATCCACCCCGGGTCCGCCCGGAGCGCCCCCGCCCGGTCCAGCCAGCCACCGCCGTACGCCATGATCCGATCGTCGGTCCGCACCCGGACACCGTCCCACGGCCCGCCCGGCCGGTGGGGACCGGCGGTGGGTGATCGTCACGACACCCTGCGCCGGCTGGCCGACCCGCGGCGCGGAGATGCCCGGTGGGACACTCCCGGCCGGCTCGCGCGTTGGTTACCGTAGTTGTCTTCCGGGTGGGGGAAGCCCTCCCCACGTGGTACTTCCGATCGAGGTAGCTGTGACGCTGTACGGCGAAAAACCCCCACCCACCGACGACCGGCCCACGGTGCAGGTCACCGCGGTGAGCTGGCCGGGCGACGAGCAGGCACCGGTACCGCCGGTGGCCGGCCGGCCCGGCGGCGGGTCGCGCTTCCGGCGCGGCCGGCTGCTCCTCGCCGGCGGGGTGGCCGCGGCCGTCCTGGCCGGGGTGGCGGGTGCCGGCGCCTACGCGTACGCCGGAGACGTCCCGCGCGGCACCACGGTGCTCGGGGCCGAACTGGGTGGCCGCAGCCGGGCGGAGGCGGCCCGTGAGCTACGGGTGGCGCTGGAGCGCCGTGCGGCGGAGCTGAGCGCCCCGGTCCGCGTCACGGTGGGGGAGACGGCCAGCGAGATCAAGCCCGCCGACGTCGGCCTCGCGGTGGACGTGGACGCGACCGTGGCGGCCGCCGCGGCCGCCGACGCGCACCCGGTCAGCCGGCTCGTCGGCTCCCGCACGGTCGACCCGGTGGTCACCGTCGACGTCGACCGGCTCGACGCCGCGCTCCGCGCCGTGGTGGGCAGCCAGGGCCGGGAGATGACCCTCCCGACCATCATCTTCACCGGCACCACACCCAAGCCGGTCTACCCCAAGCCCAGCCTCACCCTGGACCCGGCGCGTTCCGCCGAAGTGGTCAAGGCGGCCTGGCTCGACCGTCAGGCGGCGACCGTTCCGCTGGTGGAGAAGCACCCGGCCACGACCCGGGAAGAGGTGGACCGGCTGGTCGACGAGCTGGCGAAGCCCGCCGTCGCCGCCCCGGTCACGTTGACCACCGACAAGGGCTCCGTCACCATCCCGCCGACCGCGATCGCCCGCAGCCTGCGCTTCTCGGCCGACGAGGCGGGGAAGCTGGTTCCCCGGGTGGACGTCAAGCGGCTGCGGACCGCGCTCGGCGACCGGCTGACGAAGATCGAGGTGGCGCCGAAGGACGCCGGGCTGACCATCGCCGGCGGCAAGCCGAAGGTCGTGCCCGGGCGGCCCGGCCAGCAGCTGGACGCCACCGCGCTCAGCCGGGACCTGCTGGCCGTCCTGCCCAAGGCGGACGGCCGGACGGTCACCGGTGAGCTCAAGCTGGCGGAGCCCAAGCTGACTGAGGCGAAGCTGGCCGATCTCGGCATCAAGGAGCGGGTCTCCACCTTCACCACCCGGTTCCCCGGCGGCCTCTCCTCGCCGCGCAGCCAGAACATCGTGCAGGCCGCGAAGGACGTCGACGGCACGATCGTGAAGCCGGGTGAGACGTTCTCGCTCAACGGGCACACCGGCGAGCGCGGCTACGACCAGGGCTACCAGGACGCGCCGACGATCGTCGACGGCAAGCTCGTTCCCGGGGTCGGCGGCGGTGTCTCGCAGTTCACCACGACCCTGTTCAACGCGACGTACTACGCCGGGCTCGAGGACGTCGAGCACAAGCCACACTCGTTCTACTTCAGCCGGTACCCCGCGGTGATCGAGTCGACGATCTACTACCCCGCTCTGGACTTCAAGTTCCGCAACAACAGCCCGCACGGGGTCCTGATCGACACCTCGTACACCTCCAGCACGATCACCGTGTCGATCTGGAGCACGAAGATCTACGACAGCGTCAAGACGGAGTACGGCCCTCGCCGCAACATCACCCAGCCGAAGACGGTCCACCTGGAGGCCGGCCCCGACTGCATCGAAGCCGCGGGCAGCGAGGGGTTCGCCCAGGACGCCTACCGGGTCATCACGAAAAACGGCAAGGTGATCAAGCGGGAGAAGTTCAGCTGGACGTACCAGGCCGAGCCCCGCTTCATCTGCGGCCCGAAGCCCCCCGCCTGACGCCCGTCGAGGTCAGGCACGACGAAGCCCCGCCGGCTGGATCGCCGGCGGGGCTTCTTCTTCTCGTACGATCTCAGGGACGCGCCGCTGCCAGCCCCTCCCGTACGCCGTCCGCGTCGCGGTCGGTGCCGTAGACGGGGGTGTCGGGCTGCTGCCGCCAGCTCTCGTCCAGCGTGCCGGCGTCCACCGGGTCGAAGCCCAACTCCTCCACCAGCTCCATCACCACCTGCTTGGCCTGGGCGTCGTCGCCGGCCACCGGCAGGGCGATCCGGTCGGGCGAGCCCGCCGGCATGCCCTTCTCCATCAGGTGCAGCGCCTGGATGTTGTTGAACGCCTTCACGACCCGGGCGCCCTTCAGGTGCTCCGCGGTCCAGCGGCTGGAGCTGAGGCTCCGGTCGAGCAGCTCGGCGATGTCCCCGTCCCGCTCGGGGTAGTAGTTGTCGGCGTCGACGACCAGCTTCCCGTCGAAGAGCTCCGCCGTCAGGGTCGGCACGGCCTTCACCGGAACGGCGACGACCACCAGCTCCGCCCCCTGCACCGCCTCCTCGAGCATGCCGGCGGTGGCACCGGTCTCCGCGGCCAGTTCGGTGAGACTCTGCGGACCCCGCGAGTTGGTCACGGTCACGTCGTGCCCCAGCGCCTGCAGCCGACGGGTGAGGGTGCCACCGATGTGCCCCGACCCGACAATTCCGATCTTCATGACCACTCCTGCCTCCGCCAACGCCTGGCGGTCAGTTCCGGCCGAACCATCAGCAGGTACCCCGACCGGTCCGCCCCGATAGCGGACGAGGCGTACGCCACGTCCCGTTTCCGCCACCACGGCGGGGACCCGTCCGCGGGCGGTCCCGCATCGACGGTACGAGACGGGACGGCTCGCTCGGGCGGGATTCACGGAAGGCCGCTGGCACCCGTCGGGCGAGTCGTGGAATGGAGCCGGAAACGCAGATGAGGTCACCCCGAAGGGTGACCTCATCTGGAAAGA
>NZ_JAEMUW010000089.1 GCF_016598485.1 Micromonospora coerulea | reverse complement strand
GGCTCTTCGAAGTTAAGCGGGGTTGAGGTGTCCGCGGTGGCGCCGGGTGGTGGCGGTGCGGGTGCGTAGCCGCTGGTTTTCGGGGTTGCGGAAGCCGTAGGCGTCGCGGGCGACGGTCTTGATGACCCGGTTGGTTCCTTCCGAGCCGGCGTTGGTGATCCCGGTGTGCAGGAACGCGTTGATCTGCGGCCACCAGGTCTCGATCGTGGTGGCGAGCCGGTGCAGTTCAGGCAGGTCAGAGGCGGCGCAGCGAGTGTAGAAGCGGCGCAGCAGCCGGTGGACGTGTTCCCGGTCGGGTCGGGTGCGGGCGGTGGCGAGCAGGTCGAGCAGGTCTTCCTTCGCGTTCCACGCGGACAGGATCGGAGCGCCGATCGCGGCGGGCAGCGCCTCGAGGGTGTCGACCAGGCGGTCGACGTGCTTGCCGGGCATCCGAGCGGCCGAGCGAGTCAGCCGGTTACGCATCCGCCATTCCGGGTCGGTGCCGCGGCCGCGGCGTCCTCGCTGGGTCAGTGTCATGCGGCGGCGGACCTCGGTGACGGCCCGGCTGGCCAGTTGCACGACGTGGAAGTGATCGACGACCAGCAGCGCCTGTGGCAGGACCTGCCGGATCGCGGCCTTGAACACGGTGCACATGTCGATCGCGACCGCCTCGACCTGTTCGCGCCAGGCCGGTGAGCGGGCGGTGAGCCAGCCGGTGACCGCGGCGGTGGTGCGTCCTTCGACCTGGGCGAGCAGGCCTTGGCCGCCGGACAGGTCACAGAAGCCGACGTGCCACCGGTCGGCGGTGACCGTCCACGAGTCGGCCTGCGGGTCCCAGGTCCAGTGCGGTTTGCCGCGGCGGACCTCGTCGATGCCGAGTACCGCGACCGGCTGCGGCTCGGCCGGCAACACCCTGTTCGCATGCACGGTGAACGCGTCAGCGACGACCGGCCACGAGACGCCGTGATCGCGGGCCGATTGCACGATCGTGCGCCCGCCGTCGGCGACCGCCGCACCCGCCGCCTGCCGCAACCGCGTGGTCAGCCGCGATCGGGCCGGGACCTGGGCGACCTGTTCGGTGAACGACTTACGCGGACAGGCCGACGTCGGGCAGTACCAACGCCGTTTCCGCCAGCGCAGCCGCACCGGCCGCCCGGCGACTGGCAGATCCCGCGGCCGGGTCGTGGTCCACTGCTTCACCCGGACCGCTCGCTGCCCACACTTCGGACAGCATCGTGCCTGCTCACAACCGGTGGACAGATCCACCATGGGGACGCCGGCAGCGTCCACCTCGACCTGCTCGACCACCAGGCCATCCAGGCCCAGCAGCCGGGTCGTATCGTTGACCATGCTCGCAACTCTTCACTTGTGACCATCCGAACTCGACACTCAGATGATCACCGATGGGCTGCGAGCCCTTCATTTCCGGGTCGCCGCCAGCCGCGAACCCCGCTCAACTTCGAAGAGCCG
>NZ_JAEMUW010000088.1 GCF_016598485.1 Micromonospora coerulea | reverse complement strand
GATTCCAGTGGTCGTCGCAACACCCTGATCGAGGGGTGTGTCATGGGAAGACCTGCGGGCTGGACGACGACGGTGACGGGCAGGCCGGCGATGCGGTCGCCGGGGCGGCCGGGGGTGAACGAGCATCGGGAGGTGCGGCGGCAGTTCTGGCGGCGGATCGCTGAGGGTTTGTCGAGCGAGGAGGCCGCGGCGGCGTGTGGTGTGTCGCAGCCGGTGGGTGGGCGCTGGTTTCGTCAGGGTGGCGGTATGTCGCCTTTGTCGCTGACATCTGTGTCGGGCCGGTATCTGTCCTTCGCCGAGCGTGAGGAGATCGCCCTGCTCAAAGCGCAGGGCAAAGGTGTGCGGGAGATCAGCCGGGCGGTGGGCCGTGACGCGTCGACGATCTCGCGGGAACTGCGCCGCAACGCTGCGACGCGGGGTGGTCGCATGGACTACCGGGCCGTGACGGCACAGTGGCATGCCGAGCGCCGTGGCCGGCGTCCGAAGATCGCCAAGCTCGCTACGAATGAGCGCCTGCATGACTATGTGCAGGACCGGCTGGCTGGCGCGATCACCGACGGCGAGGGCCGGCCGATCCCGGGTCCGAACGTGCCGTGGAAAGGGCGCCGGCATGGGCGCCGCGCGGACCGGCGGTGGGGGACGGCGTGGAGCCCGGAGCAGATCAGCAGGCGGCTGCGGCTGGACTTCCCGGATGATGATTCGATGCGGATCTCGCACGAGGCGATCTACCAGGCGCTCTACGTCCAAGGTCGAGGCATGTTGCGCCGGGAGCTGACGGCGTGCCTGCGGACCGGCCGCGCGTTACGGGTGCCGCAGGCCCGCACCCGCCGCCGCGGCAAGCACTTCGTCAGCCCGGAGGTGATGATCAGCCAACGACCTCCCGAGGTCGCCGACCGGGCCGTGCCTGGTCACTGGGAGGGCGATCTGATCATCGGACTCGAACGGTCCGCGATCGGCACGCTGGTCGAGCGCACCACCCGGTTCACCATGCTGCTGCATCTGCCCCGCATGGAAGGACACGGTCAGCAGCCCGTGGTGAAGAACGGCCCGCCGCTGGCGGGGCACGGCGCCGCAGCGGTCCGCGACGCGATCGCCGAACAGATCGCCACCCTGCCCGAGCAGCTACGACGCTCGCTGACCTGGGACCAGGGCGCCGAGATGGCCCAACACCTCCAACTGCGACTGGACACCGGCCTGGCGATCTACTTCTGCGACCCGCACAGCCCGTGGCAGCGCGGCACGAACGAGAACACCAACGGGCTGCTACGCCAGTACTTCCCGAAAGGCACCGACCTATCACGACATTCGGTAAACGACCTGGATGCCATCGCCGCTGCCCTCAACAACCGGCCCCGCAAAACGCTGGGATGGAAGACTCCCGCGGAGGCTCTGGCCGAACACCTAGAATCGGCCCGGGTAGCCGGTGTTGCAACGACTCCTTGAACCTAAG
>NZ_JAEMUW010000087.1 GCF_016598485.1 Micromonospora coerulea | reverse complement strand
CTACGACGGTCCCCCGGTATGCAGGGTCGTCCGCCAGCGTCCGTCGTGATCGTCACCCAGTTAGTCACCCACCCGCTCGTCGGCTCGCGGCGCGTCCCGGTGAGGGCGCGGAGCATCCTTCTTCTGGCCAACGCGGCTCAGCAGGATCAGGAGTGGGCCGCCGACGAACATGGTGAGGAGGCAGCACAGGCCCTTAAGGGGAACACTCGCATCGACCGTGGGCGGTTCCATTCGAGGCACCCTAGCCAGAGCTGGCGGTCTTCGCTGTCCCCGTCACGAGCGGTCCGCCCTTCCGCGGCCTGGGGTCGGCCTGGGCCTGGTCAACGAGCTGCACGGCCCTGCCTGCCAGGCGTTCCGACCCCTCGCTTGTAAGTCCTGGGCAGCCGTCCGACTGCGTCCATCCCCGGCCGGGCCGCCCCGATCGACCCGCCAAGAGCCCGTGGTCGTGCGCCGTCGTCCGTCATCGTTGCTACAGGCGCTGCTACACCCCGCATCTGGCGACCAGCGGATTAAGAGGGCTGGCTCTCGCACCGTCAAGTGCCGAGGCCTCCCTCGGCCTGGTGGGCTGAGGTGCCGGTCGTGCTCATCTTGCGGCCCGTTGGGGTCGCGTAGCGGTCGACCCCTCGGCGACCCTCCCGATCCCTAACGCTGCCTTGCAAAGGCGGCTCCACACAGTTGATGCTTGCTGATCAATGCCGACGACTGGTGTTGTCGTCCGGGACTTTGCTGTCCCGTACCAACGGTTAACGGCTGTTGTCGCGCGTCTCGCTGACTTCCTGCTGACTGACGACCGTCAGGGCTCAGCCCGACGGGCACCCTCGTCCAGCCCCGCTCGCCTCGCCCGGTACGATCGCGAGCTTGTTCGCACTGCAGGGAGCCCATGAGATCCGCGTGCGGCCGCCCCGGCAGTTCCCATGCTGAGAGTAGGTTTCGTCAATGGCATGCCGTATCGGTGAGCTCGTGCTCAAGTGCCACGACCCCGAGGTGCTGGCGCGGTTCTGGTGCGAGGTCCTGGACTTCATAGAGCTCGATCGCGAAGAGGGGGTCTACATCGAGATAGGTCCGCGCGAAGGGTTCGGCGGCCCGCAGCCGACGATCTTCCTCATCCGCAACGACGAGCCGAAGAACGGGCATGCCCGGCTGCACATCGACGTCAACCCCACCGACCGCGATCAGGACGCCGAGCTCGAGCGCCTCCTGGCCGCCGGGGCCAAACTCGTCGACATCGGTCAGCCTGCGGATGCGTCCTGGCACGTCCTCGCCGATCCAGAAGGCAACGAGTTCTGCCTGCTCAAGCGCCGCCTCGACCCACTCTGACGGCCCTCGCCCAAACGATCGACGCAGCCGCCACCCCGCAGCCGCCGACAAGATCTGGCGACCCCATCAATAGCTGGGGGGCCGGGTGGATGCTCGACCCGCCCCGTGTCGCATGCGTGTTGGTGAGGCATTGACCCAGCCAGCGGAACCTCGCCATCCCGTCGCCGTCGACCCGCCCTTGTGGGAGCGGGCCGCC
>NZ_JAEMUW010000086.1 GCF_016598485.1 Micromonospora coerulea | reverse complement strand
CGGAACCTGTCAAGTCAAGTGAGACGTTTTCGTGGTCAGGTGTTCTGTAGATCGGTGGGCTGAGCTGCGGGTTTGTTGATCCACACCGTGGTGGGCAGGGCGGGTGGTCGGGGTCGGCGGGTGAACCGGTCGGGGTGGGCCCGCCAGGCGGCGTCGAGGGTGGCCTGCCGCTGGTCGTGCACGTCGCCGGCGGTGCCGTAGTGCACCGATGCGGGGGTGTGCAGGCCGATCCCGGAGTGGCGGTGTTCGTGGTTGTAATAGGTGAAGAACTCGCTGCTGAACTGGCGGGCGTGCTCGATCGAGTCGAACCGGTCGGGGAACGCGGGGCAGTATTTCAACGTCTTGAACTGGGCTTCGGAGTACGGGTTGTCGTTCGATGTCCGGGGGCGGGAGTAGGAGCGGGTGACGTCGAGGTCGGCGAGCAGTTCGGCGACGGGTTTCGAGGTCATCGACGAGCCCCGGTCGGCGTGCAGCACCTCGGGCCGCACCTGGTTGCGGGTGATGGCATCGTCGATCACCTCGCGGGCGAGCATCGAGTCCTCGCCGGTGGCGACGTGCCAGCCGACGACGTACCGGGAGTACACGTCGATGATCACGTACAGGTGGTAGAACACGCCCCGCTGCACGGTCTTGAGGCGGGTGATGTCCCACGACCACACCTGCGACGGCCCGGCCGCGGCCAGCTGCGGGATCGTGCGTGGCGGGTGGGTGGCCTGCCGGCGGCGTTCCCGGCTCTCACCCGCTTGGCGCAGGATCCGGTACATCGTGGACTGCGAGCACCAGTAACGGCCCTGGTCGAGTTCACGGGCCCACACCTGCGCCACGGACATCTCCGCGTACTCGTCCCGGTGCAGCACATCCAGGACCGCGCGGCGCTCAGCGGCGGAAAGGGTGGAGGGTGGAGGCGTCTTCGGCCGGTGCGGACGCGACACGACAGGTGGCTGATGGCGCCGGTAGTGCGTGGCGCGGGACCGGCCGGTCAGCCGGCACGCCCCGGCCACCCCGACCAGCGGCGCCAACTCGTCGAACGCGGCGGTCAGCGCCTGCGCGGCCGCGGTGACGTGTCGTCCGCGCTCTCGGACAGCGTCTCCAAGAGCGCGTGCGCTTTTCCCATGATCTCCAGGGCAGTCTTCGTCCGCGCCAGATCCGCTTCCAGCCGCTCGTTGCGTCGCCGCAGCCGCTCCAACTCGGCGGCCTCCGCGCTACGCTGCCGGTTCGCACCCACCGGACTCTTACGAGAGCCCAGAGCGGTCAACGCCCCCGCGTCGCGGGCGGCGCGCCACTCCAGGATGTGGGAGTGATACAGGCCCTCCCGACGCAGGATCGCCGCGCCCTCACCAGACGCTTTCGCCGCCTCGTACTCCGCCACGATGCGTAGTTTGTACTCCGCGGTGAACGTTCGCCGCTTCGGCCGTCCGCCCTGCTCACCAGGCGTGCTGGGTAGTGTCACGATGATCCTCTTCCTGTCTCCCGGCAAGCCTAACGCTCCCGGAACGGCTGCCTCATCTCAGCCTGACAGACAGGG
>NZ_JAEMUW010000085.1 GCF_016598485.1 Micromonospora coerulea | reverse complement strand
CCCTGGGTGTCAGGGTTGGGTGAGTCCAGTGGTTCAGAGCAAGTAGCCCTCCCGGGGCGAGGATGGATCTTCCTTCGATGACGATTCCCAGCACAGATATGTCCGTCAGGCACGATGGGGTCATGGCGACGGAAGGACCTCGATCAGACCGGCCACGGCGGCGGTCGTTTCCTCCGGCGGAGAAGCTGCGGCTGCTCGCCGAGTACGAACAGGCCGTGGCCGACGGCGACGGCAACGGGTATCTGCGCCGTAACGGCTTGTACTCGTCGTTGATGAGTGAGTGGCGCCGCGCTCGTGATGCCGGCCTGCTCGAGGGGAAGAAGCCCGGTCAGAGCGTCGGACGCCCGAGTGGGGAGCAGGCCGAGATCGCCCGGCTGCGCCGCCAGTTGGAGCTGGCCAACCGCAAGATCGCCCGGACCGAGGCGGCGTTGGACATCATGGGAAAAGCACACGCGCTCTTGGCCGAGATCTCCGAGAGCGCGGACACCGACACCAAGCCGACCAAGCCCTGACCGACGCCCACACCCAGTTGCTCGCCGCGGCGACGTCGACCCGCAGTGCGGCCCGGTTGACCGGGATCGCCCGCAGCACCGCCCACCGACGCGCCCGCACCCCTGATGGGCGTGCGCCGGCGTCGCGGCCGGCGCCGGTGAACCGACTGTCTGACGCTGAACGCGCTCACGTTTTGGCGGTGCTCGACAGCGACCGGTTCGTCGACACCACCCCGACCGAGGCATTCGCGACGCTGCTCGACGAGGGCGTCTACCTGGCCTCGATCTCCACCCTCTACCGCATCCTGCGCACCAACGATCAGGTCGTCGACCGGCGCCGGCAGGCCCGACATCCCACCCGGGCCCGTCCGGAGCTGACCGCGACCGGGCCGGGGCAGGTGTTCACCTGGGACATCACCAAGCTCCCCGGCCCGGCCAAGGGCGTCTACTACGACGCCTACGTCATGATCGACATCTGGTCGCGATACATCGTCGGGCATCACGTCGCCGCCAGAGAAAGCGCCGAGATCGCCCACGACTTCATCTCCGAGATCATCACCCTGCACGGAGTCCCGCAGGTCGTGCACGCCGACCGCGGCACCTCCATGACCTCCACACGCGTCGCCACACTCCTGGCCGACCTGCACGTCACCCGCACGCACTCCCGACCCCGGGTCAGCAACGACAACCCGTTCTCCGAAGCCGCGTTCAAGACCGTGAAGTACCACCCCACGTTCCCCGAACGCTTCGGATCCCTGGCCCACGCCCGCGCGTTCTGCGACACGTTCTTCGCCTGGTACAACCATGAACACCACCACACCGGCATCGGGCTGCACACCCCCGCCGACGTCCACTACGGCCACGCCGCGACCCAACAGAAACAACGCGAACAGGCCCTCGACACCGCCTGGACCGCCCACCCCGAACGCTTCTCCCGCCGGCCCAGACCCAAAGCGCTGCACCTGCCCGACGCCGTCTGGATCAACCCGCCCGAACCGGCAACCGATCAACCACTACCCCAAGCGGCGTAACACCCACTGGTCCCACCGACCTTGACAAGTTCCG
>NZ_JAEMUW010000084.1 GCF_016598485.1 Micromonospora coerulea | reverse complement strand
GAAGCGCTGGCCATCAAGTCCTCACTCACGTTCGTCAGCCAAGAGGAGGCTCAGGCTGCGCTCGGCGAGAGCGTGCCCGCGCCGGTGTCCAACGGACGCGACCAGCTGGTACTGGGCCGGGTATCTTGGCGGACTCCGCCCAAGCCACTCGATGGCGGATACTTCGCGATCTTCCTCATTGAGAAGCGCACCAACCGCAAGGCGGGAAGCTTCAGCGCGTCGTCGCCACGGCAGGAGGCCATTGGCGCCGGGAGCGCCGGAGTCGAAAATAAGATCCCCGAGCGCTATCCCTGGCTAAAGGGCGCGGGCGACGTCAAAGAGGGAAACACCTGGTGGAGCTACGGCTCCAGACTGGCCGTGTCTGACGGGGACGCTTCACCGCTAACGTTCGTCGCGCCCTTCCCGTATCTGGAAGGGCCGCAACGGGCGGCGGCCAGGGCGGCCACTGCACCGGTCGCGATGTCGGACCTGCTGCTGGCCCTGGTCTACATGGGGTCCGATGGGCAGGTGTACTGGGCGCAGCGGCTCCAAGGCTGGTAGCGGATCTCCTCGTCGGGCAGTCTCCGACCGTCCGGCCTCCCCGGGCGGGGACAAGGTGGAGCGCCCTACGTCCGAACGACCTTGGCCCCGTCCGGGGAGGCTGGCAGCCCTTGCGGTGCCCGCCGAGGTGATCCGCGGCGGCATCTCTGAGCAGGGTCGGGGTTCGGGGCGGAGCCCCGAGGTCTTCGTGGTCCTGGTCGTCCCAAGCGTGGCCGGCCGGCCCGGCCGATGCCGGCCGGAGTTCGCCAGCAGGCCGGGGCCGGGCCGGCGCGGCCCGCTTGCGGGCCGCCTTGATCTGAAAGAGCGGAATTCGGCAGTGTTCGGGCTTGCGCCGGCCCATCCTTGGGCGGACCGAAGCCCGGGCCGATCCAAGGTTGGGGTTACTCAGCGCCTGGTCTCGCACCTGGTCAGGACCACGCCGTCAGGGAACGTCCGGGTCTCCACCAGGGCCAGGTTCACCCAGTTGTCCAGGGCCGCAAAGAACGGCGTGCCGCCACCTACCAGGACCGGATGGGTGACCATCGCGTACTCGTCGATCAGCCCGTCCCGCATGGCCACTGCGGCGAGTGTGGCGCCGCCGATATCCATGGGGCCGCCGTCCTCGGCCTTGAGCCGGGTGATCTCGGTGACCGCGTCGCCGGTGACCAGGCGGGTGTTCCAGTCGACCGTGCTGGTCGTCGAGGAGAACACCACCTTCGGCATGTCCCGCCAGCGGCGGGCGAACTCGATCTCCGCCGGTGTGGCACCCGGCTGCTGGTCGGCGGTCGGCCAGTGGGAGCTCATCCTCTCCCACAGTTTGCGCCCGTACAGCGCCATGCCTGTCGCCCTCACCCGGTCGGACCACCACTGGAACAGCTCGTCGCTCGGCACACCCCAGCCGAGGTCGTCGCCGGGCGCGGCGATGTAGCCGTCCAGGCTCAGGTTCATGCCGAAGGTCAGTTTTCGCATGGTGTCAGCCTCCCGTGAGTCGGTACTCGGCGTACAGACCAGCACGGCGCGGAAGAATCATCGGTCAGGCCACACCGAGGGTCGGTTCACCACC
>NZ_JAEMUW010000083.1 GCF_016598485.1 Micromonospora coerulea | reverse complement strand
AGGTGTTCGCGGTGGCGGCGTAGCCGCACCAGTTTCGCCGATACGTTGGTCGCGTCGAACCGCAACGGCCGCCCGTCCACGACGACGCAGCCGTCCTGGTCGAGGTCGGCCACGGTCGCGGTCAGCAGGGTGTTCACCCCCCAGTCGACACCCAGCCCACGGGTGTGGCCGTCCACCGGCGGCCGGGTGTGCGGCGTCTGCCACGGCAGGTCAACGCGAACCTTGCCAACACCGGGCCGCAGCGTCGGCGTGCACATTTTCACCCCGGCCGGCACGGTGGGCGGTAGCGCCACGTCGACGGCGTGCCACACCCAGTCGCGGTAGGACGCGGGTGCCGCGCATGTCGGCAGCTGTGACCACACCCGCACGATGCGGTCGTCGACCCGGTCGACGACAACCTGCTGCCGGTCGGCCGCCGCCAGGCTCACCTGCCCAGCCACGGCCGGCGGGTCCTCCAGCTCACACAGCGCCGCGGGCATCCGGCCATACATGCCGAGGTATGCGGTGATCTGCCGGGTGCGGTTGCGGATCGTCGCGTTGTAGGTGCCTTCGGGTAGCGCCGCCCGTAACGCCGACCATTCCTTATCGGTACGCGCACCCGGGTCGGCCGGCCAGGTGGCCAGCAGCGCGGCGACGACCGCACGGCGGTGGCATGCCAGACGTAGAGCGCGGGCGGCTTCCTCCTCGGCGATGCGACGAACCCGGTCCGACACCACCACACCCGCCGGCGCCACCGCACCCCAACCCAGCCGCCGCACCGCCATCCAGCCGTTGCCCGGCAGACGCCTCCCATCAGGGCCGACCCCGGCGGCGAGCACCCCAAGGTCGGCATCCGACCAGTGCGCGGCGATCACCTCGTCGGCCATGCCCCGCACCAGGTCCGCCAGCCACCCCACCCGCTCGGCCAACACCCGCCCCGCCACAGACCCCTGCGCTCCGGGCGCGTGAGGCCTACCGCCGCACACCCCCCGGTACGCGGTGCACGTCGCGGTCGACGTCAACACGGAGCCAGCCACTACCCCACGTCCCTGCCCGCAGCTGTCAACAGTCGACGCTTCGCCTCACGCGACCGGATGCCGTACATCCGGCCGGCGAACGTGGCCACCAGCGACATGAAATCAGCCAAGAGTTCCTCGACCCCACCCGCCGAACCCTTCGAATGCAGCACCTCCACGGTCACGCCGTCACGGGCCAGCAGCGCGGTCAACCACGCGGTGCCGAACCGGGCCAGCCGGTCACTGTGGGTCACCCTCACCACGGTGAACTCGCCCGCCGCCGCGGCCCTCAGCAGCCGGGTCAGTCCCGGCCGGGTCTCCCGCAACCCAGATGCCCTGTCCCTGAACACGGCCACCACCTCGCCCGCAGCCGTAGCCCGCAGCTCCGCCTCCTGGGCCACCAGCGACGTCTCCTGGCCAGTCGTACCCGACACCCGCACATACAACGCCTCACGCCGCGGCCGGTCCACCTCAACCCGGCCCACGAACACGTCAAGCAACGAAGAATCGAACCGACGCTCCCGACCCACCCACGTCACCGCCACGCGTCCCTCATCCGCCCACCGACGCAAAGTCACAGGATGCACACCGATGTACTCCGCCGCCGGACCCA
>NZ_JAEMUW010000082.1 GCF_016598485.1 Micromonospora coerulea | reverse complement strand
TCGGCATGTGCGTATGCCGGCCGAGTCGGCACCTCGTGACGCCGCGTAGCGCGCGGATCGCGGCAGTTGAGGATGTCGCCTACCTGCCTGGGGTCGGCGGATGACGCCGATCGAAGGCGCCGGGGATGCCCCCCGTTAACGCACGGTCCCGCTGGTTTCGAGGGCCCGGAGTTCGTCGACGAGTCGCGCAGTAATTGGCGTGTCGATGCCGTGTCGTCGCGCAGCGCGCAGGACCGCACCGCCGATAGCGTCCAGCTCGGTCGGTCGGTTCGCCTCGGCATCGCGTTGCATCGAGGACTTCATGCCCGCTGGTACACGGTCGAACATGGCGAGGATCGCCGCGGGGTCGACCCGTGCGCCGGCGGCCCCTGCCACCGCGGCGACCTCGCCGACCACCGCTTCCAGGTCGGCTCGCCGCTCATCGCGCACCACCCCGGCCGCCGCGCCGGCGTGCGTGGTGAGCAACGCCAGCGGCGCCAGAAACGCGAGCTTGTCCCACAGCAGGGCCGTCTCGTCGTTGCGGACGGTCACGTCAAGATCGGCCCGCCGCAGCTGGGCCGCCAGCACATCGACGCGTTCGCGCGGTGCCGCGTCGCTGGCCACCTCGATCCAGGAGAAGGGGCTGGTGTGCTCGATTCGTCCGGCCGCGACCCGCGTCGACTCCACCCGAATGGCGCCGGCGACAACCGGCGCAGCGGGGAAACGCGCACGCAGCGCGGTCATGTGCTCGACGCCGTTGAGCAGTGGAAGTACCAGGCCGTCGCGCAATGCTTCCGCCGGCACGCCGGCCAGTGCCGCGTCCAAGCTGTTCGCCTTGACCGTCACCAGGCACAAGTCGACCGGTTCGGCCAGCGACGGTGCTGCCTTTGCTGGTACGTGGAACTCACCGAACTGCGCGCTGTGCACGCTGAGTCCACCTGAGTTCGACGCCGCCGCAGTGTCCGGCTTCGCCACGTACACCACGGAGTGGCCGGCCCGACTCAGCACCGCGCCGAGGAGACCGCCAACGCCACCAGGGCCGACCACCGCGACGCTCCACTGCGACTCAGGCACTCGCCCTCCCACACACGTCATCGTCAGCCTTGGCGACCGTACCACCGCGGGTTGATGCGGTTGAGAACCTTGTCGCCGACCGAGCGATCCGGTGCCGTGGTCCTGCGTTGGCAAGCCGAGCGGGCGCCGGTGACCTCCAGACGCCGGTACGGGCCCTGCTCCGGCGCTTCCGGGTCGACCTGGTCGCGAAATTCGCCAGCAACCAGGAGAAAATGCGCGCCACTACCACCGACGTCGCTCGCCTCGGCGGCGCCAGGGTCAACGCCCGCTGGTTCCGAGAGTTCATGGCCTACGACCCGTCGCCCGACCTGGCCCGCCTGAAGGTGCCCGTCCTGGCCGTGGCGGGCGGCAAGGATTTGCAAGCGCCACGCCACGACGGATGTGGATGGCCGGTACCCTCCTGCAGACCACCGAGACCAGCCGCTACTCAGGATGAAAATGGCTCCCAGAAAGAGCGTCGCAAGCTCAGTGGACAGCGCTCACCGAACCTCCCCTCGTCGGCAAATCCGGACGGCAACCGGGCCAGCTCGGCATGACGCTGGGTAGCGCGCGGATCGCGGCAGAT
>NZ_JAEMUW010000081.1 GCF_016598485.1 Micromonospora coerulea | reverse complement strand
GCCATCGATCGACCCGGCCATCGCCGCTCTGATTGCGCAGATGGCCCGGGGTAATCCCGGCTGGGGCTACCAGCGCCAGGCGCTATCTGGCCGACTGGCGGACAGCAGACGCTCTGGAGGTGACCAGCGAGGCCGTCGCCATCGTGCAGCGCAAGCAGATCTGGATGTGGGCCGCCGAGATCGCCTCCCGCCCCCGCACCGTTGCGCCGATCGCGGCCAGCGCACCGGTGAGGCGGCCCAGCTGGTCACCGCGTTCGCCCGCGGCCTGCCCGGCCGTAGGCTCCCTACGGCTCAGGCCGCTCTGGCGGTGTGCTGCGCCATCTGGCCGAGGCCGAGGGCGAGCACACCCGGCCGCGTCCCTGGACGGCCGGGCCGCCGTGGCCCGGCAAAGGCGGCGCTGCGGCGGGCGCTGCACGCGCTATCGGTAACCGCGCTTGAGCAGGTACTCGGCTCCTGCCTGGAAGCCCTCGGGGCTGAGCACCTCGAAGCCGAAGGCGTCGGCAAGCCGGTCGGTCGTGTTGAACGCGACGCAGACCGCCAGCGCGTCCTCGACCTGCCGGGGTGAGACGCCGGCGGACAGCACTTCCCGCATGTCCCCGGCGCTCACCTTTCCTTCGGCGGTCAGCTTGCCCAGCATCCGCAGCGTTGCCCGCAGCGGCTCCTCGACGGGGGCCGATTCCAGGTCGGCCAGCACCGCCGCGACCCGCAGCCCGTCCTGGTACGCCTGACTTGCGGTCGCGGTGTGTGCGCCGACGCAGAACGCGGACTCGTTCACCTTGGACACGTAGGCCGCCATCAGCTCCCGGTCGCCCACCGACCAGTCAGACGGGCCGCGCATCGCCTCGTGGGTGCACTCCTTCGCCCGGGCGCCGTAGAAATCGGGCCGGTAGAAGACCAGCTTGGCGGCGTCCGGTACCGGGTGCCCGGAGAACAGACGGATGAGCGCGAAGAGCACCTTAGTTGCGGGGCTGTAGCCGCGGTTGAGGATGTCAAGTCGCATTATCCGGCCTCTCCGTTGACGGTTGCTTCGGCCAGGGCCGCCAGTCCCGCTTCATACAGCCGGGCGGACTGGCCGACCGCGGCGCATATCACCAGCTCGAAAAGCTGGTCCTCGCTGAAGCCCAACGCCTTTGCCGCGGCGAAGTCCGCCTCGGTGACTTGCGCGGGCCTCGTGGCGACCTTGCTGATCAGCGTGTCCAACGGCGGGGACAGGCCGTCGTTGCCGAAGGCATGGGCTCGCTGCTGCGCGGCTGCCCTGCCCTCTCCGCTCAGGATGCGATCCACCAGCGCTCGGTGCGCTGCTCGCTTCTTGTCGTCCGGCACGGCGCCCTCCGCCTCCTCTGCAGCTCGGCTATCTGTCCTCATGTATATGACGATCGGCGCGCCGCCGAACACGACACGCAGCCGAAGAAATCCGCCAGACTACACCTGCCGGTCAGATGTGCCCGAAGGCCAGGCGACAGTCGGGCGAATATTCTCCTGGCGGCCGTCTCAAGCGCTCGTCCGCCGATCGTCTGGCTAGTAGAAGGCGGCTCCAAGCCGCGGGGCCACAGCGCGAAGATCGGCAAAGATCGCATCGGGCACCTGGCGACCATATCGACCACCAGGCGTCCCGACGACAGGAATACGGCCGCCGCCGAGATGCACTCTA
>NZ_JAEMUW010000080.1 GCF_016598485.1 Micromonospora coerulea | reverse complement strand
CCGGGGTGGGCGGCGGGGGTCACGTCGGGACCGCCCGGCACCGGGTAGGTGTCGGCCGGCTCGACGGTGCGTGACCACCTCCGGCAGCACGACGGCTGTCGGGGTGGTGGATCCGCCGCCCGGAACACGGGTGGCGATGCTGGCGGCCGCGACCAGGTCACGGTGCCCGGAGAACGCGCAGTCCGCGCTTGACAACGTCCGGCCGCGGGGTTTCGGCACCCGCCGCCGGCAGGCGGGGCAGGTGGACGACGTGCCCCGTTCGTCGACCAGCCGGACGGTGATCCGGCCAGGACAGCTTTGTCGGTGAGGACCTGCAGGAGCCCGCCGATCTGCCACTGCCGCAACCGCAAGTTGTGCCGCCGGCCAGCAGGAATCTCAAGCACCCCCGGGGGTCACCGACGTGCAACACACCGACCCGCTGACCCACCGCCCAGGACACGACCGAGCGGGCGGCTTCGTGCTGGGCCTGACGGACCCGCCGCCGGTGCCGGCCCTCCACCAGCCGCGCCCAATGCCGGTACTGCCGCCACCGCCGCGACCCCTTCTGACCCGGCTTCGGCGCCCGCCGCGAGACGGCACGGCGGCGGACCTTCGTGTCGGCCAGGTGCATGCGATGCTCGCCGGCGACTGGGAAGCGCAAAACCTCCGCTGGAACAGTGACGAGCCGCTGGTGGTCCACGACTGGGACAGCGTCACAGCCGCGCCGGAGGCGGTGGTGGTCGGGCTGGCCGCGTCCGTGTGGCCGTGCGGGATGGTCCCCAGGGCCGCGACGGTTTCCGAGTCAGCAGCGTTCGTGGACGCCTACCAGCGCGCTGCCGGCCGCGGCTGGTCCGCAGGTGAGATCGAAGCGAGTTGGGCCGCGGGCCTTTGGGTGTACGCGTTCAACGCGAAGAAGGCCAGCTTGGACGGAGCATCGTGGCTGGCACCGGACGAGGCCGAGCAGAGGCTCGCCTTGGCCGGTGCCTGAATCGGCCCGACATCGAGCAAGATGGGCGGGCCGCCGAACGCCGTGAGGAACCAGGTGTGTTCAGTCCTGCTGCGACTCTGTCGTGCAGCCGCACGTTCGAGCTAACACAGGCGAATCTGCCGCCCATCGCGCGTGGCTCCGGCGACCGAGGCGGCCTGATCAGATGCACGGTATGCCGCCGATCGCGCGCTTCCGACTTGGGGCCGCGCTACGAGACCAGGTCGCCGAGTTCGGCGACGAGACGTCGCATGTCCTCGCCGGCGTCAAGGGTCACGATGATGGATGCCTCCTACGCACTCGGGTCGTAGCCCCGAGGGCCCCGGATGACGAAACGGAGACTTACGTGACCTCGTCGGTCATGCGTCGCGTCGATGCGGAGGTCGTGTTCTAGTGACTCCCAGGCCCGCACGCCATCCCATCCCTGGTACGACTCGGCGAGGTCGGCTGCCCACAACACGATCCCGTCGCCATTGAGCGTCCGGACCCAGGTCACAGCACTGACGCCGTCATCGGGCAGCTCGCACCGCAGGTCGAGTACCTCGTCCTGCCACGGCCGCCCGGCGCTACGAAGACGGGCGGACCCACGCCCCGCCTCGGCGGTGATTTCGACGCCGTCGTCCAACTGCCTCAACATCGGGAAGAGCATGCCACTGGTGCTTGCCGGTGTCGCGATGTTTGACGCCCACTCCCCGCGTCGCGGCGGCTCACTCTTCTGCCGAC
>NZ_JAEMUW010000007.1 GCF_016598485.1 Micromonospora coerulea | reverse complement strand
TTGATCGTCAACTCCGCTGGACGCGTCGCCCGTCACACGCTCGACGTACGTCTATCTGCGCAGCTCAACCCCCGCGAAGGAGCGCTTGCCCCGGCGCAGGACCAGGTACCTTCCGTGCAGCAGGTCGGTGGTGGCGACGGTGGCGTCGACCTCGGAGATCCGGGTGTTGTTGACGTAGGCGCCGCCCTCGGCGATCACCCGCCGGGCCTCCTTCATGCTCGGCACCAGCCCCGACTCCTTGAGCAGGCCGGCCACGTCCGGCAGCTCGTCCAGGTGCACCAGGCCGGCCTCGGTCAGCGCGGCCCGCAGCGTCTCCGGGGCAAGGTCGCCCAGCGACCCGCGGCCGAAGAGTGCGTGGCTGGCGGCGACCGCCTGGGCCATCTCCCGTTCGCCGTGCACCAGCGTGGTCAGCTCCTCGGCGAGGGCGCGTTGGGCGAGCCGGGCCTGCGGACGCTCGGCGGTCGCCTTCTCCAGCTCCTCCAGCTCTTGCCGGGACCGGAAGCTGAAGTAGCGCAGGTAGCGGGTGACGTCCCGGTCGTCGGCGTTGACCCAGAACTGGTAGAAGGCGTACGGGCTGGTCATCTCCGGGTCGAGCCAGACCGCGCCGCCCTCGGTCTTGCCGAATTTGGTGCCGTCGGCCTTGGTCACCAGCGGGGTCACGAACGCCTCTACCGGCCCGGCACCGCGACGGCGGACGTAGTCCACGCCGGCGGTGATGTTGCCCCACTGGTCGGAGCCGCCGTACTGGAGCTGGCAGCCGTGCCGGCGGTGCAGCTCGAAGAAGTCGTTGGCCTGCAGCAGCTGGTAGCTGAACTCGGTGAAGCTGATCCCGCTGTCCAGCCGGGCCTTGACCACCTCGCGGGCCAGCATCTTGTTCACCGGGAAATGCTTGCCCACGTCGCGCAGGAACTCGACCACCGACATCTCGCCGGTCCAGTCCAGGTTGTTGACCAGTTGCGCGGCGTTCTCCCCGGTGTACGAGACGAAGGGGGCGAGCTGGTCCCGGATCCGCTGGACCCAACCGGCGACCACCTCGGGCGAGTTGAGGGTCCGCTCGGCGCTCTCCTTCGGGTCACCGATCTGCCCGGTCGCGCCGCCGACCAGCAGCAGCGGCCGGTGCCCGGCGAGCTGAAGCCGGCGGGCCGTGGTGACCTGCATGAGGTGCCCGACGTGCAGGCTCGGGGCGGTCGGGTCGAAGCCCACATAGAAGGTGGCGCTCCCGCCGTCGAGCAGCTCGCGCAGCTCGTCGAGGCCGGTCGAGTCCTGGATCAGGCCCCGCCACCGCAGGTCTTCGGTCAGGGAGTCCCGCCCGTGCGGGAGGTTGCTGTCGGTCACGGTCACCGATTCTCCCCCATCAGGCCCCCCGGGCCGTACCGGGTTTGCCTTCTGGCGGCGACTAGGCTGGCGCTTCCGTACGAGGCGAGGAGGGGCTGCCGTGGAGATGCCGGACCTGACCGGGGGCTTCGTCGCCCTGCTGGGCCTGAAGCTCGACGAGGTCAGCGGCGACCGGGTGGTCATCCGCTGGCAGGTGCGGCCGGAACTGCACCAGCCGTTCGGGATCCAGCACGGCGGGGTCTACTGCTCGGTGGTGGAGACGGCGGCCAGCATCGGCGGCTCGCTCTGGCTGGGCGACAAGGGCCAGGTGGTCGGGGTGTCCAACCAGACCGACTTCCTGCGGGCCGTCCGCGAGGGCGAGCTGACCGCGGTCGGCACCCCGGTGCACCGGGGCCGCAGCCAGCAGCTCTGGCAGGTGGAGATCACCGACGACGAGGGGCGGCTGGTCTCCCGGGGCCAGGTGCGCCTGCAGAACCTCACCGCCGCCTGATCCTCGGGCGTCGCCCGGCGGCCCCGGCCAGCGGGCCGGACCGCCGGGCTGCCCGATTCGACGAAAACGCAGCCTCTCGCGCGGATATCGTCGCGGCGATGAGACCAGCCGCTCGCCCGCCGACGTGAGGAAGCTCCTCGCCGCCACCCTCGGCGTGCTGTCCGCCATCGGCGGCTTCGTCGACATCGGCGACCTGGTGGCGGCGAGCCAGGCCGGGGCCCGGTTCGGCATGGCCCACGCCTGGGTGCTGCTCGTCGGCGTGCTGGGCATCTGCGCGTACGCCGAGATGGCCGGACGGATCGCGGCGGTGAGTGGCCGGGCGGTGTTCGACCTGGTCCGGGAGCGGTTGGGACCCCGGGTGGCGCTGCTCAACCTGGTCGCCTCCTACGTCGTCACGGTGGTCACCCTCGCCGCGGAGCTGGGCGGGGTGGCCCTCGCGGTGCAGCTCGCCACCGGGGTGAGCTACCTGCTGTGGGTGCCGGTGGCCGCGTTCGCCGTCTGGCTGGTGCTGTGGCGGATGCGGTTCGAGCTGATGGAACGGGTCTTCGGGCTGGCCGGGCTGGCGCTGCTGGTCTTCGCGGTGGCGCTGGTCGCCCTGCCCACCGACTGGGGTCGGCTCGGCCGACAGGCCGTGCAGCTCAGCTCCGCCGGGCAGGGGTGGAGCGCCTACTGGTTCGTGGCGGTGGCGCTGTTCGCCTCCACGGTGAGCCCGTACGAGGTGTTCTTCTTCTCCTCCGGTGGGGTGGAGGAGCGGTGGAGCGCCGCCGACCTGGCCGACGCCCGTTCGAGCGTGCTGATCGGCTTCCCGGTCGGCGGGTTCCTGGCGCTGTCGCTGATCGCCACCGCGGCGGTGGTCTACCACCCGAGCGGGGCGTCGTTGGACACCCTCGACCAGGTGGCGCAGCCGGTGGTGCTGGCGTTCGGCGGGATCGGGCTGGCGGTGGCCGTGCTGGCGTTCTTCGCGGTGACCTTCGGCGCCGCGCTGGAGACCGGGCTGTCCGCGGCGTACGCGGCGGCGCAGTACTTTGGTTGGCAGTGGGGCAAGCGGATCAGCCCGCGGAAGGCCGCCCGGTTCCACAGCGTGCTGCTGGTCAGCGTGCTGCTCGGGGTGCTGGCGCTACTGACCCGGGTCGACCCGATTCAGCTCACCGAGTACATGCTGATCATCAGCGCGGTCGCGCTGCCGCTGACATACCTGCCGATCCTGGTGGTGGCGAACGACCGCAACTATCTCGGCGATCGGGTGAACGGCCGCTGGACCAACCTGCTCGGCGCGCTGTTTCTGCTGCTCATCGTCGTCGCGTCGGTGGCGGCGATCCCGTTGGCGATCATCACGAGGATGGGACAGTGAGGGTCCAGCTCACCAAGCGGTTGCTCGACCGGCAGATCATCGACGCCGACGGGCGGCTGGTCGGCCGGGTCGACGACATCGAGTTCGCCATCGACGACGAGGGGTACCCGTACCTGGATTGCCTGCTCACCGGGCAGCGGGTGCTCGGCGAGCGGGTGGGCGGCTGGATCGGGCGGGCGCTGGTCGCGATCGCCGACCGGTTCGTCGACGACCCGCCGGTACCGCCGGTGCGGATCTCGGTCAGCCTGATCGACCGGATGGACAGCGCGGTGCGACTGCGCGTGCGGGCGGGCGACCTGCCGGCGTCACCGCTGGAGGTCTGGCTGCGCCGGCACCTGATCGACCGGATCCCGGGGGCGCATCGTGCGAGCGGGTGAGCTGCTCGGGCGGACCGCGTACGACCTGCACGGGCGGCGGCTCGGCCGGGTGGTGGACGTGGTGGTCCGAGGTGGCTTCCCGCCGGACCGGCTGCGGCTGACCGACGTGATCGTCGCCGGTCACTGGTGGACCCGGCTCTCCGGCCGGCTGATCGGCCCGGAGCGGCACCCGTCCGGACCGTGGCTGCTGCGGGTCGCCGCGCGGCTGCTGGGACGGAGCACCCATCAACTCCCGGCCGACCAGGTCCGGCTCTCCCCGCCGGTGCCCGGCTTCCCGTTCGGCGCCCCGGGCGGTCAGGAGTGAGTCGGGTCGATGGCGGGCGCGCCGGTCAGCTGCGTGCCTCGTCCAGCAGCGCCGCGTCGGCGTCGTCCGACCCGGCGTCGGCACCGCGGCGGATCCGCACCTCGGTGATCGCCCGGTGGTCGATGTCCGCCACGACGAACTCCCACCCGTCGACGGTGACGCTCTCCCCCGCCACGGTGGGGATGTGCCCGAGGCAGGTCAGCACCAGCCCGGCGATGGTGGTGTAGTCGCCGCTCGGCCGCCCGGGCAGCTCCAATCCGAGGTCGGTGAGGTCGTGCACGGGGAAGGTGCCGGGCAGCACCAGGGTGCCGTCGTCCTCGGTGCGCACCGAGCTGAGGTCCCGGTCGGTCTCGTCGTAGATCTCACCGACGATCTCCTCGAGGATGTCCTCCAGGGTGACGATCCCGTCGACGGCGCCGCGCTCGTCCACCACCAGGGCGATGTGCTGCCGTTCGGCCTTGAACTGGCGCAGCGCGTCGACCACCGGCAGCGAGTCGGGCAGCAGCATCGGCGGGCGGGCGATCTCGTCGACCGGCCGGTCGTCCGGCACGCCGACCAGGTCACGCAGGTGGATCACCCCGACCGCGTCGTCCAGGCCGCCGTGCCGGACCACCGGGGCCCGCGAGTGGCCGGTCGCGGCCAGCACCAGCCGGGCGGCCTCCGCGGTGGTCCCACTGTCGAGCGTGAAGACCTGCAACCGGGGTACGAGCACCGCCCGCAACTGCCGGTCGGCGATCTCCACCGCGCCGGCGATGATGGTCCGCTGCTCCTTGGTGAAGCCGTGGTTGCCGGCGACGATGTCGCGCAGCTCGTCCGGACCGATCTCGTCGGGCTGGTGCTTTGGGTTCAGGCCGACGAGGCGGACCACCAGGTCGCTGGTGGCGCCGAGGGCCCAGACGGCCGGCCGGGTGACGGCGGCCAGCAGGTCCAGCGGGCGGGCCACCAGCAGCGCCCAGCGCTCGGCGGACTGCATTGCGATCCGCTTGGGCGCCAGCTCGCCGAAGACCAGCGTGACGAAGGTCAGGGCCAGGGTGACCACCACGATGGCGACGGTCTCGGCCGCCTCCCCGAAGGCCCCGAGCAGCGGCACCAGGGGCTTGGCCAGGGAGACCGCCGCGGCGGCCGAGGCGAGGAAGCCGGCGAGGGTGATGCCGATCTGGATGGTGGCCAGGAACCGGTTCGGGTCCTTGGCCAGCCGGGCCAGCGTCCGGCCGGCACGGCTGGTGCGTTCCAGCCGTTGCAGCTGGCTGTCGCGCAGCGAGACCAGTGCCATCTCACTGCCGGCGAAGGCCGCGTTGACGATGACCAGGACTCCGACCAGGGCCAGCTGACTCCAGTAGCTCTGCACGCCCGGTTCTCTCCCTCACCGCGACCAGCGCCGGCGGCAACTGCCGACGCCGCCGGCCGGGGCTCCCGGTCGGCGTAGGCCCCACTGTGCCCCACCCGGGGGCGGCTGAATCCTCCCGACGGTCGCGACCCGGTCAGGCCGGCGCGGGCAGGTCCAGCACGTACGCGTCGCCCTCGGGACGGAAGCCGAGCCGGTGGTAGTAGGGGGCGACCATGCCGGGCGGGCTGACCACCCGGCGGAAGCCGCGGTCGGTGAAGAGGCGGCTGCGCCGGTAGACGAATTCACCCGGGGTGAAGTCACGGAACCGCTGGGTGACGTAGTCCAGGTCGATCTGGGCGACCCCGCCGGCCTCGGCGTGCGACAGCACCACGCCGACCACCTCGTCGGCGCGGACCACCAGGAACGCCGAGCGCCGCCCGTCGGCCGGGTCCCAGTGGAACCCGGGATTGAACCGGGCGATGTCGGCGCTGTGCACCCGCAGCGTGTGGGCCAGGAACGCGTCGTCCGTGCCCACCTCGACGACCTCGTACGTCTGCTCGTCGTGCCGCGTGCCCAGCAGTTTTCGCAGGTACCACAGGTTGATCACGGTCAGCACCACGTTGAGCCCGACCATCGGCCAGACGTGGATCGCGGCGTTGTAGCCGATCAGGATCAGACAGCCGACCAGGTTCAGCGCGCGCAGCCGCAGGATGCGCGTCTGCAGCAGCGACCAGACCAGCAGCGCGGAGCCGGCCCAGCCGACAAGTTCCAGCCAATTCACCCTGGCGACACTAGTGGTCGCCGAGCTCAGCGCCGTCCGCGGGCAGCTCCAGCAGCCATTCCTCGACCTCGGCGCCGCGGCCGTTGGCGTACCCGGAGTCCTCGCCGACCACGACGAAGCCGCACTTGCGCAGCACCGCCAGGGAGGCGCGGTTGTCCTTGGCGGCCCGGGCGTGCACCGGCCGCTGCGGCAGCTCGCGCAGCAGCGCGCCCAGCGCGGCGGTGCCGTGACCGCGCCCCCACCGGCGCGGGTCGATCCAGTAGCTGACCTCGATGCGCTCCTGAACCGGGAAGGCCAGGACGTGCCCGACCACCTCGTCGTCGACCACCGCGGTACGGGCGACGATCCGCGGGTCGGCGCGGATGCGCCGCCAGAAGGCGTCAAAGGCGTCCCGGTCGGCCGGATCCTCGGGGCCGAAGGCCGCCATCCAGTTCGCCTCCGGGTCCTGCTCGTGGCCGAAGAACTCGGGCAGGTCCTCGTCGCGCACCGGGCGCAGCCGCAGCTCACTGGTCACCGCCGGAGGATACGCAGCCCACCGGCGCACTCGGGACCGCTGGCCCGCGCACGAGCTGCTGGAGCGGGTCCGCGGCCAGTTCGCCGCGCGGCCTGACCGGGTGCTGACGGCACCCGGCTGACCGCGGGGCCGGGTGCGGCCGGGGGCGGCGTTCACCCGGGCGGTGGACGCCGGGCCCGGACGGGCCCGGCGCGCCGGGCGACGTCGGACGATCAGCAGATGACCACACCTCGCCTCCGTCGACACCAGGGCAGCATGCCGGCCACCGGATTCCGCGCCGTCGCCGCCACCGCCACGGGCGCACACCTGGCCGGCGCGCGGGCCCTCGGCGCCACGGCGGTCGGGTCGCTGGCGCTCTCCGCGGTCGCGCTCGCCGCGGTGGCGGTGGGCGCGCTGGCGATCGGCCGGCTCGCGATCCGCCGGGCGGTCGTGCGGGAGCTGCGCATCGGCCGGCTGGAGGTGGACGAACTGGTCGTGCGCCGGTACGCGCTGGCCGGGCCGCCCACCGCCGGCAGCGACGGAAGATAGGCACCCGCCGGGATGCGCGGGGCGGACAGCCGCCCGGTCAGCCGGCCGGCGGCAGGGCCGCTGGATAGCCGTACAGGTCGAGCAGGCGCACCCGGGACGCTTGGAGGCGGTCCACCACCACGCTCATGAACCGGGCGGTGAGCTGCCGACCGAGCCGGTCGTCGGACTCCATCATCCGGCGCACGCCCTCGGCGGTGAACTCGACCGCGGTGGTGCGCCGCACCGCGACCGCCCCGAACTGCCACCGGTACGGCGGGAAGAACCACGACCAGCCGAGCACCCCGCCCTCGCCGATCGTCTCGATCCCCACGTCACCGCGCCCCGACACCGGGAAGTCGAGCGCCACCTCGCCGGTACGCACCAGCCAGAACCGTTCCGCCGGCTGCCCTGCGCGGAACAGCCGGTGCCCGGGATGCCAGACCACGGGATAGGCGAAGCCGGTCAGCCGGGGCAGCCACTCCTCCGGCAGGCCGGCGAGGAAGGGGTGTGCGCGGAGCATCTCCAGTGGGGTCATGGCCGCACGCCTCTCAGCTCGGGCGAGGGGCCCGGCGACCCGCCGGGCCCCTCGGGTGTCGCTCACCGCTTGCCGTTGTGCTCCACCGTGATCGGGATCTCGCGGGCCGTCGGCTCGGTGACGCCGACGGTCGCGGTGATCTCGAGGATGCCGCCCCGGAACTTGGTGACAGTGGACATTGTCGACCTCCTTGTCGATCGTCCCGCCTCCATCCGACCGCGCCGCAGCCCCGACCGTCAGGGCCGATGGTCCCTCGCCGGCCGGGCGCAAGGCCTCTGCCGCCGACCGGCCCGGGCGGACGACGGTGGAGGGGGACGGTGCGCGCCGCATCCTCGAGGGCCTGGTCCGGGTGCAGGCCGGCGACGTGGTACCGGCCGGCCTGCTGCTGCTGACGGCGAACGTCGCCGCGCTGCCCGGCCTGGTGCTCCGGCTGATCCGACGGCCCGCCGGGACCAACGGCCCGAGTGTCGGGTCCAGCGCCTCTGCCCGCGCCGCGCGCGCCAGAGCACGCTGATGGTGGACGAAGGAGGACGTGATGACCGACAGATCCGGTGCCCCCGTCGTGGTGGGCGTGGACGGTTCCCCCACAGCTCTGGACGCGGTCCGGGTGGCCGCGCGGGAGGCGGCGGCCCGGCACCGGCCGCTGCGGGTGGTGCACGCCTTCATCTGGCCGCTGTACGCCGCCTCGCACGGCCCGGTGCCCGCTGCCCCGCCCGACGCCGGGCTGCGGCAGGAGGCGGAGAAGCTGGTCCGCGAGGCGGTCGACGAGGCCCGCAAGGTCTCGGCGGAGCTCGCGGTGACCGGGCACGTGGTCGACGGCGCCGCCGCGCCGGTGCTAGTGCGGGAGAGCCGGGACGGGGCGCTGCTCGTGCTCGGCCACCGTGGCCTCGGCGGATTCGCCGATCTGCTGGTCGGTTCGGTGGCGGTGCACCTTTCCGCCCGAGCCGATTGCCCGGTGCTGGTGGTGCGCGGCGAACCGCGCGCGGACGGCCCGGTGGTCGTCGGGGTGGACGGCTCCGCCCTGTCGGACGAGGCGATCGGCTTCGCCTTCGCCGAGGCCGCGCAGCGCGGCACGTCCCTGGTGGCCGTACACGCCTGGCGGTACCCGCGGCCGGCCGGCCCCGGCGACATCGTGCCGCTGGTGTACGACGCCGAGGAACTCGCCGCCGAGGAGGAGCGGGTGCTCGCCGAGTCGCTGGCGGGCTGGACCGAGCGTTACCCGGAGGTGCCGGTACGCCACCGGCTGGTCGCCGCCACCCCGGCCCGGGCGCTAGTGGAGGAGTCGACGAACGCGCAGTTGACCGTGGTCGGCGCGCACGGCCGGGGCGCCTTCCGCGGGCTGCTGCTCGGCTCGGTCAGCCACGCGGTGCTGCACCACGCGCGCAGTCCGCTGGCCATCGTCCGGCACCGCAGGGGCGGCGACGCCTCGTAAACCACCGGGCACGCCGTCCGCGTCGGCCATTCCCCCGGGCGGCGCGGACGGCTGTCGGGAACCTCCCGAGGCAAATGCGGACCGGCGAGGGCGGGTACCTCGACAATGACCTGATCGACCTGAAGGGGGCGCTGATGAACCGACCTGTCGTGGTGGGCGTCGACGGATCACCGTCCAGCCTGGTCGCCGCGGAGCACGCGGCGCGGACGGCGGTCCAGCGGTCCCGGCCGCTGCACCTGGTGCACGGGTACCTGCACCCGCTCGGTTACGGCGTGCCGCTCAACCCGTACGACCTCGGGGTGCCGGCGCCGACCGAGGAGGCGCAGAAGATGCTGGCGCAGGTGGCGGCGGAGCTGACCGGGCATCATCCGGGGCTGCGGACGGAGGTCCGCCAGGTGGCCGGCGGGGCGGGGGCCGCGCTGGTCGAGGAGTCCCGCCGGGCGGAGCTGGTGGTGGTCGGCAGCCGGGGCCACGGCGGCTTCGCCGGCCTGCTGCTGGGTTCCGTCAGCGGCCAGCTCGCCCAGCACGGGCACTGCCCGGTCCTGGTGGTACGCCCGGCCGAGGAGCCGATCCCGGTGCACGGGCCGGTGGTGGTCGGCGTGGACGGCTCGGAGTCGGCGGCGCTCGCCGTGCGGCAGGCCGCCGACGAGGCGGAACGCCGGGGCAGCCCGCTGGTCCTGATGCACGTCCGCCCGACCGACCGGGCCGGGGGCGGGCCCGAGGGGGTGGCGGAGTCCGGGGTGGCCGAGGAGGCCGGGTCGGCCGAGCTGCTGACCGGTGCCGCCGGCCGGGTGCGGGCCGACCATCCCGGGCTCCCCGTGACCGAGCGCCCGGTCCGGGCGGCAAAGCCGGCGCAGGCGCTGATCGAGGCGAGCGGGGAGGCGGCGCTGGTGGTGGTCGGCTCCCGGGGCCGGGGCGGCTTCGCCGGACTGCTGCTCGGCTCGGTGAGCCAGGCGCTGGTCCAGCACGCCCACTGCCCGGTCCTGATCGCCCACCCGTACGAGCCGGCCGCCTGAGTCCACGCGCAGCACGCGGCGGACCCGGGCGGCCGACTCAGGCCGGGTCGCGGCCGGCGAGCAGCTCCTCGAAGTTGGTGGTGAGGGCGAACGGGTCGGCCGGGCCCGCCGCGGCGGGGCGCCGGTCGACCTGCTCGGCGAGCTCGCCGCCGGCCCGCCGGATGCGGGCGCGCAGCGCCGTGTCGGCACCGCCGCCGGCCCAGTCCTCCGGCGCGGCGAAGACGGCCGTCGGCACGACGGGCGCCCGCAGGTAGGCGAACATCGGCCGGACCGCGTGCTCCAGGGCCAGCGAGTGCCGGGCGGTGCCGCCGGTGGCGGCGATCAGCACCGGCCGGCCGGCCAGGGCGTCGGCGTCCACCACGTCGAAGAAGGACTTGAACAGCCCGTTGTACGAGGCGTTGAAGATCGGCGTGACCGCGACGATCCCGTCCGCGCCGGCCACCGTGTCCAGCACCTCCCGCAGCGCGGCGGAGGGAAAGCCGGTCAGCAGGTGGTTCACCACGTCGTGGGCGTGCTCGCGCAGCTGGATCGGGCGGATCTCGACCTCGGCGCCGCGCGCCGCCAGCTCGTCGCGGGCGGCCGCGGCGAGCTGGTCGGCGAGCAGGCGGGTCGAGGAGGGCTGGCCGAGGCCGGCCGAGACCACGGCCAGGGTGCGCCGGGTCATCGGCCGCCCTCCGCACTGGCGAGGTCCGCCGCCGCGTCCCGGGCCGCGACCAGCGCGGCGTGGGTGGGCGCCGCGGGGACGTGGGCGGGACGCAGCGAGTCGAACTCCTTGCGCAGCACCGGGACGACCTCCTCGCCGAGCAGGTCGAGCTGCTCGAGGACGGTCTTCAACGGCAGTCCGGCGTGGTCCATCAGGAAGAGCTGCCGCTGGTAGTCGCCGACGTACTCGCGGAAGCCGAGCGTACGGTCGATGACCTGCTGCGGGCTGCCGACGGTCAGCGGCGTCTCCCGGGTGAACTCCTCCAGCGACGGGCCGTGCCCGTAGACCGGGGCGTTGTCGAAGTACGGCCGGAACTCGCGCACCGCGTCCTGCGAGTTGCGCCGCATGAAGACCTGGCCCCCGAGCCCGACGATGGCCTGCTCGGGCGAGCCGTGGCCGTAGTGGGCGTAACGCTGCCGGTAGAGGCCGACCATCCGCTGGGTGTGCTCCTTGGGCCAGAAGATGTGGTTGGCGAAGAAGCCGTCGCCGTAGTACGCGGCCTGCTCGGCGATCTCGGGGCTGCGGATGGAGCCGTGCCAGACGAACGGCGGCACGCCATCCAGCGGCCGAGGCGTCGAGGTGAACGACTGCAGCGGGGTACGGAACTTGCCCTCCCAGTCGACCACGTCCTCGCGCCAGAGCCGGCGCAGCAGGTCGTAGTTCTCGATGGCGAGCGGAATGCCGTTGCGGATGTCCTGGCCGAACCACGGGTAGACCGGGCCGGTGTTGCCGCGTCCCATGATCAGGTCGACGCGGCCGTCGGCCAGGTGCTGGAGCATGGCGTAGTCCTCGGCGATCTTCACCGGGTCGTTGGTGGTGATCAGCGTGGTCGAGGTGGACAGCAGCAGCCGCTCGGTGCGGGCCGCGATGTAGCCGAGCAGGGTGGTCGGCGACGAGGGGACGAACGGCGGGTTGTGGTGCTCGCCGGTGGCGAAGACGTCGAGCCCGACCTCCTCGGCCTTGAGCGCGATGGCCACCATCGCCTTGATCCGCTCATGCTCGGACGGCGGCCGTCCGGTGGTCGGGTCGACCGTGACGTCGCCGACGGTGAAGACTCCGAACTGCATGACCGGCTCCTCGCGTGACCGCCCGGACCGCCGTGGCCCGGGTCGCACCGCACAACATATTTGACGAAGCAACTATTCCGCCGCGGACCTACCTGCGGGTGGCCCGGTTCACCCCTGGGCTGAGTGCGGATACGCCGGCCGTACCTGACGGGGATGTCAGCCTCATTCAGCCCGGGGCGGCTGGGGACCGCGGTACGGCGGCTGGGGACCGGGGTACGGCGGCTGGGGACCGGGGTACGGCGGCTGGGGAGCGGGGTACGGCGGCTGGGGAGCGGGGTACGGCGGCTGGGGACCGGGGTACGGCTGAGGCGGGCCGCCGTACGGCTGGCCCGGATGCGGCTGCTGCGGCCAACCCTGCTGCGGGTGCGGCTGCTGCCAACCGGGGCCCGGGTTGGGCTGCGGCCAACTCTGCTGCGGCGGGCCGGGATACGGCTGCTGCCAGCCCTGCGACGGGTGGTACGGGCCGGGCGGGCGGCGCCGGCGTCGCTGCCGGACCGCGGCGAACACGATCGCCCCGACGATCAGGGCCACCGTGATGAACTGACACATCAGTCGCCCGATCAGCCGACCCCACTCGTACGACGTCACCGTGCCCGCTCCCCTCGCCGCCGGAGCCGCCGACCCTAGCGGATCGAGACCGGACGCGCGGCCCGCTCGTCAGCCGCCGGCCACCGAGGGGAGCACCTGCACCTCGGCGCCGTCACCGACCGGGGTCTCCAGGCCGCCGACGTGCCGGCAGTCCTCGCCGTCGACGTATACGTTGACGTACCGGCGCAGCTCGCCCCGCTCGTCGCGGATCCGCCGGGCCAGCCACGGCCACGTCCCACCCAGCTCGTCGAGGACGGCGCGGAGGGTGCCGGTGGCGGCGACGGTGAGCCGGCTCGCGCCGCCGGCCCCGCCGCGCAGCGGGCCCAGCAGCAGCACAGTGACCACTCAGACCTCCGCGGCGCGGACGCAGAGCACGTCGGGCAGGTGGGCGGCGACCAGCGACCAGGAATTCCCCTCGTCGCGGCTGGCGTAGACCTCGCCGGACCGGGTGCCGAAGTAGACCCCGGCCGGGTCGGCGTCGTCGGCGCACATCGCGTCGCGTAGCACGGACGGGTGGAAGGGTCCCTCGGGGAGGCCGACCGACAGCGGCTCCCACTTGTCGCCGGCGTCCGTGGAACGGTAGACCCGGCAGCGGTGGTCGACCGGGTAGCGCTGCCCGTCGGCGATCAGCGGGAAGGCGTAGATCACCCCCGGGCGGGACGGGTGGGCGACCATCGGGAAGCCGAAGTCGCTGGGCAGGCCGCCGGCGATGGACGTCCAGGTGCGCCCGTCGTCGTCGGAGCGGTAGACACCGTGGTGGTTCTGCGCGTAGAGCCGCTCGGGGTTGCCGGCGTCGCGGGCGATCTTGTGAACGCACTGCCCGAACTCGGGCCACTCGTCGGGCAGGAAGTACGCCCGGATGCCGGTGTTGCCCGGCGTCCAGCTCGCCCCGGCGTCCTCGGTGCGGTAGACCCGCCGGTGGACGTCGCCACCGCCATCCGGGCCGGGTCCCGCGGGTGCGGCAGCACGCTGTGGATGGCCTGGCCGCCGAAGCCCGCCTCCCACCGCTCCCGGTGCGGGTGGTCCCAGAGCGCCCGGACCAGGGTGAAGCTGCGCCCGCCGTCGGCGGAGCGGAACAGCGCGGACGGCTCGGTGCCGGCCCAGACCACGTCCGGCTGGTCGGCGCCGGCCGGGGTCAGCTGCCAGACCCGGCCGAGGGTGGCGCCGGTGTCGGTCGGGAAGGCCACCGGCGCCTGGTCCGGCTCCTGCCAGGAGGCGCCCAGGTCGTCGCTGGTCGCCACGCTCGGCCCGAAGTGCGAGCTGGTCATGCCGGCCAGCAGCCGGGGGGTGCCGGGCGAGGTCGGTCAGCGTCGGGTGCGGGGAACGTGCCGCCGGTAGGCGCTCACGGTGGGGTCGCCGGCGATCCAGAACCGCCAGGGCAGGTCGTGCGCCCCGGTCACGCCGACCCGGGGGCCGGCCTCGATCAGCGCGTCGGGCACGGGCGCGTCCGCGGGGCGCAGCCGGGCCGGACCGTCGCCGAGCAGGTCGACGCCGTAGGCCGTGCGGTCGATGCCGAGCGTCGCGCAGAGCCGCGCCGGCCCGCGGCCCAGGTCCACGTCCCGGCGTACGGCCGGACGCCGCGCCCGGGCCGCGTCGAGCCCGTCGACCACCTCGCCGGCGCGCAGCAGCACCGCCGCCGCCTCCCCGTCCGGGCCGGTGACCACGTTCATGCACCAGTGCATGCCGTAGGTGAAGTAGACGTAGGCGTGTCCCGCCGGACCGAACATCACGGCGTTGCGCGGGGTGCGCCCCCGGTACGCGTGGGAGGCGGGGTCTCCGGCCGTGCCGGCGTACGCCTCGACCTCGGTGATCCGGACGGTGACCCCGCCCGCGGCGAGCCGGCAGCCGAGCAGGCCCCGCGCGGCGGGCACCACCGGGCCGGTAAGCAGATCGACGAGGCCGGCCAGGTCGGCACCGGTCGCGGGCGGCTGGGTCATGTCCCGACCCTAGCCGGCCCGCCGAACCGAACGCGATTCGCTTTCAACAGGGTGTTGACAAAGCATCGTTCAAAGGCGTCTGATGTACGACATGGTCACGCTGGACAACGATCCGTTCACCGCTCCGGATGCTGCCCAGGCCCGGGCACACCGCAACTACGCGGCGCTGCTGCGGATCGCCGAGCGGCACGCCGGGACGGACGCCCGTCGCCGTCGGTACGCCCACCCCGACGTCCCGGACGCCTATGAGGCGGCGACGCTGGTGATGGCCCTCGCGGGCGGAGCCGAGCTGGCGCCGGGCGAGGAGCCGGTCGACCAGGCCGACCTGATGGCCGCGCTGACCCTCATCCCGCACGTGCGCGCCGAGGTCGACGCCCTGGAGGCCGGGTTGTTGCAGGTCGCCCGGGGTCGGGGGCTGACCTGGCAGGCGATCGCGTTCGGCCTGGGGTTGGGCAGCGCCCAGGCGGCCCGGCAGCGCTACGAGCGGCTGACCGTACGCACCGGCACCGGCGACTGAATCGGCCCACCGACCGGGTCGGGTGTGGACTGGTCGCAGCCTCGGGCGAGACTGGCCGGGCAATCGTCACGGGAGGACACGATGACGCGCGAGGAGATGCTGGCGTACTGCCTGGCCAAGCCGGGCGCCTGGCTGGACCGCCCCTGGGAGGGCGACGAGGTGGTGAAGGTGGGCAGCCGGATCTTCGCGTTCCTCGGCTCGCCTGACGGGCAGCCGCGGGTGGGCGTGAAGTGTGGCCCCGACCGGGACGTCGCCGACGAGTGGCTGCACCGGTTCCCGGACGATGCAACGGCGTCACCGTACATCGGGCGGTCCGGATGGAACACGCTGCGCCTGGACGGCGGGATCGGAGACGAGGAGCTCACCGACGCCGTCGACGGGTCGTACGACGCGGTGGTGGCGAAGCTGCCGAAGCGCGAGCGACCGACGGCCTGAGGGCCGGCGGGGTGGGTCCACCCGCGCCGACCCGGCGGCGTCAGCGCGGCACGACCGACTCGGCCGCCCACTCCCGCCAGCCGGCGAGCCTGTCCGCGGCGGCGGCGAGCTGGTCGGCGACCGGGCCCGGCCCGGTGGAGCCGGGCGTGGTGCGCGCGGCGAGCGCGGAGCGGACGGAGAGAACGTCGCGCACAGAGGGGTCGAGGTGCTCGCTCACCGTCGCCAGGTCGGCGTCGGAGACCTCGTCCAGGGCGCAGTCCCGGGCCACGCAGAGCGCCACCAGCTTCCCGGTGATCTCGTGCGCGTCGCGGAACGGCACGCCCTTGCGGACCAGCCAGTCGGCCACCTCGGTGGCGAGCGAGAAACCGACCGGCGCGGCGGCCACCAGGCGGTCGACCCGCACGGTCATCGTGGAGATCATCCCGGCGAGGGCCGGCAGCAGCAGCTCCAGGGTGTCGACCGCGTCGAAGGCCGGCTCCTTGTCCTCCTGCATGTCCCGGTCGTAGGTCATCGGCAGGCCCTTGAGCATGGTGAGCACGGTCATCAGCCCGCCGACCAGGCGGCCGGACTTGCCCCGGGCCAGCTCGGCGATGTCCGCGTTCTTCTTCTGCGGCATGATCGACGAGCCGGTGGCGAAGGCGTCGTCCAGCTCGACCCAGCCGAACTCGTGCGACGTCCAGAGCACCACCTCCTCGCCGAGCCGGGACAGATGCACCCCGATCAGCGCGGTGGTGAACAGGAACTCGGCCACGAAGTCCCGGTCGGCGACGGCGTCCATCGAGTTGGCGAAGGACGTGCGGAAGCCCAACTCCTTGGCGACGGCCAGCGGGTCCAGCGGCAGGCCGGAACCGGCCAGCGCCCCCGCGCCGAGCGGGCTGACCGCGGCCCGGTGGTCCCAGTCGCGCAGCCGTTCCAGGTCACGCAGCAGCGGCTGCACGTGGGCGAGCAGCCAGTGCCCGAAGGTGACCGGCTGGGCGTGCTGGAGGTGGGTCATCCCGGGCGCGGCGGTGGCCACGTGCCGCTCGGCCTGCTCGACCAGGGCCTCGGCCAGCTCGACCAGCCGGGCGGCCACGCCCCGGGCGTGGTCGCGCAGGTAGAGCCGCAGGTCGGTGGCGACCTGGTCGTTGCGGGACCGGCCGGCGCGCAGCTTGCCGCCGAGGCTGCCGAGCCGCTCCAGCAGGCCGCGTTCCAGGGCGGTGTGCACGTCCTCGTCGTCGACGGTCGGGCGGAACTGCCCGGAGGCGCAGGCCGCCTCCAGGTCGTCCAGCGCGGCCAGGATCCGGCCCAGCTCGTCCGGGTCGAGCAGGCCGGCGCCGGCGAGCACCCGGGCGTGCGCCCGGGAGCCGGCGATGTCGTACGGGGCGAGGCGCCAGTCGAACTGCACGCTCACCGACAGCCGCGCGAGGGCCTCGGCGGGGCCGCCGGCGAACCGGCCGCCCCACAGGCTCGTCCGGTTGGTGGCGGCGCTGTTCTCGGTCAGGCTCTTGTCGTCCACCCCGCCCATTGTGGTGCCCACGATCAGTGGCCACCCAACCGGGCGTCCCGCGCGGCGGCCATCTTGCTCGGCAGGCCCCAGAGCTGCACGAAGCCCTTGGCCAGGGACTGGTCGAAGGTGTCGCCGGTGTCGTAGGTGGCCATGCCGAAGTCGTACAGGCTGGCGTCGGAGCGCCGCCCGGTGACGGTGGCCCGGCCGCCGTGCAGGATGAGCCGCACCTCGCCGGAGACGTGCTGCTGGGCGTCGGCGATGAACGCGTCGAGGGAGTTCTTCAGCGGCGAGAACCAGAGGCCGTCGTAGACCAGCTCGCCCCAGCGCTGGTCGACGCCGCGCTTGAACCGGGCCAGGTCCCGCTCGATGGTGACCGCCTCCAGCTCCTGGTGGGCGGTGATCAGCGCGATCGCGCCGGGCGCCTCGTACACCTCGCGGCTCTTGATGCCGACCAGGCGGTCCTCGACCATGTCGAGCCGGCCGACGCCCTGGGCGCCGGCGCGCCGGTTCAGCTCCAGGATCGCCTGGTACGGGGTGACGGTCTCGCCGTCGATGGCGACCGGGTTGCCGGCGTCGAAGGTGATCACGACCTCGTCGGCGTCGCGCTCCTGGGCCGGGTCGGACGTGTACGAGTACAGGTCCTCGATGGGGCCGTTCCAGATGTCCTCCAGGAAGCCGGTCTCCACCGCGCGGCCCCACAGGTTCTGGTCGATGGAGTACGGCGACTTGGCCGACACGTCGATCGGCAGGCCCTTCTCCTCGGCGAACGCGATGGCCTTGTCCCGGCTCCAGGCGAAGTCCCGAGCCGGGGCCACGATCTGCAGGTCGGGGGCGAGTGCGCCCAGACCGACCTCGAAGCGGACCTGGTCGTTGCCCTTCCCGGTGCAGCCGTGCGACACGATGGTGCCGCCGTGCTTTCGGGCCGCGGCGACCAGGTGCTTGACGATCAGCGGCCGGGACAGCGCGGAGACCAGCGGGTAGCGGTCCATGTAGAGGGCGTTGGCCCGGATCGCCGGCAGGCAGTAGTCGGCGGCGAACTCGTCGCGCGCGTCGACCACCTCGGACTCGACGGCGCCGCAGTCCAGGGCGCGCTGCCGGATGGCGTTCAGGTCCTCGCCGCCCTGCCCGACGTCGACCGCCACCGCGATCACCTCGGCGCCGGTTTCCTCGGCCAGGTAGGGAATGGCGACGGAGGTGTCGAGACCCCCGGAGTACGCCAGAACGACCCGCTCGGTCATGGTGTGGTGCTCCCTTCAACGGTGTCTTCCCGGCGGGCCCAGCCGGCGAGCTTGTCGCCGAGCGCGGCCCCGCCGACGGCCTCGCGGGCCACGACGAGGATGGTGTCGTCGCCGGCGATGGTGCCGACGATCTCGGGCAGGCCCGCTCGGTCCAACGCGCTGGCCAGGTATTGGGCTGCGCCCGGCGGGGTACGCAGCACGGCGATGTTGCCGCTGGAGTCGACCCCGTTGAGCAGCTCGCGCAGCAGCCGGACGAGCCGGGCCGGGGCGGCCTCGGCGTCGCGCAGCGGCCGGTGGCCGTCCTCGGGGATCAGGTAGACCCCCCGCCCGTCGCCGCCGCGCGCGGTGACCGCCCCCAGCTCCTTGAGGTCCCGGGAGAGGGTGGCCTGGGTGACCTGGATGCCGTCGCCGGCGAGCCGTTCGGCCAGCTCGGTCTGCGAATGGATCGCCTCTTCGCGGATCAGCTCGACGATGCGGGCGTGCCGGGCGGTACGGGTCAGCGGGGCGGTCATGAGGAGGCCTCCAGGAGATACGTCAGCAGCGCCTTCTGGGCGTGCAGGCGATTCTCCGCCTGGTCGAAGACCGCGCTGCGCGGCCCGTCGAGCACCTCGTCGGTGATCTCCTCGCCGCGGTGCGCGGGCAGGCAGTGCAGCACGATTGCGTCCGAGGCCGCGTGGCCGAGCAGTTCGTCGTTGACCTGGTACGGCAGGAACGGGGTGATCCGGTCCAACCCGTCGTCCTCCTGGCCCATCGAGGTCCGGGTGTCGGTAGACACCACGTCGGCGCCGCGGACCGCCTCGACCGGGTCGGTGAGCACCCGGACGGAGCCCCCGGTGCCGCCGGCGATCTTCTCCGCCCGGCTCACCACCTCGGCGTCGGGCTGGAAGCCGACCGGCCCGGCGATCCGGACGTGCATGCCGGCAGTGGCGCCGGCCAGCAGGTACGAGCGCGCCATGTTGTTTCCCGCGTCCCCGACGTACGCCAGCGTCCGCCCGGCCACCGCGCCGAACCGCTCGCGGACGGTGAGCAGGTCCGCGAGGAGCTGGCAGGGGTGGTAGTCGTCGGTCAATGCGTTGACCACCGGGACGGTGGCGTGCGCGGCCACCTCGGCGATCCGCTCGTCGCCGTGGGTGCGCAACACGATCGCGGCCACGTACCGGGAGAGCACCCGGCCGGCGTCGGCCAGGGTCTCGCCGCGGCCGAAGTGGGTGACCTGGGTGTCCACCACGAGCGGGTGACCGCCGAGTTCGGCGATGCCCACGTCGAACGAGATCCGGGTGCGCAGGCTCTGCTTGTCGAACAGCACCGCCACCGAGCGCGGCCCCGCGAGGGGCTGGAACGCGAACCGCTCGGCCTTCATCCGGGCCGCCAGCTCCAGCACGGTGGCCTGCTCGGCCGGGCTCAGGTCGTCGTCCCGCAGGAAGTGCCGGATCATGCGGTGGCCTCCGTCGTGGTCGCGGTGGTCGGCGTCGGCGTGGAGATCTGGGAGAAGTCCGGCCCAACCGGGAGCCGCTTCCCGCCAAGATCTGGGGCGGCGGCCGCGGTCCGGGCGGCGTCGAGGGCGGCGGGGAGTGCGGCCAGGAAGGCGTCGGCCTGGGCGGCGGTGAGGATCAGCGGCGGGGCGAGCCGGACCACGCCCGCCTGCACCGGGTTCACCAGGAATCCGGCGTCGCGCAGCGCCGCCGCCACCGGGCCGGCGACCGGGTCGGTGAGCACGATGCCGAGCAGCAGCCCCGCGCCGCGCACCTCGGCGACGAGCGGGTGGCCCAACGCCTCGATGCCCCGGCGCAGTCGCTCGCCGACCCGCTTGACGTGGTCGAGCAGTCCCTCGCCGGCGATGGTGGAGATCACCGCGAGGGCGGCGGCGCAGCTCACCGGGTTGCCGCCGAAGGTGGTGCCGTGCGAGCCGGGGCCGAGCAGGTCGGCGGCCGGGCCGAAGGCCAGGCAGGCGCCGATCGGCAGGCCACCGCCGAGGCCCTTGGCCAGGGTGACGAGGTCCGGCTCGACGCCCTCGGCCTGGTGGGCGAACCAGTGGCCGGTGCGGCCGACGCCGGTCTGCACCTCGTCGAGCGCCAGCAGCGCGCCGTGCCGGGCGGTGATCCGCCGGGCCGCCGCCAGGTAGCCGGCGGGCGGGACGACGATGCCGTTCTCCCCCTGGATCGGCTCCAGGATCACCATGGCGGTCGCGTCCGTGACGGCCGCCTCCAGCGCCGCCACGTCGCCGTACGGGACGTGCATGACGTCGCCGGGCAGCGGGCGGAACGGGTCGGCCTTGGCCGGCTGACCGGTGAGCGCCAGGGCGCCCATGGTGCGGCCGTGGAAGCCGCCCTGGGCCGCCACCACCTGGCTGCGGCCGGTGAGCCGGGAGAGCTTGAACGCGGCCTCGTTGGCCTCTGCGCCGGAGTTGGCGAGGAAGACCCGCCCGGGCCGCCCGGCCAGGGCCAGCAGCAGCTCGGCCAGCGCGACGGGCGGCTCGGCGACGAAGAGGTTGGAGACGTGCCCGAGGGTGGCGACCTGCTTGGCGACGGCGGCCACCACGGCCGGGTGGCCGTGACCGAGGGCGTTGACCGCGATGCCGCCGAGCAGGTCGACGTACTCTCGGCCGGTCTCGTCGGTGACCACCGCGCCCGAGCCGGAGACCAGCGCCAGCGGTGGGGTCCCGTAGTTGTCCATCATGGACGAGTTCCAGCGCTCGACCAGGGTGCTCATGACGCGCTCACGACGCCTTCCTTGTTCGCGACTGGGGGGCTCGCCAGCTCACTCCTCGCGCGCACGACCATCGTGCCGAATCCTTCCGAGGTGAAGACTTCCAGCAGCGTGGAGTGGGCGACCCGGCCGTCGACGACGTGCGCGGCGGGCACTCCCCCGCGCACCGCCCGCAGACAGGCCTCCATCTTCGGGACCATGCCCGACTCCAGGAACGGCAGCAGCTTCGCCAGGTCGTCGGTGCTGATCTCGCTGACCAGGCTGCCGGTGTCCGGCCAGTCCGCGTACAGGCCGGGGACGTCGGTGAGGACGACCAGCTTGCGGGCGTCGAGGGCGATCGCGAGGGCGGCGGCGGCGGTGTCCGCGTTGAGGTTGTGCAGCACCCCGTCGATGTCCGGCGCCACGGTGGAGATCACCGGGATCCGGCCGGCCGCGATCAGGTCGGCCACCGCCGAGACGTCCACCGACTCGACGTCGCCGACCTGCCCGACGTCGACCGGCTCCCCGTCCACGTACGCCGGGCGGCGCACGGCGGTGAAGAGACCGGCGTCCTCGCCGGAGAGGCCGACGGCGAACGGGCCGTACGCGTTGATCAGGCCGACCAGTTCCCGGCCGACCTGGCCGACCAGCACCATCCGGACGACGTCCATCGCCTCGGCGGTGGTGACCCGCAGGCCGCCCTTGAACTCGCTGGCGATGCCGAGCCGGCCGAGCATCGCGGAGATCTGCGGCCCGCCGCCGTGCACCACGACCGGCTTGAGGCCGGCGTACCGGAGGAAGACCATGTCGGCGGCGAAGGCGCGCTGGAGGGCCGGGTCGACCATGGCGTTGCCACCGTACTTGACCACGACGGTCGCCCCGGAGAAGTTCGCCAGCCAGGGCAGCGCCTCGATCAGCGTCTCGGCCTTGGCCTGGGCCCGGGTGAGGTCCGCGGAGAGGCTCATGTGGAGTACGCCGAGTTCTCGTGGACGTAGGCGTGCGACAGGTCATTGGTCCAGATCGTCGCCGTCGCGTCGCCGGCGTGCAGGTCGATCCGGATGGTGACGTCCCGCCCGGTGAGGTCGACCTTGGAGCGGTCCTCGGCGGCGGCGCCGGCGCGGCACACCCAGATCCCGTTGACCGCCACGTCCACGCCGTCCGGCTCGAACGCGGCCGAGGTGGTGCCGACGGCGGCGAGGATCCGGCCCCAGTTCGGGTCGTTGCCGAAGAGCGCGGTCTTGACCAGGTTGTTGCGCGCCACCGACCGGCCGACCTCGACCGCGTCGTCCTCGCTCGCGGCGCCGACCACGTCGATCGCGATCTGCTTGGTGGCGCCCTCGGCGTCGGCGATGAGCTGCTGGGCCAGGTCGTGGCAGGCGGCGGTGACCAGCGCGGTCAGCTCGGCCTCGGTCGGTCCGATGCCGGACGCGCCGCTGGCCAGCAGCAGCACGGTGTCGTTGGTGGACATGCAGCCGTCGGAGTCGATCCGGTCGAAGGTGACCCGGGTGGCGGCGCGCAGCGCGGCGTCGAGGGTGTCCGGCCCGGCCACCGCGTCGGTGGTGAGCACGCAGAGCATGGTGGCCATGGCGGGGGCGAGCATGCCGGCGCCCTTGGCCATGCCGCCGACGGTCCAGCCGCTGCCGTTCGCGACGGTGGTCTTCGGCCGGGTGTCGGTGGTCATGATGGCCTCGGCGGCCGCCGCGCCGCCGTCGCGGGCCAGCCCGCGGATGGCGGTACGCACGCCGGGCAGCAGCTTCGGCATCGGCAGCCGCTCGCCGATCAGGCCGGTGGAACAGACCGCGACCTCGCCGGCGCCGAGCAGTCGCCGGGGGCTGCTGGCGGTGAGCGCGGCGGCGGTGTGCTCGGCGGTGGCGTGGGTGTCGGAGAAGCCGGCCGGGCCGGTGCAGGCGTTCGCGCCGCCGGAGTTGAGCACCACGGCGCGCACCACGCCACCCCGGACCACCTGCTGGGTCCAGAGCACCGGCGCGGCCTTGACCCGGTTGGCGGTGAAGACGCCGGCAACCCCGGCGTCGGGGCCGTCGTTGACGACGAGCGCGATGTCGGCGGCGCCGCTGGCCTTGAGGCCGGCGGCGACGCCGGCCGCCCGGAAGCCCCGGGGGGCGGTGACGCTCATGGCGCGACTCCAAAGGTCGAGAGGCCGGTGGTCTCGGGGAGGCCGAGCATCAGGTTGGCGTTCTGCACGGCCTGGCCGGCGGCGCCCTTGCCGAGGTTGTCGATGGCGCTGACCACGATCACCCGGCCGGAGTCGACGTCGACCGTGGCCTGGAGGTGGCAGGAGTTCGCGCCGGCGGTGGCGGCCGTGTGCGGCCAGGCCCCCTCGGGCAGCACGTGCACGAAGGGTGCGTCCGCGTACGCCGCGTTGAGGACCTCGCGCGGGTCGGCCGCGCCGGTGGGCACGGCGGTGACCGTGGCGAGGATGCCGCGCGGCATCGGCGCGAGCACCGGGGTGAAGGAGAGGCTGGTCGCGCCGGTGGCCTGCTTGATCTCCGGCACGTGCTGGTGGGTGCCGACCTTGTAGGGCGACAGGTCCCCCATCACCTCGCTGCCGAGCAGGTGGGCCTTGGCGGACCGGCCGGCGCCGGAGGTTCCGGAGGCGGCGACCACCACCACGTCGGCGGGGTGGACCGCGCCCGCGGCGATCAGCGGGGCGAGGGCCAGGATGGTCGCGACCGCGTAGCAGCCGGTGTTGGCGACCCGGGTCGCGGCCGCGATCGCGGCCCGCTGCCCGGGCAGTTCGGGCAGGCCGTAGGTCCAGGTGCCGGCGTGCGCGCCGCCGTAGTAGCGGGCCCAGGCGCCGGCGTCGCGCAGCCGGTGGTCGGCGCCGAGTTCGACCACCCGGACGGTCTCCGGCAGGGCCGCGGCCAGGGCCGCCGACTCGCCGTGCGGCAGCGCCAGGAAGACCAGGTCCGCGTCGGCCAGGGTGGCCGGGTCGGTCGCCCCGAGCGTCAGGTCGAGGCCCGCGAGCTGCGGGTGTACGGCGGCGACGGGCCGGCTGGCCTGCGCGTGGGCGGTGGCGGTGACCAGGTCGAACTCCGGGTGCCCGGCGACCAGGCGCAGCAGCTCGCCCCCGGCGTAGCCGCTGGCCCCGGCGACCGCGACTCGGATACCCATACTCACCTCCGCATGACTATGCAGAGAAGGTTACCGGGTCTCTTCGACCCCTGCAAGTTCATTCAGTGGACTGCATGGGCATGAAATTCGTGTCCCCGCTCACGCGAACGGCCCGTGTCGCGGAAAGCGACACGGGCCGTTCGGCGCGGATGGGACGCGGATCCCCGAGGAACCTCGCGGTCAGGCGCCGCGCAGGGTGGCGCCGAAGCGGCGGGCCGCCTCGGCGACCGCCGCGTCCCGGGCCGCCACCGCCTCCTCGACGGTCAGCGTCCGGTCCGGGGCGCGGAAGGTCAGCTTGTACGCCAGCGACTTGCGGCCGGCGCCCAGCTGCGCGGAGGCGTACACGTCGAAGAGCCGGACGCCCTCCAGCAGCTCGCCGGCGCCCTCGGTGAGGGCCCGCTGCACCTCGGCGGCGGGGACCGTCTCGTCCACCACCAGCGCCACGTCGATCAGCGCCGGCGGGAAGGTGGAGATGGCCGGTCCGGTCACCGGCGGCGCGGCGGGCAGCGCGTCCAGGTCGAGCTCCATGACGCTGGTCCGGCGGGGCAGCTCCAGCGTCGCCACCACGGCCGGGTGCAGTTCGCCCGCGTACCCGACCGCCGTGCCGTCCACCAGCAGCTCGGCGCAGCGGCCGGGGTGCCAGGGGGCGCGCTCGGCGGCGCGGACGTCCACCCGGTCAGCCGGGACGCCGGCGGCGGCGAGCACGGCGCGGCCGGCCTCCACCGCGTCCGCCCAGCCGGCCGCGCGGCCGGCGCCCCACCAGCCGGCCGGCTCCAGCTCGCCGGCCAGCGCCACGGCGACGTGCCGCGGCTGGTCCGGCACCACCGCGTCGGCGAGGGCGAACTCCTCGTCGGTCGGGCGGCGGTCCACCCCCATGGCCGGCGGGGCGCCGGCGCCGGGACGCGGGTGGAAGACCGCGCCGATCTCGTAGATCGCCACGTCGCGCTGGCCCCGGCCGATGTTGCGCTTGAGGATGCCGAGCAGCGGGCCGAGCAGCGTGGTGCGCAGCAGCGGCTCCTCCTCGGACAGCGGGTTGGCCACCCGCACCGCCGCCCGGCGCGGGTCGCCGGCGGGCAGGCCGAGCTGGTCGGCGAGCTCGGCGGAGACGAACGGGTGGGCGAGGACCTCGACGTACCCGCGCTCGGCGAGCGACCGGGCGACGGCCCGGCGGCGCTGCTGCTGCCAGGTGAGGCCGCGGCCGGCGGGCGCGGTCGGCAGCACCGAGGGCACCCGGTCGTAGCCGTCGAGGCGGACGACCTCCTCGACCAGGTCGGCCGGGTCGGTGAGGTCGGGCCGCCAGGTCGGCGGGGTCACGGTGAGCACGTCACCGGTCCCGGCGGCCACGCCCACCGCGCCCGGGTCCTCGCCCAGCCGGTCGGCCCCCCGGGTGACCGTGCAGCCGACCTGCTCCAGCAGCTCGACCACCCGCTCCGGCGAGTAGCTGACCCCGATCCGCCGGGACGGCAGGTCCGCCGGCAGGGTGACCGGGGTACGCGGCCGGACGTGGTCGATGTCCAGGATCTCCGCGCCTACCGTGCCGCCGGCGTGCTCGGTGAGCAGCCGCACCGCCCGCTCCAGGGCGACCAGCGGCAGGGCGGGGTCGACGCCCCGCTCCCAGCGCTTCGCCGCCTCGCTGAACAGCTTGTGCCGGCGGGCGGTCCGGCCGACCATGGCCGGGTCCCAGTGCGCGGCCTCGAAGAGCACGTCGGTGGTGGCGGCGACCACCTCGCTGGTCTCGCCGCCCATCACCGCGGCGAGCGAGATCGGGACCCCGGCGCCCTCGCCCGCGAGGGCGTTGGGCAGCCCAGCGTCGCAGATCACCATGTCCTCGGCGACCAGGGTGCGGGTGACCCCGTCCAGGGTGGTCAGCTTCTCCCCCGGCGCGGCGCGGCGGACCACCAGCGGGCCGCTGATCCGGTCGGCGTCGAAGGCGTGCATCGGCTGGCCGAGTTCGAGCATCAGGTAGTTGGTGATGTCCACCGGCAGCGAGATGCTGCGGATGCCGGCCACGGTGAGCCGCCGCGCCATCCAGCCGGGCGTCTGCGCGGTCGGGTCGACCCCGCGGACCATCCGGGCGGCGAACCGGTCGCAGCCGACGGTGTCCCGCACCTCGACCGGGTACGCCGGCTCGGCGGTGGCACCCGGGGCCGGGGCGGCGGCCGGGTCGCGGAACGGCACGCCCAGGGCGTGCGACAGCTCGCGGGCGATGCCGCGGACGCTGAGCGCGTACCCACGGTCCGGGGTGATCTCCATCTCGACCACGACGTCGTCGAGGCCGACCACCGGGCGGGCGTCGTCACCGGGCTTGGCCGGGGAGTCCTCCGGCAGCACGATGATGCCCGAGTGGTCGTCGCCCAGGCCCAGCTCCTTCGCCGAGCAGATCATGCCGTTGGAGTTGCGCCCGTACGTCTTGCGCGCCCCGATGGCGAAGTTCCCGGGCAGCACACCGCCGGGGAGGATCACCACGACCCGGTCGCCGGGGGCGAAGTTGGTCGCCCCGCAGACGATCTCCTGCGGCTCGCCGGTGCCGTTGGCGGCGCCGACGTCGACCCGACAGAACCGGATCGGCTTCTTGAAGCCGGTCAGTTCCTCGATCTCGAGGACCTCACCGACGACCAGCGGACCGGTGACGGTCTCCCGCAGGTCCACGATGGACTCGACCTCGATGCCGAGGTCGACCAGCGCCTGCTCCAGGTCGCCGGTGGGCAGGTCGGCGGGGAGGTCGACGTACTCCCGCAGCCAACTGACAGAAACTCGCATGACTCAGACCACCGTCTCCGTAACTCGTGCCCGCATCGTCTACGCCCCGAACGCACGGGTGAACCGCACGTCCCCCTCGACCATGTCCCGCATGTCACTGACCCCGTGCCGGAACATCACCGTGCGGTCGATGCCCATGCCGAAGGCGAATCCGGAGTAGACCTCCGGGTCGATGCCGCAGGCGCGCAGCACCCGCGGGTTGACCATGCCGCAGCCGCCCCACTCGACCCACTGCGGCCCCCTGCGGTGCTCCGGAAACCAGACGTCGAACTCGGCCGATGGCTCGGTGAACGGGAAGTAGTGCGGCCGCCACCGGGTCTTCGCCTCCGGCCCGAACATCGCCCGGGCGAAGTGGTCCAGGGTGCCGTGCAGGTGCGCCATGGTGATGCCCTTGTCCACCACGAGGCCCTCCACCTGGTGGAAGACCGGCGCGTGGGTGGCGTCCAGCTCGTCGGTGCGGTAGGCCCGGCCGGGCACGATGACGTAGATCGGCGGCTTGCGGGTGAGCATCGTGCGCGCCTGCACCGGCGAGGTGTGCGTGCGCAGCACCAGGCCCGAGTTGTCGGCTCCGGCCGGCGGTGCGATGTGGAACGTGTCCATCAGACCGCGCGCCGGGTGGTCGGCGGGAATGTTCAGCGCGTCGAAGTTCGTCCACTCCAGCTCGACCTCGGGCCCCTCGGCCACCTCGTAGCCCATCCCGACGAAGAAGTCACTGATCGTCTCCATCAGGGTGCTCAGCGGGTGCCGGGCGCCGCGCGGGCGGCGGTCGTACGGCAGGGTCACGTCGACCCGCTCCTCGACCAGCACCCGCTCGGCCTGCTCGCGCTCCAGGGTCTCCTGGCGGGCGGCGTAGGCGGCCTCGATGGCGCGGCGGGCCTCGTTGACCCGCTTGCCGGCGTCGGACTTGGCGGCCGGCGGCAACGCGCCGATCTCCCGACGCGCCAGCGAGACCGGGGACCGGTCACCGAGGTGCGCGGGGCGCAGCGCGGTCAACGCGTCCGGGTCGGCGGCCGCGGCGAACGCCTTCTCGGCGTCGGCCACGGCCCCGGCCAGGGCGTCCGGATCGAGCAGGGCGACCTGCTTCGGGTCGTACGGATCGTTGCGGTAGCTCATGGCGTACGGGCACTCCCTCACGGCGGCGCCGACCCTCACGGGTGGCTAGGCGAGTCTACGGACGCGCGGCTGTGCCGCAGCCCGCCGGTGGGAGTACGCGCAGGAGGAAGGTCAGGCCCGCCGCCCGCCGACACCGGCGGGCTGGCTAAACGAACGCCGTGGCGCGTTCATCATCCGGACTACTCCCCTGTGCTGTGTCTGCGCGACGTCGGTCAGCGCAGCGCTCTGGCTGAAGCGTACAGGCAGACGGCGGCGGCCGCAGCCAGGTTCAGGCTCTCGGCGCGCCCGTGCAGCGGCACCCGGACCCGGGCGTCGGCGGCCGCGGTCAGCTCCTCGGGCAGCCCGTGCGCCTCGGAGCCGAAGACCCAGGCGGTGGGGGCCGCGAGCCGCCCGTAGTCGATGAGGTCGTCGAGGTCGCTGTCGCCGTACCCGGTCGTCGCGAGGACGGTGAGCCCGGCGGCCCGCAGGGCCGCCACCACGTCGAGCGGGTCGGGGGCGCGGACCACGTCGACGTGGAAGAGGCTGCCGGCCGAGGACCGCACGCACTTGCCGTTGTACGGGTCGACCGCCTCGCCGGCGAAGATCACCACACCCGCGCCGGCCGCGTCGGCGGTGCGCAGCACCGTGCCGGCGTTGCCCGGGTCGCGGATCTCGGCGAGCACCGCGACCAGGCGGGGGCCCCGCCCGAGCGCGACCTCCAGGGATACGTCCAGGTGCCGGCAGACGGCGACCAGACCCTGCGGTGCGACGGTCTCGGCGAGCGCGGCGAGCCCGTCGTCGGTCACCTCGGAGACCGGTACGTCGGCCCGGGCGGCCTGCGCCGCGAGGTCGACGTACCGGTCCAGGGCGGCCGGCGTACCGAACAGCTCGGTGACCGTCCCCGGACGGGCCAGGGCCTCGCGGACGGCCTGCGGGCCCTCGGCCAGGAACCGGCCGGTGGCCTCGCGGTCCCGCCGGCGCTGGAGCCGGCGGGCGGCGACCACCCTGGGGGTACGCGGGGTGAACGGGCCGGAGACAGCGTCGAGGCGCCTCCCGCGCGATGGTGACTGCATGGGAGACGCCTCGATCTGCTGTGGGTGGATCAGGCGGCCTGGGCCGCGGCGCCACCGGTGCCCTCGGCCGTCACGGCGGCGCGGGCCAGCTCGACGATCGCGGCGAACGACGCGGCGTCGTTGACGGCCATGTCGGCCAGGATCTTGCGGTCGACCTCGATGCCGGCCAGGCGCAGGCCCTGGATCAGCCGGTTGTAGGTCATGCCGTTGGCCCGGGCGCCAGCGTTGATGCGCTGGATCCAGAGCTGCCGGAAGTCGCCCTTGCGGTCGCGACGGTCCCGGTAGGCGTACTGCATCGAGTGCAGCATCTGCTCCTTGGCCTTGCGGTACAGCCGGGAGCGCTGACCGCGGTAACCACTCGCGGTCTCCAGCACGGTACGACGCTTCTTGTGGGCGTTCACAGCCCGCTTGACGCGTGCCATCTCAACTCCTTCTTCGGTTCAGGTGGCGCGCGTCAGCGGCCGAGCAGCTTCTTGATTCGCTTGACGTCGGCCTTGGCCAGCTCGACCGTGCCGGTCAGCCGCCGGGTGTGGGTGGAGGACTTCTTCTCCAGCTTGTGGCGGAGGCCGGCCTGCTGGGCAACGATCTTGCCCCGGCCGGTCACCTTGACCCGCTTGCCCGTACCCGTGTGGCTCTTCATCTTCGGCATGTGGAACGTCTTCTCCCTGTTACTGGCCGCTGGTGTCAGCGGTCGGGCCGGTCTCGCCGGCTGCGGCGGTCTCGCCGGCCTCCGGGGTCTCGCCGGCCTCCGGAGCACCGGCCTCCTCCCCGGCCCGTTCCCGAGGTCCACCGCGGGACGCCGTGGCGGCGACCGCGGAGGCCTTCACGGCCCGGTGCGGGGCGAGAACCATGATCATGTTTCGACCGTCCTGCTTCGGCGCGGCCTCGACGTATCCCAGGTCCGTGATCTCGGACTCGAGCCGGCGCAGGAGCCGGTAACCCAGCTCCGGGCGGCTCTGCTCGCGACCGCGGAACATGATCGTCACCTTGACCTTGTCGCCCGCCTTGAGGAACCGCACCACGTGACCCTTCTTGGTCTCGTAGTCGTGCGGGTCGATCTTCGGCCGGAGCTTCATCTCCTTGATGACGGTCTGCTGCTGGTTACGCCGCGCTTCGCGCGCCTTCAGTGCGCTCTCGTACTTGAACTTGCCGAAGTCCATGAGCTTGCACACCGGCGGGCGCGCCATCGGCGCAACCTCGACCAGGTCCAGGTCGACGTCCGCGGCCAGCTGCAGGGCGCGCTCCAGCGGGACGATGCCCACCTGCTCACCCTCAGGGCCGACCAGTCGGACCTCACGTGCCCGGATCTGTTCGTTCACGCGTGGTTCGACGCTGATGGGGCCTCCTCGAGTCGAGTCTCCTGCGGTGCCGACTCCGCGGGCTCCCGGGCGGGAGCCGACCCGGAAAGCAGAAGGCCCCGGCGCATGCCAGGGCCCGCTCGACCGGTCGGCACGATCACATGATCGCGCATCCGGAACCGGGACGTGCCCGGAACCGGGGACCGGGACCCGGCCACCTTCAGGGGCGACTCGGGTGGGAGCAGGCGCTCCGCTTCAGGACTGCCCACACGTCGGAACGGGGCCAGTCTGGTCGACTCGCCAACACTACACCCCCGCCGCGACCATCCCCAAACCGGGCGCCCAGCTCAGCGTGGTTGTGGCGCGGACGGGATCAGTGGGCGGCGGGGTCGCCGGCGAGGGCGGCGAGGTGGGCCTGGTGCAGCCGGCGCAGCGCGCGCACGCCCTCGACCGCGAACTCCTTGTCGGCCGCTTGAAGGGCGACCATCGGCAGCAGGTCGTCGTCGTGCAGCTCCAGGCTCGCCCACGGGGCGCCCCGGTCGAAGCGGACGCCGCGGACGACCTCCCAGGGCAGCTCGTACGAGCCGATCACGTTGCGCACCCGCACGCCCCGGGCGTCGGCGATCACCCGGGGGCGGGTGAAGAGCAGGATGCCGAGCGCGCCGAGGACGCCCAGGCCGACCATGGCGAGCTGGTCGCCGCGCTGGAAGCTGCCGTAGCCGTCGCCGGTCCGGCCCGTCAGCGAGGTCGCGACCAGGCTGAACACCACCACCAGGGCGGCGGCCGACGCCCAGCAGACCAGCCGGATACGCCGTGGCCGCACCGTCACCAGGGAATCGCTCACCCCACCAGTTTGCCATCCGGCTCGGGAGCGCGGTCCGGCGCCACACGGATCGTCGAGCGCCGGCGGGCGCCGGCCACCACGACCGCGACCAGGGTGAGCGCCGCGCCGGCCAGCACCGGCAGCCGCGCGCCGGCCCCGCCGGGCAGCAGCACGTCCAGCAGCAGCGCGCCGCCGAGCTGCCCGGCGACCAGCGCCAGGCCGGTCCGCAGCACGCCGACCGCGCGGACCCCGATCAGCAGGGAGAGCACGATGCCGACGCCGAGCAACCCGCCGAGGTAGAGCCACCACTGCCCGGGCCAGCTGGGCCGGGTGGCGAACGCGCCGACCAGCGCCGCCACCGCCAGGATCACCGGGGTGCCGACGGCGAAGTTCACCGCGATCCCGGCGGCCGTGGTGCCGGCGGCGGAGACCCGCCCGTTGAGCGCGGACTGGAGGGCGACCGCCAGGCCACCGGCCACCGCGAGCAGGACCAGCCCGACCGCCAGGTCACCGACCGGCCGGCCGAGCTGGGCCAGGGTGACCGCGCCGACGCCGAGCAGCGCCCCGGTCACCCGGGGCACGGTGAGCGGCAGCCGCCCCACCGGGGCCAGGCCGGCCCGGTCGACGGCCAGCCCGCCGACGCTGCCGCCGGCGACCTGCGCGATCGTGAAGACCGCCACGCCGAGCACCGGCACGACGTACGTGCCGATCACCACGATCGCCGCGCCGCCGAGCCCACCCAGGTACGACCACCAGGGCAGTCCGGAGCGGCGCAGGGCGGCCAGCCCGGTGCGCATGGACCCGACGGTGAGCAGCCCCAGCAGGACGAGCAGGCTGCCGCCCAGGTTGTTGACCACCGCGCCGAGCACCGGGCTGCCGGCCCGCTCACCCAGCTCGGCGTTGACCACGCCCTGGGCCGCCGAGGCCGCCCCGCCCAGCACCACCAGGGCGAGGGCGCCCCAGGACGGCAGCGGCCTCACAGCCGGCAGGCGTGGATGTTGGTGACCAGGATGGCACGGGCGCCCAGCTCGTAGAGCTCGTCCATGATCCGGTGCACGTCGTCGCGCAGGACCATCGCCTGCACGGCGACCCAGCCCTCCCGGTGCAGCGGGGAGACGGTGGGCGACTCGATCCCCGGGGTCAGCGAGCTGGCCCGGTCGAGCAGGCCGGCCGGTACGTCGTAGGCGAGCATCACGTACCGCCGGGCGACCAGCACGCCGTGCAGCCGGCGGAGCAGTTGGTCGGCCTGGGCGCAGCCGGGCGCGTCGCCCCGGCGGACCAGCACCGCGGAGGAGCGCAGCAGCGGCTCGCCGAAGATCACCAGGCCGGCCTGGCGCAGCGTGGCGCCGGTCTCCACCACGTCGGCGACCACGTCCGCCACGCCGAGGCGGATGGCGTTCTCCACCGCGCCGTCCAACCGGATCACGTCGGCCTTGATGCCCAGCTCGCCGAGGTGCCGCTCGACCAGGCCGGGGTACGCGGTGGCGATCCGGCGGCCGCCCAGCCCCTGCACCGAGTCGACGTCGTCGGGGCGGGCGGCGAAGCGGAAGGTGGCCCGGCCGAACGCCAGGTCCATCACCTCCTCGGCCGGTGCGCCGGAGTCGATCAGCAGGTCCCGGCCGGTGATGCCGATGTCGAGGTCACCCGAGCCGACGTAGGTGGCGATGTCCTTCGGACGCAGGTAGAAGAACTCGATGTCGTTGGGCTCGTCCCGGCAGACCAGGTCCTTCGGGTCGGTGCGCTGGCGGTAGCCCGCCTCGCGCAGCATCTGGGCGGCCGATTCGGCCAGGGTGCCCTTGTTCGGTACGGCGACACGCAGCATGACGGAGTGCTCCTTCGATCGACTTCTGATCAACGGGTGGCGGCACTCACAGATGTCGGTATACGTCCTTGAGCTCGAGACCGGTGGCGAGCATCAGCACCTGGGCCTGGTAGAGCAGCTGGGAGATCTCCTCGGCGGCCCGCTCGGGGCCCTCGTGCTCGGCGGCCATCCACGACTCGGCCGCCTCCTCGACGACCTTCTTGCCGATGAAGTGCACCCCCTTCTCCAGCGCGGCGACCGTGCCGGAGCCCGGGGTGCCGGCGGCGGCCTTGGCCTGCAGCTCGGCGAACAACTCCTCGAACGTCTTCACAGCAGGCGATTCTTCCAGCCGGTCCGGCCGACGGCACGCGCCGGGTCCGGGCGCGTCATCTTTCCCACCGTCCGGCGCGGCGTGATCCACTTCAGGTCGCCGGCGTGGCGGTGCCCGGCACCGCGGGACACCGCCACGCCGGCGGACCGGAGTCGATCACGGCCGGAGCCGCGGGAGGGGTGGGATCAGCCGGCGAAGCCGACCCGCTGGCCGTTGGCGGCGGCCAGGCCGCGGATCGCCAGGGCGGCGTCCAGGGCCGCCACGGTGGCCGCCCAGCCCTTGTCCTCGGCCGAGCCGGGCAGGCCGGCGCGGTCCCGGGCCTGCTCGATGGTCTCCACCGTCAGCACCCCGTGCGCCACCGGCTTGCCCTCGTCCAGGGCCACCCGGGTGAGCCCGTCGGTGACCGAACGGCAGACGTAGTCGAAGTGGGCGGTGGCGCCGCGGACCACGACGCCGAGGGCGACCACCACGTCGTACCGGCGGGCCATCGCCTGGGCCACCACCGGCAGCTCCACCGAGCCGGCGACCCGGGCGACCACCGCCCGCGCCCCGCACGCCTGCGCCGCCGCCACCGCCCGGTCGACCATGTGGTCGGTCAGGTCGCCGTGCCAGCGCGCGGCGACCACACCGACGGTCAGCCCGGCGGCGTCCACCGCCGTCACGCCCGGTTCGCCGAAACCCGCCATGTCTACGCTCCGATCTCGTCGCCGTCGACCGGGCGGCCCATCGGCGCCTCGGTGACCTCGTCCAACTCGTCCAGCAGGTGACCCATCCGGTCCCGCTTGGTCCTCAGGTATCGCACGTTCTCCGGGTTCGACCGGATCGGCAGCCCCTCACGACCGCTCACGGTCAGGCCGTAGCCCTCCAGGCCGGCCCGCTTGGCCGGGTTGTTGGTGAGCAGCCGCATCGAGCGCACCCCGAGGTCGTAGAGGATCTGCGCGCCGGTGCCGTAGTCCCGGGCGTCGGCCGGCAGGCCGAGGTCGAGGTTGGCGTCCACGGTGTCCCGGCCCTGGTCCTGGAGCTGGTACGCCTGGAGCTTGTGCAGCAGGCCGATCCCCCGCCCCTCGTGCCCGCGCACGTAGAGCACCACTCCGCGCCCCTCCTGCGCCACCCGGGCCAGCGCGGCCTGCAACTGCGGGCCGCAGTCGCAGCGCAGCGAGCCGAAGACGTCCCCGGTCAGGCATTCGGAGTGCACCCGCACCAGCACGTCCTGCCCGTCGCCGATCTCCCCGAAGACCATCGCCACGTGCTCGGCCGGGTCGTGCTCGGCGCGGTAGCCGAGTGCCCGGAACACCCCGTACGGGGTGGGCATCCGCGCGTCGGCGACCTGCTCGACCTGCTTCTCGTGCCGCCGCCGGTAGGCGATCAGGTCGGCGATGGTGATCAGGGTCAGCCCGTGCTCGGCGGAGAACTTCTCCAGGTCCGGCAGGCGCATCATGGTGCCGTCGTCGTTGACCAGCTCGCAGAGCACCCCGGCCGGGCGCAGCCCGGCCAGCCGGGTCAGGTCGACCGCGGCCTCGGTGTGCCCGGCCCGGCGCAGCACGCCGCCCTCGCGGGCCCGCAGGGGCACCACATGCCCCGGTCGGGCCAGGTCTGTCGGGTCGGTAGCGGCGTCGGCGAGCAGCCGGATGGTGTGCGCGCGGTCGGCGGCCGAGATGCCGGTGCTGATGCCCTCCCGGGCGTCCACCGTCACCGTGTACGCGGTGCCCCGCCGGTCCTGGTTGGTGTGGTGCATCGGCGGCAGGTCCAGCCGGTCGCACTCGCTCTCGGTCAGCGGCACGCAGATGTAGCCCGAGGTGTAGCGCACCATGAACGCGACCAGTTCGGGCGTGGCCAGCTCGGCCGCGAAGATCAGGTCGCCCTCGTTCTCGCGGTCCTCGTCGTCGACCACGACGACGGGCCGGCCGGCGGCGATGTCCGCCACCGCCTGTTCGATGCTGCCAAAGGCGCTCATGCCGGCACTCCGCTTCGCTCCCGTGCCGTCCTGCGGCACCAAGGGCCCGGACCTGATGATTCGCTCGCTGCGCTCGCTCATGCGACGGCCTCCGAGTAGGTGGGCGGGATCGGGGTGGGGGCCGGCGGGGTGGCCCGCGAGGCCCGCCACCAGGCGGCCAGGCCCCAGACGCAGAAGGCGCCGTAGACCAGGTACATGGCGGCGGACGGGTAGAAGCCGCCGTGCAGCAGCAGCGGCACGCCGACCGCGTCCACCGCGATCCAGATCAGCCAGAACTCGACCCAGCCGCGGGCCATGCCGTAGGTGGCCAGCAGGCTGCCGACCAGGATCCAGGCGTCCGGCAGCGGACCCCAGGAGCCCAGCGCCGCCAGCGCCGGGTACCCGGCCGCGGTGCCGAGCGCCGCGACGGCGAGCAGGCCGAGGCGTTCCCGGCCGGTGGCCCAGCGCGGCGTCACGGCCGGCTGCTCCCCCGCCCCGGCGCGACGGTTGCGCGACCAGCGCCACCAGCCGTAGACGCTGACCGCGAAGAAGAAGACCTGCCGGCCGGCCTGGCCGTAGAGGTCGTGCGCCTGCGGAGTGGCGAAGACAGCGCCCAGGAAGACGGTGAAGAGCAGCGCGTTGCCAATCATGCCGACGGGCCAGGCCCAGACCAGCCGGCGCAGCCCGAGCAGCGCCGAGGCGAGGCCGAAGACGTTGCCGACGATCTCCCGGACCAGCACCGGCGACCCGGCGATGTGCACCTGGGCGTCGAGCAGCCACAGCAGCGGGCCCATCAGCGCCCACCCCCCGGCAGCCGGTCGCCGAGCAGCCGCTCGACGTACTTGGCCAGCACGTCGACCTCCAGGTTGACCGGGTCGCCGGGGCACTTCGCGCCGAGCGTGGTCAGCTTCAGCGTGGTGGGGATCAGCCCGACGCTGAACCAGTCGTCGCCGACCTCCGCGACGGTCAGCGAGACCCCGTCGATGGTGATCGAGCCCTTCTCCACCACGTACCGGGACAGCGCGGCGGGGAGCCGGAACCGGACCGTCTCCCACTGCGCGGCCGGTTCCCGCGAGATCAGCTCGCCGACCCCGTCGACGTGGCCCTGCACCAGGTGCCCGCCGAGTCGGCTGCCGAGCGCGGCGGCCCGCTCCAGGTTGACCGGGTCGCCCGGGCGCAGCGCGCCGAGCGCGGAGCGGCGCAGGGTCTCCCCCATCACGTCGGCGGTGAAGCCGCCGCCGTCGACGTCGACCACGGTCAGACAGACCCCGTTGACCGCGATCGAGTCGCCGTGCCGGGCGTCCGAGGTGACGAGCGGGCCGCGGATGGCGACCAGCGCGGAGTCACCCCCGGTCTCGGTGGTCCGGACGACCTCGCCCAGCTCCTCGACGATGCCGGTGAACATGTCAGGCCTCCCTCTTTCGGGGCAGCGCGGTGATCCGCAGATCGGGACCGACCTGCGTAACGTCGGTGAGCTCCAGATCGATGGCGTCGGCGATGGTGCCCACGCCGGCGTCGAGCAGCGCGGTCGGGCCGGCGCCGAGCAGCTTCGGCGCCAGGTAGCCGACGACCTTGTCGACCAGCCCGGCGGCGAGGAACGCGCCGGCCAGCCGCGGGCCGCCCTCCAGCAGGGCCGCCCGTACGCCGCGGTGGTGCAGCTCGGCCAGCAGCGCCGGCAGGTCGACCCGGCCGTCCGGACCGGCCCCGACCTCGGCGGCGGTGGCGATCCAGGTCCGGGCGGCGCCGTCGCGGACCCGGGCCTGTGCCGGGGTACGCCCCGCGCTGTCCACCACCACCCGCAGCGGCTGCCGGATGGCCAGGGTGCCGTCGCGCAGATTGCGGGCGGTGAGCCGGGGATCGTCGGCGAGCACGGTGCCCACCCCGGCGATGACGGCGTCGACGGTGCCGCGCAGCCCGTGCACGTCGATCCGGGCCGACTCCGAGGTGATCCACATGCTGGTGCCGTCGGCGGCGGCGGAGCGCCCGTCCAGGGTGGCGGCGTACTTCCAGATCACGTACGGCCAGCCGCGGCGCATCGCGGTCAGCCAGGCGACGTTGCCGGCCTCGGCCTCCTGCCCGCGTACCCCGACCTCGACCTGGACCCCCGCGGCCCGCAGGGTGGCGGCGCCGCCGGAGGCGACCGGGTTGGGATCCGGCACCGCGACCACCACCCGGGCCACGCCGGCCTGGATCAGCGCGTGGCTGCAGGGGCCGGTGCGACCGGTGTGGTCGCAGGGCTCCAGGGTGACCACGGCGGTGCCGCCGCGGGCCCGGCTGCCGGCCTGGGCAAGCGCGACGATCTCGGCGTGCGGACCGCCGGCGTAGGCGTGGAAGCCCTCACCGACGACCTCGCCGGCCGGGTCGAGCAGGACGCAGCCGACGACCGGGTTCGGGCTGGTGGTGCCGAGACCCCGAGCCGCCAGCGCGATCGCACGACGCATCGCCTCGTCCACGGAGACGCTCGCCATCGCCTGCCCCTGCCCTCTCAGTCGCCGGTCGCGCGCGGGCGGGGGCGGGAGGTGACGGCACGGCGTGCCGCAGGCAGGCGGCGGCGGAGATCCGGGGACGGCAGGGCCGACCCCGGGGAGCCTACGCGGCGCTGGGGAATGCCAGCGGCCGGCAGGGGCCTCCCCGTCCCGCGCGCTGTCTCCCATCCGGACTTTCGGGGAGCGAACGGACCGCTCCCCACCGTCGGCCCCGGATTCTCACCAGGTCCACCGTCCGGCCGAAAGCCGTCCGGGTCGCGGGCTTACCACGGTCGGACCGTGGATCACCGCCGGTTCGGAATTTCACCGAGCCCCGCCAGCGCGTGGTGGGTACACCGGAAGTCTTACACGCCGGACGGGCCTCGTCGCCAGCGAGGCGAGCTACCTCACAGATGTCCGGTTGCCGCCTCAGGTGACGCCGCGGCGCCGGTCGACCGCCACGTACGACCCGGGCTGGCTCTTCGCGACCGTCTTCATCTCCGAGGCGACCGCGATCGCCTCCAGCGGGTCGGTGAAGCGCTTGCCGGAGTCGGAGAGGGAGACGCCGATGGAGAGGGTGACCAGGGCGGCCCGCCGGATGTTGCCCCGCCGGTCCTTGAGCTCGACGAAGCCGCGCTCCCGGTCGGTGGGGTCGTAGAGGGCGTCCGCGGCCTTCTCGAAGTCGACCACCGCCCGGCTGGTCAGCGGACGGACCTGGCTGGGGGTGCAGACGATGACGAAGTCGTCGCCGCCGACGTGGCCGAGGAAGGCCGGGGGCAGCCCGATCGAGACCACCGCCCGGTGCAGGCTGCGCGCGAGGGCGGAGATGAACTCGTCGCCACGGACGAAGCCGTACCGGTCGTTGACGCTCTTGAACCGGTCGATGTCGATGTACCCGACGGCGTAGTCGACGCCGTTGCGGACCCGGTCGCTGATCTCCCGCCGGATCCGGCTGTTGCCGGGCAGCCCGGTCAGCGGGGAGACCTCCCGGAACTCCTTGTTGCGCCGCAGCGTGGAGCTGACCCGGGCCACCAACTCGGCGGTGTCGAAGGGCTTGACCAGGTAGTCGTCGGCGCCGGCGCTGAGGCCGTGCACCTTGTCCCCGGTCATCCCCTTGGCGGTCAGCATGATCACCGGCAGCGCGGAGGTCATCGGGTCGGCGCGCAGCCGGCGGGTCAGCTCCAGGCCGTCGATGCGGGGCATCATCAGGTCCACCACGGCCAGGTCCGGCCGTTGCCGCTCGATCAGCTCGAGCGCCTCCTGGCCGTCGCTGGCGTGGATCACCTCGAAGCCGTGCAGCCGCAGGTTGAACTCGACGAAACGCGCGATGTCCTCGTCGTCGTCGACGACCAGGATGACGTCGGGTCGCTCGCCGGCCGGCTCCACCTCAGGCCCCGGTGGCCGCGCGCTCCGCCAGGGCGCGCAGGCGGCGTACCGCCTCGGCCGGATCGTCGGCGCCGTAGACGGCGGTGCCGGCGACGAAGGCGTCCGCGCCGGCGGCGGCCGCCTGCTCGATGGTGTCGGCGGCGATGCCCCCGTCGACCTCGATCCGCAGCTCCAGGTGGCCGCTGTCGGCGTGCCGCCGGGCGGTGCGCACCTTGTCCAGCAACTGTGGAATGAACCGCTGGCCGCCGAAGCCGGCCTTGATCGTCATGATCAGCAGGGTGTCGAAGCTGGGCAGCAGCTCCAGGTACGGCTCGATCGGGGTGTCCCGGTCGATCGCCAGCCCCGCCTTCGCCCCGGCCGAGCGCAGGTCCTTCGCCAACGCCACCGGGTCGTCGCACGCCTCGGCGTGGAACGTCACGTTGTACGCCCCGGCGTCGGCGTACCCGGGGGCCCACCGGCGCGGGTCGGTGATCATGAGGTGCACGTCGAACGGAAGCTCCGTCGAGGCGCGCAGGCTCTGCACCACCGGCAGCCCGATGGTCAGGTTCGGCACGAAGTGGTTGTCCATGACGTCCACGTGCAACCAGTCGGCGGCATGCTCAATGGCGCGGACCTCGTCGGCGAGGCGGGCGAAATCGGCGGCGAGGATGCTGGGCGCGACGATCAGCGGCGGTACGGTCACGGGGCCAGTGTACGAACGGCGTCACCCGCCGTCCGCAGCGCGGCAGCAACCGGGACCCACTGTGAGCCCGCCGTGACCCCTGGTGCAGAATCGGCCGTTCCGGACCCGAAAACCGGGCCGAAAAGCCAAACCTGACTGGCCGATCGACGGAAACACCGCAACACTCCAACGGGGACGGTCACATAAGCTGCACGCCCGGTGGCGGGGAACGCCGCACGGGCCGCGGCGACCGGCTGCCATCTCCCGGAAGGGGCGGAGGATGCGACGGTGGCTCGTGGCGCTGGCGCTGGCCGGCACGGCGACGGCGGTCCTCGGCGGCTGCGTCACGCCGCACCGGGCCGACGGCGACCTGGTCGACGACTGGCCCACCCTGCCGGCGGCCCAGTTGTTCATGCCCGCCACGGACGCCTGCCTGCCCCGGATCACCGCGGTCGTGCAGGCCCGCACCTACGAGACGGTGGCCTGCGGGCGCAGCCATCTGGCCGAGGCCGTGCACGTCGGCACGTTCACCGGGGCGGCCGCGGCCGGCGCCCGTCCGGAGCCGGGCTCCGCCGCACTGCGGAGCGCCCGGGCCGAGTGCGACCAGCGGGCCCGGGAGGTGATCGGCGGGGACTGGCACTCCGCCCGGCTCACCATGAACATCGCGCTGCCCTCGGTGACCGCCTGGCTCGCCGGAGCCCGCTGGTACCGCTGCGACCTGGCCGAGACCGACAGCATCGACAACACCCGGCCGGTCAACCGGGTGGGCAGCCTGCGCGGCGCGATGGTCGGCGACAACCCCCTCGTCCACCGCTGCTTCGACCCCAAGCTGATCGACGACAACCTGAACTACATGGCCCCGGTGCTCTGCACCGAACCGCACCGGGCCGAGTTCGTCGGCGTCTACGTGGAACACGACATGAGCTGGGCGCAGTTCACCCGGGCGAGCCAGCAGGTGCACCGGCGGTGCATGGCGCTGATCGCCGTGTTCGCCAGCGTGCCGAACAACAGCGACCTGCCGTACCGGGCCGGCTCGATCTTCTACCCGCCGTCGCAACGGGAGTGGGAGGAGGGCGACCGGGGGGTGCGCTGTTTCCTGTGGAGCGACGACCGGAGGCTGACCCGCTCGATGCGCGGCGTCGGCCCGCAGGGACTACCCGTCATCTGAGCCCGCGTGCCGTATGCTGCTGCGCCGTGGCGTACCGGCGGCTCGCGCCGGTCGACGCCAGTTCGTCACGACGGGGAGGTCGGCGATGCGGCGGTGGTGGAGGACGGCGGTCGTCGTGACGACGGCGGCGCTGGCGTTGGCTGGCTGCGGTGCGCCTGCCGGGGTGGACCGGAACCTGGCCGACGACTGGCCGGCCCTCGGGCCGGCGAAGGGCTTCGTGCCGGTTGCCGGGGCGTGTCACACCACCGTGCCGGACGTGGGATACCTCAGCGGCTACAACCCGGTCGACTGCACCGCGTCGCACCGGTCGGAGACCCTGCACGTCGGGACGCTGACCGGGCCGGGCGCCGAGCGGGGCGCACCCCCGCGGGCCGGCTCCACCGGCGCGCGGACGGCCCGCGCCGAGTGCGACAAGCAGGTCAGCAAGGCGGTGGGGGCCGACTGGCGTTCCGGCCGGCTGCTGGTCTCCGTCATCTTTCCGTCGGCGCTGGCCTGGACGGGCGGCGCCCGCTGGTTCCGCTGCGACGCCTCCGAGGTGGCCAGCCTCGACGACAGCAGCCTCATCCCGCGCCAGAGCTCGCTGCGTGGCGCGCTGGCCCCGGGCTCCCCACTCGCCTACGGCTGCTTCAATCCGAAGCTCGTCAAGGACGACATCGACCAGATGCGGCCGGTCGCCTGCACCGCCAAGCACCACGCCGAGTTCGTCGGCGTGTGGCAGGCGCCGGACATCAGCTACGCCGAGTTTGGGCGCACCTCACTGCGGGCGCACAAGGCGTGCCGGGCACTGATCGCCAAGTACGTCAAGGTGCCGAACAACAGCGACCTGCAGTACCGCGCCGGCACGATCATCTACCACCCCTTCGAGGAGGAGTGGCAGAACGGCAACCACGGCGTGCAGTGCTTCCTGTGGCTCGACGACCGCACGTCGACCCGGTCGTTGAAGGGCGCCGGGACCAAGGGCCTGCCGATCCAGTGAGGCGGGGCGGGCCGGTCGCCCGCCCCGCTCACCGGTCCCGCCTAGCTGGCCTGCAGCGTCACGTCGTCGACCACGAAGCTGGTCTGCAACGACGAGTCCTCGACGCCGGTGAACTTCAGCGTCACGGTCTGGCCGGCGTACCCGGCCAGGTTGAACGTGCGCTGCGCGTAGCCGCTGGCAGCGTGGAGGTTCGAGTACGTCGCCAGCGTCGTCGTGCCGACCTGGACGGTCAGCCTGTCGTACGCCGTCGAGGTGGTGGTCTCGGCGGTGTCGATGTGCAGCCAGAACGACAGGGTGTAGCTGCTGCATCCGGCCGGGATCGACACCGGCTGGGACAGCGTGTCGGTATGGGTGCTGCCGTACCCGTCCAGCCACGCCTTGTAGGAGCCGGTCCGGGCCGCCTGGCTGGTCGAGTTGGTGATCACGCCCGAGCTGGCCGTCCACGGCGTGCTGCCCGACTCGAAGCTGCTGTTGCCGATCAGCTGGCCGCCGGCGCAGCCGCCGGTGCCGGTCACGGTGAGGCTGTAGGTGGCGCTGCGCGTGGCCGTCCCGGTGCCGGTGACCGTGATGGTGAAGGTGCCGGTGGTGGCGGTCGAGGAGGCGCTGGCCGTCATGGTGGCAGAGCCGCCGGAGGTCACCGACGACGGGCTGAACGACACCGTGACCCCGCTCGGCGCGCCGGTGGCGGACAGGCTGACCGGCTGGGCGCTGCCGCTGGTCGTCGTGGTGCTGACGGTCGCCGTGGTCGAGGCGCCCCGGGCCACACTGCCCGAGGTGGGGCTCACCGCCACGGAGAAGTCGTTGGTCGGGGTGCCGCCGACCGCGAGCTGCCAGATCGCGTACGCGACGCCGTCGGCGCTGCGGTTGAGCACGGTCGCATTGATGTTGCTGGTGGTGTCGCAGGAGCGGTGGTAGCAGCCGTCGTACGCCGCGCCCGCGGTGCCGCCCCACTTGCTCGCCTGCGCGGAGGTCTTGGTGGCGCTGGCCCCGGCGGCGTACCCGGAGGTGGGGATGCCGGCGTTCTGGAACGAGTAGTCGTCCGAGCGGCCCTGGCCCTCGACGTTCTCCTCAGGCTGGAGGCTGAGCGAGTCCCAGTACGCCTTCAGCGGCGCCGCCGTGGTGGAGGTGACCCGGTTGATGAAGTAGCCACCGTTGGGCGAGGCGACCATGTCGAAGTTGTAGTAGCCCTTGAGGTAGCCCTTCTGGGCGGCGGTGAGCGAGTTGACGTAGAACTTCGAGCCCTGCAGGCCCTGCTCCTCGCCGTTCCACCAGGCGAACCGGACCCGCTTGGTCATGCTCGGGTTCTGCTGGGCCAGCACCAGGGCGTTCTCCAGCAGGGCGGCCGAGCCGGAGCCGTTGTCGTTGATGCCCGGGCCGGCGGAGACGCTGTCCAGGTGCGCGCCGAACATGACCACCTGGTCGGCGGGGCCCTGCGGCCATTCGGCGATCAGGTTGTTGCCGGGGTAGGTGCAGTTCGAGCAGTACTGCTCGGTGACCGTGTAGCCGGCGGCCTGGAGCTTGCCCTTCACGTAGCCGACCGAGGCGGTGTAGCCGGCGGAGCCGGCCCGCCGGGTACCGCCGTTGTTGGTGGCGATCGTGTTGAGCTGGGTCAGGTGGGCCTGGATGTTGGTCACCGCGATGTCCGGCGCGGCGGCGAGCAGGGCGGGGGCGGCCGCGGTCACGGGCGCGGCGGCGGGAGCCGCGCCGGCCGCGGTCGCGGCCAGCGTCGCCGTCATGCCGGCCAGGACGGCAAGCGCGAGGCCCGCGACGGGGGTACGACGTCTCATCGGAACTCCTCGTGGGGGTGGGCGGGGAGCGATTCGTCGAAGCAGTTACATGTATCAATGTAATAGTCAACGGGGTGTCACCCGCCCGGCGCGGACCGGGGGGCGCACCCGGCGCCTTCGCGTCCAGCGATGAGCAGCTCGATGTGGTGCCTCGCGGGCTCAGCCCCGGCGCAGCACCGCCAGGAACATCGCATCCGTGCCGTGCCGGTGCGGCCAGAGCTGCACCGTCGGCCCGTCACCCAGGCCCGGCATGCCGGCCGGCAGCAGCGGCCGGGCGTCCACGAAGTCCACCGGCAGGCCGCACCGGCGGGCCGCCTCGGTCACCGTCACGTGCGTCTCCACCGTGTGCGGGGAGCAGGTGACGTAGGCGACCAGGCCGCCCGGGCGCACCGCGCGCAGCGCCGCGGTGAGCAGCTCCCGCTGCAACCGGGTCAGCGGCGGCAGGTCCGAGGGCTGGCGGCGCCAGCGGGACTCCGGGCGCCGGCGCAGCGAGCCCAACCCGGTGCAGGGGGCATCCACCAGTACCCGGTCGAAGTGCCCCTCGGGCAGCTCCGGGTCCCCGCCGACCGTCCGCCCGTCGGTGGCGAGCACAGTCACCGGCAGGCCCCGGGTGGCCTGTTCGACCAGCCGGGCCCGGTGCTCGGCCACCTCGACCGCGGTGAGCCGGGCGCCGCGCTGCGCCGCCAGGGCGCCGAGCAGGCCGGCCTTGCCGCCCGGTCCCGCGCAGAGGTCCAGCCAGCGGCCGTCCGGGCCGTCCAACGGCGCCACCGCCAGGGCGTTCGCCACCAGCTGGGAGCCCTCATCCTGGACGTGCGCCCGCCCCTCGATCACCGCCCGCAGGTCACCCGGCGCGCCGCCGGAGAGGTAGACCGCGTACGGCGAGAAGGCGCCCGGGGCGCCGCCGACCTCGTCGGCCAGCTCCACCGGGTCCGCCAGGCCCGGCCGGGCGCACAGGTGCACCGGTGGCCGCTCGTTGTCCTCGATCAGCAGCCGCTCGGTCTCGCCGAGATCGCCGCCGAGCGCCTCGGCGAACGCCCGGACGATCCACTGCGGGTGGCTGTACGCCAACGCCAGGTGCCCCACCGGGTCGGTCTCCGTCGCCGGGGCGAGCTTCGCCACCCAGGCGTCGTGGTCCCGGGTGGTGATCTCGCGGAGCACCGCGTTGGCGAAGCCGGTGGCGCCCGGGCCCACCGAGCGCACCAGGTCGACGGTGGAGGAGACCGCCGCGTGCGCCGGCACCCGGGTGTGCAGCAACTGGTACGCCCCGAGCCGCAGCGCGTCGCGCACCGGCGGGTCGATCCGCTGCACGTCCCGGTCGGCGGCGTCGCTGATGATCGCGTCCAGGGTGCCGGTCTGGCGCAGCGTGCCGTAGGTCAGCTCGGTGGCGAAGGCGGCGTCCCGACCGACCAGCCCCTCCTCGCGCAGCATCGCCGGCAGCACCAGGTTGGCGTAGGCGTCGTCCCGGTGCACCGCCGCGATCGCCTGGTACGCGACCTGCCGCGGCAGGTCCACGGCGGGCCGAGCCGGCCGCCGAGCGCCACCACGGCGGTCCGCGTCGAACCGGCCACCGCGCGGGCCGTCCCCGCGCGGGCCGGCCCGCTCGCCCCGCGGGTACCGCTCGGCGCGCTCACCCCCGGTGAAGCGGCCGCGGTCCCCGCCGCCGCGGTGGCCCTCGCCGGATCGCGGGCCGTCGCCGCGGCCGCCCCGCTCACCGCCGGACCACCGCCCGCCCGCGCTGGACGGGCCGCGTCGGCCCTCGTCGGAGGAGCGCTCACCCCGAGGCTCGGACGGCCCGGTCACGCGAGCTCCTCCCCGGCGGCGACCCGGGCGCCGCGCGCCCAGTCGCTCGCCGACATGGGCTTCTTGCCGGCCGCCCGGACCTCGCCGAGCTGCACCGGCACGGTGGCCGTGCCGACCAGCACCCGGGCCTTCTCCGCCAGCAGCTCGCCAGGCTTGAGCCCGGGACCGTTCGCCACCGGGGTGACCGGACCGAGCTTCACCCGGTCGCCGCGGAACGTCGTCCACGGACCGGGCGCCGGGGTGCAGGCGCGGATGCGGCGGTCGACGGCGAAGGCCGGGTCGCTCCAGCGCACCTGGGCGTCCTCCACGGTCAGCTTCGGGGCGAGGGACACCCCGTCGGCCGGCTGCGGCTCAGCCCGCGCGGTGCCGGCCCCGATCGCGTCGAGGACCGCCACCAGCAGACCGGCGCCGGAGTGGGCCAGCCGCTCCAGCAGGTCACCGGAGGTGTCGGTGGGGCGGATCTCGTCGGTCACCGTGCCGTACACCGGGCCCGTGTCCAGCCCCTGCTCGAGCTGGAAGACGCTGGCCCCGGTCAGCTCGTCGCCGTGCAGCACGGCGTGCTGCACCGGCGCCGCGCCCCGCCAGGCGGGCAGCAGCGAGAAGTGCAGGTTGATCCAGCCGTGCCGGGGGATCTCCAGCGCGACCGGCGGCACGAGCGCGCCGTACGCGACCACCGGCACGCAGTCCGGGGCCAGCTCGCGCAGCCGGTCCAGGAACTCGGGCTCGCGGGGCTTGGCCGGGGTGAGCACCTCGACGCCGTGCGCGTCGGCCCAGGCGCCGACGGGCGAGCGGACCAGGCCCCGGCCACGACCGGCGGGCGCGTTGGGACGGGTGACCACGGCCAGCAATTCGTGGCCGGACGCGGCGATGGCGTCCAGGGCGGGAACGGCGACGGCCGGGGTGCCGGCGAAGATCAGGCGCACGCGGCTCACCGACCCAGACCGAACGGATTGCTCAGGTGCGGGCTGAGCTTGACCACCGGCGGAGCGGCCTGGTCGTACCACTCGGCCTGGCGGATCGCCTTCATGGCCTCCTTGCGCCCTTCGGGATCCAGCCGGTCGACGAAGAGCACCCCGTCCAGGTGGTCGGTCTCGTGCTGCACGCAGCGGGCCATCAGGCCGCTGCCCACGATCTGCACCGGGTCACCGAAGGCGCTGAACCCCTTGGCGATCACGTTCTGCCGGCGCTTGGTGTCGAAGTAGAGGCCGGGGATGGACAGGCAGCCCTCCGGGCCGTCCTGCTCCTCCTCGTCGGGGAACTCCAGCACCGGGTTGACCAGGTGGCCGAGCACGTCATCGACGTCGAAGGTGAACACCCGCAGGCCCACACCGAGTTGGGGCGCGGCCAGTCCGGCGCCGCTCTGCTCGCGCATCGTGTCGGTCAGGTCGGCGACGAGCTTGCGCAGCTCGGCGTCGAAGTCGACCACCGGATCGGCCGGCGTGCGCAGCACCGGATCCCCGAACAGACGGATGGGCTGAACGGTCACGCGGGGTGGCTCCTTCGACGGCGGGACGAACTCTGCCGTACCAGTCTACGGAGTGTCCGGAGCCGCCCCGGCCGGCGTACCGCGATCGGTGAGCGGGGACTCCTCACCCACGGTCACCGGCAGGGTGGCGTACCCGCGCAGGGTCAGCCGGACCCGCCGCTCCGGCTCGCCGGCCAGGGCCAGCCCGGGCAGCCGGCGCAGCAGCAGCGGGAAGGCGACCTGCGCCTCCAGCCGGGCCAGCCCCGCGCCGAGACAGTAGTGCGGGCCGGCGCCGAAGGAGAGCGGGTGGATCTGCGGCCGCCACGGGTCGAACCGCGCCGGCTCCGGGTACCGCCGGGGGTCCCGGTTCGCGGCGCCCAGCATCAGCATCAGCCAGCTGCCGGCGGGCAGGTCGAGGCCGCCGTAGCTCGCCGGGGCGGTGCTCATCCGCGAGGTGAGCTGGACCGGCGAGTCGTACCGCAGCAGCTCGTCGACGTAGCCGGGGGCGAGCTCGGGGTCCTCGCGCAGCGCCTTCGCCGCCCGGTCGTGGTCGAGCAGCACGACGAGGCCGTTGCCGAGGAGGCTGGTGGTGGTCTCGAAGCCGGCCACCAGCAGGATCACGAGGTTGGACAGCAACTCGTCCCCGGAGAGCCGTTCGCCGTCGGAGTCGTGCACCTGCACCAGCGCGGTGGTCAGGTCGTCGGCCGGGGCGCGGCGGCGGGCCTCGATCAGCTCGGTGAAGTAGCCCCGCAGCTCGGCGGCGCCCCGGTCGGCGTCCGCCAGCTCCGCCGGGGTGATCTCCGGCTCCAGCACCCCGGTCAGGTCCGCTGCCCAGCGCCGGAACAGGGGTCGGTCCGCCGCCGGCACGCCGAGCAGGGCGCAGATCACCCCGACCGGCAGCGGGTACGCGAAGTCGGCCATGAAGTCCACCGGCTCACCCGCGTGGTCGCGCTCCCGCATCCGGTCGACCAGCTCGTCGGCCTGGGCCACCACCACGTCCCGCATCGCGGCGATCCGGCGCGGGGTGAAGGCTCCCGCCGCGAGCCGCCGCATCCGGCTGTGGTCCGGCGGGTTGGTGCGCAGCATGGAGCGGGAGATCGAGGCGACCGCCGGGCTCTCCCGCCAGCCGGGCAGGAACTGGTCGCGCAGGTCGTCGTCCATCACCCCGAACCGGGGGTCGCGGAGGATCTCGTCGATCTCGGCGTAGCCGGTGACCGCGTAGAAGATCGGCCCGGCCTGCACGACCGGGCCGTGCGCCCGCAATCGCTCGTAGGTGGGGTAGGGGTTCACCCGCCCCTGCGGGGACATCAGCAGCGCGAGGGCGTCGGCAGGATCCACGGTCAGCCTCCCGGGAGATCGGCGACCTTCATCATGCGCCCGTCGTCGCGATCCGGCGATCCCGCCGTCGCGCGCCGGCTTCCCCGCCCGGCGGCGTCGGGCGGCTCAGACGCCGGTGCCCGGCTCCCCGGCCAGCACCGCGTCCCCGCCGAGCAGGGCGTGCTCGGGCAGCGGCAGCGCGATGCCGTGGGCGGCCTCCCAGTCGTGGATCATGCTGGGGCGGACCTGGGCGGCGAAGTAGTCGACCGCGCTCATCCCGCCGACCACCGGCTCCTCCACCTCGGCGACCAGCTGGGCCGGGACGAGGGGGAAGCCGCTCTGGATGGCGGCGCTGAGCCGGCGGTGCCCGTCGACGACGAAGAAGTACTCGCCGGTGTAGCCGATCCGCAGCGGTTCGAGGGCCTCGTCGCCCGCGCCGGCGACCTCGCCGACGAACTCGGAGTCCCAGAGCCCGCGCAGGGTGACGATGTCCTCGGTCGGGTAGATCCGGGCCGGGTCGAGCAGCAGCAGCGGCGGGGCGTCGGCGAGCACGGCCGCGCCGAACCGGCCCTCGTACGCGTCGATGATGTGCGCGATCACCTGCTCCGGGTCGGCCCGGGTGGTGTCGCAGACGAGGTCGTAGTTGCGCAGCCGGGCCTTGTCGACGCCGTACCGGACGATGAACCGGCCCCGCTCACTCTCGCTGCGCTCCCGCAGCTTGGCCCGGGCCTCCTCGAGCGAGGCGTAGCTCTCCGCCGGACCGGACGGGCGGGCCAGCACCCGGCGGGCCGCCTCGGTCGGCTCGGTGATCATGTGCACCTTGAGCGCGTCGGTGAAGAAGTGCCAGGCCAGCCGGGAGTCCATCACCAGCGACTCGCCGGAGGCCGCGATGTCCCGCTGGAGCTGGTCGACGTAGCCGTCGACCGCCTGGTCCAGCTCGGCGTGCAGGTTGAGCTGGAGCGCGGTCATCTGCCGCTCCTGCGCCATCTGCCGGTAGAGGTCGCCGACGCTGACCCGGCGCAGCCCCAGCCGCTTGGCGATCTCGACGGAGACCGTGCTCTTGCCGCTGCCGAGGTCACCGTTGAAGACGATCGATTGACGAACGGTCACGACTGGTCCACCCCTGATCACCGCTGATTGAGATCATCGATTTGGCGTCGGATCGACGCGCTCCCGCCTTCGTCGCGCCATCCGTGCGCCCGGGCATGACGGGCGATGCTATCACGCACGCGCCACCGCTTTGCCGCACACGGTGTCCGCCCGGCATGCCGCCGCACCCCCCGCCACCTCGTCCGCAACGCTCTCACAAGATCCAACTACCCGCCCGGAAGCGCGCCCGTTTCGCCGGAATCGCCACGCTTCCGGGACCGTGGCCCCTCCGCCGGGACCGCGGCCCCCTCGCACGGGGTGGCGCGGGCGGGTTCAGAAGAGGCTCAGCGGGTCGACCTGGAGGCGGACCGGGTCGGCGGCCTTGCGGGCGCTGCGCTGCCCGGCGGCCGTGTGCAGCGCCTCCGCCAGGGCGGCCGCCCGGGCCCGGGGCACCCGCACCAGCATCCGCTCGCGCCCCTCGTCGGCGGGGACCGGACCGAGCACCTCGGCGCCGTCGGGCAGCCGGGCCCCGGCGAGCAGGTCGGCCACCGCCTCGGCGGGGCCGGTCACGCTGGCCATCTTCACCGCCGGCGGGAAGCCCAGCTCCCGCCGCTCGGCGAGCTCCCGGGCCGCGAACCAGGCCGCGTCCCAGCGCAGCAGCGCCTGCACCGGCGCCAGGGCGCCGTCGGCGACCACCACCACCCGGCCACCGGCGGGCCCCGGGCGGGCCAGCGCCGCCGCGGCCAGCCAGCGCCGCAGCGCCTCCTCGCCGGCCCGCAGGTCGGCCCGGGTCAGCAGCGCCCACGAGTCGAGCAGCAGCACCGCACCGTAGCCGCCCTCGGCGGCCGGCTCGGCACCCGGTGTGGCGATCATCAGGCCGGCGCCGCCGGGCACGGTGGTGAGCACCTCCTCCCGGCCGGAGGTGCGCACCGGCACCCCCGGAAAGGCGCGGCCCAGCTCCTCGGCGGTGCGCCGGGCGCCGGTGACCGACGCCCGCAACCGCCGCCCGCCGCACTCCGGGCACGCGTAGGCGGCGGCGACCCGGCCGCACCAGCGGCAGGCCGGCGTCCCGGCGGCGGAGGGCAGCGCGAGCGGACCGGCGCAGTGCGGACAGCGGGCCGGGGTCCGGCAGTCGGCGCAGGCGACCGAGGGCAGGTAGCCGCGGCGGGGCACCTGCACCAGCACCGGTGCGTCGGCGCGCAGGGTGTCCCGGGCGGTGGTCCAGGCCAGGCTGGGCAGCCGCGCCGTGGCCGCGCCGGGGTCGCGGGCCAGTTGGGGGTCGTCGCCGGTCGGCGCGATGGCCGGGGTACGCGCCCGCACGGTCGCCCGGTCGGCGGCCACCTCCCGGGCCCAGCCGGTCTCCACCAGCAGTTGCGCCTCGGCGGTCCGGGCGTACCCGCCGACCAGGGCGGCCACCCCGGCGAGCTGGGCCCGGGTGAGCAGCACCTCCCGGGCGTGCGGGTACGGCGCCCGGGGGTCGGCGTGCAGGTCGTCCCCGTCGTCCCAGATCGCCACCAGGCCGAGCCGGTCCACCGGGGCGAACATCGCCGCCCGGGTCCCGATCACCACGGGCACCGCGCCGCGCCGGGCCGCGAGGAAGGCGCGGTAGCGGCGGGCCGGGCCGAGCGCGGCGGAGAGGCAGACGTGCCGGTCGGGGCCGAGGGTCGCGGTCAGCGCGGCGTCGAGCCGGTCCAGGTCCCGGGCGTCGGCGACCACCACGACCGCCCCACGGCCGCCGGCGACGGTGGCGGCGACGGCGTCGGCGTACCGGGCGGCCCAGTCCTCGCCGGCCAGGGCGGACCAGACCGCACGGGGGGCGCGGCCGGCCGTGAGCGCGTGCAGGAACGCCGTTCCGGCCGGGTAGTCCCGCCACCCGCGCGGGTCGACCGGTACCGCCTCGACGGCGGCCCCGGTCGGGGCGGTGCCGGCGGGGACGGCGGTCACATCGGCCGGACCGGCGCTGGTGTCGCCGGCGGCGCCGGTGCCGGCGGCCGGGCCGGTCGGAGCGGTGGCCACGTTCGGGCCGGCCAGGGCGGCGTCCGCAGCGACTCCGGCGTGGTTGGCGGCAGTGGCCGGGGCGGTGTCGGTGGTGCCTCCGGTCGAAGCCGTGTCGGGGGCCGGGTCGGCCGGGGCCCGGTCGGTCGGGGGCGGCGCGGCGCCGGCGAACTCCTTCTCGGCGCGGGCGTGCCGGGGCGGTACGGCGAGGCGCAGCACGTCGGCAAGGCTGCCGGCGTACCGATCGGCCACCGCCCGGGCCAGCCGGGCGATCTCCGGCGCGAGCACCGGCACCGGCGAGACGACCTTCTCCAGGTACGCCAGCCGGGGGTGATCGGACCGCTCGGCCCGTTCCAGCAGCCAGCCGTCGACGAGCTGGCCGGCGAAGCGCACCTTGACCCGCACCCCGGGGACCGCGTCGGCGTCCAGCTCGGCCGGCACCAGGTAGTCGAAGGGGCGGTCCAGGTGGGCCAGCGGCACGTCCACGCAGACACGGGCGACCGGCGACCCCGGTGCGGGTCGCCGGTCGCTGCGCGTGGTGGCGGTCAGGCTCCCGCGGCCGACTTGAGGTCGGCGGCCCGGTCGGTGCTCTCCCAGGTCAGGTCCGGCAGCTCACGGCCGAAGTGGCCGTAGGCGGCGGTCTGCTGGTAGATCGGGCGGAGCAGGTTGAGGTCCCGGATGATCGCGGCGGGCCGCAGGTCGAAGACCTCGGCGACGGCCTTCTCGATCGAGGCGACCGGGACGGTCTCGGTGCCGAACGTCTCGATGAACAGGCTCACCGGGTGGGCCTTGCCGATCGCGTACGCGACCTGCGCCTCGCAGCGCTCGGCCAGGCCGGCGGCGACCACGTTCTTCGCCACCCAGCGCATCGCGTACGCCGCGGAGCGGTCCACCTTGGACGGGTCCTTGCCGGAGAAGGCGCCGCCACCGTGCCGGGCGTACCCGCCGTAGGTGTCGACGATGATCTTCCGGCCGGTGAGGCCGGCGTCGCCCATCGGGCCACCGATCTCGAACCGCCCGGTCGGGTTCACCAGCAGCCGGTAGCCCTCGGTGTCCAGGCCGAGGCTCTCCAGCTCGGGGGCGATGACATGCTCGCGCACGTCCGGGGTGAGCAGCGACTCCAGCGAGATGTCCGCAGCGTGCTGGCTGGAGACCACCACCGTGTCCAGCCGGACGGGGCGCAGCCCGTCGTACTCGATGGTGACCTGGGTCTTGCCGTCCGGCCGCAGGTACGGGATGGTCCCGTCCTTGCGGACCGCGGCGAGGCGGCGGGCCAGCCGGTGCGCCAGCGCGATCGGCAGCGGCATCAGCTCGGGCGTCTCCGAGCAGGCGAAGCCGAACATCATGCCCTGGTCGCCGGCGCCCTGGGCGTCCAGCGCGCTCTCCGACGAGCCGGTACGCAGCTCGAAGGCGTTGTCGACGCCCTGCGCGATGTCCTGAGACTGGGCGCCGATGGAGACGCTGACGCCGCAGGAGGCGCCGTCGAAGCCCTTCTTCGACGAGTCGTACCCGATCGCCAGGATGGTGTCCCGGACGATGGTGGGGATGTCGACGTACGCCTTGGTGGTGACCTCGCCCGCCACGTGCACCTGGCCCGTGGTGATCAGGGTCTCGACCGCGACCCGGCTGTGCGGGTCCTTGGTGAGCAGGGCGTCCAGGATGCCGTCACTGATCTGGTCGGCGATCTTGTCCGGGTGGCCTTCCGTGACCGATTCGGACGTGAAGAGACGTGTCACGGCACTCCTAAGCATGTGAAAACTCTTGAACGGTCGCTCCGCGGCAGTTTAGTCACCGTCCCTCGAGGGTGACTCAGGCAATGCGGAGGTGACCAGTGTTCAGGACCGACGGGGCAGTCGGGCCACGACGAGATCCCAGACGTCGTCGGCCAGGTCCTCCTTCGACCGCTCGGGCAGCCGGGCCACCGAGCCGTCCGCGCCGATGACGGTCGCCGCGTTGGTCTCGGCGCCGAAGACCTTGTCCGGGCCGACCTCGTTGATCACGATGAGGTCCGCCCGCTTGCGGGCCAGCTTGGCCCGCCCGTTGGCCTCGGCGTCGCCGGTCTCGGCGGCGAACACCACCAGCACCTGTTCGGGTCGACGCCGTCGGCCCAGCTCGGCGGCGATGTCCGGGTTGGTGACCAGCTCGATCGTCGGCGCGCTGCCGTCGTCCGTCTTCTTGATTTTGCCAGGCGCGTACGTCGCGGGGCGGAAATCGGCGGGAGCGGCGGCCATCACCACGGCGTCCGCGGCGGCCGCCGCCTCCAGGGTCGCCGTGCGCAGCTCCTCGGTGGTGCCCACCCGGACCAGGTCGACGCCGGCCGGGTCGGCGAGCGAGACGTTGGCCGAGACCAGGGTCACCCGGGCGCCCCGGGCGACCGCCGCGCGGGCGAAGGCGTACCCCTGCTTGCCGGAGGAACGGTTGCCGAGGAAGCGGACCGGATCGAGCGGCTCGCGGGTGCCGCCGGCGGTGACCACCACGTGCCGGCCGGCCAGGTCGGCGGGGGCGGCACCGCCCCGGGCGAGGGTGCGCCGGGCCACGGCGAAGATCTCCGCCGGGTCGGGCAGCCGGCCCTTGCCGGTGTCGGCGCCGGTGAGTCGGCCGACGGCCGGCTCGATCACCCGGACGCCCCGGGACCGCAGGGTCGCGACGTTGGCGACGGTGGCGGGGTGCTCCCACATCTCGGTGTGCATCGCCGGGGCGAGCAGGACCGGGCAGCGGGCGGTCAGCAGGGTGTTGGTGAGCAGGTCGTCGGCGAGACCGTGGGCGGCCTTGGCGAGCAGGTCGGCCGTGGTCGGCACCACCACCACCAGGTCGGCGTGCTGGCCGAGGCGGACGTGCGGCACCTCGTGCACGTCGGACCAGACGTCGTCGGCGACCGGCCGGCCGGAGAGCGCGGCCCAGGTCGGCGCCCCGACGAAGCGGAGCGCCGACGCGGTCGGCACGACCCGGACCCGATGACCCGACTCGGTGAACAGCCGGAGCAGCTCACACGCCTTGTAGGCGGCGATACCACCGCCGACCCCGAGGACGATCTCGGCGGACATCGGCGCGGGCGGGCTTACGGCTGGTCGGTCGGCTCGGCGGTGAGCAGGCCCGCGTTGATCTCGCGCATGGCGATCGAGAGCGGCTTCTCCTGCGGGGTGGTCTCCACCAGCGGGCCGACGTACTCCAGCAGGCCCTCACCGAGCTGGCTGTAGTAGGCGTTGACCTGGCGCGCGCGCTTGGCGGCGAAGATCACCAGCGCGTACTTCGAGGTCGTCTTCTCGAGGAGCTCGTCGATCGGCGGGTTGGTGATGCCTTCGGGGTTGGCGATGGATCCCACGAATTAACCTCTGCGTCTTGTGCACCGCCCGGAAGCGGTGGTCTCTCAACCGCTCGGGCGCGGTTGAGCCGGAGCCAGGAAAGAAGAACCGAGCAAGCCTACCAGCTCATCGGCCGCGCGCTCGGCGAGGTCATGCGTCACGGCGTGCGGAAAGGCCGCCGCGACGGCCGGGTCCGGCCGGTAGCCGGGCGGGGCCAGGAGCACCAGCTGCGCGTCCGGCGCGAGGGCCCGGACGGCCAGCGCGCCGGGCAGGTCCAGCGGCAGCAGCACCGGCCGGCCGGCGACCAGCCGGTCGCGGATCCCGGCGCGCGGCACGCCCCGCCGGTACGGCCCGATCCGGCTCCACTCCAGCAGCTCGTCGGCGGCGATCATCCGGTCGAACTCCGCCGCGGCCAGGAAGAGCCGGTCCACCCCGTCCACCTCGCCGGCGCGGGGCGGCCGGGTGGTGGCAGGCACCGGCACCCAGACGGACGGGAAACGCGCCCGGACCAGCTCGACGACACTCTCCCGGCCGGCACCCGAAGGTCCGGTCAGGACAGTGAGCCGAGCCGCCGGGCGCGCCTCGTCATCCGTGCTCACCGCTTGTTTCTACACGGTGCGGCGTTCAGTTGGCGGCGAACTCACCAAGCAGAGCCTTGCGCTGCTGCTCGCCCAGGCCGCGCAGGCGGCGGCTGTCGGCGATCTTGAGCTTCTCCATGATCTGGGTGGCCCGGATCTTGCCGATGCCCGGCATCGCCTGGAGCACGGCCGAAACCTTCAGCTTGCCCACGACGTCGTCGGACTCAGCCCGCTCGAGGACGGTGGCGAGGGTGGTCTTGCCCTGCTTGAGCTGCTCCTTCAGCTCAGCACGGGCCTTGCGGATCTCCGCGGCCTTCTCCAGCGCGGCAGCGCGCTGTTCGGGGGTCAGTGACGGGAGCGGCACCAGTTCTCCTCAGGTCCCTATCGCGACGGGCGGGGCGCACCGCCGCATCTGTGAAACGTGGTGTCGCTGGCAACCAAAGGGGTCCGTGGTTCCCAGCGCGGGGAAAACTAGCGGTCAACGGCGGTTTCGGCAACGTGGGCGCGCGAGGATCAGCGCAAAGTGACCGAGCCGTCAGTCAGTCAGCGGTGGTCAGGGCGGCCCGGCAATCGGCCAGCGCCCGGTCCGCGGCGTCCCGCAGTGCGGCCAGGTCGGGTCCAGCCTGCAGGACCTCGCGGGAGTACGAGGGCAGCACCGACGGCAGGCTCGAGCCGAAGACGGTGCGCAGCCCGGCCGCCGTGCCGCCCTGGGCGCCGAGCCCGGGCGCGAGCAGCGGACCGTTCACCGCGGACAGGTCGTGACCGGTGTCACCGATCGTCGCGCCGACCACCAGCCCGAAGCTGCCGAGCGGCTCCGCACCCCTGTTGAGCTGGGAAATCTCGTCGATCACGGTCTGCGCGACGGTCCGGCCGTCCGCCGTGACGGCGCGCTGCACCGCGGCGCCCTCGGGGTTCGAGGTGAGCGCCAGGACGAAGACGCCGCCGCCGTGTGCGGCGGCCAGTTCGAACATCGGGGCGAGCGATCCGACCCCGAGATAGGGGCTGGCCGTGACGGCGTCGACATACAACGGGCTGGATGGATCGAGGTAGGCCGAGGCGTACGCGCTGACCGTCGAGCCGATGTCGCCGCGCTTGACGTCGAGGAGAACGAGCGAGCCGGCATCCCGTAACTGTCGGATAGTTGACTCAAGAATTCCGACACCCCGGGCGCCGAACCGCTCGAAGAAGGCCGACTGGGGCTTGACCACCGCAATCCGGTCACCGAGCGCCTCGGCCGCGGTCCGGGCGAACCGCTCCAGCCCGTCGGCGTCGTCGGACAGTCCCCACCGGGCCAGCAGTCCCGGGTGCGGGTCGATGCCCACGCAGAGCGGCCCCCGTTCGGCCACGGCCCGGTGCAGGCGGGCGCCGAAGCTCTCCATCGCGACTCTCCCTTTCCCTCGCGCGGCGTGTCGCCGCGGTGGTCGTACGGCGGTGGACGCCGCCGCTCGTCGTCCGCCGGCCGCCGCGGCGGCCGGGCGGCGGAGCGGACCGTCGGCCCGCTCCCCCGGGCCACCTCAGCCGGCCTTGACCGCCGCCTCGACGCCGCCGACGATCCGCGCCACGTCGGCGTCGTCCGTGACGTACGGCGGCATGGTGTAGATCAGGTCGCGGAACGGGCGCAGCCACACGCCCTGCGCCACCGCGGCCGCGGTCGCCCGGGCCAGGTCGACCTCGTGGTCGAGCTGGACCACGCCGATCGCGCCCAGCACCCGGACGTCGGCCACCCCGGGCGCGCCGCGCAGCGGCTCCAGGCCGACCCGCAGCCCCTCCTCGATCGCCGCCACCCGCCCGGCCCAGTCCCCGGACCGCAGCAGGCCCAGCGAGGCGTTGGCGACCGCGCAGGCGAGGGGATTGCCCATGAACGTCGGGCCGTGCGCCAGCACCCCGCCGGCGGAGATGCCCCGGGCGATCTCGGGCGTGCAGAGCGCGGCCGCCAGGGTCAGATAGCCGCCGGTGAGCGCCTTGCCGACGCAGAGCACGTCCGGGGTGACCCCGGCGTGCTCGGCGGCGAACATCGTGCCGGTCCGGCCGAAGCCGGTGGCGATCTCGTCGAAGATCAGCAGGATGCCGTGCGCCCGGGTCACCTCGCGCAGTACCCGCAGGTAGTGCGGGTGGTGGAAGCGCATCCCGCCGGCGCCCTGGACCACCGGCTCCACGATCACCGCCGCCAGCTCGTCGGCGTGCCGCTCCACCGCGTCGACCAGGGCCCGCTCGTACGCCGGGTCCGGCGGGCCGTCGAAGCCGCCCGGGGGCACCGGGGCGAAGACCTGCCGGGGCAGCACGTCCCCCCAGAGGTGGTGCATGCCGCCGTCGGGGTCGCAGACGCTCATCGGGTGGAACGTGTCGCCGTGGTAGCCGCCCCGCCAGGTGCCCAGCCGGCGGCGTTCCGGCCGGCCGGTGGCCCGCTGGTACTGCAGGCACATCTTCACCGCCACCTCGACGCTGACCGACCCGGAGTCGGCCAGGAAGACGTGTTCCAGACCGTCCGGGGCCAGCTCGACCAGAGTGGTCGCCAGCCGCACCGCGGGCTCGTGGGTGAGCCCGCCGAACATCACGTGGCTCATCCGGCCGAGCTGGTCGGTGACCGCCGCGTCCAGCACCGGGTGCCGGTAGCCGTGGATGGCGGCCCACCACGACGACATCCCGTCGACCAGTTCCCGGCCGTCGGCCAGCCGCAGTCGTACGCCCGCCGCGCTCTCCACCACGTAGGGCGGGCTGGCCGGCGGCAGCGCCGCGTACGGGTGCCAGACGTGGGCGCGGTCGGCGGCCAGGATCTCCTCGGGCGTCATCGGGTCTCCTTCGTGTCCTCGGGTGGACTGCTGCGCACCCCGGTCCACCGGCGTGGGCGGCACGGGCGCGCCGGGCCGGACACCGGAGGGGCCGGACGGGGTTCCCGCGACCCTTCGCTCTGCTGGAGCGACGGCAACCCAGGTTGTCCGGATACCGGACGGCGGATTGTGGCGCCGGCTGCGGCAGAGCAATGGAACTGTCGAGGAACCATCGCCCGCCGCTGGTTCACCGGAGGCCGGTCGGCACCGCCGCCGTGCCGGCCGCCGCCCGGGTGGCCGCGCGGACCAGGGCGGGGCCACGGTAGATGAACCCGGTGTAGAGCTGGACGAGGCTCGCTCCGGCGTCGAACATCCGGGCCGCGTCGTCCGGGTCCAGGATGCCGCCGACACCGATCACCGGCAGCCGGCCGCCGGTCTCCCGGTGCACGAAGGCGACCACCGCGCGGGCGCGTCCGGTCAGCGGACGACCGGAGAGGCCGCCGGTCTCCGCGCCGCGCTCCCGGTCGGCCGGGGCCAGCCCGTCCCGGGCGAGGGTGGTGTTGGTGGCGATCACGCCGGCGGCGCCCCGGGCGAGGCAGACCTCCAGCAGCTCGGCGATCGCCGGCTCGGTGAGGTCGGGGGCGATCTTCACCAGCACCGGCTTCTCCCCCACCAGCGCCGCGAGCAGCGCGTCCAGGTGGGCCTTGTCCTGCAGCGAGCGCAGGCCCGGGGTGTTCGGCGAGGAGACGTTGACCGCGAAGTAGTCGCCGTGCCCGCGCAGCGCCCGGTAGGAGGCGAGGTAGTCCTCGACCGCCTCGTCCAGCGGAGTGACCTTGGACTTGCCGAGCGAGATGCCCAGCGGTACGCCGATCGGGCGGGGCAGCGCCGCCAGCCGGTCGGCCAGCGCGGTGGCGCCGGCGTTGTTGAAGCCCATCCGGTTCACCACGGCCTCGCTGTCGCGCAGCCGGAACAGCCGCGGCCGGGGATTGCCCGGCTGGGCGTGCGCGGTGACCGTGCCGACCTCGACGAAGCCGAAGCCGAGCGCCGGCCAGGCCGGCAGCGCGACCCCGTCCTTGTCCATCCCCGCGGCCAGCCCGACCGGGTTCGGGAAGTCCACCCCGAACACCGTTCGCGGCGCCGGCCGGAAGTAGCGGGCCCGCAGCGCTCCCAGCGCCGCCGGCCGCCGCGAGACGGCGGCGAGCCGCCGCAACGTCCACTCGTGCGCCGCCTCGGCGTCCCCACCCCCCACCCGGAACAGCCCCGGCCGCACGACCTTCTCGAAGATCACGCCACCCCTCCCCGACCGGCCGACAGCGGACAGCGGGCGGTCACTGGGCGGCCCGCAGGGCGGCGTGGAGCTCCTGGAGGGGGCGGACCCGCATGTCGCCACGGATGCGCGCCTCGATGCCCATGACCGCGGCCGCCGCACCGGGGACCGTGGTGATGCAGGGGATGTCCGCCGTGACGGCGGCGCTGCGGATCTCGTAGCCGTCGGAGCGGGCGCTCGCGCCCGAACCCTGCGGGGTGTTCACCACCAGCGCGACATCGCCGCCGAGGATCATCGAGACCGCGTCCTCGCCCTCGCCCGCCTCGTAGTGCTTGCGGATCTGCTCGCAGGCGATGCCGTGCCGGCGCAGCACCTCCGCCGTGCCGGTGGTGGCCACGATCTCGAAGCCCAGGTCGGCCAGCCGCTTGATCGGGAAGATCATGCCGCGCTTGTCCCGGTTGGCCACCGAGACGAAGATCTTCCCGGCGGTGGGCAGCGAGCCATACGCGGCGGACTGCGACTTCGCGAAGGCGTGCCCGAAGTTGGTGTCGATGCCCATCACCTCGCCGGTGGACTTCATCTCCGGGCCGAGCAACGAGTCGATGCCCTTGCCGGACGGGGTGCGGAACCGCTTGAACGGCAGCACCGCCTCCTTCACCGCGATCGGCGCGTCGGCCGGCATGGTGCCGCCGTCCCCGGTCGCAGGGAGCAGCCCCTCGGCGCGCAGCTCGGCGATGGTGGCGCCGAGCGCGATCCGGGCCGCCGCCTTGGCCAGTGGCACCGCGGTGGCCTTGGAGACGAACGGCACGGTCCGCGACGCGCGGGGATTCGCCTCCAGCACGTAGAGCATGTCGTCCTTGAGGGCGTACTGCACGTTGAGCAGGCCCTGCACCCCCACGCCGCGGGCGATCGCCTCGGTGTAGCGGCGCACCTGGACCAGGTGCGAGCCGGCCAGGGTGATCGGCGGCAGCGCGCAGGACGAGTCGCCGGAGTGGATGCCGGCCTCCTCGATGTGCTCCATCACCCCGCCGAGGTAGACCTCGCCGTCGGCGTCGACCAGCGCGTCCACGTCGATCTCGATGGCGTCGTCGAGGAACCGGTCGACCAGCACCGGGTGGTCCGGGGAGATGTCGGTGGCCCGGCCGATGTAGTCGCGCAGGGTGGCATCGTCGTAGACGATCTCCATACCCCGGCCGCCGAGCACGTACGACGGGCGGACCAGCACCGGGTAGCCGATCTCGTCGGCGATCGCCTTGGCCTCGTCGTACGAGGTGGCCATGCCGTGCGCCGGGGCGCGCAGCCCGGCCCGGGCGAGCACCGCGCCGAACGCGCCACGCTCCTCGGCCAGGTGGATTGACTCCGGGGAGGTGCCGACCACCGGGACCCCGGCGTCCTTGAGCCGCTGGGCCAGCGCCAGCGGGGTCTGCCCGCCGAGCTGCACGATCACCCCGACCACGCCCGGGCCGCCGGCGGCCTTGCCGGAGGAGTCCTCGGCGTGCCAGACCTCCAGCACGTCCTCGAAGGTCAGCGGCTCGAAGTAGAGCCGGTCGGCGGTGTCGTAGTCGGTGGAGACGGTCTCCGGGTTGCAGTTGACCATCACGGTCTCGTAGCCGACCTCGCGCAGCGCCATGACGGCGTGCACGCAGGAGTAGTCGAACTCGATGCCCTGGCCGATCCGGTTCGGCCCGGAGCCCAGGATGAGCACCTTCGGCCGGTCCGAGGGCATGACCTCGGTCTCGGAGTCGTAGGTGGAGTAGTGGTACGGCGTGGTCGCCTCGAACTCGGCGGCGCAGGTGTCCACCGTCTTGTAGACCGGGCGCACGTCGAGCCGGTGCCGCAGGGTGCGGACGCCGTCCTCGGCGGCCAGCTCGGGTCGGAGCGCGGCGAGCTGCCGGTCGGACAGGCCGGCCCGCTTGGCCCGGCGCAGCAGGTCGGCGTCGAGCACCGGGGCGTCCACGATCTCCGCGCGCAGCTCCACCAGCGCGGCGATCTGGTCCAGGAACCACGGGTCCATCCCGCCGGAGGCGGCGGCCACCTCGGCGATGGAGGCGCCGAGCCGCAGCGCCCGCTCGACGGTGTAGAGCCGGCCGTCGTGCGGCATCTGCAACGCGACGAGGGTGTTCTCCTTCGTCGCGCCGGCCGGGTCGGCGCCCGTCGCGGCAGCGACGACCGAATCAGGAACAGTCCAGAATCCGCCTGCCTTGGTCTCCATCGAGCGCATCGCCTTGTTCAGCGCCTCGGTGAAGTTGCGGCCCAGGCTCATCGCCTCGCCGACCGACTTCATGGTGGTGGTCAGCTCCGGGTCCGCGCCGGGGAACTTCTCGAACGCGAACCGGGGAATCTTCACCACCACGTAGTCCAGGGTCGGCTCGAACGCCGCCGGGGTCTTCAGGGTGATGTCGTTGGGGATCTCGTCCAGGGTGTAGCCGATGGCCAGCTTCGCGGCGATCTTGGCGATCGGGAAGCCGGTCGCCTTCGACGCCAGCGCCGAGGAGCGGGACACCCGGGGGTTCATCTCGATCACGACGATCCGGCCGTCGGCCGGGTTGACCGCGAACTGGATGTTGCAGCCGCCGGTGTCCACCCCGACCTCGCGCAGCACCGCGATGCCGAGGTCGCGCAGCCGCTGGTACTCCCGGTCGGTCAGCGTCATGGCCGGGGCCACGGTGACGCTGTCACCGGTGTGCACGCCCATCGGGTCGACGTTCTCGATCGAGCAGACCACCACCACGTTGTCGTGGCGGTCGCGCATCAGTTCGAGCTCGTACTCCTTCCAGCCGAGCACGCTCTCCTCGATCAGCACCTCGTGCACCGGGCTGGCGGCCAGGCCGGCGCCGGCGATCCGGGCCAGGTCATCGGCGGTGTGCGCCATGCCGGAACCCAGGCCGCCCATGGTGAACGACGGCCGGATCACCACCGGCAGGCCCAGCTCGGCGGCGGTGGCCTCGACCTCGGCCATCGAGTGGCAGACCCGTGACCGGGGCACCAGGCCGGTCGGGTCGTCCAGACCGAGGCGTACGCCGGCCTTGGCCACGATGTCCTTGAACAGCTGCCGGTCCTCGCCGCGGTTGATCGCCTCGATGTTCGCGCCGATCAGCTCCACGCCGTACTTCTCCAGCACGCCCGCCTCGTGCAGGGCGACCGCGGTGTTCAGCGCGGTCTGCCCGCCGAGGGTGGCCAGCAGCGCGTCGGGGCGCTCCTTGGCGATGACCAGCTCGACGAACTCCGGGGTGATCGGCTCGACGTACGTGGCGTCGGCGAACTCCGGGTCGGTCATGATCGTCGCCGGGTTGGAGTTGACCAGGCTGACCCGGATCCCCTCGCTGCGCAGCACCCGGCATGCCTGGGTGCCGGAGTAGTCGAACTCGCAGGCCTGTCCGATGACGATCGGCCCGGAGCCGATCACCAGGATGTGCTTGAGATCGGTCCGCTTAGGCATTCGTGCGCCCCTTGCTCTGGGTCCGGCCTTCACTGTGCTGCTGGTCGAGGCCACGGCCCTCGATCAGCTCGGCGAAGCGGTCGAAGAGGTAGTCCGCGTCGTGCGGGCCGGCCGCCGCCTCCGGGTGGTACTGGACGGTGAAGGCGGGCACGTCCCTGGCCCGCAGCCCCTCGACCACGTTGTCATTGAGGCAGACGTGGCTGACCTGGACGCCGCCGAATTCGGTCTCGATCACCTGGTCGGGGACGACCGCGCCGTGCCCCGCGCCGGGCACCTGGACGGCGAAGCCGTGGTTGTGGCTGGTCACCTCGACCTTGCCGGTGGCCCGGTCGAGCACCGGTTGGTTGATGCCCCGGTGGCCGTAGCCGAGCTTGTAGGTGCCGAAGCCGAGCGCCCGGCCAAGGATCTGGCTGCCGAAGCAGATGCCGAACAGCGGCACCTGCCGGCGCAGCACCTCTCTGGCGAGCGCGACGGGGCCGTCGGCGGTGGCCGGGTCGCCCGGGCCGGGCGAGAAGAAGACCGCGTCGGCGCCGGTGGCCAGCAGGTCGTCGATGCTGGAGCCGGCGGGCAGCACGTGGGTGGTGACCCCGCGGGCGGCCAGCCGGCGCGGCACGTTGCGCTTGATGCCCAAGTCCAGCGCGGCGACGGTGAACCGGTGCTCCCCCTCGGCAGCCACCACGTACGGCTTGGCGGTGGTCACCTCGGCGGAGAGGTCCGCGCCGACCATCTCCGGTGCCTGGCGGACCCGGGCCAGCAGGGCGCGCGGGTCGTCGTCGACGCTGGAGATGCCGACCCGCATGGCGCCCCGCTCGCGCAGGTGCCGGGTGAGCGCCCGGGTGTCGATGCCGCTGATGCCGACCACGCCATCGGTGGCGAGCCGGTCCTCCAGCCCGCCGGTGGCCCGCCAGCTGGAGCCGATCCGGGCCGGGTCGCGGACCACGTACCCGGCGACCCAGATCCGGGACGACTCGTCGTCCTCGGTGTTGACGCCGGTGTTGCCGATGTGCGGGGCGGTCTGCACCACCACCTGGCGATGGTAGGACGGGTCGGTCAGGGTCTCCTGGTAGCCGGTCATGCCGGTGTTGAAGACCGCCTCGCCGAAGGTCTCCCCGACGCTGCCGTACGCCTCGCCGTGGAACGTGCGCCCGTCCTCGAGCACGAGGATCGCGGGCCTGCGCTTCGTCATGCTGCGTTCCCTTCGATCCGGACTGCGGGACTCCGCTCCGCTGCGTTCCTCGCTCGGATCACTTGACAGCCTTTCCGTCCAGGACCGTCGGCTCGCCGCGCAGGAAGGTCGCCACGATGCGACCCGGCAGCGTCATGCGGGCGTACGGGGTGTTGCGACTACGACTGGCCAGCTCCGCCGGCTCGATGGTGCGGTGGGCGGCCGGGTCGACCAGGGTCAGGTTGGCCGGCACACCGGGGGCCGGGTCGAGGCCGTGCCCCTCCAGTCCGGCGATCCGGGCCGGGGCGCGGGACATCCGCTCGGCGATCAGGTCCCACTGCGGGCCGAGCACGTCCAGGGCGATCGACAGCGCCGTCTCCAGGCCGAGCATGCCCGGCCGGGCGTACGCCCACTCGCACTCCTTGTCCTCCACGGCGTGCGGGGCGTGGTCGGTGGCGACGATGTCGATCACGCCCTCGGCGAGGGCGGCGCGCAGCGCGGCGATGTCGGCGGCGGTGCGCAGCGGCGGGTTGACCTTGTAGACCGGGTCGTACGTCTCGGCCTTCTCATCGGTCAGCAGCAGGTGGTGGGGCGTGACCTCGGCGGTCACCTTCACGCCACGGGCCTTGGCGTGCCGCAGCACCTCGACGCTGCCGGCGGTGGAGACGTGGCAGATGTGCAGCCGGCTGCCGACGTGCTCGGCGAGCAGCACGTCCCGGGCGATGATCGCCTCCTCGGCGACCGCGGGCCAACCGGTGAGCCCGAGCCGGGTGGAGACCTCACCCTCGTGCATCTGGGCGCCCTCGGTGAGCCGGGGTTCCTCGGCGTGCTGGGCGATCACTCCGTCGAACGCCTTGACGTACTCCAGGGCCCGGCGCATCAGCTTCGGGTCGGCGACGCAGTGCCCGTCGTCGGAGAAGATCCGTACCCGGGCCGCCGAGTCGGCCATCGCGCCCAGCTCGGCCAGCCGCTCGCCGGCCAGGCCGACGGTGACCGCACCGATGGGCTGCACGTCGACCAGCCCGGCCTCCCGGCCGAGCCGCCAGACCTGCTCGACCACCCCGGCGGTGTCGGCGACCGGCGACGTGTTGGCCATCGCGCAGACCGCGGTGTACCCGCCGAGCGCCGCCGCCCGGGAGCCGGACTCCACGGTCTCGGCGTCCTCCCGACCCGGCTCGCGCAGGTGGGTGTGCAGGTCGACCAGACCGGGCAGAGCCACCAGCCCGGTGCCGTCGAGCACCGTGGCGTCCGGCGCGGTCAGGCCCGCGCCGGCCTCGGCGACGACGCCGTCGCGGATCAGCAGGTCGGTCGGCGCGGCACCGACCACGCTGACGTTCTTGATCAGGTACGCGGTCACCGGTTGTTCCCTCCGAGCAGCAGGTAGAGGACGGCCATCCGCACGGAGACCCCGTTGGCGACCTGTTCGACGATCGTGGAGCGGGGCGAGTCGGCGACCTCGGGGGTGATCTCCATGCCCCGGTTCATCGGGCCGGGGTGCATGACGATCGCGTGCGCGGGCAGCCGGCGCATGCGCGGGCCGTCGAGGCCGTAGCGGCGGGCGTACTCGCGGGCGGAGGGGAAGTAGGAGTCGCCCATCCGTTCCCGCTGCACCCGCAGCATCATCACCACGTCCACGTCGGGTAGCACGGCGTCGAGGTCGTACGAGACGTCGGTGCCGGGCGCGAGCGCGGCGGAGATGTTCACCGGGATGAGCGTCGGCGGGCCGACCAGGGTGACCTTGGCGCCGAGGGTGGAGAGCAGCAGCACGTTGGAGCGAGCCACCCGGGAGTGCAGCACGTCACCGACGATCGCCACGTGCAGACCGGCGAGCCGGCCCAGCCGGGAGCGCATCGTGTACGCGTCGAGCAGCGCCTGGGTGGGGTGTTCGTGGGTGCCGTCGCCGGCGTTGACCACCGACCCGTCCACCCAGTTGGCCAGCCGGTGCGGCGCGCCGGAGGCGGGGTGCCGGACGACCACCGCGTCGGCCCCCATCGCCTGGAGGGTGAGCGCCGTGTCCTTCAGGCTCTCACCCTTGGTGACGCTGGAGCCCTTGGCCGAAAAGTTGATCACGTCGGCGCTAAGCCGCTTGGCGGCCGCCTCGAAGGAGATCCGGGTCCGGGTGGAGTCCTCGTAGAAGAGGTTCACCACCGTCCGGCCGCGCAGCGCGGGAAGCTTCTTGACCTCGCGGCCGGCGACGGTGGCCATCTCGGCGGCGGTGTCCAGGATCTGGGTGGCGGTGTCGGCGTCCAGGTCGGCGCCGGAGAGCAGGTGCCGGATCATGAGGTGGCTCCCCCGTACAGCTTGACCTCGTCCGTGCCGTCGGTCTCGGCGAGGGTGACCTTGACGCTCTCGGCGAGCGCGGTCGGGATGTTCTTGCCGACGTAGTCGGCGCGGATCGGCAGCTCGCGGTGGCCGCGGTCGACCAGCACGGCGAGTTGCACGGAGGCCGGGCGGCCGACGTCGCTGAGCGCGTCCAGGGCGGCCCGCACGGTGCGGCCGGAGAAGAGCACGTCGTCGACGAGGATCACCCGCTTGCCGTCGATCCCGCCGGGCGGAAGTTCGGTCGGGCCGACCGCGCGGGTGGCGTGCCGGCGCAGGTCGTCGCGGTAGAGGGTGATGTCGAGCACACCGACGGGGACGGCCACGTCCTCGAAGGTGCTGATCCGGCCGGCGAGCCGCCGGGCCAGGGGCACGCCCCGGGTGGGGATGCCGAGCAGCACGGTGTCGGCGGCGCCCTGGGTCTTCTCCAGGATCTGGTGGGCGATGCGGTCGACCACCCGCGACACGTCGGCGGCGGCGAGGATCACCTTCACCGAGGGTTGTCGCGGCGGCGACGACTGGGCAGCCGGTGGGTAGGCCACGGCGGACCTCCTTCCCCGCCTCACGGGACGGGTCGTTAAAGGACGTCTGACAGATCCGGTCGGGCCGCGCGCGACCCGGACCGGGGCTTCACGCCACGTTACCAGCGGTCACGGGGCCGATCGCGGGCGGCACTGACCCCCGGATCAGGGTGGTGAAATGGGGATAACTCCCCCCGTGCCCGCCAACGGTAATGTCACGACCACTTGACCAGGTGTCGCAATCCCCGTACCGTCACGCTCCGTAGCGATAGCTGGGAGAACCCCGAGCAGCACTGGGAGTGTCCGAATGCCCTCTGAATACGCCAAGTCGCTGGGCGCCCGCCTGCGCTCCATCCGCCAGCAGCAGGGCCTGTCCCTGCAGGGTGTGGAGGAGAAGTCGAACGGGCGGTGGAAGGCCGTGGTGGTCGGCTCTTACGAGCGCGGCGACCGGGCCGTCACCGTGTCCCGCCTGGCGGAGCTGGCCGACTTCTACCGCGTTCCCGTCTCGGAGCTGCTGCCTGACGGCAGCGGGGTGCGGCACGAGCCCACCAGCAAGATCGTCCTGGACCTGGAGCGGCTGTACGACGAGGCCTCCGAGGACCTCGCCTACGTCGCCCGGTACGCCCGGGCCATCCAGCAGCAGCGCGGTGACTACAACGGCCGGGTGCTCTCCATCCGCGCCGACGACCTGCGCGCGCTGGCGATCGTCTACGACGCCTCGCCGTCGGGCCTGATCGAGCGCCTCACCGAGCACGGCGTGCTGGTCGCCGACCCGCGGGCGTTCTTCGCGTCCTGATCCATCCGCGACAGCGAGAAGGGCCCGTGCCGACCGGCACGGGCCCTTCTGTCGTACGTGGCGCGGGATGCCGCGTCAGCGGCTGGCGTACTCGGCGATCCGGCCGAGCACCCCGTTGAGGAAGCGCGGCGAGTCGTCGGTCGACATCTGCCGGGCCAACTCGACGGCCTCGCTGATCGCCACCGCGTCGTCGATGTCGTCGAGGTAGAGCAACTCGTAGACCGCGATCCGAGCGAGGTTGCGGTCCACCACCGGCATCCGCTCCAGGGTCCAGCCCTCGGCGTAGCTGGCGATCAGCTCGTCGATCCGGTCCAGGTGCGCGGCGACCCCCTCGACCAGGCTGATGGCGTAGCCCACGTGGTCGGGCCGGGGCTTCTCGATCCGCTCGAGGTAGCCGGCGAGCACCTCGACCGGGGGCCGGTCCCGCAGGTCGGCCTCGAAGAGCACGTCCAGCGCCCGCTTGCGCGCCTTGCGGCGCGCCGGCATCTGCTGCTTCGGACCCTCGGCCATCAGGCGCGGCCGAGGTAACGGCCGTCGCGGGTGTCGACCTTGATCTTCTCGCCGGTGGTGATGAAGAGCGGCACCGGCACGGTCGCGCCGGTCTCGACGGTGGCCGGCTTGTTGCCGCCGGTCGACCGGTCGCCCTGCAGGCCCGGCTCGGTGTAGGTCACCTCGAGCACGACGGAGGTCGGCAGCTCGATGTAGAGCGGGACGCTCTCGTGGGTGGCGACGGTCGCCTCGGCCTCCGGGAGGAGGTAGTTGGCGGCCTCCCCGACGGTGCCGCCGGGGACGGTGATCTGGTCGAACGTCTCCAGATCCATGAAGACGTAGTCCTCACCGTCGGCGTAGAGGTACTGCATGGTGCGCTTGTCGACGGTGGCGGTCTCGACCTTGGTGCCCGCGTTGAAGGTCTTGTCGACGACCTTGCCGGACAGCACGTTCTTCAGCGTGGTGCGCACGAAGGCACCGCCCTTACCGGGCTTGACGTGCTGGAACTCGACGACGGCCCAGAGCTCCCCGTCGAGGTTGAGTACGAGGCCGTTCTTGAGGTCGTTGGTGGTGGCCATTTCCTGCCTTGATCATCAATTGGCGGACAGACCTGGCAAGTCTACTAGCAGTGTCGAACCGACAGCGCCGCCGCTGCCCAGCCGCTGTCCCGCCAATGTCGCGCCGCCGGCCCGCCCGGCCCGAGGATCACCCGGGTGCCGGCGTGGACCACCCGCCCGTTCCCCCGCTCCTCCTTTGCTCGGCAGCGGAGGCAACGGTCACGCTGCGTAACTGTCCGGCCGACCCGGGCGACCGCGCATCGGGCAAGGAAGGGCAGCTCAAGACGGTGATGCGGCGGGTGGAGCGGAGCCCGCCATCGTGGGAGATAGCTCTCACGCACCGTGAGCACGGCGGGATGCCACGGAAGGCGACCGCGACCGAGCTGCCGCTCGGCGGGCGTCAGTCTTTCGCCGCCAGCCGGGTGGCGAGGTGGTGCAGGGCGAGGCGGTACCCGTCGACGCCCAGCCCGCAGATCACCCCGGTCGCGACCGCAGAGACCACCGAGTGGTGCCGGAACTCCTCCCGGGCGTGGATGTTGGAGATGTGCACCTCCACCAGTGGCCCGCGCACCATCGCGCAGGCGTCCCGCACCGCGATCGAGTAGTGCGACCAGGCCGCCGGGTTGAGCACCACCGCAGCGCCCTCGTCGGCCGCTTCGTGCAGCCACCCGAGCAGCTCGTGCTCGGCGTCGGTCTGCCGGACCACCACGTCCAGCCCCAACTGCCGGCCGGTGTCCACGCACATGTCCACCAGGTCGGCGTAGCTGGTCACCCCGTACACGTCGACCTGCCGGGTGCCGAGCCGGCCCAGATTGGGTCCGTTGAGCACGTACACCCTCACGAGGCGATCTCCCGGTAGGCGGCACGCAGCAGCTCGTCGTCGGGGCCCTCCAGGATCGCCGGGCGGGCCAACCCGTCCAGCACCACGAAGCGCAGCCTGCTGCCCCGGGCCTTCTTGTCGACCCGCATCGCGGCGAGCAGGTCGGGCCAGGCGTCGGCCGGATAGCTGGTCGGCAGGCCGAGGGCGGCCACCGCGGCACGGTGCCGCTCGGCGGTGGCCGCGTCCAGCCGGCCGGCCAGCCGGGCCAGGGCGCCGGCGTAGACCAGACCCACCGCGACCGCGTGCCCGTGCCGCCAGCGGTACCCCTCGACCTTCTCGATCGCGTGGGCCAGGGTGTGCCCGTAGTTCAGCACCTCCCGTACCCCCGACTCGCGCAGGTCACCGGAGACCACCTCGGCCTTCACCCGGATCGCCCGCTCGATCAGCTCGCGGGCCACCGGTGACGTCGGGTCGGTGGCCGCGGCCGGGTCGCCCTCGATCAGGTCGAGGATCACCGGGTCCGCGATGAACCCGCACTTGACCACCTCGGCCAGGCCGGCGGCCAGGTCCGCGGCCGGCAGGCTGTCCAGGGTGGCGAGGTCGCAGATCACCCCGGCCGGCGGGTGGAACGCGCCGACCAGGTTCTTGCCGGCGGCGGTGTTGACCCCGGTCTTGCCGCCGACCGCGGCGTCGACCATGCCCAGCAGCGAGGTCGCGACCGGCACCCAACGCACGCCGCGCAGCCAGCAGGCGGCGACGAAGCCGGCGAGGTCGGTCACCGCGCCGCCGCCGACGCCCACCACCGCGTCGGTACGGGTGAAGCCGGCGGCGCCGAGCCGCTCCCAGCACTCGGCGGCCACCTCGATCCGCTTGCCCGCCTCGGCGTCCGGCACCTCGACCAGCAGCGGGTCGACCCCGACCGCGCGGACCCGTTCCCCGAGCGTCTCGGCGAGCTCCTTGAGCGGGGGTGCGTGCAGCACCGCGACCCGGTCCGCGCCGGGCAGGAGCCGCGGCGGCGGGTCGAGCAGGTTGCGTCCCACCAGCACGTCGTACGGCCGCTCGCCGCCGACCGGGATCCGGGTCACGTCGTCCATCGCCGGCAGCCTAGTCGAGCGGGCCGGGTCCGGGCGGCGAGTGTCCACTGCGTGACCGGCGCGGCGCCGCCGGCGTTTTACCGGCGAGGTCCGGGGCACCCGCCAGGGGCCGACCACCGACGGCGGAGGTGCTGGCGATGACCCGACCGACCATCGACGAAGCGGACATCCGGGTCCCGGCGACGATCCTCGGGGTGGGCCTGGGTGGCTTCGTCGACGGCATCCTGCTGCACCAGGTCCTCCAGTGGCACCACATGCTCAGCAGCACCGACACCGACCGCATCGGGATCCGGGCGTACCCGGTGGACACCGTCCCGGGGCTGCGGATGAACACCCTCTGGGACGGGCTGTTCCACGTGGTGACCTGGCTGGCGGTGCTGGGCGGGCTGGCGATGCTCTACGGGCGGGTCACCCGGTCCCGGGGCCGGCTGTGGCGCTCTCCCGCGCTCTGGGGCTGGGCGCTGGTCGGCTGGGGGCTGTTCAACCTGGTCGAGGGGATCGTCGACCACCAGGTGCTCGGCATCCACCACGTCCGGCCCGGGCCGTACCAGACGGTCTGGGACCTCGGCTTCCTCGCCCTCGGGGCGGTCTTCGTCGCGGTCGGGTGGCTGGTGCGGCGGCGCGCCGGGGTGGTCGACGTCTGCGCCGCCGAACGGCGGTGCTGACCGCCCACGCCGGGCACGCCGCCGGTGCCGTCCCGCCCGTCGCCCTCGTACCGCTGGGGATGTTCTGGCTCTATCTGGCCGCGGCCCTGCGCCAGCGCGACCCGGGCCGGCCGGGCTGGAGTCACCGGCGGACGGCGAGCTTCGGTCTCGGCGCGGCGCTGCTCGCCGCCGGGCTGGCCTGGCCCGGCGACGACCTGCCTGGGCACATGTGGCAGCACCTGCTGCTCGGCATGCTGGCGCCGCTGGCCCTGATGCTGGGCGCGCCGGGCACCCTCGCGCTGCGCACGCTGGACCGGCGCACCGGCCGGGCAGCGGTCCGGCTGCTGCGCCACCCGGTGGCCCGGATGGCCGGTCATCCGGTCGCCGGCCTGGCGCTCACCGCCGGCGGCCTCTGGCTGCTGTACCTGACCCCGCTCTACCGGGCCAGCCTGGACAGTCCCGCCCTGCACGGGCTGGTGGACCTGCACTTCGTGCTCGCCGGCTACCTCTTCAGCTGGTCGATCGCCGGCCCGGACCCGGGTCCGCACCGCCCCCGCGTCCCGGTGCGCCTGCTCGTGCTCGGCGTCGCCGTGGCCGCCCACGCCACGATCGCCCAACTCCTGTACGCCGGCCTGCTCGTCGACGTCCCGGCGACCGGCGACGAGCTACGCGCCGCGGCCACCGTCATGTACTACGGCGGGGACCTCGCCGAGATCCTGCTCGCCCTGGCCCTCCTGGTCGCCTGGCGCCCCGACCGGCTCCCGGCCCGGCCGGCCGTCAGGGCTTGAGCAGGCCAGCGACCTCGGCGGCGATCTCCTGCGGGGTCCGCCCGTCGGTGATCACGGTGGCGGTGGCCACCTCGGCGTAGAGCGGGCGGCGCTGCTCCATCAGGTGCTTGAGGGTGGCCCGCGGGTTGAGCGCCAGCAGCGGCCGGCCCGCGCCCAGCCCGACCCGCTTCACCGCGTCGGGCAGCTCCACCGACAGGTGCACGACGGTGTGCCCGACCAGCGCGGCGCGGTTCTCCTCGGCCAGGATCGCGCCGCCGCCGAGGGCGAGCACCCCGCCGTGCGCGGCCAGCGCCGCGGCCACGGCCGCCCGTTCGAGGGTACGGAAGTGCGCCTCCCCCTCGTCGACGAAGATCTCCGAGATCGGCTTGCCGGCCAGCTGCTCGATGTCGGCGTCGGTGTCCCGGAACTCGACGCCCAGCGTGGCGGCGAGCGCCTGCCCGATGGTGGTCTTGCCGGAGCCGGGCGCCCCGACCAGCACGCACACCGGGGCCATCAGCGGATCACCAGGGCGTCCAGGTAGCCGGTCAGGTTGCGGCGCATCTCGGCGACCGAGTCGCCGCCGAACTTCTCCACCGCGGCCTCGGCCAGCACCAGGGCCACCATCGCCTCGGCGACCACCGCCGCGGCGGGTACCGCGCAGACGTCGGAGCGCTGGTTGATCGCGGTGGCCGGCTCGCCGGTGGTGACGTCGACGGTGGACAACGCCCGGTTCAGCGAGGAGATCGGCTTCATCGCCGCCTTCACCCGCAGCGGTTCGCCGGTGGTGATGCCGCCCTCCAGGCCGCCGGCCCGGTCGGTGACCCGGCGCACCCCGGTGGCGGTGGGGATGATCTCGTCGTGCGCCTCGGAGCCTCGCGAGCGGGCCTGCTGCCAGCCGTCGCCGATCTCCACGCCCTTGATCGCCTGAATGGACATCAGCGCGGTGGCCAGCCGGGCGTCGAGCTTGCGGTCCCACTGCACGTGGCTGCCCAGGCCCGGCGGCACCCCGTACGCCAGCACCTCGACCACGCCGCCGAGGGTGTCGGCGGCCTTCTTCGCGGCGTCGACCTCGGCGACCATCCGGGCGCTCGCCTCCGCGTCGAGGCAGCGCAGCGGGTCGGCGTCGATCCGCTCGGCGTCGGCGGGGGCGGGACGCAGCCCCGGCTTGGCGGCGACCGGGCCCAGCTCCACCACGTGGGAGACGATCTCGATGCCGAGCGCCTGCTTCACCAGGGCCTTGGCGACGGTGCCGACGGCGACCCGGGCGGCGGTCTCCCGGGCGCTGGCCCGCTCCAGGATGGGCCGGGCGTCGGTGTGGCCGTACTTCTGCATGCCGGCCAGGTCGGCGTGCCCGGGGCGGGGCCGGGTGAGCGGCGCGTTGCGGGCCTGCGCGGCCAGTTCCTCCGGGTCGACCGGGTCGGCGGCCATCACGGTGCGCCACTTCGGCCACTCCGAGTTGCCCACCCGGATCGCCACCGGGCTGCCGAGGGTGACCCCGTGCCGGAGCCCGCCGATGATCTCGACCTCGTCCCGCTCGAACGACATCCGGGCGCCCCGGCCGTAGCCGAGCCGCCGCCGGGCGAGCTCGTCGGAGATCTCCCGGGTGGTCACCTCGATCCCGGCGGGCACCCCTTCGAGCATCGCGACGAGGGCGGGTCCGTGCGATTCACCTGCAGTCAGCCAGCGCAACACAGCGGTCAGTCTGTCACGCCCGGTGGCCGCGCCGACGCGGTGTCCGCCGCGTCCCGCCCTGCGGACGCGCCCGTCCGGCGGACGGCCGTGGGCGTCGTTGGTGAGGCCCGGCCGACCCGCGGCGCGGTCCGGACCGGTCCGGTCGGGCGGGGCCGGCTCAGGCGCGCGCCGCCGTGAGCGCGGCGCGCATCGCGTCGACCGGCGCGGCGACGCCGGTGAACCGTGCGAACTGGCCGACCGCCTGGGCCAGCAGCAGGTCCAGCCCGGAGACCACCCGGCAGCCGGCGGCCAGCGCGGCGGCGGCCAGCGGGGTGGGCCAGGGGTCGTAGAGGGCGTCGAAGAAGACCGTCCCGGGGCGCCAGTCGAAGTTCTCGGCGAGCGGGTCGGCGACGCCCTTCGGCACGGTGGAGATCACCACGTCGGCCCGGGCGTGACTCGGCGCCCCGTCCCAGTCCGCGCCGGTCAGCGGCACGCCCACCGCGCGGGCCACCGGGCGCAGCTCGTGCACGGCCTCCGGACGACGGGCCACCACGGTCACCTGGGCCGCGCCGAGCCGGGCCGCGGCCGCGATGGCCGCGCGGGCAGTGCCGCCCGCGCCCAGCACGGTGACCTCCGCACCGGTGGCCACCCCGGCGGCGGTCAGCACGTCGACGATGCCGGTGACGTCGGTGTTGTCGGCGTACCAGGTGCCGTCGGGGCGGCGTACCAGCGTGTTGGCGGCGCCGACGGCGGCGGCGACCGGCGAGACCTGGTCGGCCAGCGCGAGCGCCGCCTCCTTGCCCGGCATGGTCACCGACAGCCCGGCCCACTCCGGGCCGAGCCCGGCGACCAACCCGGGCAACTCCTCGGCCCCGCACTCGATCCGGGTGTACGACCACCCGGTCAACCCGGCCGCCGCGTACCCCGCCTCATGGATCACCGGGGAGAGCGAGTGCGCGATCGGCTTGCCGACGACGGCGACCCTCACCCGCAGTTCGTCCCGCTCAGGATGCCGTTGTCGCACATCTGCTTCTGCAGCTTCCGGAAGTCGGCGTCGTTGGAGCCGTAGCCCATCGTGCCCTTCTGGTCCACGGTCATGAAGTAGACCCAGTCGCCCGGCGGCGGCTCCAGCGCGCCCTTGAGGGCGTCCTCACCGGGGTTGCTGATCGGGGTGATGGTCAGCCCGTCGGCACCGTGCGTGCGGTACGGGTTCTTCGGGTCGTTGAGCTCGGCCTGCGTGAGGACGTCGGAGTCCTTCGGGGCCTTGCCCTGCAGGCGCTTCCAGTAGTTGATCGCGCTGTCGATCTCCAGGCACTTGCAGTGGTACTTGTCGGTGTAGACCCGGTTGTAGATGACCCGGGACACCTTCGGGAAGTCCACGTGATTGACCGACTCGGCCTGCGCGATGGAGGCGGTGATCAGCACCTCGTACGGGGAGACCTTCCGCTCCTGCTGCGCCTTCTGCACGAAGTCGAGCTTCTCGGTGACGGTGAGGAACTGCTCCACCATCATCGACAGGATCTGCGTGGCGGTCGCCTTCGGCGGGATCTCGTAGGTCGCCGGGAAGAGGAAGCCCTCGATGCTCTTCGGGCCCTTCTTGCCGTCACCGCGGTTGAACCAGTAGGCCGGCACGCCCAGCTTGACCGGGTCCTTCGCGGCGGCCTTGAAGTCGGCCACCGGGATCTTGGTCTGCTTGGAGAGAATGTCGTAGATCGCCAGGCTGATCGTGCCCTCGGGGATGGTCACCCCGTTGACGATCCGGCTCTTCGGGTCGAGCAGCAGGGTGACCGCGTCGGCCGCCTTCATCTGCTTGCGGACCTTGTACCGGCCGACCTGGATGTTCTTGCTGCGGGAGTTGGCCTCCGCGGCCTCGATGAAGGCCTTGGTGCTCTTCACCACGCCGGCGTCGTAGAGGGAGTTGCCGATGTCGGTGAGGGTGTCGCCGTTCTTCACCTCGATCATCGCCTCGCCCGAACCGGGGCCGTCGTAGTCGGGAGTGACGAAGTGGTTGCGGATCCGATCGAAGCCGACGTACGCACCGCCGCCGATGCCGCCGAGCAGCACCAGGGCCATCAGCAGGGCGAAGATCGTCTTGCCCCGGCCGCCCGACTTGCCGTTGCGCTTGGCCACGGCACCGCGCCGGTGCCGGCCCTTCTCCCCCCTCTCCGACTCGTCGAACACCAGATCCAGATCGTCGATCATTGCGTCCGCCTCCGCTGCGCGTCCAGCCAGCTCTGCAGAATCTCCACCGCGGCGGCCTGGTCGACCACCGCCCGTTGGCGCTTTCCCCGGACGCCACGTTCGGCCAGCCTACGACTAGCCACGACGGTCGACATCCTCTCGTCCGTCAGCGTCACCGGAACCGGCGCTATTACATCGGCCAGACGGGCAGCGTACGCCGACACGTTCGTCGCCGCGGGGCCGCGTTTGCCGGCAAGATTGATCGGAAGGCCGACGACCACCTCCACGGCCTCGTGCTCCGCGATGAGGTCGACCAGCGCGGCCATGTCGGCGGGCACCGCGTCGTCGGCGGCCGTCAGGTCCCGGGCGAGGGTGACCAGCGGGGTGGCCAGAACGCCGTGCGGGTCCGAGCGGGAGACCCCGACCCGGACCTGTCCGACGTCCACGCCCAACCGGACCCCGCGGGACAGCTCAGCCATTATCGGGCACCCCACGGTACGGGCCAGGGCGGACCGAGATGGTCCGCCCTGGCCGCAGTCGGTGCGCCATCACGCTTCAGCGATCGCCTTCTCCACCGTGGCCAGCAGATTCGGCGCCTCCGCCGCGGGCAGGCCACCGCCCTGGGCGACGTCGTCACTGCCGCCACCCCGACCGGAGAAGGCCGCCTTGACCAGGTCCTTGGCGGACAGGCCCCGCCCCCGGGCGGCCGGGTTCACCGCCACCACCAGGGACGACTTGCCTCCTGCCCGGGCCGCCACCGCGACCACGGCCGGCCGGGCCGGGTCGATCCGACCCCGGATCTCCTGGGCCAGGGTCCGCACGTCGTTGCCGGCCGCGCCCTCCGGCGCCTCGGTGCCGACGTACGCCACCCCGCGCACGTCCTTCGCCTGCGCGGCGAGCGCCGCCGCCCCGCCGAGGACGAGCTGCCCGCGCAGCTTCTCCAGCTCCTTCTCCGCGTCCCGGAGCTGGGTGACGGTCTGCTCCACCCGGTCGGCGACCTGGTCGCCGGGCACCCGGAACAGCTCGGCCAACCGGGACACCAGCAGGTGCTCGCGGGCCAGGAAGCCGAAGGCGTCCATACCCACCAGGGCCTCGATCCGGCGCACCCCGGAACCGACGGACGCCTCGGAGAGGATCTTCACCAGGCCGAGCTGCGCCGACCGGGCCACGTGCGTGCCGCCGCACAACTCCCGGGCGTAGTCGCCGACCTCGACGACCCGGACCCGCTCGCCGTACTTCTCGCCGAACAGCGCCATCGCGCCGATCCGGCGGGCCTCCTCCTGGGAGGTGATGAAGGCGTGCACCTCCAGGTCCGCCAGCAGCACCTCGTTGACCTGCTGCTCCACGTCGTGCAGCACGCTCGGCGACACCCCGGTCGGGGTGTTGAAGTCGAACCGCAGCCGGCCCGGCGCGTTCAGCGAACCCGCCTGGGTCGCCGACTCGCCGAGGAAGTTCCGCATGGTCTGGTGCACCAGGTGGGTGGCGGTGTGCGAACGGGAGATCGCCCGCCGCCGGGAGACGTCGATCTCGGCGTACCCGGTCTCCCCGGCGCGCACCTCACCCCGGATCACCTTGGCCCGGTGCACGATGAGGCCGGGCACCGGCTGCTGCACGTCGAAGACCTCGAGCTGGCCGCCGCCGACCGTGATCAGACCCTGGTCGGGCTGCTGACCGCCGCCCTCCGCGTAGAACGGGGTGGTGTCCAGCACCAGCTCGATCGTGTCGCCCTCGACCGCCGCGCCGATGGTCGCGCCGCCGCTGAGCAGCGCCCGGACCCGGGACTCCCGGTTGAGCTCGGTGTACCCGGTGAACTCCACCGGACCGCCCCCGTCGAGCACCGACCGGTACGCCGACACATCGGTGTGGCCGGTCTTGCGCGCCCGCGCGTCCGCCTTCGCCCGGCTCCGCTGGTCGGCCATCAGCCGACGGAAGCCCTCGGCGTCGACCTGAAGCCCCTGCTCGGCCGCGATCTCCAGGGTGAGGTCGATCGGGAAGCCGTACGTGTCGTGCAGCTGGAACGCCTTGTCCCCGGAGATCGCCGGCTGGCCCGCCGACTTGGTCTCCGCGATCGCGGTGTCCAGGATCGTGGTGCCCGCCCGCAGCGTGGCGAGGAACGCCTCCTCCTCCGCGTACGCGTACTGGGAGATCCGGCCGAACTCCGCGGACAGCTCCGGGTACGACGGGGTCATGCAGTCCCGGGCCACCGGCAGCAGCTCGGGCAGCGCCCGGTCCTGGTAGCCGAGCAGGCGGACCGCGCGGATCGCCCGGCGCATGATCCGGCGCAGCACGTAGCCACGGCCCTCGTTCGACGGGGTCACCCCGTCACCGATCAGCATCAGCGCGGTGCGCACGTGGTCGGCGATGACCCGCAGCCGGACGTCGTCCGGGTGCGACTCGCTGGCCACGTGGCCGGAGTGCGCGCCGTACCGCTTGCCGGTCAGCTCCGCGGCCCGGTCCAGGATCGGCCGGACCTCGTCGATCTCGTAGAGGTTGTCGACGCCCTGGAGGATGGAGGCCATCCGCTCCAGGCCCATGCCGGTGTCGATGTTCTTCGCCGGCAGGTCACCGACGATCCGGAACTCCTCCTTGCCCCGGACGTCGGCGATGTCGTACTGCATGAAGACGAGGTTCCAGAACTCCATGTAGCGGTCCTCGTCGACCGCCGGGCCGCCCGCGCGGCCGTACTCGGGGCCGCGGTCGTAGAACAGCTCGGAGCACGGGCCGGCCGGGCCGGGAATGCCCATCGACCAGAAGTTGTCCGCCTTGCCCCGGCGGACGATCCGCTCGGCGGGGACGCCCACCGACCGCCAGAGCTGGAACGCCTCGTCGTCGTCGAAGTAGACGGTCGGCCAGATCCGCTCCGGGTCCAGCCCGAAGCCGCCCGCCTCGACCGGCTTGGTGACCAGGTCCCAGGCCAGCGGAATGGCGCCGTCCTTGAAGTAGTCGCCGAAGGAGAAGTTGCCGTTCATCTGGAAGAACGTGCCGTGCCGGCTGGTCTTGCCGACCTCGTCGATGTCCGGCGTACGGATGCACTTCTGGACGCTGACCGCGCGGCTGTACGGCGGGGTCTGCTGGCCCAGGAAGTAGGGGACGAACTGCACCATGCCGGCGTTGACGAACAGCAGGTTCGGGTCGCTGATGGCGGGCAGCGGAGCGGACGGCACCACGGCATGGCCGTTCGCCTGGAAGTGCGCGAGGTACCGCCGCTTGATCTCCGCCGTCTTCATCGCTGGTGCTCCTCCGGGAAAATCTCTCGGTCGCCGACGCGCGGGTCCTCCCGCAGCTCGGCGAACTGATCGTCGAACGTCTCGCCCCGGGCGAACGCCTCGTGGATCTCCTGCTCGCGCTCGGCCATCCCGATCCGGACGTCCTCCACGAAGCTACGCAGCGACTCGACGAGGCCGCCAGCGGATTCGGACAGGCCGCTGGCGATGCCGGCCGGCGTGTACGCCTGCGCGGCGCGGGTTGCCTTACGCACCACCACCACGCCCACGGCCAGCCCGATGCCCAGCCAGAACAACCGCCTCATGCTCTCATCCTCCTGGTCAGCGCCGGCCGGTCAGCGGTTGCCGCGCTTGGCGGCCCGGCGCTGCTGCTTGATGGTGTCGCGCACCTCGCGCTCGGTCTCCGCGTGCCGGCGGGCCGAGGCGGCCCGGCGCACTCCGTAGCCGAACGCGGCCACCTTCACCAGAGGGTTCGCCGCGGCGGCGGAGACCACGGTGGCCAGGTTCGCCACGTTGGCGGTGACGTTCTGCGCGTGGGTGGTCATGGTGTCCACCTTGGCGAGCTGGAGGTTGACCCCGTCCAGCGAGGTCTGCACCTGCTCCAGGGCGACGTTGACGTTCTTCACGGTGGTGTTGACGTCACCGAGCAGCGGCGTCGTGCGCTCGTTCAGGTCGTTGATCATGCGGGTCGTCGCGTCCACGGTGTGCCGCAGCCGCAGGATCGGCACCGCCAGCACGAGTACCAGCATCAGGAACGCGCCGGCCGCGATCAGCGCAGCGATCTGTCCACCATCCACGCGCATGTCCTCCTCAAGCAGGCGTGCCGGGACCCGACGTCCCGGAACGCGCGACCGTCCTACCCACTCCGCCACCGCGCCGACCCACCACCGGTCGACGGGCACGGGCGGGCCCGCCAGCCCCAGACCCTACCGTCCGTGATGGAAAGCGGCTCAGGACGGTGTCAGCTCGCCCAGTGGATCGTCGGTGAGCCTGGGGAACGGATCCTCACCGGTGAGTGACGGGTCAGTGCTCGGCTGTGGTCGGGTCCGCTCGTCGTCGATCGCGTTGCGCACCTTCACCGACACCAACGAGCCGGCGCACTTCTCCGCTGCGGGCGAGGGCGCGCCAGACGGCGCGGGTCGCCCGTCGACCGGCGGCAGGGCGCAGGTGGGATCGCGTACCCAGAGGTCGAGGGTGAGCTCGTCGCGCCGCCAGCAGGTGTAGCTGCCCTTCGCCGGCTGCTCCGGGCAGCGGCCGACCTTCCAGCGCCGCCAGCCGTCCTGGACCAGCGCCTGCTGGTAGACCTGGACGGTCTCCTTCGGCGGGCGCTGCGACTCCACCGTCCGCTCCCGGAGCCGGCAGTCCTGCAGGCACCACCGACTGCCGCTCACGTTGTCGACGGTCTTCACCGTCGCCCAGCTCGGCACGTCGAGCGCGTCGAGGGAGTCGAAGACCGGGTCCCGGCTGAGCGTGCGGAGGCCGAAGAAGAGCGGCACCGCACCGAGCAGCACCAGGCTGACCAGGGCGAGCACCCCCATCCGCAGCCGGCGCCGCTCGCGCATCTGCCGACGCAGCTCGGACCGGGCGCCGCGCAGGCCACCGGCGGCGGTGCCCCCGTCGGCGTCCGCCGGCTCCGAACCGGCCGGCCGCAGCGCCGGCCCCGCCGGGTCCGGCCGCGCTCCGCCGGGCTCCCCCATGGGTACGACCGCGGCGGCCCGCGCCACCACGGGCGCGTCCCCGGGCCGTCCCGGCGGCGGTACGGTCGCCGCACCCCGCGAGTCCGGGCGACCCGGCGGAGGTACGGCCGCCGCGCCCCGCGACTCGGGGTGACCCGGCGGGGGTACCGCCGCCGCGCCCCGCGACTCGGCGCGTCCAGAGGGGAGCGGACGGCCGGCCGGCGACTCGTCCGGTCCGGTGGGCCGGGCCGCCGGAGCGGTCGCCCGGGCGACCGCCGGCTGTCCGCCCGACGGGTGCGGACCGGGCTCGACGCCACCGAAGGGCGACCCGGGCCGGTCGGCCGGGGACGTCGGCGGGACGGAACCGTCGGGGGCGGTGCCGGGTCGGGCCGCGCCCCGCGCCGGTCCGGCCGGCCGGGCATTGCCGGCGGTCGCAGGCGGGACGGCCCGGCCGGAGGGGCCGGGACGGCCGGCGTCCGCGCTGGCGGACGGAGCCGTGGGCCGGCCGGTCGGGGCGGGGGCACCGCCGGGGCGGACCGTCCCGCGGGCGCCGGTGGGCTGATCGGCCGGGGTGTTCGGCGCCGGCGGAACGGCGGCGGCACCGGCCCGGCCGGTCGCGGCGCGGTCGGCGCGGGCGACCCGCCGGCCGCCGGTCGGCTCCTCGGTGGCGGACCCGGTCGGGGTCGCCCGGTCGACCTCCGGCATCGCCGGGTCGCTGTGGTGACCGCGGCCGGCCTGGCGCAGCCAGTCCGCGGGCCGCTCGGGGCGGTCGCCACGCGGGCCGTCGCCGCCGTCCCGCTCCGCATGGCGGGGATCGGGGGTGGCCGGCCCGTCGACCGGGGCATGACGCCCGGCCGGGGCGGCCGCGCCGTCCGACGCCCCGCGGCGTCCGGTCGACGACGGCGGGTCCTCCGCCGCGGCGCGTCGACCACCGGGGGCGGGTGCACCACCGCGCCGACCGGTGGGCGGCTCGACGGCCTCGGGGGTGGCCCGACGACCCGCCGCCGGATCCGGACCGCCCGGACCGGTACGACGGCCGCCCGGCACGGCACCGCCGTCGGGGGCGGCCCGACGGCCACCCGGGGCGTCGATGGGGCCGCGGGGGCCGGCGAGCGGACCGGTGGCCTCCGGTTCGGCCGGGCGGCCACCGGGAAGCGGCAGCTCGGGGGCCGCGCGACGACCAGACGCGGCCGGACCGTCCGACTCGGGGCGGGGCCGCCGCCGGTCGGTCGGTCGGCCCGGGTCGGTGCCCGGCGCGGAGCGGGCGACCCGGGGTGACGGCACGTCCCCCGGCAGCGACGGGGCGTTGCCGCTGCGCGGCACGATCGGCTGATCGGGTTCACCGGCGCGGCGCCGGCCACCCGAGCGGGGCACCCCGGGGCCGGCCGGGGCGTCCGTCGCCGGACCGCCGGCGGCATCCACGGGACCCGGCTGGGCCGGGCCACGACGGCGACGGCCCTCGGGCTCGCCGGTGCCGGCGCCGGTGGCCGGGTCGACGGTCGGATAGGGCGCGCCGGCGGGATTCGCCGGCCCGGCGGCCGGGGCACCCCGACGGCCGGGCTCGGCGGCGCGACGACCCGCGCCGGAGACCGGGCGGAGGCCGGGATCGGCGCCGTCGGGCGCCGCACGACGACCGGCACCGGAGACCGGACGCACCGCCGACTCCGGGCCCTCGGGCATCCCCCGCCGGCCGGCACCGGAGACCGGACGGACCGCGGGGTCGGCGCCTTCGGGGACCGCGCGGCGACCGCCGCCAGCGGCCGGACGCACCGGGGGCTCGGCACCGTCGGGGACCGCGCGGCGACCGCCGCCAGCGGTGGGCGGGGCGGACGTCGGGGCGCCAGGGCCCGCCGGGCCGCGCCGGCCGGCGGCGCCGGGCGGCGGGGTGGCTCGGGAGCTGTCCGGGGGCACACCCGGCCCGGGTGCCGGCCAACCCGGCACGGACGGCTGCCCGCCCCGGCCCGGACCGCCGGCGGCCGGAGCCGGGTTCACCCGACCGGCCGGGGCGCCGGCCGGACCGTGCGAGGCGCCGGGGGTCGGTGGGACGGCGCCGGTGGAGGCGTCCCCGTCGCGGCGCGGGGGCCGGGACGGCTCCGTCGGCCGACGGAGCGGCGGGGCCGGCTCGGGCGAACCGGGCCACGGGCCGTCGACCGGGCGGGGCCGACCGGCGGCGGGATCCGGGACGCCCCGACGGACCGGGGGTGCGGCCGCGCCGGCCGCGGTCGGGTTGCGCCGTACCGGCGGGCCGTCGACGCCGGGCCGGCCCGCGCCCGGCGAGGGAACGGCATCCGGCCGGGCACCCCGGGGCGCCTCCGGCGACGGGGGCGCCGATCGCGGGCCCGGGCCGGTGGGTGGCACCGGACCGCGCGGTGGGACCGCGCCCGCCGGTGGCTGCCCGGGGGCGCCGCCCTCCGGTCCGAGCTCCGTGCGCTGCTGCTTGGCCGTCCGCAGGTCGTCGATCCAGCCGAACTCCTCGCCGCCGGCCGCGTCCTCGGGCTCGGCGTCGGCCCTGCCCCGCCCCCACCGGCGGCCCTTGGCACGGGGGTCCCGCCGCTCGTCGGGGCCGTCCTCCGGCCGCTCCGGACCACGCGCCATCACTGCTGACCCTCCTCGACGGCGTCGCTGCCGCCCTCATCCGCCCCGTCGACCTGCTCCGCGCCCGCTCGCTGGGGGTCGTTCCCGGTGGCGGCGGGCGCGGCCTGCTCGGCCCGGGCCAGCGGTGCGGGCAGCCCGCGGACGATCCGGCGCAGCAACGGCAGCCGGGTGGCCACCGACCGTTCGGCGCCGTGCCCGCTGGGCCGGTAGTAGTCGGTCCCGACGAGATCGTCCGGAGCGTACTGCTGGGTGACCACTCCGCGCTGGTCGTCGTGCGGGTAGCGGTAGCCGGCGCCGTGCCCGAGGCCGCGTGCGCCCGAGTAGTGCGCGTCGCGCAACGCCCGCGGGACCCCGCCGCCGCGACCGGCCCGCACGTCGGCGATGGCCGCGCCGATGGCGGTGGTGGCCGAGTTCGACTTGGGGGCGGTGGCCAGGTGGATCACCGCCTGCGCGAGGTTGAGCTGCGCCTCCGGCAGGCCGACGTACTCCACCGCGTGGGCGGCCGCGGTGGCGACGCTCAGCGCGGTCGGATCGGCCATCCCGACGTCCTCACTGGCGAAGATCACCAGGCGGCGGGCGATGAACCGGGCGTCCTCGCCGGCGACCAGCATCCGGGCCAGCCAGTGCAGCGCGGCGTCCACGTCCGAGCCGCGCATGCTCTTGATGAACGCGCTGGTCACGTCGTAGTGGGCGTCACCGTCGCGGTCGTACCGGACGGCGGCCACGTCGACCGCCTGCTCGGCGGTGGCCAGGTCGATCCGGCCGGTGCCGAGCGCCGTGGCGGTGGCGGCCGCCGCCTCCAGCGCGGTCAGCGCCTTGCGGACGTCGCCGCCGGCCAGCCGGACGAGATGGTCCTCGGCGTCGGTGGCCAGGGTGAGCGCGCCGCCCAGGCCCCGCTCGTCGGCGACCGCGCGGCGCAGCAGGCCACGGACGGCGTCATCGTCCAGCGGCTGGAGGGTGAGCAGCACGCACCGCGACAGCAGCGGCGAGATGACCGAGAAGTACGGGTTTTCCGTGGTCGCCGCGAGCAGGGTGACCGTGCGGTCCTCCACCGCGGCGAGCAGCGAGTCCTGCTGGGTCTTGCTGAACCGGTGCACCTCGTCGATGAAGAGCACGGTCTGCGGGCCACCCGCGCGGCGCTGCCGCCGGGCGGCCTCGATCACGGCCCGGACGTCCTTGACCCCGGCGGAGAGCGCGGACATCGCGACGAAGCGGCGGTCGGTGGCCCGGGCGACGAGGTGGGCGATGGTGGTCTTGCCGCTGCCCGGCGGCCCCCACAGGATCACCGACATGGGCGCCGCGCCGCCGACCAGTTGCCGCAGTGGCGCGCCCGGTGCGAGCAGATGATCCTGGCCGACCAGCTCATCGATGCTGGCCGGCCGCATCCGAACCGGCAGCGGGGAATCCGCGCCGGCGGCGGTGAACCCGTCGACGCCACCGGAACCCACGGGGGCGCTGGGCGCCCCGGCGGGTTCGCCGAGGGTGAAAAGGGCGTCGGATTCCATCACGAAGACAGTACCGGGCCGGGCTGACGGCGCTGGAATCGCGCCGCCGGCCCGGCCAGTGGTGATCGGATCCGGTCAGCCGCGACCGGGGCGGCGACCCCGGTACCAGCGGCCGCCGCCAGCGCCGCGCGTGCCGGAGCCGACCCCGGCCAGGTAGAGCGAGAGCAGCAGGAAACCGATGAGGGCCAGGGTCCAGTTGTTGAACAGGTCGGGGGCGCCGAGGTTGCTGTTCAGGAAATCGAGCAGCAGCGCGAAGCCGAACACGATGGCCGCGAGAATGGCGAGCATGTCGTTCCTCCGGTGGGGGTCCCAGTAGGTCGGCACGTGATGTACCCAATCGGTCTCTTCGCCAATCTCCACCGTGGACCGGTCCACCCCCGGGCTCCGTCGACGCCCCGGTCGGCGTTCTAGGCTGGCCGCATGATCACTGCCGACCAGGTCCTGGTGGGACGGGACGCACTCCTGGCCGCCACCGGACACCACCCGTACGCCCGGCACGCGCTCTGGCGGGACCACCAGCCGCGGGGCTGGCGCCGGGACGGGGCGGTGGGGTGGCTCCTCCCCCCGGAGCAGGGCCCGGCGGGTGGGGCACTGGGGCCGACCGCTCCGGCGGTGGACGTCTTCGCCGGTCTCGTGGCGGACGGGGTGCTGCGGCCGGGCCAGTGGCTGCACCTGCCCCGCACCACGGCAGAGGAGCTGGCCGGGCGGCTGACCATCGCCCGGCTCGACGAGTGGGACTTCCTCTGGACCACCACGCCCCCGCCGCCCCGGCCGGAGGAGGAGCGGGTGGTACGCCTCACCGAGGCCGACCACCCGGCCCTGGCTGAGCTGATCGAGGAGTCGTTCCCGACCACCACCTCCCGGCCCGATGACCCGCGCATCGTCGACTGGTACGGCATCCGCGACGGCGACCGCCTGGTCGCCTGCGGGGCGGACCGCAGCCGTGGCGACATCGGCTTCCTGGCCGGCCTTACGGTGGCGACCGACCGGCGGGGGCGGGGTCTCGGGGCGGCGCTGACCGCCGGGATGACCCGCGCCCTCTTCGCCCGGTACGACCACGTCGCGCTCGGCGTCTACACCGACAACCTCGCGGCGATCCGGCTCTACCGCCGGCTCGGCTACACCGGCACCGAGCACCGCAGCTCGGTCCACCTCGGCTGACCGCATCCCCGGCGACCCGACCCACCGGGCGGAGACCGGCGGGGCCGGGTCGTGGCGGCATCGGGTCAGCGGCTCCGGGTGGCGGTCACGTCGGCGGTCGGAACGGCCTCGGGCGAGACGGCTCCGGTGGCCGGTGCCGCCGCATCGGCCAGCCCCGGGGCGAGCTCGGGCTCGGCGACCGGCGCGCCCGGGCCGACCGGCGGGGTCCCGCTCCCGTCGGCGGTCGCGGCCCGTCCGGCGCGCCAGGCCGGCAGGTAGAGCGGGGCGGCCAGGGCGAGCACCACCGCGCCGACGAACATGGCGGTGCTGACGCTGCTGCGGTCCGCCAGCGTGGTCAGGACGACCATGCCGAGGGCCCCGGCCGGCTGGGCCATCATCGAGTTCAGCGAGAGCACGCTGGTCCGGTACGGCCCGTCGACCTGGCGGTGCAGCAGCCCCATGTGCAGCGGGTTCGACGCGCCGTGCACGGTGTAGCAGGCCAGGTAGGCGATGAGCACCCCGACCGGGCCGGCGAAGACACCCATCCCGACCACCGTCACGCCCTGCAGGATCCGCAGCAACGCGGCGGCGGGCGCGGCGCCGAGCCAGCGCAGCAGCAGCGGGGTCAGCGCGGCACCCGCCGCGTTGGCGAGCCAGGCCACCGAGCTGGCCGGGCCGAGCAGCGCCGCCGCCCGGTCGGCGTCCCCGACCACCTCGGCGAGGCGGACCGGCAGCAGCGACTCGAAGGTCACCATCCCGAAGCCCCAGAACAGCTCGACGCAGACCAGGGCGAGCAGCACCCGGGAGCGGCGCAGCAGTCCGACCGCCTGCCCGACCATCCGGGGCGCCTCGACCATCGAGGCCCGCAGCGCGCCGGCGCCCCTGGCCGACCGGGTCTCGACCAGCAGACGCAGCAGGACGACCAGGGCGATCGTCTGGAGGGCGATGGCCACCAGCACGGGCAGGGTCAGCGCGCTGATCGGGCCGACCGGACCCAGCGCGACCAGGCCGCCGCTGAGCAGCGCACCGGCGCCGATGGCGACGCCGATGACGGTGCCGGCGTAGCCGAGGCCGGGCTCGTACTCGGCGTTCGGGTCGGCGGCGAGGGTGGCGTCGACGTACCAGGACTCCAGTGGGCCGCTGTCCAGCGCGCGGTAGAAGCCCTGCAGCGCCCAGGACAGGAAGAAGAGCCAGAACGAGTCGGCCACCGCGAAGATGGTCAGCGATGCCAGGCAGACCACCCAGGCGGCCACGAGCACCGGCTTGCGGCCGAGTGCGTCGGCGAGCCCACCGGTCGGCAGTTCCAGCGCGAGCACGATCAGACCCTGGGCGGTGCCGACCAGGCCGATCTGGGTGAGCGACAGGCCGCGTTCCTGCATCAGCAGGATCATCACGGGGATCATCAGGCCGGTGGGCAGCCAGCGCAGCCCGTAGAGGGTGAGGTAGCGGAAGCGGACCTGGCGTACGGACAGGTTGGTCATTGCTTCCTCCCGAACAGCAGCGGGTACGCGGCGAGGAAGACCTGCACCTGCTCGGCGCCGGGCTCGGCCGAGTCGGCTTCCCGGTTGTACCGGTCGAGGATCTCCCACACCTCCGCCTTGAGCGCCTCGAGCCGGGCCGGCGGAAGGCTGATGAAGATGTCGCCCATGCCGAACGCGTCGCGCCAGGCGGGTGACCAGCGGTGCCGGACGGCGAGCCACCGCTCGGCGTGCTCGACGAAGAGGCGCACCTGGTCGCCCTCGATCCACTCGATCGCGGCGCGGGCGTCCGGGTCGTCGTCGAAGTCGGTGGGTTCCCAGTTGGTGACGTCGTGCGCGGCACGCCACCAGCGCTGCCGCCCGGTGCCGCGATCCGGGTCCTCGGTGACCAGCCCGGCCTCGGCGAGCTGGCGCAGGTGGTAGCTGGTCGCGCCGGTGTTGGTGTCGAGCAGGGCGGCCAGGGCGGTGGCGGTGGCGGGGCCGTTCACCCGCAGCGCGCCGAGCAGCCGCATCCGCATGGGGTGCGCCAGCACCCGCACCTGCCGGTGGTCCAACCGGACCTCGCGCGGCGCCGGGCGCCCCGGCTTCTCCTCACTTTCCATGGATGCACAATACTTGTGCACACCTTTTCTGCACAATAGTTCTGCATAAAAGGTGTGCGCAGATCGTCGGCGGGGATCGGCCGCGCGTGCCCCGCCCTCAGGGGGCGAGCAGTTCGCGGACGCCGCGCAGCCGGGTCCGCAGCAGGCCGGCGGCGCGGGCGGAGTCGAGGCGTACCTCGGTGGGGCGGAGCAGGCCGGAGGCCGCGCTCGTGGTGGTCTTCATCCCGGCCGGGTCGATCCCCTCTCGGCGAGCCACCAGCAGACCCAGCTCGGCGCGACTGACCGCGTCCGGGCCGGCCACGTTGAGCGGGCCGGCGTAATCGGAGGGCACCAGTTCGAGGACGGCGGCGGCCACGTCGACCACATCGACCGGGCAACGGAGCTCGTCGGTGAACAGGGTGGCCCGGCCGGCGAGCGCGTCGCGGCAGAGTTGGATCTGCTTGCTCCCCTCCCCCACGATCAGCGAGGTCCGCACCAGCACCGCCGCCGGGTCGATCGCCCGCACCGCGGTCTCCGCCGCCGCCTTCGCCGCCCCGTACAGGAAGACCGGGCTGGGCGGCTCATCGTCCAGGTAGGGCGTGCCACGGCCGGCGTGCAGCGCGTCGCTGGACAGGTGCACCAGCCGGGCGCCCACCTCGGCGGCGGCGACCGCGATATGGGCCGCCCCGTCGGCGGTGACCACCCAGTCGGCGTACCGGTAGGGGGTGGCGACGACGGCGTCGGGGCGTACGGCCGTGACCAGCGCGCGCACGGCGGACCGGTCGGTGACGTCGAGACGGCGCGCCTCGACGCCCGGCACCGCGACGGCGGCCGAGTGGTACGTCCCGACCACCCGCTCCCCCGCGGCGACCGCCTGGCGGCAGAGTTCCGTGCCGAGGAAGCCGCTGGCCCCCACCACGAGCAGTGTCATCCCGGTCCCCGTTCCTGAGAAGGTTGAGCGGTCCGCGACATCATGCCGCGGACCGCTCGATCAGGTGGGGACGGCTCAGGTGGGGACGGCTCAGGTGGGGTCGGCGACCGGAGCCACCGGGCCGGCGGTGCCGGCGTGCACTCCGGTCGGCGCCTTCGGCTTGGCGTCGATGCCCGCCTCGGTGCGCTGCTGCGCGGTGATCGGCGTCGGCGCGCCGGTCAGCGGGTCGAAGCCACCGCGGGTCTTCGGGAAGGCGATCACCTCGCGGATCGAGTCCGCGCCGGCGAGCAGCATGCAGACCCGGTCCCAGCCGAACGCGATGCCGCCGTGCGGCGGGGCCCCGTACTTGAACGCCTCCAGCAGGAAGCCGAACTTGTCCTGCGCCTCCTCAGGGGTGATGCCGAGCAGGTCGAAGACCCGCTGCTGCACGTCGCCGCGGTGGATACGGATGGAGCCGCCGCCGATCTCGTTGCCGTTGCAGACGATGTCGTACGCGTACGCCAGGGCCCGGTCGGGGGCCTCCTCGAAGCTGTCGACCCACTCGGCGTTCGGCGAGGTGAACGGATGGTGCACGGCCGTCCAGCCGCCCTCGTCGGTCTTCTCGAACATGGGCGCGTCGACCACCCAGCAGAACGCCCAGGCGCTCTCGTCGATCAGGCCGGCCCGCTTGGCGATCTCGATCCGGGCCGCGCCCAGCAGCTCCTGCGCCTCCCGCGTGTTGACGCTGGCGGCGAAGAAGACCGCGTCGCCCGGCTTGGCGCCGACCGCGTCGGCCAGCCCGCCCAGGTGCGCGGCGGAGAGGTTCTTCGCCACCGGGCCGCGCGCCTCGCCGGTCTCCGCGTCGAGCACCACGTACGCCAGGCCGCGCGCGCCGCGCGCCTTGGCCCAGTCCTGCCAGCCGTCCAGCTCCTTGCGGCTCTGGCTGGCACCGCCCGGCATGACGACCGCGCCGACGTACCCGCCGGCGTCGATCGCCCCGGCGAAGACCCGGAACTCGGTGCCACGGAGGTAGTCGGTCAGCTCGGTCAGCTCGACTCCGTAGCGCAGGTCCGGCTTGTCGGAGCCGTACCGGGCCATGGCGTCGTGCCAGGTGATCCGCGGGATCGGCCGGGAGATCTCGTGCCCGGCCAGGTCCTTCCACAGCGCCGACACGATCGCCTCGCCGAGGTCGATCACGTCGTCCTCGGTGACGAAGGACATCTCGATGTCGAGCTGGGTGAACTCCGGCTGCCGGTCGGCGCGGAAGTCCTCGTCGCGGTAGCAGCGGGCGATCTGGTAGTACCGCTCCATGCCGCCAACCATGAGCAGCTGCTTGAACAGCTGCGGTGACTGCGGCAGCGCGTACCAGCTGCCCGGCTGGAGGCGGACCGGGACCAGGAAGTCGCGGGCGCCCTCCGGGGTGGACCGGGTCAGCGTCGGCGTCTCGATCTCCAGGAAGTCCCGCTCGTGCAGCACGGTGCGGGCGAGCTGGTTGGCCCGCGAGCGCAGCCGCATCGCCTTCGCCGGGCCACCGCGGCGCAGGTCGAGGTAGCGGTACCGGAGCCGGATGTCGTCGCCGGCCTCGATCTGGTCGTCCACCGGCAGCGGCAGCGGGGCGGCCTCGGAGAGCACCTCCAGCTCGCTGGCGGTCACCTCGACCTCGCCGGTGGGCAGCTCCGGGTTCTCGTTGCCGGCGGGCCGGCGGGTCACCTCGCCGGTGACCTTCACGCAGAACTCGTTGCGCAGCGCGTGCGCGTCCTCCTCGCGGAAGACCACCTGGACCACGCCGGAGCCGTCACGCAGGTCGACGAAGATGACCCCGCCGTGGTCGCGTCGGCGGGCCACCCAACCGGCGAGCGTCACCGTCGAGCCGGCGTCCGCGGCGCGCAGGCTTCCGGCATTGTGGGTACGGATCACGGCTGGCAACTCCTCATCGTGGAACAGTCCTCACCGGTCATTCTGTCAGGGGCGGCCGCCCTTTCTCCGGGCACCCGGCACGCGGGTGCGATTCGTCGCCGGGCCGACGGGCGAACCACGACGGACGGACCGCCCGGCCGGTTACCGTGACCCGATGCGTGCCGTACCGACCTGGGCCGTGGTCATGGCGGCGGCGGCACCGGTGCTGCTGGTGGCCGGCGCGACGGTCGCGGGCGCCCGGCAGGCCACCGGGTACGACCCGATCCGGGACACCATCAGCGAGCTGGCCGGTCAGGGCGCCACCGACGCCTGGATCATGGTCGGCTGTCTGGTGCTGCTCGGCTGCTGCTACCTGGCGACCGCCGCCGTGCTGCACGCGGCCGGGTTGCCCAGCCGCTTCCTGCTGGCCGTCGGCGGAGTGGCCACCATCGCGCTGGTCGCCTTCCCGCGGCCGAAGGTCGGCGGCTCCCTCGGCCACGGCACCGTGGCGACGGTGGCCGTGCTCGCCCTGACGCTCTGGCCGGCCTGTTCGGCGCTGTGGCTGCCGCGTGGCCCGGACGCCGGGCACCCTGCCCGGCCGGAGCCGCCCTGGGCGTTCCGCCGACCGGTGGCGCTCAGCGTCACCGCGTTGCTGCTGAGTCTGTTCGGCTGGTTCGCGTACGAGGTCACCGGAGGGTCCCGGACCGGGCTGGCCGAGCGGGTGACGGCGGTGGCGGTCGCGCTCTGGCCGCTACTGGCGGTGCTCTCCGCCCGGCGGGCGCAGCTCGCGCGGTCCGCCGGCCCCGGCCCGCCCGTCAGTCCGCGTCGGCGGGCAGCAGTTGCCGCACCTGCGGAGCAGCGTCGACCGGCTCGCGGGCCCGCTCCTCGGCGGCCTGGTCGGCTCCCGTGAGCCGGCCGCCGTGCTGGCGCAGGTGCTCCTCCCAGGAGGGCACCTGGTAGACCTCGACGATGCCGTGCGCCCGCTCCCCGGCCCAGAACAGCCCCAGCGCACCGCCCCGGTCCGCCGTCGGGACCGGCCGTCACGGGGGCGCCCACCGGGCGGAAGGCACCCCGGGCCGGGCCGCCCGGTCCGCTGATCGCGGGGAAGCGGCACGGAACGGGCCGCCGGTCGCCCGGCGGCCCGCCCGCATGGGGTGGCTCAGTAGACGCTGACGCCGTAGACGCTCAGCGCCTCCGTGACCGGCTGGAAGTACGTGGTGCCGCCGGTGGTGCAGTTGCCGCTGCCGCCGGAGGTGAGGCCCAGCGCGGTGCTGCCGGCGAAGAGGGAGCCGCCGCTGTCGCCCGGCTCGGCGCACACGCTGGTGCGGATCAGGCCGTAGACCGAGCCCTCGGCGTAGTTGACGGTGGCGTTGAGCGCCTGTACGGAGCCGCTGCGCACACCGGTGGTGCTGCCGCTGCGCCGGACCGACTGGCCGACGAACGCGTTGCCGGCGCCGGTGATGTCCTGCGAGCTGCCGTTGTAGAGGTAGACGCTGCCGGGGTGCGTCAGGCTGGTGTTGCTGTACCGGACGATGCCGTAGTCGTTGCCCGGGAAGCTGGTGCCCGCACGCGGACCGATGTAGGTGGTCTGGCTGGAGTTGGTGTACCAGCTCGACGAGATGTTGGTGCAGTGCCCGGCGGTCAGGAAGTAGTACGTGCCGGCGCTGTTGCGCACGTTGAAGCCGAGCGAGCAACGCCCGCCGCCGCCGGCGTAGATCGCCTGGCCGCCGTTGATCCGGGTGCTCAGCACGCCGGCCTCGGCCTCGATCCGGACGGCACCACCGGTGCGGGCGGCGGCGGCCTCGACCCTGTCCAACTTGGCGCCGGTCACCGTGCGGTCGACCGAGACCACCACCTGGTTGGTGGCCGGGTCGGTCCACCAGGCGGTGCCCGGGATCTTGGCGGACCGCTCCAGCTCGGCGGTGGCGGCCTGCAGCGTGGCGGCGCCGCGGGTGACGAGCTTGGGGGTGGCGCCGGCGGCGCGGACGGTGCGGGCGGCGGCGGCGTCGGTGACGGCGACGACCATCTTGCCGCTGGCGTCGGCGTACGTGCCGGCGGCGCGGTCGCCGAGCTGGGCGGCCAGGTTGGCCGCGGCGTCGGGGGAAGCGGACGAGGAGGGTGCCGCCTGGGCGGGCGCGCCGAGCAGCGAGCCGGCTACCAGGGTTCCGGCGACGGCGACGGTGACGGCGCGGCGGAGCGATGACCTCGTGGGTCGCATGAACAGCCTCCCGGATGGGGGTGGGGGGCCCAACTCGTGGCGAGGGCCCTGGACCAACCCGGCCTAGCTGGGGGAACCGGCCGGGCTCGGTTGAAGTATTCACATATTTAAGATCATAGACAAGACCTCGGTTTGCCCGAATTCACCCGCCGGCCACAGGTAACGGCTCCGCAACATTGTGGACACAGATTGTCATCTATACGATCCCGGTCACTGTCGCAATACCGGCACCCGTGCACCGGAGGCCACGATGACCATCTCCCGACGCGTGCTGGCCACCCTCGCCAGCCTCACCGCCCTCGTCCTGCTCGCCGCCGACCCGGCCAGCGCCGCCACCACCCCACCGCCCAACTCGATGGCCAGCATGGGCGACTCCATCACCCGCGGCTTCAATGCCTGCGGCTGGTACGTCGACTGCACCTCGCGCTCGTTCAGCACCGGCGACTACTCCACGGTGAACAGCCACTACCTGCGGATCCGCGCGGTCAACCCGAACATCCAGGGCCGCAACCACAACGACGCCCGCAGCGGCGCCAAGTCCGCCGACATGTACGGCCAGGCCGGCACCGCGGTCAGCCAGGGTGTCGAGTACGTGACCGTGATGATCGGTGCCAACGACGCCTGCACCAGCTCGGAAGCCACCATGACCCCGGTCAGCACGTACCGGGCCAACATCGACAGTGCGCTCAACCGCCTCCGGGCCGGCCTGCCCAACGCCCGGGTCGCGGTGCTCAGCGTGCCGGACATCTACCGCCTCTGGTACATCGGCCGGAGCAACTTCAGCGCGCTGAGCGCCTGGTCGAGCTTCGGCATCTGCCAGTCGATGCTGGCCAACCCCACGTCCACCGCCCAGGCCGACGTCGACCGGCGGGCCCGGGTCCGGCAGCGGGTGATCGACTACAACACCCAGCTCGCCCAGGCCTGCGCCGCGTACGGGGCGAACTGCGACTTCGACGACAACGCGGTGTTCAGCTACCCGTTCGTGCTCAGCCAGGTCTCCGGCTGGGACTACTTCCACCCCAACACCAGCGGCCAGGCGGTGCTGGCCAGCATCTCGTACGCCAACGGCTTCGGCTGGTAGCCACCCCCACGGCGCGCGGGCGGTCCGCCGTCCGCGCGCCGGCCCGCGCCCGTTCCGGCGTACCGGAAGCGGACGCCGCCGGTCAGTCGACCCGGCGGCGCGCCCCGGGGCCGGGTCGGGGCACCACGTCCCGCGGGTCCGCCACCTCGTGCCCCGCGGCGCAGCGCAGCTCGACGTGGACCTCGGCGCGGCAGTCCCGGTGGGTCACCCGCAGCGGCGAGCCCTCGGGGTCGGCGAGGTAGCGGTCGCCCCAGCCGAGCACGGCCACCAGCACCGGCCAGAGGTCGAGGCCCTTCTCCGTGAGCCGGTACTCGTGGCGCACCCGGCTGCCCGGCTCCCGGTACGGCTCCCGGCGCAGCACCCCCTGCTCGACCAGGGTGGCGAGCCGGTTGGTGAGCACCTGCCGGGGGATGCCGGTGCGTACCCGCATGTCGTCGAAGCGGCGGATGCCGTTGAAGACCTCGCGGAGCACGACCAGGGTCCACCGCTCGCCGAGGACCTCCATCGCCCGGGCGATGGTGCAGTTCTCGACCGACCAGTCCAGTGCCGCGGGTCTCATGCGGACCAGGCTAGGTCTGATTGACAGACTCAGCAACGCGCTGCCAGGCTGAGTCCATGACTCAGACGCAGGACGCGACGCGCAGCCGTACCTTCTCCTGGTCGGACCCGGCCGCCGGCGCGGCCCACGTCGGCCGGCGCGGCGGCCTGGAGCTGCTCCGCGCAATGATCGCCGGCGAGCTGGCCGCGCCGCCGATCATGCACCTGATCGACATGGCCCGGATGGAGGCCGACGAGGGCCGGGTCGCCGTCGAGCTGGTGCCCCAGGAGTTCCACTACAACCCGCTCGGCACCGTCCACGGCGGGGTCATCTCCACCCTGCTCGACACCGCCGCCGCCTGCGCGGTGCACACCACGCTGCCCGCCGGCGTCGGCTACACCTCGCTGGATCTGAACGTGAAGTTCCTCCGCCCGGTGACGGTGGCCAGCGGCACCCTGCGCTGCGAGGGCACCGTCCTGCAGCGCGGTCGCCGTACGGCGCTGGCCGAGGCGAAGCTGACCGACGCCCAGGGCCGCCTCATCGCCCACGCCACCTCCAGCTGCCTCCTCTTCGCCCTCGACACCCCCGCCTGACAGCGCGCCCGCCCCGCCCTACGCACTCCGACCCCGCCGGCACTCACCGCACAAGTGCCCGAGTCCCGCGCACGTGCCGGGAAAGAGTGGCCATGGCACGCGGAATGGCCACTCCTTCCAAGAGAGAGCGGCCGTCCCGCGTGCCGTAGCGCGTGGGTGGGGTCAGCGGGTGGCGGAGAGGCGGGCGGCGCGGGCGGCGCGCTTTTCCTCGAAGCGGGAGGCGGCGGCCTCCAGGGTGTCGAGGTGGGCGGCGATCGCCTCCCGGGCCGTCTCGCCGTCGGCGTTCAGGCCGGTCACGTTGAACACGTCCCACTGGCGCAGCACGGGGACGACCACCTCGTCGCGGTGCTGGCGCAGGTCGTAGATGCCGGCCAGGGCGATCGCCACCGACTTACGGGCGAAGCCGTCGATGCCGACGCCGGGCATCTGGAAGTCGGCCAGCACGTCGGCGACGGCCCGCATGGCCTGGCTCGGTGCCAGCTCGAAGGCCGCCGCGAGCAGGTTGCGGTAGAAGACCATGTGCAGGTTCTCGTCGGCGGCCACCCGGGCCAGCAGCGCCTCGCAGGCCGGGTCGCCGGTCGCCTTGCCGGTGTTGCGGTGCGAGATCCGGGTTGCCAGTTCCTGGAACGACACGTACGCCAGCGAGTGCAGCACCTCGTCGTTGTGCACGTTGACGTAGCCCTCGGACATGTGGATCATCCGGGCCCGCTCCAGCGCCACCGGGTCCACCGCCCGGGTCACCGTCAGGTAGTCACGGATCGCGGTGCCGTGCCGGCCCTCCTCGGCGGTCCACCGGTGCACCCAGGTCCCCCAGGCCCCGTCCCGGCCGAAGAGGGTGGCGATCTCGTGGTGGTACGAGGGCAGGTTGTCCTCGGTGAGCAGGTTGACGATCAGCGCGGTCCGCGCCACCTCGGGAATGCCGGAATCGTCCGGCGACCACGCCTCGCCGCCGAGCGGGCCGTCGAAGGTGCGGCCCTCGCTCCACGGGACGTACTCGTGCGGGAACCACTCCTTCGCCATCGACAGGTGCCGGTCGAGGTTCTTCTCCACCACGGCTTCGAGTTCGAGGAGCAGGGCGGTCTGGCTCAGCGGGGCGGCAGTCATGCGAGTCTCCCTACGGTGGCGTAACTTACGCCACCGTAGGTCCTCTCAGCCGTACGCGCGAGTAATGCGGCTAATTGACCAGTGGCTTCAGGTCCTCGCGGGGCGGCGTCCACTCCCCCGCCGCCGCGGCGACCTGCTCGCCGGAGCGGATGTCCTTCACCTCGTCGCCCTCGGCCCCCGGGAACCAGACGTACGGGATGCCACGCCGCTCGGCGTACCGGATCTGCTTGCCGAACTTGGCCGCGCTCGGCGACACCTCGGTGGGGATGCCCCGGGAGCGCAACGCCTCGGCGATGCGGTTGCTGGCCGGGCGGTCGTCCTCGGTGCTGACCGCCACCAGCACACAGGTCGGCACGCTGCGGGAGACCGACAGCTCGCCGGCACCGAAGAGCAGGCCGAGCAGGCGGGTCACCCCGATGGAGATGCCGACCCCCGGAAAGCGGACGTTGCCCGAGCTGGCCAGGTTGTCGTACCGGCCGCCGGAGCAGACCGAGCCGAACCGCTCGTAGCCCACCATCTGCGTCTCGTAGACCGTGCCGGTGTAGTAGTCCAGGCCACGGGCGATCCGCAGGTCGGCGACGCAGAGGCCGGGCGAGTGCGCGGCGGCGGTCTCCACCACCGCGGTCAGCTCCGTGATGCCCTCGTCGAGCAGCGGGTCGCTCACCCCGAGCGCGCGCACCGCGTCGGCGAAGGAGGCGTCCGGGGCGGAGATCTCGGCCAACGCCAGGCACGCCTTGGCCTGCGCCTCGCTCGCCCCGGCGGTCTCGGCCAGCAGTTCGGCGACCTTGGCGGGGCCGATCTTGTCGAGCCGGTCGACCGCGCGCAGTGCCGCCTCCGGGTCGGTCAGGCCGATGCCCCGGTAGAAGCCCTCGCAGATCTTGCGGTTGTTCACCTGGATCCGCACGGGCGGAATCGGCAGCGACCGCAGGGCGTCGCCGATGACCAGCGGCATCTCCGCCTCGTAGTGGGCGGGCAGGGTGTCCCGGTCGACGATGTCGATGTCGGCCTGGAGGAACTCCCGGTAGCGCCCCTCCTGCGGGCGCTCGCCCCGCCACACCTTCTGGATCTGATAGCGGCGGAACGGGAACTGCAGCTTGCCGGCGTTCTCCAGCACGTACCGGGCGAACGGCACGGTGAGGTCGAAGTGCAGGCCGAGCGCGTCGTCGCCGGCGGGGCCGTCGGTGTCGGCCTGCAACCGGCGCAGCAGGTAGACCTCCTTCGAGGTCTCCCCCTTGCGCAGGAGCTGGTCCAGCGGCTCGACCGAGCGGGTCTCCAGCGGGGCGAAGCCATACAGCTCGAAGGTGGCGCGGATCCGGTCGAGGACGAACTGCTCGATCATCCGCTGCGCGGGCGTCCACTCCGGGAAGCCGGAGATGGGCGTGGGCTTGCTCATGGCGTACTCCTTGCGTCCCACGCGGACGGCGCGGGCAGGTCGTGGGTGCGGCTACCAGCCGCGGGTGGGCGCGGCCGGGCGCGCGCCCCCGGTCTCCGCCACCTCGATCAGGTACGGGTTGGTCGCGCGCTCTCGGCCGATGGTGGTCGCGGGGCCGTGGCCGGGCAGGACGACGGTGTCGTCGGCGAGCGGGAGAACCTTCTCCCGCAGGCTGGACAGCATCCGGGGCATGCTGCCGCCCGGCAGGTCGGTGCGGCCGATCGAGCCGGCGAAGAGCACGTCACCGGAGAGGCAGAGCTGCTCGGCCTCCCAGGGCGAGCCGGCGCCGGGCAACCGGAACAGCACCGACCCGCCGGTATGGCCGGGGGCGTGGTCGACGGTGATCTCCAACCCGGCCAGGGCCAGGGTCGCGCCGTCGGTCAGCTCGGCGACGTCGTCGGGCTCGGTGTAGGACAGCCGGCCGCCGAACAGCTGGTTGAGGTCCGCCGAGAGCCCCTTGGCCGGGTCGGCGAGCAGCTCGAGGTCGTCCGGGTGGACGTACGCGGGGATGCCGCGCGCCCCGCACACCGGCGCCACGGAGAAGGTGTGGTCGAGGTGGCCGTGGGTGAGCAGCACCGCGGCGGGGTGCAGGCGGTGCTCGGCGAGCAGGGCGTCCAGGCGGTCGAGCACCCCGATGCCGGGGTCGACCACCACGCACTGCTCCCCCGGCGCGGTCGCCACCACGTAGCAGTTGGTGCCGAAGGCGTCCGCGGGAAAGCCGGCCACGAGCACGTCCGCTCCCCTTCCGTCGAGTCGTCGTCTCCGCCCAGCAGCCTAGTCGGCCAGGCGAGCGCGTTGTTGCGACCCAGCCGTCCCGTCCGTCCCGTCCGGCACAGTGACATACCCCGATAAACCCAGGCCGGACCTCGTACACCACTTTCACAGCGGCTACCCGTACACTCTGGCGGGCGTGTGGCGTGGCGCACTGCCGCCCGACGGGCGGACGACGCCCGGGCGCAGGCGACGACCAGGGCAGAGGAAGGGCAGCACGAGTGGCTTCCAGCAGGGACCGGCAGCGCAAACTGGCGCGGGCCAAGCTCGACCGGCAGCTCGCCCGGCGGGCCGCCGCGGTCAAACGCCGCCGGCAGATCCAGGCCGGCGTGGGCGCCGCCGTGGTGCTCGCGCTGATCGTGGTCGGCTCGGCCTGGGCGTTGGGGGCGTTCGACTCCAAGCCCGCGCAGAAGGCGGCCGAGGACGTCTGCGTGTGGACCCCGCAGGACGCCAGCGCGAACACCAACCTCAAGGACGTCGGCACCCCGGAAACCACCGGCCTGCCGACCTCCGGCACCCGGGCGATGACCATCACCACCAACCAGGGCGCCCCGATCAGCGCCGAGCTCGACCTGGCCGCGGCGCCGTGCTCCGGGGCGAGCATCGCCCACCTGGCCGGCAGGTCGTTCTACGACAACACCAAGTGCCACGAGATCACCAGCGAGGGCGCGCTGCGCTGCGGCGACCCGAGCGGCACCGGCATCGGCGGCCCGGCGTACTCGTTCTACGACGAGAACGTCCCCACCCCGGCGCCGAGCCCGTCCGGCAAGCCGGCCGCTGGTCAGCCCGCGGCGTACCCGAAGGGCACGGTCGCCATGATCGCGAACCCGCCGGGCAGCAACGGCAGCCAGTTCCTCATCTTCTTCAAGGACTTCAACCCGGACAAGCCGGCCTACCCGGTCATCGGCAAGGTGACCGCCGGGCTCGACGTGGTGGAGAAGATCGGCGCCCTGCCGACCGTGGACAATGGCAGCGGGGCCAAGGTCAAGCCGAAGACCGACGTGGTGATCCAGAGCCTCACGGTCGGCGCGCCGACCACCGGCGCGCCCACGGCCAGCCCCAGCGCCGGCTGACCCGGCCGCCCATCCACCGCAGCGGCAGCGTCCGCGCCCGAGTAGTTTCGTAAGGAGTGACCGTGACGTCCACGAGAGAGCGGCAGCGCGCGGCGGCGCGGGCCCGACTCGAGCGGGAGATGGCCGAGCGCGCGGCCCGCGCCCGCAAGCGCCGGCAGACGCAGGCGATCGTCGGGGCCGGTGCGGTCCTGCTGCTGGTGGTCGCCGGCACCGTCTGGCTGGCCAGCACGCTCGGTGGCGACGACGACAAGAAGCAGGCGGCCACGCCGGCCGGGGCCGTCCAGTGCGGCTACACCGAGGTCCCCAAGGAGGGGCGCACCAAGCAGGTCAAGGACGTCGGTTTGCCGGAGGCGCAACAGAAGAACGCCGGCACCCAGACGATGACGATGGACACCAATCTGGGGCCGATCACCGCGAAGATCGACCGGGCGGCCGTGCCCTGCACCGCGGGCAGCTTCACCCACCTGGCCAGCAAGGGCTTCTTCGACAACACCAAGTGCCACCGCCTGGTGACCGAGGGCATCAAGGTGCTGCAGTGCGGCGACCCGAGCGCGACCGGCAAGGGCTGGCGGGAGACCGACGGCACCGGCGGCCCGAGCTACAACCTGGCCGAGGAGAACCTGCCGACCGACAAGCGTCCGGCGTACCCGGAGGGTGTCATCGCGATGGCCAACTCCGGCCAGCCGGGCAGCACCGGCAGCCAGTTCTTCATCGTGTACGGCGACTCGCAGCTCGACCCGAACTACACCGTGCTGGGCACCATCACCGGCGGCATGGACGTGGTCAAGCAGGTCGCGGCGGCCGGTGACGACAAGGCCTTCGCGCAGCAGGCCGGCGGCGGCCACCCCAAGAAGGAGATCGTCATCAACAAGCTGGCGATGAGCGACATCCAGGGCTGACCCCGCCCGTACGACGACGAAGCGCCCGCCGGCTGGAGCCGGCGGGCGCTTTCGGGTGCGTGCCTCAGGCGCCTGAGGTGACCCGGTACGCGTCGAAGACGCCGTCGACCTTGCGCACCGCGGCCAGCAGGTGGCCCAGGTGCTTCGGGTCGGCCATCTCGAAGCTGAACCGGCTCACCGCCACCCGGTCCCGGGTGGTGGTGACGGTGGCGGAGAGGATGTTCACCCGCTCCTCCGACAGCACCCGGGTGACGTCGGCGAGCAGCTTGTGCCGGTCCAGCGCCTCGACCTGGATGGCGACGAGGAAGGTGGAGGCGGAGGTGAGCTTCCAGCTGACCTCGACCACCCGTTCGCTCTGCGCCCGCAGGTCCTCGGCGTTGGCGCAGTCGTCCCGGTGCACGCTCACCCCGCCGGAGCGGGTGACGAAGCCGAAGACCGCGTCCGGCGGCACTGGGGTGCAGCAGCGGGCCAGCTTGATCCAGACGTCGCTGACGCCGCGGACCACGACGCCCGGGTCGCTGCTGCTCTGCCGGCTGCGCGGCGGCCGGGTGGCGACGGCGGTCTCGGCGATGTCCTCCGCCGCGCCCTCCTCGCCGCCGTAGGTGGCCATCAGCTTCTGCACGACCGACTGGGCGGAGACCTGGCTGTCGCCGACCGCCGCGTAGAGCGAGGCGACGTCGGCCAGGTGCAGGTCCCGGGCGATCGCCATCAGCGCGTCCGAGGTGAGCATCCGCTGCAACGGCATGCCCTGCTTGCGCATCGCCTTAACGATCGAGTCCTTGCCGGCCTCGATCGCCTCCTCGCGCCGCTCCTTGTTGAAGTACTGGCGGATCTTGGTGCGGGCGCGCGGGCTCTTGACGAAGCCGAGCCAGTCCTGCGTCGGGCCGGCCGTCTCGGACTTCGAGGTGAAGATCTCGATCACGTCGCCGTTGGACAGCGTCGACTCCAGCGGCACCAGCTTGCCGTTGACCCGGGCGCCGATGCACTTGTGCCCGACCTCGGTGTGCACCGCGTACGCGAAGTCCACCGGCGTCGACCCGGTCGGCAGCGGGATGACGTCACCCTTCGGGGTGAAGACGTACACCTCCTGGCTGGACAGGTCGAAGCGCAGCGCGTCGAGGAACTCGCTCGGGTCCGCTGCCTCCCGCTGCCAGTCCAGCAGCTGGCGCAGCCAGGTCATCTCGTCGATGTGCGCCGGCGGGCCGACGATCTGGGTGCCCTTGTGCTCCTTGTACTTCCAGTGCGCGGCGATGCCGAACTCGGCGGTGCGGTGCATCGCGTACGTGCGGATCTGCATCTCCACCGGCTTGCCGGTGGGCCCGATGACCGTCGTGTGCAACGACTGGTACATGTTGAACTTGGGCATCGCGATGTAGTCCTTGAACCGGCCCGGCACCGGCTGCCAGTTGGCGTGGATGACCCCCAGCGCCGCGTAGCAGTCCCGCACCGTGTCGACCAGGATCCGCACACCCACCAGGTCGTAGATGTCGTTGAAGTCGCGGCCCCGCACGATCATCTTCTGGTAGATCGAGTAGAGGTGCTTGGGCCGCCCGGTGGTCTCCGCCTTGATCTTGGCGGCCTTCAGGTCGGTCGACACCTTCTGGGTCACCTGCCGCAGCAGCGCCTCGCGCTGCGGCTGGTGCTCCCCGATCAGGCGGTTGATCTCCTCGTACCGCTTCGGGAAGAGGGTCCCGAAGGCGAGATCCTCCAGCTCCCACTTGATCGTGTTCATACCCAGGCGGTGCGCCAGCGGGGCCAGGATCTCCAGCGTCTCCTTCGCCTTCTGCTCCTGCTTGGGGCGGGGCAGGAAGGTGAGGGTACGCATGTTGTGCAGCCGGTCGGCGAGCTTGATCACCAGGACCCGAGGGTCCTTGGCCATCGCCACGACCATCTTGCGGATCGTCTCGGCCTTCGCCGCGTCGCCGAGCTTGACCTTGTCGAGCTTGGTGACGCCGTCGACCAGCAGGGTGACCTCGCCGCCGAAGTCCGCGCGCATCTGGTCGAGGGTGTACTCGGTGTCCTCGATCGTGTCGTGCAGCAGCGCGGCGACCAGGGTGGTGGTGTCCATGCCCAGGTTGGCCAGGATGGTCGCCACCGCGAGCGGGTGCGTGATGTACGGGTCACCGGACTTGCGGTACTGACCGGAGTGCCAGCGCGCCGCGGTGTCGAAGGCCCGCTGGAGCAGCCGGGCGTCGGCCTTGGGGTGGTTCTCCCGGTGCGTGGCGATCAGCGGCTCGAGCACCTCGCTGACCTGCGAGGTCTGCCACGGCGCGTTGAACCGGGCCAAACGGGCGCGTACCCGTCGACCGGTGGGCGCGTTGGACAGGGCGAAGCCGCCGCTCGGCGAGGATTCGGCCGAGCCGTCGCTCGGGAACGGCACCACGATCGCGCCGCCGGGCGACGCGCTGTCCGGGCCGACGTCGGGACCGACGCCGCTGCCAGAGCCCGTCACCCGGGCGGGCGGGTTGCCGCTCCGCTCGGTCACCGAGCCATCCGCGTCGCCTGTCGGGTGCACCGTGCCCTCCACCGGAGGGACGACATCGTGGGACACCGGCCTCCTCACCGCTCGCCGGGATGCGCCGACCGTCCGGCCGACGTTCGTTGCAACCGGCCACGGGGCCGGTGTTGTTCCGCGCCGACCCGCGGCCGGCGGTGTTCCCACCGCCGGACGGTCACCCGCCCGGTCAGCAAAGGGCAATGCTACCCGTACGCACGGTGCCCCGCCGCTCCGCCGGACGGTCCGGGCGGGGTCCGCCCGACGGCCGCAGGATCAAACGGTCAGCAGGGCATGGACCGGACGCGGGGCCAGCCGCTGGCGCCCCTCGAGGAAGGCCAGCTCCAGCAGCACGGTGAAGCCGCTGACCGTTCCGCCGGCCCGTTCCACCAGGTCGAGGGTGGCCTCGGCCGTGCCACCGGTTGCGAGCACGTCGTCAACCACGAGGACCCGGTGGCCGGCGGTGAAGGCGTCCTGGTGCACCTCCAGCGTCGCCTCGCCGTACTCCAGCCCGTAGGACGCCGAGTACGCCGGGCGGGGCAGCTTGCCGGCCTTGCGCACCGGCACCACGCCGACCCCGGTGGCGTACGCGATGGCGGCGGCGATCACGAAACCCCGCGCCTCGATGCCGACCACCGCGTCGAACGCGTCCCGCCCGTGGTGCGCGACGATCCCGTCGATCACCTCGCGGAACACGGCACCGTCGGCGAAGAGCGGCATCAGGTCCTTGAACATGACGCCGGGCTTCGGGAAGTCCGGCACGTCCAGGACCCGGCTGGCCACCAGCTGGGCGACCTGCGGCCCGCTGTCTCCCCGTACCCCGGTGCTGTGGGTCTCCGTCACGGTTGTCCCGCTTCCCTTCCAACGACGACGGCGTCCGCCATGCTGCTCGCACAGCATGGCGGACGCCCTCAGGTCGATCGCTACCGGGTCCGGCGGACCGGTCAGCGGCGCTTGGCGCCGCCCGGCCGGTTCCCGCCACCACCGCTGGGGCGGCCACCCCGGGTGCCGGTCGGGCGCTTGCCGGCCGGTCGGGCCCCCACCTTCGGTGCCGCGCCGGCCAGGGCCGCCGCCTCCTGGTCGATGCTCTCCGCGCCGGCCTCGGCCGCCCGCGGCGTGCCCTTCGGGGCCAGCTCGCCCCGGGCGATGGCGCCGCGGCGGGCCAGCACCCGCTTGTTGTGCGCGCTGATCCGCGGGTCCTGGTTCTTCAGCAGCACCAGCAGCGGGGTGGCGAGCAGAATCGAGGTCAGGAACGCCACCGCCATACCGACGAAGAGCACCAGACCCAGGTCCTTCAGGGTGCCCGCACCGAGCAGGAAGGCACCGATGAAGAGCAGGCCGCCGACCGGGAGCAGGGCGACCACCGAGGTGTTCAGCGACCGCATCAGGGACTGGTTCAGGGCGAGGTTCGACGCCTCGCCGTACGTCTGGTTGTTGTTCGCGGTGATGCCCCGGGTGTTCTCCTGGACCTTGTCGAAGACCACCACCACGTCGTAGAGCGCGAAGCCCAGGATGGTGAGGAAGCCGATCACCGTCGACGGGGTGACGTCGAACCCGACCAGCGAGTAGATGCCGGCGGTGAGGATCAGGTTCATGAACAGCGAGGCGATCGCGGCGACGGCCATCCGCCACTCGAAGCGCAGGATCAGGTAGATCGCCACCACCGCGAGGAAGATCAGCAGCCCGAGCAGGGCCCGCTCGGTCACCTGGCCGGCGAACGACGCACTGACCTGATTGGCACCGACCTGATCGAAGTTCAGCCCGAACCGCTGGGCGATCTCCGTCTTCACCGCGTTCGACTGATCGGGCGTCAGCTCCGAGGTCTTCAGCTCGTAGATGTCGTTACCGGCGCCGCCGACCTGCTGCCCGGTCGCCACCTCGGCGCCGCCACCCTTGGCCTTCAGCACCTCGTCAACCTGCCGCTCGACATCGTCCAGAGTGCCGACGCTGGCCGGCACCTGGAGGGCGGTGCCGCCGGCGAACTCGATCCCGAGGCTGAAGCCCCGCACCGCGAAGCTCAGCACCGCGACCAGCACCAGCGCGGCGGCGACGCCGAACCACAGCTTGCGCCGGCCGACGATGTTGAGATCGGCCTCGCCCCGGTAGAGCCGGGACGCCAGACCACTCTTAGCCATCTCAGGCCTCCTTGACGCGCGGGTTACGGGCGGTGGCCTGCTCGGCCGACCGGGCCGGCAGGGCCCGGCCAAGGCCGCTGACCCGCGGGGACAGGAACGCCCGGGTCCGGGCGAACATCGTCATGATCGGGTGACGGAAGAGGAAGACGACCAGCAGGTCGAGCACGGTCGCCAGGCCGAGCGCGAACGCGAAGCCCTTCACCGTGCCGACCGAGACGATGTAGAGCACCACGGCGGACATCAGGGTGATGGCGTTCGCCGAGATGATCGTCCGGCGAGCCCGGATCCAGGCACGCGGCACCGCGCTGCGCGGGCTGCGTCCCTCCCGGATCTCGTCCTTGAGCCGCTCGAAGTAGATGACGAACGAGTCCGCCGCCACACCGAGCGAGACGATCATGCCGGCGATGCCGGCGAGGGTGAGGGTGAAGCCGATCGACCGGCCGAGCACCACCAGCGCGCCGAAGACGAGCAGCGCCGAGAGAACCAGGCTCAGGAAGATCACCGAACCGAGCAGCCGGTAGTAGAAGAACGAGTAGATGATGACCAGCAGCATGCCGATGCCGGCGGCGAGCAGACCGGCCCGCAGCTGGCTGTCACCCAGCGTCGCGGTCACGTTCTGCTGCTCCTGCGGCACGAAGGTCACCGGCAGCGCGCCGTAGCGCAGCTGGCTGGCCAGCGCGTTCGCGGCCTTGTTGTCGAAGCTGCCGGTGATCTGCGAGTCGCCGGTGAGCACGCCCTGGATCTCCGGGGAGGAGACGATCCGGTTGTCAAGCACGACTGCCACCCGGCACTTGCCGTCCGAACCGAGCGCGGTCTGGTCGCAGGCCTGGCCCTCGTTGTTGAACGCCTCGCGGGTCAGGTTGGTCCAGTGCTCCTGGCCCTTGCCGGTGAACTGCAGGCTGACCACCCAGGAGCTGGTCTGGTCCAGCTGGGCGGAGGCGTCCTTGACGTCGGTGCCGACCACCTTCGCCACGTCGAGCAGGTACTTCGCGCCGCTCTCGCAGGCGACAGCCCGCTGCTTCTCGTCCTTGATCGACGCCGGCGGCCGGGTGTCCAGCTGGGCGCAGGTGATCGTCGGGACGTTGAACTGCATGTCCACCGGCAGCACCGCGATCTCCTGCGGAGAGAGATCGCCGAACGGCTTGAGCTTCGCGGCCAGCGTCGGGTCGGCGGACACGTCGGCCGGGGCCTTCAGTCCGTTGGCGGCGGCCCAGGCGGCCGGGCCGACCTTCTGCTCGACGGCCTTGCGCTGCTGCTCGACACTCTGCGGCACCGCCTCGGGGCTGGCGCTCGGTGACGGCGCGGCGGCGCTCGCCGAGGCCGACGGGGTCGGCGCGGCGGCGCTGGCGCTCGGCGTCGGGGCCATGCCACCCTGCCCGCCGGCGCTCGGCGAGGCGGTGACCTTGGGAGCGCTGGCCGAGGGCTTCGGGGCGGCGCTGCCGGACGGGGCCGGGGAGGCGCTGCCGGACGGGGCCGGCGTCGCGCTGGGGCTCGGGGCCGGGGCGGCGGTCGCGCCGCTGCCGTCGGTCGCCTTGAGCACCTTGCGGAAACGCAGCTCGGCGGCGGTGCCGACGTCCGTCAGGTCCCGGTTCTCACCGGGCAGGGAGATGACGATGTTGCGGTTGCCCTCGGTAACCACCTCGGCCTCGGCCACGCCGTACGCGTTGACCCGGTTCTCGATGATCTGGCGCGCCTCTTCGAGGTTGGCGGCCGTCGGTGGCTTGCCGTCCACGCTGTTGGTGGCCTCCATCGTCAGCCGGGTGCCGCCGATCAGGTCGAGGCCGAGCCGCGGCTCCAGCCGATCCTTCCAGCCACCGCTGGCGCCGCCCGAGAAGAACACCAAAAGATAGAGGACGACGAAGACGAGCCCGAGAACGGCAAGCTGCCGTCCGGGGCGCATCTGTCCCTGAGGTGGTGCCACGGCTTCCCTGTCTCCCTGTACGGTCGCGCCGCCGGCGCAGCGGCGGCGAAAGTCGGGCCGGGGATGTCCGGCCGACTGCTCTGGCGGGTCGACGCCGCCGACCGACACGCCTCCGCGTCGCGACGCGGCGGCGTCGGAGGGAGTCTCGCGTGTCGGCGTCGGGCGCCGACCCAACTATCCACTTGTGGGAACGAATCCGCTGCCCCGTCGGGGCGGTGGGTCACTCCTTGACGGCGTCGGCTTCCTCGGCCACCGGCTCGGTCGCCTCGGGGCGCTCGGCCCGGGTGGTCACCCGGGCGATGGCCGGGCGGGCGTACCGGGTCTGGACGCCCGGAGCGACCTCGAGCATGACGATGTCGTCGTCCACCTCGGTGACCGTGCCGTAGAGGCCGCCGATGGTCACCACCTCGTCGCCCGGGCCGAGCTGGGACTGCATCTGCTCGGCCTCACGGCGCCGCTTCTGCTGGGGGCGGATCATCATGAAGTACATGACGGCGAAGAGCAGGGCGATCATCAGGATCGGCGTCAGACCGCCGGCTCCTCCACCACCCGCTGCAAGGTAAAGCACGGTTGTCGACCTTCCCATTGGCCTCTGACCGGCACGAGGGGCGCCGGAGCGGAGGCGGAATCTCACGTCCTGTACAGACCGCGGCGAAGTCTAATCCCTGCGCCTGGGAACACCGAATGCGGCACAGATCACGTTCGGATCACGGCTGTTCGGGCGCAATGGAGAAGAGATCGGGCACGGAAGGGGCATCCACACCAAATGTACCATTGGGTGGTGTCCGCCCCAGATGGCGCCAGGCCGCCTCGGTGGCGACCCGACCCCGCGGGGTGCGCGCCAGCAGGCCGGCCCGCACCAGGAACGGCTCGCAGACCTCCTCGACGGTGTCCGGCTGCTCCCCCACCGCGACGGCCAGGGTGGAGAGGCCGACCGGGCCGCCCCGGAACGAGTCGACCAGCGCGGTCAGCACCGCCCGGTCCAGCCGGTCGAGGCCGAGCGCGTCGACGTCGTACACGGTCAGCGCCGCCCGGGCGGTCTCCAGGGTGACCACACCGTCGGCCCGGACCTCGGCGAAGTCCCGGACCCGGCGCAGCAGCCGGTTGGCGATCCGGGGCGTGCCCCGGGAGCGGCCGGCGATCTCCACCGCGCCGTCGGCGGTGATCGGCACGCCGAGGATCCGCGCGGAGCGGCGCAGCAACGTCTCCAGGTCGGCCGGCGCGTAGAAGTCGAGGTGGGCGACGAAGCCGAAGCGGTCCCGCATCGGCCCGGTCAGCAGACCCGACCGGGTGGTCGCGCCGACCAGGGTGAACGGCTCGACGTCCAGCGGGATGGCGGTGGCGCCCGGGCCCTTGCCGACCACCACGTCGACCCGGAAGTCCTCCATCGCGCTGTAGAGCAGCTCCTCCGCCGGCTTGGCGATGCGGTGGATCTCGTCGATGAAGAGCACGTCGCCCTCGGCGAGGCTGGTCAGGATGGCCGCCAGGTCGCCGGAGCGCTCGATCGCCGGGCCGCTGGTCACCCGGATGGCGGTGCCGAGCTCGGCGGCGACGATGTTGGCCAGACTGGTCTTACCGAGGCCAGGAGGTCCGGACAGCAGGATGTGATCCGGCGGGGAGCCGCGCCGCATCGCGCCCTGCAGCAGCAGGTCGAGCTGGTCCCGGACCCTGTCCTGCGCGATGAACTCCGAGAGGCGCTTCGGCCGGACGGTGGCCTCCGCGTCGAGTTCGGCGTCGCTGACGTACGCCGAGACCAGGTTGCCGTCCGGATCGGTCATCGCGTCCGGCCCAGGAGACGGATGGCCTGCTTGAGCAGCACCGGCACCGGCGGGGTCTCCCCGTCGACGCTCTCCGCGACGGCGGCCACCGCCTGCTCCGCCTGGGCGCCCGACCACCCGAGCCCGACCAACGCCTGCCGGACCTGCTCGGGCCAGGCGCCAGCGGTCACCCCGGCCGCGCCGTCGACGCCGATCGGCACCGGGCCGATCCGGTCGCGCAGCTCGAGGACGAGGCGCTCGGCGCCCTTCTTGCCGATGCCCGGCACCCGGGTCAGCGCCGCGGTGTCGGCGTTGGCGATGGCCTTGCGGACGGCGTCCGGGGTGTGCACGGCGAGCACCGCCTGGGCCAGCCGGGGGCCGACCCCACTGGCGGTCTGCAGCAGCTCGAACAGTTGCTTGGCGTCGTCGTCGGCGAAGCCGTAGAGGGTGAGCGAGTCCTCCCGAACGACCAGGCTGGTGGCCAGCCGGGCCGGCTGGCCGACCCGCAGCTCGGCGAGGGTGCCCGGGGCGCACTGCACCGCCAGGCCGATCCCGCCGACCTCCACCACCGCGTGGTCCGGACCGGTCGCGGTCACCGTGCCGCGTACGCTGGCGATCATCGCGCTCCTGCTTCCTCCTGGTTGCTCATTGCTGAGCGGTTCGGATAATTCGCTCTCCGTTCGGCTATTGCCGGGCTGGAGTCCTGGACCGGCAGTCTGGTCCGGTGGCGATCGGTCCTGTCCTGCAGGATCTGCTTCACCGCGTGGTAGGGGGTGTGCAGGGCGATGTCGGGGTCGCCTGCTCGCTGCAGGATGTTGATCGCGGCGTTCACGTCGGCCTGCCACACCACCCCGCACCAGGTGCAGTGAAACCGATCCCCGTCGCGTCGGCCGAGCCGGCCGCAGCGGTGACAGGCTTGTGAGGTGTAGGCGGCGTTGACGCGCACGAGCGCAGAACCTCTGCGCTCCGACACGCTTGTGAGGGCCTCGGCGGTGACCCCTTTGGTCCACGCGGCGAGGCGCCGGTTGACGTTCTTGCCGAGCCTTTTACGCCCGGCGAAGCTTCTGGTGAGGTCTTCGGCGACCACGGTGGCGGCCTTGTCGACGGCGCGGTGCACCGCGGTGAAGATCTCCGTTCGCACCTGTGCGCGGTGCCGGGCGGCCTGCCGGTCCCGCTTGACGGTCCCGAGGTTGTGGGACCTGATCCGGAGCGCTTTCGCGTGGTCACCACGCAGGAAAGCGGTGTTCGCTATCGAGCGCAGCTTCGCCCGACGGCGGTTACGCTCCTTCAACCGGTCCGACTCACCGGCCAGCAGCTCACCGAGGCGGGTGCCGTGGCGGCCGCCGTCGGAGTCGGTCAGGGCTTCGCTGTAACCCTTGTCCACGCCGATCGTCCGGTCCCCGCACGGCCGCTGCGACGAGCGCATCTGCGACGCGTCGAGCTGGTAGTGCACCTCCACCCGGCCGCCGCGCAGGATCAGCCGCAGCGTGCCAGTCGGGGCCACGGTCGACGACAGCGGGATCTTGACCATCTTGCGGCGTTCCAGGCCCGGGACCGCAAGCCACAAGCGGCCGCGCGCGTCGATGACGGTGTGGTGTCGGTCGGCGCGCACCACGATCTGATCGTGCGTGCGGTTGCGGCCCCGCTTCCAGTGCTTGCGCATCTGCCGAGCCAGGAACGGGTCACTGGCCCACCGGTCGGCCTTCAGCGCGGCCAGCATCCGCTTGCGCTCGACCGGATCGTTGGTGCGCCGGTTGATCGCCCGACGCACCTGCACCTTGGCCGAGGCCAGGTTCGCTCCGATGTCGGCCATCGCGTCGCGGACGGTCTCCTTCCACGCATTCGCGAGCACCCCGAACCGCACGTGCGTGCCGTCAGCCAGCCAGTGGTCCCGCACCTGCCGATCCCGCAGGCCGGACCCGACACCGCCGATTGAGCCGTAGCGCTGCCACACCTCACTGCGAATTCGACCCAACCGACGGGCCTGCTCCACCAGGGCGGCATACTTGCCCGCGTTCAGGCCCGTGGAGTACGCGATCCGGGTGACCTTCACTGGTCCCTCCTTCCTCGTCGTACCCGCTCCGCCGCCGCGGCCAGCTTGGACCGGGTGCCGCCGCGCCACACGTGGCAGATGGCCAGGGCGAGGGCGTCGGCGGCGTCGGCCGGCTTCGGCGGCTCCGGCAGCCGCAGCAGCCGGGTCACCATGGTGGTCATCTGCTTCTTGTCGGCCTGACCGGAGCCGGTCACCGCCGCCTTCACCTCGCTCGGGGTGTAGGTCTGCACGGGCAGCCCGGCCCGCGCCCCGGCGAGCACGGCGATCCCGCTGGCCTGGGCGGTGCCCATCACCGTCCGGACGTTGTGCTGGCTGAACACCCGCTCCACGGCGACCGCGTCCGGCCGGTGCTCGGCGACCAGGTCGGTGAGGGAACGGTCCAGGTGCAGCAGGCGCAGCGGCAGGTCGTCGCCGGGATCGGTGTAGACGACGTAGTAGGCGACCAGCGTGCAGGGCCGCCCCGGCACGCCCTCGACCACGCCGACCCCGCACCGGGTCAGCCCCGGGTCGACGCCGAGCACCCGCACGCCGCCTCCTCCCCCAGCCGCCAGCAGTACGTGTGTTCGACACCCTACTGGCCCGGGCCCGCGGCCACTTCGGCGGACACGCCGACGGCGTTCCTACCGTCGGGCGGGGTCGACCTCGATCGCCACCTGGACCACGTCACCGTGGTCCTTGCCGGCGCGGATCCGGGCCGGCACGGCGAGCAGCCAACCCGCTCGGTGGTCCCGCCAGACACTGGTCGACCAGGTCCGGCCGTCCACCATGGCGGTGACCGGCACCCGGCCGAAGGGACCCGCCCGGTCCGGTGCGTGCTCCGCCGGCACGGGAGCGAACACCCAGCCGCCCGCCCCCGCCCAGCGGACCAGGGTCGCCTCGAACGTCACCGCGTCCACCATCGCCGTCTCACGTCCCGTCGGGTGAGCCGGCGGCCGGCCGGCACGGTGCGACGGCAGCCCGTCCGGGAGCGAGTGTGGCACCAGCCACCGACAGCACGCCCGAGCTTCCGTCCCGGCGGGACCGCTGGTGGGCGCCGCGCCCCACGCCGCCCCACCGATCGGACCGCCCCACACACCGGGTGGGCGGAGTATGTGTCGCCGCCCCATGTGCCGCCGGCCATACAGCTCGTAACTTCTTGCGCCATGACGGCAGAACCCGTGGCGGTCCCCCACGTCGTACGCGTCGACCTCTCCGGTCGTAGCGCCCTGGTGACCGGTGGTGGTAGCGGCATCGGCCGGACCTGCGCGCTGCGCCTGGCGGCGGCCGGTGCGGCCGTGCTGGTGGTGGACCGCAACGTGGAGGCGGCCAAGGCGGTGGCCGCCGAGGCGGGGGGTCGGGCCGAGGGGATCGACCTCGCCGACCCGGCGGCGGTGGACCGGCTCGACGCCGACGTGGACATCGTGGTCAACAACGCCGGGCTGCAGCACGTCGCGCCGGTGCAGGACTTCCCCACCGAGCGCTTCGAGTACATCCAGCGGGTGATGGTGGAGGCGCCGTTCCTGCTCATCCGGCGGATGCTGCCGCACATGTACGCCAACGGCTGGGGGCGGATCGTCAACATCTCCTCGGTGCACGGGCTGCGCGCCTCGCCGTACAAGGCGGCGTACGTGTCGGCCAAGCACGCCCTGGAGGGGCTGTCGAAGGTGGTGGCGCTGGAGGGCGCTGCGCACGGGGTGACGGCCAACTGCATCAACCCGGCGTACGTGCGGACCGCGCTGGTGGAGAGCCAGATCGCCGACCAGGCGGCCACCCACGGCATCGGCGAGGACGAGGTGGTCGAGAAGATCATGCTGGCCCGGGCGGCGATCAAGCGGCTGATCGAGCCGGAGGAGGTGGCGGAACTGGTGGCGTACCTGTGCTCCCCGCCGGCCGCCTTCATCACCGGCGCGTCGATCGCCCTCGACGGGGGCTGGACGGCCAACTAGTGGCCTCGCGCACAATGTCGCTCATGTCGTCTCCGGTCGAGTTCCTGGAACTGCTGGCCCGGGAGGCCGCGGCGGTCGAGTTCGAGGGCCCGCTGGTGGCCGCCCGGGCCGCCGGCCTGCCGGCCGAGCGGCTCGCCGAGCTGGAGCAGGCGAAGGTGGTGGCGCTGCGGGTCCGCGCGCTGCTGGAGCGCCGGCGCCGCCGGGAGATCGAGCTCTCCGGCCTGTACGACACGGCCAGCGACCTGGCCGGCCTGCGCGACCTGGACGACGTGCTGCGGGCGATCGTGCACCGGGCCCGCATCCTGCTCGGCACCGACGTGGCGTACATGACGCTCAACGACGACGAGCGCGGCGACACGTACATGCGGGTGACCGACGGGTCGATCTCGGCGCGGTTCCAGCGGCTGCGCCTGGAGATGGGCGACGGGCTGGGTGGCCTGGTGGCGCAGACCGGCACGCCGTACGTCACCTCGAACTATCAGGAGGACGACCGGTTCAAGCACACCGGGGAGATCGACGGCGGGGTCGGCGAGGAGGGCCTGGTGGCCATCCTCGGCGTGCCGCTGCGGCTGGGCTCCAGCGTGATCGGCGTGCTGTACGCGGCGAACCGGTCGGCCCGACCGTTCGCCCGCGAGGAGGTGTCGCTGCTGGTGTCGCTCGCCGCCCACGCGGCGGTGGCGATCGACACCGCCCGGCTGCTCGCGGAGACCCGCTCGGCGTTGGCGGAGCTGTCCGCGGCGAACAGCACCATCCGGGCGCACAGCAGCTCGGTGGAGCGGGCCGCCGCGGCCCACGACCGGATGACCGCGCTGGTGCTGCGGGGCGGCGGGGTGGAGGACGTGGCGGCCGCGGTGACCGACGTCCTCGGCGGGGCGCTGCTGGCGCTGGACGCCGAGGGACGTCAGCTCGCCCGGGTCGGGCAGATCGCCGAGCCGGACCGCGCCGACATGGTGGAGGCGGTGGCCGCGTCGCGTACCGAGGGGCGCAGCGTGCGCCGCGGCCCGCTCTGGTACGCCGCGGTGGTCGCCGGCGCGGAGAACCTCGGCGCGCTGGTGCTGCGCCCGGACGGCGAGCTGGTCGACGCCGACCAGCGGATCCTGGAACGGGCGGCGCTGGTGACCGCGCTGCTGCTGCTGTTCCGCCGGACCGTCGCCGAGGCGGAGGGGCGGGTCCGGGGCGAGCTGCTCGACGACCTGATCGCCCGCCCGCTGCGCGACGCCGACGCGCTGCGCAACCGGGCCCGCCGCCTCGGGGTGGACCTGGACGCCCCGCACGTACTGGTGGCGGTCGGCGACGACGCGATCGCCGCGACCGGCTCGGCCCGGCAGCGGGTGCTCTCCTGGGCCACCACGTACGCCTCGACCCGGGGCGGTCTGGCGGCGGCGCGCGACGGCCGGGTGGTGCTGATGCTGCCGGGACGGGACGCCGGCGGCAGCGCCCGGGCGGTGGCCCGGGACCTGTCCCGGGTGACCGGCCGGCCGGTGACGGCGGGGGCGAGCGGCCCGTCCAGCGGCCCGGCGTCGCTGGCCACCACCTTCGCCGAGGCGGAGCGTTGCCTCACCGCGCTGGGCGCGCTGGGCCGCTCCGGCCAGGGGGCGAGCACCGCCGAGCTGGGCTTCGTGGGTCTGCTGCTGGGCGCGGTCGGCGACTCCGGCGACCGGGACGTGGCCCGGTTCCTCACCACGACGGTCGGGCCGGTGGTCGACTACGACGCTCGGCGGGGCACCGCGCTGGTGAAGACCCTGGAGGCGTACTTCGGGGTGGGCGGCAGCCTGGCCCGGGCGGCGGAGCTGCTGCACGTGCACGTCAACACGGTGACCCAGCGGCTGGAGCGGGTCGGGCAGCTGCTCGGCGCCGACTGGCAGAAGCCGGAGCGGGCGCTGGAGGTGCAGCTGGCGCTGCGCCTGCACCGCCTGCGCACGTCCACCGGCTGACCCGGCGCCCGGCCCGCCCGTCCGACGGTCTCGATGGCATGTCGAGGGAGACGGCGCTGGCCTGGGCCTTCGCCGCCGCCACCGCGATCGAGCCGGCGGATCGGGGTCAGGACTTCCCTGCGCTCACCCGCTCACCCGCTCCGCCGCTGATCGCGGCGGGAGCGGGCGCAGGGGATTGACCCCAGCAGGCCGTCAGCGGGCGCGGACGCCTTCGAGGACGGTGTCGACGACCCGCTCGGGCAGGACGCGGCCGTCCAGCTCGGGGTGCCAGCGCAGCATCCGCTGGATCAGCATCGGCCCGGTGAGCAGCGCCATGGTCAGCTCGATGTCGAGGTCGGCCCGCAGTTCGCCGCTGGCGACGCCGCGCTGCAGCACCTCGCGCATCAGCTTCCGCCGGGGCTCGATGATGTTCTGGTAGAGCTGGAAGTGGTCCGGGCTGCGGTTCACCTCGGGCACCAGGCAGGGCATGATCTTCGCGGCCCGGGGGTCGATGTTGTGCCCGACCGCGCCGACCAGCAGCACGAGGTCGTCCCGGACGGAGTGGCCGGCCGGGTCGGGCAGGACGCCCTTGAGCCGGCGCAGCGCGTCGAGCAGCAGGGCGTCCTTGCCGGGCCAGCGCCGGTAGATGGTGGCCTTGCCGACCCCGGCGCGGGCGGCGATCGCCTCGATGGAGAGCGCCTCGATCGTGCTGCCCTCGGCCAGCAGGTCGAGGGTGGCCTCGATGATCGCCTCGTCCGCGCGGACGCTCCGCGGTCGCCCGGGCGACCGCGGAGCATCGGCGGTGGAAGTCATGTCAGACATTGTCGCCGAACCTAGGCGGTCCCGGCCAACTCCGGCTCGACGACCGGTCGAGCCTCGGTGGGGCCGGCCGCCGAGCGGCCCGGCAGCCAGCGCAGCGCGATCAGGATGCCCAGCGCGGCCACCACCGCGGAGAGCCCGGCCGCCCAGTGCATCGCCGAGACGAACGAGTCGTTGGCCGCCGCGATGAGCCTGGGCGCCGCCGGCCCGAGCTGGGCCGCCGCCGCGTACGCGCCGGAGATGGACTCGTCGGCGGCGTCCCGGACCGGACCGGGCAGCCCGGCGAGCGCCGAGGCGATGTCTCCCCGGTAGACCGCGGAGAGCACCGAGCCGAGCACCGCGACGCCCAGCGCGCCGGCGACCTGCCGGACGGTGTTGCTGACCGCCGAGCCGACGCCGGCCTTCTCCCGAGGCAGCGCCGACATGATCGACTCGGTGGCCGGCGGCATGATGTTCGCCATGCCGGTGCCCTGGAGGAAGGTCAGGACCAGGACCACCCAGATCGGCGTGACCTCGTCGACGAAGACGAACGCGCCGAGCGCCACCGCGGTCAGCACGAGCCCGACCACCGCGACCGCCCGGCCGCCGTAGCGACGGACCATCGCGGCGCTGCGCGGCGCGAAGACCAGCTGCGCCGCGGCGAAGGGCAGGAAGAGCAGGCCGGTCTCCAGCGGGCTGTAGCCGCGCACCAGCTGGAGGTAGAACGCGTTGAAGAACATCACGCCCATGGCGGCGAAGAAGACCAGCCCGACCAGCGCGACCGGGGCGGCGAACCGGGGCACCCGGAACAGCCGGACGTCCAGCGAGGGGTGGTCGCTGCGCAGCTCGTGGGAGATGAACCAGCCCAGCACCGCAAGGCCGCCGAGGATCGAGGCCCAGACCAGCGGCCGGCCGAAGCCGTGCTCGCCCCCGTCGATGATGCCGTAGGTGAGGGCGACCAGGCCGACCACCGAGAGCAGCACGCCGAGCAGGTCGACCCGACCCGGGTTCGGGTCGCGCGACTCGGGCACCAGGACCGCGACCAGCACCACGCCGGCCACCACCACCGGCACGTTGATCAGGAAGACCGAGCCCCACCAGTAGTGCTCCAGCAGGGCGCCGCCGAGGATCGGGCCGATGGCCACGGCGAGGCCGACCGCGCCGGCCCACACGCCGATCGCCCGGCCTCGCTCCCGCGGGTCGAACACGTTGGAGATGATCGAGAGCGTCACCGGCATGATCGCCGCGCCGCCGACCCCCATCAGGGCGCGGGCGCCGATGAGCTGGGCCGGGTCCTGGGCGTACGCCGACAGCAGCGAGGCGAGGCCGAAGAGAACCAGGCCGATCATCAGGAAACGCTTGCGCCCGGCACGGTCGCCGAGCACGCCGAAGGTGAAGAGCAGGCCGGCGAAGACCAGCGTGTAGGAGTTGATCGACCACTCCAGCTCGCCCTGGCTGGCGCCGAGGCCGTGCACCGGATCGGCGAGGGTGCGCAGCGCGACGTTGAGGATGGTGTTGTCGAGGACGACCACGAGGAGGCTGATCACCAGCACCCCGAGGATCGCCCACCTCCTCGGATGTCCGGTGTTCTCGTGCGGTTCCATGTCCGGTTCTCCCCCCGACTCACCCGCGTCGAAATACGATACGGGGCAGACTCGTAACGCTGCCGAGCGTAGGTGAAGGGGTTTCGATACGGAACCGGTTCGTATCGTTTGTGGTCCAGCTCACGCCCGGGCGGACCCGCCCCGTGGCCGGGTCCGCCCGGGACCGTCGGCACCAGACGTACCCCCGGGTAGACGTTCACTACCAGGGGGTTCGTCGGGACGGCGGCTGTCGGCTGCGCCGTCGGGAGAATCTATCGGCGGCGGGCGACTCCCCAGCGTCGGGCCAGGGCGGCCACGCTGCCCCAGATCCCCCGCCGGAACAGCAGCACGACGAGGACGAAGATGCCGCCGGTGACCAGGCCGATGGCCTCGAATCCGGAGAACGACAGCCAGTCCTCCAGCCGGACCACGATCGCCGCGCCGAGCACGCCGCCCCACAGCGTGCCGATGCCGCCGAGCACCACCACGATCACCGCCTTGCCGGAGGTGGTCCAGTGCAGCACGTCGAGGGAGACGAAGCGGTGGCCGACGGCGAAGAGCCCGCCGCCCAGCCCGGCGATGAAGCCGGACAGGACGAACGCGGTCAGCTTGTAGCGGTGCACCGGGTAGCCCAGCGCCCGCGCGCGGGCCGGGTTGTCCCGGATACCGACCAGCACCCGGCCGAACGGCGAGTGCACGATCCGCCAGGCGGCGGCCAGCCCGAGCAGCACGATCGGCAGGATCGCGTAGTAGAAGTAGAAGTCGTCGGTCAGGTCCATCCCGAAGAACTCCCGGGGCACGCCCTGGAGGCCGTTCTCACCCCGGGTGACCGACCGCCACTCGTTGGCCACGTAGTAGACCAGCTGCGCGAAGGCCAGGGTGACCATCGCGAAGTAGATCCCGGTGCGCTTGACCGCCAGGTAGCCGATCGGCACCGCGAGCACCGCCGCGGCGAGCGCCCCGGCCAGCACGGCCGCCGGGAACGGCAGCCCGGCGTGGATCGCCACCAGGCCGGTGACGTACGCCGAGGTGCCCCAGAACGCGGCGTGCCCGAAGGACATCAGCCCGGTGAAGCCGAGCAGCAGGTCCACCGAGACGGCGAACAGCGCCCAGCAGAGGATGTCCACCGCCACCGCCGGGTAGAGGCCGTTGGGCAGCCACAACGCCACCAGCAGGCCGGCGGCGAGCAGCGCGTACCGGACCCAGCCGGGGGCCCGGGCTACGGTGAGCAGCCCGGACGGAGGTGCCGGGCGGGCCGCGTCGGCGGGGGTGTCGACGGCGCTGGTCATGCCGGTGCCTCCTCACGGCCGAACAGGCCGGCCGGGCGCCAGAGCAGCACGACGGCCATCACGATGAAGACGATCGTCTGGGAGACGATCGGGAAGTCCGAGAGGTACGACTCCCCCCAGGCCTGGACCAGGCCGATGCCGAAGCCGGCGGCGACCGAGCCGAAGATCGAGCCGAGGCCGCCGATCACCACCACCGCGAAGACCACGATGATCAGGTCGGCGCCCATCAGCGGGTTCACCGCCCGCATCGGCGCGGCCAGCACGCCGGCCAGTCCGGCCAGCCCGATCCCGAAGCCGAAGACCGGGGTCACCCACCGCCCCACGTCGATGCCGAACGCCCGGGTCAGCTCCGGCCGCTCGGTGGCCGCCCGGACCACCATGCCGATCCGGGTCCGGCTCAGCACCCACCACACCCCGACGCAGAGCAGCACGGTGAAGCCGAGGATGAAGACCCGGTAGGTCGGGAAGTCGAACAGCCCGAAGTCGACCGAGCCGCTGAGCGCCGCCGGGGTGGCGTACGGGCTGGACTGCACGCCGTACCGGGTCTTCACCAGGTCCTGCAGGATCAGGGTGAGGCCGAAGGTGAGCAGGAAGTTGTAGAGCGGGTCGAGCCGGGTCAGCCGGTGGATCACCGCCCGCTCCAGGGCCATGCCGAGCAGGCCGAGGGCCAGCGGCATGATCACCAGCGCCGCCCAGAACGGCACCCCCGCCTCGGTGAGCAGCACGTACGCCCCGAAGGCGCCGAGCATGTAGAAGGCGCCGTGGGCGAAGTTCACCACCCGGAGCATGCCGAAGATGACCGCGAGCCCGAGGGCGAGCAGGGCGTAGAACGCCCCGCTCACCAGCCCGTTGAACGTGTTCTGCGCAAAACCAGACATCGTCCCGTCACATCTTGCAGTCGGCCGACGGGGCGCGGAACGCCTCGGCGGCCGGGATGGTCTTGAGGACCTTCACGTAGTCCCACGGCTCGGTGACCTCGGCCTGCGGCTTGACCTGGGCCAGGTACGCGTCGTGGATGACCCGGTGGTCCTCGGCGCGGATCTTGCCGTTGCGCAGGAAGACGTCGTTGATCTCCTTGCCCTCCAGCCCCTTGACCACGGTGTCCGCGTCGTCGGTGCCGGCGGCCTGCACGGCCTCCAGGTACTGCATCGCCGCGGAGTAGTTGGCCGCGTGGGCGAACGAGGGCCGGGTGCCGGTCTCCTTCTGGAACCGGTCGGCGAACGCCCGGTTCTGCTGGTCGAAGTTCCAGTACCAGGCGTCGGTGTAGGTGGTGCCGGCCAGCGCCGCCGGGGTGAGCGAGTGGATGTCGGTGATGAACATCAGGCCCACCGCGAGGCCGATGCCCTTGTCCCGGAGCTTGAACTCGTTGTACTGCTTGACCACGTTGACCAGCTCCGCGCCGGCCTGCATGGTGCCGAGCACCTGCGGCTTCGGGTTCAGCGTCGGCGCCTTGAGCAGGAAGGTGGAGTAGTCACCGCTGGTGTTCGGGAACGGCGCGCCGTCCTTGCCGACCACCTGGCCACCGGCCTTGGTGATCGCGGCGGAGAAGCTCTTCTCCATGTCCTGACCGAAGGCGTAGTTCGGGTAGAGGATGTACCAGTTCTTGCCCACCTGCTCGGTGGTGGTCTTCCCGGTGCCGTTGGCCAGCATGTACGTGTCGTACGCGTAGTGGAACGTGTACTTGTTGCAGCTCTTGCCGGTCAGGTCGGTGGTCGCCGCGCCGATGTTGAAGTAGAGCTTCTTCTTCTCCTTCGCCACGTCGGCGACCTTGAGCGCCGCCGAGGAGGTCGGCACGTCGAGGATGATGTCGGCGCCCTTGCGGTCGTACATCTCGGCGGCCTTGCTGTTGGCCACATCCGGCTTGTTCTGGTGGTCGGCGGTCTCCACGGTGATGTCCTTGGTCACCGCCTTGTCGCCGTACTTGGCCTTGAAGTCGGCGATGGCCATCTCCACGGCCTTGACCGAGTTCTTGCCGGACAGCTCCGAGTAGGCCCCCGACTGGTCGTTGAGCACCCCGAGCACGATCTTGTCGCCGGTCAGCTTCTCGTCGCCGCCCGAGGCCGGCCCACCGCCGCCGCAGCCGGCCGCCAACAGCACCGCCGCCGAGGCGGCGGCCACACCCACGCTCCTACGCATGTCCATCCCTTTCGTACCGCGCGGTTCGCGCGGGTCAGCCGTCGATGACATTCAGATCCCCAGGTACGCCAGCAGCTCGCGCTCCCGCGAGCGCACCTCGGAGTTGTCCATCGCCTCCGCGATGCGTCCCTCGGCCAGCAGGTAGTGCCGGTCGGCGACGCCGGTGGCGAAGTGCAGGTTCTGTTCGACCAGCAGCACGGTCACGCCGTGCTGCTTGGCCTCCCGCAGCAGGTCGCCGACCTGCTGCACGAGCAGTGGGGAGAGCCCTTCGGTGGGCTCGTCGCAGAGCAGCAGCCGAGCGCCCATCCGCAGCACCCGGGCCAGAGCGAGCATCTGCTGCTCGCCGCCGGAGAGCATGGTGGCCGCCGAGTCACGCCGGGCGTACAGGGCGGGGAACGCCTCGTACACCCGCTCCAGCGGCCACGGGTCGGGGCCGACCCGGGGCGGCAGGGTCAGGTTCTCGGTGACGGTGAGGGTGGCGTACGCGCCACGGTCGTCGGGGACCCAGCCGAGCCCGAGCCGCGCCCGCTTGTACGCCGGCAGCTTCGTCAGGTCCCGGCCGTCCAGGCTGACCGTGCCGCGCTGCCCGGGATGCAGCCCCATCACGCAGCGCAGCAGGGTGGACTTGCCGGCGCCGTTGCGGCCGACCAGGGTGACCACCTCGCCGGCGGCGACCTCCAGGCTCACCTCCCGCAGCACCTGCGCCTCGCCGTAGAAGGCGGAGAGGTTCTCAATGCGCAGCATCAGCGGCTCCCAGGTAGGCGGTGATGACCCGCTCGTCGGCGCGGACCTGCTCGTACGGCCCCTCGACCAGGACCTTGCCGGCCTGGAGCACGGTGACGGTGTCGGCGAGCCGGCCGACGACGCTCATGTTGTGCTCGACCATCACCACGGTCCGGCCCTTGCGGACCTTCGCGATCAGGTCGACGGTGCGGTCGACGTCCTCCAGCCCCATCCCCGCGGTGGGCTCGTCGAGCAGCAGCACCTTAGGGTCCAGGGCGAGGGCGATGGCCAGCTCCAGGGCCCGCTTGCGCCCGTAGGCGAGGGCCTCGGCGGGCGCCTCGGCCAGCTCGGCGAGGCCGACCATGGCCAGCAGTTCGTCGGCGCGCTCCCGGTAGCGGCCCATCAGCTTCGCCGACCGCCAGAACCGCCAGCCCAGGCCGCTCGGCGACTGCAACGCCAGCTCGACGTGCTCGCGGGCGCCGAGCTGCGGGAAGAGGCTGGTGATCTGGAACGACCGGGCCACGCCGAGCCGGGCGACCTGTTCCGGCGGCAGTCCGGTGATGTCCCGGCCGGCCAGCTCGATCCGCCCGGCGGTGGGCGGCAGGAACCCGGTGAGCAGGTTGAACAGCGTCGTCTTGCCGGCGCCGTTCGGGCCGACCAGGGCGTGCACGGTCTCCGGTGCCACGTCGAGGTCGACGCCGTCGACCGCCCGGAAGCCCCGGAAGTCGCGGGTCAGCCCGCGGGCCGACAGGAGCGCTTGCCCGGCCATCGCCACATCCTCCGTAGGTCACCGGCGACGACCGGTCGGTGACTGTGGTCACAGGGCCGTCGCGTGGAGGAAACCTACGGCGCACCGCCGGAGTGCAACCATGTCGGTACCCCACACATTCGCCTCGGGTCGGGCGGGCCCGCCCCCCATAGGGGCGGGTCCGCCAGCCCCCGCCGGGGGTCACCGTACGGAATCGGTGACCACCGACCAGCGACGACATGTGGTGGCCCCACCGGACCTCAGCGGGTGGCGGCGTACTCCGGCAGGGCCAGGCCGTCGGCCTGGGAGAAGAACAGCCGGGTGGTCAGCCGCCGCAGCGGGCGGGAGGTCATCGCCCGCATCGACGCGTCGCGCAGCCGGATCGCCGCCCGGCTGGCCGGCAGGAAGCCGGAGAGCCCGCCGCCGGGCAACTCCTGGCCCTTCTGCACATGCGCGCGCAACGCCGCCTCGTATCGCGGGAAGGCGCGGGCGTGGTCACCGTCGGCGGCGGCCAGCTCACCGGCGAGCACGTACGCACCGACCAGGGAGAGGCTGGTGCCCTGGCCGGTGATCGGAGAGGGGCACCACGCCGCGTCGCCGAGCAGCGCCACCCGGCCCCGGCTCCACCGGTCCGTGCGCACCTGGCCGTACAGGTCGAAGTAGAAGTCGGCCGCGTCGGGCATGGCAGCCAGCAGTTCCCGGGTGCGCCAGCCGACGTCGGCGAAGCGCGCGGCGAGCAGGCGCTGCTGGGCGGCGACGTCCCGCCGGTCCACGTCCAGCGGCGGGGAGAGGAAGCTGAACAGCGCGCTGGTGCGGCCGTGGCGGGTCGGCCGGGTGCCCACCACCCGGCCACCGGGGGCGTTGTGCAGCAGGAACCAGCCCTCGTCGTCCGGGTACGGCGTGCTGAAGTACGCCACGTACGCCCCGAGCGGCCGGACGTACGCCGACTCCGGCCCGAACGCCAGCGCCCGGGTCCGCGAGTGCATCCCGTCGGCGCCCACCACCAGGTCGACGGTGCGCGGGGCGGACCGCGCGAAGGTGACCCGTACCCCGTCGGGGGTCTCGGTCAGCGTCTCGATCGAGTCGTCGAAGACGTACGCCACGTCGTCGCGGGTCGCCTCGTACAGCAGCCGGGCCAGGTCACCCCGCTCGATCTCGATGTCCGCGACGATGCCCTCGCCGCCAAAGGCGTGCACCGGCATCCGGGCCCGGACCCGGCCGTCGTCGTCGACGTACGCCATGCCGTGTTCGGCCACGCACTCGGCGCGGATCCGCGCGGTCAGCCCCATCCGCCCGACCACCTCGCGGGCGGTGCCCCGGATGTCGACGGCCTGCCCGCCCGGCCGGACCGCGGGGGCGCGCTCCACCACCGTGACGGCGAAGCCGTGCCGATGCAGCCAGAAGGCGAGGGCGGGACCGGCGATGCCGGCGCCGGAGATGAGAACAGTCCTGTTGGTCACCGCAGTGCTCCCGTGGTCGTGCGTACACCGTCGAGCCCGGCGGCGCCGGGCGCGGGCCGGCAGGTGCGTCCCGCGCCGCGACGGTAGGGCGCGCGGCGCTCCCCGCGCCCGCGGCGAACTAGTACGCTGCGCGCGCGGACGCCGTCGGCGACGCCTCGTACTAGTACGCTCGGCCGGGAGGCGCCCCGTGGCCCGCGAGAACTCGCCGCCGCCGTACCGGCGGATCGCCGCGGAGATCCGGCGCCGGATCGACCTCGGAGAGCTGCGGCCCGGTGACGCCGTGCCGTCGGCCCGGCAGATCACCCGCGAGCACGGCGTGGCGATCGCCACCGCGACCCGGGTGCTGGCGCTGCTGCGCGAGGAGGGGCTGGTGCTGACCCGGCCCGGGGCGGGCACGGTGGTCGCCGGCGACCGCGCGCCGGCCCCCGCGGCGCGCCCGGCCGGCGCGGACGCCGAGCTGAGCCGGGACCGGGTGATCCGGACGGCGATGGCGCTCGCCGACGCCGGCGGCCTGGCCGCGGTCTCCCTGCGGCAGCTCGCCGCCGAGCTGGGGGTGGCCACCATGTCGCTGTACCGGCACGTGCGCGGCCGGGACGAGCTGATCCTGGCGATGGCGGACGAGGCGCTGGCCGAGGCCCCGCTGCCGGCGCTGCCGCCGGACGGCTGGCGGCCCCGGCTGGAGCTGCTCGCCCGGGCCCAGTGGGCGGTCTACCGGCGACACCGCTGGCTGCCGCACGTCATCTCGATCTCCCGACCCCAGCCGATGCCGCGCGGCATGGCGCACACCGAGTGGGCGGTGCGGGCCACCGCCGGCCTGGGCCTCGACCGGCACCTGCGCTGGCACCTCGCGCTCACCCTGATCGCGTACGTGCGCGGCATCGCCACCAACCTGGAGATGCGGGCCCAGGCCGAGCAGGACACCGGCCTCACCGACGAGCAGTGGGTGGCCCGCCAGATGGCCGCCTTCCAGCAGTTGATCACCAATGGCCGCCATCCCAGCCTGGCGGCGCTGCAGGCCGAGGGGGCGGTGGACCTCGAACTGGACACCGTCTTCGAGTTCGGCCTGCGCAGCATGCTGGACGGCTACGCCACGCTGCTCGACGGGCTCAGTCGGGGAAGGTGACCACCCAGCGGGCGCCCTCGCCCCCGGCCAGCCGGTCGAACGCGGCCGGCGCGTCGTCCAGCGCGAGGGTGCCGCTGACCAGCGGGCGCAGGTCCAGCGTGCCGGCGGCGAGCGACCGGGCCAGCTCGGGCACCTCCCGGTCGGGGTCGGACGAGCCGTAGACCGAGGAGCGCAGCGTGCGGGCGGAGTGGAAGATGTCCAGCGCGGCGAGGCTGACCAGGTCGTCCTTGCCGCCCATGCCGACCACGGTGACCGCTCCCCCGCGCCGGGCGAGCCGCCAGGCCGATCCGATGGTGGCCGAGCGGCCCACGCACTCGAAGGCGTGGTCGACGCCCCGGCCCTCGGTACGCGCCCGGACCTCCTTCGTCAGCCGGTCGTCGGCCAGCAGGAAGTCGGTGGCGCCGGCCGCGAGGGCCAGCTCCCGCTTGGCCTCGGCCACGTCGACCGCGACCACCGGTGCGGCGCCGGCGGCCCGGGCCGCGATGAGCACGGCGAGCCCGACCCCACCGAGGCCGATCACCGCGACCGACTCGCCGGCGCGCACCCGGGCGGTGTTGCGGACCGCGCCGGTGCCGGTGAGCACCGCGCAGCCGAGCAGCGCGGCCTGCGCCGGCGGGAGCCCGGCGGGGACCGCGACGGCGGCGTGCTCGGGCACCACCACCTCCTCGGCGAGGGCGCCGAGCCCGAGGGTGACGTGCAGCGGAACGCCGTCGGCGGTCTCGCCCCGGGCCACCGCCGGGGCGGTGTTCGCGGCGCAGAGCCACGGCTCGTCGTGGCGGCAGAACCAGCAGTCCCGGCAGGCGGGCGCCCAGTTGAGCACCACCGGGGCGCCGACCGGCAGCCGGGTCCCGGGGCCGGCCTCGGCGACCACGCCGGCCGCCTCATGCCCCAGCACCAGCGGGTACGCGGGCGCGAGGGTGCCGTTGACCATGGACAGGTCGGAGTGGCAGATGCCGGCGGCCCGGATCCGGATCCGCAGCTGGCCGGGACCGGGGGCGGGCAGGCGAACCTCCTCCACGCGCAGCGGCGCACCGGGGCCGCGGGCGACCAGCGCCCTCACCGCTGGATCGCCTTGATCTCGCGGAACTCGTCGATGCCGTACGCGCCCAACTCCCGGCCGAGGCCGGACTGCTTGTAGCCGCCGAACGGGGCGAGCGGGTTGAACCCGCCGCCGTTGACGTCCACCTGGCCGGTGCGCAGCCGCCGGGCGACCGCGAGGGCCACCTCCTCGTCGGCGGACCAGACCGCGCCGGCCAGCCCGTAGCGGGAGTTGTTGGCGATCGCCACCGCCTCGTCGGTGTCGGCGAACGGGATGACCGCGAGGACCGGCCCGAACACCTCCTCCTGGGCGAGCGCGCTGTCCGGATGCACGTCGGCGAGGACGGTCGGGGCGACGAAGTGGCCGCGCGGCGGGAGCGGGATGTCCGGGCCACCGGCGACGAGTCGTGCCCCGTCGGCGAGGGCCCGCTCGACGTGCCTGCGGACCCGCGCGGCCTGGGCGGCGGAGACCAGCGGGCCGAGCCGGGTCGCCGAGTCGAACGGATCCCCCGGCCGGTACGCCCCGACCGCCGCCGCGAGCAGGTCGAGCGCCTCGGCGTAACGGTCCCGGTGCACCAGCATCCGGGTCCACGCGGTGCAGGTCTGCCCGGAGTTGAGCAGGGCGTTGCCGAGACCGACCTTCACCGCGGTGGCGAGGTCGGCGTCGGCGAGGATCAGGTTGGCCGACTTGCCGCCGAGCTCCAGGGCCACCCGGGCGATCCGGTCGGCGGCGAGGTGGGCGATCCGGCGGCCGGTGGCGGTGGAGCCGGTGAACGAGACCAGGTCCACGTCCGGGTGGGCGGCGAGCGCCTCGCCGACGACCGGGCCGGTGCCGGGAACCAGGTTGACCACCCCGGCCGGCAGCCCCGCCTCGGTGATCGCGTCGAAGAGCAGGTACGCGGTCAGCGGGGTCAGCTCGCTCGGTTTGAGCACCACCGTGCAGCCGGCCGCCAGGGCGGGGGCGACCTTGGCGACGACCTGGTGCAGCGGATAGTTCCACGGGGTGATGGCACCGACCACGCCGACCGGTTCGCGGACCACCAGGGAATTGCCGACGGTCTCCTCGGCGGCCGGCCGGGCGGCGAGGTCGACCATGCTCCGCAGCACGGTGAGCGGCAGGCCGGTCTGCACCCGCGCGGCGAGCTTGAGCGGGGTGCCGAGTTCGAGGGTGACGGTGCGGGCGATCTCGTCGGCGCGGGCGGCGAGCGCGGCGTGCAGCCGGTCCAGGTGGGCGGCGCGTTCGGCGGGGGCGGTGGCCGCCCAGCCGGGGAAGGCGGCCCGGGCGGCGGCGACGGCCCGGTCGACGTCGGCCGGGGTGCCGCCGGGGACCTGCCCGACGATGTCACCGGTGGCCGGGTTCTCGACCGGGATGACGTCATCGTCGGCGGGGTCGACCCATTCGCCGCCGACGTGCAGGTGGCGACGGACCAGGAGGGCGGGCGGCGCGGCGGCGAGATCCATGGCGTCCTTCGTGGGGAGGCGGGGAAACTAGCGCTGGGAGTTTGGACGCTACTCCGAACCTCCGGCCGGCTCCAGCGGAGCGAGCGGTCCGACGGTCCGCTGGTACTCGGCGGCCAGACCGTGCAGGAGCGCGTCCAGGCCGAGGGCGAAGGCGCCCTCGTCGACGCTGCGCTGGCGTCCGGCGAGCCGGTGCGCCTGGGTGAGGTGCGGGTAGTGCGCGGCGTACAGCTCGGGGTCCTCGACGAAGCCGCGGGCGAACGAGCCGAGCGCGGAGCCGGCGACGAAGTAGCGCAGCGCCGCGCCGATGTGGGTGGCGCGGGCGGGCGGCCAGCCGGCCCGGACCAGACCGCCGTAGACCGCGTCGGCCATGGCCAGCGCGGCGGGCCGCCGGCCGGGTCCCTGCGCCAGGTACGGCACGACGTTCGGGTGCGCGGCCAGGGCCTCCCGGTACGACCAGGCCCACCGGCGCAGCGCCTCCCGCCAGTCGTGCCGGGCGAACCAGCCGGTGTCCACGGTGGCGGTGACGCTGTCGGCCACCGCGTCGAGGATGGCGTCCTTGGTGGCGAAGTGGTTGTAGAGCGACGGCCCCTGGACGCCGAGCGCGGCGGCCAGCCGGCGGGTGGAGAGGGCGGCGAGCCCGTCGGCGTCGATCAGCGCGAGCGCCGTGGCCACGATCCGGTCCCGGGTGAGCAGCGCCTGGCGGGGTCGGGGCACCGGTGTCTCTCCCTCGTGGCCGTCGCCGGTCGGCCGGCGGTCCCCGTGCACCCTAGCCGCGCCGGCGCCGGACGGGCCGTCCCCGGGCGGGTGGCCGCGGGGTCTGGACGGATGAAAACTTACACCGCTAGTTTGAGGGCGATCCAACGCCGCGCCGACGCAGGGGGACCACCGTGGATTTCTCACTCACCGACGAGGAACGGGCGGTCCGGGACACCGTCCGGTCGTTCATCAGCCGGGAGGTGATGCCGCTGGAGCAGGAGGTGCTGCGCCGCGAGCGCGCCCACCGGCCCGGGCTCGACCGCTCCGAGCTGCGGGAACTCCAGCTCAAGGCGAAGAAGTTCGGCTTCTGGGGGCTGGCCACCCCGGAGGAGTACGGCGGGATGGACCTGCCCGCGGTCCTGCAGTCGCTGATCTGGACCGAGCTCGGGCGTACCTTCGTGCCGTTCCGCTTCGGCGGCGAGGCGGACAACATCCTGTTCCACGCCACCGAGGAGCAGAAGCGGGAGTTCCTCATCCCCACCATCGAGGGGGAACGGATCTCCTGCTTCGCGATCACCGAGCCGGGCGCCGGCTCCGACGCGGCCAACATCCGGCTGTCGGCCCGGCGGGACGGCGACGACTGGATCCTCGACGGCGAGAAGACCTTCATTACAGGAGGCAACGACGCCGACTTCGCCATCGTGGTGGCGGTAACCGACCGGGAGAAGGGCGCCCGCAACGGCGGCGCCACCGCGTTCCTGGTGGACCGGGCGATGGGCTGGCGCTCGGAGTTCATCCAGACCATGGGCGAGGGCGGGCCGGCCTCGCTGATCTTCGACGGCGTCCGGGTGCCGCACCGCAACATCCTCGGCGAGGTCGGGCAGGGCTTCGCGCTGGGCATGCAGTGGATCGGCAAGGGGCGCTACACCATCCCCTCGCACGCCATCGGCATCGCCGAGCGGGCCCTGCAGATGGCGATCGACCAGGCCAACACCCGGGAGACCTTCGGCGCGAAGATCGGCACCAACCAGGCCATCCAGTGGATGATCGCCGACTCGGAGACCGAGCTGGAGGCGGCCCGCTGGCTTGTGCTGCGCTCCGCCTGGACGGTCGACCAGGGCCTGGACCCGCGGCACGCCTCCTCGATGGGCAAGCTCTACGGCGCCGGCATGGTCAACCGGGTGGTGGACCGGGTGCTCCAGATCCACGGCGGCATGGGCTACACCCGGGAGCTGCCGATCGAGCGCTGGTACCGGCAGGTGCGGCTCTACCGGATCTTCGAGGGCACCGACGAGATGCAGCGGCTGATCATCTCCCGCGACCTGCTGCGCGGCTACACGAAGATCGGCGGCCACCTGGCCTGAGCGCGGACCGACGCCTGATCCGGCTCGGGCTTCACCTGAGTCGGCTCAGCCGGTCAGCGCCGCGAGGGCGGTGTCCACATCGGCCTCAGTGGAGTAGAGGTGGAAGGAGGCCCGGACCCGACCGGCGCGCACCGCCGCCCGCACCCCGGCCCGCGCCAGCTTCTCCTCCGCGTCGGGCACCTCGACGGTCACGATCGCGCTGTCACCCGGCGGCCGGCCCAGGCCGGCGAGGAACCGGTTGGCCAGCGCGACGTCGTGGTCCCGGATCGTGGGCAGCCCGATCTCGACGAGCAGCTCCAGGGCGGGCGCCGCGCCCACGTAGGAGAACCAGGCCGGGGAGATGTCGAAGCGCCGGGCGTCGCCGGCCAGCCGCAGCGGCGGACCGTAGTAGGAGGCGTGCGGGTCGGCGCCCGCGTACCAGCCGGCGGCGTCCGGACGCAGCCGGTCGCGCAGCGCCGGGGCCAGGTAGGCGAAGGCCGCACCGCGCGGCGCCATCAGCCACTTGTACGCCGCGACCGCCACCACGTCGGCCCGGCCCGCGTCGAAGGGCAGCCAGCCGCAGGCCTGGGTGGCGTCCACCGCGACGAGCGCGCCGTGCGCCCGGGCCGCGGCGACGATCTCGTCGTACGGGGCGACCGCGCCGTCGGCCGACTGCACCAGGCTGAACGCGACCAGGTCGGTGTCGGCGTCGATCGCGTCCACCAGCCCGGCCAGCGGGACCGTGCGTACCGTGACGCCCCGCTCCTCCTGCACCAGCCAGGGGAAGAGGTTCGAGGTGAACTCCACCTCCGGGACGACCACCGTGGCTCCCGGCGGCAGGGCGGCCGCCACCGGGGCGAGCAGCTGCGACGCCGTGCTGCCGATCGCCACATCCGCCGCCGCCACCCCGACCAGGGCGGCGAAGGCGGCCCGGGACCGTTCAACGGACCCACCCCACACCTCCCAGGAGATCCGGCCCACTCGCCAGTCCGCCAGAGCCTCCTCCAGTGCCGCCCAGGCCGGATCGGGCGGCAGGCCGTAGCTGGCGGTGTTCAGCCAGCCCGGCTCCGGCTGCCACAGCTTCTTCGCGACGTCCCAGTCCATGACGCCGACGCTAGTGCGGGGGCGGACGGCCCGTCAGTCGCCAATCCCGCGGTGGTGGCTCCCGCTCCGCGTGGTGACGGCGGCCGGTGCGGGATAGCGTCGGCCGCACACCCATTCCGGGAGGTTGGCGATGATTCTCGAGATCCGCACCTACCGTCTGAGGCCCGGCACGATCGACGAGTTCGTCCGGGTGATGCGGGAGGAGGCGGCCCCGCTGCTGGCGAGCGCCGGCATCCGGGTGGTGGCCGCCGGGCCGTCCCTGGTCCGCGAGGACGGCCACGAGGAGGCGTACCTGATCCGGGCCTTCTCCTCGCTCGCCGAGCGCGACGTGCGGGAGGCGGCGTTCTACGGCAGCGCGGCCTGGCGGGACGGGCCGCGGGAGGCGATCCTCTCCCGGATCGAGAGCTACCACACGGTGGTGCTGGAGACCGCGGAGGCCGCCGGGGACGTGCTGGGCGGGCACCGGCCCTGACCGCCCCGCCCCCGGTCAGCTGACGTTGGCGGGGCCCAGGACGCTCTTCAGGTCACCCATCAGCGCGGTGGTGGCCGCCACCCGGAACGGGCCGAGCCGCAGCGTGGTGACCTTGCCGCCGTTGAGCAGCTTGACGTGCACCTCGGTGTCGCCGGGGTGCAGCACCAGGGTCTCCTTGAGCCGCTCCACCAGCGGCGGCGTGCAGCGGTGCACCGGGATGGTGAGGGTGACCGGCTTGTTCGCCGGGTTGCTGGTGACGTCCGGCATGGACATGTCCATCGCCATGATCCGCGGGGTGTCGTCGCGGCGGTCCACCCGACCCTTGACCACCACGATCGCGTCCTCGGCGATGTACTGCCCGATCACCTCGTAGGTGTTGGGGAAGAACAGCGTCTCCACCCCGCCGGCCAGATCCTCCAGGGTGGCCGAGGCCCAGGCCCGGCCCTGCTTGGTGACCCGGCGCTGCACCCCTGAGAGGATGCCGGCCAGGGTGACCACCGCACCGTCCGGCACCCCGCCCTCCTCGGCGAGCGCGGCGATGGTGGTGTCGGCCGCCGCGCCCAGGACGTGCTCCAGGCCGAAGAGCGGGTGGTCGGAGACGTAGAGGCCGAGCATCTCCCGCTCGAAGGCCAGCTTGTCCCGCTTGTCCCACTCGCTGTCGCCGATGGTCGGCATCACCGTGGTGCTGCCACCGGTGTCGGCGTCGCCGAAACCGGCGCCGAACAGGTCGTACTGACCGACGGCCTCCTTGCGCTTGACGTCGGCGTACGCGTCGATGGCGTCGGCGTGCACGGCGAGCAGGCCCTTTCGCGGATGCCCCAGCGAGTCGAACGCGCCCGCCTTGATCAGCGATTCGATGGTCTTCTTGTTGCAGACCACCGCGTCCACCTTGGACAGGAAGTCGTAGAAGTCGGCGTAGTCGCCCTTCTCCTCGCGGCAGCGCATGATCGAGGCGACCACGTTCGCGCCGACGTTGCGGATCGCGGCGAGGCCGAAGCGGATGTCCCGGCCGACCGGGGTGAACGGCCCGGCCGAGGTGTTGACGTCGGGCGGCAGGACCTGGATGCCCATCCGCCGGCACTCCGACAGGTAGAGCGCCATCTTGTCCTTGTCGTCACCGACGGAGGTGAGCAGCCCGGCCATGTACTCGGCCGGGTAGTTCGCCTTCAGGTAGCCGGTCCAGTACGACACCAGGCCGTAGCCGGCGGTGTGCGCCTTGTTGAAGGCGTAGTCGGCGAACGGGACGAGGATGTCCCACAGGGTCTGGATGGCCTCGTCGGAGTAGCCGTTGTTCCGCATGCCGTCGCGGAACGGGATGAACTCCTTGTCGAGGACCTCCTTCTTCTTCTTGCCCATCGCCCGGCGGAGCAGGTCGGCCTGGCCGAGGCTGTAGCCGGCGAGCTTCTGCGCGGCGCGCTGCACCTGCTCCTGGTAGACGATCAGGCCGTGGGTGGGGCCGAGGATCTCCTCCAGCGGCTCGGCCAGCTCCGGGTGGATCGGGGTGATCTCCTGCTGGCCGTTCTTGCGCAGCGCGTAGTTGGTGTGCGAGTTGGCGCCCATCGGGCCGGGCCGGTAGAGCGCCAGGACGGCGGAGATGTCCTCGAAGTTGTCCGGCTTCATCAGCCGCAGCAGCGAGCGCATCGGCCCGCCGTCGAGCTGGAAGACGCCGAGGGTGTCGCCCCGGGCCAGCAGCTCGTAGGTCGGCTTGTCGTCCAGCGGCAGGGTCAGCAGGTCGACCTTGCGCCCGTGGTTGAGCTCGATGTTCTTCAGCGCGTCATCGATGATCGTCAGGTTGCGCAGGCCGAGGAAGTCCATCTTCAACAGCCCGAGCGACTCGCACGTCGGGTAGTCGAACTGGGTGATGATCGCCCCGTCGGCGTCCCGGCGCATCAGCGGGATGTGCTCGATGATCGGCTCGGCGGACATGATGACGCCAGCGGCGTGCACACCCGTCTGCCGGATCAGCCCCTCGATGCCCTTGGCAGTGTCGATCACCTTGCGCACGTCCGGATCCGACTCGTAGAGGCCCCGGATCTCGCCGGCCTCGGCGTACCGGGGGTGCTTCGGGTCGAAGATGCCGGTGAGCGGGATGTCCTTGCCCATCACCGCCGGTGGCATCGCCTTGGTGATCCGGTCGCCCACCGCGTACGGGAATCCCAGCACCCGGGCCGAGTCCTTGATCGCGGCCTTGGCCTTGATCGTGCCGAACGTCGCGATCTGCGCGACCTTGTCCTCGCCCCACTTCTCGGTGACGTACTTGATCACCTCGCCGCGCCGACGCTCGTCGAAGTCGATGTCGACATCCGGCATGGAGACCCGCTCCGGGTTGAGGAACCGCTCGAAGATCAGCCCGTGCGGGATCGGGTCGAGGTCGGTGATGCCCAGGGCGTACGCGACGAGCGAGCCGGCGGCCGAGCCACGACCCGGGCCCACCGCGATGCCCTGGCTCTTCGCCCACTGGATGAAGTCGGCGACCACGAGGAAGTACGACGGGAAGCCCATCTGGATGATGATCCCGAGCTCGTACTCCGCCTGGACGACGTGGCCCTCCGGGACGCCGTTGGGGAACCGGCGGGCCAGCCCGCGGAAGGTCTCCTTGCGGAACCAGGACTCCTCGGTCTCCCCCTCGGGCACCGGGAAGCGCGGCATCAGGTTGCGGAACTCGAACATCCCGGTCGGGTCGACCTTCTCAGCGACCAGCAGGGTGTTGCGGCAGCCCTGCTGCCACAGCTCCGAGGAGTCGACCGCGCGCATCTGCTCGGCCGACTTGATGAAGTAGCCGCCGCCCTCGAACCGGAACCGGTTGGGGTCGTCGATGTTGCTGCCGGTCTGCACGCAGAGCAGCACGTCGTGCGCGGTGGCCTGCGCCTCGTGGGTGTAGTGCGAGTCGTTGGTGACCACCGGCGGGATGTCGAGCTTGCGGGCGATCTCGGTGAGCCCGTCGCGGACCCGGCGCTCGATGTCGAGACCGTGGTCCATGATCTCCAGGAAGTAGTTCTCCTTGCCGAAGATGTCCTGGTAGCTGGCGGCGACCTTGAGCGCCTCGTCGAACTGGCCCAGCCGCAGCCGGGTCTGCACCGCGCCTGAGGGGCAGCCGGTGGTGGCCATGATTCCCTCGGCGTGCTCGGCGATCAGCTCCATGTCCATCCGGGGCCACTTGACGTAGTGGCCCTCCATGGAGGCGCGCGAGTTCAGCGTGAACAGGTTCTTCAGCCCGGCGGCGTTCCGCGCCCACATGGTCTTGTGGGTGATCGCGCCGTTACCGGAGACGTCGTCGCTCTTCTGCTCCGGCCGGCCCCACTTCACCCGCGCCTTGTGGAAGCGCGACTCCGGCGCCACGTACGCCTCGACGCCGAGGATCGGGGTGATCCCGGCGGCCATCGCCTGCTTGTAGAAGTCGTTCGCGCCGTGCATGTTGCCGTGGTCGGTGATCGCCACCGCCGGCATGCCGAGCCGGTTGGCCTCGGCGAAGAGGTCCTTGAGCCGGGCCGCCCCGTCGAGCATCGAGTACTCAGTGTGCACGTGCAGATGCGCGAACGAATCGCCCATGCGTGGCGCCCCCCCGGGTCGGTTCATGGGTGGTGAGAAGTCGGTCGGCCCACCCTATCCCCGGCGTCCGAGGCACCTCCAGCAGCCGCGCGGGCAGATCACCGTCAGGGTGGCGTGGATCTCCCGCACCGACCTGCGCGCCCGGTGAGTCGGCTGCCGGACTCGGCCGGGCCGAGGCCGCGGGACCGGTCGTAGCCTGGACGGCACGGCACCTCGGGCGAGCACGGGAGGCAGTCATGCCCCTCGCGGAGGGTATCGACGACCTGGCCAGGTCCGCCGCGCGCGGCGACCCCGGAGCTCTCGACGTGCTGCTGGCGGCCGTCCGCCCGGAGGTGCTGCGGCTCTGCGCCCGCCTGCTGCCCAGCCGAGAGGACGCCGAGGAAGCGTGCCAGGACGCGCTGCTCGCGCTGGCCAGGGGGATCACGCGGTTCGAGGGGCGGTCGTCGTTCCACACCTGGCTGTACCAGCTCACCGCGAACCGGGCCCGGTCGACCTACCGCGTACTGCGCCGGCGCTGGATGGTCGAGGCCGGTGGCGTGCCGCTGCCCGACCCACCCGATCCCCGGCGGACCAGCGTGGTCGCCGGAACCCGGCTCGACCTGCTCGACGCGCTCGACTCGGTCCGCCCCGAACTCGCCGAGGCGGTGACCCTGCGCGACATCCTCGGCCTGAGCTACCGCGAGATCGCCGCCCTGCTGGACCTGCCGGAGGGGACCGTGAAGTCCCGGATCCACGTGGCCCGCCAGCAGCTCCGCCAACGGCTGGCAGGCGACCGGACATGAACCCACGATTCCTCGAACCGAACAGGCCGTGGCGGCGACAGACACGGTGAAGGGCACAGTCACCGAAGGAGGACCGCCATGAGAAGCAGCACCCCTGGACGCCGGCTCTCGGCCGCGGCCACGGCCGTTGCGCTGATCGCTGTCATCGGGGCGTGCGGGGAGGAAGCGGTCTCGCCACTTCCGGTCCAGCCGCCCACCGCGGCGACCGGGGTCACTCCGACCGGACCACCCGGCACGCCGACGACCTCGCGACCCGCTTCGGTCGCCTCCCCGCCGTCCGCGACCCGGGGCACTCCCCGAGCCACGCCGTCGGCGACCGGCGCGCCCGCCTGTCTCGGGGCGACCCGCTACGACCTCAAGGTGGACGAGCAGGAGCTGGCGCTGCTCACTTCGCTCTGCCTGGCCACCGGCGGAGTCCTCCGCATCGAGGGGATCGGACCCGGTCAGGTCGCCGTGGACCGGAAGGACCTGGCGTCGACCAGCTACGAGGCGGGAGTCGTGAACGTACGCTTCCTGCGTCGCGGGACGGTCGCGGTCACGATCCCGCACGGCGGCCGGACGTACACGGTGACGGTGGTGGTGCGGTAGCCCGCCGGGCCTACCGCACCCGCAGCCCGGCGAGCAGCGTGTCGACGAAGTCGTCGCCGCTGCCCCCCGGCGGTGCGATCTGCACGTAGATCAGCCCGCTGCGGCCCGGTCCGAGGCCCGCCGCCTCGACGATTTCCGGCCTGCCGCGCTCGCAGCCGAACCGGGCCACCACCCAGTCAACTCCCGCCTGACGGGTCCTGCGCACCGGCGCGGCAGCGCAGGTCGCGTGCGGGCGTTCGGCGAGAAAGCCCTCGGGGCCGGTACGCGCGGCGATGCTGGCGGAGAGACCGACGAAGGCACCCGGCAGGCTGGCGTGGGCCGCCCACCGCTGCGGGTCGGGCGACATCACCAGCGCCGGTTCGAGCCGACCGTCGTCGCCGAACTGGCCCGCCCAGCCGGTGCCCGCCGCCCGCCACCCTGCCGGGAGCGCGACGGTGAGCGGGCCGCTCGTCCAGGTGGCACGCGGCCGTTGCACGATCGCGGCGTCGCCGGCCGTGCCGGCCAGCCCGACGAGCACCATGGCCGCCGCGGCGGCGACGCCGAGCCGGTGCCGGCGGACGGGCTGCCACCCGGTCGACCGGCCCGCACCGGCGGACCCGCCCGTGGGCGTCGCCGCCCGCCGCAGTGCCGACCCGAAGGCCGCCGCGTCGAGGTAACGGTCTGCCGGGCGGGGTGCGGTCGCCCGGCGAAGCACCGCCGCCACCGTCGGCGGAACCTCCTCCCGTAGCCGGCTCGCCGCGCCCGGCCGCGCCACCTCGACGCCGAGAAGTCGGACGGCGAGCCGACCCAGGCCGAACACGTCGGCGCGGATGTCCACCACCCCGAACGGATCGTCCTGCTCCGGCGCCATGTAGCCGGGGGTGCCCGCCCTGACGGTGAGGCCGGACGCGGCGGCGACCGCCTTGGCCAGCCCCAGATCGGCGATCAGTACCCGTTCGCCGCTCGTGCCCGAGCGGAAGAGGATGTTGCCCGGTGTGAGGTCGCGATGCACGACACCGTTGCGGTGCAGGACCGCGACTCCGGCGGCGATCTCCACCAACAGGTCCAGGGCCGGCGCCAAGGGCATCGGGCCGCGCGCCAGCCGCTCCCGCAGGCTGCCGCCGTCCGCCCAGGCCAACACCGCGTACGGTCGACCGTCGGGCAGTTCGCCCACGCTGTGCACGGGGACCAGCCGCTGGTGGTCGAGTCGCCGCAGCAGGCGGGCCTCGTCCAGGAACCGTTCCCGCACTCGCAGGTCGTGGCTCCAGTTCTCAGCCAGCACCTTGATCGCCACCCGGGAGTCGAGGACCGGGTCGTGGCCCAGCCAGACGGTCGCGAAGGACCCCGTCCCGAGCAGCCGCTCGATGCGGTACGGGCCGATCCACCCCGGACTGTCCATCGCCTCACCCCCGTCCCCGCTTCGACGGTAGACGGCGGGGGCCGCCCGGCGGACCTGCCGCGCGCGACCGTCCACAGAGCCGTCTAGTGGCACAATGATGTAGCGTTAGCCACTAGTGTGCGCCACACAGTATCGTGTGGGTCATGGTGAGCGAGGAGATCCTGCGGACCCATCTCCAGGAGTTGCGCCGCGGCACGGTGGTGGTGGCGAGCCTGGTCGCCCTGCGCCGCCCCGACTACGGCTACGCGCTGCTGCAACGCCTCGCGGCGCACGGCTTCCCGGTCGACGCCAACACGCTCTATCCCCTGCTCCGGCGGCTGGAGGAGCAGGGGCTGCTGACCAGCGAGTGGAACACCGAGGAGAGCCGGCCGCGCAAGTTCTACCGCATCAGTGACGAGGGTGAGACGGTGCTGGCCCGCCTCCTCGACGACCTCGCCGCCGTGCAGACCTCCGTCGCCGGGCTGATCGAAGGAGACGACCGATGAGTTCCCTGACCGACCGCTACCTCGCCGCCACCCTGCGGGCGGTGCCGGCGCCCCGCCGCGCCGAGCTCGCCTCCGAGCTGCGCGCCGCCATCGAGGACATGATCGACGACCGGACCGGCGCCGGGCAGGACGCCGAGGCCGCCGAACGCGAGGTGCTCACCGACCTGGGCCAGCCGGAGCGGCTGGCCGCCCGGTACGCCGACCGCCGGCTCCAGCTCATCGGCCCGACGTACTACCTGGTCTGGCAGCGGTTGCTGCGGCTGATGCTGGCTACCGTGCCCGGCACCGTCGGCGTCGTGGTGGGCGTGCTCGAGGCGACCGTCGGCGACGACCCCGGCCGGGCGGTCGGCGTGGGCATCAGCAGCGCGTTCCAGACGGCGGTGCAGATCGCCTTCTGGGTCACCCTGGGCTTCGCGGTCCTGGAACGGACCGACACCTCGCTCAACCTGCCCGAGTGGAGCGTCGACCAACTCCCGGAGGGTCCGGCGGAGCGGGACGTGCGGCTCATCGACACCTGCGCGTCGGTGGCGATGCTGCTGCTCACCCTCGCCTTCCTGCCCTGGCAACACTTCCAGCCCTGGGTCTCCGACACCGACGGCGACCGCGTCCCGCTCCTCGACCCGGCGCTCTGGAGCTCGTGGCTGCCGGTCCTCGCGGCCGTGCTCGTGGCCAGCCTGGTGCTGGAGGTCGCCAAGTACCGGGCCGGGCGATGGACCTGGCCGCTCGTGGCGGTGAACGCCGCCCTCGACCTGGCGTTCGCGGTGCCGGTCATCGTCCTGCTGCTCACCGACCGGCTGCTCAACCGGGAGCTGGTGCAGCGGTTCGAGTGGCTGCGCATGGACGGACACCTCGACACCGTCGCCCGGGTCACGGTCGTGGTCGTCGCCGCGATCACGGTCTGGGACGTCGCCGACAGCATCGTGAAGGCCCGGCGCCACCACGCCTGACGCAGTCTCGGTCCGGCCCGGCGCGCACGGGGCGCCGGGCCGGACCGGCCGGTCAGCCGGCGGTCCGGCCCACCCGCCACTCCTGGGCCAGCAGCGCGTACACCGCCTCGTCGACCCACTCCCCCTTGACGAACTCGTTCTGCACCAGGTGGGCCTCGTGGCGCATGCCGAGCCGGGTCAGCACCCGGGCCGAGGCGGCGTTGCGGGCGTCCAGCCGGCCGACGATCCGATGCAGGCCGAGCCCGTCGAAGCCGAGCCGCAGCAGCTCCCGGGCCGCCTCGGTGGCGTACCCGTGGCCGGTGTGGTCCGGGTGCAGCACGTACCCGATCTCGCCCTGCCGGTGCTCGGCGCTGGTCCAGATCAGCAGCACGTCGCCGACCAGCTCGCCGGTCGCCCGGACCACGATGGCCAGGTTGAGCACGTCGCCCGGCGCGCGCAGCGCCACGCGAGCGCGCTTGCGGGCCAGCGCCTCCCGGCTGGCCGCCTCGTCGTTCGGCGGGAAGTAGAGGTAGCGGGTGACGTCGGCACGGGACTGGTAGGCGTGCAGGGCGGCGAAGTCGTCGGCGGTGAAGAGCCGCAGGTCGAGGCGGTCGGTCCGGAGCGGGAGGTCGGGCAGGAGCATCCCGGCAGGGTACGGCCACCCGAGGCGGCCGGTCAGCCCGGTTTCGCCGCGATGCCGCCGAGGCGCCGCGGGCTGCCGAGGCGCCGCGGGCTGCCGAGGCGCCGCGGGCTACGGCCTGGTGGCGGTGCTGCGCGGTGGCGGGAGTGGATGCTCGCACCAGACGCTGTGGAGCTGATGTCGTGAACGAATCAGCCGGCGGTACCGGGTGATTCGGCTACGACATCAGCTCCACAGCGTCCGTGACGCACACCCGGCCGCCACAGCGGTGAGCGGGCGGCCGGATCAGGCGTCGACGGCGGGCATCACGTCGTCGGAGACGTCGAAGTGGGGACAGTGACAACTGCCGGGAAACGGCCCTACCATCGGCGGCGTTAAATCGGCGGTCGCTACCATGCCTCGCACGGATCGGGGGTGAGGCGATGAGGTGGCGGTACAACCTTGCCCTGGCGGACATCTCCGTCGTGGTCGTACTGACTCTGGTGGACCGGTGGCCCAGCGACAGCAGGCCCTAGGCCCTGGTGATCGCCGGCGTCGTACTCGCCGCGCCGCTGCTCTGGGCGTCCGCCGCGCCCACGCCCACCTGGGGCTGGGCGGTCTCGGCGCTGCTGCTGGCCGTGCTGCTCGCCAGCCTGGTGACCTCGCGGGTGGTCCTCGGCCACGGGCCGGCGGCACCGGCCGTCGACTGGCTGCTGCCGTACGTCACGGTCGGCGTCGCCATGTGCCTCGCGGCGACGGGCCTGGCCCGCGCCTGGCGGTGGCAGGTGGTCGGAGGGCTCTCGGCACTCCTGGCCGTCTCCCTCGGCTACGGCGCCTTCCAGCGGAATCTGATCGGCAACCAGGTGCAGATCCCGATCGGCGACGCCGCCCCGCTGACGTCCGGACTGCGCGTCGCCGACGGGGGCCGGACCGACTGCGGCACGAACGGGGCACTGTGCGACCGGCAGGTCGTCATCCGGACGGCCCGGTCACCGGAGGAGGTCAGGTCGGTGCTGCGGTCGCACGGCTGGAGCGCGGACTGCCGGCCGGTGACCGGCATCCTGACCGCCGTCGCCGATTTCGATTACGGCAGCCGCTGCGTCTCGGTGGACGCCGGCCGCGAGTCCAGCGTCGTGGTCGTCGGCCTGCTCGGGAAGGCGGACTGGTGGTTGAAGGTGGAACGCGGCCCCTGACCGCCCCAGTTGATCGGCGCCTACATCGGAAAAGTGGTCATCCGGGCCTATCGTGGCGAGTGGGTCGAACATGAAACGTCACCCGGGGTCCCGGCGGTCTCGGCGCTCCGGGTGACCGCGTTCCCGTTCGGGCTGGCCGCGCGGGTCCTAGGCGGTGAACCGTACAAGAGCCTCGCCTCGTTCGTGCGGGCCCTGCCAGCCGTCGCCGAGCGCGCGAAACGCGACTGATCGCGCGGGGTTGGTTCAGTAGGACCGGCGACGAGGCGCACAGATACGGATGCGCGCCGCCGAGCCAATGCCTTGATCGGCTCGACGGGGCGAGGCGGCCTCAGCCGACAGCGGCCATGATCTCGTCGCTGACGTCGAAGTTCGCGTAGACGTTCTGCACGTCGTCGCAGTCCTCGAGCGCGTCGATCAGCTTGAAGATCTTCCGCGCGCCCTCCTCGTCGAGCGGCACGTTCATGCTGGGGAGGAGGGACGACTCGGCCGACTCGTACTCGATGCCGGCGTCCTGCAGGGCGGTGCGGACCGGGATCAGGTCGGTCGGCTCGGAGACCACCTCGTACGCCTCACCGAGGTCGTTGACCTCCTCGGCACCCGCGTCGAGGACCGCCATCATCACGTCGTCCTCGGTGGTGCCCGGCTTGGGGACGATCACCACGCCCTTGCGGGAGAACATGTACGACACCGAACCGGCGTCGGCGAGCGAGCCGCCGTTGCGGGTCAGCGCGGTCCGGACCTCGGTCGCCGCCCGGTTGCGGTTGTCGGTCAGGCACTCGATCAGCATCGCCACGCCGTTCGGGCCGTAGCCCTCGTACATGATCGTCTGCCAGTCGGCGCCGCCGGCCTCCAGGCCGGAGCCCCGCTTGACCGCGCGGTCGATGTTGTCGTTCGGGACGGAGCTCTTCTTGGCCTTCTGGATGGCGTCGTAGAGCGTCGGGTTGCCGGCCGGGTCGCCGCCGCCGGTTCGCGCCGCGACCTCGACGTTCTTGATCAGCTTGGCGAACATCTTGCCGCGCTTGGCGTCGATGACGGCCTTCTTGTGCTTGGTGGTCGCCCACTTTGAGTGGCCGGACATCTCATACCTCCGTCTGTTGACTCACGCCCTGCGTCGACTGTCCGCGCCAGCTCCACCGCCTGGACCGGCGGCCGGTCGGATGGAGGGCTGCGGCGGGCCAGGGGCCCTGCCGAACCGCGGCAATCCTACCGAGGTCCCGGCCGGCGGTGTCACACGCGCACCGACCGAACGTGGAGTGGGCCCTCCTCCCAACAGGAGGAGGGCCCGTCCGGACCCCTCAGGCGGCGCGGACCAGCTCCACGAAGTAGCGGTGCAGCCGCAGGTCACCGGTGAGCTCCGGGTGGAACGAGGTGGCGACCAGGTTGCCCTGCCGGACCGCGACGATCCGGTCGGCGGCCGGCCCGTCGGTGACCCGGCCCAGCACCTCGACGCCCGCACCGATCCGCTCGACCCACGGGGCCCGGATGAACACGGCGTGGAACGGTTCGCCCTCGACCCCGGTGATCGCCACCGGCGCCTCGAACGAGTCGACCTGCCGGCCGAACGCGTTGCGCCGCACCGTCATCTCGATGCCGGCGAAACCGCGCTGGTCGGGCCGGCCGTCCAGGACCTCGGTGGCCAACATGATCATGCCGGCGCAGGACCCGTAGACCGGCATGCCGCCGGCGATCCGCTTGTCGATCGGCTCGCGCATCTCGAAGATGTCGGCGAGCTTGCTGATGGTGGTGGACTCGCCGCCGGGGATGACCAGCCCGTCGACGGCGTCCAGCTCGGCCGGACGGCGTACCGGGCGGGCGTCGGCGCCGGCCCCGGCCAGGGCCGCCACGTGCTCGCGCACGTCGCCCTGGAGCGCCAGCACCCCGATCGTCGGCGTGTCGCTCATGCGCTCACCAACCGCGCTCGGCCAGCCGGTGCGGCTGCGGGATCTCGTCGACGTTGATGCCGACCATCGCCTCGCCCAGGCCGCGGGAGACCTTGGCCAGCACGTCCGGGTCGTCGTGGAAGGTGGTGGCCTTGACGATCGCGGCGGCGCGCTGGGCCGGGTTGCCCGACTTGAAGATGCCGGAGCCGACGAAGACGCCCTCCGCGCCGAGCTGCATCATCATGGCGGCGTCGGCCGGGGTGGCGATGCCGCCCGCGGTGAAGAGCACCACCGGCAGCTTGCCGGTCGCGGCGACCTCCTTGACCAGCTCGTACGGCGCCTGGAGCTCCTTGGCGGCGACGAACAGCTCGTCCTCCGGCAGCGAGCTCAGCCGGCGGATCTCCTGCCGGATCTTGCGCATGTGGGTGGTGGCGTTGGAGACGTCACCGGTGCCGGCCTCGCCCTTGGAGCGGATCATCGCCGCGCCCTCGGTGATCCGGCGCAGCGCCTCGCCCAGGTTGGTCGCCCCGCAGACGAAGGGGACGGTGTAGGCCCACTTGTCGATGTGGTTGGCGTAGTCGGCCGGGGTCAGCACCTCGGACTCGTCGATGTAGTCGACGCCGAGCGACTGGAGGATCTGCGCCTCGACGAAGTGGCCGATCCGGACCTTGGCCATCACCGGGATGGAGACGGCGTTGATGATGCTGTCGATCATGTCGGGGTCGCTCATCCGGGACACCCCGCCCTGGGCGCGGATGTCGGCGGGCACCCGCTCCAGCGCCATGACGGCGACGGCGCCGGCATCCTCGGCGATCTTGGCCTGCTCGGCGGTGACCACGTCCATGATCACGCCGCCCTTGAGCATCTCGGCCATGCCCCGCTTGACGCGGGCGGTGCCGACGACGGGCGTGGCGTTGGCGTTCGGGGAGGTGGATTCGGGCACGGGTCATCGCTCCTTGGACGTGCTCGGGGGTGGCTGGCAGAAATGTTACGACGGGGTCAACGGCGGTCCGACAGCCAATCAGACCCACGGTGGCCTGCATTGTGGCCCCCATCACCCCTGATCATGGCCGCTGTGCGCGTCCACGACCGGTCAGCCGGTGGTGACGTCCGCCGGGACGGCGAGGGTGGGGTCGTCGACGTCGAAGTAGCGCGGCCACTCGTGCCGGCGTCCCATCCGCAACAGACGCACCAGCGGACGGCCGCGCGCCGTCCGGGCGTCCCGCACCAGGTCGGTGTGCACCTGCCGGGCCAGCGCCAGCCGCCGGCTGGCCGCCACCACGGCCGCGCAGGCGGGGTCGGTCGGGTCCAGGACGACCGCGCGCAGCTGCCGGGTGAGGTCGTTCTCCGCCGCCTCCCGTTCCTCGGGCGGCGCGTCCAGGGCGATCCGGGCGGCCGCGTACAGCTCGACGCCGAACCGTTGCTCGGCCAGGACCGCCGCGGCCGCCGCGCGGCGCAGCAGGTGCGCGTCGAGCGCCCGGGCCGCCGACTCCGCGCGGGCCTGCAAGCGCTCCACCCGGCCGGCCGTCCAGATCAGGTACGCCGCGACGAGCCCGACGACCAGGGCCGTGCCCACCACCCACCACATGCCCGGCATCGTAGTGCTGCTCCGTTCCCGCCCGGTTCGGCGCGGCCGCGGCCGCCACGCTGGTCACACCGGCCCCGCCGGCCCCACAGTTCAGCCCATCTCCGCCCATTCCTGGTCGATGACCCGACCGTCGGTGGCCTCGATCGCCGCTGCGTATACCTCCTGAACGCGGCGGGCAACCACGGGCCAGTCGAAATTCGCCACCACCTGGTCGCCGCAGGCGGTCAGGGCGGCCCGCCCGTCGGCGTCGTCGAGCAGCTCGGCCAGGGCGGCGTGCAGCCCGACGGAATCGCCGGTCGGGAAGAGCCGGCCGGCCCGGCCACCGTCCAGCACCCGGCGGAACGCGTCCAGGTCGCTGGCCACCACCGTGGTGCCGGCCGCGAGGGCCTCGGTGAGGATCATCCCGAAGGATTCCCCGCCGGTGTTCGGCGCGACGTAGAGGTGCACGGAGCGCAGCATGCGCGCCTTGTCCGCCTCGGAGACCAGGCCGAGAAAGGTGATCCGGTCGCGCAGCTCGGCCGGGAACCGCTCGTACAGGTCGTCCCGGTCGCCCGGACCGGCCACCAGCAGGCGCAGCCCGGGGCGGTGCCGGGCCAGCGCGACGAACGCGTCGCGCAGGATCGGGAAGCCCTTGCGGGGCTCGGTGAACCGGCCCAGGAAACCGAGCGCGCCGCCGGTGCCCGGACCGCACTCCCCCGGCCAGCCGGGCAACGGGTCGACCCCGGCGAACTTCGCCACGGCGACCCCGTTGGGAATCTCCACCGCGCCGCCGTCCATGTGCTCGACCTGCACCTTCCGCGCGAGGGCGCTGACCGCGATCCGGGCGGTGATCCGCTCCAGCAGGATCTGCAGCACCCCCTGCGCGGCGGAGAGCACCCGCGAGCGGGTCATCGCGGTGTGGAAGGTGGCCACCACCGGGCCGCGCGCGCAGAGCACGGCGAGCATGGACAGGCTGGGGGTCAGCGGCTCGTGCACGTGCAGCACGTCGAAGTCGCCCCGGTTGATCCACCGCCGCACCCGAGTGGTGGAGACCGGCCCGAACGCGATCCGGGCCACCGACCCGTTGTACGGCAGCGGCACCGCCCGGCCCGCCGAGACCACGTACGGCGGCAGGGGCGAGTCCTCGTCCGCCGGGGCGAGCACGCTCACCTGGTGCCCCAGCCCGATCAGCGCCTCGGCCAGGTCCATGACATGGTTCTGCACCCCGCCTGGAACGTCGAAGGAGTACGGGCACACGATGCCGATCCGCACGTCAGTGTCCTTCGTTCGCGCCTGCGGGGCTCGGCTGCGCTGCACTCCTCGCGGTCACCGCGGCGCCCTCCTCAGATCGTCCCGGTGGTGGCCGGCGGCGCCGCCGCGGTCCCGCCGTCGGTCGTCGCCCTCGGGTCCAGCCACATCCGCTGCAACATGTGCCAGTCTTCCGGATGCCGGGCGATGCCCGCCGCCAGACCGTCGGCAATCCGCTGGGTGACGAGCCGGACCCGCTCGTCCAGCGGCGCGCTGTCCGGGTCGGGCAGCGCCAGCGGTCCCTCGATGGCGGCGCACGCGGCGTCCGACTCGTACCACAGCGAGGCGACGTAGAGCGGCGCGCCGGTGCGGATCGCCAGCAGGGCCGGCCCGGCCGGCATCCGGGTACGGCCGCCGAAGAAGTCGACCTCCACCCCCCGGGCGGACAGGTCCCGGTCGGCCAGCAGCGGCACCACCGCGCCGGCCCGGACCCGGTCCTCCAGCACGTCGAAGGCCGGCCGGGCGCCGCCGTGGGTGGGCAGGATCTCCATGCCCAGGCCCTCCCGGAAGGCGACGAACCGCTCGAACACGCTCTCCGGCTTGAGTCGCTCGGCGACGGTGGTGATCGGCCAGCCGGTCGCCGCCACCCAGGCGCCGGCCGCGTCCCAGTTGCCGGCGTGCGGCAGCGCCACCACCGCACCCCGGCGGGCGGCCACGTCGGCGGCCAGCTTCTCCGCCCCGTCGAGACGGAACCCGGCGAGGATCTGGGCCCGGCTCAGGGCGGGCAGCCGGAACGCCTCCATCCAGTACCGGGCGTACGAGCGCCGGCCGCGCCGGACCAGGTCGTCCAGCTCGGCCTCGGGCACGTCGGGGCCGACCACCCGGCGCAGGTTGGCGCGGAGTCGGGCCGTACCGCCGCCGGGGTTGCGGGCGGCGCGGTCGGCGCCCACCCGGAAGGCCGCGGCCACGACGGGCCGGGGCAGGGCGCGGACCAGGCGCCAGCCGGCGACGTAGCCGAGCTCGGTGAGGTTCACTCCTGGCCGATCCGCTGGGCCTGCCGGTACACGTGGGCCATCCGCTGCCCGACCGTGAAGATCGAGACGGCGGCCAGCAGCCACAGCGCGATCTCCAGGGCCAGCGGCACGCCGATGCCGGTGAGCAGCCCGCCCACCCCGACGATCAACAGCCGCTCGGTGCGCTCGGCCACGCCCACGTTGGCGGTCATCCCGAGCCCCTCCGCGCGGGCCTTCACGTAGGAGACCAGCGCGCCGGCGGCCAGGCAGATCAGCGCGGCGGCCGTCCCGGCGTGGTCACCCTGCGTGGCCAGCCAGTACGCGACCGCGCCGAACACGGCGCTGTCGGCGATCCGGTCCATGCTCGAGTCGAGAAACGCCCCGAACCGGGTGGACCCGCCGCCCATCCGGGCCATCGTCCCGTCGAGCAGGTCGGTGAGCGCGAAGAACGTCACGATCAGCGCGCCGGCGACCAGCTGGCCGCGGGCGCCGAAGCCGAGGGCGCCGACGAGCACGCCGAGGGTGCCGGTCACGGTGACCGCGTTGGGGGACACGCCGGCGCGGAGCAGGCCGCGCGCGATCGGCTCCACGACGCGGGTCATCCCCGCGCGGGCCGTCACTTGGAAGATCTTCGCCATGGCGGTCCCACGATAACGGCCCGCGGCGTGCGGCGATACGGCCGGTCGTCCGACCCGCCCGACGGAGTCTTGTGTCGGGTCCATGACGGGTGTGAGATCGGGTATGGGAGGTGAGCGAGCTCACCGACCCGCCCGTTGAGTACCCGTCGTCCAGGAGACCACCGGAGGATATCGCCGCGGCACCCGTTCGGGCCCGCTTCCCCGTCGCGCGCGGCGGTCGCCACCACCACCGGCTGAGGGAGGTGCGCCGCGATGGCGCAGAAAAATCAGGAGAAGGGTGTCACCGGCGGCGTGCCGGTGGTGACCGAGCCCGCCAGGGTTCGCAACGTGGTGCTCGTGGGGCACTCCGGCGCGGGCAAGACCACCCTGGTCGAGGCGCTGCTCGCGGCGAGCGGCACGATCGGTCGCGCCGGCACCGTCACCGACGGCACCACCGTCTGCGACCACGACCCGGCAGCGGTCCGCCAGCAGCGCTCGGTGAGCCTGGCGTGTGCCCCACTGATGCACCGCGATGTCAAGGTCAACCTCCTGGACACCCCCGGGTACGGGGACTTCGTCGGCGAGCTGCGGGCCGGTCTGCGCGCCGCCGACGCGGCGCTCTTCGTGGTCTCCGCCGTCGACGGCATGGACGCGGCCACCGCCGCCCTGTGGGAGGAGTGCGCGGCGGTGGACATGCCGCGCGCGGTCGCGGTGACCCGGCTGGATCACCCGCGCGCCGACTTCGACGAGGCGGTGGCGCTCTGCCAGCGGGTCTTCGGCGACAACGTGCTCCCGCTGTACCTGCCGATGCTCGGCGACGACGGGGTGTCCGTCGTCGGCCTGCTCGGGCTGATCACCCGCCGGGTCTTCGACTACACCGCCGGGCTGCCGGCGGCGGTGCGCGAGCCGGACCCGGAGCACCTGCCGGCGATCGTGGAGTCCCGCAACGAGCTGATCGAGGGGATCATCGCGGAGAGCGAGGACGAGACCCTGATGGACCGCTACCTCGGCGGCGAGGAGATCGACACCGAGGTGCTCATCACCGACCTGGAGAAGGCGGTCGTCCGGGGGCACTTCTACCCGGTGGTGCCGGTCTGCGCGGAGACCGGGGTCGGGCTGGACGCGCTGCTCGACGGGCTGGTGGCGGCGTTCCCGTCGCCGCTGGAGCACGAGCTGCCGGCGGTCACCGGGGTGGACGGCTCGCCCCGACCGCCGCTGACCTGCGACCCGGACGGTCCACTGGTCGCCGAGGTGGTCAAGACCACCGTCGACCGGCACGTCGGGCGGGTGTCCCTGGTCCGGGTCTTCTCCGGCACGCTCCGCCCCGACCAGGTGGTGCACGTCTCCGGGCACGGGATGGCCGAGCGGGGGCACCCGGATCACGACGCCGACGAGCGGGTCGGGCACATCTACAGCCCGCTCGGCGCCCAGCTGCGCGAGGTCACCGCGTGCGTCGCCGGCGACCTCTGCGCGCTGACCAAGTCGGGCAGCGCGGAGACCGGCGACACCATCTCCGCCAAGGAGGAGCCGCTGCTCATCGCGCCCTGGGAGATGCCCGAGCCGCTGCTGCCGGTGGCGATCGTGGCGAAGAGCCGGGCCGACGAGGACGCGCTGGCCCGGAACCTGGCCCGGCTGGTCGCCGGCGACCCGACGCTGCGGCTGGAGCGCAACGCCGAGACCCACCAGCTGGTGCTCTGGTGCATGGGCGAGGCGCACGCCGACGTGGTGCTGGACCGGCTGCGCGCGGGCGGCGTCGAGTTGGAGACCGAGCCGGTGCGGGTGGCGCTGCGCGAGACGCTGACCGCCGGCGCCCGGGGCCACGGCCGGCACGTCAAGCAGTCCGGCGGGCACGGCCAGTACGCGGTCTGCGACATCGAGGTGGCGCCGCTGCCCCGGGGCGCCGGCTTCGAGTTCGTCGACAAGGTGGTCGGCGGGGCCGTCCCGCACAACTACATCCCGTCGGTGGAGAAGGGCGTCCGGGCGCAGATGGAACGCGGCCTGGTCGCCGGGTTCCCGGTGGTGGACCTGCGGGTGACCCTCTTCGACGGCAAGGCGCACAGCGTCGACTCCTCCGACGCGGCGTTCCAGACCGCCGGCGCCCTCGCCCTGCGCGACGCCGCCGAGAAGGGGCAGCCGGCGCTGTTGGAGCCGGTCGACGAGGTGACCATCCGGGTGCCCGACTCCTCGGTCGGCGCGGTGCTGGGTGACCTCTCCGGCCGGCGTGGCCGGGTGCTCGGCACCGAGCCCGACGCGGACGCCGAGGGCCGCACCCTGGTCCGGGCCGAGGTGCCCGCCACCGAGCTGGTCCGCTACGCGGTGGAGCTGCGCTCGATGACCGCCGGCACCGGCACCTTCCGCCGCGAGTTCGCCCGCTACGACCCCATGCCCGCCCACCTGGTCGACCAGGCCCGCAAGGAACACGCCACCCACCCCTGACCAGGGCTCCGACCACTCCCGTCAGGGGCGGACGGCCGGGACCGGGGGCATCGGCCGGTGGGGGCGGTCGGCGTCGCGGCGGGCGGCGGTGCGCAGCGCCGCCAGCTGGCGTTCGACCTCGGCGAAGTGGTCGGGGGCGAGCGGTCCCCGGTGCCGGGCGGCGGCGTTCTCCTCGACCTGGGCCACGGTACGGGCGCCGGGGATCGGGACGGTGCGGCCGCTGCGCGCCCAGAGCCAGCCCAGCGCCCCCTGCGCGAGGGTCCGGCCGTCGGCGGTCAGCGCGCCCCGCACCGCGGCCAACCGGCGCAGCCACTCCGGCGCCGGCCGGCCGCCGCGGAACCACTCCAGCCAGTTCGGGGCGGTGCCGCGCACGTCGTCACGGGGCAGCGTCGAGTCGGTGCTGTACTTCCCGGTCAGCAGCCCCATCCCGAGCGGCCCGCGGGCCACGCTGGCCAGGTCGTGCTTGTCGCAGACCGCCAGCATGGCCGGCGCGTCCCGGAGCACCGACAGACCGTGCTGCACCGCGGTGGCGCCCCGGGCGACCTGGGCGAAGGCCGCCGCCCGGTCGGGCCGGTCGGTGCTCCAGCCGTACGCCCGGACCACCCCGTCGGCGACCAGGTCCTCCAACGTGCCGACGAGCGCCTCGACCCGCGGCACCGGCAGGTCACCCAGGTGCAGCTGGTAGAGGTCGATCCGGTCGGTGTCGAGGCGGCGCAGCGAGTCGGTGACCGCCCGCCGCAGGTACGCCGGTGAGGCGTCCTCCCCGGTCGCCTGCCGGGCCGTCTCGTCGAAGGTGTAGCCCCACTTGGTGGCGATCACCGCCTCGTCGCGGCGGCCGGCGAGCGCCCGCCCGAGGACCCGCTCACCGTGCCCCGCCCCGTACGTGTCGGCGGTGTCGAAGAGGGTCACGCCGAGGTCGAGGGCGCGCCGGACCGCTCGGACCGACTCGTCGTCGTCCACCGCGCCCCAGCCCAGCGGCCGGACGCCCTCGGCCCAGGGGCCGCCGATCGCCCAGCAACCCATGCCGAGCGCGCTGACCTCGATGCCGCTGCGGCCCAAAGTCCGCGTGGTCACTGCCATCGGCGCATCCTGCCACCTCCCGCGCGCTGGCAGGCAGGAAACTCACCCGTCGTGCAGGATCGAGCGCATGCGACGGCTGGGCGTGGACGTCGGCGGCGTGATCATCGAGCCGAGCGACGGGGACGAGGACACCTCGTTCTTCGGCGCGAACTACCTGCGCACGCCGCCGGTGGCGGGGGTGTTCGAGGCGCTGGCGGAGCTGGTGCCGCGCTTCGACGCGGCGTACGTGGTGTCGAAGTGCGGCGCGGAGACGGAGCTGCGGACCCGGCACTGGCTGGCGCACCACGACTTCCACCGGCGGACCGGGATCGGGCCGGAGCGGTTGCGCTTCTGCCGGACCCGGCCGGAGAAGGGGCCGATCGCGGCGCGACTGGGGCTGACCCACTTCGTGGACGACCGCCTGGAGGTGCTCGGCTACCTGGACACCGTGGGGCAGCGTTATCTGTTCCGGCCCCGGCCCGACGAGGTGACCGCGCACGCGGCGCACCTGGCCGGCGTGCACCGGGTGGAGAGCTGGCCGGAGCTGGCGGCGACCCTGCGGGCGCAGCTCACCGGGGACCGGACGGGCCCGGCCGGCGGCCACGGGTAGCGGGCGGCCGGGACCCGGACCGGCGGCCCGGACGAGGCGCATCGGCCGGTCCGGCCGCCCGGGTTCAGCGCGGGACGGCGTACGCCAGCGGCAGCGGGGTGGGCTGCCCCGGCCAGGCACCGAGGAGCGGGACGCCGGCCCGCTCCGCGCCGGCACCGGGGTGGCGGAGCACCGCCAACTCGACGGTGTCGGTACCGATCAGCGCCGGATCGCCGTCCACCACGCGGCGGATCGCGCCGACGGTCGGGGCGTCCGCGGCGCCACCGCCGGTGAGGGTCATGCTCGGCTCGCGGTACCGCCGTTCCCCGTCGACCTCGAAGAACTCCTCCGCCTGGCCGGTGCCGGCGAGGATGGCGGCGGCCAGCGCCGCGGCGTAGACCGGGTCGCCGCAGGCGTCGTACACCCAGCGGGGGCCGAGCACCGAGTGCTCGGTGGTGCCGACCAGCCAATCGTCGGCGCCGTCCAGCGGCGCGTCGCGGTAGGTCAGCGGCACCTGGTGGACCGGCCCGTCACCGGCCCGGACGAGCATCGTCTCGATCCCCACCGCGCCGGCCGGGTCGTCGAAGCGGTATCCCGCCACCCGGACGACGTCGGCGCCCGCCGGTCCCTGGAACCAGTGCCGGCCCGGCAGCCACGCCGCCAGGAGTTCGAGCTTGGTGGGGCGCAGTTCCGCCCGGTGCAGCAGTGCCATGCGGCGCATCGTATCCGGGCCGCCGGCGATGATTCCGTTGACCATGGCGGGGCGGCAGGTCGATGCCCGGGCCGGCGACCGCGTCCGGAGGACCCGGGCCGGCTCCCCGGTCAGGCCGCCGGCCAGGCCTTGGCGAGCAGGTCCCGGGTGTCGGCGAGCAGCTGCGGCAGGACCTTCGTCCGACCGATCACCGGCATGAAGTTCGCGTCGCCGCCCCAGCGCGGCACCACGTGCTGGTGCAGGTGCGCGGCGATGCCGGCCCCGGCCACCCCGCCCTGGTTCATCCCGAGGTTGAAGCCGTGCGCGTTGGAGACGTGCCGGACCACCCGCATGGCGTCCTTGGTGAAGGTCGCCAGCTCGGCGGTCTCCGCCCCGTCCAGCTCCGTGTAGTCGGCGACGTGCCGGTACGGGCAGACCAGCAGGTGCCCCGGGTTGTACGGGTAGAGGTTGAGCACCGCGAAGACGTGCGCACCCCGGGCGACGACCAGACTGACCTCCGGCGGCAGCCCGGGGGCCAGGCAGAATGGGCAGCCGGCCGGCTTGTCGTAGCCGCCCTCGGGCCGGTCCTCCCCGGAGATGTAGGTCATCCGGTGCGGGGTCCAGAGCCGCTCCAGACCGTCCGCCAGCCGCTCGTCGGTGCCGTTGTCGAAGTGCCGTTCCGCCCCAGTCACACCGCCGATCCTACGATCACGGCCCCGGATGGCACCCGTCCGCACCGGTGGGAACGGAGGGCGCAGACGCGCAACGGCGGTGTCCCGGACGTCCGGGACACCGCCGTGGTCGGTCGGGGTGGGGCGTCAGCTCTCGGCGGACGGCCCCGCGTTGGTCCGGGAGCTGACCACGTCGAGGACGTGGGCGACCGCCTGGGTCATCGGCACGCCGTTGCGCTGCGACCCGTCCCGGTACCGGAAGGAGACCGTGCCGGCCGCCACGTCGTCGTCGCCGGCGATCACCATGAACGGGATCTTCTGCTGCTGGGCGGTGCGGATCTTCTTCTGCATCCGGTCGTCACCGGCGTCCACCTGGGCCCGGATCCCCTCGGCGCGCAGCGCCGCGACGAAGCCGTGCAGGTAGTCGGTGTGGTCCTCGCGGATCGGGATGCCCACCACCTGCACCGGGGCCAGCCAGGCCGGGAACGCGCCCGCGTAGTGCTCGGTCAGCACGCCGAAGAAGCGCTCGATCGAGCCGAAGAGCGCCCGGTGGATCATCACCGGCCGCTGCCGGGTGCCGTCGGCCGCCTGGTACTCCAGGCCGAACCGCTCCGGCTGGTTGAAGTCGACCTGGATGGTCGACATCTGCCAGGTCCGGCCGATGGCGTCCTTGGCCTGCACCGAGATCTTCGGGCCGTAGAAGGCTGCGCCGCCCGGGTCCGGCACCAGGTCCAGGCCGGAGGCCTCGGCCGCGGTACGCAGCGCCTGGGTGGCCTCCGCCCAGTCGGAGTCCGAGCCGATGAACTTCGGCGAGTCGTCCCGGGTGGACAGCTCCAGGTAGAAGTCGTCCAGGCCGTAGTCGCGCAGCAGGTCGAGCACGAAGGTCAGCAGGGTGGAGAGCTCACCGGGCATCTGCTCCCGGGTGCAGTAGATGTGCGAGTCGTCCTGGGTCAGGCCACGCACCCGGGTCAGGCCGTGCACCACGCCGGACTTCTCGTACCGGTAGACCGTGCCGAACTCGAACAGCCGCAGCGGCAGCTCCCGGTAGGACCGCCCGCGCGCCCTGAAGATCAGGTTGTGCATCGGGCAGTTCATCGCCTTGAGGTAGTAGTCCGCGCCCTCCAGCTGCATGGGCGGGAACATCGTGTCGGCGTAGTACGGCAGGTGGCCGGAGGTCTCGAAGAGGTGCGCCTTGGTGATGTGCGGGGTGTTGACGAACTCGTACCCGGCCGCCTCGTGCCGGCGGCGGGAGTAGTTCTCCATCTCCCGGCGGATGATGCCGCCCTTGGGGTGGAAGACCGCCAGGCCGGAGCCGATCTCGTCGGGGAAGCTGAACAGGTCCAGGTCCGCGCCGAGCTTGCGGTGGTCACGCCGGGCGGCCTCTTCGAGGAGCTTCAGGTACGCCTTGAGCTCGTCCCGGGTCGGCCAGGCGGTGCCGTACACCCGCTGGAGCTGCGGGTTCTTCTCGGACCCACGCCAGTAGGCGGCGGCCGAGCGCATCAGCTTGAACGCGCCGATCAGCCGGGTGTTCGGCAGGTGCGGGCCCCGGCACAGGTCCGACCAGCAGACCTTGTCCTCTTTGGCGTCGAGGTTGTCGTAGATGGTGAGCTCACCACCACCGATCTCCATCACCTCGGAGCTGTCCAGCCCCTCGCCCTTGACGTCGATCAGCTCCAGCTTGAACGGCTCGGCGGCCAGCTCGGCCCTCGCCTCGTCCAGGCTGTGGAAGCGCCGCCGGCGGAACCGCTGGCCGGACTTGATGATCTCCTGCATCCGCTTCTCGAGCTTGGCCAGGTCGTCCGGCTGGAACGGCTTGTCGACGGCGAAGTCGTAGTAGAAGCCGTTGTCGATCGGTGGGCCGATGCCGAGCTTCGCCTCCGGGAAGACGTCCTGCACCGCCTGGGCGAGGACGTGCGCGGTCGAGTGGCGCAGCACGTTGAGGCCGTCCGGCGAGTCGAGGGCGACCGGCTCGACGGCGACCTCCTCGGCCGGCGTCCAGTCCAGGTCGTGCAGCTGGCCCTGCGGGTCGCGGACCACCACGATGGCCTTCGGCCCCGTGGTGGGCAGCCCGGCCGCGGCCACCGAGTCGGCCGCCGTGGTCCCGGCGGCGACGACGACGGGGTCGGCCACGACGGGGGTACGGGGTGCGGACACGGTGACTCCTGTCGTCGATACGGATCGGATGTGCCGGGTGACCGGCTCCTGCGATGCTATCGGTCGCCCGGTCCGCACCGTCGGCGACGCCGGGTCCGGCCCGACCGGTGGCGTCCGGTTCGGCCGGCCCTTGAACCTTTCCGGCTCGCCGCCCGAACTACCCGGTGTGGCCGGAAACCGGTGCCGGCCGCATCGAGACGGATGGGGACGACGATGAGGATGACCCGTCGGGGCAGGTTCCGGGCGGTGGCGCTGGGCGCCGCCGTGGTGGCCGGGACGCTGGGCTGGCCCGGCCCCGCGCGCGCGGCCGAGGTGACGATCACCACCTCCCCGGCCCAGGTGCACCAGGGGGACGCGGTCGAGGTGGCCGTGGTGCTGCCCGAGGAACGGGCCGGCAGCCGCACCAGCCGCATCGAGCTGAGGATGCCGGCGGACGCGCCGGTCGGCGAGGTCTACCCGCTGTCGGTGCCCGGCTGGGCGCCCCGGATCACGACCCGCACCCTGGACCGGCCGGTGGCCGGCATCCACGCGCCGGAACTCAACCAGGTGACCGAGGCGGTCACCTGGATCCGGATGCCGGACGCGACGACGGGCCCCGCCCGGCTGTCGCTCGGGATGGGCCCGATGCCGGCCACGGACCGGTTGACCTTCCAGCTCGTCCAGACGTACGCCGACGGCACCGTCGTGCGGTGGGCGGACCCGCCGGGCGGGGCGCGCCCCGCGCCGACGGTCGCCCTGCTGCCCCCGGTGCCGGACGCCGGCGGGCACGCCCACGCCGGGACCGCCGTCGCGGGACCGGCTGACGCGGCCGGCCCGGCCCCGGCGGCCCGATCCGCCGCCGACGACGGCCTGAGCGCCGACCTTCTGCTGGGTAGCGGCCTGCTGGTCGGGCTGGGCGGCGGCGCCGCACTCGGCTGGCTGTTCAGCCGCCGTCGGCGCGGCGCGCTGGCGCTCCCCGCCGACGCGGCGGACGACACCGCCGAGGACGACCGAAACGGGGCCGGGCGGCTACCAGTCAGCGAGTCTGCCAACGGCTGACCCGGTAGCACCCATCAGGTGCGGGCGGGGAGCCAGTCGGGCAGCGGCTCGCGGGCGGCGAGCCAGCCGTCCGGCACGCCGCCGGGCGTACCGACGCCGGTGTGCGCGGCCACCACCGCGCCGACGATCGCGGACGTGGTGTCCACGTCCCCGCCGGCCTCGACGCACACCCGGATCGCCGTCGGGTAGTCGTCGAGGTGGGTGGCGGCCACCCAGAGGGTGAAGGGGACGGTGTCCTGGGCGGTCACCCGCGCGCCGTTGCCGAGCGCGTCCGCGGCCTCCGCCGGCGGGCGGCCCAGCAGGGTGACGGCCCGGCTCACCCCCCGGTGCAGTTCCCCGGCCGGGTCGAGGGCCGCGGCGACCGCCCCGATCAGCCGGGCCGGTTCGGGCCGGTCGCCGTCCAGACGGGCGCGGGCGGCGAGCGAGGCGGCGACGGCCACCGCGACGGCCCCGGCGATCCCCTCCGGGTGGGCGTGCGTCACCTCGGCCGAGGCCCGGGCCTGGTCGGCGGCCCGGCGGGTGGAGTCGGCGTACCAGGCGCCGAGCGGACCGACCCGCATCGCCGCCCCGTTGCCGCAGGAGCCCTGCCCGTCGAACGCGGAAGCGGCGGCCACCGGCCACGGCGTGCCGGTGCGGATCAACCGGAGGATGGTCACCGCACCCGGCCCGTATCCACGGTAGGGCTCGCAGCGCTCGGCGAAGTCCAGCGCCAGCCGGTCCCGGTCGAGCTGCCCGCCGGCAGCCAGGGCGGCCACCACCGAGCAGGCCATCTCGGTGTCGTCGGTCCACGACCACGGCGGGGGCGGCAGCCGTCCGGCGGCGAGATCGGTGGGGTGCCGGCCGGGGACGAAGAACTGCGACCCGAGCGCGTCGCCCACCGAGAGGCCGGCGAGGGCGTCCCGGGCGAGCGCCAGCCGGGCGTCGGGAAAGAGGATGAACGTCATCGTCGTCCCAGCTTGCCCGCTTCCCAGTAGTGCCGCAACGCGATCAACTTGCCACGCCAAGTACGGTTCTGACGTGGCCACCGTGCTCCTGGTCGAAGACGATCACGTCGTACGCGGCGCGATGCTGCGGTCCCTCACCGACCGGGGGCACGCCGTGCACGCCGTCGGCACCGCCCTGGACGCCCTGCGCCGAGTGGCCGCCGAGACCCCCGACCTGGTCGTGCTCGACCTGGGCCTGCCGGACCTGGACGGCTCGGACGCGCTGCGGATGCTGCGCGGGATCACCGACGTGCCGATCATCATCGCCACCGCCCGCGACGACGAGCAGTCCGTGGTCCGGCTGTTGCGGGCCGGCGCGGACGACTACATGGTCAAGCCGTTCACCGGCGCGCACCTGGACGCCCGGATCACCACCGTGCTGCGCCGGGCCGGCCGGGCCAGCCGGACCGTCGCCCCGGCGGTGCACACCGTCGGTGGGCTGCGGGTGGACGTGGGCGAGCGCAGCGCCCTGCTCGACGGGGAGCCGCTGGCGCTGACCCGCAAGGAATTCGACCTGCTGGCGTATCTCGCCGCACGTCCCGGCCGGGTAGTGTCCCGGCGGGAACTCTTGGAGGAGGTATGGCGGCAGCCATCGGTCGGCGAGGACCAGACCATCGACGTTCACCTGTACTGGCTGCGCCGCAAAATGGGCGAGTCCGCGGCGAAGCCGCGCTACCTGCGCACCGTGCGGGGGGTCGGCTTCCGGCTGGTGGCACCGGACTGAGGCCGGCGCTGGCCTGGCTCACGGCCGGCATGTGCAGCCTCGTCGCGTTCGCCTTCCTCATTCCCCTCGGGATCACCCTCGGCGACCAGGCGCGCCAGGAGAAGCTGGCCGACGCCGCCCGACGCAGCGCCCTGGTCACCGGCGCCCTCGCCGTCAGCACCGATCCGGCGGTCGTCGGGCGGGCGGTGGCGGCCAGCGGTGACGACCCGGCGACCCGACCGGTCGTGCACGGGCTGGGCGGAGACGAGTCGGCCGGCCGCGCGGACGCGGCGGCACTGGCGCGGGCCGGCGCCGAGCGGCGGTCGGTGGTCACCGACGTGCCGGGCGGGGTGCTCCGGCTCGACCCGGTGGTCCTCGGTGACAAGGTCGCCGTGGTGGAGGTCTTCGTTCCCGACGCGGTGCTCGACGAAGGGTCGGGCGGCCGGTGGCTGCTGCTGCTCACGGTGGCCGTCACGCTGGTGGGCGCCGCGGTCATCGTGGTCGACCGGGTCGCCGCCCGGGCCGTGGACTCCACCGGCGAGCTGGTCAAGGCCGCCCTGGCGATCGGCGACGGCGCTCTGGGCGTCCGGGTCGAGCCGAGCGGCCCCCGGGAGCTGGCCGAGGCCGGGCACGCGTTCAACCGGATGGCGGACCAGCTGGTGGCGCTGCGCGCCGACGAGCGGGAACTCGTCGCCGACCTCTCCCACCGGCTGCGCACCCCGCTGACCGTGCTCCGCCTGGACGCCGAGGCGCTGGAGTCCGACGACACCAGCATCGGCACGTTCAGCGAGGCGGAGCTGGACCGCCGGCGCGGCATCCGGCGCATCCGCCAGGCGATCGTCACCCTGGAGGGCGAGGTCGACCAGCTGATCAAGACCACCCGCAAGGCGGTCACCCAGGAGACCGGCCCGGCGATGTGCGACGTCAGCGAGGTGGTCCGGGACCGGATGGTCTTCTGGGCGGCCCTGGCCGAGGACCAGAACCGCCCGCACCGGATCAGCGGGGCGCAGCTGCGTATCCCCGCGCCGGTGCCCCGGGCCGAACTGGCCGCCGCGCTCGACGCGGTGATCGGCAACGTGTTCCGGTACACCCCGCAGGGCACCGCCTTCGAGGTGGCGGTCAGCCGGCGGGACGGGTACGTGGGGATCCGGATCGACGACGCCGGCCCCGGTATCGCCAACCCCGACCGGGCGCTGCGGCGGGGCGCCAGCGACCAGGGCTCGACCGGGCTGGGCCTGGACATCGCCAAGCGGGTGGCGTTGCAGGCCAACGGATCGGTGAGCATCGACCGGGCCCGGCTCGGCGGCGCCAGCGTGGTGATGCTGCTGGCCGACCCGGAGGCGACGCCCCGGCAGGTGAACCGGTTCGGCCTGGTCGGCCGGATGGCCCGCGACGCGCGGGAGCCGAAGACCGGCGGCCGGCGCTGGCCCCGGCAGCGCTGACCACCCGCCGGCTGTGCGCCGGCGCAAGTCTTCCTTAGATCCGAGTTAACAACGGCGTCGACGCCACCGTGGACTGACAGGATCAGGGACGAACCCATCAGTTCCGTCGGCCGGAACGCCCCGTAACACCACCGGCCGGTGGAGCCGTGCGCGCGGCGGGAGTTCGGTCCCCCCACACCTCGCTCCCGCCGCGCGCCACTCCCCCGTCGAGCCGCACCCCGGGCGTGAGGTGACCGTGATGACGCCGAACGTCAGCCGCCTGCTCCGCTGGGCCGCCGTGATCGGGGCGGGGATCGCCCTCACGCTCGCCGCCTGGCCGGAACCGGTGCTCGCGGACGGCCTACGGCGGCCACCCCTCGGCACGCCGCTGGCCAAGGTCGTGATCGCCACGGCGCTCGGTGGGCTGGTCGGAATCAACGTCGTCCTCGCCGGGCGGCGCCGGCCGACGCGGGTGTCCCGCCGGCCGGCGCCGTCGCGTCCGCTCAGCGTGTCGCGGCCGCCAGGTAGGCGTCGATCTCGGCGCTGATCCGCGCCTGCTCGCCGGCCTCCAGGAACGACGCGGTCACCGCGGCGCGGGCCAGGCCGGCCAGCCCCGCCGGACCGGCGTTCAGCAGCCGGGCGGCGACCGCGTACTCGTCGTTGAGGGTGGTGCCGAACATCGGCGGGTCGTCGGAATTGATGGTGACCGGCACGCCGGCCTCGACGAGCTGCGGCAGCGGGTGCTCCGCCATGGTCGCCACCGCTCGGGTGCGCACGTTGGAGGTGGGGCACACCTCCAGCGGGATCTGCCGCTCGGCGAGGTACGTGAGCAGCTGCGGATCGAGCGCGGCGGAGATGCCGTGGCCGATCCGCTCGGCGCCCAACTCCCGCAGCGCGTCCCAGACCGTCTCCGGGCCGGTGGTCTCCCCGGCGTGCGGCACCGAGCGCAGGCCGGCCGCCCGGGCCTGGTCGAAGTACGGCTTGAACTGCGGCCGCGGCACGCCGATCTCCGGGCCGCCCAGGCCGAAGCTGATCAGCCCGTCCGGCCGCTCGTCCAGGGCGATCCGCAGGGTCTCCTCGGCGGCGGGCAGGCCGGCCTCCCCGGGGATGTCGAAGCACCAGCGCAGCGCGACGCCGAAGTCGGCCTCGGCCCGCTTGCGGGCGTCCTCGATCGCCTCGCAGAACGCCGGCGCGGGGATGCCCCGGTGCACGTGCGAGTACGGGGTGACGGTCAGCTCGGCGTACCGGACCTGCTGGCGGGCCAGCTCGCGGGCCACCTCGTGGGTCAGGATCCAGACGTCCTCCGGGTCCCGGATCAGGTCGACGACGCTCAGGTAGACCTCGATGAAGTGGGCGAAGTCGCGGAACGCGAAGTAGTCGGCGAGGGCGTCCGGGTCCGCCGGGACGGGGCTGCGCCCCTCGTGCCGGGCAGCCAGCTCGGCGACGATCCGGGGCGAGGCGGAGCCGACGTGGTGCACGTGCAGCTCCACCTTGGGCAGTCCGGCGATGAAGGTGGACAGGTCGGTCACTTGCTCTCCTCTGCACGGGCGCCGGTGCGGGCCACCACGAAGATCCGGCGGAACGGGAAGTACACCTGACCCTGCCGCACCGGGTACGCCGCGGCGAGGCGTACCCCCAGCTCGGCCCGGAAGTCGGCCCAGTCGGCGCCGTCCAGCGCGGCCCGGACGGGGCGCAGCGCCGTCCCCTCCATCCAGGTCAGCACCGGGTGGTCGGCAGCGGCGGCCGGAAGCAGGTGCACGTAGGTAGTCTCCCAGGCGTCGACCGCGCAGCCGGCGGCGACCAGCAGCGCGGCGTAGTCGACCGGATCGCCGACCGGCGCCTCGCGCAGCAGCGGGGCCAGCCGGCCGCGCCACCGGTCCCGGCCGGCGACCTCGCGCAGCGCCCGGTGCGATCCGGCGGCGAAGTTCCCCGGCACCTGAACCGCCAGCCAGGCCCCGGCGGGCAGCTCGCCGGCCCAGCGGGTCAGCAGCTCGCGGTGGCCGGGCACCCACTGGAGCACCGCGTTGGAGACCACCACGTCCACGTCCGGCCCGGGTCGCCAGTCAAGGACGTCGCCGACGGCGAAGCTGACCGGCGCGTCCAGCGTGCCGGCCTTGTCGATCATCTCCGGCGAGGAGTCCAGGCCGACGATCCGGCTGCCCGGCCATCGTTCGGCGAGGGTGGCGGTGAGCTGGCCGGGCCCGCAGCCGAGGTCGACGACCGCGCGCGGGCGGCGCGCCGGGATCCGGGCCACCAGGTCGTGGAACGGCCTGGACCGCTCGTCGCCGTAGCGCAGATAGCTGGTCGGATCCCACATGAGCGCCTCCAAACCGTACGTACGTTTTGTTGAAACCCTACGGCCCGCCGCGCGACCGGGCAAGCCGATCACTAGGCTCGGTGGGATGGAACAGCGCAGCTTCGACCGGCTCGGCCGACACGTCGGCGTCGTCGGGCTCGGCGCCTGGCAGCTGGGCGCCGACTGGGGCCAGGTCAGCGAGGACAGCGCCCGGGACATCCTGGCCGCCGCCGTCGACGCCGGGGTCACCTTCCTGGACACCGCCGACGTGTACGGCGACGGCCGCAGCGAGCGGCTGATCGGCCGGTTCCTGCGTGCCCGCCCCGGACACGGGCTCACCGTCGCCACCAAGATCGGCCGCCGGGTCCCCCAGACGCCGCAGGCGTACACCCTGGACAACTTCCGGGCCTGGACCGACCGGTCCCGGGCCAACCTCGGCGTCGAGACCCTCGACCTGGTCCAGCTGCACTGCCCGCCCACCTCGGTCTTCGCCGACGACCGGGTCTTCGACGCGCTGGACACCCTGGTCGCCGAGCAGCGCGTCGCCGGCTACGGGGTCAGCGTGGAGACCTGCGACCAGGCGCTCACCGCCATCGCCCGGCCCGGCGTGGCCAGCGTGCAGATCATCCTCAACGCGGTCCGGCACAAGCCCCTCGACCGGGTGCTGCCCGCCGCGGCGGCCGCCGGTGTCGGCATCATCGCGCGGGTGCCGCTGGCCAGCGGCCTGCTCTCCGGCCGGTACGACGAGCACACCACCTTCGCCGCGGACGACCACCGCAGCTTCAACCGGCACGGCGAGGCCTTCGACGTCGGCGAGACCTTCTCCGGAGTGGACTACGACCTCGGCCTGGCCGCCGTGCGCCGGCTCGCGCCGCTGGTCGGCACGGAGCGGACGATGGCCCAGTTCGCGCTGCGCTGGATCATCGACCAGCCCGGCGTCACCGTGGTCATCCCCGGCGCCCGGGACGCCGGGCAGGCCCGGCGCAACGCCGCCGCGGCCGACCTGCCGCCGCTGACCGAAGCGGAGCTGACCGCCGTCCGGCAGACGTACGACGAGCTGATCCGGCCGCAGGTGCACGAGCGGTGGTGACCGGCGCGGCGCCCGGCGGGCGGGGCGCCGGCGGGCATGCTGCAGGAGTGCCGCACGCCGGGAGGGGGATCCGATGAAGGGCTGGCTCACGCTCACGCTCGGGCTGCTGGCGGTGGTCGTCGGCGCGGTCTGGACCGTGCAGGGGCTCGGCTACGTCGGTGGCAGCGTGATGACCGACCAGCGGATCTGGGCGCTGATCGGCCCGGTGGTGGTCCTCATCGGACTCGCCGGGCTGTGGTACGGCATGCGCAACCGCCGCCACCGTCCCTGACCGGGCGAAAACGCGGAAAGCCCCGCATCCCGGGCGGGGTGCGGGGCTTCACATCGATCCGGGGGGCCGGATCGCAGTGGCCGGCGGCTGCCGGCCGGCACTGCTCAGATGGGGCGGACCTGCTCGGCCTGCGGACCCTTCTGACCCTGGGCGATCTCGAACTCCACCCGCTGGTTCTCCTCCAGCGTGCGGTAGCCGCTGGTCTGGATGGCCGAGAAGTGGACGAACACGTCAGCACCCCCGCCGTCGACGGTGATGAAGCCGAAGCCCTTGTCTGCGTTGAACCACTTCACGGTTCCCTGCGCCATGTGTATCTCCTTCTAAAACTGGCGGCCGAGCACGCCGTGCGGCCGATTGGCCGTTTTCGAGCAGCGGCGTCTGAGGCGGCCCCCAAGGTAGGAGACTTCTCTCAACCCACGCCATCTCTCAACAGCGTGGAACAGCAAACCACGTACGCAAAAACTCTGCACAGCCTCGGCGACGAATTTCTCCGACATGTGACCTGACGGATGTACGAGATCCACTAGGTGGGCCGCCGGGACCATGCGAAAGGCCCCTTCCCCATCGATGCGGGGAAGGGGCCTGACACCTCGGCGGGTCAGTCCGGCCAGCGGCCGGTCAGCTGGCGTACACCGACCGCGCCGCCCCGGTCCACGGCGGCCCGGACGACCGCGAAGATGGCCCCCTGCAACGCCGCGGCGGCCAGGATCTCGCCCCAGCCGCGGTCCTCGTCGGTGGCGCTGGGCGCCTCGCCGTCGCCCGCGGTCATCTTCCAGACCTGCCGGAAGATCACCCCGGCGACGGTGCCGGCGGCCAGGCCGAACATCACCCCGACGGGCTTGTACGCGACCCTGCCGATTCCCTTGCTCACCTGCGCCTCCCCTGGACGATCAGCAGCACCACCACGGTCGCCAACGCGCCGGCCGCGACGGCCGCCCACGGCATCGGGTTGCGCCGGACCACCGCACCCTTCTCGTACGCCTGCCCCCGCGCTACCCGGGCCTTCTCCGCGGCCTGCCCGCGCACCTCACCGGCCCGCTGCGCCGCCTGCCCGCGCACGAGGCCGGCCTTCTGCGCCGCCTGGCCGCGCACGGCGCCGGCCTTCTGCACCGCCTGGCCGCGCACGGCGCCGGCCTGGCCGCGCACGACGCCGGCCTGGCCGCGCACGACGCCGACCTTCTGCATCGCCTGGCCGCGCACGACGCCGGCCTTCTGCGCCGCCTGCCCGCGCACCCGGGCCAGGGTCAGCGCGGCCTGCTCGCGCATCCGTTCCTTCGCCTGCCCGGCGGAGTCCTTCAGCCGGGCCTTGACGTCGGCCTTTGCGGCCAACAGCTCCATCGTCTCACCCAGCTCCACCCGGGTCCGCCGGATCTCCTCGCGGAGCGCCTCCGTGTCGCCGGTACCGTTGCCCGTCATGCTCGCCTCCCGTCCTTCACTGCGGCGGTGACGGTGTCCACGTCCGCCCGGACGCTGCGGACCGCCGCCTCTGGCACCGGCGGGACGGCACGGCTGACCTGCTTCTTGCCGACCAGGGCCAGGATCCCGGCGAGCAGGAAGAGCGCCACCGCCACGATCAGGGCGGCCGCCCAGGCCGGCAGCACCAGGTCCAGCAGCAGGATCACCGTGGCGACCAGGGCGCCCGCCCCGTACACGGCCATCACCCCGCCGCCGCCGAACAGGCCGATCCCGATGCCGGCGTGCTTGCCCTTCTGGGTCAGCTCCGCCCGGGCCAGTGCCAGCTCGTCCCGCACCAGCCGGGAGACCTGCTCGGTGGCCCGCTGCACCAGTTCGGCGGTGGACGGCTCGTTCCCGGTCCGGGACGTACTGCGACTCGCGACGTCAGCCATGCTGTCCTCCTTTCATCATCACCGCGCTGTATGCCCGGAGTCGCGGCCCGTCAATCCTGCCCGGAGCGCCGGCCACGCCGCCCGCCGTCCGGGGCCGCGGGACGCGGGCCGGAGCCGGGGCGTGCGCAGCAGGTCCCCCGGAACGGGCGGAACAAACGTCGCGCGGGCGAGGTCTGCCGGATCGGGCGACCCCCGCCGGTCGGCCCGAGGGCGGCACGCCCCCTCTGGCAGGTGCAACGGCCGGCGGGCGGCGAGGTCACGTGCAGGACGCAGCGGGCGCGGCACGCCGGCCGGCCCGAGCCGCCGCACCCCTCGTCGCCGGCGGCGGCGCGCCGGACCCGGACGGCGCGGAGCCCCCGGCGCCGCGCGGGCGGGCGGCCGGGGGCTCCGCGGATGGTCCGGTCAGTGCCGCGCGTCGGCGTGCTCCTCGCGACCCACGAAGACCTCGCTGCGGGCCTCGCCGTCGTCGCTGCCGCCGAAGACCCGGGCATCGTCCGGCACGTCGGTGTCGGCGAGCCGGCGGACCGGCCGGCGGGGCTGGACCGCCTGCCACGGCAGGGCGCCGGTGGCGTCGCCGACCTCGGCGCGCATCCGGGGCAGCGCGGTCGGCCGGTGGTCGCGCACCCAGGCCACCAGGTGCTCGCGGACCAGGCAGCGCAGATCCCAGAGGCTGCCGGCGTCGGCGGCGCTGACCAGCGCCCGCACCTTGACCATGCCGCCGGTGGCGTCGGTGACCTGGAGTACGCAGACCCGGCCGTCCCACAGCTCGCTCGACTCGACCAGCCGGCGCAGTTCCTCGCGCATCGCCTGGACCGGGATCGACCAGTCGACGTCGAACTCGGCGGTGCCCAGCACCGCCGCCTCGGTCCGGGTCCAGTTCTCGAACGGGGTGCTGGTGAAGTACGAGGTGGGCAGGATCAGCCGGCGGTCGTCCCAGATCTGCACCACCACGTAGCTGAGCGTCAACTCCTCGATCCGGCCCCACTCCCCCTCGACCACCACCACGTCGTCGAGGCGGACCGCGTCGCTGAACGCGAGCTGGAGGCCGGCGAAGACGTTGCCGAGCAGGCTCTGCGCGGCCAGCGCCGCGACCACACCGAAAACCCCGGCGCTGGTCAGCACGCCGGCGCCGATGCCGCGTACGGCGGGGAAGGTCATCAGCATCACGCCGACGGCGAGCACCACGATCACCGCGATGGTCAGCCGGCGCAGCAGCACCACCTGGGTACGCACCCGGCGGACGTGCCGGTTGTTCGGCACGTCCACCCGGAACTTCGCCAGCGCGGTGTCCTCGATCACCACCAGCAGCGAGGCGACCAGCCAGGACGCGGCGGCGATCAGCCCGAGCACCAGGATGTGCAGGACGACCTGCCGCCACGGGCTGCCCACCGCGTACAGGGTGCTGAACCGGACGGCGAGCTGCACCGCGAGCACGGTGCCGGCCACCTGGAAGGGGCGGTGCGAGTGCTCGGTCAGCTCGGTCATCAGCAGCGAGCGCCGCCCGAGCCGGCGGGTCACCCGGTGCACCACCTCGACCAGCAAGAGCGCGATCGCCGCCGCGGCGAGCGCGGCGACGACCGTCACGAGGTAGCTCTGCACAGGTCCTTCTCCCTCCAACCGGGCACGGTGCTTCGGGCAAGGGCCCAATGGTGCCCGGCGGTCGGGGAATCGACCAGGTCAGACCCGCCGGTACCGGGACTGGAGGAAGCAGTAGATCCCGAAGGCGGCGATACCGAGCGCCATCAACACCAGCACCACCGGACCCCAGGGCTGGTCGCGCATGGTCCGCAGGGCGGCGTCCAGACCCCGGGCCTTCTCCGGGTCGTACGTCACCGCGGCCACGATGATCAGGCTGCCGGCGACGGCGAAGACGGCGCCCCGGGCGGCGTAGCCGGCCATGCCCAGCCGGCGGGTCACGGTGTGGGTCTTCGGGCTCATCTCACCGGTCTTGAGGTTCCGCTCGAACTTCTTCTTCAGCCCGTAGATCACCATCCCGATGCCGACGATGGCGATCACCAGGCCGGCCAGCCCGACCAGCCAGCGACCGCCGGTGGAGGCCATCAGCCTCTCGGAGAGGGCCTGCTGCTGGTCGGCGGCGTTGGCGCTGGCCTCCTGGAAGACCTTGACCGCGGTCCAGGCGAGCCAGAGGAACACCACGGTGCGGACCACCGAGGCGATCCGCTCGAAGAGACGGTCCTTGTCGCGCAGGCCCCGGTGGCCGATCGCCGCCTCGAACGCCTGCCAGATGGCCATGGCCACCAGGCCGACCGCGATCGTGATGAGCAGGAACTTGCCCAGCGGCTGGGCGCCCAGGGTGCGCAGCGCGCCGTTCTGGTTGCCCTCCTCACCCGACTTGCCGAAGGCGATCTGCAGCGCGAGCCAGGCGAAGAGAAGGTGCACGATCCCGTAGCCGATGAATCCGGCCCGGGTCAACAGTTCGAGCCACCTGCTGTTCGCAGCCTGGTGAGCGGTGGCTTCGGCATTCCCGGTGAGTGACATGGCGCCACAATCTCCGGATGCGAAGATTTCCAAACGTCGGCCGCCGCCGGCCCGGGCCGGTCAGCCGTTGGAACTGCGCGCCACGCGGATCTGCACCTGCTGCTCGGTGACGCTGTCCAGGCTGACCTGGAAGCCGCCGACCTCGGTGGCCTGCTGGCCGGCGGTGAGCGAGAGCTGCTCGCCGGCGACCTCGACGGTCACCTGGTCGCCCTCCGCGCCGATCAGCTTCGCCTCCACGCCGAAGATGTTGGCGCTGGCGTCCACGCCGCGGTCGAAGGTCACGGTGCAGGCGTCCAGGCCGCAGTCGGTGGAGGCACCCTCCGAGCTGCAGCCGGCGAGCAGCGCCGCGCCGAGCGTCAGGCCAGCGAGCAGGCCGGCGGCCCGGCGGAGGGGGGTCAGTGAGGGGGAAACGCTTCGGTTCGTCACCCGGACAGGGTACGAGACGGCGGCGAGTCGCCGGCGACCGCTGATCGTCGCCGGTGGGTGCGGCCGCCCCGGCCTCCTCCGACCGGCCGCCCGGCCACCGGGCGCGTTAGGGTCCCGGCATGCCGTTCGACATCGCCCGCACCCGGGCCGCGTACCCCGCCCTGACCGAGGGCTTCGTCCACTTCGACGGTGCCGGCGGCACCCAGACCGCTCAGCCCGTGATCGACGCGGTCGCCGCCGCGATGGGCGCGGCGATCGGCAACCGCAGCAGCGCCTTCGTACCCGGTCGGCGGTCCCTGGACCTCGTCGCGGAGGCCCGCTCGGCGGTGGCCGACCTGCTCGGGGCGCGGCCGGACGGCGTCGTGCTCGGACCGAGCGCCACCGCCCTGACGTACCTCCTGGCCCGGACCCTCGGCGCGGGCTGGCGGCCCGGCGACGAGGTGGTGGTCTCCCGGCTCGACCACGACGCGAACGTGCGGCCGTGGGTGCAGGCGGCCGAGGCGGCCGGGGCCACCGTGCGCTGGGCGGAGTTCGACCCGGCCACCGGTGAGCTGCCCGCCGGCCAGTACGCCGACCTGGTCGGCGAGCGGACCCGGCTGGTCGCGGTGACCGCCGGCAGCAACGCGATCGGCACCGCGCCGGACGTCGCCGCGATCGCGAAGACCGCCCACGCGGCCGGCGCGCTGGTCTGCGTCGACGGGGTGCACTCGGTGCCGCACGGCCCGACCGACCTGGCCACGCTGGGCGCGGACTTCCTGGTCACCAGCGCGTACAAGTGGTCCGGGCCGCACCTGGCCGCGATGGTCGCCGACCCGGCGCGGTGGGAGCAGTTGCGCCCGGCGAAGCTGCTCCCCTCCGCCGACGGGGTGCCGGACCGGTTCGAGTACGGCACGCCGAGCTTCCCGCTGCTGGCCGGGGTGACCGCCGCGGTGGACCACCTGGCCACCCTGGACCCCACCGCGACCGGGAGCCGGCGGCAGCGGGTCCGCGCCGGCCTGGCCGCCGCCCAGGCCCACGAGGAGGCGGTCTTCGACCGGCTGCTGGCCGGGCTGACCGCGCGACCGGGCGTGACCGTGTACGGCTCCCCGGCGCGCCGCTGCCCGACGGTGTCGTTCCGGGTCGCCGGGCTGGCGCCGGCCGACACCGCGGCGGCGCTGGGCGCGGCGGGCTACTGCCTCTCCTCCGGCGACTACTACGCCTACGAGTACTTCCGCACGATGGGGCTGCGCGACAGCGGCGGCGCCGTCCGGGCCAGCGTCTACCACTACAACACCGCGGACGAGGTGGACCGGTTGCTCGCCGAACTTGACCGGATCATGGCCGGTGAGAGGAGAATGGCGCGGTGAGCTTCCTGGTCGAGGAGAATCCCGCCAAGCACCGCTTCGAGATCCTGGTCGACGACGCGCTGGCCGGGTTCACCGCGTACATCCCGCGCGGTGAGGTGCTGGTCTTCACCCACACCGAGGTGGACGAGCAGTTCCAGAACATGGGCGTCGGCGCGGCGCTGATCCGGGACACCCTGGACCAGGTCCGGGCGCGCGGCGGCCGGGTGGTGCCGAAGTGCCCGTTCGTGGCCGCCTTCATCAAGCGCCACCCGGAGTACGCCGACCTGGTGCTCGCCGAGGCCTGACCGGGGCCGCGCCGGCGGTCAGCGAACGCCGGTGAGCAGCTCGGCGGCGGCGCGGGCGGCGACCCGGGTGGCGCCGTGGGTGGCCAGGTGGACCGCGCCGGTAACCAGCTCCGGGACGCCGAGCTCGACGACGACCGCGTCCGGGCGGGCGGCCAGCGCCCGGCTCACCGCGGCCCGCATCCAGTCGTGCCGGTGCAGGTCACGAACGACCAGCACGACGGGGCGGCCCGCCGCGCCGGTGGTCGGGTCGGCCGGCGCCTCGCCCTCGGCGTACCGGGCGGTGGTGGTGCCGGGGACCAGGTCGGCCAGGGGCGCGGCGATCCCCCACGGGGTCTCGGCGCCGATGGCCATGTTGTGCGGCGGGGCGAACTCCACCACGTGCGCGGGCCGGGTCAGCGGCAGCGCGTCGGCGCCGGCCGGACCGGTGACCCGCAGCGCCCGCCGGGCCGCGGCCAGCCCGACGGTTGAGCCGTCGGCCCCGGCCGGGGTGCCGGCCGGGGCGTCGGCGCGGGCGGCGACCGTCCAGGCGGCGAGCTGACCGACCCGCTTGGCCGCCTCGGCGAGCCGCTCCTCCGGCAACTCCCCGGCCACCACCGCGGCGACGATGGCATCGCGCAGCTCCCGGGCGTCCGCCTCGGTGGCCCGCTCCCCGCCCACGCAGATCGCGTCCGCGCCGGCGGCCAGGGCGCGCACCGCCGCGCCGGCGAAGCCGTACCGGTCGGCGACGGCCCGCATCTCCACCGCGTCGGTGACCACCACGCCCTGGAAGCCGAGCTCCTCGCGGAGCAGCCCGCCGAGGATGCGCGCGCTGAGGGTGGCCGGCAGCTCCGGGTCGAGCGCGGGCACCAGCAGGTGCCCGGTCATCACCGCCTGCACCCCGGCGGCCACGGCGGCCCGGAACGGGGCCAGCTCGACCGCGTCGAGCCGGGCCCGGTCGCCGCCGATGCGGGGCAGGTCGTGGTGCGAGTCGACCCGGGTGTCGCCGTGGCCGGGGAAGTGCTTGGCGCAGGCGGCCACGCCGCCGGCCTGGAGCCCGCGCACCCAGGCCGCGGTGTGCCGGGCGACCAGGTCGGGGGCGGCGCCGAACGAGCGGACGCCGATCACCGGGTTGGCCGGGTTGGAGTTGACGTCGGCGTCCGGCGCGTAGTTCAGGGTGACGCCGACGCCGGCCAGCTCGGCGCCGAGGTCGCGGGCCACCGCCTCGGTCAGGGCCGGGTCGTCGATCGCGCCGAGGGCGTAGTTGCCGGGCCGGGAGCTGCCGCGGGCGGACTCGATCCGGGTGACGTCGCCGGCCTCCTCGTCGATGGCGACGATGACGTCGGGCCGCTCGGCACGCAGCGTCGCGGTGAGTGCGGCGAGCTGCCCGGGGTCGACGATGTTGCGGGCGAACAGGACCACCGAGCCCAGCCCCTGGCCGAGCCACCGGCAGACCCACGGTGGAGGGGTGGTGCCGACGAACCCGGGCTGCAGGACGGCGGCGGCGAGGCTCGCCAGGTCTCCGGTCGCCCCCACGATCCGCTCGCTCATGCGCTGTCGTACCCCCGTCTTCCCCACCGGCCCGCCGCCCCGGCGGGTGCTGCCATGGTCACATCGCGCCCTGAAATAGTCAAGAAACCTTACTGTTTCCGCCTGGCGGTCGCCGGGGGCGAAGTGGGAGAGTGCGACCATGCACTCCGTACTGCTCGCCGACGCCACCACCGCGGCGGACATCCCCGGCGTACGGCTGCTCGGCCTGGTCGTCGGCGGCCTGTTCCTGCTGCTCGCGATCCGGGCGATGTTCCGCCGCTGACCGTCGATTGCCCGGCACCCTCCCGGGTACGGCTCTCGTTGTCCAGCTGGTGCGTCCGGGCCGGAGCAGCGAGGGGGAACGATGAGGATCGGCTACTTTCTGTCCAGCGAGGAGTACGGCCCCGCGGAGTTGCTGGAGCAGGCGCGGGGCGCCGAGCGGGCCGGCTTCGAGGCGCTGTGGATCTCCGACCACTACCACCCGTGGCTCGACGCGCAGGGCCAGAGCCCCTTCGTCTGGTCGACCATCGGCGCGCTCAGCCAGGTCTGCGCGCTGCCCGTCACCACGGCGGTCACCTGCCCGACCGTCCGGATCCACCCGGCCGTGGTCGCCCAGGCCGCGGCGACCAGCGCGGTCATGCACGACGGCCGGTTCGTGCTCGGCGTCGGCACCGGTGAGGCGCTCAACGAGCACATCTTCGGCGACGCCTGGCCGCAGGCCGACGTCCGGCTGGAGATGCTGGAGGAAGCGGTCGGGGTGATGCGGGAGCTGTGGCGGGGCGGGTTCGTCAACCACCACGGCAAGCACTACACCGTCGAGCACGCGCGGATCTACACGCTGCCGGACACGCCCCCGCCGGTCTACGTCTCCGGCTTCGGCCCGAAGGCGATCGACCTGGCGGCCCGGATCGGCGACGGCTACGTCAGCACCATGCCCGACGCCGAGATGATCCGCCGGTTCCGGGACAACGGCGGCGGCGCCAAGCCGTGCCAGGCCGGCTTCAAGGCGGCGTACGCCGACAGCGAGGAGGAGGGCGCGCGGCTCGCGTACGAGAAGTGGCCGAACGCGGGGGTGCCGGGCGAGCTGTCCCAGGTGCTCCCCTCACCGCGCCACTTCCAGCAGGCCGCCCAGCTGGTCAAGCCGGAGATGATGAAGGAGTCGTTCGTCTGCGGCAACAGCGTCGACGCCCACCTGGAGATGATCGACAAGTACGCCAAGGCCGGCTTCGACGAGGTCTACGTGGCGAACACCGGCCCGAACTGGCGGGGGCTGTTCGACCGCTACCAGCGCGAGGTGCTCCCCCGGCTGCGCTGACCCCGAGCTCAGCCGACCCCCAGCGCCCGGCGGAGCCGCTCGTCGCCGGCCGGGGTGCCGAGAGCGGCCCGTTCGGCGGGGTGGTCGACGTACCAGCGCAGCGCGTCCGCCAGGAACCACGGTTGCACCCACAGCCAGGTGAGCGTGAGCAGCGGCGCGGTCGCCGAACCGCGGACGAGGCCGCGCTGCTCGACCAGTTCGGGGTGCGCCACGGTGAGCACCAACTTGTGCCCGTGGGGCTGCCGCAGCGGCCTGCCGGCAGCCAGCGCCGCCCACGGTATGGTCCGCCGGCCTGCGGGGTCCCGGACCTCGATCCCGTGCGAGGTCAGGTCGAGCCGGGGCCGCCCGTCGAACACCGCCGCGACCAGCACCGCGATCACCAGGGCGGCCAGCGCCGCCAGGGTCACGGCCGGCACGTCCCGGTCCCGGAGGGGGTCCACGTCCAGCTGTGGCACGGCACTGCCGGTGAGGATCATGATCTGGGCTACGACGTACCAACGGAAGCCGGAACCGGCCGGCACCCGCAGCCGGCCCGGGCGCACCAGGACGAGCCGCGCCGGGCGGCGCCACGGCCGCCCCACGGTGAGCGCCATGGCGACGAGGGCCGACAGGCCGAGCGTGAGCGGCGCCGTCCCCAGCGGGCCGTCAGCCCAGGAGCCACGTATGCCGCCATGGAAGACCGCCACGGTCCAGGCCGCCGCCACGACGAGTGCCGCCGCCACGCGGACCCGGTCGGCGACCGGCTGCGGGGACGGGCGGATGGCGGAGGTGTTCGGCACGGTGGACGAAGGCATGCCCCGAATGGTGGGGGCACGGGGCAACCGGTGTCCATCCCGATGGCCCCCGCCACGCGCGGTTGCTGGTGCGGCCGGTCCGGGCCGGTGTCAGGCGGGCGGGAGGACGCCGTGCAACAACGTGGCGACCAGCGCGTCCACGAGGTCGGGCGAGGGCTCCGGCGGCGGTCCGGCCGGGTCGAGCAGCCGGCCGAGGACGAGGTCGTGGCAGACGCCGACGACCAGGGTGGCGACCGCGTCCGGGCTGATCGTCGCGGCCACCCGGGTGAGCTGTCGCTCCGCCCGGACGTAGCCGGCGATCTCCGTCCGCAGTCCCTGGCCGCCGTCGAGGGGAGTCGGCAGCTCGGCGAGGCGGGCCAGCAGCTTGGGCTGGGTGGTCAACCCGGCGAACGCCGGCAGGATCGCCGCGTGCAGGGCCAGCGCCCGCTGGAGGTACGCCCGCAGGTTCGCCTCCACGGTCCCCTCGCCCGGTCGGGGCGACGCCCCCTCCTGCTCCGCCTCCACCGCGCGGACGTGCGCGTGCAGCGCGTACGCGAGGAGTTCCTCCTTGTCGGCGAAGTGGTTGTAGAGCACTCCGTCGGCGACCTCCGCCTCACGGGCGATGTCCCGGACCGTCAGCCCCGCCACGCCCCGGCGGGCGACGAGCCGGCCGGCGGCGGCGATCAGGTGCTCCCGCAGGCTCTGCCCGCCGCCGCGCAGCGCTGCCGCTCTTCTCGGTGCCATCACTCGGCATCCTAGGGCCGCCGGCCGCGTCGACCGCCGATCCGCCCGGCCGGACCGGCCCGCGGTGCCGGCGGTTGTCAGGCCGGACGGTGGGCGGTGACCAGCCAGGCGGTGCCGCGCAGGCGCACGCCGTCGGGCTGCTCGTGCGGGCGCAGCGCCTCGGCCAGCGCGGCGCGGGCCCGGGCCGCCGTGTCGGGGTCGGCCCGGTCGAGCTGGTGCCGGACCGGTCCCCAGCCGCCCAGGAACCCGGCCGCGTCGGTGACGTCGCGGCCCCACAGTTGCGGCGCCTCCACCCGGGCGCAGTCCACGCCGGCGAATCCGGCGGCGGTGAGCACGCGGTGGACCACCGTCGGATCGGCGAGGGAGAGCGGCTCGGCGACCCCGGAGCCGTCGGTCTCCAGCCGGGGCAGGTGGGCGGCGAACGCGGCGAGCACCCGGCCCAGGTCGCCGTCGCGGATGTCGTCGAGGCAGACGAAGGCGAGCCGGCCGCCGGGGCGTAGCGCCCGGCCGATGTTGGCGAACGCGGCGACCGGGTCGGCGAAGAACATCACGCCGAACCGGCTCAGCGCGACGTCGAAGGCGGCGGCCGGGAACGGATGCACCTGGGCGTCGGCCCGGACGAACTCCACGTTGGTCACGCCCTCCGCCGCCGCGGACGCCCGGGCCCGGTCGAGCATCGGCGCGGAGAGGTCGACGCCGACGGCGCGGCCGTCGGCGGCCCGCGCGGCGAGGCGGGTGAGCTGCCCGTTGCCGCAGCCGATGTCGAGGACCCGGTCGCCGGGCCGTACGGCGGCGAGCAGCGGGGGGTTGAAGCCGCTGTTGACCGCGTCGTAGCGGGTCTGGTGCTCCGCCCAGTGCCGCCCCTCGTAGTCGTTCCAGGCCCGCTCCTGGTGTGTGTTGACGATCGTCTCCACCCGGTCCCCCTCTATGAACGCGTGTTCATGAACGCTTACTCATAATGGCTGCGCCGCCGACGGACGTCAACGCCTGCGGTTTCGCCCCGTCCCCCCTCGGGTACCTGCGGCCACTGATGAAACTGACCACGCACTCGACGACGTTGCGCCGCGCGGCGCGAAACCTCTTCGGTTGGACCACGCTGCGGCCCAACCAACTGGCCGCGATGCGCGCCGTGATGAAGCGCCGCGACGCCCTGGTGGTCCTGCCCACCGGCGCCGGCAAGTCGGCGATCTACCAGATCCCGGCCAGCCTGATCCCCGGCCCGACGGTGGTCATCTCCCCGCTGCTGGCCCTCCAGCAGGACCAGATCGCAGCGCTCAACGAACGGCAACGGCCCGAGCTGCGGGCCGTCCGGATCAGCTCCGACGAGACCGCGGCCCAGCAGGCCGAGGCGATCGTCGAGGTCCGGGAGGGGCGGGCCGAGTTCCTCTTCATCACCCCGGAGGCGCTCAGTGACCCGGACCGGATGGCCGAGGTCCGCTCGCTGAAGCCGGCGCTCGTGGCGATCGACGAGGCGCACTGCATCTCGGCCTGGGGGCACGATTTCCGCCCCGACTACCTGACCCTCGGGCACCTGATCGACGGCCTGGGCCGGCCGCCGGTGGTCGCGCTGACCGCCACCGCCTCGCCGCCGGTCCGCGACGACATCATCGCCCGGCTGCGGCTGCGCGACCCCGAGGTGGTGGTCTCCGGGCTGGACCGGCCCAACCTCTTCGTCGAGGTGGCCCACTGCCCCACCGACGACTACCGCTGGCGGCGGCTGATCGCCCTGCTCCGCGACGACGGGCGCCCGGGCATCTGCTACGTGCCCACCCGGCGAGCGGCCGAGGAGCTGGCCCAACGGCTCACCGACGCCGGGTTCCCGGCCCAGTACTACCACGGCGGGATGCCCACCGGCGCCCGCAACGAGCTGCACGAGGCGTTCCTCGCCGACCAGGTGCCGATCATGGTGGCGACGTCCGCGTTCGGCATGGGCATCGACAAGCCGAACATCGCCTGGGTGGTGCACATGGCGCTGCCCGACTCCCCGGACAGCTACTTCCAGGAGATCGGGCGGGCCGGCCGGGACGGCGAGCCGGCCCGGGTGCTGCTGCTCTGGCGCGCCGAGGACATCGGGCTGCAGCGCTACTTCAGCGGCGGCCTGCCGGACTCCACCGAGCTGCGGGACCTCGCCGCGCTGCTGCGCAAGCAGGCCCGGACCAAGAAGGAGCTGCGCGAGCTGACCGGCCTCGGCCCGCGCAAGCTCGGCCAGTACCTCGCCCTGCTGGAGCAGGTCGGGGCCGTCGAGCGGCGGGCCAGGCAGCAGCTCGGCGCGCCGCGCTACGCCCCGACGCCGGCGGAGACCGCGGCCGCGGCGGTGGCCGAGGCGGAACGGCAGCAGACCGTCACCCGGTCGCGTACGGACATGATGCGGGCCTTCGCCGAGACCACCGGGTGCCGGGGGCAGGCGCTGCTGGCGTACTTCGGTGAGCAGATGAGCGAGGTCTGCGGGCACTGCGACAACTGCCACGCCGGCACCAGCGTCGCCGACGACGGGGCCAGCGGGCCCTTCCCGGTGCACAGCCAGATCCGGCACCCGGAGTGGGGCGCCGGGCTGGTGCTCAGCTACGAGGAGGACCGGATGACGGTGCTCTTCGACGAGGTGGGGTACAAGACGCTGTCCGTGCGCGTGGTGTCCGAACAGGGCCTGCTGGAACTGGACTAGCCTGACCCGGGCGCCCTCGCGGCGCCCGGCACCACCGACAAACCATGACCAGGCGAGAGGGGCTCACTCGTGATCGAGCAGCCGGCGTACACCGGGTTCGGATTCTCCGACGAGGAGTGGGGGCTGCTGGTCGGCCTGCCGCAGTCCGTGCTGACCGCGGCGAGCGCGGCCGAGTCGGACGGCACCAGGCGCACCATGGCGGAGAGCGCCGCCGGGCTGGAGGGCATCGCCGCCGGGCGCGAGTCGGCCAGCCCGCTGGTGGCCGCGGTCGCCGGTGAGATCGTCGGCCGGGTGGGCGACCCGGAGGCCGGCGAGGAACTGCCGGTCATCGCGCCCGCCGACCCGCGCGCCATGATCGACGACGTGCTGGCCCGGGCCGGGCAGGCGGCGGCCCTGCTGGCCGCGCGGGTCGACGAGGGGCAGGCCGGCGCGTACAAGCACTGGCTGGTGGAGATCGCCGAGCAGGTGGTGACCGCGGCGCCCAGCGGCGGCATGCTGGGCCTCGGCGGCGACGTGGTCAGCGACTCGGAGCGCCGCTTCCGGGACCGGCTCTCCCAGGTGCTCAACGACTGACGGTCCGGCCACCCCGCGCCCCGGTACCCGGCACGGATCGGCAACACCGTGGCATCCATCGTCAACTTCGGGCGGACATACTGATCCGGGGCCGTCAGCCGGGAAACCGGCCCGGCCCACTGGTATCGGGGGGCCGTGGCGAGGCGTCCGCGACGGTCCGTCGCGGGCGACCGCCCGGTGCCGAGGCTCCCGCTCGCACCGGCGGCCGTCACCGGGTTCCCTTGCCGCGCCACGCCGACTCCGGCCTCGCCGTTCTTCCCCCAGGACAGGCGGCGGGGTCGGTCAGGCCTCCTCCAGCAGGGCCAGCACCACCTTCTCCACCTCGCCGCGCGGCATCTCCGGCGCCACCTGCACCACCACCCCGTCGTGGTAGAGGTCCACCACCCGTGGGTCCACGTAGGACGTCCGGGCCACGGTCGGGGTGTTGCCGAGCAGCTCGGCGACGGCGCGCATCACCGCCGCCACCGCCTTCTTCCGGGCCGTGGCCGACCGCTGCCGGCCGACCATGGCCAGCTCCGTCGCCGCCAGCACCGTGGCGTGCCAGGTGCGGAAGTCCTTCGCGGTCATCTCCCCGCCGCTGGCGTCGCGCAGGTAGTCGTTCACCTCGTCACTGCGGACGTCCCGCCAGCTGCGGCCGTCCCAGTAACCGAAGAGGCGTTCCTCGGTCCGCCGCCGCCGGCGCAGATCGGTCAGCACCCGGCACAGCTCCGGGTCCTCGATCCGGCGCACCTGGTCGATGCCACCCTTGGCGGGAAACTCGAAGACCACGCAGCCGCCACGGGAGCGGGCGTGCTCGGGACGCAGCGTGGAGACGCCGAAGGTCGGGTCCTCGCCGGTCGCGTACTGGTCACTGCCGACCCGGAACATGCCCATGTCCAGCAACCGGGCCACGGTGGCGAGGACCCGTTCGCGCCGAAGTCCGCGCAGGGCCAGGTCCTGGTCGACCCGCTCGCGCAGCACCGGCAGCCGCTGGGCCACCTCCAGCACGTGGTCGAACTTCGCCTCGTCCCGCTTCTGCCGCCACTGCGGGTGGTAGAGGTACTGCTTGCGGCCGGCCGCGTCGATGCCGGTGGCCTGGATGTGCCCGTTCGGGTACGGCGAGATCCAGACGTCCTGCCAGGCCGGCGGAATGACGAGGTCGCGCAGCCGGGCCAGCTCGTCGGGGTCGCGGACCGGTTGGCCCTCTGGGTCGAGGAAGAGCCAGCCCTCGCCGCGCGGCCGGCGTCCGTACCCCGGCCCGCCCGGATCACTACGCCGCAACCGCACCGGAGACCCGCACCGCCCGTTCCGCCTCGTCCACGGCGGCCAGCACCTCGTCGACCGAGATCGCCGCCAACGTCGGACGCGTTCCTACCCCGTCCGTCGCGGCCCAATCGCGGTCGATCCCGGTGCGCCGGACGGCGTCGAGCACCCGGTGCCGGGGCCGGTCCGGCGGCGGCCCCCACCGGGCCGGGGAGACCGGCCCGAACAGCACCACCGACGCGGTGCCGTACCCGGTGGCCAGGTGGGCGACCCCGGTGTCCCCGCTGACCACCAGCCGGGCGCCGGCCACCAGCGCGGCCAGGTCGGCCAGGCCGGTCCGGCCGGCGAGCACCGCGTCCGCGGTCAGCCCAGCGGTGCGGGCCACCCGGGCGGCGAGGTCGCGCTCGTCGGCCGAGCCGGTCAGCACCACCCGGTGGCCCCGGTCGGCCAGGGCCCGGGCGAGTGCGGCGAACCGCCGCGCCGGCCAGCGCTTGGCGCGCACCTTGCCGCCCGGGTGCAGCACGGTGGCGCCGGCCGGGACCGCGGCGGCGGGCGGCGGCAGCAGCGCCAGGTCGGCGGGGTCGGCCGGCAGGTCGTACCAGTGCAGCAGCCGGCACCAGCGGCGGACCTCGTGCTCGTCGTCGTCCCAGCCCGGGCCGTCGGTGTGGCCGGCGGCGGCGTTGGTGAAGGCGAGCAGCCGGCCCGGCCCGGCGGCGGCGAGCAGCCGGTGCGAGCGCGGGCCCTGGCCGTGCAGGTTGACCGCCACGGCGGGCGGCCGTCCCGGCCGGACCGGGTGGTCCAGGCCGTCGGTGGGCAGCAGCCGGTCGATGCCGCCGACCAGGTCGGCCAGCGGCGCCAGCCAACCGGGGGCGGCCAGCACCAGCTCCCGGTCGGGGAACCCCGCCCGCAGCCCGCGCAGCGCCGGAACGGCGGTGGCCAGGTCGCCGACTCCGAGCGCCCGGAGGACCAGGATCACGGGTACGACGACTCGCGCGCGGCGCAGATGACCATCTCCCGTACCGCGCAACCCGGCGGTTGGGAGAGCGCGAACATGATCGCGGCGGCGGTGTCGGCCGGCTCGTTGAGCGCGGCGTCCGGGCCGGGCCGGTACTGCGCGTCGCGCTCGTCGAAGAACGCGGTCCGCATGCCGCCGGGGATCAGCAGGGTGACCCCGACCGACCCGGCGAGCTCGGCCGCGAGGGCCCGGGTGAAGCCGACCACCCCGAACTTCGCCGCACAGTACGCGGTGGCGTCGCTGACCGCCTTCACGCCAAGGGTCGAGGCGATGGTGACGATGCTGCCCCGGGACGCCTCCAGGTACGGCAACGCGGCGCGGATCACCGCCGCCGTGGCCAGCAGGTCCACCGCGACGATCCGTTCCCAGGTCTCGCCGGGCACGTCGGCCAGCTTGCCGGGCACGTCCGTGCCGGCCGCGGTGACCACGGCATCGAGGCCGCCGGAGCGTTCCGCGAGCTCGCGGGTCGCCGCCTCGGCGGCCCGGGTGTCGGCCAGGTCGCACTCCACCCACGGCACACCGTCGCCGGGCCGGTGCCGGTCCAGCACGAGCGGCCGACCGCCGGCGCGGGCGACGGAGGTGACCACGGCGGCGCCGAGGCCGCTCGCGCCGCCGGTGACCAGGACGGTGGGGCCGGCCCCCAGGGAAGCGCCGCTCATCGTGCCCCCTCCGCCGTCGACCGGACGGCCGTTGCGCCGGGCCCGGCCACGGTCGGCCCGCCGGGGGTGCCCCGGCGACCGGCGCGGGCCGCGGCGATCATGTCGGTGGTGGAGCGCCCGTCCAGGTACGGCACCACCACGGTCTGCCCACCCCAGCGGCGCAGGATCTCCGCCTCCGGCAACGTCTCCGCGCCACCCCCGGTGGCGTAGTCGCCGCCCTTGACCCAGATGTCCGGGCGGAGCCAGGACAGGGCCGCGTGCGGGGTGGACTCGTCGAAGATCAACACAGCGTCCACGCAACTCAGCGCCGCCAGCAGCCGGCCACGGTCACCCTGCGGCACCACCGGACGGTCCGGCCCCTTCAGGCCGGCGACGCTGGCGTCGGAGTTGAGGCAGACCACCAGGCAGTCGCCGAGCTGCCGGGCCGCCTCGAGGGTTGCCACGTGCCCGGCGTGGAGCAGGTCGAAGCAGCCGCCGGTGGCCACCACCGTGCCGCCAGCGGCGCGTACCTCGGCGATCACCGCGCCGGCCGCGGCCGGACCGATCCGCTCCCCGCCGCTCCCGGTCACGGCCGACCCGGCCACCACGGCGGGCCGGTCGTACGGCGTCGTCAGCGGCGGCGGCAGCGCGGCGGCCACTCCCCCGCTCGCCACGTACGCCGACGCCTCGGCGACCGCCGCCTGCACCGCCTCGGAGGTCAGCGCGCCGCGGGCCAGGGCGAGGGTCGCCGCGGCCGCGAACCGGTCCCCCGCCCCGCAGGTGTCCCCCTCGGCGCTCGCGGGCGCCGGCACCACCAGCGGGGTGGTGCCGGCGTGGCAGAGCAGCGCGCCGTCGCCGCCCAGGGTCACCGCCACGGCGCTGGCCCGCCACCGCTCGCGCAGCGCCTGCGCGCCCCGGGTCGCGGTGACCAGCCGGGACGCCCCCGCGGGCGCCTTCGCCAACTCGCGCGCCTCGAGTTCGTTCGGGGTGGCCAGCCGCACCCCGGGCACCGCCGCCGGCCCGCGCGGATGCGGATCCCAGACCACCGGCGCCCGGGTGGCGGCGAGCGCGGCCCGCAGCGCCGGCTGCCCGGCGACCCCCCGGCCGTAGTCACTGACCAGCACCACCGACGCGCGGGCGATCAGCCGCAGCACCTCCTCGCCCGGTTCGCCGGGCCGGCCGGCGGTCCCGCCCCGGTCGTGCCGCAGCAGTACCCGGCCCCGCACCCGCAGCCGGATCTTCTCCGGGGTGGCCCCGGTCAGCGGCAGCGGGTACAGCTGCACGCCCGCGGCGACCAGCAGCGAGCTGAGCCGGGCCCCGCCCGCGTCGTCGGCGATCGCCGTGACCAGCGCGACCTCGCCGCCCCCGGCGGCGGCGAAGACCGCGGCGAGGCCGGCGCCGCCGGGCCGGTCGACGTACGTGGTCTCGTCGAGCACCGGTACCGGGGAGTCCGGACAGAGCCGGTTCACCACCCCCTCCACGTCCCGGTCCAACAGGGTGTCACCGATCACCACCACCGGTCCGGTCACGCTCGACCTCCTCATCGGGCCTCCACCTCCGGGGCCTCGTCACCGAGCACCACCTCCACCCCGGTGCGCACCGGGCCGGAGCGGGCGTGTCCGGCCGGCACCGGGTCGGCCGCGGAAACCGCGGGCGCCGGGTCGGCGCGGACCGGGACCGCCGGGTCGGCCGCCCGGCCGGCGAGGGCCGCCGGCAGGGCCCGCTCGACGTACTCGCAGAGCACGTGCGTGGCGACCAGGTGCAGCTCCTGCACCACCTGACTCTCCGGCGAGTCGATGGCGAGGGCCTCCTGGCAGGCGTCGGCGAGGGGGTTGGGGGTGGGGCCGGTGAAGGCCCAGCAGCGTAGGCCGGTGTCGTGGGCGGCGTGGGCGGCGGTGAGGAGGTTGGTGCTGGTGCCGCTGGTGGACATGAGCAGGAGGATGTCGTGGGGGCGGCCGTGGGCGCGGACCTGGCGGGCGAAGATTTGGTCGTAGCCGTAGTCGTTGCCGATGGCGGTGAGGGCGGAGGTTTCGGCGTGCAGGGCGATGGCGGAGAGGGGTTCGCGGTCGTCGCGGAGTTTGCCGACGAGTTCGGCGGTGAGGTGTTGGGCCTCGGCGGCGCTGCCGCCGTTGCCGGCGACGAGCAGCCGGCCGCCACCGGCCAGCCGCTCGGCCAGCTCGGCGCCCCACCGGGCGAGCAGCTCCTCGGCCCGGCGGAAGGGCAGCAGCGCCGCGGCGAGGTGGGCCAGGTGGGTGTCCAGCACCGTCCCGGCGTCGCTCCGGCCGGACGCCGTCATCAGGCGACCACCCGGGTCGGCCGACGCACGGTCGCCACCTGGCCGTACACCTCCGTCAGCCGGTCCGCCGTGGTCGACCAGGAGTAGCGGCGGCGGGCCCGTTCCCGCGCCGCCGTCGCGTATCCGAAGCGGCGGATCCGGTCGCCGAGCAACCGCCGGATCGCCGCGCCCAGGGCCCGCGGGTCGCGGGCCGGGACGAGGTCGCCGGTCCGCCCGTCGACCACCGTGTCGATCAGCCCGCCGACGGCGGTGCCGATCACCGGCACGCCGCAGGCCATCGCCTCCAGCGGGGTGAGCCCGAACGGTTCGTACCAGGGGGCGGCGACCAGCACGTCGGCGGAGCGGTACCAGCGGGCCATCTCCTCCCGGGGCACCGCGCCGACCAGCTTCACCCGGTCGGCGATGCCGAGGGAGTCGGCGAGGGCCCGCAACCGCAGCGCGTACGGGTCGGTCTCCAGCAGGCCCGCCGGCGGGCCACCCACCACCACGCACTCCGCCCCGGGGACCAGGGCGATCGCCCGGATCACGTCCTGGAAGCCCTTGCGCTCCACCAGCCGGCCGACGGTGAGGATCCGCGGCCGGTCGCCGTCGCGTGCGGCGGCCGGACCCAGCGGGGCGAAGGTGCCGAGGTTCACCCCGGACGGGACGACCGTCATCCGGGACCGGGGCACCCCCATCCGGACCAGCTCACCGACCTCGTCCTGGCACTGCGCGACCACCCGGTCGACGGCGCGGCCCAGCTCCCGCTCGTACCGCACCCGCCCCGGCGGGCTGGTGTCCTGCGCCCCCTGGTGGCGGCGCTTCACCGTGCCCAGCGCGTGGTACGTCTGCACCACCGGCACGCCGGTGCGCCGGCCGGCGGCGAGCGCGGCCAGGCCGCTCATCCAGAAGTGCGCGTGGACCACCTCGGGCTGCCAGTCGCCGGTGCGCCACCGCTCCGCCAGCCAGTCGCCGAACTCGGCCATGTAGGGCAGCAGCTCGTCCTTGGCGACCGGTTCGGCCGGGCCGGCCGGTACGTGCACCACGTCGAAGCCGTCCGGGGCCCGTACCGTCACGGGCAGGTCCACGGCGTCCCGTCGGGTGTAGACGCGGACGTCGTGCCCGGCGGCCACCAGCGCGGCGGAGAGCTCCGCGACATGCGTGTTCTGGCCGCCCGCGTCCTCGCCGCCGAGGACGGCGAGCGGGCTGGCGTGCTCCGAGATCATCGCGACGCGCATACTTCCTCCTCCAGCAGCCGGTCCCAGTCGGCGAGGAAACGGTCCAGGCCGTAGCGGTTCCGCGCGGCCGTCCGGGCCTCGGCGCCGGCGCGGCGGGCCGCCGCCGGCTCCTCGACGAACCGGCGGGCCGTGTCCAGCAGGTCGTCCACCCGGGTGGAGAGGGCGCCGGCGGACGGCGGCACCGCCGCCACGGCCTCGGTGGTGGCGAGGGCGATCACCGGCATGCCCATGGTCATCGCCTCGATGAGGCTGAGCCCCAGCGATGTCCAGCGGCACAGGTGCAGGTACGCCCGCCGCCGGGCCAGCTCGGCGTGCATGGCGTGCTGCGGGACGTCGTCGTGGCTGGTGACCCGGTCGGCCGGCAGCCCGAGCCGGTCGGCGAGCCCGGCCACCCCCATCCCGTACACGTCCAGCGGGGCGATCTCGGCGAACCGGGGCAGCAGGTCGGTGCCGGTGACCCGCCAGCGGCGCACCGGCTCGTTGATCACCACGGCGAGCCGGTCGAGTTCGCCGGTCCAGTCGACGGCAGGGGCGACCACGCCGTGCTCGATGACCCCGGTGCGGGTGCCGCCGTTGTCCCAGAACAGCTCGTTGAAGTGCGTGACGTGGGCGATCAGCAGGTCGTCGCGGTCGGCCATCGGGTGTCGGGTGTTCGGCACGTCGCCCTTGGGGGTGTTGTGCTCGACGTAGATCGCCGGCAGGTCCCGGCCGGGCCGCCGGCTCAGCCACTCGGCGGCGAGGTCGAACTCCTCGGGGCGCTGGAGCAGCACCACGTCGACGTCGGTGCGCCCGAGCTCCTGCGGGGTCACCTCGACGGCGCCGTCCGGCCACGGGTAGGTCCGGGCCCGGCCGAGGCCGTACGGGCCGCGGTCCGGGGTGACCGGCACCAGGTAGTGATGCTTGCCGTGCACGAAGGACGTGGTCCAGGAGCCGTGCACGTGCCAGAGCAGGATGTTCATCGGGCCACCCCGCCGGTGGCGGTCACCGCCGGTCCGCCCGCCGGCGCGGCGACGAGCGCGGCCGGCCCGTCGGCGGGTACGCCGAGCAGCCGCAGCGCCTCGAGGACCCGCCCGGGCTCGACCGCCGACATGCACGGGTGTCCGGGCACCGGGCAGCGGGTGGCCCGGGTGTCCCGGCAGGCGGCGCCGGCGTCGCCGAGCCGGACGGCGGGCACCCGGTACGGCCCCCACTGTCCGAATGGGACCGTGGGGGCGAAGAGGCTGACCACCGGCACGCCCAGCGCCGCGGCGAGATGCGCCGGACCGGTGTTGCCGACGACCAGCGCGCCGGCCCGCGCGACGACCGCGGCCAGCTCGCCGAGTCCGGTGCGGCCGCCGAGGTCGGTGCCCCCGGCGGCGGCGACCCGGGCGGTCAGTTCCCGCTCGTCCGGACCGCCGGTGACCACGACCCGGTACCCGGCGGCGCTGAGCACCCGGACGATCCGGGTGGCCAGTTCGGGCGGGCAGGCCCGGGTCTCGACCGAGGATCCGGGGTGCAGCACCACGTAGCCGCGCTCGCCGGGGCCGTCCGGCGCCGCCGGTAGCCGGTCGGCACGCAGCCGCAGGCCCGGCTCGTCCCCCGCCGCGAGTGCGAAGCCCGCGGCTGCGGCCAGGGACAGCGCGCGCTCCGGCTCCGGCACCCCGACCGGGACGCGGTGGCGGACGTCGAGCAGGGTGCCCGGGTAGTCGTCGCTGATCGCGCTGATCCGTCGTACGCCGGCCATCCGCAGCAGCAGCGCCAGCGGTAGCGGGGACTGGTGGAAGGAGGTGAAGACGACCGCCTCGTCGGCGCCGACGCCGGCGAGCCGGGCGGTGAGCCGGCGCATGTCGTCGGGTTCGACCGGGGCGGGATGGCCGTCGATCCAGGGCAGCGGCCATTCGACGATCTCGTCGACGCCGGGCAGCAACTCGGCGGCGGCCCGCCCCCGCGGCCCGCACAGCAGCACGACCCGGTCGGCACCGGCGGCCACGGCCCGGATGCCGGGCCCGGTGACCAGCACGTCCCCGGCGGCGTCGCTGCGCGCCACCAGGACGGTCCGCCGCCGTGGCGTGGCCGCGGGGGCGGCGACCAGGCCGATCCGATCCAGGATCCGCGCCACCGCCGCGGGCAGGTCGTCGGCGACCGTGGGCGCGGCGGCCACCTCGGCCATCCGGGTCGCCGGGGTGGGCACCATGATTCCGGTCGCGCCGGCCGCCGCCGCGGCGGTCATGTCGGCACCGATGTCGCCGACCATGACGCAACGGGTGGGGCGGGTGCCGAGCGCCCGGGCGGCGGCGTGCACCAGCCCGGGCGCGGGCTTGCGGCAGGCGCAGCCGTCCCGCTCGCCGTGCGGGCAGACCTGCCAGGCGTCGAAGGGCCCGAGCAGCTCCTCCACCCGCGCGTTCACCCGGCGCAGCTCGTCGTGGGTGAACAGGCCCCGGGCCAGCCCCGACTGGTTGGTCACCACGGCCAGCCGCAGTCCGGCGGCGCGCAGCCGGTCCAGGGACTCCCGCGCCCCCGGCACCGGACGTACCTTCTCCGGGTCGCCGTTGTAGGGCACGTCCTCGATCAGCGTGCCGTCGCGGTCCAGCAGCACCGCGTCGAAGAGCCTCGGCGGGAATCGGTCAGAACCGGGGGCAACCCGGGCTGACCTGCACTGATCCCGCTCGTGGTCCCGTCGCACGGCCGGCGGGTTCCCGAGGCCCCGAGGAGTAAACATCATCTTCGGCGGAGCCGCCCCGACCGCCGCGCCGGCGTCCCGCTCGGGCCGGGCCGTCGCGCCGCTGTCCCGGCCCGGTGCGGCGTTACCCGCCGCCCCCGAGAAGCTAACCCGTCGGCCCCGTTAGCCATGGACCAGCCGGGGGTATGGGATTGCGGTGGCGATTGTGGAGAAAGTGATCGACGCACCCCCGCAGCAGGTCTTCGACGTGCTCGCCGACGGGTGGACGTACAGCGACTGGGTGGTCGGCACGGCGCACGTGCGGGACGTGGACGACAGCTGGCCGCGGGCGGGCAGCCAGTTGCACCACCGGGCCGGGCCGTGGCCGCTCTCCCTGCAGGACTCCTCGACCGTGCTGGTCTGCGAGCCGCCGCGCAAGCTCGTCATCAAGGCGGGGCTCTGGCCGGCCGGCGAGGCGACCGTGGTCTTCACCCTGGAGCCGGTGGGCGACGGCGCCACCCGCGTCCGGATCGGTGAGGACTTCGCCGCCGGACCGCTGCGCTGGGTGCGCAACAAGCTCAACGATCTGGTGCTGCACCTGCGCAACAAGGAGACGTTGAACCGGCTCTCCGACATCGCCACCCGGCAGAGGGCGGACCGGTGAGCCAGCGCGTCGTGATCACCGGCGCGAGCGCCGGGGTGGGCCGGGCGATCGCCCGGGCGTACGCGGCCCGCGGCGCCCGCCTGGGCCTGATCGCTCGGGGCGGGGCCGGCCTGAGCGGCGCCGAGCGGGACTGCCGCCGGCTCGGCGCCACCGACGTGCGGACGTACCGGGTGGACGTGGCCGACGCGGGCGCGGTGCAGCGGGCCGCCGACGAGGTGGTGCACCACTACGCCGGCCTGGACGTCTGGATCAACGACGCGATGGTGTCGGTCTTCGCGCCGGCCTGGGAGATCACGGCGGACGAGTTCCGCCGGGTCACCGAGGTGAACTACCTGGGCACGGTGCACGGCAGCCTGGCCGCGCTGCGGCACATGCGCGCGCAGGGCCGGGGTGCCATCGTGCAGGTCGGCTCCGCCCTGGCCTACCGGGGCATCCCGTTGCAGTCGGCGTACTGCGCGAGCAAGCACGCGGTGCAGGGGTTCAACGACTCGCTGCGGGCCGAGCTGCTGCACGACTGTCCGGGGGTGAAGCTGTCCATGGTGCAACTGCCGGCGATCAACACCCCGCAGTTCTCCTGGGTGCGCACCCGGCTGCCGCGGCACCCGCAGCCGGTGCCGCCGATCTTCGCGCCCGAGGTGGCCGCCCGGGCGGTGGTCTGGGCCGCCGACCACGGGCCGCGCGAGCTGAACGTGGGCGGCCCGACCTGGCGGGCGCGGCTGGGCAACGCGCTCTTTCCCGGCCTGCTGGACCGGAAGCTGGCCCGCAGCGGGTACGACAGCCAGCAGACCGACGCCCCGATCGACCCGACCGAGTGGCGGGACAACCTGGACCGGCCGGGCGACGACGAGCAGGACTGGGGCACGGCCGGGGTCTTCACCGACCGGGCCCGGCGGCACTCGGCCGCACTCTGGGTGAGCGCGCACAAGCCCAGCGCGTCCGTCCTGGCCCTGGGCGGACTGGTGATGGCGGCGACCGGCCTGGCCCGCCGGCTACGCTGACCGCCCTCGCGGCGACGCTCCGGAGCCGTCCGGACGGGCGTCTGTGCGGACCGGCTGGAGGCAACTGGCTACCCTCTCAGTGAACACTGTCGGCCGACCGAGGATGTCCGTGATGATCGAACCCGTGCAGCTGCCCGTTCCGTGGCGGGACGCACGCCTGACCGTCGTCGTTCCCACCTACAACGAGGCGGGGAACCTCCCGGTCCTGGTCGAGCGGCTCTTCGCCCTGCCGCTGCCCGGGCTGCGGGTGCTCGTCGCCGACGACAACTCGCCGGACGGGACGGGTGAGGTGGCGGACAAGCTGGCCATCGAGCACCCGGACCGCGTGCAGGTCGTGCACCGCGCCGGCAAGGAGGGGCTGGGCCGGGCGTACGTGGACGGGATCAGCCGGGCGCTGGACGGCGGCGCCGAGTACGTGGCGCAGATGGACGCGGACCTGTCCCATCCCCCGGAGGCGCTGCCCGGCATGCTCGGCGCGCTGCTCTCCACCCAGGCCGGCGTGGTGATCGGCTCGCGTTACGTTCCCGGCGGGCAGCTGGACGAGAACTGGCCGCTCTACCGGCGGGCGCTCAGCGGCTGGGCCAACCTGTACGTGCACACCCTGCTCCAGGTGCGGATCCGCGACCTCACCGCGGGCTTCAAGATCTGGCGCGCCGACGCGCTGCGGGACATCGGCCTGGACCGGGTGCAGTCCAACGGCTACAGCTTCCAGGTGGAGATGCACTACCTCGCCACCAAGCTCGGGCACACCATCCTGGAGGTGCCGATCCGCTTCGAGGAACGGCGCGACGGCATCTCCAAGATGACCACGGCCACCAAGATCGAAAGCGCGCTGATGCCGTTCAAGCTGCGCGCCAAGCACCGTAACCTCGGCTGACCCTCGCGTCCCGGCCCCGCCCCGAGTCGTCACCTGCGGTGATGGTCGGAGCGGGGCCGTCACCGCAGCTGCGCCCGCTGCTCTGCGTCACCCGGCGCGGTCAGCGGTAGACCGCTCGGTGCGCCGCGCCGATCAGCCCGGCGTACAGCTCACCGGTGAGCGCGCGGTCCCGGGCCAGCGCGGCCCGGGCCGCGTTCGCCCCGGGCGCGCCGTGCACGCCACCGCCCGGGTGGGCCGACGAGCTGGCCAGGAAGAGCCGGTCCACCGGGGTGTCCGCCCGCCCCAGGCCGGGGATCGGGCGCAGGAAGAGCTGCTGGTACGCCGCGGCGGTGCCGCCGCCGAGCGCGCCGCCGACCAGGCTCGGGTCGCCCTCCTCCAGGTCGGCCGGCCCGGCCACGTGCCGCCCGACGATCAGCGACCGGAAGCCGGGGGCCGCCTCCTCCAGCACCTCCTCCATCCGCTCGACGTGTCCCACGACGTCGTCGGCATGCCACTGCCGGCGGAACGGCAGGTGGGTGTACGACCAGAGCGACTCCGTCCCGGGCGGGGAATGGCTGGGGTCGGCCACCGACATCTGGCCGACCAGCAGGAACGGGTCGCGCGGCACCTCGCCCCGGGCCAGCGCGGCGGAGTAGGCGGTGAGGCCGTTCAGGTCGGCGCCGAGGTGCACGGTGCCGGCGGTGGCGACGGACCGGTTCTTCCACGGCACCGGCGCGGAGAGCGCCCAGTCCACCTTGAGCGTGGAGCCGTCCCACTTGAAGTGCGCGAGGTCCTCCACCAACCGGGGCGGCAGCGCCGCCGCGCCCACCAGGTCCAGGAACAGCGCCGGGGCGGGCACGTCGGCCAGCACCGCCCGCCGGGCCCGCCAGGTGGCGCCGCCCACGGTACGCACGCCCATCGCCCGGCCCCGGGCGGTGAGCACCCGGTCCACCCGGGCGCCGTAGTCGATCCGGCCGCCCCGCTCGACCAGCCGGGCCACCAGCGCGTCGGTGATCTTCTGGGCCCCGCCGACCGGCAGCGGCCAGCCGACCTGCTGGCCGAGCATGACCAGCAGCCAGCCGTACACCCCGGAGCCGGCCTCCTCCGGGGACAGGTCGGTGTGCAGGGCGCAGCCGGCCAGCAGGGCCGGCCCGCCGTCGCCGGCGAAGAGCTCGTCGCCCAGCTTGCGGACCGGCACGACGAGGCGGCGGGCCAGCCGCAGCGCCCCCGAGACGCGCAGCCGGCGCAGCAGGCCGAGCCCGCCGCGGACCGGCGGGAACGGCGTGGTGATGGTGTCGAGCATCGGCTCGGCCACCGCGCACCAGTCGGCGTACGCGTGCCGCCAGCGCTCCCCGTCGCCGGGGGCGAACGCCTCCAGCGACGCGGCGGTGACGTCGAGGTCCCGGTTGACCACCGCGGCGCGCCCGTCGGGCAGCAGGTGGGCCAGCACGTCCGGGGCGTGCGTCCAGGTCAGCCCGTACTGCTCGAGGCCCAGCCGGCGCAGCACCGGCGAGGCGTACCCGAGCGGGTAGAAGGAGCTGTACAGGTCGCTGAGATAGCCGGGAGCGGTCACCTCGGCGGAACGGATCGCGCCGCCCGGGGTGCCGGTCGCCTCCAGCACCAGCACGTCCCAGCCCGCGTCGGCCAGCAGGTTCGCGGCGACCAGACCGTTGTGGCCGGCCCCGATGACGACGGCGTCGGCGCTCGCCGTGGCGGTCGAAGTCATCCGAGCCGCCTACCCGGCCGGTTACCGGACGAAACGCGTTTGCCTCGCCGGGACCGGGGCATCCACTGCCGCATGTACACGGTTGCGCAACTCATAGGTGGAGTGTGGGGCGCGGGTGGCGCGGGAGGTGAGCTGGTCGTCCACGATCCGGCCGACGGCTCCCCGGTGACCACCGTGCCGGTGGCGACGGCGGACGAGGTGGCCAAGGCGGTCGAGGCCGCCCGGGGTGTGACGGCGGAGTGGGCGGCGACCGCCCCGGCGGAGCGGGCGGCCGCGCTGCACCGGGCCGCGGACGCGGTGGAGGCCGCCGCCGAGGAGCTGGCGCAGGCGACGACCGCCGAGATGGGCAAGCCGCTGGACGACGCGCGCGGTGGGGTGGCGGCGGGCGTGGGCACCCTGCGACAGTACGCGGAGCTCGGGCCGGTGCGCGGCGGCCGGACCCTGCACGGCGGGCACTCGTCCCTCGACTTCATGGCCCCCGAGCCGCACGGAGTGGTCGCCGCGATCACCCCGTGGAACGACCCGGTGGCGGTCTCCTGCGGGCTGCTCGGCGCGGCCCTGGTCACCGGCAACGTGGTGCTCTACAAGCCGAGCGAGCGGACCCCGGCGACCGGCTGGCTGTTGACGAAGGCGCTGGACTCCGCGCTGCCGGCCGGGGTGCTGTCGCTGCTCACCGGCGGGGCCGAGGTGGGCGCGGCGCTGGCCGGGCAGGAAGTGGACGTGGTCGCTCACGTCGGCTCCACCGCCACCGGCCGGCAGATCGCCGCCGCCGGGGCGCGGACCGGCGCGAAGGTGCTGCTGGAGAACGGTGGCAGCGATCCGCTGGTGGTGGACGGGAACGTCGACCCGGTGTGGGCGGCCGAGCAGGCGGCGCTCGGCTGTTTCGCCAACGCCGGGCAGATCTGCGTGGCGGTGGAGCGGATCTACGTGCACCGGGACGTGGCGGAGGACTTCGTCGACGCGCTGGTGCAGCGCGCCGAGGCGCTGGCCACCGGCCCGGGCCGCGACCCGGGTACGCAGCTGGGCCCGCTGGTGGACCGCCGGCATCGGGACCACGTGCACGGGCAGGTCACCGCGGCGGTGGCCGAGGGGGCGCGGGTGCGTACCGGCGGGACGGAGCCGGACGGGCCGGGGGCGTTCTACCCGGCGACCGTGGTCACCGACTGTCGGCACGAGATGACGCTGGTCCGCGAGGAAACCTTCGGGCCGGTCGCCCCGGTGGTGGTGGTCGACTCGTTCACGGAGGGGCTGCGCTGCGCCGCCGACTCGCCGTACGGACTGGCGGCCACGGTGCTCACCGGGTCGATGAGCCACGCCCAGCGGGCCTGGCGGGAACTGCCGGTCGGCACCGTCAAGGTCAATGCGGTCTTCGGCGGCGCGCCGGGTGGCGCCGCGCAGCCCCGCCGCGGCAGCGGCCAGGGTTTCGGATACGGTCCGGAGCTGCTCGACGAGTTCAGCACGGTGAAGGCCGTGCACATCGAGGCGCCGGGCGGCGGCCACTGGTGACGACGCCACGGGAGCCCGGGACCCATTCGGTCCCGGGCTCCCGTCGTGCCGGGGCGGTCAGCGGCGGGCACGCGCCTCACGGGTCTGCTTGTCGTTCGCCTTCTGGATCGCCTTGACCAGCTCCGGCTTGGTCATCCGGGACCGCCCGGGCACGTCCAGCTTCTTGGCCACCTCCATCAGGTGCTCCTTGGGCGCATTCGCGTCCACGCCGGCGGCCGTGGGGGCCCGCCGCTCGGGGCCGCCCCCGGCGGCCTGCCGGTCGCTCGGGCCCTTGCGACCCTTCGGCTCCCAGTGGTCCCCGACCTTCTCAAACTCGTGCTTGACCGCGGCGAACGCGGTGCGATGGGCGCGCTGGCCCTCGCCGTACGTCTCCACCGCCGAGTCGTGCGTCTTCTCCCACGTCCGCTGGGCCTTATCCGGGGAGCGCCGCAGCGTGCTGGGCAGTACCTCGCGCCCGGGCATCTCGTCCTCCTCCGTGTCGATGGGTTACCCAGTGGAGTTCCCGCACCCCCCGGCGGCAAACCGGCATCCGGTTTGCCGATTTCCCCGGCGGGGTACCGCCGGGGCCACGTGCGGGGGGGCGCCCGGGCGGTGGGACACAGGGAGCGGTCATGGCAGCGACGACGGAGCCGGTGGTCACCGACCGGCAGCGGGCCCGGATCCCCCGGCGGGTACGGCAGCTGAGCTGGGCAACCTGGCGGGGGGTGCTGGTCCGCAGCGGGCGGAACTTCCTCAAGGACAACTGCGCGGACTGGGCGGCGGCGCTCACCTACTACGGGGTGCTGGCATTGTTCCCCGCCACCATCGTGGTGGTCGCCCTGGTCGGGCTGGTCTCCGACGGGGAGCGCGCCGTCGACACCGTCATCGGCCTGGCCCGCGACGTCGGGGCCGGCTCGGTGGTGGGCGACGACAGCTTCGTCAAGGTGGTGCGCGGCGTGGTCGACCAGCAGAGTTCGGGAGTGCTGCTCAGTTTCGGTCTGCTCGGCGCGCTCTGGTCCGCCTCCGGCTACATCGGGGCGTTCACCCGGGCCTCCAACGCCATCTACGGGGTGGCGGAGGGCCGTCCCTTCTACCGGCTGCGGCCGCTGCAGATCGGGCTGGCGGCGATCTCGCTGGTCCTGCTCGCGGTGGTGGCCGTCGGCCTGATCGTCAGCGGCCCGGTCACCGACGCGGTCGGCGACCTGGTGCACGCCGGCGGGCTGGCCCGCACGGTGTGGAGCGTCGCGAAGTGGCCGGTGCTGGCCCTGGTGATGATGAGCCTGCTCTCGCTGCTGTTCTGGATCGCGCCGAACGTCCAGCAACCCCGGTTCCGCTGGCTCACCCCGGGTGGCGGGCTCGCCCTGCTGGCGTGGGTGCTCGCCTCCTTCGGTTTCGGCCTCTACGTCGCCAACTTCGGCTCGTACGACGTCACGTACGGCAGTCTCGGCGCCGTCATCGCCTTCCTGGTCTGGCTGTACCTGTCCAACTGCGCCCTCATGCTCGGCGTACAGGTCAACGCGGAGTTGCAGCGCGGCCGGGTGCTCCAGACCGGCGCGGAGGACCCGGGCGAGCCGGTCCTGCCGCCCCGCGCGGCTGCCGATTCGTGACGGTATGACCAGCTCCGCGGCCCCGCACCGGTTTACCGGCGGTCCCCTCGGGCATGTCAGAGGGCATGGAACGTGCCAGCAGCAAGCACTCACCCAGGGTCGACGAACAGATGAGCCAGGAGGTCAGTGGACTCGTTCAGGGTCCGGGGACCGGCGGCTCCCGGGTCGAGGAGCACCGCGTGCCGGAACCGGCCGGCGAGGACCAGCCGGAGACCACCACGGCCCCGGCGGGCGAGCTGCGCACCGGCGCCCCGAAGGGGATGAGCTCGCAGGACGTCGAGCGGCGCAGCCGGCTCGGCCGGTTCATCACCATGTCGGCGCTGCCCGGTGACCGGGAGGCGCTGATCGCGAACGCGCGGGACAACGAGGCGCCCGACGACATCGTGGCCCAGTTGCAAGGCCTGCCCGAGGGCATCCGCTACCAGACGGTTTCCGAGGTGTGGGCCGCGCTCGGGAACAAGAACGAGACGACGCGCTGGTGACCCGGATCGATCCACGATCCGGAGCAGCACCGGCGGGCAGAGGAGGATTCTTCATGAGCGGCGTTATCGAGCACGTGGACGTCTCGGTCCCGATCCGGACCGCCTACGACCAGTGGACCCAGTTCGAGGAGTTCCCGCACTTCATGGAGGGCGTGCAGGAGGTTCGGCAGCTCTCCGACACGATGACCCACTGGACGGTGGAGATCGCCGGGGTGAAGCGGGAGTTCGACGCCGAGATCACCGAGCAGCTGCCGGACGAGCGGGTCGCCTGGAAGTCGACCGGCGGCACGCACCAGGCCGGTGTGGTGACGTTCCACCGGCTCGACGAGGGCACCACCCGGGTGACCCTGCAGATGGACTTCGAGCCGCACGGCGTGGTCGAGCAGGCCGGCGACAAGCTGGGCGTGGTCGACCGCCGGGCCAAGGGCGACCTGGCGCGGTTCAAGCAGTTCATCGAGCGGCGCGGTCAGGAGACCGGCGCCTGGCGCGGCAAGGTCGACCGGCCGACGCCGTGACCCCCTGACCCCCGGATACGAGACAGCTCCGCTGGCCGCCGGTGATCCGGCGGCCATCGCCGTGCCGGCGGCGGCCGTTTGCGATCACCGCGCCCGGGTACCGCTGGGGAATGACCGACAACGACAGTCACGTGTGGCGCGACGAGGAGCGGACCCCGCTGCGCGAGTTGGAGCGGGCGCTCGCGGGCTCCAGCCTCGACGGGCAGGCCGACGACGTCACCGGCAACGACGCCGGCGAGGAGGCCGCGTTCGGGCACGGTCCCGAGGCGGTGGACCGCGGCGCCGGCCCGGAGGGCGAGCGCCGGGAGATGACCGACCCGGAGCGGGCGTACCGCCCGTCGACGACCGGACGGACCGGCCCGGACGTCTGAGTCCGGCGGCCGGCGGGGTCGCCGCGGTGGCGGGGGGCGGACGGGCGCGGCACCGCCGGGGTCGCGGATCCGCCGCCGGCCCTCGCCGGCCCGATCAGCCCCGCCGGGAGGCGGCGGCGTGCAGGGCGATCAGCGCGACCGCCAGCACCAGCAGGGCCGGGCCCAGCGCCTGTACCGAGGTACGTCCCAGCAGCACCCCGATCGCGGCCGGCACCAGGGCGGCGCCCAGGCCGGCCGCGCCGATCTGCAGGCCGATGGCCCGGTCGGCGTGCGCCCCACCCACCCGCTCGGCCGTGCTGAGGGTCAGCAGCGGGAAGACCGGCGCGGCGGCGAAGCCGACCACGAGCAGCCCGGCCACCGCCAACCAGGCCGGGGCGGGCAGGGCGATCAGCGCCGCGCCGGCGGCCAGGCCGAGCAGGCTGCCGCGCAGCACCCGCGCGCTGCCCAGCCGTTCGGCGACCACCCCCTGGACCACCCGCCCCACGAAGAGGCTGCCCCAGTAGCCGGAGACGCAGAGGCCGGCCACCGCCGCGGCCAGGCCCCGCCCCTCGGTCAGCAGCAGGAAGGCCCAGAGCCCGGTGGCCACCTCGAGGGCCACGTAGACCGCGAAGGCGGCTCCGCCGAGCCAGACCGCCGGCAGCCGCAGCGTCTCCACCACCCGCACCGGCCGGGCCTCGACCGGCCCGGCGCCGGCCACCGCGTCCGGGCCGGGCACCATCGCGGGCGCGACCGGATCGGGCGGTACGAGCGCGTCGGCGGCGCCCGGCGTCCGCTCCCGCCACGCACGGACGGTGAGCGCGAACGCCGCGGCCAGCAGGAGCTGGGCGGTCGCGACGGTGCCGTACCCCCACCGCCAGGCCAGGCCGGCGCTGAGCGCACCGGTCATGATCAGCGGGCCGATCGCCACGCCGAGCCCGAAGAACGCGTGCATCCAGTTCATGTGGCGGGGCCCGAACGCCCCGGCGGCGTACGCGTTGAGCCCGGCGTCGATCGCGCCCGAACCCAGCCCGAGCACCAGCGCGCAGCCGGCCATCAGGGCCAGGGTGGGGGTCAGCGCGTACCCGGTGAGGGCCAGGCTCGCCAGCAGGGTGCTGCCGGCGAGCAGCCAGCCGACGCCGAGCCGGGCCAGGGTGAAGCCGGCGAGCACGCTGGAGGTGAGGTAACCCACCATGCCCGCGGTGAGCACCACGCCGACCGCCTCCGTCGGCACGCCGAGGTCGGCGCGGATGGACGGCCAGCCCACCCCGATCAGCCCGTCGGGCAGGCCGAGGCTCACGAAGGCGAGATAGGCCAGCAGGAGCAGGGACGCCCGGGGCGTGGTGGTGGTGGTCGACACGGTGGGTCATCCTGCCGCATCCGGCGGGACGGTCAGTGGCGCCCGACCCGGTCCCCCGAAAGGACAAAAAGTACGAACCGGATGGTCGAGGAACCGGACAGGTCGTCCAGAATCGGCCGAACGGGTGACGGCAATGGCCGGGTCCCGCGTCAGACTTTCGGGATGCAACAGGGCTCCGGCATCCTCACCCCACGTCAGCGCCGCCTGGCTTGGCTGGGCTTTCTGCTCGCCGCCATCCAGGCGCCCATCGCGGCGAAACTCGTCGCCGACGACTCCTGGCTGTTCAGCCTCTGCGTCGCGCTGATGGTGGCCACCGTGATCATCGCCGACGACGCGGCCCGGCGCCGCCCGGCGGGCGCCGCCTCGTCGGACTAGCCCTGCGCGCCGGGGCGCGCCTCGTGTCCGGGCCGCCCACGGGTGCGGCGGCGCTCCTTCATCTCCGCCTCGTAGAGGTGCCGTCGGCCGCCGGCCAGCTCGTCCCGGGCCCGGCGGTCCAGCTCCCGGAAGAGCGCGTAGTAGCCGTCGTCGAAGTCCTCGACGATCTGGAACGTCCAGCGTCCGGCGATCACGTTGCGGCCCAGCAGGTCCCGGTCGATCCGGTCGGCGATCTCACCGTGCCCGGCGCTGCGGAACAGCTCGACCGCGTCGTCGAGCATGAGGTCGGCGTGGCCGATCAGTTGGTGCAGCGAGTAGAGGTGCCCGCGGGCCCGCTCGACGGTCTCCAGGGCCTCGCTGAGCTTGCCGAGCGCCTCGACCGTGTCGTCACTCACACCGGCCGGGCGCCGGTGCCGCTCCTCCGGTCCGTCCACGTGCTGTCCCATTCCGTTCCTCCGCGGGGCTCCCTGCGCCGGTTCGCGCGGTTCTCCTTCTGCCCGGTCCCGCCCGGGTCAATCCCGGCGGAGGAACCTGGCCACCGCCCGGCCGACGGGCAGTCAGCCGGTCGGCCGAGGTCGACCCGGTCACGGCGTGATTAGCCTCGGTTCCCATGCGTGTGCCGAACAATCGGGTCGCGACCCGCTCCGCCGCCGGCTCCGCGCGATCCGCCCTGGTCGCGCTCACCGCGTCCGTCGGCACCGCCGGGCTGGCCGCGGCCGCCGCCAGCCCCGGGCTGCTCGCTCTGGTCGACCAGCACGCCGCGGCCGTCCGCGACAGCCTGGACGGCGACCGCCGGCCGCTGACCGTCGCCGCGCTCGCCGGGTACGCCGAGGGCATCCGCGCCGCCGCCCTCGACCACGGCTGGCAGCCGACCGCGGAGCCGACCGACTGGTCGGGGCCGGACTGGCTGCACACCCGCCTGCTGGCGGTCTGCGCCCTCGCCCGCTCGCTGGATCCCCGACACCTGGCCTGAATGCGGCGGAGGGCGCCGCGATCGCCCCGCGGACACCCTCCCCTGCCGCCATCGGCGCTAGCCGCCCGGGCGGCGGATCTGCTGAGTCTCGTCGCCCACGGTCCCCGGCTGGTACGTGCCCGGGGCGCCGGACATCGCCTGTTGTTCCCGGGCCACCCGGGTACGCTCGGCGCCGGCCCGGTCGGCCATCTGCCGCTCGTAGTCGCTGCGACCGGCGCCCTGCGCCGAACGCTGCTCCCGGATCGCGCGGGACTCCTCCGCGGCCCGGTCGAGCCAGCCGTCCCAGCGGCTCTGCATCGGCTTCACCAGACCACCGCCGACACCGACGATCAGGATGCCGGCCACCGTGGCGAGCACCGCGATCAGCACCGGCGTGGTCACCGTGGTGGCGATGCCCACCTGGTTGAGCGCGGCGATCACACCGAGCGCCAGGATGAAGATCGCCGCCAGGTCGCCGAGGATCTTGCCGTACGACAGCCCACCCAGCGCGCCGGTGACCAGATCCCGGACCGCGTTGGCGATGGCCGCCGCGACCACCACGATCACGATCGCCACGAAGGCCCGCGGCAGCCAGGAGACCACACCCCGGATCAGGTCGCTGATCGCGTTCGGTCCCCAGACGCCGAAGGCGAACTGCAAGGTGAACAGCAGGACGGCGTAGTAGCCCAGTTTGGCCAGGATGTCACTGGCGTCGTACTTCGTTCTTTCGAGCGCGCGTTTGATCCCGCCCCGTTCGACGGCCCGGTCGAAGCCCACCCGTTCCAGTGCCGCGTCCACGAGCTTCAGGACGGCTCGGGCGATGAGCCAGCCCACCACGAGGATCGCGATGAACGCGACGGCCCGCGGAATGAAGAGCAGCACCGACCTCCAGGTGTCGGCCACGGCGTCACCGATGTCGGCCTGCCCGGCCGCGAGGGTTTTCAGCATGATGTCCCTCCTGTCGCGTGAACTGCGCCGCCCGCATACCCGGTCACCCCCGGGGCACGCCGCGCCACGGGTCGCCAATTTCCCGACATCTCTCCCGGAAAGCACCCTCACCTGCCGGAACGGCCGGCCCGGCGGGCACCCGAGGCGCGCCCGGACGCATGATCGGAACCTCCACGTCACGCTCCGGTTAGGCTGCGGTCATGCCAGGCACGGTCGGGCGAGTCCCCACGCCATCAGCCCCCGTCCCGGGAGCACCTGCGGGCTCCGGCGCCAGCAGCGGCGGCGCGGCGGCCGCCGTGCTCGCCCACCCGTGGGCGGGCACCCCGCTCGGCCCGCCCGAGGCATGGGGCCCGGCGCTACGCGCCGTGGTCGACCTGGTCCTCGCCTCGCCGGTGCCGATGGCCCTGCTCTACGGCGACGATCTGGTGCTGCTCTACAACGACGGGTACGCCGAGCTGATCGGCGCCCGGCACCCGACGGCGCTCGGCCGGCCGGCCGCCGAGGTCTTCGCGGACATCTGGCACGAGCCGGGCAACGGCGACGTGCTCGAGCGGGCGTACCGGCAGGGCGAGTCCTTCCTCGAACGGGAGGCGATGCTGCCCGCCGACCCGCACCTCGTCGGCGCGGCCGAGCCGGCGGTGTTCACCCGGGGCCACTCCCCCGTACGCGACAGCGCCGGCCGGATCATCGGCGTGCTCACCGTCGCCGCGCAGACCACCCAGCTCACCCAGCAGTTGCAGAGCCTGAGCGACTTCGCCGCCGCGCTGTCCGGCACTCTCACCCTCGACGACGTCGCCCGGGTCACCCTCGGGTACGCCATCGAATCGTTCGACGCCGACCGGGTCGACTTCACCGTCGACGAGGGCGGCAACTGGCGGCTGGTCCGGCGGATCCGCGGCGAACTGCTCGACGAGGCCGACGAGCGGCTACCGCCGCTGTGGCGGCGCGCCCCCGCCGACTCCTCGGCGCCGATGGTGGTCACCGCCCGCAGCGGCGTGCCCTTCTACACCAGCGACGGCCAGCCGCTGCGGGACATCGCGGTGGACCGGCACGACCAGAAGATCCGGGCGCTGGCCGCACTGCCGCTGCGTTCCTCAGTGGTCCGTGGCGCGCTGTCGGTCGGCTACCAGGCGCCGCACACCTGGTCCCCCGCCGAGCGGGCGCTGCTGACCGCCTCCGCGGAGCTGGTCGGCCAGGCGGCCGAGCGGGCCCGCCGGTTCGAGACCCAGCACGGCACCGCTCAGCTCCTGCAACGCAGCATGCTCCCGGAACAGCTACCCGACCTGCCCCGGCTGCGCATCGCCGCCCGGTACGACCCGGGCGTCGACGGCAACGCCGCCGGCGGCGACTTCTACGACGCCTTCCTGCTGCCCACCGGCGCACTGGGGGTGGTCCTCGGCGACGTGGCCGGGCACGACGTGCAGGCCGCCGCCCGAATGGGGCAGGTGCGGGCCGCCCTGCGGGCGCTCGCGCTCACCGACCCCCGCCCGGACGCGGTGCTCGGCGGGCTGGACCGGTTGGTGTCCAGCCTGGGCGCCGAGGCCGGCACGCAGGAGCTCTTCGTGACCGTGGCCTTCGGCGTCATCGAGGCGGACCGGGAGCGGATCACGTTGGCCAGCGCCGGCCACCCCGCCCCGCTGATCCGGCGCTGCTCGCCGACCGGCGAGCCCACCGCCGAGTACGTCGACGTGCCGCCCGGCGCCCCGTTGGGACTCGGCTGCCGGCCCCGGACGGCCACCGTGCCGTTCCGCCCCGGAGACACCCTGCTGCTGTTCAGCGACGGGGTGGTGGAGCGGCGCTGGCAGGACCTGACCAGCGGGCTGTCCGGGCTGGCCCGGGCGGTCACCGCGGCCGGCAGCGGCGACCCACGGGCGCTGTGCGCGGTGGCCACCGCCGCCGTACCGGGGGCCACCGAGGACGACGTCGCGGTGCTGGCGGTGGAGCACGCGGTGAAGCCGAGCCGGTCGGCCAGCATGGAGGTGCCGGCGGAGCCGACCGCACCGAGCCGGGTGCGGCACTGGATGACCGCGCAGCTGTCCGAGTGGCGGGTGCCGGAGGCGGTGGTGGGCGCGGCGGTGCTGTGCACCAGCGAGCTGACCACCAACGCGCTGCTGCACGCCGGCACGGCCGCCCGGGTGGAGATCGACCTCAGCGCGGAACGGCTGCTGGTGTCGGTCGCCGACTCGGGCACCCGCGGCACGGTGACCCGGGCGCAGACGGACACGCTGAGCAGCCGGGGCCGCGGCCTGGGGCTGATCGAGGAGCTGAGCGACGCCTGGGGCACCGACCCGACGGTCCGCGGCTCGACGGTCTGGTTCGAGATCCTCATCCCCGTCGGGTGAGTCGCGCGTCGGCGCGCGCCGGGGCGGGTAGAAGGGAAGCCATGCCTACCGACAACCGCTGCGGCGTCCTCTTCGACGTGGACGGGACCCTGGTCGACACCACCTATCTGCACACGGTGAGCTGGTGGGAGGCGCTGCGCCAGGCCGATCACCGGGTGCCCATGGCGCTGATCCACCGATCGATCGGCATGGGCTCGGACAAGCTGCTCGACCATCTGCTCGGTCCGGAACGCGACCGGGACGGCGACGGCAAGCTGCGTGACGCGCACGACAGCCTGTACGCCGAGTACTGGGAGCGGTTGGCCCCGCTGCCCCGCGCCGCGGAGCTGCTGCGGGCCTGCGCGGCGCGCGGGTTGCGGGTGGTGCTGGCCACCTCGGCCGCCGAGCACGAGGTGGGCGCGCTGCGCGCCGTCCTCGACGCCGACGACGTGATCGACACCGTCACCTCCTCGGCGGACGCGGAGGAGAGCAAGCCGGCGCCGGACATCCTGGAGGCCGCGCTGGCGCAGTCCGGGCTCACCCCGGACCGGGTGGTCTTCGTCGGCGACTCGGTCTGGGACGTCGCCGCCGCCGGCAAGCTGAAGATCCCCTGCATCGGGCTGACCTGCGGCGGCACCAGCCGGGCCGAGCTGGCCGGCGCCGGTGCGGTGGCCGTCTACGACGACCCGGCCGCGCTGCTCGACGGCCTCGGCGAAAGCGCCGTCGCCGGCCTCCGCTGAGCCCGCGCGCCCGCCCGGTCACGGGCACGGTGGGCTGACGCGTGACCCGCCTCACGTGAGGACAAGCCGGACACCGACGCATAGCCGGCGGCAGGAGGGGGCACTGGTGACCACCTACCCGCGCCGCGGGTGGCGGGAAGGGTGGTGCTGTGGAACCGGTGGACGTCGCGTTCGCGCTGGTGGGTGTGGGCGCGCTGCTGGCTGGCGTCCTGCCGCGGGTGCTGGAGCGGCGCCCGCTGTCCATGCCGATCGCCTTCCTCGGCCTCGGCATGCTGGTCTTCCTGCTGCCGACCGGGCTGCCCACGCCGGACCCGCTGCGCTGGCCCGAGCTCACCACCCATCTCACCGAGGTCGGGGTGATCGTGGCGCTGATGGGCGCCGGCCTGAAGATCGACCGGCCGCTGAGCTGGGCACGCTGGTCGTCGACCTGGCGGCTGCTGGCGATCGCGATGCCGCTGTGCATCGCGGCGGTGGCGCTGCTGGGCTGGTGGTGGGCCGGGCTGGTACCGGCGGCGGCGCTGCTGCTGGGCGCCGCGCTCGCCCCCACCGATCCGGTGCTCGCCGCCGACGTGCAGGTGGGTGAGCCGACCGACGTGGAGGACTCCGAGGACGAGGTGCGCTTCGCGCTCACCTCGGAGGCCGGCCTGAACGACGGCCTGGCGTTCCCGTTCGTGTACGCCGCCATCGCGATCGCCACCACCAGCCTCGCCCCGGCGGACTGGCTGGCCCACTGGTTCACCGTCGACGTGCTCTACAAACTCGCCGTCGGCGTCGGGGGTGGGCTGCTCATCGGCTGGCTGCTCGGCAAGCTCTTCTTCCGGGCGCCGAGCGAGCTGCGACTGGCTCGGCACGCCGAGGGCTTCCTCGCGCTGGCCGCCACCTTCCTGGCGTACGGGCTGGTGGAGGTGGTCGGCGGGTACGGCTTCCTGGCGGTCTTCGTGGCCGCCCGGGCGATCCGGGCCGCCGAGCGGACCCACGAGTTCCACTCGGTGCTGCACGACTTCGCCGAGCAGATCGAGCGGCTGCTGACCGTGCTGTTGCTGCTGCTGTTCGGCGGCGCGGTGATCGGTGGCCTGCTCGCCCCGCTGACCTGGCCGGCGGCAATGGTCGGGCTGTCGCTCGTCTTCGTGATCCGGCCACTGACCGGCTGGCTGTCGCTGCGCGGGGCGCCCGGCAGACCGGCCGAGCACTGGGTGATCGCGCTCTTCGGCATCCGGGGGGTTGGCTCGTTCTACTACCTGGCGTACGCCACCAGCAGGACCGACTTCCCGCAGGCCGAGTTGATCTGGGCCACGGTCGGCCTGGTGGTGATCGTCTCGGTGGTGGTGCACGGGATCGCGGCCACCCCGGTCATGCAGCTGCTGGACCGGGCGGGCGAGCGGACCCGCGACCCGTCCGAGCGGGGCCGCGAGAAGGAACCCGCGCTGGGCTGATCCGGGCCGCCGGTCAGCCGCCGAGCCGGCCGACCAGTGCCCGGCCGAGGTCCCGCCCGGAGCGCCAGGCGCTCTGCACCCGCGGCTTGCCGAAGGCGTCCCCGGCGAGGCCGATCCCGTCGTCGTCCAGGTGGTACGTCCCGTCCCCGCCCGCGGTGGGCTTCGCGTACGTCCAGCGGTGCACGTGCACCAGCTCGGCCGGCTCGGGCAGGCCCAACAGGTCCCGCACCGCCTGCTCGATGGCCGGGCCGGCGGCGGTGGGCTGCAACAGGTGACCGGCGGCGAACTCCGCGGTGGTGTGCGCGACCAGCACCGGCGCGGCGTCCCCCCGCCGGTCCCCGTCGTCGCAGATCAGGCCGAGCACCGGGTGCTCGTTGACGAAGGCGCCCCGGAAGTCGGACCACCGGCGCTGCGGGAAGCGCAGCACGGCGGCCAGCGCCGGGGACCACTGCTGGGCCGTCACCGCCCCGGTTGCCGCGGCGAGCGCCGGGTCGAGCAGCAGGGCCGCCTGCGGACCCGGCATGGCCAGCGCGACCGCGGTGCAGTCCCGGCCGTCGACCCGTGGGCCGGGCTCGACCGAGAGCACCAGCCAATCATGCGTCACGGGCAGCTCCCGGGCCAGGTGCTCGACCAGCGACCGCAGTCCGCGCGGGGCGGACCAGCGGGTCGACCCGGACAGCTCACGCCGGCCGTCCGGCCCGTACGCGACCAGGGTGTCGGTCCATTCCCGGGCCAGCCCGGCCGCCCGCCACTCCTCGGCCACGCCGGCGAAGTCGGGGTGGCTGACGGTGAAGTAGGCGGCGCCGAGGTCGGCGGGTCGGCCGTCGAAGCGCCTGCTCGCCATCCGCCCGCCGGTCACCCTGGCCCGCTCGCGGACCTGCACCGGGATGCCCGCCCGGGCCAGCTCGGCGGCGCACGCCACCCCGGCGATTCCGGCGCCGACCACCACCACGCCCGTCCGGTCCGCTGTCACCCGGTGATCGTATGCGGCCCGGGCGGCGGGCGGCATGAAGCGCACGGACCGGGGGTACTGGCACAGGTGTTCGAGGAGAGGTGATCGAGATGACCGACCGCGACAGCGGCAAGCCCAACCCGCAGGCGGCTATCAAGGACCCGGACGAGTGGGTGACCGGCGAGGAGCCGCCGACCGCCGCCCAGGAGTCGTACCTGCACACCCTCGCCCGGGAGGCCGGCGAGGAGGTGCCGGAGGGGCTGACCAAGGCGGAGGCGTCCCGCCGGATCGACGAGCTCCAGGCGGAGACCGGGCGCGGGCAGTAGTCAGCGCGGGGGCAGGCGGTGCAGCTCGACCTCGTCGAGCCGCCCCGCCGCCACCCGCGCGGTCAGATAGGTCGCGTGCGGCTGGGCCCGCCGGTCGGTCGGTGAGCCCGGGTTGAGCAGCCGCAGCCCGCCCGGAGCGACGCTGTCCCACGGGATGTGGGAGTGCCCGAAGACCAGCAGGTCGCAGTCGGGGAAGCGGGCCGCGCAGCGCTCCTCGCGGCGGGTCTTCGGCCCCGTCTCGTGCACCACCGCCACCCGCAGCCCGGCGAGTTCGACCCGGGCCACCTCGGGCAGCCGGGCGCGCAGGTCCGGGCCGTCGTTGTTGCCGTACACGGCGACCAGCCGCCTGGCCCGCGCGGTCAGCGCGTCCAGCAGCGACACGTCCACCCAGTCCCCGGCGTGCAGCACCACGTCGGCGGCGTCGATCGCGGCCCACAGCGGGGCCGGCAGGTCGCGTGCGCGCTTCGGTACGTGGGTGTCGGCGGTGATCACCAACTGCATCCCCCGATCCTGCCCGCTGCGGCCCGCGCTGTCCCGGCGGACCCGCCGGCACAAGCCGCCACCGCGAGCGCCCGCGGCCGTGGCTACCCGGCGCGGCGGGCGGCACACCACCACCGGGCCCGTCATCGGCGTCGGCATCGGCCGGCCCGGCGGTGTTACCCGCCGACGGCGGCGGGAACGCGACGGGTCGACGAAGGAGGATGCTCATGACCAGACCCTCGACGCCGACCGCGGCCTGGCGACCCGGGATGCCGGGTGGCGACAACCTCCCGTCCGGTCCGGCCGGCCGACCGGCGGCGCCCAGCGGGGACGGGCACGGTCCACAGACGGGCCCGCCGACCGTGACGATCGGCACGTACCCGGACTATCCGTCCGCACAGCGGGTGGTGGACTATCTGGCCGACAACCGGTTCCCGGTGGAACGCAGCGCGATCGTCGGCACGAACCTGACCCTGGTGGAGACGGTGATGGGCCGGATGACCACGGGCCGGGCCGCCCTGATCGGCGCGGGCACCGGCGCCTGGTTCGGGCTCTTCATCGGGTTGCTCTTCGGCATCTTCACCGCCGGCAACTGGGTGGCGGTGATCCTGGTCGGGCTGGTGATCGGCGCGATCTGGGGGGCCGTGTTCGGCGCGGTGGCGCACGCCATGACGGGCGGCCAGCGGGACTTCACCTCGGCCAGTTCGCTGCGGGCCAGCCAGTACGCGGTGATCGTGGACGTCGACCTGGCCGATCAGGCACGGCAGCTGCTCGGCCGGATGCACCTGACGCCGACGGGCGCGACCGCCCGCTGACCGCACCGCCTGACGCCCCGGCGCCCCGCCGCGCCGGGGCGTCAGCCGTGGTACGCCAGCTCGCCGGCCCGGATCGGCACGTCCACCCGGTTCTCCGGCGGGGCGAGCGGGCAGGCCCACCGATCGTCGTAGGCGCAGCTGGGGTTGTAGAGGTAGTTGGCGTCGAGCCGGACCCGCCGGTCGGGCAGCACCGTCAGTCCCCGGCCGAAGGTGCCCTTGACCGTGTCGGTCAGGTAGCGGCCGCCGCCGTAGCTCTCACTGCCGCAGCTCCCGTCGCGCAGCGGCACGAACAGCCCGCCGCCGTACGCCTCGATCCACCAGAGGGTCAGCGGACCCCACGGGGTGTCGGCGATCGCCACCCGCCGGTAGCGCACCACCCCGTCCGGGCCACCGGTGTCGATGCTCTCGGTGCCGGAGGCGGGACGCAGCGGCGCCTCGACCACGGCGTCGGGGTTCGCCGGGTGGTAGCGCAGCCCGGCGAAGCCGGGCCGGTCCTCGACCGGCAGCGGGCTCTGCGGGTGCCGGCGGAACAGTTCGTCCCGTTCCGCCCGGAATCCGGCCAGGTCGAGGCCGGAGAGGTGGAGCCGGGCGATCCGCTCCCGCCAGTCGAGCAGTTCGAGATCGTCCATCCCCCGAGCCTAGCCAGCGGCGGGCCGCCGCCACCCGGCTCCCGGAGACTCGTTCTTTCAAATTCTTAGATCCGGTCCGACCGGCGCCTTGATGAGCGCCAAGTCACGCTCAGCGGTCCTTCTTTGAAATTTTAAGTAGTGCTACTCTCGGACCCGTGACCGAGAGCCTGGACCCCGAGCGGATGGCTTGCTGGCGCGCCTACATCGAGGCGAGCCAGCGGTTGTTCACCCAGATCGAGGAAGACCTCCGCGCGGACGGGCTGAGCTTCGCCGACTACCACGTGCTGGTGCTGCTCTCCGAGGCGCCACGGCAGCGACTGCGGATGGGTGAGCTGGCCAGCCGGCTGGTCTTCTCGCCCAGCCGGCTGACGTACCAGATCTCGGCCATGCAGCGGCGCGGCCTGGTCACCCGGCAGTCCTGCCCGGACGACCGCCGGGGCAGCGAGGCGGTGCTCACCGCCGCCGGCCTGCTCGCCCTCCGCGACGCCGCGCCGCACCACCTGGCGTCGGTGCGCACCCACCTCATGGACGATCTCGACGACGCCGAGGTCGCCTGCCTCACCCGGGTCTTCGAGCGGCTCGGCCGGCGCCTGCACGCCGCCCGCGACGCGTCGTCCACCCCGGCCGACAACTAAGGAGCCCGAGATGCCCGCCATCACCGTCGACGACGTCCTCGTCCTGCCCCGGCTGCCCCGGCTCGACGAGTCGACCAGCTTCCGGCCGGTCCGCCGACTGACCACCGCGCCCAGCGGCTTCGAGGGCGAGGGCTTCCCGGTCCGCCGGGCCTTCGCCGGCGTCCCGCTAACCGAGCTGGACCCGTTCATCCACCTCGACCAGATGGGCGAGGTGGACTACGCCCCGGGCGAGCCGAAGGGCACCCCGTGGCACCCGCACCGCGGCTTCGAGACGGTGACCTACATGATCGACGGGATCATGGACCACCAGGACTCGCAGGGCGGCGGCGGCACCATCACCGACGGCGACACCCAGTGGATGACCGCCGGCAGCGGCCTGCTGCACATCGAGGCGCCGCCGGAGCACCTGGTCACCAGCGGCGGCCTCTTCCACGGCCTCCAGCTCTGGGTCAACCTGCCCAAGGTGGCCAAGATGAACCCGCCGCGTTACCAGGACATCCGCGGCCGGGAGTCGGCGCTGATCACCACCCCGGACGGCGGCGCGCTGATCCGGGTGATCGCCGGTGAGGTCGCCGGGCACCGCGGCCCGGGCTCGACCCACACCCCGATCACCATCGCGCACGTGACGCTGCAGCCCGGCGCGGAGCTGAGCCTGCCCTGGCGGCCGGACTTCAACGCGCTGGTCTACGTGCTGGCCGGCCGGGGCACCGTCGGCACCGACAAGCGCCCCATCCACATCGGCCAGCTCGCCGTGCACGGCGCGGGCGACGCGCTGCGGATGACCGCCGACGCGAAGCAGGACGCCAACACCCCGGCCCTGGAGCTCTACCTCATGGGCGGTCAGCCCATCCGGGAGCCGGTGGCGCACTACGGCCCGTTCGTGATGAACACCCGCGACGAGCTGGTCCAGGCGTTCGAGGACTTCCAGGCCGGCAAGCTCGGCGTGATCCCCGCCGAGCGCCTGCCGCACACCGGCGGCCAGGGCCCGCGTCCCTGATCGACCCGAACGAGATGGGCGTCCCGGTTCCGCCGGGGCGCCCATCTGCCGATCGGGAGTTGGTGACCGTCGGGCGCTCAGGACACGGCAAAGATGCCGGCCACCCCGAGGATCACCATCAGCAAGACCGCCACCACCGCGCCCCGTTCGCTCTCGACCGCGGGCTCGCGGTACTCGGTCACGGCGTTCGTCGTCTCGGCGGGCATGCTGCGGCCTCCTGGGTTGTCTCGGTCCGTGGTGCGGCGGCCACCACGCCGGGCTCCGAAGGGGCGGCCGGCGTGCGTACCCGTCGCAGGGGTCCTACCGTGAGGACGTTGTCGACCTCGGGGGGCTGGAACATGGCGATGAGCGACTGGTTCCTCACCGCGCAGGAACGTGCCAACCCGGTGTCTGAGTTACCCGTCTGGACGACGGGAAACCTCGCCGAACCGGTGATTCACGGCGCGGCGTACTTCGACCGGCTGGTCAGCGAGGTCGAGGCGCTGAGGGCCGGCGACCACCTGTTCTTCACCGACTGGCGGGGCGACCCGGACCAGCGGATGCGCCCGGACGGCCCGACGGTGGTGCAGCTCTTCGCGCAGGCCGCCCAGCGCGGCGTGGTGGTCAAGGGGTTGATCTGGCGGTCCCACCTCGACGCGCTCTCCTACAGCGAGGCGGAGAACCGCGACCTCAGCGAGGCGATCTGCGCGGCCGGCGGCGAGGTGCTGCTGGACCAGCGCGTCCGGCGCGGCGGCTCGCATCACCAGAAACTCGTGGTGCTGCGCCACCCGGGCGCCCCGGAGCGGGACATCGCCTTCGTCGGCGGGATCGACCTGTGCCACAGCCGGCGCGACGACGCCGAGCACCGGGGGGATCCGCAGGCCGTGGCCATGTCCGCGCGGTACGGCGCGCACCCGCCCTGGCACGACGTCCAGCTCGCGGTCCGCGGCCCGGTGGTCGGCGCACTCGACACGACGTTCCGCGAGCGGTGGACCGACCCGATGCCGCTGGACTCGGAGAATCCGCTGGCCTACCTGCGGGACCGGCTGCGCGGCGCGGACCTGAGCCCCGACCCGCTGCCCGACCAGCCGGCCGATCCCCCGCCCTGCGGCCCGCACCAGATCCAGGTGCTGCGCACCTACCCGGCGGTACGCCCGCGCTACTCGTTCGCCCCCGACGGCGAGCGGACGGTGGCCCGCGGCTACACCAAGGCGGTCCGCCGGGCCCGCCGGCTGATCTACCTGGAGGACCAGTACCTCTGGTCGACCGAGGTGGCCGAGCTGTTCGCGACGGCGCTGCGGGAGCAGCCGGACCTGCACCTGGTCGCCGTGGTGCCGCGCCACCCGGACGTGGACGGCCGGCTCGCGCTGCCGCCGAACATGGTGGGCCGGGAGCAGGCGCTCTCGCTCTGCCAGCAGGCGGCCCGGGACCGGGTGCACGTCTTCGACGTGGAGAACCACGAGGGCACCCCGGTCTACGTGCACGCCAAGGTCTGCGTGGTCGACGACGTCTGGGCCAGCGTGGGCAGCGACAACTTCAACCGCCGCTCCTGGACGCACGACAGCGAGCTGTCCTGCGCGGTGCTGGACGAGACCCGGGACGAGCGGGCGCCGGTCGACCCGGCCGGGCTCGGCGACGGCGCCCGGGTCTTCGCCCGGGACCTGCGGCTGCGACTGTGGCGCGAGCACCTGGACCGGGACCCCGACGGCGGCGAGGACGGCGACCTGCTGGACCCGGCCGCGGCCGTCGCGGCGATCAGCACCGCGGCCGACGCGTTGCAACGCTGGCACGATGCGGGCCGGGTCGGCCCTCGCCCGCCGGGCCGGCTGCGCCCGCACCAGCCGGAGCGGTTGCCCTGGCGTACCCGGATCTGGGCGCTGCCCGCGTACCGGCTGGTCTACGACCCGGACGGCAGGCCGCTGCGGGCCCGGCGGGCCGGCACCTGGTGAACCGGCGCGGCCTCGGCGGTCGGCGGCTCGTCGAGGGCGTGCGGCCCGGCCGGGTACGCGAACGACACCCGCGGGGAGTAGAAGCCCCAGCCGATGGTGAGCGGATTCGCCGGGCGTAGCGGGTAGACCGGGTGGTCGGGGTCGAGGAACTCCACCGACTCGATCTCGAACGGGCTCACCGGCTCGGCCACGTACGGGTAGTCGGCGCTGGTCAGTTCCCCGCCGCACCCGGTGAGGTAGCGGTGGTGGCCGCTGCGCACCTCGTGTCCGGTGTGACCGACCCGGGCCACGGTCCGGATGATCGGCCGGCCGTCGACGCGGGTCTCGGCCGTGAGCTGCCCGCCGCGCACGGTGAGGACGGTCTGCCCGGCCGCCGCCGGCACGCCCCGGGCAGCGGCGTACTGCCGGACCACGGGGCTGGAGGCGAGGTAGTGGCTCCACCACCCGCCCGGGGTGTCGCCGTCCGGCGGGTTCATGCCCACCAGCGAGAGGCCCAGGTAGGTCAGCGAGTACGCCCCGAAGCCCGAGGTCTGGCACTCGTCGTCGACCACGTACTGGCACAGGAAGACCTGGCGGTCCGAACGGGCCTGCAAGCCGGCCGGCAGGATCGCCGCGACCGCGTCGGGGTCCGCCGGCAGCCAGCTGAACTGGAGCACCCGGGCGTTGACGACGAGTTGCGGAGCGGCGGGATCGAGCACAGTGCCTCCGTAGACGTGTACTCAGGGACGCTACGGGCGGTCCCGCCGACGGGACAACGACGGAAAGCCGACAATGCGAACCGTTTGTCGGTTTCTTGGTTGACCGGTCGATGGGAGCGGTGGGCCGAGTGGTCACCACCGCGGCGCGTCCGGCGGCGGCGGATCGGGCGGGTGGCCCGGTAATCGTGATCACAAAGCCCCGGCGTTATGTCGGTTCCTGGCGTTTCCTGTCGGAAAATTACTTAAGCACATCGTACTTTCGGCTAGATTTCCCCGGACCGATCAGGCTAAGGTGAGTCCCGAACGGACCACTTGAAGCTAAACCAAAGCGTCACGTCTTTTGTCCGCGGACGAGGTGCAGGGAGGACCACCCATGACCGCGCCAACGATCAGCGAGCAGGCGACCACACCGCCGTCCACCACCGAGAAGCTGGACCCGCGCGCACTCACCGACAGCGCCGCGGACCTGCTCAACGCGATGGCCGCGCTGCCCGCGAATCACCCGTCCCGCGCCGCGATGCGCGACAAGGCGATCGAGGCCTGGCTGCCGCTCGCCAACCACCTGGCCCACCGCTACAGCGGCCGCGGCGAGCCCACCGACGACCTGGCGCAGACCGCCGCCGTCGGCCTGATCAAGGCGATCGACAAGTTCGACCCCTCCCGGGGCGTCGACTTCGCCGGTTACGCCATCCCGACCATCATCGGCGAGCTCAAGCGGCACTTCCGCGACCGCACCTGGGACATCCGGGTGCCGCGTCGCCTCCAGGAGCTGCGGCTGGCCATCTCCGACGCCAACAGCACCCTGCTGCAGACCCTCGGCCGCTCCCCGACCGTCGCGGACATCGCCGCCCACCTCACGCTGACCGAGGAAGAGGTCCTGGAGGGCCTGGAGGGCGCCCGCGCCTACAACGCGGTGTCGCTGTCCACCCCGACCGGCGACGGCGACCGGGCCACCGAGCTGGGCGACATGCTCGGCGGCGAGGACGGCGAGTTCGAGCTGGCCGAGCTCCGGGTCGCCCTCGGCCCGGCGCTGGCCACCCTCGACGAGCGCGAGCAGAAGATCCTCACGCTGCGCTTCTACGGCAACCTGACCCAGTCCCAGATCGCCGAGCAGATCGGCGTCTCGCAGATGCACGTGTCCCGGCTGCTGGCCCGGGCGCTGACGAAGCTGCGCGGGCAGCTCGACGGAACGTACTAAGGGGGGTGGGAGACGTTGGCCGGGTCGGCGGGCCCGGCCAACGTCGCGTCCACGGGCCCGGTCGGCGGTGCGCCGGCCGGGCCTTTCCGTGCGCTCAGCGCAGCACCAGCAGGTCCATCGTGTCGACCACCGGCACGTCCGGCGTCCCTGCGGCCGCCGCGCGCATCCGCCGCACCCCCCGCGCGTAGTCGGCGTCGTCGAGCAGCAGCAGCGGGGTGTGCGCCGACCGACGCAGCCCGTCCGCGGCCGTCCGCAGCGACGGGGCACTCACCTGTGGCACCGGCTCCAGCGCCACCGGCGCGAAGCCGGCCGGCTCGAACGCCGCGCAGACCTCCGCCACCGAGGGATAGCTCGCCACCACCCGCAGCGCCTCCGGGAACCACCGGAACAGGCTGATCCCGCCGGCCCGCCCGGGGAACACCGAGCGGATCAGTACCGGCGCGCCGGCGCGCAGCGTCCGGCGCAGCTCGGCGGCGACCGCCGGCAGGTCCGGCAGGTGGTGGATCACCGTGGAGAGCCAGGCGCCGTCCAGGCTGGCCGCCGCGAGAGGCAGGGCCGCCGCGTCGCCGCCGACCATCGCCTCGTACCCGGCGCGGGCCCGCATGGCCGCCGACGGCTCGACCGCCACCACGTCGAGGCCGTACCAGGCCCGGAAGGCGGCCGCCCAGGTGGCGGTGCCGGCCCCGAGGTCGAGCACCCGGGCGCCGGCGGTGGTGGGCAGATGCCGCGCGACCGCCGCCCGCCAGCTCGTCAGCCCGTCGGTGGCCAGGTGCCGGGTGGCCGCGAAGGCGGCGGCGCTGCGGTCGTCGTACGCGATGCGGGCCATGCCGCCAGCCAACGCGGCGCCGCGCACGCCGGTCAAGGTGAGAAGGCCGACAGCGACCCCCGGTAGGGACACCGGGGGCCGCCGCCCGCCGTCAGCCCCGCGGCTCCCGCCACATCGGGTGGAACGCCGCGCCGTCCGGCAGCCGGAACGGCTCGGCGGCCCGGTAGCCGTGCCGGCCGTACAGTTCCCGGCTGCGCTCGCTGCTCGCCTCCAGGTAGCCGGGCAGGCCCTCGGCGTCGAGCACCGCGTGGTGGTGCCGCAGCAGCGCGCTGCCCAGCCCCCGCCCCTGCCACTGCGGCGCGACCGCCAGGAACACCAGGTGGTGGTGGTCGCCGTGCGGATGGTGCGCCTCGAACAGCTCGTCGAGGTGCTGGAACCGGGGCGTCCACTCACCGCAGGCGGCGGCGAGCCGGGCGTCGTAGTCGGCCGGCGGCGGGGCCGGCTCGCCGGTCTGCGGGAGCCACACGGCGACCGCCGCAAGGTCCGGGGTGCCGTGCACGATCCCGTGCCGCATCGCGTGCTCGACCAGGATCTCGAAGTTGTCGGCGAGCAACGCCTCCCGCTTCGCCTCGTCCGGCACCAGCCAGCGGGTGACGGCGAGGACGTGGAACGCGCCGGCGATCCGCTCGGCGACCGCTCGGGTCTCGCCCGGGCCCAGCCGCTCGATCGGCACCTCGGTCATCACGGCACCTCCACGCCGACCGGCGTCGGTTCGCCGGCCGGGCGGGGCGCGTCGGCGACCGCGCTGTCCGCGCCGAGCCCGATCCGGGCGTACACGTCGGGTCGGTTGCCGCGCAGCGCCAGCCCCCAGAGCAGCCCGAGCAGCGCCGCGACCGGGTAGACCGCCGGGATCACCCAGCGCAGCGGAGAGTCCGGGGCGACGCCGAGCAGGATGGCGAAGTTGTCCACCGCGATCACGATGATCGCGGTCAGCGCGACCGCCGCGAGGCCGGGGGCGATCGCCCGCCGCCACAGCGTCTCCGGCGTCCGGGTCCGGGCGAAGAAGGCGATCACCGCGACCGAGGTGGTGGCGATCAGCAGCAGCACGCCGAACCCGCCGCCGGTACCGCCCCAGAAGAACAGCTGCACCAGTGGGTCCCAGCCGGCGACGGCGTAGAGCACGATCACCACCAGCCCGAGGACGCTCTGCGCCAGCGAGGCGACCCGGGGCGCGCCGGTGAGCGGGGAGGTCTGCCCGAACAGCGCCGGCAGCACCCGCTCACGGCCGAGCGCGAAGGCGTACCGCGCGGTGGTGTTGTGGAACGCGATCATCGCCGCCAGCAGTGAGGTGAGGAAGAGCGCCTGGCCGACGGTCACCGCGGTGTCGCCGAGGTGCGCGCCGGCGAGGCTGAAGATCAGCCCCGTGCTCTGCTCCCGGGACTCGTCGACGATCCGGTCCGGCCCGGTGGCGACGGTCATCGTCCAGGCCGAGAAGGCGTACAGCCCGGCGATGATGGCCACCGACAGGTAGGTGGCCCGCGGGACGGTCCGCTGCGGGTCCCTGCTCTCCTCGCTGAACACCACCGCCGACTCGAAGCCGGTGAAGCCGGTGGTGGCCAGCACCAGGATCGCGCCGACCCCCGGCACCAGCAGGTTGTCCGGCGAGAGGGTGGCGAAGCTGACCGACCCGCCGGCGGGGTGGGTGAGCTGCGCCAGGTCGAAGACGACGATGACCAGGATCTCGGCGACCAGCAGCACGGCCAGCACCAGCCCGTTCACGTCGACCCGGAGCAGGCCCAGCACGGCGACCAGAGCCCAGGCCACCAGCGCCACCACCCACCAGGCGGGCGAGCCGCCGAAGAGCTGCTGGAGCACCGGCTCGGCGGCGGCGCCGATCGCGCCGTAGAGCCCCACCTGGAGCGCGTTGTACGCGATCAGCGCGACCCAGGCCGCGCCCACCCCGGCCGGCCGGCCGAGCCCGCGGGCGATGTACGCGTAGAACGCGCCGGCGTTGGCCAACCGGCGGGCCATCGCCACGTAGCCGACCGAGAAGAGGGCGAGCACCGCGGCGACCACGAGGAACGCCAGCGGGATGCCGGTGACGCCGGTGACCGCGTACCCGGTGGTGACCACGCCGGCCACCACGGTCAGCGGGGCGGCGGCGGAGAGCACGAAGAAGACGACCGCCGGCACGCCGAGCCGACCGCGGGCCAGGGCCTCGGAGACGTTGCTGGGGCGTTCGACGGGGGCAGAAGGGGGCATGGGGGACGCTCCGGTTCGGGGCAGGGATGGGGGGTGACCGGGAGGTCAGGGGTTGCCGCGCAGCACCGCGGCGCCGACGGCGGCCTCGGTGTGCCCGACCAGTTCCTTCAGCGGGGCCGGGAGCGCCGGGAGGAGCACGCTCAGCCGGTGGTGGGCCAGGGGCCCGGCGCTCCAGAGCACCTCGCGGGTGAGACCGGTGGCGGAGACCAGGCCGAGCAGCAGGGCGTCCGGCACGGTGGGGGGATCCGGGCGCTCCAGCAGGGTCCGCAGCCGGGTCGCCGGCCAGGCCGTCGCGTTGAGGTCGACCGGCAGGTAGCTCAGGCTGGTGCGCAGCAGGCGGCGGGTCTCCTGCCGGCGCAACACCCCGGCCCGGGCCAGCCGCTCGCCGACGGAGGTGACGCCGGTGCGGGCCAGGAAGCTGAGCCAGGTTCGGATCGCCTGGTGCTGGGGCTCTCCGATGAGCTGGTCGAGCACGGTGTGCGCGAGCGCGTCGGCGGGCGGCCGGCGGTCCAGCACGATGACCAGTCCATCCGAGACGGTGATCCGTCCGGAGAGGATCAGCTCGCCGAGCAGCCCGGCCGCGAGTCCCAGCCCGGCCGCCGCCGGGTGGAGTCTGGCCTTGCCCCGACTGTCGTTGTGGGCGATCAGGAAGAACTCGTCAGCGATGAGCAAACGAGCCTCCAGACTGTCCACAAGTGATCCGCACCGGACGAGGATGCACCCTCCACTCGCGGGATGCAACTCCCGGAATTGGCGGTTGCACTCCGTACTGACGCGACCTGCGGATCTTGTCGTGACAGACTCGGAGGGTGACCGCCAGTCCCACCGTCCGCCGCCGCCGCATCGCCCGGGAACTCCGCCAGCTGCGCGAACGCGCAGGGATGACCCTCGATGTGGCCGCGCGCCAGTTGGACATGTCCAAGAGCAACCTCTCTCGCATCGAGAACGCGCAGATCGGCATCAAGCCCCGCGACGTGCGCGCCGCGCTCGCGCTCTACCAGGTGACCGGCGCCGATGCCGAGGCGCTGATCGAAATAGCCCGGGGCGCGCAGCAGCGCGGCTGGTGGCAGAGCTACAGCGACGTCCTGCCGGAATGGTTCGAGTTCTACGTCGGGCTGGAGGCCGAGGCGGCCACCCTGCGCACGTACGAGGCCGAGTCGGTGCCGGGGCTGCTGCAGACCGAGGCGTACGCCCGGGAGATCTACCGGATCACCGCCGGCGAGGACGCCATCGAGCGCAAGGTCGCCGCCCGGCTGCGCCGCCAGGACGTGCTGCACCGGGAGGCCCCGGTGCGGCTGTCGGTGGTGCTCAACGAGGCGGTGCTGCTGCGCGCGGTCGGCGGTCCGGCCGTGATGGCCGCTCAGATCAGCCACATGGCACGACTCGCTCAACTACCAAACGTAACCATTCACGTGCTTCCATTCAATGCCGGCGGACATCCGGCGATGAGCACCCCGTACGTCATCCTCGGTTTCGCCGACGCCGCCGACGCCTCCGTGGTTTACCTGGAAAACCTCACGATGGGACTGGCTCTGGAGGACGTTGCTCACGTGCACGGGTATAGCCTGCTGCATGAGGAGCTGTGCCGGATGGCACTCGATCCGGCGGCGTCGTTGACCCGCCTGGAGGACGCTTCTCGTAACTTTGCGTGACCGCTCGGCGGCGCGCCGACGGAAGACGAGAGGTACCGGATGACCGCGCTCGACCTGTCCCGGGCGGACTGGCGCACCAGCACGCGCAGCAGTGGCAACGGCAACTGCGTGGAGGTCGCCGCGGTGAGCGGTCGGATCGCCGTACGGGACAGCAAGGACCGCGGCGGTCCGGCGCTGGTGTTCCCGCCCACCGCCTGGGCGGCCTTCGTCACCGGCGTGGACGGGGTGCGCCCGGACTGAGCCCCGGGTGCGAGAGTGGGACCGTGCTCTCCGACGTACCCCTCGACCTGCCCGTCCGGCCGGTGCTCCCGGCGCTGGTCCGGGCGCTGCGGTCGGCCGGCGACGCGGTTCTCGTCGCGCCGCCCGGCACCGGCAAGACCACCCTGGCGCCGCTCGCGGTGGCCGACGAGGTCGGCGGCCGGGTGTTGATCGCGCAGCCCCGCCGGGTCGCCGCGCGGGCCGCCGCCCGTCGGATGGCCGGCCTGCTCGGCGAGCGGGTGGGCGAGCGGATCGGGTACGCGGTGCGCGGCGAGCGCCGGGTCGGCCCGGCGACCCGGATCGAGGTGGTCACCACCGGCCTGCTGCTGCGCCGGCTGCACCGCGACCCGGAGCTGCCCGGGGTCGGCGCGGTACTCCTCGACGAGTGCCACGAGCGGCAGCTCGACGCCGACCTGGCGCTGGCCTTCGCGGTGGAGGCCCGCGGCACGCTCCGCCCCGACCTGTGGCTGCTGGCCATGTCGGCCACCCCGCAGGCGGACCGCTTCGCCGCGCTGCTGGGCGGCGCCGGACGGCCCGCGCCCGTGCTCCGGGCGGAGGCCGCGCTGCACCCGGTAACCCGGGTCTGGGCGCCGCCGCCCCGGCCGGTCGCCGCGCCCGGCGCGGGCCGGGTCGACCCGGCCCTGCTCGACCACGTGGCGGCGACCGTCCGGCGGGCGCTGCGCGAGCGGGACGGGGACGTGCTGGTGTTCCTGCCCGGGGCCGGGGAGATCGCCGCGGTCACCGGACGGCTGGCCGACCTGCGGGATTCGATCGCGCTGCTGCCGCTGCACGGCCGGCTGCCCGGGGCGGCGCAGGACGCGGCGCTGCGTCCTGCCGACCGGCGACGGGTGGTGCTGTCGACCGCGGTGGCGGAGAGCAGCCTGACCGTGCCCGGGGTCCGGGTAGTGGTGGACGCGGGGTTGAGCCGGGTGGCCCGCACCGACCTGGCCCGTGGGCTGGGCGCACTGGTGACCGTTCCGGTGTCCCGGGCGGCGGCGACCCAGCGGGCCGGCCGGGCCGGCCGGGAGGCACCGGGGGCGGTCTACCGGTGCTGGTCGGAGGCGACGCACGCCAGGCTGGCCGCGCAACCGGAGCCGGAGATCGCCACCGCCGATCTGACCGGCTTCGCGCTGGAGCTGGCCGCCTGGGGCGACCCGGACGGCACCGGGCTCGCCCTGCCCGACCCCCCGCCGCCGGCCGCGATGGCGGTCGCCCGGGAGACCCTCACCGCCCTCGGTGCGGTCGACGCGGACGGCCGGATCACCGCCCGGGGCCGGGTCATCGCGTCGGTCGGCGCGCATCCCCGGCTGGCCCGGGCGTTGCTCGACGGGGCGGCGAAGGTGGGCGCGGACCGGGCCGCCGAGGTGGTCGCGCTCCTCGCCGAGGAGACCGTGGCAGGCCCGGGCGACGACCTGACGGCCGCCTGGCGCCGGCTGCGCACGAACGCCGATCCGGCCGCCACCGCCCGCTGGCGCGCCGAGGTACGCCGGCTCCGCGGCGCCCTGCCCGAGGCAACACCGACCGGCGGTTCGCGGGGGGCCACGAGGACGCTCGACCGGCTGCCCGACGACCTGGCGGCCGGGCTGCTGGTGGGGCTGGCGTACCCGGAACGGCTGGCCCGGGCGCGGCGACCCGGCGGGTCGGCGTACCTGATGGCGGGCGGCACGGCGGCGGAGCTGGCGCCCGGGTCGGGGCTGGCCGGGACGGCGTGGCTGGCGGTGGCGGTGGCCGACCGCTCCCCCGGCGCGCCGGCCGCCCGGGTGCGGCTCGCCGCACCGGTGGACGAAGCGACCGCGCGCGAGGCGGGCGGCTCGCTGCTGCGCACCGAGCGGGAGGTGGGCTGGTCCGGCGGCGACGTGGTGGCCCGGGAGGTGGTCCGGCTCGGCGCGGTCGAGCTGGTCGACCGGCCCCTCGCGGCGCCGGCGCCGGAGCTGGTCGCCGCGGCGGTGCTGACCGGGCTGCGCCAGGGCGGGCTGGGGCTGCTGAGCTGGACGCCGACGGCGACCGCGCTGCGCGAACGCCTGGCCTTCTGCCGGCAGGCGCTCGGCGACGGGTGGCCGGACGTGACGGACGCGGCGCTGCTGGCCGAGGCGCCGCGCTGGCTCGGTCCGGAGCTGGCCCGGGCCCGCCGCCGGGCCGACCTGGCCCGGGTCGACGTTGCGTCGGCGCTGCGCCGGCTGCTGGACTGGCGGCAGGCCGCCCGGCTGGACGAGGTGGCCCCGGAGCGGCTGGCCGTGCCGAGCGGCTCGCGGATCCGGGTGGACTACGCCGACCCCGCCGCACCGGTGCTGGCGGTCAAGCTTCAGGAGACCTTCGGCTGGCAGGACGCGCCCCGGATCGCCGACGGCCGGGTGCCGGTGCTGCTGCACCTGCTCTCCCCCGCCGGTCGGCCGGTCGCGGTCACCGCCGACCTGGCGTCGTTCTGGCGGTCCGGCTACCCACAGGTCCGCGCGGAGCTGCGGGGGCGCTACCCACGGCACCCGTGGCCGGAGGACCCGACCAGCGCCGAGCCCACCCGCCGCGCCGCGCCCCGGCGGCGCTGAGCCGGCTACTCGTCGACGATGTCGGCGATCAGCGCGGTGACGTTGTCCGGGCCGCCGGCCCGCAGGGCCAGGTCGATCAGCTGGCGGGCGCACGCCTCCCGGTCGGGCTGGCCGGCCAGCACCTCGGCGAGGGTGTCCGGACGCACGACATTGGACAGGCCGTCGCTGCACAGCAGCCAGCGGTCGCCCGCCCAGGGCACCATCGTCGCGTACGACGGGGAGACGTCGTCGCCCTGGAGGGCCTGGGTGACCACCGCCCGGCGCGGATGGCTGCTGGCCTGGTCGGCGGTGATCACGCCCTGGTCGACGAGCATCTGCACGAAGGTGTCGTCTCGGGTGACCTGCTTGAGCACGCCGTCGCGGAACAGGTAGGCCCGGGAGTCGCCGATGTGGGCCAGGGCCAGGCAGCTGCCGGTGCGGGCGAAGAGCAGCGCGGTCAGCGTGGTGCCCATGCCCTGGCGTTCCGGATCCTCCTCCACCGCCTGGCGGATCCGCGCGGTGGCCAGCTCGATCCCGCTCTGCAGGGCGGCGACCAGCGCGTCCTCCGGGGTCTCGACGTCCAGTGGCCCGACCGCGTCGATCGCGATCCGGCTGGCCAGGTCACCGGCCGCCATGCCTCCCATGCCGTCGGCGACCGCGACGAGCCAGCTGCCGGCGTGGAGCGCGTCCTGGTTCCCGCTGCGGATCAGCCCACGGTCGCTCGCCCCCACGGAACGAAGCTTCAGGGTCATGGGAGGCAGCCTGCCAGGCGGAGGGCGCAGTTGTCTCTAGGAGATCAGGAAGCGGGCTGCGTGGCGCGGTGAATCTCACTGTCCCCCGCGCCAGCCACCGCCCGATCAGGTCATCGCGCGCTGCGGTTGTCAGCGGAGCGCCGGGGGCCTGCCGCTGGCCCGCCCGGCGGGGTGCCGCCGGGCGCCGCAACTCGAACAGGACCGCTACGCGGGCCGCCGCGCCGCCCGCCAGTGATCGGCCGCCAGCATCGCCAGCAGTACGCCGATCACCGCGCAGAGGTGCAGGGCCGCGCTCCCCGCCGTGCCGACCGGGATGGTGGCCAGGGTGGCGACGGCGGCGGTCAGCCGGTTCCGCCAGGAGCCGACCGAAAGGACTCGCAGGCCGACGGCGATGCCGCCGAGGAACAGGGCGACGCCGCCGGAGAGCGCCACTGCAGTCGCCGGCTCCACCGCCGCCCCGGGGTGCGCGACGGTGTCATGGATACCGGCGGCGGTGACGACGATGCCGAGCAGCAGGAGGACGTGCGCGAAGAGGTAGACCGGGGCGGCGAGTCTCGTCCGCAGCCCCGGCTCGGCGGCCGCCAGCACCCGGCTCGCCGCCGAGGTGTTCGAGAAGTAGGTCCACCACATGGCGGCGGGCACGGCCAGGGCCAGCAGGACCGCGACCGCGGTCCCCGCCGTGAGGTGCGCCCCCCGCAGACCCAGCCCGATCGCCACGACGGACTCGCCGAGCGCCACGATCACCAGCAGGTTGTGCCGCTCGACGAAGTGCTCCGCATTGAGGTGGAACAACCCGGCCCGGCCCACCCAGGACCATCTCGGCAGCAGGTACGGCATGACGGTCTGGAGCAGGAAGGCCAACCCCCACAGCAGGTAGGCCCAGGAACTCCCGACGAAGCCGGCCACGAGGATGAGCAGCGCCGACCCGAGGTTGTACGGCGCCAGAAGCACGGCAAAGCGGATGTCGAACTGCGCGAACAGGGCGAAGTGGACGCAGGCCACCAGGAGGTAACCGAGGCCGAAGAAGACTGCGGTCCCGGTGACGGCGTCCGGTAGCCCCACCGCGGTCAGCAGGAACCCGGCCATCCCCGCGAGAAGCAGCACCTTCTGGTACGGCAGCCGCGGTGGCACCTGGTTGGTGAGCCAGGCGTAACCGGTGTACATGAACCACAGCACTGCGAAGATCAAGGCCACCCGGCCGAAGGCCGCCAGGGAGAGGTCCGCCTCCAGTATCTGCGTGAGCTGGAGCAGGGTGAGGACGAAGACGACGTCGAAGAAGATCTCGACCGGCGCCACCCGGCCCGCGGGGCTGGTGTCCGCCCTGCGCCAACGGACCGGGACCATGCCCTGAACCTAACGGCGGCAGTGCCCGTCGGGAGGCCGGTCGCCGATGCCGCTGACACGGCAGGTCCGCTTCCACTGCACGCCCGGTAGGTTCGGGGCCGGACGTACCCGCCGGGAGGAAACCGTGGCCTACCTGTTCCTGCTGGCCGCCATCAGCGCCGAGGTGATCGGCACCAGCCTGCTGAAGGCGACGGACGGCTTCACCCGGCTCTGGCCCACGGTCGGCCTGGTGGTGGCGTACCTGTCGGCCTTCGGCCTGCTCGCCCTGGTGGTACGCGACATCCCCGTCGGCGTCGCGTACGCGGTGTGGTCGGGGCTGGGCACGGCGGCGATCGTGGCCATCGGTGCGGTTTTCCTCGGCGAACCGCTCAGCGTCACCAAGGTGATCGGCGCCGGCCTGGTGATCGCCGGAGTCGTCGTCCTCAACCTCGGCGGCGCGCACTGACCCGACGGGCCGGCCCACCGAATGCGGTGGACGCGGCCGCTCGCGTACGTGCCGGCGTGCGGGTCAACTGGCGGGACGGCGCATGGCCACCCGGTCGGCGGGGTCCAGGCCGATCGCCACCTCGGCGGCCAGCACGTCGATCAGGCCGGGGGTGATCTCGGTCGACGGCAGCTCTCGAAAGCCGCAACGGGCGTAGTACGGTCCGTTCCACGGCACGCTCCGGAACGTGGTCAGCGTCAACGCCGGCAGCCCCCGACCGGCAGCCCAGGCCGCCACGTGATCGAGCAGCCCTCGCCCGATGCCCCGGCGGGCGTACGACGGATTGACGCTGAGCTGCTGGACGTGGGCGCAGCCGTCGACCAGGTCGGCCACCGCGAACGCGACCGGCCGGTCCGCGACGTCGACCGCCACCCAGGCCCGGCCCGCCTCCTGGCATCCGGCGAGGACGTCCAGCGGCAGCGATGGCATGTCCGCGATTTCGGCCATGCCGATCTCCCGGAACGGGTTGCCGGAGGCCACCTCGATCTGCTGCAGCCTGGTCATTTCGTCCGCCCGTGCCGGCCGTACCGGGATCCGCTCGATGGTCCCCGACCCAACCAGGTCGGCCCTGGTGCGGCGAGCGGATTTCGCCCGCTCCGCTGTGACCGGCGTCGCGTCGTCGTGGCGCACCGGCGCGGGGTGGCCGTCCTAGGGTCGGTGGCATGGCCGTCGCCCCAGCTCGACCCCCGGTTGGGCGCGGCCGCGCCTGGTCGGCCGTGTCGCCGATCCCGCCGCCCGGGCGGCTGCGCACCCTGTCCCTGGCCACCCTGGCGAACACCGTCGGCTCGGGCCTCTGGCTGACCGGCGCGGCCCTCTACCTCACCCGGGACGTGGGGCTCTCTCCCGCCCAGGTCGGCGCCGGGCTCACCGTCGCCGGGCTGGTGGGGCTGACCGCCAGCGTGCCACTCGGCGGCCTCGCCGACCGGCGGGACCCGCGGACGCTGCGGGCGGTCCTGCAACTGGGCCAGGCGGTGGTAGCGGCGTCGTACCTGCTGGTGGGGTCGTTCCCGGTGTTCCTCGCGGCGGCGGTGCTCGACGCGCTGCTCACCTCCGGCAACCTGGCGGTGCGCGCCGCCCTGGTCGCCGCCGTCGGCGGTCCCGAGGGACGGGTACACGCCTTCGCCACGCTGCGGGCGGTGGCGAACCTGGGCATCGCGGTGGGTGCGGGACTGGCCGGGATCGCGCTGGCCGCGGAGACGCATGTGGCGTACCAGATCCTGGTGGTCGGCAACTCGGTCACCTATCTGCTGTCGGCGGCGCTGCTGCTGCGGCTGCCGGCCTACCCGCCGACCCCGCGCGACCCGGCGGCCGTCCCGCGCCGGGGGCGGGCGCTGCGCGACGGGCGGTTCCTCGCGGTCAGCGGGGCGTCGGCGCTGCTCGCCCTGCACTGGACGGTGCTGACCCTGGTCGTGCCACTGTGGGCGGTGCGCCGCGCGGATGCGCCACCGTCGGTGGTATCGGCGGTGCTGCTGACCAACACGGTGCTCACCGTGCTGCTGGCGGTGCGGCTCGGTCGGGGCGCGGACGACGCCGGCCGGGCCGCCCGCAAGATGCGCCGAGCCGGCCTGGTGCTGGCCGCGGCGATGCCGCTCTACGCCGCCAGCGCCGGACGGTCCGCCGTCACGGCGGTGGTGCTGCTGCTGGTGGCCACCGCCGTCTACAGCGTCGGGGACCTGTGGCACGGCACCGCCGGGGCGGGCCTGGCGTACGACCTGGCCCCACCGGACGCCATCGGCGCGTACCAGGGGGCGGATGGGCTGCTCGCCGGGCTGGCGCGGGCGGTCGGGCCGGGATTGCTGACCCTGGTGGTCCTCGGCGGCGGGGTGCCGGGCTGGCTGGGGCTGGCCGCGCTCTTCGCCGGGGTCGGCCTGGCCACGCCGAGGCTGACCAGGTGGGCGGTGTCCGCTCGGGCGGCGCCAGCGGCGGTGGCCGGGGAGCAGCCGTCCGATGATCGACCATCCGCGCCGGTGTAGCAGCATGGCCGGTATGACGGACCAGGAGATCTGCACCATCCGGCCGGGCGGCCCGGACGACGCGCCCGCCGTGCTGCGCCTGCTGGACAGCGCCACCGCCTGGCTGGTGGCGCGTGGCCGGACCGGCCAGTGGGGCACCGAGCCGGCGTCGACCGATCCGCGGCGGATCGCCCAGGCCGAGGCGTGGGCGGCCGGCGGCGGCCTGCACCTGGCGCTGCTGGGCGACGTCCCGGTCGGCGCACTGGTGGTTGGCGCGTCCACCGACTACGTGCCCGCGGCCACCGAGCCGGAGCTGTACGTCAACCTGCTGGTGACCGCCCGGGCGTACGCCGGCCTGGGCATCGGCGCGCGGCTGCTGGAGCACGCGGCCGAGCTGGCCCGCGCGCGGGGCGTGGGGCTGCTGCGGGTGGACTGCTACGGCGGTGACGACCGGGCGCTGGTCCGCTTCTACGAGGGCTGCGGTTTCACCGCCACCGACCCGTTCACGGTCGCGCGCCCGGGCCGGGAGCCGTGGCCCGGCCAGGTCCTCGCCCGCCGGCTCGACTGAGCGCGCACACGGAGACCGGCGGCGGACGCCCGGACGGTGCCCTCCGTCAGTCTCACGCCGGTGCGGCGGCCGGTCAGCCGATCTCCTCGTCGACGAAGCACCAGCGCCAGGTCTCCCCTGGCTGGACCGAGCGCATCACCGGGTGACCGGTGGACTCGAAGTGCTTCGTCGCGTGCTGCAACGGTGACGAGTCGCAGCAGCCGACGTGCCCGCAGGTCAGGCAGCCCCGCAGGTGCACCCAGTCGGGGTTGCCGACCGCCACGCAATCGGGGCACTCGTCGGTGGTCTTCGGTTCGGCCGTGGCCGGCTCGGCCAGATGCTGGCAGCTCATCGGTCATCCTCCCGCTCGGTCCGGCGGTTCACTCGTCGGCCTCCTGACGCAGCAACGACTCCTCCAGGTCCAGGTCGCGGTAGGCGCGCACCAGCACCTCCTCCGGGATCCTCCCGGAGTCGCGGGCGGCCCGGTACACCTCCCGCTCGGCGTCGATCATCTCCTGCCGAAGCCGACCGTACGCCTGCGACGGGGTCTCCCGCTCAGCGCCCCCCAGCCGTTCCCAGGCCAGGTTGGTGCGGCTCTGCACCAGCCCGCGCAGCCGCTCCACCACGGCCGGGGGCGCCCCGTCGGCGAGCGCGTCCAGGCGCTCCCGGGCGGCCCGGCTGGCCTCCTGCTGCACGGCCGCCGCGGAGAGCGCGTCCTGCACCGGGTCGTCCGCCGGCAGCCTGAGCCGCCGGGCGACGGCCGGCAGGGTCGCGCCCTGCGCGACCAGGGTCACCACGATCACCGCGAACGCCAGCCAGATGAACAGCTGCCGCGGGTACGGCCGCCCGCCGGCCAGGGTCAGCGGCAGGGCGAGCGCGGCGGCCAGGGTGACCACCCCGCGCATCCCGGCCCAGCCGAGGATGATCGGCACCTGCAACGGGGGTGCCGGGTCCCGGCGGCGGACCCGGGGCACCAGCCGGGCCAGGTAGGTGGCCGGGAAGAGCCAGACGAACCGGGTCAGGAAGACGGCGGCCAGCACCGCCGCGGTGATCCCGGCGAGGAAGCCGAAGGGCTCGTCCAGGTCCCGGACCACCTCCCGCAGTTGCAGGCCGACCAGCAGGAAGACCAGCCCTTCCAGCAGGAACCGGATCAGCCGCCAGAAGGCGGCGACCTGGAGCCGGGAGGCGGCCGACATCAGCAGCGGCAGCTTGTGGCCGATGCCCAGCCCGGTCACCACCACGGCGACCACCCCGGAGGCGTGGATCTCCTCGGCGGCGAAGACCACCGCGAACGGCACGATCAGCGACAGCGCGTTGTCCAGCACCGCGTCGGTGGTGTGCTTGTGCAGGTAGCCGAAGACGACCACGCCGAGCAGCCCGACCAGGATGCCGCCGCCGGTGGCGACCAGCACCTCGCGGGCCACGTAGTCGACCCCGACGCCACCGGTGGCCGCGATGGCCGCGGCGACCGCCACCCGCAGCAGCACCAGCGCGGTGGCGTCGTTGACCAGGCTCTCCCCCTCCAGGATCGTGACGATCCGGCGGGGCAGCCCGACCCGCCGGGCCACCGCGGTGGCGGCGACCGCGTCCGGCGGCGCCACCACCGCGCCGAGGGCCAGGCAGATCGAGTACGGCACCTCGGGCAGCAGCAAATGCACGACGGTGCCGACCACGAACGCGGTGAACAGCACCAGTCCCACCGCGAGCAGCAGGATCGACCGCAGGTTCAGCCGGAACGCCGGCACCGAGGTCTCCAGGGCCGCCACGTAGAGCAGCGGCGGCAGGATGCCCACCAGCACCAGTTCCGGGTTCAGCCGGACCTGCGGGAAGAACGGCAGGAAGGAGAGCGCGAGGCCGAGCACGACCAGCAGGATCGGCGCGAGCAGGCCCAGGCGGCGGGCCAGCGCCGCACCGAAGGTGGCGATCGCGAGGAAGACCACGACCTCGAACAGAGCTTCCATGGGGTACGAGCCTAGGGGTCGCGGTCGCGGGCGTCGCTCAGGCGGGCGTATGCAGCTTGGGCAGCACCTCGGCGCCGAAGGTGTCGATGAACGGCCGCTGCTCCTGCCCGACGTGGTGCAGGGCGATCTGGTCGAAGCCGAGCGCCACGTACTCCTCCAGCCAGCCGACGTGCCGGCCCAGGTCGGCGGAGACGTTGACGGTGGAGGTGACCTTCTCCAGCGGGACGTCCGCGCTGACCGTGTCGAAGTGCTCGGTCATCTCCAGGTCCCAGCAGACCGGCGGGGCGAAGACGTTGCTGCGCCACTGGTCGTACGCGATCGCCTCCGCCTCCGCCTGGTCGGGCGCCCAGCTGACGTGCGCCTGGAGGTGCAGCGGCCCCCGCCCGCCGGCCTCCCGGTACGCGTCGATCAGCTGGCGCAGGTGGTCGACGGGCGCGTTGACGGTGATCAGGCCGTCGGCCCACTCGGCGCACCAGCGGGCGGTGGCCACGCTGACCGCGGCGCCGATCAGGGCGGGTGGCTGCTCGGGGCGGGTCCACAGCTTCGCCCGGTCCACGGTGACCAGGCCGTCGTGGCTGACCTCCTCGCCGGCGAGCAGCGCCCGGATGACGTCGACGCACTCGCGCAGCCGGGCGTTGCGCAGCTCCTTGCGGGGCCAGCCGTCGCCGGTGATGTGCTCGTTGCTCGCCTCGCCGGTGCCCAGCGCCGCCCAGAACCGGCCCGGGTACATCGCGCCGAGGGTGCCGATGGCCTGCGCGATGATCGCCGGGTGGTAGCGCTGCCCGGGCGCGTTGACCACGCCGAAGGACAGGTTGGTGGCCTGGAGCGCCGCCCCGAGCCAGGACCAGGCGAAGCCGGAGTGGCCCTGCCGGGCGCTCCACGGGGAGAAGTGGTCCGACGACATGGCGGCGCCGAAGCCCGCCCGTTCGGCGTGTACCACCGCCTCCAGCAGCCGGGCGGGATGGATCTGCTCGTGGGACGCGTGGAAGCCGAACACCGTCATGGGCGCACCTCCTACCCATGACGGTGTCCGACCAATCGCGACTACTCGGCGTGCGCGCCCGCCCCGGCCGAGGCGGCGCCCTCCCCCACCCAGACGGTCTTGGTGTTGCAGAACTCCCGCATGCCGATGGCGGACAGCTCCCGGCCGTAGCCGGAGTTCTTCACGCCGCCGAACGGCAGCTCCGGAAAGGACGTGGTCATCCCGTTGATGAAGACGTTGCCGGCGTCCAGGTCGGTGGCGAAGCGCTCCTGCTCGGCCGGGTCCATCGTCCAGGCGTTGGAGCCCAGGCCGAACGTGGTGCCGTTGGCCACCTCGATCGCCTCCTCGTACGACGAGACCCGGTACAGCCCGGCGACCGGGCCGAAGACCTCCTCCGACCACATCCGCATCTGCGGGGTCAGGTCGGTGACCACGGTCGGCGGGTAGTACCAGCCGTCACCGGCGGGCTTCTCGCCGCCGCAGAGCAGGGTGGCGCCGTGGTCCACGGCGTCCCGCACCTGGGCGTGTATCTCGTCGCGGCCACGCTCGCTGGCGAGTGGGCCGACGTCGGTGCTCTCGTCCATCGGGTCGCCGACCTTCAGGGCCGCCATGTTGGCGGCGAACTTCTCCGCGAAGGCGTCGAACACGTCGGTGTGCACGATGAACCGCTTCGCCGCGATGCAGGACTGGCCGTTGTTCTGGCAGCGGGCGGTGGTGGCCACCTCGGCGGCCCGGTCCAGGTCGGCCGAGGGCATCACCACGAACGGGTCGCTGCCGCCGAGCTCCAGCACCGTCTTCTTCAGCTCCCGGCCGGCGATCTGCCCGATCGAGCGGCCGGCGCTCTCGCTGCCGGTCAGCGTGGCGGCGCGGACCCGGGGGTCGCTGAGGATCCGGTCGACGGCCTCCGAGCCGACCAGCAGGGTGGTGAAGGCGCCCTCCGGGAAGCCGGCCCGGCGGAACACGTCCTCCAGGTAGAGCGCGGTCTGCGGCACGTTGGAGGCGTGCTTGAGCAGACCGGTGTTGCCGGCCATGAGGGCCGGCGCGGCGAACCGCATCACCTGCCACAGCGGGAAGTTCCAGGGCATCACGGCGAGCACCGGGCCGATCGGCTGGTGGCGGACGACGGCCCGCTTCGCCTTCACCGCCTGCGCGTCGGCGGGCTCGTCGGCGAGCATCCGCTCGGCGTTGGCGGCGTAGAACCGGCAGGCGGTGGCGCACTTGGTCACCTCCGCCTGCGCCGCGGCGTACGTCTTGCCCATCTCGGTGGTCATCAGCCGGGCGGTGTCGTCGCGTTCGGCGTCGAGCAGGTCGGCGGCGGCGTTCATCCACTGCGCCCGCTGGGCGACGGTGGTGCGGTGCAGGTCCCGGAAGGCGAGGTCGGCGCGCTCGATGGCGGCGCCGACCTGCTCGTCCGACATCGGCTCGTACGTCTTGAGCACCTGTCCGGTGGCGGGGTTGGTGGTGGCGATGGGCATCTCGTACTCCTGTCACTCGAACAGCGAGTGCCGCGCGCCCGGCTCCTCGCGGCGGCGGGCCGCGCGTCGGCGCTGGATGACGACCAGGTCGACCACGGCCACGACGGCGAGGACCGCGCAGACCACGCCCAGCCAGGTCACGCCGGCCCAGAACGCCAGGACCGCGAAGACGGTCATGCTGATCAGGCCGAACAGGGCAAGCGCGAGCCGGAGGTTCAGCGCGCTGTACGCGTGGCCGACCGTGCCGCGGGCACGCCGGGGCTGCGATCTCGTCATCCCTGCGGGCTACCCCGGCAGGGGCTCCGCTAACCAGCCGACGCACCGGCAGCGCCCGCCGGTGATCCCGGCCAGTGGGCGGGTATCCGGTGGATCCGACCGTCCGGTGGGTTGCGTTACACCGGTTGGTCGCGAGCGGGCCGATCCCGGCGGGGGCGGGAAGGATGAGGACATGACGATGACCCACGCGGTGCCGGTGACCGTCGCCGTCGCCCGGCGGGCGGATCCGGCGCGCACCGACGAGATGGTGGCGTGGATCCGGGCCGGCACGGCGTTGGCCGAGAGCTTTCCCGGCTTTCTGGGCGCCGGCTTCGTTCAGCAGGCGCCGGGATCACCCGACTGGCACGTGATGTACCGCTTCGCCGACGACGCGACGCTGCGCCGGTGGGAGGAGTCCCCGCAGCGGCACTGGTGGCTCAGCTCGGCCCAGGGCATCGTCGAGCACACCGGGATCGAGCGGCGGACCGGCATCGAGGGCTGGTTCGACCGGCCGGTCGACCATGTGGTGGAGACGCTCGCGCCGACCGGCGGCGAGGCCGCCGCGGCACCCGCGCCGCCCCGGTGGAAGCAGGCGGTGACGATCTGGCTGGCGTTCTTCCCGTTGAGCCTCACCGCGACCCTGCTCACCGCCCGGTTCATCGCCAACGTGCCGTTGGGGGTGCGGACCCTGCTGATCACACTGTGCCTGACCCCGCTGATGACCTATCTGGTGCTGCCCCGGATCACCCGGGCCCTGCACTGGTGGCTGCACGGCCAGCGGGCCCCGTGGCGGGTTCGCGTACCACGCTGAATTTAACGACCGTTGTCAATGCCTGATAGTTGACAGGAGACGTCCCCCGCCACACCGCGCGCATAGGGTCACCGTGCCGTTGCTCTGTGCCACCGGACGGGGGACGTCATGCCTCGACGCTGGGTCGCCGCGCTCGCCTGCCTGGCGGCGCTGGTCGCGATCGCCTGTGACGGGGCCGACGCCTCCCCGCGACCCTCGGACTCCGCGCGCCCCGGCGCGCCGGCGGTGATGTCCGCGCTGGGCGACTCCATCACCACCGGGTTCGCCTCCTGCCTGGTGCTGGTCACCTGCGAACGCAACTCCTGGTCCACCGGGAACGGCGTGCGGGTGCGGAGCCACTACCGGCGGCTGCGAGAGCGCAACCCGGCACTGCGGGCGTACGACCGGGCGGCGCCGGGGGCCCGGGCGACCGCGCTGGCCGGGCAGGCCGGCGCGGCGGTCCGCGACAGGGCGGACTACGTCACGGTGCTGATCGGCGCCAATGACGCCTGCCACGGTGGCATCGACGCGATGACCCCGGTGGCCACCTTCCGCAACCAGGTCGACCGGGGCCTGCGGGTGCTGCGCAAGGGCCGTCCCAAGGCCCGGGTGCTGGTGGTCAGCATCCCCGACCTGTACCGGCTCTGGCAGGTCGGGCACACCGAACCCCGGGCGGTCCGGGCCTGGTCGTACGGCATCTGTCCGGCGCTGCTGGCCGACCCGACCTCGACGGCGCCCGCCGCGGTGGCCCGGCGAACCCGGTTCCGGCAGCGGATCGACGACTACAACGCGCAGCTGCGCGCGGCCTGCCGGGCGTACGGCTCCCGGTGCCGCTGGGACGGCGGGGCCGCGCACCGGCTGCGCTTCGGTCTGGACCTGGTGAACACCCTGGACTGGTTCCACCCGAACGCCTCCGGCCAGGACCGGCTGGCCGACGTGAGCTGGCCGGCCGCCGGCTGGTCGGACTGACCGGGGCCGGCCGGCCGGTCGCGGCCGGGCCGGCCGCCCCGGCGACCGGTCGTGCCGGGCCGCCCTCGTCCGGGCGGGTCCGGGGCGGACGGGTCAGGGGCGGCGCTGCCGGGGCAGGGCGTCCGGGCCGTGCCGGTACAGGGCGCGGGCCCGCCCGGCGAGGTCCGTCGTGGCCGAGGAGTTGGCCCAGGTGCCGAGCACGATCGCCGCGCCCGGGACGACCTTGGCGACGACCCGCTTCGCCGCCCGCATCCCGGCCATCTGGGCCAGCCGCACGCCGAGCTGGAGCATCACCCGGCCCAGCGGGCGCTCCCCGGCCATGCCGAACAGCGCCCCGGCGCGCTCCCGCCCGGCGGCCACCCCGAGGGCGAGCCGGGCGCTCTCGGCGACCTTGTGCACCCGCTGGAGCACCAGCAGGTCGGTGGCCCGGTCGGGATGCGTCGGATCGACCCCGTACGCCGCCGCGACGTGCAGCACCAGCCGGGCCTGCGTCCAGGCCAGCACGCCCACGTCGATCACCGCGCCGGGCAGCCCGGCCACGCCGGAGACCGCGCCGGAGAGCCGGGCCAGGCCGAGGAACCGGCGGACCGCCTGGTCGGCCAGCTCGTCAGCCGGCACGTCGGGGCGGGCCACCCGCTCCCGGGCGACCCACCGCGCCGCCTCCGGCCCGAGCCGCCGGACGGCCTCCAGGGCGAGGTGCTCCGGGGCGTACTGCGGGTCGTCGCGCATCCGGTCCCACAGCGTGGCCGGCGGCGCCTCGGGGGCGTCGGCCGGCGCGGTCGGCGGGACGGGGACGGGCGGCTCGCCGTCGACGGGCACGGAGTCGGTCACCTGGGCTCCCGGTGGTCGGGTCGCGGACGGGATCAGCGCCGGCGGCTGGACAGCCGGGCGGCGAGCTGCTTGAGCTTGCGCTGGTTCTCCGGCTTGCCCAGCTCCCGCCGACCCCGCTCGACGAGCTGCTGGCCGTGCGGCGAGCGCAGGAACGTGCGGATCCGTTGCACCAGTGACATGTCGTCCTCCTGTCGGCGGTCCCCCATCATGTGTACCCGGGACCGGCAATCCCCGGTACCCACACCGCCAACCGGCACGCCTTCCACTATGGGCCGCGCCAGCGGCCCGGTCAGCCGAGGATCGCGTCGACGACCCGCTCGGCCCGCCACTCGTGCTGGGCGTACGCCCAGGGGAAGGCGGAGACCTGTACGGCCTGAGCGGCATCGGTCAGCGCCATGTCCTGCCAGCCGGGGATCGTCTCCAGCGCGGAAAGGAACTGGCGGGTGGCGAACTTCGGGTCCATCAGGTCCTCCACCGACCCCCAGCCGCTGCTGGGGCGCTGCTGGAACAGCCCGACCGAGTCGTGGTCCCAGCCGATGGCCTGGTGCGGGTAGTTCTGCGACTCGGGCAGCACCCCGCTGGCGTAGTTGTAGAGGTTGCTCTCCTGCATCGCGGTGGCCACCGCGATGACCAGGCCGCGGCGCGGCACGCCCATGTCCCGGCCGGCCCGCACGATCGCCTTGGCGTTGTCCATCTGGTCCTCGTCCAGGCCGGCCACCGGCGCGATCCGCTTCGGCTTGGGCTTCGGCTTGGGCTTGGCGGCGGCCTTCTTCGTCGCCGAGGGGGCGACGTCCGGGTCGGCGGTCGACGCGCCCGGCGCGGGAGTCGGGCGGGCGGCGCCACGGGAGGCCGCGTCCGGGGTCGACCGCTGGGCGACCTCCGCCGGCTGGGCGGGCGTCCGGTCGCCGCCAACGGCGCCGGCTCCGACCTGGGAGAAGCCCACCAGGCCCAGGCAGCAGACCGCGCCGGTGGCGACCGCCAGCCGGGTCCGGCCGGGCCGGGGGGCGAGGGGGTTAGCGAGACCGCCGAGGCGGGTACGGAGGGAGCCGAGGATGGAGAGCCGGGAAGCGGGGGGCTCGGGAAGGCTGGTAGACCGTTCGGTGGAGGGGGTATCGTCCGAACGGTCAGCCGAACCGCCGAGGCCGTACTGGTCGTCGAGGGTGCCGTCGTCACGCATCCGACGAGGCTAGGCGGAGCGAGGCCCGGTCACCCAGCGTCACCGAGTGGCGCTTGCCACACTTGTGGCCGGCGGAACCGGACCGGCGGGATGGCCGCCACCCGGCCGGGGAGGATCTTCGCGGATCGGTCAAACCTCCGCCGGGCCACGAGTCGCGCCGACCCGGGGACGTAACACGCGTCCGGCGGACCCCTGCCCCATGAACAACTAACTCATCCTTTCGGCCCATACGCTTGCCACCCGTTCGGTGGTGACCGGAGCAAGATCAGCGTATTCGCCCCGATTTGATCATCCGGCGTGCCGCATTGTGATCATCCAGCGGCCGCCGAGCCGGGTCCTGCCGGAATGGATTGCGACGGCGGGTACGTTTCCCGAACCGGGTGCCGTGCGCGCACGGCCACCCGTACGCGCGTATCCAGGGAGGTCCCGACCGGTGCTCGACCCACACGAGCTCTACGAACTCACCGACGAGCTGCCCGAACTCGGTCAACCGGTGCTGATCCAGGCGCTCACCGGCTTCGTCGACGCCGGCAGCGCCGCCCGGCTGGCCCGCGAGCAGCTGCTCACCTCGCTGGAGGCGCGCCCGATCGCCCGGTTCGACGTCGACCAGCTCTTCGACTACCGCTCCCGCCGCCCGGTGATGACCTTCGTGGAGGACCACTGGGCCGACTACGACGCCCCGGCGCTGGAGCTGCACCTGCTGCACGACGACGACGAGACCCCCTTCCTGCTGCTCACCGGCCCCGAACCGGATGTGCAGTGGGAGCGGTTCGTGGCCGCGGTCGCCGGGCTGGCCAGCCGGCTGGACGTCCGGCTCACCGTGGGACTCAACTCCATCCCGATGGCGGTGCCGCACACCCGTCCCACCGGGGTCACCGCGCACGCCACCCGGCCGGCACTGATCGCCGGCTACGAGCCCTGGTTGCAGCGGGTGCAGGTGCCGGGCAGCGTGGGCCACCTGCTCGAATACCGCCTCGGTGAGCAGGGCCGCGACGCGCTCGGCTTCGCCGCGCACGTACCGCACTACGTCGCCCAGACCGAGTACCCGGCCGCGGCCGAGGCGCTGCTCGCATCGGTGTCCCGCAGCACCGGCCTGCTGCTGCCCCGCGACGGGCTGCGCGCGGCCGCCGAGGTGGTCCGGGTGGAGATCGACCGCCAGGTCGCCCAGACCGAGGAGGCGGCCACCCTGGTCCAGGCCCTGGAGGAGCAGTACGACGCCTTCGCCCGGGGTCGCGGCGAGAAGAACCTGCTCGCCCCCGAGACCGGGCCGCTGCCGACCGCCGACGAGCTCGGCGCCGAGCTGGAACGGTTCCTGGCCGAGCAGACCCGCCCGGGTGACACCCCGGGCGCCTGACCGCCGCGGGTGCCGCCCGGACCAGCCCCGCGGATGCGACACCCCGACGCGCTGAGCGGCGGGCCGGCGTGGGATGCGGCAGGCTAAGGGCATGCGCCTGGCGACGTGGAACGTCAACTCGGTGAAGGCCCGCCTGCCCCGGCTGCTCGACTGGCTGGCCACCACGAAGCCCGACGTCGTCTGCCTCCAGGAGACCAAGTGCCCCGACGGGGCCTTCCCGGTCACCGAGGTGGGCGCGCTGGGCTACGAGGTGGCCAGCCACAGCGACGGCCGATGGAACGGGGTGGCCGTGCTGTCCCGGGTCGGGCTGGCCGACGTGGCCGTCGGGTTTCCCGGCGAGCCGGGCTTCCCCGAGCCGGAGGCCCGGGCCATCTCGGCCACCTGTGACGGGTTGCGGGTCTGGTCGGTGTACGTGCCCAACGGCCGCGCGCCGGACGACCCGCACTACGCCTACAAGCTGGCCTGGTTCGCCGCGCTGCGCGACGCCCTCGAACCGGAGCTGACCACCGGGCTGCCCCTCGCGGTCTGCGGTGACTTCAACGTCGCGCCGACCGACGCCGACGTCTGGGACCCGGCGCTGTTCGTCGCCTCCACCCACGTCACCCCGGCCGAGCGGGCGGCCCTGGCCGCGCTGCGCGACCTCGGGCTCAGCGACGTGGTGCCCACCCCGATGAAGGGTCCGCACCCCTTCACCTACTGGGACTACCGGGCCGGGATGTTCCACCAGAACAAGGGCATGCGGATCGACCTGGTGTACGCCTCCGCGCCGTTCGCCCGCACCGTCCGCGCCGCGTACGTCGACCGGGAGGCCCGCAAGGGCAAGGGCCCCTCCGACCACGCCCCGATCGTGGTCGACGCCGATCTGGTGCCGACCGTCGAGCCGTTCTGAGTCGGGCGGCCCGGCCCGCGGGCGCGTGGTTAGGGTAAAGCCATGGCAGTCGTGAAGATCAACGCGATCGACGTTCCGCCCGGCGCCGGCGCGGAGCTGGAGAAGCGGTTCGCGGCCCGGGCCGGCGCGGTGGAGAACTCTCCCGGCTTCCTCGGCTTCGAGCTGCTCCGCCCGGTCGCCGGGGAGAACCGCTACTTCGTCTACACCCGGTGGGAGACCGAGGAGGCGTACCAGGCGTGGGCGGCGGGGCCGTCCCGGGCCGCGCACGCGGGCGGCGAGGGCGGCGAGCCGCGCCGGCCGGTCGCCAGCGGCGCGACGCTGCTGGAGTTCGAGGTGGTCCAGCAGGTGACCGGCAAGGGCTGAGCCCGCTCAGGGCCCCCGGGAGTCGACCAACGAGGCGAACGCGATCACGTTGTCCGCGTAGCCGGTCCCGCCACCCAGCCACTCCCCACCGCAGGTGATCAGGCGCAGGCCGGGCGGACCGTCGTCGCCGTACACCCGGTCGGCCGGCAGGTCGGCCTTGTCGAAGTGCTCGACCGTGTCGACCTTGAAGGTCACCACGCTCCGGTCCGACCGGGTCACCTCGATCCGGTCGCCGGGCTTGAGCTTGCCGAGGTCGTAGAAGACCGCCGGGCCGCGCTTGGTGTCCACGTGCCCGACGATGATCGCCCGGCCCGGCTCCCCCGGGGTCGGGCCCCGGTCGTACCAGCCGGTCTGGTGGTGTTTGGTCAGCGGCGGCACGTCGATCGAGCCGTCCTTCGCCTGCCCGACCGGGGTCACCGGCGCGCTGACCTTGATCGCCGGCACCGACAGGCGCACCGGGCGGCTCGCCGGCAGCCGGCCCGCCGGCTGCCCGTCGCTCGCCGCCGGGCGCGCGCCGTCGGCGGCCCAGTCGAACGGCCCGGCCGTGCGCCCGAGCCCCGCCCCGGTGGCGAATACCCCGACCAGGACCAGCACCACGGCCAGCGGCGCGGACCAGGGGCTGCGCCCCGTACGGCGGTCGCGCGGCGCCGGCCGGCTGGCCGGCTGCGGGGCGGGATGCGAGGTCGTCATGGTGCTCAGCGGCGGGCGGCGCCACGGATCGTGCGGGGCCGGCGCGCGGCCACCACGCCGACGGTCGCCCCGGCCAGGGTCAGGGCCAGCCCCACCGGCACCAACAGGCCGCCGAGGCCGATCCCGCCGGCCGTGCCGCCGAAGCCGGTCGCCGGGCCCCGGCTCGGCTCGACCCGCTTGACCACCTGGAGCATCGTCGAGGCGGTCTGCCCGCTCGGGCAGTCCAGCTTGACCCGGTAGTTGCCGGGCCGGGTGCGCTCCTTGACCATCGGCGAGGCGGTCAGCAGCCCGCGCTGCGGCTGCACCTGCACCCGGCCGAAGGCGTCCGAGACCACGGTGGCCGGCACCGAGTTGTCCCGGCAGCTCGCCCGGATGCCGACCAGGAAGCCGGGTTCCACGGTGCTCGGGGTGACCTCCACGAAGATCATGTCTTCCGGCCGCGGCTGTCCCGACCCCGGTTGGCCGGACGCCGGCCCGGCGACCGGCACCGGACCGGCCAGTGCGGGAACCGCCCCGACCAGCGGGGCGGCGAGCGCGGTGGCTGCGACCACCAGCGCCGCGTGGTGCGTGACTGACACCATGAGCCCTCCCGGCGCCGTAGGGCGGTACCGGGCAGCGGTCCGCCCGTCCTGCCGTACGGGATGAATCGTCTCACCCTCGGGCGTACATCACATCCGATACGCGGCAACCGTCGCGTACGCTCGGATCGCTGTGACCTCCACCCACCAGAATCCCGCCGCCGCACCGGCGCACGTCGCCCGGATCCGCACCTTCCACCCCCGCCGGGGCCGGATGAGCGACCGGCAGCGCGACGCGCTGACCCGGCTCTGGCCGGCGTACGGCCTGGAGATCGCCGACCTCGACGGGCCGTGCGATCCGGTGGCGCTGTTCGGCCGGCCGGCGCCCCTGGTGCTGGAGATCGGTTCCGGCATGGGCGACGCGACCGCCGCGATGGCAGCGGCCGACCCGGACCGACACTATCTGGCGGTTGAGGTGCACACGCCGGGCATCGCGAACCTCCTCGACCTGGTGCAACGGCACAGGCTGGACAACGTCCGGGTGGCCCGGGGCGACGCGCTGGATCTGGTCCGGGCACTGCCGCAGGGCTCACTGGACGCGGTGCACGCCTTCTTCCCCGACCCGTGGCCGAAGGCCCGGCACCACAAGCGGCGGCTGATCCAGCCGGCCCACGTGGCGCTGCTGCGCTCCCGGCTGGCCCCCGGCGGAACGCTGCACTGCGCCACCGACTGGGCCGAGTACGCCGAGTCGATGCGGGAGACGCTGATCGCCGACCCGGAACTGGTCGACCCGCACGACGGCTTCGCCCCCCGCCCCGCGCACCGCCCGGTCACGAAGTTCGAGCGCCGCGCCCTCACCGCCGACCGCCCCATCTTCGACCTGATCCACCACCGCCGCCCCTGACCCCTCCCCCACCCACCCGCCCTTTCCGAGAAGGCAGGGCTGTCCGGCGGGGAATAGCCACTCTTTCTCTGAAAGTGGGCGAGAGGGGGTGGACGGGTGCGGAGGCCGGTTGGCGCGGGGGCCCATGATCCGGGCACCATGGGGGGCGCTATGACGCTCACTGCCGCGCTGCCTCGACGCGCCGACCCCGACACCCTCTTCGACGCGTTCGCCGGCTGGGCGAAGGAGCGCGGCCTCGACCTCTACCCCCACCAGGAGGAGGCGGTCATCGAGATCGTCTCCGGCGCGAACGTGATCATGAACACGCCGACCGGCTCGGGCAAGAGCCTGGTCGCGATCGCCGCCCACTTCGCCGCCCTGGCCGACAGCCGGACCACCTTCTACACCGCGCCGATCAAGGCGCTGGTCTCGGAGAAGTTCTTCGCCCTCTGCGAGGTCTTCGGCGCCGAGAACGTCGGCATGCTCACCGGTGACGCCAGCGTCAACGCCGACGCCCCGATCATCTGCTGCACCGCGGAGATCCTGGCCAACCTGGCGCTGCGCGAGGGCGCCCTGGCCGACGTCGGCCAGGTGATCATGGACGAGTTCCACTTCTACGCCGAACCGGACCGGGGCTGGGCCTGGCAGGTGCCGATCATCGAGCTGCCGCAGGCGCAGTTCGTGCTGATGTCCGCCACGCTCGGCGACACCACCCGGTTCGTCGACGACCTGACCCGGCGTACCGGCCGGCCGACCGCCGTCGTCCGCTCGGCCGAGCGGCCGGTCCCGCTGCTGTTCTCGTACGCGATGACCCCGCTGCACGAGACCCTGGAGGAGCTGCTCCAGACCAAGCAGGCCCCGGTGTACGTCGTGCACTTCACCCAGGCCGCCGCGCTGGAACGCGCGCAGGCGCTGATGAGCGTCAACGTCTGCACCCGCGCCGAGAAAGACATGATCGCCCAGGCGATCGGGAACTTCCGGTTCACCTCCGGCTTCGGCAAGACCCTGTCCCGGCTGGTCCGGCACGGCATCGGCGTGCACCACGCCGGCATGCTGCCCAAGTACCGCCGCCTGGTGGAGACCCTCGCCCAGGCCGGATTGCTCAAGGTCATCTGCGGCACCGACACCCTGGGCGTCGGCATCAACGTGCCGATCCGCACCGTGCTCTTCACCGGCCTGTCCAAGTACGACGGGGTCCGCACCCGGCTGCTCAAGGCCCGCGAGTTCCACCAGATCGCCGGCCGGGCCGGCCGGGCCGGCTTCGACACCCTCGGCCGGGTCGTGGTGCAGGCCCCCGAGCACGTCATCGAGAACTTCAAGGCCCTCGCGAAGGCCGGCGACGACCCGAAGAAGCGCCGCAAGGTGGTCAAGAAGAAGCCGCCGGAGGGCTCGATCGGCTGGGGCGAGCCGACCTTCCAGCGCCTGGTCGAGGCCGAGCCGGAGCCGCTGACCTCCAGCTTCCAGGTCAGCCACTCGATGCTGCTCAACGTGATCGGCCGTCCCGGCGACGCGTTCGCCTCGATGCGGCACCTGCTCACCGACAACCACGAGGACGCCGCCGCCCAGCGCCGGCACATCCGCCGGGCCATCGCCATCTACCGTGCGCTCAAGGCCGGCGGGGTGGTCGAACAGCTCGCCGAGCCCGACGAGACCGGCCGGCGGGTCCGGCTCACCGTCGACCTCCAGCTCGACTTCGCCCTCAACCAGCCGCTCTCCCCCCTCGCCCTGGCGACGATCGAGCTGCTGGACCAGGAGTCCCCGTCCTACGCCCTGGACGTGCTCTCGGTGATCGAGTCGATCCTCGACGACCCGCGCCAGGTGCTCTCCGCGCAGCAGTTCAAGGCGCGCGGCGAGGCGGTCGCCGCGATGAAGGCCGAGGGCATCGAGTACGAGGCCCGCCTGGAGCTGCTCGACGAGGTGACCTGGCCCAAGCCCCTGGCGGAGCTGCTGGACGGCGCGTACGAGATGTACCGGCGGGGGCATCCCTGGGTCGCCGACCACCAGCTTTCCCCCAAGTCCGTCGTCCGGGACATGTACGAGCGGGCGATGACCTTCACCGAGTACGTCAGCTTCTACGGGCTGTCCCGCTCCGAGGGCCTGGTCCTGCGCTACCTCGCGGACGCGTACAAGACGCTGCGGCAGACCGTCCCGGAGGACGCCAAGACCGAGGAGCTGGTCGACCTCATCGAGTGGCTGGGCGAGCTGGTCCGCCAGGTCGACTCCAGCCTGATCGACGAGTGGGAGCGGCTGCGCAACCCGTCCGACGTCGCGGAGGTGGCCCAGGCCCACGCCGCCCTGGACGATCGGCCGCCGGCGGTCACCCGCAACGCCCGGGCCTTCCGGGTGCTGGTGCGCAACGCCCTCTTCCGCCGGGTCGAGCTGGCCGCGCTGCGCCGCTGGGACCTGCTCGGGGAGCTCGACGCGGCGGACGGCTGGGACGCCGACGCGTGGGCGGACGCGCTGGAGCCGTACTTCGAGTCGTACGACGGAATCGGGGTCGGCCCGGACGCGCGCGGGCCGGCGCTGCTCATGATCGAGCAGGGCCGGGAGCGGTGGACCGTGCGGCAGGTCCTGGACGACCCGGAGGGCGATCACGACTGGGGCATCAGCGCCGAGGTCGACCTGGCTGCCTCCGACGAGGTGGGCGCCGCGGTCATCCGGATCACCGACGTGGGCCAGCTGTAGATTTTCGCTTCGAGGGGCCGTCCGGTGCGTCCGGACGGCCCCTTTTGTTCCCTGGGCGATGTCAGACCTGTCGATTAGAATGTATGTACTAATCGAGTTCCTGACCTGGGAGGATGCTCGTGACCGCGCCCATCTCCACCCCCCTCACGCCGTACGCCACCCTCCTCGGCTTCACCCGGTACGTCGACCGCACCGGGCCGACCAAGGCCACCTTCGTCGGGGGCCTGCGCAAGCAGCGGGCCAGCCGCTCCGGCTTCAACCCGCACGGGCAGTTCGTCAAGGCGCTCAAGGCCGACATCGCGTTCCACACCGGCGGCACGCACCTCGCCCAGGTGGCCGATCTGGTCAAGCCCCGCTGGCGCCCGCTCTACCAGGCCCTCGTCCCCGGCGCGACGACCTGGCTGGAGTCGCTGGGCGAGCCGGCTGGCGTCGACCTCGCCCAGACCCGCGACGCCCTCGCCATGCTCGGTGACCTGCCCGTCAAGATCAACCCCCACTTCGGCGTCCGGTACCCCGACGGTCGCGCCGAGGCGGTCCGCCTGCACTTCGACGAGGCCCCGCCCAGCGAGGAGGCGGCCCTGGCCACCCTGCACCTGATGGCCCGGCACATGGACGCCGTCCTCCCGCACGCCGAACCGGTCCTGGTCGACGTCCGCCGCGGCACAACCCACCGCATGCCCGACACGGTCAAGCCCGACCAGGTCGAGCAGTGGCTGGCCGGCGAGGCCGCCGCCTTCCGCGCCATCTGGTCCACCGCCGCCTGACCCGCCGGTCCCGTCCGGGGCCGCTCCACCGCCGCCGCGACGACCAAGGGTGGGTGCACGGGTTCGGACGGGCCGCCGGGTCCACCGGCGCGTCCGGCCCGTACCGCGCCGGCGGGCGGAGCGGCCGCGTTCACGGCCGCGGGGCGAAGCGGGCGAGCGGATTGGCCAGGGTGCCGGCGAACTGCAACGCGGCCGACGGATCGGCCAGGTCGACCATCTGCTGGTTGTTGCGCAGTTGCAGCCGGTTCAGGCAGGAGAGCGGGAACTCCGCGGCGAACAGGTCGTGCCGGCGCACCCGGTCGGCCAGTTGCGGGACGCTGTCGTGGTAGTCCGACGCGCACTCGGCCACGGTGCGCCAGAACGTCTCCTCGGCGAGGACGCCCTCGGTGACCAGGATGGCGTTGAGATGGCGGAGGAAGCAGTCCAGGACATCGGTGAAGATCGACAGGATCTTCTCCTCGTCCGGGACGGCGACCCGGATCCGGCGCACCGGCGGGGGCAGGTCGGCGTCCGGGTCGAGCACCGCGATCTCCTCCGCGATGTCCTTGAAGATCACCCGTTCCACCACTCCGGCGTGCAGGACGAGGATGACGTTCTCCCCGTGCGGCATGAAGACCAGGTCGTACGCGTAGAGGCTGTGCAGCAGCGGGACGAGGTAGGCGTCGAGGTAGCGGCGCAGCCAGACCGCCGGCGCGAGCCCGGACTCGGCGATCAGCACGCCGGCGACCGAGCGGCCCGCGCGGTCGACGTGCAGCAGCGAGGCCATGGTGGCCGGTCGCCGGCCCGGCTCCAGCCCGGCGACCGGGCTCTCCCGCCAGAGCGCGGCGAGCATCCTGCGGTACGGGGAGTACCGGTCGGTCGCGGCCTCGTACTGTCGGTGGCGGTAGCCGATCGCGGCCCGCTCCCGGATGATCGACAGCCCGGCCCGCCGGAACACCGGATCGCCGGCCACCAGGCCGGCGAGCCAGTCGTTGATGGCCGGGGTGTGCTCCATGTACGCGGCGGAGAGCCCGCGCATGAAGCCCATGTTGAGCACCGACAGGGCCGTCTTCACGTAGTGCCTGGTCGGGGCGGTGACGTTGAAGAAGGTCCGGATCGACTGCTGGGCCAGGTACTCGTCCGGTCCCTCGCCCAGCGGCACCAGGCGGCGCCGGGCGACCTCGCCGGCGAAGGTGACCGCCAGCTTGTTCCACCACTGCCACGGGTGCACCGGCAGGAGCAGGTAGTCCGCCGGGTCCAGACCGAGCCCGGTGAGCGTCCCGGCGAAGCCGGCGAGCACCTCGTCGCCCAGCTCGGCCCGGACGAGGGTGTCGTAGTCCAGGTCCGCGGCGCAGGTGAAGGTGGTGTGGTCGCGGTGGGCGGCCAGCCAGACCAGCCGGACCGGCCGGGCGTAGCGGTGGTACTCGTGCACCCCGAAACCGAGCCGGCCGTTGTTCGCCACGAAGCACGGGTGGCCCTCGGTCATCTGGGTCTCGATGACCTGGAAGTCCGCCCGGACCAGGTCGGCCGCGGGCAGCTCCGGCCGGCCGAGCTTGTACGCGGCGCCGGCCAGCGTGGCGGTGATCTCCTCCAGGTAGACCGGCAGGACCGCGTCGGTGAGCCCGAGCGCGCCACGCAGCTCGAGGCAGAGGTCCACGGCGTCCAGCGGCAGCTCCCGCCTACCCGCGTGCCGGGTGATGCTGGCCGGGTCGATCTGCCAGTGGGCCAGGGCCAGCACCCGGGCGGCGAAGCGGTACTCCACCGTGCCGTCGTCGCCGCGCACCAGGTAGCGGTCCGCGCCCACCGGCTCGGGGGTGATCAGTCGTTCGTGGGCGAACTCCGCGAGCGCCTTGCGGACCAGCAGTCGGTTGGCCTCGGCCCAGTGCCGCGGGGTCAGGTGGTCCACGGACGCGGCGGGGTCCACGGGGGCGGCGGGGTTCACGCGGGTACGGCTCCTTCGGTGGCGGTCTGGAACTTCTCGCGGGTGCAGACGCTGAGCAGGGCCGTCTTCTCGGGCAGGGTGATCGGGCCGACGACGGTGAAGCCGACGGCCGCGTTGAGCGCGTGCACCGCGGTGTTGCGCACGTCGGGTTCGACGACCACCCGGCGGGTGGCGGGGTCGGCGAAGAGCCACGCCATGACCGTGGTGAGCACCGCCCGGGTGAAGCCGGACACGGGGGTGTCGGTGGGCGCGCAGAGGAAATGCATGCCCACGTCGCCGTCGACAGCGGCGTACCGGCCGACGAGCTCGACGTGGGCCGGGTCGTACCGCTCGGCGAGGAAGGCCGGCCACCCCCGCCACGAACCGAGGTACGCGTCGTGGTGCGGGTGCGCGGCGATCCGCCGGTACTCCCGCGCCACCGCGGCCTCGTCGGCGTCCTGCATCAGCCAGAACGCGGCCTTGGGATCGGTGACCCAGCCGCGCAGCAGCGCCGCGTCGCCGTCCGGGTCGAGGGTACGCAGGGCGAACTCGCCGAGCCGGTCGTCCACCCGGCGGTACACCGTCGCCGCGCCGTCTCCGGTACGCGGCCGCGCGGCTCGCCGAACCGGCTCACACCGCGCGCTCACGCCGGCACCGCCACCGGCGCACCGAACTCCTGGAAGGCGATCCGCCGCTCGATCGGGTAGTGCTCACGCCCGGTCAGCTCCCGGATGATCCAGGAGTTGCGGTACGCGCCCATGCCCAGGTCCGGCGAGGTGATGCTGTGCGTGTGGGTGCCGGCGTTCTGGAGGAAGACACCGCGACCGGTGTGGTCGATGCTGTAGTTGCGGGCGACGTCGTAGCGGCCGTGGGCGTCCCAGCGGAGCCGGTCGCGGATCGGCGCCAGGAACTCGGGCACCCGGTAGCGGTAGCCGGTGGCCAGCACCAGCCCCTCGGTGGTCAGCGTGAAGTCGCGGCCCTGCTCCACGTTGCGCAGGCCGAGCGTGTAGGTCCCGCTCGCCGCGTCGTGGCTGGCCGCGGTCAGCACCGTGTTGGTCATCAGCCGGGAGGGCACCGGGCCGGCCAGGCTGTGCGCGTAGAGCAGGTCGAAGATGTCGTTGATCAGGTCGGCGTTGATGCCCTTGAACAGGCCCTTTTGTTCCGCCTCCAGCCGGTAGCGGGTCGCCTCCGGCAGGGCGTGGAAGTGGTCCACGTAGTCCGGCGAGGTCATCTCCAGGGTGAGCTTGGTGTACTCCAGCGGGAAGAACCGCGGTGAGCGGGTCACCCAGTTGAGCTGGTAGCCGTGGGTGTCGATGTCCGCGAGCAGGTCGTGGTAGATCTCCCCCGCGCTCTGCCCGCTGCCGACGACGGTGACGCTCCGCTTGGCCCGCAGCGCCGCCCGGTGGTCCAGGTACCGGGAGTTGTGGATGGCGTCGCCACCGAGCTCCCGGCACGCGTCGGGCAGGTCGGGCGGGGTGCCGGTGCCGAGCACCAACTGCCGGGCCCGGTGGCTCACCCGCTCGCCCGCGACGGTGGCGTGCACCACGTACCGCTCGTCGGCCGGGTCGTACTCGATCGAGGTGACCTCGTGGCCGAAGCGGACGCTGGAAAGCTTCGCCGCCGCCCACCGGCAGTAGGCGTGATACTCGTTGCGCAGCGGGAAGAAGCTCTCCCGGATGTAGAACGGGTACAGCCGCCCGGACTCCTTGAGGTAGTTGAGGAAGGAGTACGGCGAGGTGGGGTCGGCCAGGGTGACCAGGTCGGCGAGGAACGGGGTCTGCAGGCGGGCCGACTCCAGCAGCATGCCGGGATGCCAGGCGAACTCGTCGCGCGCCTCTAGGAAGAGGCCGTCGAGGTCGCCGATCGGCTCGGCCAGGCAGGCCAGGCCGAGGTTGTACGGGCCCAGTCCGACGGCGATGAAGTCGTGGGTCGACATGGGATCCTCCAGTTCGCTGGTCAGCCGACCGGGCAGGACAGCTCGCCGGCCGTGCGGGTACGCACGTACCAACCGGCGTGTTCGGCGAGGAGATCGAGGACGTGGGCGATGTCGTCCTCGGTCGTCTCCGGGTTGAGCAGGGTGAGCTTCAGGTGGTGGGCGCCGTCCACGGTGGTCCCCGCGACGAGGGCCGCGCCGGAGGTCGCCAGCGCCTCGCGGGCGTACAGGTTGGCCTCGTCCACCAGTTGCCGCCCGGGCCCGGTCGGCAGGTAGCGGAAGACCACCGTGCTGAGCGGGGACCGGGTCACCACCTCGAAGCGGGGGTCCTCGGTGAGCAGCTGCCAGGCGGCGTCGGCCCGGTCGACGACCTCGTCGAAGAGCGCCCCGACCGCGTTCGGCCCCATGATGCGCAGGGTCAGCCAGAGCTTCAGCGCGTCGAAGCGGCGGGTGGTCTGGAGGCTCTTGTCGACCTGGTTGGGGATCCGCTGCTCGACCGCGCGGGCCGGGTTGAGGTAGTCGGCGTGCCAGGTGGCGTGCCGCAGCACCCGGCGGTCGCGTACCACCAGCGCGCTGGAGCTGACCGGCTGGAAGAACGACTTGTGGTAGTCCACGGTCACCGAGTCGGCCCGCTCGATGCCGTCGAGCAGGTGCCGGCGGGTCGGCGAGACCAGCAGCCCGCAGCCGTACGCCGCGTCGACGTGCAGCCAGACACCGGCCACCGCGCAGCTGTCGGCGATCGCCGGCAGCGGGTCGATGCTGCCGAAGTCGGTGGTGCCGGCAGTGGCCACCACGGCCATCACCCGCAGCCCGGCGCGCCGGCAGCGGTCGATCTCCCGGGCCAGTTCGTCGGTGCGCATCCGGCGGTCGGCGTCGGTGCCCACGGTGATCACCGCCTCCGGGCCGAGGCCGAGCAGCTTCGCCGCCTTCTGCACGCTGAAGTGGCCGGCCGCCGAGGTCAGGATCCGCAGCCCGGACAACGTCTCCGGACGGGACTGACCGATGCCGGCCCGGGCGAGCGCCTCCTCCCGCGCCAACAGCATCGCCTGCAGGTTCGACTGGGTACCGCCGCTGCTGAAGACGCCGTCCGCGGCGGGCCCCAGGCCGATCCGGTCGACCGTCCAGTCGATGAGTCGACGCTCGATCAGGGTGCCGCCGGCACTCTGGTCCCAGGTGTCCATCGAGGAGTTGACCGCGCTGAGCACCGCCTCCCCGAGCAGCGCCGGGATCACCACCGGGCAGTTCAGGTGCGCCAGGTAGCGCGGGTGGTGGAAGTAGACCGCGTCGCGCAGGTAGACGTCGTGGAGTTCGTCGAGCGCCGCCCCGGCGTCGCCGAGCGGCCGGTCCAGGTCGATGCCGGCGATCCGGGGTGCGAGGTCCTGCGGTGTGGCGCCGGTGAAGGGGCGGTCCGTGGCGGCCACCCGGTCGGCCACCCGGTCGATCCCGTCGGCCAGCACCCGGCGGTAGTGCGCGACGGAACCGGCGGTGAACAGGTGGGCCCGCTCGGTGGCCGCCGGGCCGGGGACGGCTCCGGTCGGGAGGGCCTGAACGGTTGCTCCGGGCAGACTCATGGCAGTCCTCAGTGGTCGAGAGTGGACACTGCGGGGCGGACGGGGCGACGTACGGCGTCCCCAGCGGTCCCGAGTTGATCGAGTGAAGTTAGGTTACCCTAACCTAACTTCACTCAAATAGATGCTGCGCCCGCCCGGCGCGTCGTGACTCAGCCCCGCCCCACCCTGGCGGCCGCAAATGCAGAGAAAGAGTGGCTATCCGACTCGTCGGATAGCCACTCTTTCTCTGAAAGTGCGCGCGGTGCGCGGCGGGCGCGCGGCGGTGGGGGGTCAGGCGGCGGTGAGGTACTTCGCCAGGTCGTCGAGGATCTTGTTGGCGGCACCGACGCCGATGCCGGTCATCCAGACCTCGTCGGAGACGACGTGGGCCTTGCCGGCCTTGACCGCGGACAGGCCCTGCCAGAGGGTGCCACCGGTGACCTTGGCCTGCTCGGCGGCGGCCTTCTCGCCGTACGCGGTCACGAAGATGACGTCACCGTCGACCTCGTTGATCCGCTCCGGGCTGACCAGGTCGAAGCGCTTGTCCTCCTTGCCGTCGAGGCGCTGCCGCGCGGGCCGGCCCAGGCCGGTGTCGCCGACGACGATGCCGGAGAACGAGTCCGGGCCGTACACCCGGATGTTGCCCGGGATGAAGCGCACGATGGAGATTTCCCGCGAGGCGGCGTCGCCGAGCTTCGCGCCGAAGTCCTTCGCCCGCTTCTCGTAGGTGGCGAGCAGGTCCTTTGCCTGCTGCTCCTTGCCCAGGGCCTTGCCGTCGAGGAGGAGGTTCTCCTTCCAGGTGATGCCGACCTTCTCGGTGAAGACGGTCGGGGCGATGGCGGTGAGTTCGTCGTAGAACTTCTCCTGGCGGAACTTGCTGCCGAGGATGAGGTCCGGCTTGAGCGCCGTGATCGCCTCCAGGTCGGGCTCGGTGAGCACCCCGACCTCCTTGATGCCGGCCAGCTTCTCCGCACCGAAGTAGGTCGGCCAGCTCTTCGCCTCACCGGCGGTCGCCGCGCCGACCGGCGTCACGCCCAGCGAGAGCGCCGTGTCGATCTTGTCGGTGTCGAGGACGACCACCCGCTTCGGGTCGGCCGGCACCTTCGTGGTGCCCATGGCGTGGGTGATCTCCCGGGTCTCCCCGGTGGCGGCGCCGGGAGCCGGGTCGCTCTCGCCACAGGCGGTAAGGCCGACGCCGAGAGCCAGGGCCGCGGTGAGGGCGGCAGCGAGACGACGCATCAGTGTCCTTTCGAGGGGTACGAGCCGACGCGCGGGTCGCCCGCGTCGTCGGCGTGGGGGCGGACCGCCGGAACGGTCGGGTCCGCCGGGGCGGGGCGGGCCGGGTCGGCCACCCCGGGAGCCGAGCCGGCGCCCGGCGCGGAGTCCACGCCGGGCGCCGCGTCGACGGGCGGCGCCGCGTCGACGGTGCCCGCACGGCGGGCCAGCGAGGGGGCGGTGAGGCCGGGCACCACGAGCGGCGCTCCGGTCACCGGGCAGGGCACGACCACGCAGTCGAGCCCGAAGACGTCGCGCACCAGGTCGGCGGTGAGGATCTCGCGCGGCGGGCCGGCGGCCACCACCCGGCCCTCGCGCATGGCGATGAGGTGGTCGGCGTACCGGGCGGCCTGGTTGAGGTCGTGCAGCACGGCGACCACGGTCCGGCCGCGTTCGGCGCGCAGCCGGTGCAGCAGGTCCAGCACCTCCACCTGGTGGGCCAGGTCGAGGAAGGTGGTCGGCTCGTCGAGCAACAGCGCCTCGGTGTCCTGGGCCAGGGTCATCGCGATCCAGACCCGCTGCCGCTGCCCGCCGGAGAGGGTGTCCACCGGACGGTCGGCCAGGCCGGCGACGTCGGCCTGGGCCATCGCCCGGTCGACGGCGGCGGAGTCCTGCTCCGACCACTGCCGCCACCACCGCTGGTACGGCTGCCGTCCCCGGCCGACCAGGTCGGCCACGGTGACCCCCTCCGGCACCAGCGGGCTCTGCGGCAGCACGCCGAGGCGGCGGGCCACCTCCCGGGTGGGCAGGTCGCGGATGGCGGTCCCGTCGAGCAGCACGGTGCCGTGGCGCGGGGCGAGCAGCCGGGCCATGGTGCGCAGCAGGGTGGACTTGCCGCAGGCGTTCGGCCCGACGATGACGGTGAACGCGTCGGCGGGCAGGTCCACGTCGAGGGAGTCCAGCACCGTCCGCTCGTCGTAGCCGACCGTCAGGTCGCGGGTCGAGAGCATCGCGCCTCGGGTGTCAGGGGTGCGGTTCACGCGGACCTCCGCCGACGTCGGACCAGCAGGAACATCAGGTACGGCCCACCGATGGCCGCGGTGAGCACGCCCGCCGGCAGCTGGGTGGGGGCGAACAGCCGCCGGCCGGCCAGGTCGGCCAGGACCAGCAGAAGCGCACCGACCAGAGCGGCGCAGACCAGCGGGGGTCGCTCGGCGCGGACCAGCCGGCGGGCCACCTGCGGGGCGACCAGCGCGACGAAGTCGACCGCGCCGACCTGGGCGGTGACGGTGGCGGCGACCACCACGCCGGTGGCGGCCAGGCCGACCCGCCGGGCGACCGGGCGCAGTCCGATCCCCCGGGCGGTGTCGTCGTCCAGTGCGGTGCCGTTGAGCGCCCAGCCGGCCCAGGCCAGCACGGGCAGCAGGGCGGCGAGGGTGAGCGCGATCCAGAGCGTCTCGGACCAGCCCCGGCCGGCCAGGGTGCCGATCAGCCAGATCTGCGCGCGCAGCCCGTCGATCGGGTCGGCGGAGAGCATGACCACCTCGGTCAGCGCCCGCAGGGCGAACGCGACGGCCACCCCGGCCAGCACGAAGCGTTGGGCGGCCAGCCCGTGCCGGGCGCCGAGGACGAGCAGCAGCAGCGCGGCACCCAGCCCGCCGACCAGCGCCGCGGGGGCGACCACGACGGCGGCGGCGCCGGTGGTGATCGCAATGGTGGCGGCCAGGCCGGCGCCCTGGGTGATGCCGATGACGTCCGGGCTCGCGAGCGGGTTGCGGGCCACGCTCTGGATGAGCGTGCCGGCGATCCCGAAGGCCGCCCCGGCCACCGCCGCCAGCACGATCCGGGGCAGCCGCAGGTCGCGTACCACCAGGTCGTACGGGGTGCCGGCGCCGGACAGCGAGCGGAGCACGTCGGCCGGGGCGACGTACGGGGTGCCGAGGGAGAGGCTGAGCACCACGGCGGCGGCGAGCAGCACGGCCGTCACCGCGGCGACGAGCACCGCCCGGCGGCGCACCTGCACGCTGGCCGGCCCGAGCCGCAGCAGCGTCCGACCGGGCAGGCCGGCGTACGTCGGGCGGGGCGACTGAACGGCGGTCACGCGGTCACCACCTTCGCCCGGCGGACCAGGTACGCCAGCAGGGGGGCGCCGATCAGCGCGGTGATGATCCCGGCCGGCACCTCGCCGGGCGGGGCGACCAGGCGGCCGACGACGTCGGCGGCGAGCAGCAGGGCGGGCCCGAGCAGGGCGGAGACCGCCAGCGTCCACCGGTGGTCGGCACCGACCAGGGCCCGGGCCAGGTGCGGCACGGCGAGCCCGACGAAGGCGATCGGTCCGGCGGCGGCCACGGCGGCGCCGGTGAGCAGCACGGCGGCCGCGCCGCCGCCGAGGCGGACCAAACCGACCCGGTGACCGAGGCCGCGGGCGACGTCGTCGCCGAGGGCGAGCGCGTCCAGGCCCCGGGCGACCAGCACGGCCAGCGCCAGCCCGGCGAGGACGAACGGGAGCACCTGCGCGGCGACGCCGACGTCCCGGCCGGTGAGTCCCCCGACCACCCAGAAGCGGTACTCCTCGAAGGTGCGCGCGTCGATGCTGAGCAGGGCGTACACCGCGGCGGCGAGGCTGGCGTCGAGGGCCGCGCCGATCAGCGCGAGCGTGACCGGGCTGGCGCCCTCGCGGGTCCCCCCGGCCACGGCGAGGACGAGCACGCCGGCGGCGAGTGCGCCGGCGATGCCGAACCAGACGTATCCGGCGAGGCTGCCGACGCCGAAGACCGCGATGGCGAGGACCACGCCGAACGAGGCGCCGGCGCTGATGCCGAGGATCCGCGGTTCGGCGAGGGGGTTGCGGGTGAGGGCCTGGAAGAGCACCCCGGCGACGGCGAGCGCCACCCCGACGGCCAGCCCCAGGGCGGTACGCGGCAGCCGCAACTCCCGGACGATCGTGGTGGCCTCACCGGCGTCCGGGGCGGTGAGCGCCTGCCACACCTGGTCGACGGCGAGCGGGCGGCTGCCCAGGGCGAGGCTGGCCAGCAGGGCCACGACCAGCAGCAGCGCCGCCGCCGCGGTGACCACCGTCCGGCGGCCGGCGCGCCGCCGGCCCGGTACGACGGCCCGCTCGGCTGGGGTGGCGACGGTGGTCACGGCAGTTCTCCGCCCTTTCGGCTTAGGATCGCCTTACCTTAGCCGAGGCGGTTAGGCGGGCCTAACTCGGATTCGTCGATGGGGCGTTGTCGCGGCCGGTCGGGCCGGGACCCGGGCCCGGGATCCACCCCGGACGGGGCCATTACCGGACGCAAGCCGCCGATCCGGGCGTTTTCGCCCCCTAGGCTGGCGGTATGCGATTCGACCAGCACACCGTCGTCCTCCTGGTCCGCCCGACGGACCCGCCCGAGCTGCCGCTGGATGCGATCGACCGCCTGCAGAACGCCCACCTGGCGCACCAGGCTGGCCTCGCGGAACAGGGCGCGCTCCTCGCCGCCGGCCCGTTCCTCGGCGAGGACGAGCGGCTGCGCGGCTTCGCCGTGCTCTCGGTGGACCCGGAGATGGCCCGCGAGCTGTACGCCAACGACCCGGCCGTCCGGGCCGGGCGGCTGGTCGCGCAGGTGATGAGCTGGATGGTGCCGGAGGGCAACGTGCGCTTCGAGCAGGTGCCGGTTCCCCGCTCCATGCTGGAGGCGGCGTCGGGGGACTGACGCGGTCAGTCCTCGGCGGCGGGGCGGCTGCCGGGCACCACGGGCATCGGCCAGACCCCGGTCCGCGGCACCGTGGCCAGCTCCACCTGCTGGTCGGCCCAGACGTACGTCTCGGGCAGCAGGTCGGCCACCGGAACCGCGCGCAGCTCGTCCGCCGGCCCGACGATCACCTTGATTGACGGGAAGTAGTCGAGCAGCACCTGGCGGCAGCGGCCGCAGGGCGGGATGACGCCGCGGCCCCGGTCCCCCACCGCGACGATGGTCTCCAGCTCGGTCACCCCCTGGGTGGCCGCGGCACCGATCGCCACCAGCTCGGCGCACGGACCACCGGTGAAGTGGTAGACGTTCACGCCGGTGAAGACCCGCCCGTCGGCGCTCCGCGCGGCGGCGGCGACGGTGTGGTTCTCGCTGCGGCAGCGCAGCTTGGCGACGGCGGTGGCCGCCTGCACGAGCGCCCGGTCGGTGTCCCGCATGATCATCCCGTCCCCGTCCAGCACATCGGTCGGCGGCCACTCTAGCCCGCCGAACGGCCCCGACCTGGGAGGGCACGCGCGGGCGTGGTCTCCGGCGCCGCGGGCCGCGCGCCGAGCCGGGCCCGCGGGGCCGGCGAGCGGTAACCCGGCGGCGGTTCGGCGCGCGGCTGCCTATTCTTGGCGACGACATGCAGAATCCAGCCGTACCCGCCGCGCCCGACACCGTCCGCGAGCTGCACCGCCGCCTCCCCGCTCTGATGTTCCGCGACGAGCGTCGGCTCCAGCGGCGGCTGGACGGGATCCGCAGGCTGCGCGACCCGCAGCGCCGTGAGGCGGCGCTCGCCGAGATCGTCGCGGACGTGGCGCGGGCCGAGGCGCGGCTGGCGAGCCGGCGGGCCGCCGTGCCGACGATCACCTACCCGGCGCAGTTGCCGGTCAGCGAGCGCCGGGACGACATCTCGGCCGCGATTCGGGACCACCAGGTGGTGATCGTGGCCGGCGAGACCGGCTCCGGCAAGACCACCCAGCTGCCCAAGATCTGCCTGGAGCTGGGGCGCGGGATCAGCGGGCTGATCGGGCACACCCAGCCCCGCCGGCTCGCCGCCCGGACGGTCGCGGACCGGATCGCCGAGGAGCTCGGCACCGAGCTGGGCGACGTGGTGGGCTACAAGGTCCGCTTCACCGATCAGGTGGGCGAGAACAGCCTGGTCAAGCTGATGACCGACGGCATCCTCCTGGCCGAGCTGCAGACCGACCGGATGCTCCGTCAGTACGACACGCTGATCATCGACGAGGCGCACGAGCGCAGCCTCAACATCGACTTCATCCTGGGTTACCTCCGCCAGCTCCTCCCCCGCCGTCCCGACCTCAAGGTGATCATCACCTCCGCGACCATCGAGACCGACCGCTTCGCCCAGCACTTCGCCGACGCCGAGGGACAGCCGGCGCCGATCGTCGAGGTCTCCGGGCGGACCTACCCGGTGGAGGTGCGGTACCGGCCGCTGGTCGAGGTGACCGAGGCCGAGGAGGAGGACGCCGACGAGGAGAACGTCCGCGACCAGATCCAGGCGATCGGCGACGCGGTCGAGGAGCTGGCCGCCGAGGGCCCCGGCGACATCCTGGTCTTCCTCAGCGGCGAACGGGAGATCCGGGACACCGCCGACGCGCTGGGCAAGCTGGTGCAGAAGAAGCGGTCGCTGCTGGGCACCGAGATCCTGCCGCTGTACGCCCGCCTCTCCTCCGCCGAACAGCACCGGGTCTTCGCCCCGCACGCCGGGCGCCGGGTGGTGCTCGCCACCAACGTGGCGGAGACCTCGCTCACCGTCCCCGGCATCAGTTACGTGGTGGACCCGGGCACCGCGCGGATCTCCCGCTACTCGAGCCGACTCAAGGTGCAGCGGCTGCCGATCGAGCCGGTCTCGCAGGCCTCGGCCAACCAGCGCAAGGGCCGCTGTGGCCGTACCTCGGACGGCATCTGCATCCGGCTCTACGACGAGCAGGACTTCGAATCCCGGCCGGAGTTCACCGACCCGGAGATCCTGCGGACCAACCTGGCCTCGGTCATCCTCCAGATGACCTCGATCGGGCTGGGCGACATCGGGGCGTTCCCGTTCATCGACCCGCCGGACCGGCGCAACGTCGCCGACGGCGTGAACCTGCTGCACGAGCTGGGCGCGCTCGACCCGACCGAGGCGGACCCGGCGAAGCGACTCACCCCGCTGGGCCGGCGGTTGGCCCAGCTTCCGGTCGACCCGCGGCTGGCCCGGATGGTCCTGGAGGGCGAACGCAACGGCTGCGCGACCGAGGTGGTGGTGATCGCCGCAGCGCTGTCCATCCAGGACCCGCGCGAGCGGCCGGCGGAGAAGCAGGCCCAGGCCGACCAGGCGCACGCCCGGTTCGCCGACTCCGAGTCGGACTTCATCGCCTTCCTCAACCTCTGGCGGTACCTGCGCGAGCAGCAGCGGGCGCTGTCGTCCAGCGCGTTCCGCCGGATGTGCAAGGCGGAATACCTGAACTACCTGCGGGTCCGCGAATGGCAGGACATCGTCAGCCAGTTGCGCCAGGTGCTGCGTACCCCGGAAGGAGGGCGACCGGCGCGCGACGGCGACGGCCGGCGCGGCCCCGCCGCGGACCTGCCGGAGGAGATCGACACCCCGAAGGTGCACCAGTCCCTGCTGCCCGGCCTGCTCTCCCACGTCGGGCTCAAGGACGCCCAGAAGCACGAGTACCTGGGCGCGCGGGGGGCGAAGTTCGCGCTCTTCCCCGGCTCGGCGCTGTTCCGGAAGCCGCCGCGCTGGGTGATGGCCGCCGAGCTGGTGGAGACCTCCCGGCTCTGGGGCCGGGTGGCCGGGCGGGTGGAGCCGGAGTGGGTCGAGCCCCTGGCGCAGCACCTGGTGAAGCGCAGCTACAGCGAGCCGCACTGGGAGAAGAAGCAGGCCGCGGTGATGGCCTACGAGAAGGTCACTCTGTACGGCATCCCGCTGGTCACCTCCCGCAAGGTCAACTTCGGCCGGATCGACCCGGTGCTGTCCCGGGAGCTGTTCATCCGGCACGCCCTGGTGGAGGGCGACTGGCAGACCCACCACCAGTTCTGGCGGGACAACCAGAAGCTGCTGACCGAGATCGAGGAGCTGGAGAGCCGGGCCCGGCGGCGGGACATCCTGGTCGACGACGAGACGATCTTCGGCTTCTACGACGAGCGGATCCCCGCCGACGTGGTCTCCGGCCGGCACTTCGACTCCTGGTGGAAGAAGACCCGCCGGGAGCGGCCCGACCTGCTCACCTTCACCCGCGAGCTGCTGGTCAACGCCGGCCGCGGCGGGGTGGACGAGGCCGACTACCCGGACGAGTGGCGGGCCGACGGGGTGGCGCTGCCGCTGACCTACCGCTTCGAGCCGGGCACCCCCACCGACGGGGTGACCGTCGACATCCCCCTGCCGATGCTCAACCAGGTGCCGGCCGAGAGTTTCGACTGGCAGGTGCCGGGGCTGCGCGAGGAGCTGGTGGTCGCGCTGATCCGGTCGCTGCCGAAGGCGATCCGGCGCAACTTCGTCCCGGTGCCCGACTACGCCCGGGCGGCGCTGGCCGCGATGCCGGCCGGCGAGGAGCCGCTGCTCGACGCGCTCACCCGGCAGCTGCGCCGGATGACCGGGGTCACCGTTCCCCGGGACGCCTGGGACGTGGCGAAGCTGCCGCCGCACCTGCGGGTGACCTTCCGGGTGCTCGGCGAGGACGACCAGCCGGTCGCCGAGGGCAAGGACCTGCCGACCCTGCAACGCCAGCTCCGCCAGGAGGTACGCCAGGTCGTCGCCGCCGCCGCGCCGGAGGTGGCCCGTACCGGACTGACCCAGTGGAGCATCGGCACCCTGCCGCGCACCATCGAGCAGGTCCGCGCCGGGTACGCGGTGACCGCGTACCCGGCGCTGGTGGACGAGGGCACCACGGTCGGGGTGAAGGTCTTCGACTCGGAGGCCGAGCAGGCCGCCGCCCACTGGGCGGGGACCCGCCGGCTGCTCCGGCTGACCGTGCCGTCGCCGGCGAAGTTCCTTCAGGGGCGGCTCTCCAACGAGGCGAAGTTGGCGCTGAGCCGCAACCCGCACGGCGGGGTGCAGCAGCTCATCGAGGACGCGGCCGGCGCGGCGATCGACAAGCTGATCGCCGACGCGGGCGGCCCGGCCTGGGACGCCGAGGGCTTCGCGGCGCTGCGCGACAAGGTCCGCGCCGACCTGGTGGACACGGTCGTCGACGTGATGGATCGGGTCCGCCGGGTGCTCGCCGCCGCGTACGCGGTGGAGCAGCGGCTCGGCGCGACCCGGAACCTGGCCGTGGTGGCCGCCCTCGCCGACATCCGAGCGCAGCTCGCCGGGCTGGTGCACGCCGGCTTCATCACCGAGACCGGCTACGCCCGCCTGCCCGACCTGCTGCGCTATCTGACCGCGATCGAGCGCCGGCTGGACCGGCTGGCGGGCAACCCGCAGCGGGACAAGTCTCAGCAGGACCGGGTCGCGGTGGTGCAGAAGGAGTACCAGGACATGCTGGCCGCGCTGCCGCCCAGCCGCCGGCAGTCGGCGGCGGTCCGGCAGATCCGCTGGATGATCGAGGAGCTGCGGGTGAACGTCTTCGCCCAGGCTCTCGGCACCCCGTACCCGGTGTCGGAGCAGCGGATCTACCGGGCGATGGACGACGCCGAGGGGCGCTAGGAGAGCGGCTCCACGCCGGGCGGCAGCTCGTCGGAGGCGGTGGCGGAGTGGACGTAGTCCAACAGGATGCGACGCAGTTCGCGGCCGGCGTGGGTGGGCACCACGTCCCGGCGGCGGGCCACCGCGATGGTGCGGCGCACGCCCGGCGGGGCGAGGCGGGTGACCCGGATGCCGGGGCGACGGGCCACCACGATGCCGGGAACCAGGGCGATGCCGAGCCCGGCCTCGACGAAGCTGAGCACGGCGTCCATCTCGCCGCCGTCCACCGACAGGGTCGGCTCGAAGCCGGCGTCCCGGCACGCCTGCAGGGTGGCGTCGCGCAGGTCGTAGCCCTCACGGAACATCACCAGGGGCTGGTCGCGCAGGTCGGTGATGCGCAGCTCCCCGGTGGCCGAGGTGGCCGGCACCGGGTCCACCGAGGCAACCACCAGGCTCTCCCGCAGGATCGGGTCGGCGCGCAGACCGGGGTCGCCGCCCGCCGACGGCATGATGATCAGCGCCAGGTCGAGGTCGCCCCGGAGCAGGTCGCGGACCAGGTCCTGGGAGCCGCCCTCCTCCACCCGGAGGTCGACGGTGGGGTGGGCGTCGCGGAACCGGCGCAGCACCGGCGGAGCCAGTGAGGTGGCCAGGCTGGGGGTGGCGCCGAGGCGGACCCGGCCCCGGCGCAGCCCGACCAGTTCCTGTACCTCACGGCTGGCGGTGTCGACGTCGGCGAGGATCCGCTTGGCCAACGGGAGCAGCACCTCGCCGGCCGTGGTGAGGGCGATGTTGCCCCTTACCCGTTCGAAGAGCGGGGCCCCGAGGGCGGCCTCAAGGGCGTGAATTTGCTTACTCAACGAGGGCTGGGTTATGCCTACCAGGTCGGCAGCTTGGGTGAAATGTCGTACTTCTGCGACCGCGACGAAGTACCGGAGCTGATGGAGCTGCATCTACATAGCCTACGGCTATCAAGACTGCGAGGTCGATGCATTGGACGACTGATCAAACTGCTCCTAGCGTCGGTCATGTGGTAATCACGAAAACTCGGTCGCCCATTCGCTCGAACGTCGGCCTGAAGGCCGTCATGGCGGTGACGGGCATCCTCCTGGTGCTCTTCCTCATCGTGCACATGCTGGGGAACCTGAAGATCTTCACGGGGGAAACCTCGTTCGACCACTACGCGCACTGGCTGCGGGACATCGGCGCGCCGCTGCTGCCCCACACCTGGTACCTGTGGATCCAGCGGACCGTGCTCACGGTCGCCGTGGTCGCGCACATCGTCGCCGCCACCGTGCTGGCCCGGCGCGCCCGCGCCGCCCGCCCGGTGAAGTACGCCCACCGCAAGAAGGTCCAGGGCAGCTACGCGGCGCGCACGATGCGCTGGGGTGGGGTGATCATCCTGCTCTTCGTGATCTACCACATCCTGGACCTGACCACCGGTCACCTGAACCCCCAAGGCGACGCCAGCAACCCGTATGGCAACGTGGTCGCCGACTTCGCGCCGGAGCGCTGGTACGTCACGCTCTTCTACACCCTCGCCGTCGTCACGGTGGGCTTCCACCTGCGCCACGGCGCCTTCAGCGCGTTCCGCAGCCTCGGCCAGCAGTCGCCGAAGGGCGAGCGCCGCGCCCGTACCGGCGCGCTGGTCCTGGCCGTCGCGCTCTGCGCCGGCTACCTGGTGGTCCCGTTCGCCGTACTCACCGGATTGGTGTCCTGACCATGGATCTCTTCATCGAGGGCGACCCGCTCGCCGACACCAAGGCTCCCGAGGGCCCGATCGAGACCCGCTGGGACCGCCGCCGCTTCGAGGCGAAGCTGGTCAACCCGGCTAACCGCCGCAAGATGACGGTGATCGTGGTGGGCACCGGCCTGGCCGGCGGCTCCGCCGCGGCGACCCTGGCCGAGCAGGGCTACCAGGTGAAGTCCTACTGCTACCAGGACAGCCCGCGCCGGGCCCACTCGATCGCCGCGCAGGGCGGCATCAACGCCGCCAAGAACTACCGCAATGACGGCGACTCGGTGCACCGGCTCTTCTACGACACCGTCAAGGGCGGCGACTTCCGCTCCCGCGAGTCGAACGTGCACCGGCTGGCCGAGGTCTCGGTCAACATCATCGACCAGTGCGTCGCCCAAGGCGTCCCGTTCGCCCGCGAGTACGGCGGCCTGCTGGACACCCGCTCGTTCGGTGGGGCGCAGGTGCAGCGCACCTTCTACGCCCGGGGCCAGACGGGCCAGCAGCTGCTGCTCGGCGCGTACCAGGCGCTGGAGCGGCAGATCGGCCTGGGCAACGTGGAGATGAACGCCCGGCACGAGATGCTGGAGCTGATCATCGTCGACGGCAAGGCCCGGGGCATCGTCGTCCGGGACCTCGTCACCGGCGAGATCACCACCGAGATGGCCGACGCGGTCGTGCTCGCCTCCGGCGGCTACGGCAACGTCTTCTACCTCTCCACCAACGCCAAGGGCTGCAACGTCACCGCCACCTGGCGGGCGCACCGCAAGGGCGCGTACTTCGCGAACCCCTGCTACACGCAGATCCACCCGACCTGCATCCCGGTCTCCGGCGACCACCAGTCGAAGCTGACCCTGATGAGCGAGTCGCTGCGCAACGACGGCCGGGTCTGGGTGCCGAAGGCCAAGGGCGACGACCGCGCGCCGCGGGACATCCCCGAGGACGAGCGGGACTACTACCTGGAGCGGATCTACCCCTCCTTCGGCAACCTGGTCCCCCGGGACATCGCCTCCCGCGCCGCGAAGAACGTCTGCGACGAGGGCCGGGGCGTCGGCCCGACCAAGCTCGGCGTCTACCTCGACTTCGCCGACGCCATCTCCCGGCTCGGCCGCAAGGCCATCGAGGCCAAGTACGGCAACCTCTTCGAGATGTACGAGCGGATCACCGGCGAGGACCCGTACGAGGTCCCGATGCGGATCTACCCCGCCGTGCACTACACGATGGGCGGCCTCTGGGTCGACTACGACCTCCAGTCGACCATCCCGGGCCTGTTCGTGATCGGCGAGGCGAACTTCTCCGACCACGGCGCGAACCGGCTCGGCGCCTCGGCGCTGATGCAGGGTCTGGCCGACGGCTACTTCGTGCTGCCCAGCACCATCGCCAACTACCTGGCGTCCGGCCCGTTCGACAAGGTCGAGGCCAGCCACCCGGCGGTGGTCGAGGCGCGCGCCGACGTCGAGGACCGGATCCAGCGGCTGCTGGCCGTCAACGGCGACCGGACGGTGGACTCGTTCCATCGCGAGCTGGGCCAGATCATGTGGGAACACTGCGGCATGGAGCGCAGCGACGCCGGCCTGCGCAAGGCGATCGACGAGATCCGGGCGCTGCGCGAGCAGTTCTGGCAGCGGGTCCGCGTCCCGGGCGACGGCGAGGGGCTCAACCAGTCGCTGGAGAAGGCCGGCCGGGTGGCCGACTTCTTCGAGCTGGCCGAGCTGATGTGCGTCGACGCCCTGCACCGCGAGGAGTCCTGCGGCGGCCACTTCCGGGCCGAGCACCAGACCCCCGACGGGGAGGCGCAGCGCGACGACGAGCACTTCGCGTACGTGGCGGCCTGGGAGTACACCGGCACCGGCGAGCCGTCCGTGCTGCACAAGGAAGACCTGAAGTTCGAATACGTCCACCCCACGCAGCGGAGCTACAAGTGAACCTGACCCTGCGCATCTGGCGCCAGTCCGGCCCTGAGGACAAGGGTCGGATGGTGACCTACCAGGTCGATGACGTCTCCCCGGACATGTCGTTCCTGGAGATGCTCGACGTGCTCAACGAGCGGCTGATCCTCGCCGGCGAGGAGCCGGTGGCCTTCGACCACGACTGCCGCGAGGGCATCTGCGGCATGTGCGGCCTGATGATCAACGGCGACGCGCACGGGCCGCAGCGCGGCACCACCGCGTGCCAGCTGCACATGCGGCAGTTCTCCGACGGCGAGACGATCGACATCGAGCCGTGGCGGGCGCGCGCCTTCCCGGTCATCAAGGACCTGGTGGTCAACCGGAGCGCCTTCGACAAGATCATCGCGGCCGGCGGGTACATCACCGCACCGACCGGCAGCGCCCCCGAGGCGCACTCCACGCCGGTGGCCAAGGCCAACGCGGACGCCGCCTTCGAGTCGGCCGCCTGCATCGGCTGCGGCGCCTGCGTGGCGGCCTGCCCGAACGGCTCCGGCATGCTCTTTACCGCCGCCAAGATCACCCAGCTCTCGCTGCTGCCGCAGGGCCAGCCGGAGCGGTACACCCGGGTGATCGGCATGGTCGACGCGCACGACGAGGCCGGCTTCGGCGGCTGCACCAACACCGGTGAGTGCACCGCGGTCTGCCCGAAGGGCATCCCGCTGAACACCATCGGCCGGCTCAACCGCGACTACCTCGCGGCCACCGCCAAGCGGGGCGACACCCCGGGCTCCTGACTTCGCTGGTTGCTGTTGGGGGTCGGTGGTTGCTGTTGGGGGCTG
>NZ_JAEMUW010000079.1 GCF_016598485.1 Micromonospora coerulea | reverse complement strand
GTGATCGTGATGGGGCGGTTCTCGTCAGGGCTGGTCAATGACGGCAAGGATCCCGTACTCCATCGCTCGCAGCTGTTGATTGTGTGGTTGCAAGGCGATGCCACGCTGCCGTCCTCCAAAGGAGCGCCGGCTGGCCTCAGCGTTGTCGAATGGGAGCGGTGGGCAGAGGACTTCGAGATCTGAAGCAGCCCGACATCGATCGCCACGATGAGGAAGATCGACCGTCCACGCGCCCACCTCGCGGCTGGAGAGGATGCTCGACGAGTACCGTGCGAGTGTGATCCCGGCTTGCCCTGAATGCGGTGCAGCAGGCGTGCCTCTGCTGTTCGGTCTTCCCGTTCCTGAAGCTGTCGACGCCGCCGAGAGTGGGGACTTGGCACTCGGCGGTTGCTTGCTTCCGGACCAGCCACCGAACTGGCAATGCCCGCAGCGGCATCGATGGCATGACGCCGATGAGGGCGCGTGGGATGAGCGGCTCCTGGCCGTTCTGTCGGCTCACGGTTACAGCGAGGCAGATGACCAGCCCGACTGATCGGATTGCCGACGGCTCGCGCAATCGTCTCGGCCAGGAACTTGGAGCGGACACCAGCCCGGCGGCCATGACGTTGCGTCGTGCGCGCGCTCGGCGACAGAAGCGTGCGTTCGACCGTGAATCGGCATCGAGATGGTGAGCCGGCGTTGACGGTGATGCCCGGTTACTGGTGGCGGTGCTGACGGGAGGCGACCTGGCGGACGGGTCACGGCCCCCAGACGCAGAGCACGAACACCACCATGACGGTGAGGACGACCGCGACCGTGGCGAGCGGGTGCGGTATCCGCTGGCCGCCGTGCGCCCGCACCGTCGCCCGCCGCCAGTTCCGCCGGTCGGCCCTTGATGGCTTGGCTGGGAGTCGCTCGACGCCCGGGCCGCCGCGCAGCCGGGTCAGCAAGGCGTCGACGGCCTCGGCGGTGGCACTGCGGGCGGCGAGCCAGGCCACGACGTCGGGTGGCCCGGTGCGCAACAGGGCGGCGAGGATGTGCTCGGTGCCGATGTGCTCGGCCCGCTCCTGCAGCGCGACGTGTAGCGCCTGCTCCAGCACCGCCCGTGCCTCGCGGTCGAAGCGTAGGCCCTGCGCAGCACCGCTCACGCTCGCCGGCGGCGCGGTGCCGGCGGTCCTGGAGTCCGCGGCGGGCGGGGGCTCGGCGGTAGGGGCGTGCCAGAGCGTGGCGGTGTTGCCCGACGGTGCGGGCAACGCCGCCGCCAGGTCCCAGAGGGTCATCTGGCGCCGATCCGCGGCCAGTGCGAGGCTCGGAATGCGCGCAATCACCGCCCGGGCGTCGGTCGTCATGCGCTCGAACACAAGAGATCTTTTTACCCGACGCAGGTCGTTGGGTGGAAGGTTCTGCGCTGACATGATCCACGACCGTGCACTCATCTCGGCATGTCCGGCCGCCAGCCAGCCCGACCCGTCGTGAGGCCGGCGGCGAGCCGATCGCGGCTACCTATTGACTGGTGCTACGACCGCAGTCAGTCCAGGCTTGGTCGAGGTGACCGGCGGAATCGCTTCATCGCGGCTGCCCACCGCAGGTTGGTGTGGCTGCATCTGGCGTGCGCCCCGCCGGTCACCGCGGCGGTGAGAGGCTCAAGAGGGGACTGCCCGGCTCGAGGTAGCCCTGCCCTCCCGTCGACGGCGAAGCTGTCCGCCCGGGCCTGCGTGTTCGCCACCGGCCAGGGCCGCAAGACCGACCCGGTCGACGCCCGCAGCGTCGCCGTGGTCGCCCTGCGCACCGAAGGC
>NZ_JAEMUW010000077.1 GCF_016598485.1 Micromonospora coerulea | reverse complement strand
GGAATCCCGACGACGAGGCACGAACCGAAGCCAACACCACCCCTACGACAATTCCCCAACCCCGACCAACCCCGCCAACGTTTGTGGTCAGAGCACTAGCGGCCCAGATGTCGATCATCGCACCGGCCAAGTGGACATGGCCATCGACTTTCGGAGTCGGCCATTGCCGCGCAAGACCCCGGCATCGGAGTTCGGCGTGCCATGGTTTTGGTAGTCGTCCGCTGGCACTTGCGATGGAAAGCTGAGGACGCGCGTCCACCTTCGGGCCGACGTGACAGCCGGCAAGTGGGATCCGGACCGGCGTGGAGATGGCATAGGATCTCTGCTCCTGCACGGAACGGGGCCGTGCACCGGCCGATCGGGCCGCTTCGGCCTCGCCGGGCGCCGTGGCGTCCGGGACGAGAGGTGGACACCCCGGATGCACCAGCGGATCCTGCTGCGCGCCCGCAAGGGCCCGTTCGACGTCCTCACCCCCGAGGAGACCTACGAGCGGGATTGGATCGGCAAGAACAGCGGCAACCTGGTCTTCAGCCACACCGCGTACAAGCTGCTGGCCACCTCGGCGGCGGAGATCACCCCGTCGCGGTTCCGGGCGGACCCGCGCGATGCCGACGAGATCAACGAGAAGTACGACGTCTTCGTTATCCCGCTGGCCAACGCGTTCCGCCGCGACTACGCGGCCCGGCTGGTGTCGATGACCCGGCTGATCGAGCGGCTGAAGATCCCGGTGGTGGTGCTCGGGGTCGGGGTGCAGACCGACGTGGACGGCGACCGGGAGTACCTGCGCCCGATCGACGAGCCGGTCAGTGCCTTCTGCCGGGCGGTGCTGGACCGCTCGCACAGCATCGGCGTACGCGGCGAGATCACCGAAAAGTACCTGCGTACGCTGGGTTTCTCCGCGGTCGAGCAGATCGGCTGCCCGTCGATGTTCCTGCACGGCGACAGCTTCCGGGTCGAGAAGGCGAAGGCTGCCCTGGACACCGAGGATCGGCTCGCGTTCGTCATCTCGCCGTACGTCCGCGCGCTGGCCCCGCTCGTCCGCCACCACCACCGGCGCTACCCGAACCTGCGCTACGTGGCGCAGGGCCTGTACACCCTCGGCACCCTGCTCTACGGCGACGCACCGAATCTGCGCGGCAAGACCGACGACATGCCGATCCACACCTCACACCCACTCTTCGTCGAGGACAAGGTGCGGATGTTCATGGACCCGTGGCCCTGGCTGGAGTATCTCTCCGGATTCGACTTCGCCTTCGGCACCCGGATCCACGGCACCATCACGGCGCTGATCTCCGGCACCCCCGGGTACCTCCTCGCGCACGACTCGCGCACCCTGGAGCTAGCCCGCTACTTCGACATCCCGCACCGGTTGATGCGCGACGTACCGGCCGACGTCGACGCCGCCCAACTCTACGAGGAAGCCGACTACACGGCCCTGAACGAGGGCCACAAGGAGCGCTTCGCGCGGATCGGCGCGTTCCTCGCCAAGCACGACCTCGGCCTGTCGTTCGCCGACGGGGACAGCGCCACCCGCTTCGACCGGCAGGTCCGCGAAACCGTCTACCCGCAGGCGGTGCGGCCGGCCTCCGCCCACACCGCCGAGGAACTGCTGACGCGCATCCAGTGGCTGCGCGAGAACCAGACAATCCAGCAGAAGATCACGGCACGCCGCGCGCAGCCACTGCGCGAGCAGGTCAAGCAGGCGGTGGGCGGCCGGGTCCGCCGGATGCTGCGGCGCTGACCGTCGTACGCGGTTCAAACCCTCGATCACGCGGACGCCAACGACTGATACAGCCGACGCCCGTGACGGGGTAGATGCAGGTGGCCGAGATTCGGGCT
>NZ_JAEMUW010000076.1 GCF_016598485.1 Micromonospora coerulea | reverse complement strand
GCAACGGGGTGCATCCGCAGACCGCGTATCGGTGGTTCCGCGAGGGGACGATGCGGGTGCCCGCTCGGCGTGTTCCGTCTGGCACGATCATGGTGGATGTAGCCGGTGGTGACATCCGGGGTCAGGTGGTTGTCTACGGCCGGGTGTCGTCGGCCGACCGGCGAGTCGACCTGGATCGGCAGGTAGCCCGTGTGACGGCATGGGCGACCGGGCGGGACATGGTGGTCTCCCGGGTGGTGACGGAGGTCGGGTCCGCGGTGAACGGCCGAGGCAAGGGGTTCCTCGGGCTGCTGCGCGACCCGAGCGTGACAACGGTCGTTGTGGAGCGCCGGGAGCGGTTCGCCCGGTTCGGTGGCGAGTGCGTCGAGGCGTCGCTAGCCGCGCAGGGACGTCGGCTGCTGGTGGTCGACCGGGCCGAGGTGGACGACGATCTGGTGGGGGACGTGACGGAGATCCTGACCGGCCTGTGTGTCCGGCTGCACGGTCGCCGCGGCGCAGCGAAGCGGGCCAGCCGCGCCGTGGCCGCCGCCACCGCCGGGGATCTCCCGTGAAACGGTACGAGCCGCCGGCCGGCTGGACTGTTCAGGCGTACAGGTTCGCTCTCGACCCGAGCGACGGGCAGGTGGCGGGTCTGCGCCGCAGCACCGGCGCGGCTCGGTTCGTTTACAACCACATGCTGCGGCGGGTCAGCGCGGTCAGGGCGCAACGCGCCGCGGAGGTCAGCTACGGGGTGGCCGAGGCGGATCTGACGCCGTGGCAGGGCTGGTCGCTGCCGGACCTACGCCGCACCTGGAACGAAATCAAGAGGTGGGTGGCGCCGTGGTGGGCGGAATGCTCCAAAGAGGCGTTCAACACCGGCTTGGCCAACCTGTCGGCGGCGTTGGGCAACTGGCGTGCCTGCCGTGCCGGTGCCCGCAAGGGCCGCCGGATGGGCTGGCCCCGGACCAAGCGGAAGCACGGCCGCAGGTCGGCCCGGTTCACCACGGGCGCGATCCGGGTGGACCCCGGCTACCGGCACGTGGTGTTGCCACGGCTGGGCCGCATCCGCACCCACGAGTCCACCCGTAAGCTGGGCCGGCGGGTGAAGGCTGGCACCGCGACGGTCCTGTCCGCGGCCGTCACCGAGACCGCCGGCAGGTGGTTCTGCTCGTTTCAGGTCGCGGTCAAACGCGCCGTGGGCCGTGCGGCGCACACGCCGAAAGCCGGTCGGATCGTCGGCGTGGACACCGGGATCAAGCACCTGGCGGTGCTGTCCACCGGCGAGCTGGTGCCCAACCCGGCACCGTTCAAGGCGGCGTTGAAGAAACTCGGCAAGGCCCAACGCCGGGCCGCCCGCCGAATCGGCCCGTACGACCCGGCCACCCGGCGTAAGCGGACCGCGTCCAATCGGTGGCAGCAGGCGCAGGACACCGTGGCCCGGCTGCACGCCACCGTCGCCGCTGTTCGCGCCGACTCGTGGCACCAACTCACCACCCGGCTGGCGCAACAGTTCACCACCGTCGTGGTCGAGGACCTGCACGTGGCCGGGATGGTCCGCAACCGTAAGCTGGCCAGGGCTTTGATCGACGCCGCCCCGGCGACCCTGCGCCGGCACCTCGGCTACAAGACCGGTTGGTACGGCAGCGTGTTGTACGTCGCCGACCGGTGGTACCCCAGCTCCAAAACGTGTTCAGGCTGTCAGACGGTGAAACCCAAGCTGTCACTGGCCGAACGCACCTTCAACTGCACCACGTGCGGACTGTCCCTTAACCGGGACGTCAACGCCGCACGTAACCTTGCCGGCCTAGTCCGGCACGTCGACCTGGAGTTGCCGGGCGACGCAAAAACAGGACGTGGAGCCCACGTAAGACCCGTAAGACCTGCACCCGCAGGCGAGGCAGCGGGCTGTGAAGCGTCAAGACCGGTCCATCCGGTCAACGCCGCCCGGCAACGGACGGCTGCCAATCGTGAGTCACGTTCACTCAC
>NZ_JAEMUW010000075.1 GCF_016598485.1 Micromonospora coerulea | reverse complement strand
GCGTCTTCTACCGCCCATCCGCGGCGATGCAACTCGTCCAACACCTTGCGGACGCCGACAGCCCAAAAGATCACTGCTTCGTGGTGGCCGTGTGCCACAAACATGAAGCCATCGGCCAGCACGGGGACCATACGGACGCGGGAGATCGATACGAGGTTCGTCCGGAAGACTCGGAACTCTCCGAAGATGGAGGAGATCACGATGTCCTGCGCCCCAACGCGGAGCCGGGCGAATGGCCATGTTGCCCTCCGATGGAACTGTGGACGCCCCCACGTCCCAACTTGTCGGTCGACGTAGGCAACGCCGCCGCGAGTCCTGAAGTCCTTCTCAGCCACGCAGCGATCATCGCTGACGCCGACAAACCTCGGCCTCCATTCGCTCACGGCTGGGTCCAGGAACTCGCAGCTTGGGAATTGTCGATCTCCCGCAGGCCACCGGCCCGGCCGCCTGGTCTCGGCAGTCTCTCGTGGCCTCGGCTGGCCCCTGTTGTCCTCGCCCAATGGCGCGCTAATGGCACGCCGGGCTGCTTCCCTCGACCCATGTGCGCGTAGCCGAAGTGGTGGCCTACAGACCCGGCCTCGTGAATACCGACCATGGCGCGCCCGCGGCTGGCCGAGGAAAGGAGCAGGCATGTCGACCGAACCGGAACCGGGCCTCGCGCCCGAGGACGCGAGACCCCGCAACACCAAGGTCGATCCCATCATGATGGGTTCCATGGAGGTCACCAAGGACGGGCGAAGCTGGCGGATCGGTACGGCCGGCGACATCGCCTGGATCGCTGGCAAAACCACGGAAGGCTTTTCGATCACCACAGCGATAGCGCCGGTGTTCGACGCCTACGCCACCTTCTACCCGCCCGACGGCGTGAGTGCCCAAGCCCATGAACGCGCTGTGATCGACGTACTCACCCAGCACACGCCCGACCAGCCCTGGTGGCTGGGCTATCTCGACACGGGCGCCCACGACATCGTCTTCCCCCTCGCTCCGAAGGTGTCCCTCTACTGGAACTGGCCCTATGTGCTGGTCGAAGCAGGACCCGAACAAGCCCTCACCTGGCGGACCGGTCACATGCGCGCCGGACAAGGATCGTTGCCCGATCTGTTCTTCCCTGCAGATCACTCCTGGCTCGTCTCCGCCCTCTGGGACGACATATGGACCGACATCGGCGGCACGGCCGCCCTGATTGCCGCCCTGCACCGCAATCCGCCGCTGCTCAACGCTCGCCGAGTCGGGCCTGACGAGGACGCCCTTCCGCCAGGACTCACGCGCGACTAGGACCAACAGGCTCGGCAGCTTCAGTTTGGAAGGACGAAGATCACGACCGACGAACACCAGGTGGGCCAGGTCAAGCCAGGACGGGCGTGACCGTTCGTGCCCGCTAGTGACCGGCCGGGGTATGGGCTACTGGCACGTGGATGGCACGGCGACCTAGGCATTACGAGATCAAGTTGCCCACCCCGGTCTACCTGCCCTAACCCCGCCTGGCCTGCGGAAATCCTTCTCGGCATCTCTCAGTGTCGGTGATCGCGGTCCGGCCTCTTGAGGACTAAATGAGGACTGATGCAGGGCAGTGCCGCCATCTGATCCGTAGATTCCCAAGACCGCTCCGCAGCCGTTCGGCAACGTCCGCGTCGTCCTGGTCGCCGCGCTCTCGGCAAGTGGATCGGTCCGGGCTCGTCCGACTCCGTTCGCCCCGGTGGCTCCCGCGCGTGGCTCCCAGACTTTCGGCTTGGGAAGTGGACAAGATCGGATCTGCGTGCCGCGTTTCCCGCGCTCGGTGCGGTCCCTCACGTCCTCAACTGGCCTGTGGTGGCACGGGCTTATGGTCCGCCAGTGGCCCGCAAAGTCCGAACGACGAAGACCACTGGTGCGATCAGCACTACGACCACCCATTGAAGTGCCACGTAGGTCGCAACGAGGATTTGAATGAGTACGTAGTCAAGCGCCAACGGAACGTCCGGGCTAGCCGTGGGACCGGCGAGCGGTACCCAGCGTGGCTCTCGTGGCCGCCACAGGAGCCAGCGAGGCGGCCCGTTGCGCCGCGCGTCCGCCTCATCCCCGGAACCACCGTCCATGGGGTGATTGTGTCCTACCAGAGGGTTTCCGAGGAGGGCCGGGGACTGGAGCCTGCGACTGAGGGATTATGAGATCAAGATGGGCGACCCGGCGAGCTGCGCAGATGGGCTTCCAGCAGCGGAGATGC
>NZ_JAEMUW010000074.1 GCF_016598485.1 Micromonospora coerulea | reverse complement strand
TAGCTCAGCAGTTGTGGAGCAGCAGGTCATGGACCCGTGTTGGTTGCCTGGGGGTCAAGTGACCCGGTGGTAGGAGAGCCAGATCCAGCGCGACTGTTGAGAGCGACGGCCGTCTTCCCAGCGGATGAGTGCAGCTCTAGGGTCGCGCGTGTCGAGACCTCGATTCAGGGTCAAGTAGAGAGACTCATCCGGGTGTAGCCAGCCGAGCGGCATTTTAGGCCACAAGGCCGAGACGGAGGGGTCTCCGACTTCCAACGATGTTCCGTCGTCATCGAAAAGTTGCACCTCGACCTTTTTCATGTCCGCTGGGCCGTGGTTCGTGACGACGACTCGAACCTCCTCGTGCCAGCCAGACTTGTTGTGATAATCGAAAAGATCGAGGCGAGCGGATGGACTCGCCTTCCTCTCGCGCCACCACACACGGACGACGCTGTACCAGAGATTCGCAACGCTGATTACGAGCGCTACCCATGCGGCCAGGGCGCTCACGTCCGTCGCTTGGTATCCAGTATGGGCGCAGCGGTAAGACGGCCTCCACGTCAGTCACTGAGTGTCCGGCTGGGTGACGAGTGAGTGGAAGCCGAGCCAAGTCCTCGGCTCATGGGGGACCCTCGTCAGCAAGAAGCCAGCGAGACGCGCGACAGCGACCGACAACCGCTTGGGCACAGGATGCCAAGGTCCCTGACGCCAACGCCACTCGTCGACACTGATTGTGGAGCGCGCGGTGCATCGAGCCGCCTTTGCAAGGCAGTGTCCGGCAACGCGGCGACGGTGGTTGTCGACCGCAACCCAGGCAGCGAGGCAGCAAGGAGGCAGCGCGAACCTTGAGGCGGGTCGGTCCGGAACATCAACCGACGATGTGCGGCACCTGCTCAGCGACGCGGGTCACTACCAGCCGGCAGCAGGCGACAGCTTGAGACCGCATCCCCCCGGCGGGGGTCATAGGTGGGAGCTGCGCCGATGCGAGAGGACAGGCGCGGGGCTTGCGGCCGGTACCATCCATGGGCCGCACAGCTGACGGAGGCGACATGGGGCGAGCGGACCGCAGTGAGCAGACCCGGCATCGGGCTCGTCGGAAGCTGCGCGCCGCCGTCCTCGGTGCGGTCGTCGCGTTCGCGCTGGTTACACCGACCGCAGCCGTGCTGCTAAAGCGGGACGCCGAGGCCGGACCCAACTTCGGTCGACTGGACGTCATGATCTGGGCAGCCTTCGCGTACCTGCTGGTGCTGCCGGTCTGCGTTGGGGTCGCCTGCTGGCTGCTGGGGCTGCCCCGGCCGTGGCTGGTGGTCCTGCTCGGCGAACTGCTGCTTGCGGTCGTCCTGCGGGTTGGCCACAACACCGGTCCTCACCACTCGCCCGCCTGGGTCTACGGCCTCCAGGGCGCAACGGCCTTCGGCCTCGCCGCCGGACTGACTGCACTGCTGTCGTCGCGCCAGTCGGTAGCCCGCGCGGTACTCCCCACGCCGCCAAGATCCCATGCCAGATGTATGCCAGGACGGCTGATGACCGATGGGCGAAGCGGGGAGCCGCGGGTAGTCCGAGACAGTTGACGCAAGCCAGCGGTTTCCCAGGTCATCGAGTTCGTGAGACCACCCCTGGCGGTGTGCAGTTACTGCCAGGGCCCTCGACAGCAACATATGGCCCGATCAACTCCACTTAAACCTGGCGAGTTGTTGCTTGAACTGTTTCAGGGGGAGGTCGCGGCCCACGGGCGGTGTAAGCGTCAGAGAATAGGTGACCTGCCCGGCCTCCCACCAGACCGCCCAAGGAAAGCCTGGTCCGCCGTAGGTAGTGATGATGCCTCGTCGTGAGCCGATCGGGACCGTGCCGATAGTGGTGGGCCGGTGCACCCTAGCTGTGGGCCGCGCGTCGAGGGACAGCACTGCGCCGTCCGGGTCGCGGAAGGACTGCACCCAACCGCCCGGCGGTGGCCCGGTCGCCACCACCGCCCCCGGCCTAGCCCGGCTTTCGCCGGGGCCCAGGTCCCTTCCGGAAGGATCCCACCGCTTGTCCGCAAGGAGGTCCGGCAAATCCCGCTCAAAGTAGGTCGGATGCAGCCGGGTGGTGGCCGCGTCGCGCAGAACTCTGTCACCAAGGGGTTTCTGCAACGACACGAAAGCGGGCGCGGCGTTACCGTCGGTGGCGCATAATTCTTTTTCTGCTCGCAAAATGCTCGAAGTCACCGAGATGACCACCTGGGTGTCGTCCTGATAGGTGATCGTCGCCTTTGGTCGCGTGGGCTCTCCGCACACCACACTGGCTATGCCGGTGGCCACGGTGATCGAGGTGTCGTCGCGAGCTACGACCGCTGAGACCCATGGCAGCACGGCGGGTCCATCCGGGGTTGGGCTTCGGCTTTCATGCTGCGGTGCCGCCGGCGCGGCCGATGTCGCCTCTTGCGGAGGTTTGGCTGCCTCCCGTTGACCTGTTCCGCAGGCACCACACAGCATCGCAACGAGCGCCGCGGCGGCGATGCGCGCGACCTCGCGCGAGTGGATGATCACCGCAGGAGCCTGCCACGAAGTTGAAGCTCCCCGCTGCCCCGCATCACCAGCCTCAGTCGATCTTCACCCCCAGACTGGTTCCTCCCCGCTTGGGCGTCGAGTAGCCACGCGAGTAGCCAGGGCGGTGCACCCTGACGGACGAGGCCCGACCTTGGCGGACCTGTTGAGCGGCGCCAGCCGGCGTTGGCGCGACCTCGCCCGCTCCTGGCAGTGTGGGGCACACAGGGGGCACAAGACACCGTGAAACGTCGGCAAGTAGCCATCAACGATGGCAGCCCGAGACGTCCTGCGAGCAGGGGCCGAGCAGGGTTCCCGCTGGTGGCGGGACAGCAGA
>NZ_JAEMUW010000073.1 GCF_016598485.1 Micromonospora coerulea | reverse complement strand
GGCCCTGCTGGCCCTGCTGGCCCTGCTGGCTCTGGTTCTGCTGACCCTGCTGGCTCTGGTTCTGCTGACCCTGCTGGCTCTGCTGCTGGCCTTCCCCGCTCTGGCTCATGCTCCTGCTCCCGGCTCGGCTGGCCCGACGTCGCACGGGCCTGGACCGGCGGCGGTTACCCGAATCGGTCCGGGGCACGCGCACTGTCGCCAAGCTGCTGACACACGACATCACCAAGGCCGGCATCGCCGATATCTGCCGGCAGCTTGACCCAAGTGCTCACCAGCTGGGCATTCGCGCCAACAGCGTTGTCGCACCCGGGCCGATCTGGACCCACTGATCCATCCACAGCCCAGCCAAGGGTCTCCCAGGCCGCCCCCGGGCAACCCGCCGAACTCGCTTGGAGCTACGTCATGCTCACCGGAAGTCGGCTACGCCTCCGGCGCCCGCGCGCGGTCAGCGGCGGACAACCGATCCTGTGACTGGCGACGCGCTCGCTGCTTTCTTGCTGCCTGACTGACCGCCGGCGAGCTGACTGGCCGGCGTAGCGTCCGGCACCCGCTGCTGTCATGCACGGAGGAGCGGACGCTGCCCTTATTCAGCCCGACACTTGTCGATCTGCCTGCCGCCCGAGGTGATGGCGACAGTCACTCTTCCCGCTCCTCGCGCCGGCGGCGCATTACCGGCCGTCGCGGCGGTTCCGGGCGCCGGGCCGGACGGGGACGTGGCCGCTCCTCGCGTTCCTCGCGCGGCTCCCGGGGCTCCCGGGGCTCGCGGTCCGGATGGCCCGCCCACTCGGGCTCGCGACGGCGCGGCGGGGGCTGTTCCTCCTCCGGTCTCTCCTCGCGCTCCTCCTCGGCCTCCCGGCCGCGGCCCCGCTGCTCCTGCCGGGTGCGGGCCTCCTGCTCCTGCTGCTCGCGGGCCTCCTGCTCCTCGCGCAGCGCGGTCTCGTGGTCCTTGACCACCTGGGAGTCCTCGATCTCGCCGCGCCAGCCCTCCACCGAGTCCGGGTCGAGAACGGTCACGGTCATCACGTGCCGGACGAAGTGCTTGAGCTCCAGCCGCACCCGCCGGCCCTGGGCCCGCCACAGGTTGCCGGTGTGCTCGAACAGGCCCTGCGGGTGGTACTCCAGCACGACCAGGATCTTCGTCAGCTCGGGGCCGACCTCGTGGAAGCTGACCGTCCCGTCGACGGAGCCCTTCTCACCCTTGGAACGCCAATGGATGAGCCGGTCCGGGATCTGCCGGACGATGGTCGACTCCCAGCTGCGGTGCGACCAGAAGACCTGCGCCTTCCAGGTCATCTTCTCGTCGGACTCGCAGTCGGCCTGCTCGACCTTCTTCATGAAGCTGGGGAAGTCGCCGAACTGGGTCCACTGGTTGTACGCGACCCGGACCGGCACGCCGACCTCGATCGTCTCGACGATGTTGGTGACCTTGAGCTTCTTGCCGCCGCCCTTGCCACCGTTGCCGCCGCCACCCGGCAACGCCGCCATCAGCTTCTCCTTACCGCCGGCCAGACGGGTCTGGAACATGGCCTTCACCCGGGACTGGCCCTCGGCGCGCTTCTTTCTACCGGTGACGGCGGCGACCAGGCCGGAGCCGCCGCCCTGCTTCGCGTACTCGCTGAGCCGGCCGGTTGTGCCGGTGATCTTCTCGGTCAGCACGTGGGTGGCCCGCTCCCCGACTGCGGAGGCGAGGTTGCGCACCTCGCCGCCGACTTGCTCGCGTGCCTTGTGCACGAGGTTGCCGATAGCCATCGTCACTGACCCCCACGTTCACCGTCGCTGGACCCCTGGCCACCCTGCTGGCCCTGCGCGGCCTGGCCGCTGGCCTGGCGGCGCAGCGCGTCCGCGCTGCCGCGCAGCTTGCCGCTGAGCACGTCGATGCCGCTGCCCGCGGCGGCGGTCGCCGCGGCCTTGCCCGCGGTCGCCAGCGGCTGGCCCAGCTTGCCGAGGTTGCCCAGCTGCGGGTTGGCGCCGAATAGATCCGTGCCGAGCTTCTTCAACCCGCCCGGCTGCTGGGTGGCCCGCCCGACCGCTACCGCCGCAGCCAGCGTCAGGGCCGTCTTCAGCTTCTTGCGGCGCCCCAGGAGATAGCCGAAGCCCACCGCCAGTGCGACCCGTGTTCCGCTCTTCATCACCTCTCCTCGCTCCCCCGGCGCACACCGGACGCCGGTCACCTGGGACCGACCACAGCCGGCCGCCGGGGATCGGCGGAACAGGTCCTGCGACACCGGGCGTCCGCCATTGGTGGAACCAGCGAGTACCCGTCTTTCTACCCGCAAAACGACACCGAACCGACAAAACCGGCCAACGCCAACCCGTACGCTGGGCTGCGGCGACCCTGACGACGGCCTGGGCGCGCATCGGATCGGGCTGCGGCATTGGTAAGGGCCCTTGCACCAGACAGCACCGTGGTGCAGAAGCCACGTCTATGGCTAGCAAGCGCCACTTCGGCCGGATCCGCAAGCTGCCCTCCGGCCGGTATCAGGCCCGCTACCCCGGCCCGGACGGCGTCGACCGGCCGGCACCACACACCTTCATTTGAAAGACCGACGCTGAGCGTTGGGTTGCCGCCGTTGAGGCGGACATCCTCAAAGGGTCCTGGCGTGACCCTGACCTCGGTCGAGTCGCCCTCGGCTCGTACCTGGCAGAGTGGATCAATCACCGTCCTGGACTGCGCCGGAGGACTCTCGATCTGTACCGGTGGCTGCACGGCCAGCGCTCGCCATCCCGTGTGCCATCGACCCGCCCTCCTGGGGAGCGGGCCGCCGCCCGGCCCGCCACGTCAGGCGGACCTTGACGGCTCGTACGGGCGCTGGCGGGTCGGGCGGTGGTCTGCTCGGCTTGCCCGGGTCGGTGGCAGGCGGGATGGCTCCTT
>NZ_JAEMUW010000072.1 GCF_016598485.1 Micromonospora coerulea | reverse complement strand
GCGGCAGATGTGCGCGCCTGATCACGGCTTGCGTGGGCGTGATCCCGCCTGGCCGCCGTCGGCCGACGGCGTACCGTTGCGGGCTGCCCGGGCAGCCATCCGGTCGCGATGCCACGCTCGGTGGCTTGGCGGATCGCCGCACGAATGGATCCGCCATCGCCATCCCGACCGAGGAACGGGTGTCAATCCCGTGCTCACGCAGGCCACGAATGTGGATCAGGAAGTCTTGGGCGCAGCCGGCGCACCATCACGGCCGGGTCCTTCTCTATCGCGTCGTGCCCTGCTACGGGTCGCTGATTCGCCCGGCTTCGTGCTCAAGGTGCTGGGAAAGCCGTTGCTCGGTCGTCGATCGCGGAGGCCGAGCTGCCCACGGCGGCGTGAGCAGCCAGGCGATGTGCCCTCAGCTCCACCGGTAGCGAGTCTGGGACGACTCGCTACCCGTGACGAAGGCGAGCCCCTTGTCCGGCTGGACCCGGTGGAGTTGAACATTGCCGGTCCGAACGGCGTCGCCCAGTTGATACCAGGTTCCGTCCTCGCGGGTGAGCTGCCAGCCATAGGCCTGTTCGAACGCGGTCGCCACGGCTTCCCTGGTGGCCTGGTCGGTGACCAGGCTCGCAGTGCCTTCGATGATGTAGTCCATGCCGGTCAGGGTGCCGGTTCCGGCGGTTAGCGCGCAGTGCGGGTTGGCGCTGAGATTCTTGGCTTTCTGCTCGTTGTCGCCGGTGGTGAACCACATCGCGCCGTGCGACCAGATCGCCAGCAACGGTGTCAAGTGTGGGCGGCCGTCTCGGCGCACCGTGCACAGCTGGAATTTCTGGATCCGGCGCAGTGCCCACTCCGTCGCCTCCCACGGCGTCGGGGTGGCGCCTGGCGAGGAGAACGGACCGAGGCTGGTCTGCGGCGCGGTCGAGTCGTCGGCCGGATGAGCGGACATGATTTCTCCTTGTGATCGTCGGCGAATTCCGCCCCGGCGCATCCGCAGGGAAGGTTCAGCGGGTCCCGGCAAGATGGACGGCCAGGATCGTGGTGACCGACAGCGCGGTGTCGAAGTTCGGAACGAGCCGGGTTTTCGTCAGCGCGAAGGCGACTCCCCGCGCGGGGTCCGCGTAGGCGTAGCTTCCGCCCCCGCCCGGCCATCCGAACGCCACGGAGTTCTCCTCGGCAGGGGCACCGATCCTGCCGATCGGGAAGCCCAACGCCATCCGCGCCGGAGTGCCGAAAACCTGGTCCACGCCCTCGAACGCGAGCGCGGACAGTTCCGCCAGGCGCGCAGAGTCCACGAGCTTGCCCTGCAGCACGGCGTTGTACATCGCGGCAAGGCCGTGCGCGGTGGCGATGCCCACCGACGGTATGTCGGCGCGCAGGATCTCGCCGTTGTTGCCGAAATCGGCACTCGGCTGGTTTTCCCACGGCGCGAGGATCGCGTCACCGTCGTCCGGGCCGGCAGGCCATTGCCGCGCCTGCTGCTCCAGGCGCGCCAACCCTGGCAGGGAATCCTTCGGAGCGGCGAAGTAGAGCTGCCCCTCGATACCGAGCGGCGCAGTGATCCACTCACGCAGCAGCTCGCACATGGGCCGCCCGGTCGCGCGGCGGGCCAGCTCGCCGACGAGGTAGCCGAAGGTGTAGGAGTGATAGCCCATGGCGGTGCCCGGCCGCCAGCGCGGTTCGGCGGCGGCCAGCGACTCACATACCCTGGACCAGTCGGGAAGCTCGCCCGGGGTGATCTCGCGCGGCATGGCCGGCAGACCGACCGTGTGGGTCAGCACGTGCCGCAGTGTCGCCGTGGCCTTGCCGTGCACACCGAACTCGGGCCACAGGTCCGTGACCGGGCTGTCGTAGTCGAGGAAACCCCGCGCGACGAGTAGGTGCGCGAGCGTGGCCGCCACGTTCTTGCCAGTGGAGAAACTGAAGATCGGCGTGTCGGAGGTAACTGGTCGGCCGCTGGCCGGGTCGGCCGTGCCGGCCACCGCGTCGACGATCAGCGCGCCATCCCGATAGACAGCGACCTGCACACCGGTCTCCGCGCCGGTACCGACCAGCGTATCGATGTGACGCTGAATCTGTTCCTGTATCTCACCCATCGCCATCCTCGTCACTCTCCCCCGACCGCGGAGGATTCGCACCTCCCCCGGAGCGTCGCCGCCCGCCCGCACCCTCCCGCCCAGCAAGCCACATCGGCCGCCGTGGTGTCTCCGGAGGCCTCTCCTAGTGATTGTGGTTTGCAATCAGTGCCGATGCTAGGCGGCGTGGTGGTAGATTGCAACCACTAGCCGGGAGGGTGGCAGATGCACAGGGCGCCGCGTTCGGGATGTCCGATCAATGCCGCCGTCGAGGTGCTCGGCGATTCGTGGGCGATGCTGGTGCTGCGCGATGTCATGTTCGGCAATCGCCGGTACTTCCGGGAGCTGCTCCTGGGCTCCGAGGAGGGGATCGCGAGCAACATCCTGAGCAGCCGGCTCAAACAGCTCACCGCCGCGGGTCTGCTGACCCGCGAGGACGCCCACCGAGGGCGGCGGGCGATGTACTCCCTGACTGAGGCGGGGATTCAGGTCCTGCCCATCATGGTCGCAATGGGCAACTGGGGCCTCGCATACCGGGACGGTTCCCAGCGTTTGCGTGTCCGCGCCGAACTTCTGCGCGACGGCGGCCCCAAGCTCGTGGCCGAGATGATGGACGAGCTCCGCGAGCTCCACCTCGGCATCCCGCGACCAGACCCCATCGCGCCGCCCCCGAGCCAACGGCTCCAAGCGGCCTACGACAACGCCATGTGCGCCAACGTTGCTATGTAGCCCTCGCCGCGCGAAGGCAAGCACGAGCGACTGGCGTTGCCGGCCCTCCACGGGCCGGCTGATGCCAGCGGTCCCAACGAGACACCGACTGCGAGCAACCAACATCAGGTGCGCTGTA
>NZ_JAEMUW010000071.1 GCF_016598485.1 Micromonospora coerulea | reverse complement strand
ACCGCCACGATTCCGGCCTAGGGATGCCGGCGGTCACACCCGGAACCGGACACCGGACGCACACCGGCGGATCGCGGCGGCGCGAACCGGACACCCGACACCAGACCGAGACCGCGCGACGCCCGGGGGGACTGCGTCCCAGATCAACTCGTCCAGCCGCCAGTGAACCGGACAGCGGTGACGATCCGTATCCGGGGGCGGTCGGCGGGATGCCGATCCGGTGGGGGCGACGAGGCCGCCACCGGGACCGAAGGGACGTGTCGGTGATGCCGGAGACCGTCGAGACGGTGTTCGCCAGTGTGGTCAACCGGAACCCGGGTGAGCCGGAGTTCCACCAGGCGGTACGGGAGGTGCTGGAGAGCATCGGACCGGTCCTGGCCCGTCACCCGGAGTACGCGCACGCGCGGATCATCGAGCGGATCTGCGAGCCCGAACGGCAGGTCATCTTCCGGGTGCCGTGGGAGGACGACCACGGCCGGGTGCGGGTGAACCGCGGCTTCCGGGTGGAGTTCAACAGCGCGCTCGGGCCGTTCAAGGGTGGCCTGCGGTTCCACCCGTCGGTGTACCTGGGGATCGTCAAGTTCCTCGGCTTCGAGCAGATCTTCAAGAACGCGCTGACCGGGTTGCCGATCGGCGGCGGCAAGGGCGGCGCGGACCTTCGACCCGAAGGGCCGCTCGGACCGGGAGGTGATGCGCTTCTGCCAGAGCCTCATGACGGAGCTGTACCGGCATATCGGCGCGCAGACCGACGTGCCGGCCGGGGACATGGGGGTCGGCAGCCGGGAGATCGGCTACCTGTTCGGCCAGTACAAGCGGATCACCAACCGGTACGAGTCCGGGGTGCTCACCGGCAAGGGCCTGTCGTACGGGGGCGCGCAGGTGCGCCGCGAGGCAACCGGGTACGGCGCGGTCTTCTTCGCCGACGAGATGCTGCGGCAGACCGGGGACAGCCTGGACGGCAAGCGGGTGGTGGTCTCCGGCTCGGGCAACGTGGCCATCTACGCGGTCGAGAAGGTGCACCAGCTCGGCGGGACGGTGGTGGCCTGCTCGGACTCCGACGGCTACCTGCTGGACGAGAAGGGCATCGACCTTGAGCTGCTGCGGGAGTTGAAGGAGGAGCGGCGGGCCCGGCTCGACGACTACGTACGGCACGTGCCGCACGCGGTGGCGGTGTCCGGTCGTACCGTCTGGGAGGTGCCCTGCGACCTGGCCCTGCCGTGCGCGACACAGAACGAGATCGGCGGCGCGGAGGCGGCGGCGCTGGTGGCCGGCGGCTGTGCGGCGGTGGTGGAGGGTGCCAACATGCCGACCACCCCGGAGGCGGTGCGCATCCTCGGGCGGGCGGGGGTGCGGTTCGCCCCGGGCAAGGCGGCCAACGCAGGCGGGGTGGCGGTGAGCGCGCTGGAGATGCAGCAGAACGCCAGCCGCGACTCGTGGACGTTCGCCCAGTCGGAGCAGCGGCTGCGGGAGACCATGCGGGACATCCACGCCCGCTGCTGGACCACCGCCGAGGAGTACGGGCTGCCCGGGGACTACGTGGCGGGGGCGAACATCAGCGCGTTCCGCCGGGTGGCGGAGGCGATGCTGGCGCACGGTCTGGTCTGAGCGGCCACTGTGGGCGGCCCGGGCGGGAACGGCTGACCGTTCGGTCAGACAGTCATTGACAGCGCTCGACGGCGGGCCTAGTTTCAGGGCGCTACCGGCCGGTAGGCATCCGTCCCGCCTGGTCGCCCCCGGTGGGGCGGCACCGTCCCCGGGGGAGCAACGATGCTGACCTCAACCACCCGTCTGGCCCGCCGGCTGCTCGCCGCCGGCGCGGCCCTGACCCTCACAGTCGGGCTCGCCGGCGCGGCGCCCGCCGTCGCCGCCGAGCGCGACGACGACGGCAGCCAGCCGCTGCCCGGCTACACCATCAGCAACCCGCCGCTGGACCCGCTGGTCGTCGGCGGCGCGCCCACCACCGTCCGGCAGGGCGTGCACGAACACGCCGGCTACATCATCGAGGTACCCGCCGACTGGAACGGCGACCTGGTGATGTGGACGCACGGCTACCGGGGCCAGACCACCGTGCTCTCCCCCGAGACGCCGGCGTTCGGCCTGCGCCAGCGGGTGCTGGAACAGGGGTACGCCTGGGCGTCGTCCTCGTACGACCGCAACGGCTACGACATCCGCTCCGGCGTGCTGAGCACCCGCGACCTCGCCGACCTCTTCGCCGACACCGTCAAGCGGCCGCAGCGGGTGCTCATCGCCGGGGTCTCGATGGGCGGCCACATCATCGGCCGCTCACTGGAGCAGTACCCCGGCTACTACGACGGGGCGCTGCCGATGTGCGGGGTGCTCGGCGACCACGAGTTGTTCGACTTCTTCCTCGACTACAACCTGGTCGCGCAGGCCCTCGCCGGCGTGCGGGCGTACCCGACGCCGCCGGACTACCTCACCAATGCGGTACCGCGCATCCAGGTGGCGCTCGGCCTGGCCGGGCTCAAGCCGGGCGGGCCGGACACCACCAACGAGCTGGGCAAGCAGTTGCGCGCCATCACCATCAACCGCTCGGGCGGTGACCGGCCGGGCGCCGAGGCCTCCTTCGCGGTCTGGAAGGACTTCCTCTTCGCGATCAGCGCCACCAACGGCGGGGACTCCCCCGCGCAACGGCCCGGCCAGCTCGCCACCAACCTGCTCACCCGGTACACCCCGAACAGCCCGGTGGACGTCAACGCCACGGTGCAGCGGGTCGCCCCGGAGAACCTCTGGCAGCGCCTCTCCCCCACGCTGACCGAGGTGCCCCGGATCAGCGGCCGGCCGACCGCGCCTGTGCTCAGCCTGCACGACCTCGGCGACCTCTTCGTACCCTTCTCGATGGAGCAGGCGTACGCCCGGGACGTGGCGTGGCACGGCCGCAGCCAGCTGGTGGTGCAGCGGGCGATCCGGGCCGCTCAGCACTGCGAGTTCAGCCCGGCCGAGGCCGGCGCCGCGTGGGATGACCTCACCACCTGGGTACGCACCGGCGCCCGGCCGGCGGGCGACGCCGTAACCGATCCTCGGGCGGTGGCGGCGCCGGACTTCGGCTGCCGGTTCAGCGATCGGTCCGCGTACGCCGCCGGGTCCGGCACGCGGCGCCTGTACGCCGCCTGCTGACGTCCGCTTGGCAGACACGCCGTTGGCCGGCACCCCGTGTTCGGGGTGCCGGCCAGCGGCGTTGTCTTTGCTATGCGGGTCAGTTGTTCCAGTGCTGGGCGACGAGGTGGGCGGCCTGCT
>NZ_JAEMUW010000070.1 GCF_016598485.1 Micromonospora coerulea | reverse complement strand
TGGTGTGGGGCGGATCGGGTTGTGGGTTGGTCGTTTGTTGAGAATTGCACAGTGGACGCGAGCATCTTTGTGGTCAAGTTGTCAAGGGCGAACGGTGGATGCCTTGGCACCAGGAGCCGATGAAGGACGTGGGAGGCCGCGATAGGCCTGGGGGAGCTGTCAACCAAGCTGTGATCCCAGGGTGTCCGAATGGGGAAACCCGGCACCAGTCATGTGGTGTCACCTGCACCTGAACACATAGGGTGTATGGAGGGAACGCGGGGAAGTGAAACATCTCAGTACCCGTAGGAAGAGAAAACAAATAGTGATTCCGTGAGTAGTGGCGAGCGAAAGCGGATTGAGGCTAAACCGGCTGCGTGTGATACCTGTCAGGGGTTGCGTGGTCGGGGTTGTGGGACCCTGCTGAACGGGCTGACACTCGTTCGAGAAGTTACCAAGTCAGTGGCTAGCCGAATGGTGTGGAAAAGCCAACCGTAGACGGTGATAGTCCGGTACGTGAAAGTTGCTGACCTTCTGTGGGTGTTCCCGAGTAGCGGCGGACCCCTGAAATCTGCCGTGAATCTGCCAGGACCACCTGGTAAGCCTAAATACTTCCTGGTGACCGATAGCGGACAAGTACCGTGAGGGAATGGTGAAAAGTACCCCGGGAGGGGAGTGAAATAGTACCTGAAACCGTTCGCCTACAATCCGTCGGAGCCTTACGGGGTGACGGCGTGCCTTTTGAAGAATGAGCCTGCGAGTTAGTGGCATGTGGCGAGGTTAACCCGTGTGGGGGAGCCGTAGCGAAAGCGAGTCTGAATAGGGCGTATTCAGTCGCATGCTCTAGACCCGAAGCGGAGTGATCTAGCCATGGGCAGGCTGAAGCGCGGGTAAGACCGCGTGGAGGGCCGAACCCACCAACGTTGAAAAGTTGGGGGATGACCTGTGGTTAGGGGTGAAAGGCCAATCAAACTCCGTGATAGCTGGTTCTCCCCGAAATGCATTTAGGTGCAGCGTCGCGTGTTTCTTGCCGGAGGTAGAGCACTGGATGGTCTAGGGGGCCCACAAGCTTACCGAAATCAGCCAAACTCCGAATGCCGGTAAGTGAGAGCGCGGCAGTGAGACTGCGGGGGATAAGCTTCGTAGTCGAGAGGGAAACAGCCCAGATCACCAGCTAAGGCCCCTAAGCGTGTGCTAAGTGGAAAAGGATGTGGGGTCGCATAGACAACCAGGAGGTTGGCTTAGAAGCAGCCACCCTTTAAAGAGTGCGTAATAGCTCACTGGTCAAGTGGTTCCGCGCCGACAATGTAGCGGGGCTCAAGCACACCGCCGAAGCTGTGGCATTCACATTTCAACCACGCGACGCCTTGATGTGTTGTGCAGGTGTGTGGATGGGTAGGGGAGCGTCGTGCCGGGGGTGAAGCAGCGGGGTGACCCAGCTGTGGACACGGCACGAGTGAGAATGCAGGCATGAGTAGCGAAAGAAGGGTGAGAAACCCTTCCGCCGGATGACCAAGGGTTCCAGGGCCAGGCTAATCCGCCCTGGGTGAGTCGGGACCTAAGGCGAGGCCGAGAGGCGTAGTCGATGGACAACGGGTTGATATTCCCGTACCCGCGAAAGAGCGACCCTGACGAACCTCGTTGTGCTAACCACCCGAACCGCCGGCGACCTTCGGGTCAATGGTGGGGAGCGTGGGAACCTGGCGGGTAGTAGTCAAGCGATGGGGTGACGCAGGAAGGTAGCTGAGCCCGGCCGGTGGTTGTGCCGGGGTAAGCGTGTAGGCCGTACCGTAGGCAAATCCGCGGTGCATATAGGCTGAGACGTGATGCCGAGCCGATTCAGGTGAAGTCAGTGATCCTATGCTGCCGAGAAAAGCCTCTAGCGAGTTCTTAGCGGCCCGTACCCCAAACCGACACAGGTGGTCAGGTAGAGAATACCGAGGCGATCGGGCGAACTGTGGTTAAGGAACTCGGCAAATTGCCCCCGTAACTTAGGGAGAAGGGGGGCCGGAGACGTGAAGCCCCACGCGGGTGGAGCGTTGTATGGCCGCAGAGAGCAGGGGGAAGCGACTGTTTACTAAAAACACAGGTCCATGCGAAGAAGTAATTCGATGTATATGGACTGACGCCTGCCCGGTGCTGGAACGTTAAGGGGACCTGTTAGCTCTTCGGGGCGAAGCGGAGAACTTAAGCGCCAGTAAACGGCGGTGGTAACTATAACCATCCTAAGGTAGCGAAATTCCTTGTCGGGTAAGTTCCGACCTGCACGAATGGCGTAACGACTTCCCCACTGTCTCAACCACAGGCCCGGCGAAATTGCAGTACGAGTAAAGATGCTCGTTACGCGCGGCAGGACGGAAAGACCCCGGGACCTTTACTATAGCTTGACATTGGTATCCGAATTAGCTTGTGTAGGATAGGTGGGAGCCGGTGAAGTCCATACGCCAGTATGGGTGGAGGCAATCTTGAAATACCACTCTGGTTGATTTGGGTATCTAACTTCGGACCGTTATCCGGTTCAGGGACAGTGTCTGGTGGGTAGTTTAACTGGGGCGGTTGCCTCCTAAAGGGTAACGGAGGCGCCCAAAGGTTCCCTCAGCCTGGTTGGCAATCAGGTGTTGAGTGCAAGTGCACAAGGGAGCTTGACTGTGAGACTGACAGGTCGAGCAGGGACGAAAGTCGGGACTAGTGATCCGGCACTGGCATGTGGAAGCGGTGTCGCTCAACGGATAAAAGGTACCCCGGGGATAACAGGCTGATCTTCCCCAAGAGTCCATATCGACGGGATGGTTTGGCACCTCGATGTCGGCTCGTCGCATCCTGGGGCTGTAGCAGGTCCCAAGGGTTGGGCTGTTCGCCCATTAAAGCGGTACGCGAGCTGGGTTTAGAACGTCGTGAGACAGTTCGGTCCCTATCCGCCGTGCGCGTAGGATACTTGAGAAGGGCTGTCCCTAGTACGAGAGGACCGGGACGGACGAACCTCTGGTGTGCCAGTTGTCCCGCCAGGGGCACGGCTGGTTAGCTACGTTCGGAAGGGATAACCGCTGAAAGCATCTAAGCGGGAAGCTCGCTTCAAGATGAGGTATCCCACCACCTTCGGGTGGGTAAGGCCCCCAGCTAGACGACTGGGTTGATAGGCCGGAAATGTAAGCCCGGTAACGGGTTCAGTTGACCGGTACTAATAGGCCGAGGACTTGACTACAAAGCTGCTACGCGTCCACTGTGCAACTCTAGACAAACGAACAACACACCCACGTGATGGTGTTGTTTGACATGTCTATAGAGTTACGGCGGTCATGGCGGAGGGGAAACGCCCGGTAACATTCCGAACCCGGAAGCTAAGCCCTCCAGCGCCGATGGTACTGCACTCGGGAGGGTGTGGGAGAGTAGGACACCGCCGGACAA
>NZ_JAEMUW010000006.1 GCF_016598485.1 Micromonospora coerulea | reverse complement strand
CGCGGCACACACGCATGGGGGTGCACGCATGCCGCACGCAAAAAAGGGGGGAAAGTCTTGGAAGGATCTGCCCGGCGGCCGGGGGCCTGCTCGGACGTCCAGGGGGATGTAACCGTCCCGGCCGGCGGGGTGTTCCCACGGTCCCGGGGTGGTGCTCGGGGGATGTAACCGTCCCGGCCGGCGGGGTGTTCCCACGGTCCCGGGGTGCTCGGGGGATGTAACGAGCCGGGCCGGCCAGGCATTCCGCCAGGCTCGCGTGGTCGGCGTTCGGGGGGATGTAACCGGGCCGGCCCGCCGGGTGTTCCCACGGCCGGTGGCCCGTCCCACCAGCGGGCGGGGGACCCGCGGTGGCATGCCATGTTCAACGACGGGCTGCGGTCGGGGATTCCACCGCCCGGGTGGCACCGGCCACGGGACACCGGACCCGAAACCGGACATGTGCCCCGATGAGGTCGGCCCCCGACCCGGACAGGCTGACACGAACCGGCCGCCTCGGTTGCGGGTTCCCGCAGACCGGGCGGCCGGCGCCAGATCCCCGAGCCGGTCGCATCTGCGCCCACCGCCGACACTGGGTCGCGGACCGCCGACCTGGCGGTATCCACCCCCGGACGAGTGCCGGACACCGAGCCGCCGACGGTTTACATCGACGGCCGGACCGTACCGGTCACGAGCTCGGCGTCGCCGGGGTGCTCTCGTCCAGGGCGGCCAGGATCGCCTCGGCCGTCCGCTTCCCCACCCCGGGCACCTCGGTGATCTCCTCGACGGTGGCCGCGGAGAGCCGCTTGAGCGAGCCGAAATGCCGCAGCAGCGCCTTGCGGCGCACGTCGCCCAGGCCGGGAATGTTGTCCAGCGCCGACTCCGTCATCCGCTTGGAGCGCCGCTGGCGGTGGAAGGTGATGGCGAACCGGTGCGCCTCGTCGCGGACCCGTTGCAGCAGGTAGAGCCCCTCCGAGGTGCGCGGCAGGATGATCGGGAACTCGTCGTCGGGCAGCCAGACCTCCTCCAGCCGCTTGGCCAGCCCGCAGAGCGCCACGTCGTCGATGCCCAGCTCGGCGAGGGCCTGCGCGGCGGCGGCGACCTGCGGGGCGCCACCGTCGACGACCACCAGCTGGGGCGGGTACGCGAACTTGCGCGGCCGCCCGGTGGTCGGGTCGATGCCCGGCCGGTCCGGGTCGCCGGCGGTCTCCTCGCCGATCTCCCCCGTCTCGGCGCGCGTCTCAAGGTAGCGGGCGAAGCGCCGGCGCAGCACCTCGGACATGGCGGAAAGGTCGTCGGTGGCGCCGCGGACGATGAACCGCCGGTATTCGCTCTTGCGGGGCAGTCCGTCCTCGAAGACGACCATGCTGGCCACCACGTCGGTGCCCTGGATCTGCGAGACGTCGAAGCACTCGATGCGCAGCGGCGACGTCCGCATGCCGAGCGCGTCGGTGATCTCGTCGAGGGCCTTGCTGCGGGTGGTCAGGTCGCCCGCCCGCTTGAGCTTGTGCCGGGCCAGGGCATCCTTCGCGTTGCGCTCCACGGTCTCCAGCAGGGACTTCTTGTCGCCGCGCTGCGGCACCCGCAGCGACACCCGGCTGCCCCGGTGGCTGGAGAGCCAGTCGGCCAGCGCGTCGGCGTCGGCCGGCAGCTCGGGCACGAGCAGCTCGCGGGGCACGTCGCCCTCGCCCTGCTCCCCGCCGTAGACCTGGGTGCAGAAGTGGTGGACCAGGTCGCCGGCGCTCACCTCCTCGGTCTTCTCCACCACCCAGCCGCGCTGACCGCGGACCCGACCGTCCCGGACGTGGAACACCTGCACGGCGGCTTCGAGGGGATCGTCGGCGAAGGCCACCACGTCGGCGTCGGTGCCGTCGCCGAGCACCACCGTCTGCTTCTCCATCGCCCGGCGCAGGGCGGCGACGTCGTCGCGCAGCCGGGCGGCCCGTTCGAACTCCAACTGCCCGCTGGCCTCGGTCATCTCCCGTTCGAGCCGACGGACCATGGTGTCGGTGCGACCGGCCATGAACTCGCAGAACCCGTTGACGATGTCGCGGTGCTGCTCGGCGGAGACGCTGCCGACGCAGGGCGCGGAGCACTTGCCGATGTACCCGAGCAGGCAGGGCCGGCCCACCTGGCCGGCCCGCTTGAACACCCCCGAGGAGCAGGTCCGGGCCGGGAAGACCCGCAGCAGCAGGTCGAGCGTCTCGCGGATCGCCCAGGCGTGCGAGTACGGCCCGAAGTAGCGCACCCCCTTGCGCTTGGCGCCCCGCATCACCTGGAGCCGCGGGTACTCCTCGTCGAGGGTGACCGCCAGGTAGGGGTACGACTTGTCGTCGCGGTAGCGGACGTTGAACCGGGGGTCGTACTGCTTGATCCAGGTGTATTCGAGCTGGAGCGCCTCGACCTCGGTGCCGACGGTGACCCAGTCGACCGACTCCGCGGTGGTGACCATCTGCTGGGTGCGCTGGTGCAGGCCCCACACGTCGGCGAAGTAGGAGTTGAGCCGGCTGCGCAGGTTCTTCGCCTTGCCGACGTAGATGACCCGGCCGGTGCCGTCGCGGAAGCGGTAGACCCCCGGTGACTCCGGGATCGTGCCGGGCGCGGGACGGTAGGTCGAGGGGTCAGCCACGCCAGCAAGCCTAGTCCGCACCCCCGACACCACACTCCGTCGCCGCACGTGGCTCCGCCCACCGGGGGGCGGAGCCGGGTCGGTCTCGCGGGTGGCGTCGGCCGAGGCGAGCGACGACGTCGCCGCCGCCCGCGAGATCGTCGACCAGGAGACGGTCAGGCCAGGGCGATCTGCTCGCCGTCGACCTTCAGGTTCTTCGGCGCCAGGGGGCGGGTGGCGGGACCAGCCTTGACCGAGCCGTCGGCGATGGAGAACTTGCTGTTGTGGCAGGTGCAGTTGATCGTGCCGCCGTCGACGTTCGACACCGGGCAGCCCTGGTGGGTGCAGATCGGGTCGAAGCCCTTGAACGTCCCCGGCTCGGGCTGGGTGATCACCACGCCCTTGCTGGCGAAGACCGCTCCGCCGCCGACCGGGATGTCGGTGGTCCGGGCCAGCGGGCCGGAGGTGTCCCGGTTGCCGCCCTCCGCGTCGCCGACCCCGGTCGCGCCCGGGCCCCCACTGGTCGGCGCGGCCGTCCCGTCACCGGAGTCGTCGTCGCTGCCGCAGGCGGCCAGCACGACCGACACCCCGACGGCGCCGGCACCTGCGAGCAGGGCACGACGCGTCTGCGTACCCGGCCCGGTCAGCACCTGATCGTCACTCATGTCCGGCCTTTCTCTCGGCTGCCGCCACCGGTCAATGATCCGCGGCCACGCTCTGGGACACGGATCACTGTGCCGCACGGTTCATACTGGCGCGTCACCACCCGGGTACGTGAACGGGCGGCCCGGTTTCCCGGACCGCCCGCCCCAGGTCCACCCGCTCGTGTCGCCCGGCACCCGTCGGACCGCGATCGTCGCGGCCGCCGTACCGTCGGCTCAGCGCGCTCCGGCCGGCACCTTGCGGGCACGCGACCTGGTGGCGGCCGTGCCGTTGGCCTTGGCCGCCCGGGTGGTGGCCGCCGCCGCGCCCTTCGCCTCGCCGTCGAGCTTGAGCACCTGGCGGAGGAACTGACCGGTGTGGCTCTCGGCCACCTCGGCAACCTCCTCCGGGGTGCCGGTGGCGAGCACCAGACCGCCCCGGTGGCCGCCCTCCGGACCCATGTCGATCAGCCAGTCGGCGGTCTTGATCACGTCGAGGTTATGCTCGATGGTGATCACCGTGTTGCCCTTGTCGACCAGGCCCTCGAGCACCATCAGCAGCTTGCGGATGTCCTCGAAGTGCAGGCCGGTGGTCGGCTCGTCCAGCACGTAGACCGTCCGCCCGGTGGAGCGCTTCTGCAGCTCGGAGGCGAGCTTGACGCGCTGCGCCTCGCCGCCGGACAGGGTCGGCGCGGGCTGACCCAGGCGGACGTAGCCGAGACCCACGTCGACCAGCGTCTTGAGGTGCCGGTGGATGGCCGGGATGGCGGAGAAGAACTCGGCCGCCTCCTCGATCGGCATCTCCAGCACGTCGGAGACGGTCTTGCCCTTGTAGTGCACCTCGAGGGTCTCCCGGTTGTACCGGGCGCCCTTGCAGACCTCGCAGGGGACGTAGACGTCCGGGAGGAAGTTCATCTCGATCTTGATGGTGCCGTCGCCGGAGCAGGCCTCGCAGCGGCCGCCCTTGACGTTGAACGAGAACCGGCCCGGGCCGTACCCCCGGACCTTGGCCTCGGTGGTCTCGGCGAACAGCTTGCGGACGTGGTCCCAGACCCCGGTGTAGGTGGCCGGGTTCGACCGCGGCGTCCGGCCGATCGGCGACTGGTCGACGCCGACGACCTTGTCCACGTGCTCCAGGCCGGTGACCCGGGTGTGCCGGCCCGGCACCAGCCGGGCGCCGTTGATCTGGTTCGCCAGCACCGCGTACAGGATGTCGTTGACCAGCGTCGACTTGCCGGAGCCGCTGACCCCGGTGACCGCGATGAGCTGGCCCAGCGGGAAGGACACGGTGAGGTTGCGCAGGTTGTGCTCGCGCGCCCCGTGCACCACGAGCTCCCGATCGGGGGTCTGCGGCCGGCGCTGCTTCGGCGTCGGGATCGACTTGCGCCCCGACAGGTACGCCCCGGTGACCGACTCCGGGTTCTCCAGCAGCGCGGGCACCGAGCCGCTGTGCACGATCTTGCCGCCGTGCTCACCGGCGCCCGGGCCGATGTCGACGATCCAGTCGGCCACCCGGATGGTGTCCTCGTCGTGCTCGACCACGATCAGCGTGTTGCCCAGCCCGCGCAGCCGGATCAGGGTCTCGATCAGCCGGTGGTTGTCCCGCTGGTGCAGGCCGATCGACGGCTCGTCCAGCACGTAGAGCACGCCGACCAGGCCGGAGCCGATCTGGGTGGCCAGGCGGATGCGCTGCGCCTCGCCGCCGGAGAGGGTGCCGGCGGCCCGGTCCAGGGAGAGGTAGTCGAGGCCGACGTCGAGCAGGAACTTCAGCCGCGCGTTGATCTCCTTGAGCACCCGCTCGGCGATCATCTTCTGCCGGTCGGTCAGCTCGATGCCGGCGAGCAGCTCGGCGGCCTCCCCCACCGACAGGTTGCACACCTCGGCGATGCTCCGCCCGGCCAGGGTGACCGCGAGCACCTCGGGCTTGAGCCGGGTGCCGCCGCAGGCCCCGCACGGCACGTCCCGCATGTAGCCCTCGTACTTCTCCCGGGACCACTCCGACTCGGTGTCGGTGTGCCGGCGCTCGATCCACTGCACCACGCCCTCGAAGCCGGTGTAGTAGGAGCGCTCGCGGCCGTACTTGTTGCGGTAACGGACGTGCACCTGGTCGTCGGAGCCGTGCAGGATCGTCTTCTGCGCCCGGGACGGCAGCGCCCGCCAGGGCGTGTCGATGTCGAAGTGCTGGCTCTCGCCGAGCGCCTCCAGCAGGCGGAGGAAGTATTCCAGGTTGTGCCCGGTGGCCCAGGGCTGGATCGCGCCCTCGCGCAGGGTCCGCTCCGGGTCGGGGACGATCAGCTCGGCGTCGACCTCCTTCTTGGTGCCCAGGCCGGTGCACTCCGGGCAGGCGCCGTACGGCGCGTTGAAGGAGAAGACCCGGGGCTCCAGGTCCTCGATGGCGAGCGGGTGGTCGTTGGGACAGGCCAGGTGCTCGGAGTAGCGGCGCTCCCGATCCGGGTGGTCCTCGGCCAGGTCGACGAAGTCGAGCAGCACCAGGCCGCCGGAGAGGCCGAGCGCCGCCTCCACCGAGTCGGTCAGCCGCTGCTTGGCGCTCGCCTTGACGCTGAGCCGGTCGATCACCACCTCGATGGTGTGCTTCTCCTGCTTCTTGAGCTTCGGCGGCTCGGTCAGCGGGTGCACCACGCCGTCGACCCGGGCCCGGGCGTAGCCCTTGGCCTGGAGCTCGGCGAAGAGGTCGACGTACTCACCCTTGCGGCCGCGCACGACCGGGGCGAGCACCATGAACCGGGTGCCCTCCGCCATCGCCAGGACCCGGTCGACGATCTGCTGCGGGCTCTGCTTGGAGATCCGCTCGCCGCAGACCGGGCAGTGCGGCTCGCCGATGCGGGCGAAGAGCAGACGCAGGTAGTCGTAGACCTCGGTGATGGTGCCGACGGTCGAGCGCGGGTTGCGCGAGGTGGACTTCTGGTCGATGGAGACCGCGGGGCTGAGGCCCTCGATGAAGTCGACGTCGGGCTTGTCCATCTGGCCGAGGAACTGCCGGGCGTACGACGACAGCGACTCGACGTAGCGGCGCTGGCCCTCGGCGAAGATGGTGTCGAAGGCCAGGCTCGACTTGCCCGACCCGGAGAGCCCGGTGAAGACGATCAGGGCATCCCGGGGCAGGTCGAGACTGACGTCACGCAGGTTGTGCTCGCGCGCGCCACGGATGATCAGTCGGTCGGCCACGGTCCGTGTACTCCCGGGAGAAGAATGTGAGGCGGATCTGTCCGCTCCGAGCGGGGTCTGAGCGGTTTGCGGGCGCAGAAAAGACGCCTGGGCAACTCTAGCCCCGACGTACGACAAGTTTCCGCGCCCGCACATTCCCCCAGCTCACACCCGTCGCGCCGACCCCGGCGGGGCCGGCGCGCACGGTCCAGCCGCTCAATATCCGCCCGGGGACGGGGGCGACGTCGGACGCGCGGTCCGCCGCCGGCCGCCGCGCCACCCACCGCGGCGCTCGGCGGCCAGCCGCACCTCCCGCCGACGGCTCTCGAAGGCCACCTCCCGCTGCAGCCGCCGCCAACTCTCCCAGCGCCGCGCCGGCAGCTCGCCGCTGTCCAGCGCCTCCCGCACCGCGCAGGCCGGCTCGCCGTCGTGCGCGCAGTCGGCGTACCGGCAGCCGGCGGCCAGCTCGGCGATGTCGGCGAAGGCCCGGTCCAGGCCGGCCGACCCGTCCAGCAGACCCACCGCCCGGACCCCCGGGGTGTCCAGCACCGCGCCCCCGTGCGGCAGCGGCACCAGCGACCGCCAGGTGGTGGTGTGCCGGCCCTTGCCGTCCACCCGGCGGATCGCCTGGGTGGGCATGACCACCGCGCCGGCGAGAGCGTTCACCAGGCTCGACTTCCCGGCGCCGGAAGGCCCGAGCAGCCCGAGCGTGCGGCCGGGCGCGACGAACGGCCGCAGCGCCGCCAGCCCGACGCCCTGTTCGGCGCTGACCGGGAGCACCGGCACCCCGGGGGCGACGGCGGCGAGCTGGCGGGCGAGCGCGGCCGGGTCGGCGGCCAGGTCGACCTTGGTCAGCACGACCAGGGGCCGGGCCCCCGACTCGTGGACCAGCGACAGCGCCCGCTCGATCCGGCCGACGTCGGGCGCCGGGTGGACGGGCTCGACGACCGCGGCGGCGTCGAGGTTGGCGGCGAGCACCTGCCCGCTGGCGTCCTTGCCGGCGGTGCGGCGGACCAGCGCGGTGCGCCGGGGCAGCACCGCCTCGACGGTGCGCCGCCGGTCCGGCCAGGTGCCGACCAGCACCCAGTCCCCCGCGCAGGGCAGCGCGCCCAGGTCCCGGGCGGCGGCGGCCAGCACCCCGCCGCCCAGGCTGGCCCGGACCGGGCCGTCGGCGCAGAGCACGGTGCAGACCCCACGGTCGACCCGGGCCACCCGGCCCGGACGGTGGTCACTGCCCCGTCGTACGTGTGCCGCCCAGCCGGCGTCCCAGCCGAGGGCGGTCAGATCGATGGTCATGGCATCCTCATCGGTGTCGAGGTGGAATCTGGCGGAACACGCGTGCTACGACCGGCATGATCACCACCACCTCCACTCCGACGTCCCGGTGCCGCGCTTGCACGCCGACGGTAGGGGGCACGCCGACAGGCCGAAAGCGATTTCCCCGGCGACGCGGGCGCGCCGGACCGCTAGGGTCGACGGGTGACCACCGATCCGCTGCTCCTGACCGGCGAGGTGGCCGACGCCACCGCCCGGCTGCTCCGTACCATGGCCGAGCTCGACGCCGCGGACGTCGCCGCCGCGTCCCTGCTACCGGGCTGGACGCGCGGGCACGTGCTGACCCACCTGGCCCGCAACGCCGACGGCTTCGTCAACCTGCTCACCGCCGCCCGCACCGGCGAGCCGATCCCGATGTACGCCAGCGGCGACGCCCGCACTGCGGACATCGAGGCCGGCGCCGCCCGACCACCCGCCACCCTCCTGGACGACCTGCGCGGCAGCTCACAGCGGTTCGCCGAGGCGGTCGACGCGATGCCGGTCGAGGCCTGGGGAGCCAGCGTCGAGACCCGCCGCGGCCCCTGGCCGGCGGCCATGCTGGTCTGGGGCCGACTCCGCGAGATCGAGGTGCACCACGTGGACCTTGCCGTCGGCTACCAGCCGGCCGACTGGCCGGAGGCGTTCGCCCAGCGCCTGCTGCACGAGGTGGCCACCGGCCTGACCGGCCGGCCGGACGCCCCGGCCATGGTGCTGCGCTTCGACGGGTTCCGCCAAGAGCTCGTCGTCGGCGATCCCGACGGGGCGCCCACGATCACCGGTCTTGCACCCGAACTCGCCGCGTGGCTGATCGGCCGCAGCGCGGGCGAGGTGCTCACCATCGCCCCCGACGGTCCCCTGCCGACCCCACCCGAGTGGATATAGAGGACACATGACCTATACCGGAGACGTCACGCCCGGCGGCGCGCCGGCCGTACGCGAGCTCGACGCACTCACCATCACCAAGGTGTCGGTGGGCCCGATGGACAACAACGCGTACCTGCTGCGCTGCCGGGACACCGGCGACCAGGTGCTGATCGACGCGGCCAACGAGGCACCCCGGCTGCTCGAACTGGTCGCCGACGGCGGGCTCGCCGCGGTGGTCACCACCCACCGGCACATGGACCACTGGGTGGCCCTGGAGGAGGTTGTGGCCAAGACCGGCGCCCGTCCCCTGGTGCACGCCGACGACGCCGAGGGGCTGCCGATCGACGCGGAGTCGCTCACCGACGGCGACACCGTGGCGGTGGGCGACTGCGCCCTGGAGGTGATGCACATCAAGGGACACACCCCGGGCTCCATCGCGCTGCTCTACCGCGACCCGGCCGGCACCCCGCACCTGTTCACCGGAGACAGTCTCTTCCCCGGTGGCGTGGGCAACACGGACCAGGACCCGGCGCGCTTCGGGCAGCTCATCGACGACGTGGAACACAAGCTCTTCGACCGGCTGCCGGACGAGACCTGGTTCTACCCGGGCCACGGCAGGGACAGCACCCTCGGGGCGGAGCGCCTTGCGGTGCCGCAGTGGCGCGCCCGGGGCTGGTGACGGCCCCGCCGGTGCGGGCGGACCCCCCGTACCGGCCGCCGGTCCGGCCCCGGCGGCGGCCGGGCCCGCCCCGGTCAGCGCGCGGAGCCGGTACCGGGTGCCGAGCAGCACCGGGCCGGCGAGCAGCAGGCCGACCGTCATGGTCAGCACCGTCGGGTTCGGCGCGCCGGGCAGCAGCCCGGTGAGTGCCCGGGCCGCGGTGCCGAGGAGCACGTAAACGCCGGCCCAGGCGGTCGCGCCGAGCGCGGCGCAGGTGGCGAACCGGCGGTACGACATCCGCAGCCCGCCCGCGGCCAGGGGCAGCAGCGCGTTGAACACCGGCAGGAACGGCGCGACCAGCACCATCCGGCCGCCACCGCGGCGCAGGATCACCTCGGCCGCCGCCCACCGCGACTCGCCGATCCAGCCGCCGACCCGGCTGTGCCGCAGCCGGTCGCCCCAGCGCCGGCCGGCGAGGAAGCTCAGCGACCAGCCGGCGAGGCAGCCGGCCACCACCGCCGCCACGGTGGCCAGCCCGGTCGCCGGCCGGCCGGCGCCGACCGCGGCGAGGACCGCGGCGTCGCCGGGCACCAGCACCCCGAGCAGCGGTACGGCGTCGGCGAGCATGACCAGGCCGAGCGCGCTCATCAGCAGCGCGGTGGGCAGCTCACCGACCTGGGCCAGCAGATCCATCATGGTCCGTACGCTATGACCGGCCGGGCGCAGGCACATCGGGTCCGATCCCCCACCGGCCCCTGATCCCGGCTCGGGGTGGACCCCGACGGGCCACCCGGTCAGCTGGGCCGCAGGACCTGCACCCGGCGCACCGGGGAGTCGACGGACGGTTCGGTGGTGGGCACCGGATAACTGGCCACCACCTCCAGCCGTCCGGGGGGCACGTGCCCGCGGTCGGGATCGCCGACCAGCACGACGGCGCCCCGGTCGGCGGCCCGCCGCAGGAACGGCAGCACCCGGCGGGCCAGGGCGGCGTCGTAGAGGATGTCCCCGGCCACCAGCAGGTCCGCGGTCACCGTGGAGTCGAGCAGGTCGTCGGCGGTGGCGGCGACGCGTACGCCGTTGACCCGCGCGTTGACGGTGACCGCCGCGACCGCGTACGGGTCGATGTCGTTGGCGACCACCTGGTCGGCGCCGGCGAGCGCGGCGGCGATGGCCACCAGCCCCGAGCCGGCGGCGAGGTCCAGCACCCGGCGGCCGGCGACCAGTTCGGGGTGGTCGAGCAGGTATCGGGCCAGGGCCTGACCGCCGGCCCACGCGGAGGCCCAGTAGGGCGGCGGCAGCCGGCCACCCGCGGCGGCCTCCATCCGGGCCCACCAGACGATCGCGTCCTCGGCCAGGTGCAGCCGCACCTCGGGCACGAACGGGGTCTCCATCAACCGGAGCCGGTCCAGACCGGTGCCGGGCAGGGCGATCTCCCGTTCCAGGTCGGCCAACGCCGTGCGGTTCCTCACCGGGGCAAGCATGCCCCGGGTCGGTGTCGAACGGGCGGCTTTTCCGCTCAGCGCGGATTCTGCGGGGCTCGCCGGCACTTCCGGCAGCGGATCGGGCCGCGGGGGACTACTGTCGGGGAAGTACAGGGCGATCGCCGGCCGCGCGGCTGGTGCTCACCCGCATTGAACAGGGAGAGATTGCATGGCAACCGGCACGGTCAAGTGGTTCAACTCGGAAAAGGGCTTCGGCTTCATCGAGCAGGACGGCGGAGGCCCGGACGTGTTCGTCCACTACTCGGCCATCGCGACGAGTGGTTACCGGGAACTCAACGAGGGCCAGAAGGTCGAGTTCGAGGTGACCCAGGGGCAGAAGGGGCCGCAGGCGGACAACGTCCGTCCGATGTAGCTCCGTGCCGGTGGCGGCGGCCGGGTTCCGGCCGCCGCCGCAGCGCATCTCAGACCGGCTGCGGCGCCGCCGGCAGGTCGCGTCGCCTTCGCAGCGGCCCGGCCAGCAGGATCAGCGGGGTCAGCGCCAGCCAGCCGGTCATCACCCAGATCGCCCGCCCCGGCCCGTACGCGGTGCCGAGCGCGCCGGCCAGCACGGCCGCCAGCGGGATGGTCCCGAAGTTGAGCAGCTGCATGCTCACCGTCACCCGGCCGAGCAGCGCCTGCGGCGTGTACATCTGCCGGAAGCTGCCCTTGACGACGTTGCCCACGGCGACGGCGAGGCTGACCACGACGCCGCCGAGGAGCAGCCAGATCGCCCGGAGCCCAGGCCCGGCGAGCGGGATGAGCAGGGCGGGTGGTCCGGCGCCCAGGGCGGCCAGCAGCAGCGCGCGGGCGGTGCCGACCCGGCGGGCGAGGCTGGTCGCCACGGTCGCGCCGACGATCCCGCCCAGGCTGGCGAGGCCGATCAGCAGTCCCACCAGGCCGGGCGGCAGCCCCGCCGAGCGGACCAGGAAGACCACCAGGACGGCCTGGTAGCCGGTGAGGCCGATGTTGCTGGCCGCGCCGAAGACCGTCAGCACCCGCAGGTACGGATCCCGGGCGACGAAGCGGATGCCGGTCGCCACCTCCCGGCGCAGCGACGCCGGACCGGCGGGGCAATGCGGCCGGGGCTCGACCGCGCGGATGCGCGCCAGGCAGGCCGCGGAGACGAGGAAGCTCAGCGCGTCGAGCAGCAGGGCGGTGACCGCCCCGGCGAGCTGGGCGATCAGGCCGGCCAGTCCCGGACCGACGACGTAGCTCGCGCTCTGCGTGGCGTGCAGCTTCGCGTTGCCCTCCGGCACCTCCGCCGGCCGCAGCAGGGTCGGCAGGTACGCCTGGTCGGCGGTCTCGAAGAAGACCCGGGCCAGACCCCCGCCGAGCGCCACGGCCAGCAGGTGACCGATGGTGAGCACCCCGAGGACGGCGGCCACCGGGACGCTGAGGAACAGCAGCGCCGACACCAGGTCGCAGACGATCATCACCGGCCGGCGGCGCAGCCGGTCGACCCACGCGCCGGCCGGCAGGCCGACCAGCAGCCAGGGCAGCCATGCCGCGGCGGTGAGGACCGCCACCTGGAAGGTGGTGGCGTCCAGCACGGCCAGCGCGACCAGCGGCAACGCCACCGTGGTCACGTTGCTGCCGATGCTGCTGATGGCCTGCCCGGTCCAGAGCAGCCGGAAGTCCCGGTGCCGGAACAGTCCGCCGCGCGGGCGTACCGGCGGGTCGGGCGCGCGGCGGGTCGTCGGCGCGGTCACGGCTGGGCCGGGATGCCGTAGGCGAACAGGAAGACCGGCTCGCGCCGCCGCCCGTCGTCGGGCACCTCCCGGTCGGCCCAGCGGGCCAACAGGTCGATCACCTCGCGCCCCAGCTCGGCCAGCTCCTGCGGGGTGAGGTGCAGCCACCGGTCGGTGGAGAAGGGGCCGTCCCCCCAGGCAGCCTGCTCCTCGTCGGTGGCGGCGTGCCAGGCTCGGGCGAGGGCGACCTGCCGGTCGAGGTTGAGCGAGGTGGCGGCGTCGGCGACGGCCCGGGCGGCCGGATCGGCATCGAAGTCGGTGTTGGACCAGCGGACCCCACGGCTGCGCAGGCGCCACCACCGCTCCCGGCGGTCCCGCGCGAGCTCGGGCGCCTCGGCGACGAGCTCGGCGGCGGCCAGCACCTTGAGGTGGTGGCTCACGTTCGCCGGGGCCTGGTCGGTCCGCTCGGCGATCAGCCCGACGGTCGACGGACCGTGCACCTTGAGCACGTCCATGATCCGGCGGCGGAGCGGGTGTGCGAGGGCGGCGAGGACCCGGGAGTCGGTGACCTGGCGTACGTCGGCGTGGGACATGCGGAGAGTCTGCCATCGGCAACGACTGTTTCGCAACAGTCATTGCGGAACAGCCATTGCCGGTTGCCGCCGGCGGGCGTCGCCCGACCCGCGGTCGCCGCGCGGACGACGGTCAGGCCACCAGGCGCCGGGCCAGTTCGTCGGCCACCTGCTTGGCGACGCTGGCCGGCAGCGCCGCCGCGATCGCCTGCGGGGTGAGCGTGGCCAGGAGGCCCGACACGATCGCCTGCTCGTCCACCAGGTCCTTGGCGGCCAGGGCGGCGAGCTCGGCGCGCAGCGCCGTCACCTGGGCCAGCGCGTTGTTCACCTCGGCCCGGGCCGTGAACAGCGCGTGCACCACCGAGATCGGCGGACGGTCGCCGGCCGGGTTCGCCACGTAGTCGAGGTACTTGCGGTCCCAGACGGCCTGGGCGATCTCGTCGGCGGTGGGCATGTCTTCCTCCAGGAGGCCGATGGTGGTCAGGTAGCGGCGGAACAGTGGGATCTGGTCCCGACCCGCCTTGGTGGAGTCGCGGAAGAAGCTGAAATGGGTGTGCGACCGGTGGCTGCTGTCACCGGTGGTCCGCTTGCCGAGCCGGTCCCAGCGCTTCACCACGGCGCCGTCCGGCGAATAGATGATCTCGCGGATGTCCCTGGTGTCCGGCGCGCCGGCGACGCACTGCGCGACGCACCAGGTGGAGAACGTGTAGAGGTTGTGGGTACGGCCACCGGAGACGACCTTGAACGTGCCGACGTCCAGCGCCGACGCGTCGAGGGTGAGACCGGAGGAGTCCCGGACGGACTCCACCACCGAGTAGTCCCTGGCCACCACCCGGTCCGATCCGCAGTGGTAGCCGCCGAGATGGCTCGGGTCGCCGACGATGCCGACTTCGGCCGGTTCGAGGTCGTCGGCCCGCACGGTGTTCGGATCGACGTTGAGATTGGTGAGCAGCAGACTGCGTACCGCCAACAGATTCGTCGGAGCCCGCGTCATGGGTCCCCCTTCCCGATCGTTCGCCGGCCGGGCACGGTGATCACACCCGGTAAAGGGCAGGGATGATTCGGGGACGAGCCCGGCGAGAGCTGCACGACACCGGGCAGTTGCCCCGAGGATATCTGCGCCTTTGACGATTTGCCCAGCTCAGAGGCACTATCTGGAACTGAGAGATGACTGTGGACCGACACCGACGAGCGGCAGGACGATCGCCGAGGGGTGCTCCGGGTCGTGCAGGATCTCCCGCCTGCCAGCACGCAGCGTCACTGCCGTGCCGAACGCCTCACCGGTGCCCGGGTTGCGCGCGTACCGCGGATGGGCGCCCCCGGAGACCTGCACCCGCAGCCGGTGTCCGGGCGCGAACCGGTGCGCGGTGGGCCACAGGTCGACGGGCACCCGCACCACACCGGACGGATCGGCCGGGAAGCGGCCCGGGGCGACCCGGACCAGCCCGTCGCAGACGTTCCAGGACCGGCCACGGCGGTCCACGTCGCAGAGCCGGACGAAGACGTCGAGGTAGGACAGTTCACTCCGGACGTGGATCTCGGCCCGCACCGGCCCGATCACCTCCACCGGCGCGGCGAGCACCGCACTGGTGTACGTCAGCACGTCGGGTCGGGCCTCGACGGGCCGGTTGTCGACCGGACCGGCCCGCTGGGCCACCAGCAGTGGGCCGCCGAGTGACGGGGTGGGGTCGGCGGGGTCGTACCAGATGGCATCCGGCGCGGACGCCACCGGCGGGGCCGGCGCGAGGGCGCCCCCGGGCCGCAGGTGCCACCGGGTCGGCACGGCGGGCGGGGGCCACTCGGGCAGGTTGCGCCAACCGCCGCCGACTCCCCCGACGTGCACCCGCACCGGCGCCTGGCGCGTCCCGGGGCGGCCGGCCAGGTGCGCGTCCAGCCAGTCGAGACCGTCGCGCAGGGCGGCCACGAAGAGCCCAAGACTGCCGTGCGTCCATGGTCCGACGGTCAGGCTCGGCTCGGCGCCGGCGGCCCGCAGCGCGGCGTAGTCGTCGAGCTGGGCCGGGAGGAAGATGTCGTGCCAGCCGCTGATCATCGCCACCGGGGCGCGCACCTCGGCGATCCGGTCGCCGAACACCCGCGCCCGCCAGTAGTCGGCGTCCGGGGTGTGGTGGCGCAGCCACTCCTGGAAGAACGGCACGGTGACGCCGGTGGCGATCCGGTCGGCCTCGGCCAGCGGCAGGTGGGCCAGCGCGGCGGCCAACCGGGGCTGTCCCCGCTTGAGCTCCCACTGCCGGGCCAGCCACGGCACCGTCTGCGCCTGGAGCAGTTCCGCCCAGGTCAGCACCGTGTCCAGGGCGAAGGACTCGCCCGCGTACGTCGAGTCGCGGGTGCCCGAGGCGGTCACCACCGCGACCATGGCACGCAGCTCGTCGGCCGTCTCGGCGGCGACGGCCCACTGCACGAAGCCCTGGTAGCTGGCGCCGAACATGCCGAACGCCCCGGACCACCAGCGCTGCGGGCGCAGCCAGTCGACGGTGTCCAGGCCGTCGTCGCGCTCATGCACCAGCGGCGCGAACTCACCGCCGGAGCCGTAGGTGCCCCGGCAGGACTGGATGACCACGTGGAAGCCGCGTTCGGCGGCGATCCGGCCGAGCAGCCGGACCGGGCCGCCCCGCCCGTAGGGCGTACGGATCAGCAGGGTGGGCGCGTCGGGCAGGTCCGGCGCGTAGTGGTCGGTGCGTAGCGTCACCCCGTCGCGGACCCGGACCGGGATGTCCCGGGTCACCGTGACGCGCCGGCTGCGGGCGGCGGGCAGCCGCAGGACCGCGGTGGCGAGTCGGGTGGCGAGCCGGTCGAGCACCTCGGTCAGTCCACCGCCCGGCGCGGCGGCTCGGGGCGGGCGGCCCGTATCGCGTCGCGGTGTTCGCGCAGGGACGCGCTCATCTCGGCCATGAACCGGTGCACCACCGCCAGCTCCTCGTCGGTGAACCGGGCCATCACCCGGTCGGTCCGCGAGCCGAGCGGCTGGAAGAACTCCATCGCCAGGGCGGCGCCCCGGTCGGCGTAGTGCAGGAGGATCTTGCGCCGGTCGGCGGTGTCCCGGTCGCGCCGGATGTGTCCGGCCCGCTCCAACCGGTCGATCAGCGCGGTGACGGAGCCGGAGGAGAGGTTGAGCTGCTCCCCCAGCCGACCGGGGGTGATCGGGTCGCCGGCCAGTTCGGCGTCCATCACCGCGATCAGGGCGTGCAGGTCGGTGGCGTTGAGCCCGTGCAGGGCGGCGAAGGCGTGTCCGACGTGCTGCGCGTCCACGGAGTAGCGGCGCAGGTCGTCGGTGATCTCCGAGATCATCCGCCCGCGCGGGTCGTCCCGCCGCCGATCCGTGCCGTGCCCTGCCACGTCCGGTCGCTTCCTCCTGTCCCGTCCGCCCGGTCAGCAGCTTAGAACGCCGCCGGCTATCTCGCCCGTCGAGATATTCGGGCTCCGAGTTGCGGCGGGGCCGACGGGTCAGGTCAGTAGTTCAGGCAGACGCACTCGGTCATCAGCGCCCGCACGTTGCGCACGTACTGCGGGTTGGGGATGGTCAGCGGCTCGCCCTCCCGGGCCACCGCGTTGTGCCCGTAGTTGTACGCCGAGATGATCGCGTTGAGCAGGCAGGAGTTCAGCTCGTCGGTGCAGAGCGAGGCGTCCAGCCGGTAGTCGGCCTCGAAGTACATGTCGCCGATGTACTTGGTCAGCCAGGCCAGGTAGTTGGCGCCGAGGTAGGCGTTGTCCCGGTAGTCGCCGATGTCGTACGACTGACCGAAGCGCTGGTTCATCCAGTCCGCGGTGGCCGGCATGACCTGCATCAGCCCGATCCCGCCGTCGCAGGCGACGATGTTGGACTGCCAGCCGCTCTCCTGCCAGGCGGTCGCCTTGAGCAGGACGAGCGGGATGGCGATGTCCGGCGCGGAGGTCGGCCAGTAGGTGCGGGCGGCGGCGTCGCCAAGCGCCGCCTTGACCTGGCTGCGCGTCGCCTGGGTGCCCTGGTAGGTGGGCTGGCAGCCGCTCGGCGCCGGCTTCGGCGGGGGCGGCGGAACCCGCGTCTCGGTCGGCGGCTTCGGGGTGGAGAGCGGCCCCGCCGCCGTCCGGGTGGGCTTCGGCTTCGCCGTCGGCCTGGCGCTCGGGCTGGCCTTGGCGCTAGGCGCCGCGCCCATCTCCTCGACCGCCGGCGGCGCCTCGGTCGGCTGGTCGGCGGGCGCCTCGACCGGCGCCTCCGTCGGCAGATCGACCGGCGCGGCGAGCTCACGGGGTGCGGGTTCCGCACCGCCGCACCCGCTGATCCCGGTGGCCAGCAGCAGGCCGGTCAGCACCGCGGCCCCCATCCGGTACATCCCTCGACGCATGGTCCCCTCCCCCGTGGCTGTCCGGCGGGACCCTAGCAAGGACCGGCCGGTTCGCGCCGACCCCGCGGACGGCTCGCCGTCCGCCCCATCGACGCGGGGTCGGCTCCGCCGCGCCGGCAGCTCCCACGGCCGGATCCTCACCGGGCGTGTCGCCCGCCGGGGACGGCGGTCGGTTCGTCGCCGGTCGGGTCGTCGGCCGCCCGCCGGTCGCCGACCGCCCGGTCCCGGGTCGCCCAGGCGACCATTAACACCGCCGTCCAGGCCATGCCGAGCAGGACGGACGTGGCGGTGCCGCTGGCCGTGCTCCAGCCCAGATAGAGCCGGGCGCCGCCGATCGCCACCACGCCCGCCACGGCGACCGTCCAGGCGGCCACCGCCACCGGCCAGCGCGCTCCCCTCGACAGCAGCCAGGCCAGGGTGCCGAGGCTCGCCGTCACCACCGCGTTCTGGGTCGGAAACAGGACAGCGTCGCCCGATCCGCCCGACCCGGTCAGGTCCGCCACCACGGCCAGCACCACCAGCGGCGCGAACGCCCCCACCGTGCCGACGACGCTGAGCAGGTCGGCGCGCCACGGCCGGTGCCGCCAGGCGAGCACCGCGGCCACCAGCGCGACCACCACGATGAGGACCGACCCCCGCAGCACCGAGACCGCCGCCGACGCGACCTCCACCACGCCGGCGGTACGCCGGTCGGCGATCCAGTCGGCGAGGAGGCCGTCGGCCACCGCCAGCCCGCTGTACCGGACCCCGGCCTCCAGCGCGGCGGCGATGGCCAGCCCGGCGGTGAACAGCAGCAGGAGCCCGGCGGCGAGGTTGAGCAGCAGCGTCCAGGCCGGCCCGATCCGCATGGCGAGCAGGAAGAACAGCACCCCGTACCGGGCCCGCAGCCAGCGCAGCGGCGGCAGGGCGGCGGCCCGGGACACCAGCGCCCGCGCCGGGTCGGGGTTGCGGCCCAGCCAGCGGCCGGCCAGCACCACGGCCACCAGGCAGAGCAGCAGCACTCCGACCGCCCCGGTGGCCCGGCCGAGCAGGTGGGAGACCCGCTCGTACGACTCACCGGCGAGGTACCCGAGCAGCACCGAGGCGCCCACCCAGGTGGCCACCCCGGCCAGGTTCCACGGCGCGAACCGCCGGTACGGCAGGCCCCCCGCGCCGGCCAGCCGGGGCACCAGGGTGCGGGCGAAAGCCACCCAGCGGGCGGCGAAGATCCCCCGGCCGCCGAGCCGGTCAAGCAGTTCGTCCGCCCGGCGCCAGCGGTCGGGGCCGACCCGGGCACCCAGGCCGGAGGCGCGCAGCCGGGGGCCGTACCGGCGCCCGGCGCGGAACGCGAGTGTGTCACCGATCACGGCAGCACCCGTCATCGCCAGCAGCGCCGGAATAATCCGGAGCGTCCCCGCGTAGGCTAAGAAGCCGACCAGCAACAGGGTCGCCTCTCCCGGCACCAGCAAGCCGAAGATCACCGCCGTCTCGGCCGCGACGATCGTCGCGGCGACCAGGTAGATCAGCAGGGATGGCAGGCCCTGCAGTGAGATCAGCAGGTCAGGCATCCGGTCCCCAGCACCACGGGGGTCAGCATGCCAGCCGCTGGAACGGTCGGAACAGCAGTTTCGGCAGAGATCCGGGCGATCTCGGGGTCACCCCGACATGCGCCCCGGCAACCGCAGACAGGAGTATGGAGGGTATGCAGCTTCGCACCGACCTCCGCAACGTCGCCATCATCGCCCACGTCGACCACGGCAAGACGACCCTGGTCGACGCCATGTTGCGGCAGGCCGGCGCCTACGGCGCCCGCGGCGAGACGACCGAGCGGGTGATGGACTCGGGGGACCTGGAGCGGGAAAAGGGCATCACCATCCTGGCCAAGAACACCGGCGTGCACTACCTGCCGGCGGACGGGTCCGATCCGGTCACCATCAACATCATCGACACTCCCGGCCACGCCGACTTCGGCGGCGAGGTCGAGCGGGGCCTGACCATGGTCGACGGAGTGATCCTGCTGGTCGACGCCAGCGAGGGCCCGCTGCCGCAGACCCGCTTCGTGCTCCGTAAGGCGCTGAGCGCCCGGATGCCGATCATCCTGGTGATCAACAAGGTGGACCGGCCGGACGCCCGGATCAAGGAGGTCGTGGACGACACCTACGAGCTCTTCCTCGACCTGGACGCCGACGAGGAGCAGATCGACTTCCCGATCATCTACGCCTGCGCCCGCGACGGCATCGCCTCGCTGACCCAGCCGGCCGACGGCTCGGTGCCGGACGACAGCAGCTCCCTGGAGCCGCTGTTCCGCACCCTGCTGGACACCATCCCGCCGCCCGCGTACGAGGAGGACGCGCCGCTGCAGGCGCACGTCACCAACCTCGACGCCTCGCCGTTCCTCGGCCGCCTCGCGCTGTGCCGGGTCCGCCAGGGCACCATCCGCAAGGGCGCGACGGTGGCCTGGTGCCGCACCGACGGCAGCACCCAGCGGGTGCGCATCTCCGAGCTGCTGATGACCGAGGGGCTGGAGCGTAAGCCGGCCGACTCGGCCGGCCCGGGCGACATCATCGCGGTCGCCGGCATCCCGGAGATCATGATCGGTGAGACGCTGGCCGACGCGGAGAACCCGCAGCCGCTGCCACTGATCACCGTCGACGAGCCGGCGATCTCGATGACCATCGGCACCAACACCTCGCCGCTGGTCGGCCGGGTCAAGGGCTCGAAGGTCACCGCGCGGATGGTCAAGGACCGGCTCGACAAGGAGCTGGTCGGCAACGTCTCGCTGCGGGTCCTGCCGACCGAACGGCCGGACGCCTGGGAGGTGCAGGGTCGTGGCGAGCTGGCGCTGGCCATCCTGGTCGAGCAGATGCGCCGGGAAGGCTACGAGCTGACCGTCGGCAAGCCGCAGGTGGTCACCAAGGAGATCGACGGCAAGATCTGCGAGCCGGTCGAGCGGCTGACCATCGACGCGCCGGACGAGTACCTGGGCGCCATCACGCAGCTGCTGGCGACCCGCAAGGGCCGGATGGAGCAGCTGGTCAACCACGGCACCGGCTGGATCCGGATGGAGTGGCTGGTGCCGGCGCGTGGCCTGATCGGCTTCCGCACCGAGTTCCTCACCGACACCCGGGGCACCGGCATCCTGCACCACGTCTTCGAGTCCTACGAGCCGTGGTTCGGCGAGCTGCGTACCCGCAACAACGGGTCGCTGGTGGCCGACCGGGCGGGGGCGGTCACCGCGTTCGCCTTGATCAACCTTCAGGAGCGCGGCCAGCTCTTCGTCGAGCCGACCACCGAGGTGTACGAGGGCATGATCGTCGGGGAGAACTCCCGCTCCGACGACATGGACGTCAACATCACCAAGGAGAAGAAGCTCACCAACATGCGGGCGTCGACCTCCGACGAGACCGAGAAGCTGATCCCGCCGCGCAAGCTGTCGCTGGAGCAGGCCCTCGAGTTCTGCCGCGAGGACGAGTGCGTCGAGGTGACCCCGGTCGCCGTGCGCATCCGCAAGGTGGTGCTGGACCAGACCCAGCGCGGCCGGATGGCGGCCCGCCGCAAGCACGCCGGCTGACCCACCCCGCACCAACCATCGGAGCCCGGACCGCGCCACGCGGTCCGGGCTCCGCCCATTCCGCCCGCTCCCCACCGCTCCCCGCGTGCCGCCTCGGCGCGTCGATCCAGGCCAGCTCGTCGCTACCGGAGACCAGCTCGCCGCGATCTGCCCTGAATCGACGGAGCGGGGGTCAGGCGGGTTTGGTGGCCTGGAAGGACAGCAGGTCCGAGATCGCCGTCGAGCCGGACTCGGTGATCCTGGTCAGGGTGAGGTTGGCGGCCGTGACGGCGTTCAGCAGGTCGGCCAGCGGCACGTGCCAGGCACCTACCCGGGCCCGCACACCCTCCACCGACCAGGCCCGGAAGCTGCGCTCCCGTTCGGCGTACCCGGTGTCGATGAGGATCCGTTCGGGGTCACGGCGGTCAGCGAACGGGCCGACGAAGCAGGGGTGCACGCCGACGTGCACGAACCGGCCGCCCGGGGCGAGCACCCGGGCCGCCTCGGCGATGACCGCCCGATAGTCGGGCAGGTCGGTGTGCCCGAGCACGCAGGTGACGGCGGGCACGCTGGCGTCGGCGAACGGCAGCGCGGCGACGTCGCCCCGGGCCACCGGCAGCCGGGGCCGCGCGTGCCGCAGTTGTCCGGCGGACAGGTCGACGCCGAGCGGATCCCAACCGAGCCGGCGCAGTTCGGCGGCGTGCACCCCGGTGCCGCAGCACAGCTCCAGGCAGTGGCCCGGGCCGGCGCCCAGCAGCCCGGCGAGCTGACCGCGGACCCGGTCCATGTAGTCGGCGGCGGTGTCGGTGGCGAACTGTTCGTACCAGTCCGCGATGGCGTCGTACGCGGCGGTGTTCGTCATCTCCGCACGGTGTGCCGCGGGTGCGGTGCACCGCTGCCCCGCCGCGGCCGATGATCGGCTACGGTCACCGGCATGATCTGGGACGACCTCGACGCCCACCTGGACAAGGTGCCCGGCACGGTCTCGGCGTACGTGGGGCGGCTGGACGCCCGGCCGACCTGGACCCGGCTGCCCGACGCCACCCACTACGCGGCCAGCACCATGAAGCTCGCCGTGCTGATCGCGCTGCACCGGGCCGCGGAGGCGGGCACCCTCGACCTGGACACCCCGATCCCGGTACGCAACGAGTTCGACTCCGCCCGGCCGGGCGCGCCGCGGTTCTCCTGTGCGCAGAACTACGACAACGACGACGCGGTCTGGGCGCGGGTCGGCGGCAGCGCCTCGCTGCGGTGGCTCGCCGAGCGGATGATCATCCGGTCCAGCAACCTGGCCACCAACATCGTCCTCGGCCGGGTCGGGTTGCCCGCGGTCGCCGAGGCCTGGGCGCTGGGCGCGGCCCGGCACAGCGCCACCGGGCGGGGCATCGAGGACTTCGCCGCCCGGGAGGCCGGCATCACCAACCTGGTCACCGCCGCCGACCTCGCCGCCCTGCTCGGCGCGCTGGCGCTCGGCGCCGAGCGTCCCGGTCCGCTGGCCGCCCCGGCGAGCTGCGCCGCGATGCTGGACGTGCTGCTGGCCCAGGAGCACCGCGAGGACCTCGCCTCCGGGCTGCCCGAGGGCACCCGGATCGCGCACAAGAACGGCTGGGTGCGCGGGGTGCGGCACGGGGCCGGGGTGGTCTTCCCGACCGACGCCCCGCCGTACGCGATCGTCGTCTGCACCACGACCGACCTGGCCGACGGCGGGCCGAGCGGCGAGGAGGTCGAGGACGACGCCTGCCGCCTGATCGCCACCATCTCGGCGCGGGTCTGGGACGCCCGGCACGCCCTGGCCGACTGACCGCGGCGGCAGCTCCGCCGGCTACGTCGACAACCCGTCGCGGGACGCCCTGCCGGCCGCGGCGGTGCCCCGCCCCGGCCGGCGGGCACCCTCAATCCAGCAGGTTGTCCCGCAGCGCCGCCACCACCTCGGCGGTCACGCCCAGCCCGTCGCGCAGGTACGCCCCGAACGAGCCGTGCACCCGCCGCACCTCGTCGTACGCGGCGTCCAGGTACTCCGCGCGCACCTCCAGCAGCGGCCGCGCGGCGGCCGGGTCCAGCTCCGGCTGCCGCCGGGTCATCGCCGCCAGCAGCACCTCGCGCAGGCTCTCGGTCAGCTCGTTGTGCCGCAGGTAGTCCGCCCGGATCGTCGCCTCGTCCACCCCCAACGCGGTGAGCAGCACGACGGTCAGCCAGCCGGTGCGGTCCTTGCCGGCCGAGCAGTGGAACAGCAACGGCAGGTTGCGTTCCTGCGCCGCCAGCCGCACCGCCGCCCCGAAACCCGCCCGGGCCGACTCCCCGGTGACGAACCACCGGTAGATCGCCGCCATCGCCGCCGGCATCCCCTGCCGGGCCAGCTCGTCGTACGCGCCGAGGTCGTGGCCGAGCAGCACCGCCGAGACGTACGTGAAGACCGGGTGGACCGGGTCGTACACCGGTAGGTGCACCACCCGAGGCTCGCCCACCAGGCGGTCCGGCGGCGCGACCTCCTGCTCGGCGCGGTCCCGCAGGTCCACCACGCAGGCCGGCCCCAGCTTGCCCAGCACCGGCAGGTCCTCGTCGGTCAGCCGGCCCAGCGCCGCGGTCCGGATCAGCCGGCCCGCGCGGACCCGCCGCCCGTCGGCCGCGGGCATACCTCCCAGGTCACGCGCGTTCGGCGCACCCACCAGTTCCCAGTCCCGCCGCACCATCCGGCCTCCCCTGTCCGCGTCCGCCTGCCTATAGGGTGCCGCACATGACGATCGCCGCGGTCCGCACCCACCGGCTCTCCGCCCCCTTACACACCCCGTTCGTCACCGCGCTACGCCGAGCCACCACGGTGGACACCCTGGTCGTCGAGCTGATCGATGACGACGGGCGGTCCGGCTTCGGCGAGGCGCCGCAGGTCTGGCAGGTGACCGGCGCGTCCATCGCCGGCGCCGAGGCGTGCGTACGCGACATGCTCGCCCCGGCCCTCGCCGGGCGGGACGCCGACGACCTGGTGGCCCGCTGCGGCGAGGTGCGGCGGGCGGTGGCCGGCAACGAATCCGCGAAGGGCGCCGTCGACGTCGCGCTGCACGATCTGGCGGCCCGGCGGCTCGGCGTACCACTGGTCCGGTTGCTCGGCGGGACCACCCTGCGCGTCCCGACGGACGTGACCCTGGCCGCCGGCGACGCGGTCGACCTCGCCGCGGCGGCCAAGCAGCGCCGGGCCGAGGGGTTCGGGGTGCTCAAGCTGAAGGTGGGTACGGACGCCAGCGGGGATCTGGACCGGGTCCGCGCCGTGCGCTCCGCGGTCGGTCCGGGGGTGCGGATCCGGCTGGACGCGAACCAGGGTTGGACCCCCCGGGAAGCGGTCCGGATCATCCGCGGGATCGAGGACGCCGGCCTCGACGTCGAGCTGGTCGAGCAGCCCGTCGCCCGCTGGGACCTGGACGGGCTGGCCTGGGTCAGTGACCGGGTCGACCTGCCGATCCTGGCCGACGAGTCGGTCTTCGGCGTGCGTGACCTGGTCGAGGTGATCCGCCGTCGGGCGGCCGACATGGTGAACGTGAAGCTGGCCAAGTGCGGCGGCCTGCAGCCGGCCCGCACGCTGCTCGACCTGGCCGCCGCGCACGGGGTCGGGACGATCGTGGGCTCGATGATGGAGAGCCAGGTCGGGGTCGGTGCCGCGGCGAGCCTGGTCGCGGCCTACGGCACCACCGCGGTGTCGGACCTCGACGCCGCCTGGTGGCTGGCCTGGTCGCCGGTGCGGGGTGGGATCCGGTACGACGGCGCGACGGTGGTGCTGCCCGACTCCCCGGGGCTCGGCGTCACCTCGGTGTCTGAAGTAAAGATGCAGGCCCGCAGTTGATGACCGTTGGAATCTTTCATAGGGTCGCGGAGACAACGGGCGCGAGGTGGGGGTCGACGTGGAGCTGCAACCGGGCCGCGAGGCGGTCGTCCGGGTCCCGGTGGCGACCCTCTGGACCGCCCCCGACGCGGTCCGGCCGGTCGACGGCCCCGCGCTGGCCGACGACCCGGACGTCCCGGCCTGGCTGGCTGGGCTGGACCACGACCAGCAGGTCGGCGACTGCGTGCTCAGCCAGCTGCTGATCGGTGAACGAGTCCTCGTCACCGAGCGGACTCCCGACGGCTGGGTCCGGGTGGTCGTCCGCGACCAGCCGGCGGCGAAGCTCGACCCGCGCGGCTACCCGGGCTGGCTGCCCGCCGCCCAGCTGACCGCCGCCACGCCGGCCGCGGGCCCGTCAGCCGCTCCGCTGGTGGTCGACGCCACCGTCACCCCCCTGCACGCCGCACCGCACGGGCCGGTGACGCTGCCCGGGATCGTGCTCGGCACCCGACTCCCCGCCGCCGGGCGGGCCGTGGACGGCTGGCGGCCGGTGCACGTCACCGGCCGCGCTGAACCGTTGTGGGTGGCCGAGGGCGACCTCGTCCCGCTGCCCGCCGAGCGGCCGGAGGCCAAGGAGCTGCTCGCCGTCGCCGACCGGCTCCGCGGCCTGCCCTACATCTGGGGCGGCCTCTCCAGCCACGGCATCGACTGCTCCGGCCTGGTACACCTGGCCTGGCGCCGGTTCGGCGTGAGCCTTCCCCGGGACGCCGACGACCAGGCCGAGGCGACCAGCCCGCTGGCGCTCGGCGACGAACGCCCCGGCGACCTCTACTTCTTCGCCCGGCCGGGCCGCCGGATTCACCACGTCGGCATCGTCACGGCGGAGCCGCACGGCGATCGGCGGCGGATGCTGCACGCCTGCTACCGGCAGCGCCTGGTGGTCGAGGAGCAACTGCCCGCCGACCGGCTGGCCACCCTGGTCGGCGCGCACCGCGTCTGACCCGTACGCGCGCAGGGGCGCCCCCGTTCGGGCGCGCCCCTGCGTGTCAGCGTGAAATCAGCGCCGGGCGTCGGCCAGCTCGCGGCGCCGGTCCCGGGAGGACTTCACCAGGCTGGCCGCGGTGGCCACGGCCAGGGTGCCGAGGATGACCGCCAGCGAAAGCCAGATCGGGATGTGCGGGGCCCAGGCCACGTGCTGCCCGCCGTTGATGAACGGCAGGTTGTTGTCCGCGAGGGCCTCCAGGACCAGCTTGACCCCGATGAAGCCGAGCACCACCGACAGGCCGTAGCTGAGGTAGATCAACCGGTCCAGCAGCCCGCCGAGCAGGAAGTAGAGCTGGCGCAGACCCATCAGCGCGAAGACGTTGGCGGTGAACACCAGGTACGGCTCCTGGGTGATGCCGAAGATCGCCGGGATCGAGTCGAGCGCGAAGATCAGGTCGGTGGTGCCGATCGCGATCATCACGATCAGCATCGGGGTGAACAGCCGCCGCCCGTTCTGGTGGGTGGTCACCTTCGCGCCGTCGAAGTTACGGGAGATCGGCAGCGCCTTGCGGCTCCACCGGATCAACAGGTTCTCGCTGAACTCGTCCTCGTCCGGCTCGCCCTGCCGGGCCAGGTTGATCGCCGTGTAGATCAGGAACGCGCCGAAGATGTAGAAGACCCAGGAGAACTGGGAGATCAGCGCGGCACCGGCGGCGATGAAGCCGCCGCGCATGACCAGCGCCAGCACGATCCCGATGAGCAGCACCTTCTGCTGGTACTGCCGGGGCACCGAGAAGCGGGCCATGATGATCACGAAGACGAAGAGGTTGTCCACCGAGAGGCTGTACTCGGTGAGCCAGCCGGTGTAGAACTGCCCGGCCACGCTGGGGCCGGAGGTGAGCCAGAGCCCGGCACCGAAGAGCAGGGCCAGCCCGACGTAGAAGCCGACCCAGATGCTCGACTCCCGGACACTGGGCTCGTGTGGTCGCCGACCGACGATGAAAAGGTCGACCAGCAGGACCGCCGTCATCGCGACGAGGGTCACGGCCCACACCAATCCGGACACGTTCAATTCCATCCTCCGGCAGACACGCAGCGTCGGGCACACCGTACGCCGGGTGAGGGCTCGGGGTGCGTCGACGCTGACTCTGGTGACTGTCGGAGGTCTCTTCCGCCACCGACCCGGTGACGGGTCGCTGACCGACGGAGCCGGGTCGTGCCGCCAAGGGTGGCGGCCGTCCGTGCTGACGACTCCGTCACGAGGGAATACTCCCCTCCTCGGGCGCCATTCTTCACCATCGAGGGTCGTCGGCGCATCTCCAGGCGTCCCGATTGACGAAGGCATCACTTTCCTGGGCGGCGGGGAATACCTCCCGCAGGGCGTCCTAGGGGCTAGGTGTGCTCCTGGCGCGAGTGGGAGGGCCAGGTCAGGTCGGGGGTAGCAGCGGGTCGGCGAGCGACCATCCGGCCGCCAGGAGGGCGTCGCAGGCCGCCACCGCCGTCGCCAGCCGCCGCTCGTGCGGGCCGCGCAGCTCCACCACCGGCACCCCGCAGCCGGCCAGCTCGGCCCGGAACCGCCCGGTCATCCAGGTCCGCAGGTGCTCCCCGTCGCGCAGACCGTCGTCGTCGAACGGGACGCCGTCGTGGTCGGTGAGCAGGTACAGCGCCGGCCGGCGGGCCGCCGCGCGGACCGCGGGCGAGGTGGAGCCGAGGTACCGCTCCTCCCAGACCGCGGTCGCCCGCGCATCGGTGTCGCAGAACAGCAGCGGGCCGCTGGTTCGGGCCGCCGCGTCCTCGGCGGCCTGCTGCGCCCGGACCACCTCGAGGAAGTCGTCCCGGTCCCAGGTCACGTCGAAGACCGTCGCCTCCGGGCGCCGCGACCGCAGCTCTGCGAGCTTGCGGGCGGTGAGCTCCCGACCGTACTCGGGCACCCAGCCGGTGCCGTAGCGGGCGGCGAGGGCCGCGGCCATCGTCGTGGTGCCGGTCGACTCCGCGCCCACCACCACGACCCGGCGGACGAACCAGGCCCGCACCGGCGGGCTCAACCAGCGCCAGTGCCCCGCCGGGTCGGCCCGCACGGCGGTGCCGGAGACCGGCACCGTCCGCCGGTCGGCGTCCACGCAGACCGGCACCGCGGCGAAGCGCCGGGCCAGCTCCGCGCCGTACGCCTCGGAGGAGAACACCGCGTCCACCGGTTCCGACCCGACCGCCTCGCGGAAGACGGCGCAGTGCAGCTCCCAGACCGCCGGGTCGGCGTAATCCACGGGATGGTCGTCGTACCGGCCCACCACCCGGACCCACGGGGTCGCGGCGTGCGCCTCGCCCAGCCAGGCGACCCGGTCGGCGAGCGGGATCGACTCCCGCCGGGACGGCGCGACCACCACGGTGACCGCCGCGCAGCGCGCCGCCGCGGCCTCGATCAGCGCGTGGTGCCCGGCGTGCGGCGGGTAGAACTTCCCGACCACCAGGCCGTGCCGGAACTCCGGTTCGCCGCGCCGGCCGGTCACGCGGCCACCGGGGCCGGACCCGGTGGCACCACGGTCGCCGCCGAACGCGCCCGCAGGTCGCCCCGCCAGGCCCGCAATCCCAGCAGGCAGAGGGCCAGGAAGATCAGGTAGAGGCCGCCGGTCAGCCAGAGCCCCTTGTACGCGTACAGCGGGATGTAGATCAGGTCGGCGACGATCCACAGCCACCAGCTCTCCACCAGCTTGCGGGTCTGGCCGTACGTGGCCAGCAGCGACAGCGCGGTGGTGAGCGCGTCGGCCAGCGGCACGGTCGAGTCGGTGGCCCGGTCCAGCAGCGCCCAGAGGCCGGCGGTCAGCACCACCCCGGCGGCCGCGAGCGCCCACCACTCGCGCCGGCCGGTGCGGGCGACCGTGAGCCGGCTGCGCCGCCGGCCACCGAAGAGCCAGTGCCACCAGCCGTACAGGCCGAGCACGACGTAGACGAGCTGCAGGCCGGCGTCGGCGTACAGGCCGGCGGTCCAGAAGAGCAGCATCAGCAGGAGCACGTTCACGATGCCGATCGGCCAGTTCGCGATGTGCTGCCGGGCGACCAGCCAGACGTTGACCACGCCGGTGGCGAAGCCCAGCAGCTCCGCCCAGGTGGTGCCGGTCCCGGCGAGGCTGAACGCCGTGCCGGTCAACCAGTCGAGCATGTGGTGTCCTCCCCGTGTCCGCGCGCCCACCCTAGAGGGCCGGCCGGGACGGGAGAAGACCCTGCCAGGGGATGGGGCGCGGCGGCGTGCGAGGCTTCGATCATGGTTCTTGAAGTCGCGCTGATCGACGTAACGCCCGGGCACGAGGACGCCTTCGCCGCCGCGTACGCGCAGGCTCACCCGATCATCACCAGCACCGAGGGCTGCCGCTCGGTCCGGATGACCCGGGGCATCGAGTCCCCCTCCCGGTTCGTGCTGCTGGTCGAGTGGGACTCGGTCGAGGCGCACGACGTCAACTTCCGGCAGAGCGAGAAGTTTTCGCAGTGGCGGGCGCTGATCGGTCCGCACTTCGCCGGCCCGCCCCTGGTCGAGCACTTCATCGACGTCCCGGCCTGAGCTGTCGTACCCCTGGGCTAGCGTCCGTGCGACGCGCCGGCCGCCGGTCCCGACGGGCATCGGGGGCGCCGGGCCCGGTGGTCGCGCGTCGACAACACCTTGCGACGGGTCCGCCGATCCGCTTCGCTGTCGATCATGACGGAACGGGTCGCCCTGGTGACCGGCGTGAGCCGGCGGATCGGCATCGGGGCCGCGGTGGCCCGCGCGCTCCCGGCGGACGGGGCCAGCGCGGCCGGCTCGGCGGGCGCGCCCCACGGATGACCGGCCGGGTCAGTGGCCGTCCGGCACCGCCACCTCGGGCGCGGCGCGCGGGCGCGGCACCACCGGCTTCTCGGCCCGCCGGGCCAGCAGCGCCGCCGTCTCGTCCACCGGCAGCGCGACGGCAAGCAGCCACTCGGCCAGCCGCTCGTACCGGGCCACCTCGGCCTCGGTCACCAGCCGCAGGTCGGTGGTGAGCGTCTCCACCAGCACCGTCCGGGGATCGGCCGGGTCCGGGAACGCGTAGTGGGAGAATCCGGTCAACGGGTGGATCCCGCCGCGCGCCGCCGAGTCCCGCGGCACCACCCGGATGGTGATGTTCGGCCGGTCGGCGAGCGCCACCAGGTGCCGCAGCTGCTCCCGCCAGACCTCGATGGGCACACCGCCCGGATCACAGGCCCGCTCGTCGAGCAGGGCGGTGTACCGGGGCGGGTCCGCGCGGCGTAGCACCTCCTGCCGCGCCAGCCGGGCTCGCACGTCGGCCTCGACGTCCACCTCGCCGTCGAGGAGCGCGCCGGCGGTCACCCGCAGCCGCGCGTACGCCGGGGTCTGCAGCAGCCCCAGCACGACCACCGGCTGGTATTCGACGAGGCGGGCCACCCCCGCCTCCAGCTCGGCGTACGCCCGCTGCCGCTCCCCCATCTCGCCCAGCGCCTTCGACCAGCCCCGGCCGGTCGCCGCGTCCCGGGCGATGACGATCAGCACCTCCCGCTGGCCCGGCGGCACCGAATAGACGTCGAGCAGGTCGAGCACGTCGGCGAGATCCGGTCGGCTCTGGCCCAGCTCGATGCGGGACAACTTGGACGTGGACGCCCAGCCGAGCCGGTCGCAGACCTGCTCCAGGGTGAGCGACTCCCGGTGACGCAGCCGGCGCAGCTCGGCGCCGAGCCGCACCCGCCGGATGACAGGACTTGCTGACAACGGCATCCCAGCCTCCCACCGAGGGAGAGTACGCATGGCCGTCACTCAGGGCAATACCTCGCTCGCGCAGTGCGACCAGCTCCGATGAGCAGACCGTGCGATGCGGCCGTCGGCGATCGTCACCCCCGGCGTACCGGCGGTTCGACGGCCGGCTCGCGGTACCCGAGACAGCGGTCGACGTACGGGCGCGGCGGGGCCGCGGGCGGGCGGACGACCGCCTCGGCGAGCACGTCGGCCCGCCCGCTCCCCCGCCCCGTCACCGCACGCCGGCGGCGTCCATCCCGCGGAGCTCCTTCTTGAGGTCGGCGACCTCGTCCCGGATCCGGGCCGCCAGCTCGAACTGCAGCTCCCGTGCGGCGGCCAGCATCTGGTCGTTGAGCTCCTGGATGAGGTTGGCCAGGTCGGCCCGGGCCATCCCCTCCCGTGAGGGGGCGGCACCGGCCCGGCTACGGCTGCGGGTCTCCTTGACCGGCGCCTTGCCCCGGGAGAGCTGCCGCGCCGCGCCGCCGACCCGGCTGTCGGTGTCCTCGGCTTCGCGGTAGATGTCGTCGAGGATGTCGTGGATCTTCTTGCGCAGCGGCTCGGGGCTGATCCCGTGCGCCTCGTTGTGTGCGACCTGCTTGGCCCGGCGCCGGTTCGTCTCGTCGATCGCGGCCGCCATCGACGGGGTGATCTTGTCGGCGTACATGTGCACCTGGCCGCTGACGTTACGCGCGGCCCGGCCGATGGTCTGGATCAGCGACCGGCCGCTGCGCAGGAAGCCCTCCTTGTCCGCGTCCAGGATCGCGACCAGGGACACCTCGGGCAGGTCGAGCCCCTCGCGCAGCAGGTTGATGCCGACCAGCACGTCGTAGTCGCCCTTGCGCAGCTCGCGCAGCAGCTCGACCCGGCGCAGCGTGTCGACCTCGGAGTGCAGGTAACGCACCCGGATGCCGTTCTCCAGGAGATAGTCCGACAGGTCCTCGGCCATCTTCTTGGTCAGGGTGGTGACCAGCACCCGCTCGTCCCGCTCGGTGCGCAGCTTGATCTCGTGCATCAGGTCGTCGATCTGGCCCTTGGTGGGCTTCACGATGACCTCGGGGTCGATCAGGCCGGTCGGGCGGATCACCTGCTCGACGAACTCGCCCTGGGCCTGCTCCAGCTCCCACGGGCCGGGAGTGGCCGACAGGAAGACCATCTGGCCGACCCGCTCCAGGAACTCGTCGAAGCGCAGCGGCCGGTTGTCCGCCGCGCTCGGCAGGCGGAAGCCGTGGTCGATGAGCATCCGCTTGCGGGACGCGTCGCCCTCGTACATGCCGCCGATCTGCGGGATGGTCACGTGCGACTCGTCGACCACGGTGAGGAAGTCGTCCGGGAAGTAGTCGAGCAGGCAGTGCGGCGGGCTGCCGGGCAGCCGGCCGTCGATGTGCATGGAGTAGTTCTCGATGCCGGAGCAGAAGCCGACCTGGCGCATCATCTCGATGTCGTACGTGGTGCGCATCCGCAGCCGCTGCGCCTCCAGCAGCTTGCCCTGCCGCTCCAGCTCGGCCAGCCGCTCGCCCAGCTCTACCTCGATGTCGCGGACCGCCCGCTCCATCCGCTCCGGGCCGGCCGCGTAGTGGGTGGCCGGGAAGATCAGCAGGTGGTCGACCTCCCGGACCACGTCGCCGGTGAGCGGGTTGAGGTAGTAGAGCTTCTCCACCTCGTCGCCGAAGAACTCGATCCGCAGCGCCAGCTCCTCGTACGCCGGGATGATCTCCAGCGTGTCGCCGCGGACCCGGAAGGTGCCCCGCTGGAAGGCCATGTCGTTGCGGGTGTACTGGATGTCGACCAGCCGGCGCAGCAGCTTGTCCCGCTCGATCTCCTGACCGACCTGGACCCGGACGGCTCGCTCGAGGTACTCCTCCGGGGTGCCCAGGCCGTAGATCGCCGAGACCGTCGCCACCACGATCGTGTCGCGCCGGGTGAGCAGCGACATGGTCGCCTTGTGCCGCAGCCGCTCGACCTCCTCGTTGATCGAGGAGTCCTTTTCGATGTAGGTGTCGGTCTGCGGGATGTACGCCTCGGGCTGGTAGTAGTCGTAGTACGAGACGAAGTACTCCACCGCGTTGTGCGGGAGCAGCTCGCTGAACTCCTTGGCCAGCTGGGCGCAGAGGGTCTTGTTGGGCGCGAGCACCAGGGTCGGCCGTTGCAGCCGCTCGACCAGCCACGCCGTGGTGGCGCTCTTACCGGTGCCGGTCGCACCGAGCAGCACCGTGTTGCGGTCGCCGCGCCGAACGCGCCGCTCAAGATCGTCGATGGCCGCCGGCTGGTCACCGGCCGGCTGGAACTCGCTGACGACCTGGAAACGGCCGTCGAGCCGGGGAATGTCGAGCGCCATGACATCAACCGTACGCCGCGGGTCCGACAGTTCCCGGGCGACCGCGGAGGGTCCGTGATCGGCTTCGATATTCCATTGTGTGCCCCATCTCACGCGGCTACGCTTTCCCCGTAGGCCGCTCGCGGCGGCCGACCGGGCCGGCGGCCCCCCTCAGGGGACGGCCGCCCCCGGCACCGAGGGCCGCAGCACCCGGACATCACCGGCGTGCGCGCCCGACGTGGTCGCGCTGGAGGCGCTGACCGGCCGCCGCGAGCGCCCCTGCTCGTCACCCAGATCCCGCATTCGCGTTCTCCACTCGTGGAGACCTCTCCCGGGCGGCCACCCCGCCCCACCCCCGCGTCCCGGATCGATCAGCCCGTCACCGGTCGCGCCCGCCCGCACAGCCCTGAGCCCGCCGACCACGGACCGGAACCCGCCCTCGAGGCCGAGCCGGACGGCGCGGCTGACCCGCCGGAGCGGCACACCCGACGGCGCGGCATCCTGCTCGGGCTCGGGGTGGTCGCGGTGGCCTCCGCCGCGGCGCTGGTCGCCGGGCTGTTGAGCTGGTCACCCGAGCCGGTCGACCCGACCCGGCCGCTCTCCGCGGCGGAGGCGGAACGGCTCGCGGCGATGCGGGTCACCGCCTACCGGGACGTGCGCTCCGGGGTGCGGGTCAGCGTCGGCACCGGGGCGGCCCGCACCGAGCTGGTCGGCTGGGTGGACTGGGCCCGGCCGCTGGTCTACCTCGACGTCGGCGGTCCCGGCGCCGGCGCGGAGCGAGGGCTGATCCAGGCCGCCCCCGGCACACTGGTGGCCCGGCCGGACCCGGCCGCCGGGCCCACCTCCGCCCCGCCCCCGCTGGTACCCCCGACCGACCGTTGGCGGCTGCGCGAGCTCCCCGCCGGACACGACGTGGCGAGCGCGCTCGACCTGCTGCTGAGCCTGAGCGGGCAGCGACCCGACCCAACCGTCGTCGAGGCGCGCTGGCTGGGCAGGGAGACGGCGGCCGGCACGCCGGTGGACGTGCTGCGGGCACCCCTTCCCGCCGGCCCGGCCGCGGCCCCGCCCCGGCAGTTCCGCCTCTGGCTGGACCGGGACGCCCGGTTGCACCGGCTGGCGGGCCGGCTGTCGGACGACACGCCGGTCAGCGTGGAGCTGCAACGCAGCGACCGACCGACGTTGCGCCCGGTCGACGCCCTGGGCGGCCGCCCCGGTCTGCCGCGGGCGCTCACCGACGCGGAGGCCAACCGGTTGGCCCGCCTGCCCGCCCGGCTACGGGCCGCCGGTGGCGCCGCGCTGACCGGTACGGCCCCGCTCGGCCCGACCGCGAACCTGCGGGCCGCCGGCTGGCTGAGCTGGGCCGCTTCCGCCGCGTACCTTGCCGTCGGCGAGGTCGACACGCCCGGGCGCCGGACGCTGCTGCGCCACCAGAAGGGCCGGGTCGCCCGGGTGGAGGTCGCCGCCGCCGGCGGCGCCGTCGACCCACCGGCCCGGCCGCCGCTACCGCCGCCGGCCGGCATCTCCTGGCCGCCGGCCGCACCGGCGACCGACGACCTGGAGCGGCTGATCGACGCGGCGGTGCGGGCGGCCGGCGCGCCGGTCGCCGCCCGGTCGGCGGTACGGCTGCGCGGCGACCGACTGGCCGGCCACACCGTGGACGTGCTCGAGCTGCGGACCGGCCGCGCGCAGCTGCGCTACTGGATCGACCGGGCCGGGCTGCTGCGCCGGCTGGAACTGCGCACCCGGCACGGGGTGTGGGCCCAGCTCGACCTCGCCCCGGGACGGGTCCCGGCGCTGCCCACCGCAAACCGGCCCCCGGCCACCGGGGCGACGCCGCGCTGAGCCCTCCTGGCACGGGTGGGCGGCGGGTCCGCAGGCCGGGCCCCTGGTGAGTGAGCCGGCACGGGTGCGCGGCCGGTCAGGGCCGCACCGGCACGGGTGGGCGGCTGGTCAGGCTGTCACGGCTGCCAGCCGGTCCGCCCGGCCCACTCCTCGGCCCGGAGATGCTCCTCGTCGAACCAGGGGTGCTTCAGCGTGCCGTAGGTCGCGCTGTCCGGCGCGGCGCTCACCAGATCCCGCTTGAGCTGGAGGTAGGCGGCCCGCTGGTCCGGGTCGGCGCGCAGGTGGTCGCGCGTCAGCAGGGCGTACCGCCAACCGGGTGAGCCGGCCACCCGCAGGTGCAGGTGGACCGGGCGGCCCGGGTCGGCGCTGCCGTGCAACCGCTTCTCCCACCGGCCGCTGCCGGCCGGGCGGGGGTTGTCCCACCACTGGCCGGGCAGCCGGGGGAAGCCGGCGTCGGCGAGCCGCTCGGCGAGTGGCCCGTCCGCCTCCTCCAGCGATGCCACGCTGACTTGAATGTCGATGACGTCTTTCGCGGCGAGGCCCGGCACGGCGGTCGAGCCGACGTGGTCGATGCGCGGCTCGGCGGGGGTGAGCGCGTGCCGGATCCGGGCGGCCAGCCGGGCGTACTGCTGCGGCCAGGCCGGGTCGGGCTCGGCGAGCACCACCGGATCCGGCCGGACCGCGCGCCGTGCGCGCAGGTTCTCCTCGTAGGGGACCAGCCGGTCACACCAGAGCGCGTCCACCGCCGCGTGCAGCTCCGTCAGGTCGCCGTCGTTGCTCAGCACCACGTCGGCAGCCGCGCGCCGGCGGGCGTCGTCGGCCTGCGCGGCGATCCGCCGCTCGGCCTCCGCGCGGTCCATGCCACGGTTCCGCGTCAACCGCGCGAGCCGGGTGGCCAGGGCCGCCTGCACCACCACCACCAGGTGGTACGTCGGCGCGGCCCCCACCTCCACCAGCAGCGGTACGTCGTTGACCACGATCGCGTGCGGCGGCGCCGCGGCGACCAGCTCGGCGGTACGCGCCCGGACCCGGGGATGGGTGATCGCCTCCAGCCGCCGGCGGGCCGCCGCATCGCCGAAGACGATCGCCCCCAGTGCCGCCCGATCCAGCGCACCGTGGGCGTCGAGCACCCGCTCGGAGAAGGTGGCGACGATCTCGGCCAGCCCGGCGCTGCCCGGGGTGACCACCTCGCGGGCGACCTGGTCGGCGTCGATCACCACGGCGCCGAGTTCGGCCAGCCGGGCCGCCACCGCGCTCTTCCCGGAGCCGATCCCGCCGGTCAGTCCCACCATCAGCACCGCACCAGTCAACCCGATCATCGGGCGGCTGCCAAACCCGCCGCCCGCGATCCCCCGGCCAGGCGACCTGGCGCTGTCAACCCGCCCGAACAACCCACCCCGGGGGATGTGGCGCCGGACAGTGGGCGGCAAGTCCGCACCGGCGATGTGTGTGGGTGGATGGGGCCGGAAACGGCGAGGGCCCCGCCCCCGGCGAGCCGGTGGAACCGGATCGCGGGGGCGGGGCCTGTCGTCGTCAGCGGGTCACTTACCGCCGGCGAGCTTCTCCCGCAGAGCGGCGAGCGCCTCGTCGGTGGCCAGGGTGCCGGCCGGCTCCTCGGCCTGCCGGCTCGGGGCCGTGGTGGTCGTGGTGGTGGTGCCACCCGCCGGAACGGCCGGAGCCGGGTTGGCAGCGGCCTCGGCGTCGGCGGCCCGGGAGGTCTGCACCTGCTTGGTGTGGGCCTCCCAGCGCAGACGCGCCTCGGCGTACTGGCTCTCCCAGGTCTCGCGCTGCTTGTCGTACCCCTCGAGCCACTCGCCCGTCTCCGGGTCGAAGCCCTCCGGGTAGATGTAGTTGCCCTCGGCGTCGTACGTCGCGGCCATGCCGTAGAGGGTCGGGTCGAAGTGCTCCTCGCCCTCGACGAAGCCCTCGTTGGCCTGCTTGAGCGACAGCGAGATCCGGCGGCGCTCCAGGTCGATGTCGATGACCTTGACCATGACCTCGGAGCCGACCTGGACGACCTGCTCCGGGATCTCCACGTGGCGCTCGGCCAGCTCGGAGATGTGGACCAGGCCCTCGATGCCGTCGTCCACCCGGACGAAGGCGCCGAACGGCACCAGCTTGGTGACCTTACCCGGCACGATCTGCTGGATCGCGTGGGTGCGGGCGAACTGCCGCCACGGGTCCTCCTGGGTCGCCTTCAGCGACAGCGAGACCCGCTCGCGGTCCAGGTCGACGTCCAGGACCTCGACCTCGACCTCCTGGCCGACCTCGACGACCTCGGACGGGTGGTCGATGTGCTTCCAGGAGAGCTCGGAGACGTGCACCAGGCCGTCCACGCCGCCCAGGTCGACGAACGCGCCGAAGTTGACGATCGAGGAGACGACGCCCTTGCGGACCTGCCCCTTCTGGAGCTTGTTGAGGAACTCGGTGCGCACCTCGGACTGCGTCTGCTCGAGCCAGGCCCGGCGGGACAGGACCACGTTGTTGCGGTTCTTGTCCAGCTCGATGATCTTGGCCTCGAGCTCGCGGCCGACGTACGGCTGCAGGTCGCGCACCCGCCGCATCTCGACCAGGGAGGCGGGCAGGAAGCCGCGCAGCCCGATGTCCAGGATGAGACCGCCCTTGACGACCTCGATGACCGAGCCGCGGACGACACCGTCCTCGTCCTTGATCTTCTCGATCGTGCCCCAGGCCCGCTCGTACTGCGCCCGCTTCTTGGAGAGGATCAGACGACCCTCCTTGTCCTCCTTCTGGAGGACCAGGGCCTCGATGTGGTCACCGACCGAGACGACCTCGGCGGGGTCCACGTCGTGCTTGATCGACAACTCCCGAGAGGGGATGACACCCTCGGTCTTGTAGCCGATGTCGAGAAGGACCTCGTCCCGATCGACCTTGACGACGGTGCCTTCGACAATGTCGCCGTCGTTGAAGTACTTGATGGTCTCGTCGATCGCGGCGAGGAAAGCCTCCTCGGAACCGAGATCGTCGTGGGTGACCCGGGTGGCGCTCGAGGGGGCCTCGATGCTGCTCGTCATGTGGGCGGTTGCTCCGGTCGGATGGGTTGTCACAGCAGGCGTGGTGTCGCGGTGACCTTTTCGCGCCAGCGGATCCGTCGCCGGGCACACCGAACGATCGCCAAGAGAAGATCATTAGTGGCTCCGGTGACCGCGCACCTGCTCCCTGCCGAGGCACACGATCCGCGAGCGCATCGTCTAGCCTACCCGCTGCATTACCACAGCGTGCAAGCCCTCCCGTCTCCTCGCGACCTCGTCAGCTGCGAAAGCGGAGATTTCGAACGGTAAGGCGCCATCGCCTGTCTCGTCAGTCACACAAGCACCATCCGTCCCACCCGTTCGGCGCGGCCGACCGAACGGCGACGGGGCACGGGGCCTAGTGCGGTGTCCACTAACGTTCACCGGGTTTGCGGTGGGTGTTGTGGATCCTCGCCCATTGGGCGAGCGACTCCCCACCGGGTGGTGGGGCGGGCCTGCGCGGGCCAACTGATCCTCGCGCCGCCCGGGGTGGGCGGCGGGGGTCACGTCGGGACCGGCCGGCACCGGGAAGGTGCCGGCCGGCTCGACGGTGCTCGACCACCTGCGGCAGCACAACGGCTGTCGGGGTGGTGGATCCGCCGCCCGGAACACGGGTGGCGATGCTGGCGGCCGCGACGAGATCGCGGTGGCCGGAGAATGCGCAGTGCGGGCAGGACAAGGTCCGCCCACGAGGCTTCGGCACCCGCCTTTCACAGGCAGGGCAGGTGGACGACGTGCCCCGCTCATCGACCAGGCGGACGGGGATGCCGGCGAGGGTGGCCTTGTCGGTGAGGACTTGGAGGAGCCGGCCGATCTGCCACTGCCGCAGCCGCAGGTTGTGCCGCCGACCCGCAGGAATCTCCAACACCCCGCGGGGGTCGCCGACGTGCAGCACACCGACCCGCTGCCGCACCGCCCACGACACGACGCTGCGGGCGGCCTCGTGCTGGGCCTGGCGAACCCGCCGCCGGTGCCGGCCCTCCACCAGCCGCGCCCGACGCCGGTATTGCCGCCACCGCCGGGACCCCTTCTGTCCAGGCCTGGGGGCCCGGCGGGCCACGGCGCGGCGGCGGGCCTTGGTGTCGGCCAGGTGCATGCGATGCTCGGCGCGGATCGCCCGCCCCGACACCAACAACCCCTCGCCGTCGGGGCCGGCCACCGCGTAGGGGTGGATGATCCCGAGATCCACCCCGGCCACCCTGGCCGGGTCCGGTTCGTCGCCGGGCGGGTAGACCGCCACCGGCACCTCGGCGGTCACGTCCAGGAACAGCCGGCCACCCTCACACAGCAGCGTGACCGAGCGGACCTGCTCGACCGGATACGGCACGTCGCGCGCCAGGCGCACCCACAACGGCGCAGTGCCTTTCGCGGTGGGGATCCGCACCCGGCGGCCGTCGAGGGTGAACGTGCCGTGATACCAGCGCACCGGCACCAACCCCCGCCGCCGACGCGGGAACCGGGCCGACAGGTCACCCGCGCTGCGGCGTTTCGCCGCCGCGAACCACGCATCGGAGAACCGGCGCAACACCGACCGCGCACCCGTCGAGTCCAATTCCCCGAACGTGCCCGGCCCCGACGCGGACAGCTCGCGGCACAACTCCTGATAGCCGGACAGCGGCGCGTCCCGCCGCCGGCACCGCCACCCGTTGACCTCCAACACACACGCCCACACATCACCGGCCGAGCGCAGCAGCCCGAAACAACGCCGCCGCTGACCCGGCGTCACCCGCACAGCGACACGCGCGGTGCGATGCACGACCCGCGGCAAGGCGGGATCCCGACGGCGAGGCACGAACCGAAGCCAACACCACCCCTACGACAACTCCCCAACCACCGGCCAACCCGTTCAACGTTTGTGGTCAGAGCACTAGCGTGAGCGGGTGGATGACGACAGGGTGACCCGACGCCGGGTCGGCGACGCCGAGGTTCGCCGGGCCAACCGGGGCTGGTGGGACACCGACGCGGACGACTACCAGGCCGAGCACGGCGCGTTCCTCGGCGACGTGGACTTCGTCTGGTGCCCCGAGGGGCTGCGCGAGGCCGACGCCCGGCTCCTCGGCGACCTGGCCGGCCGCCGGATCCTGGAGCTGGGCAGCGGCGCCGCGGCCGCCGCCCGCTGGCTGGCCACCCAGGGCGCCCGGCCGGTCGCCCTGGACCTCTCCGCCGGCATGCTGCGGCACGCCGCGGTCGCCGCCGCCACCACCGGCGTACGCGTCCCGCTGGTGCAGGCCGACGCCCTCGCCCTGCCCTTCGCCGACGCGGCGTTCGACACCGCCTGCACGGCGTTCGGCGCGATCCCCTTCGTCGACGACTCGGCGGCGGTGATGCGGGAGGTCTTCCGGGTGCTGTGCCCCGGCGGTCGCTGGGTCTTCTCGGTGACCCACCCGATGCGCTGGATCTTCCTCGACGACCCGGGCGAGGGCGGGCTGACCGCGGTCCACTCGTACTTCGACCGCTCGCCGTACGTCGAGCAGGACGCACACGGGAGGGCCACGTACGTCGAACAGCACCGCACCCTCGGCGACCGGATCCGGGAGATCGTCGGCGCCGGGTTCCGCTTCCTCGACCTGGTGGAGCCGGAGTGGCCCGAGGGGCACGACGGGATCTGGGGGCAGTGGAGCCCACTGCGGGGCAGGCTCTTCCCCGGCACCGCCATCTTCGTCGCCGAGAAACCCGCCCGCTAGCCGTCCAGCGACCGTTTTCGGCCCTGCCCGTCGGGTATCCGAGGGGCATGGCCGAGCAGGAGTTCCACCCGGGCGACCACGTCTCCTGGGCCAGCCACAGCGGCCGGGCGCACGGCGTGGTCAAGGAAAAGCTCATCGATCGGACACACGTCCGCGGCCACGCCGTGAACGCGTCGCCGGAGGAGCCGCAGTACCGGATCCGCAACGACGACTCGGGCCGGGACGTCGCACACCGACCGGAGGCGCTGCGCCGTGAGCCGAAGTGACGAGGGCCGCGACACCTACCGGGAGTTCACCGAGGCGGTGAACATGAAACCCGGCGAACTGCAGAAGTGGCTGGAGTCCGACGAGTCCAAGCACGTCGGCTGGCGGAAGAAGGGCACCAAGGGCGGAGAGTCGGTCGGCCACGAGTCCGGTCGCAAGATCATCGAGCTGCTGCGGCGCAAGCGCGACCAACTCTCCGAGGGCGACTACAAGCACATGCGCAAGGTCGTCGGGTACGTGCGGCGGCACATGGCGCAGCGACCGAGCGGCGACGTCCGCGCGACCCGGTGGCGGTACTCCCTGATGAACTGGGGTCACGACCCCCTCAAGGGTCCGCTTCCGCCGCCGGGCGGCCCGTCCCGGCGGGCCCTCGAGAGGCACGGCACGCCACCGAAGGAGCGCCGCGGTCCGGGACGGTAGCCCCGCGAATCAGTGGTCGGCGCTGTTCCAGTCGCGGCCCTCGCCGACGGAGACCTCCAGCGGCACCGACAGCGGGTACGCCTCGCCCATCTCCTTGCGCACCAGGGCCTCCAGGGTCTCCCGCTCGCCTGGGGCGACCTCGAGGATCAGCTCGTCGTGCACCTGGAGCAGGATCCGGGAGTGCAGCCCGGCGTCGCGCAGCGCGCTGTCCACGTGCAGCATGGCGACCTTCATGATGTCGGCCGCGGAGCCCTGGATGGGGGCGTTGAGCGCCATCCGCTCGGCGATCTCCCGGCGCTGCCGGTTGTCGCTGACCAGGTCGGGCAGGTAGCGGCGCCGGCCGAGGATGGTGGAGGTGTAGCCGTCCTGCCGAGCCCGGGCGACCACCTCGTGCAGGTAGTCCCGGACCCCGCCGAAGCCGGCGAAGTAGTTCTCCATCAGCCCGCGCGCCTCCTCGGCGGTGATGCCGAGCTGCTGGGACAGGCCGAAGGCGCTGAGCCCGTACGCCAGGCCGTAGTTCATCGCCTTGATCTTGCGCCGCTGGTCGGGGGTGACCGCGCCGACCTCGACCGCGAACACCGAGGAGGCGGTGGCGGCGTGGAAGTCGTGGCCGGAGTTGAACGCCTCGATCAGCGCGTCGTCCGACGACAGGTGCGCCATGATGCGCATCTCGATCTGGCTGTAGTCGGCGGTGAGCAGGCACTCGTAGCCCTCCCCCACCACGAAGGCGCGGCGGATCCGCCGGCCTTCCTCGGTGCGGATCGGGATGTTCTGCAGGTTGGGCTCGGTGGAGGAGAGCCGGCCGGTGGCCGCCACCGTCTGGTTGAAGGTGGTGTGGATCCGGCCGTCGTCGGAGACCGACTTGAGCAGCCCGTCGACGGTCGACTTGAGCTTGGCCACGTCCCGGTGGCGCAGCAGGTGCTCCAGCACCGGGTGCGGCTGCTGCGCGTAGAGCCACTGGAGGGCGTCGGCGTCCGTGGTGTAGCCGGTCTTGATCTTCTTGGTCTTCGGCAGGCCCAGCTCGGTGAAGAGGATCTCCTGGAGCTGCTTGGGCGAGCCCAGGTTGAACTCCCGCCCGACCGCGGCGTACGCCCCCTGCGCGGCGGCCTTCACCTCGGCGGCGAAGTGCGCCTCCAGCTCCGACAGGTAGTGGGTGTCGGCGGCGATGCCGGTGCGCTCCATGGCGGCGAGCACCCGCATCAGCGGCAGCTCCACCCCGGCCATCAGCCGCAGCGACTGCTCGCCGTCGCGGGACAGCTCGGCGTCGATCGCGTCGGCCAGGTCGAGCGTGGCCCGCGCCTGGAGCATGAGGTTCTGTTCGGCCTCGCCGTCGTTGCCCAGCCCCTCCAGGGTGAGCTGGCCGGTCTCCGGGGCGTCGACCCGCAGCTCCCGGTGCAGGTAGCGCAGCGCCAGGTCGGTCAGGTCGTAGGAGCGCTGGTCGGGGCGGGCCAGGTAGGCGGCGATCTGAGTGTCCCGGGCGATGCCCTCCAGTTGCCAACCGTGCGCGGCGAAGGCGAGCACCGCCGGCTTGCTGTCGTGCAGCACCTTGGGCCGCTTGCCGTCGGCCAGCCAGCTCGCCAGGGCCGACTCGTCCGCCGGGTCGAGGGTGGCCGGGTCGAACCAGGCCGCCGCGCCGCCGGTGGTGGCCAGGGCCATCCCGGTCACCGTGGCGGTGTGCCGCCGGTTCGGGCCGGTGTCGAGCTTGACCGCCAGGCCGACCGGGGTGCCGGCCGGGGCGTGGATGGCCAGCCAGCTGGCGAGCGCGCCGGGCTGGGTCAGCTGCTCGCCGGTCAGGTCGAAGCCGGCCTCGGCCTCCGGCTCGACCGACTCGAGGTACTGGTAGAGGCGGTCGCGCAGGATGCGGAACTGGAGGGTGTCGAAGACCTGGTGCACGGCCTCCCGGTCCCAGCCCTGCCAGCGGGCGTCCTCGGGGCGGACCGGCAGCTCCAGGTCGGAGACCAGGCAGTTGATCTCGTAGTTGCGGATCACGTCGGCGAGCCGCTCGCGCAGGCTGTCGCCGGCCTTGCCTTTGATCTCGTCGGCCCGGGCGATGACGCCCTCCACCCCGCCGTACGTGTTGATCCACTTGGCGGCGGTCTTCGGGCCGACGCCCGGGATGCCGGGCAGGTTGTCGCTGGTCTCGCCGACCAGGGCGGCCAGGTCGCGGTAGCGCTGCGGGCCCACGCCGTACTTCGCCTCGACCGCGGCCGGGTCCATCCGGGCCAGGTCGGAGACGCCCTTGCGCGGGTAGAGCACCGTGACGCTGTCGCCGACGAGCTGGAACGCGTCCCGGTCGCCGGTGGTGATCAGCACCTGCATGCCCTGGTCGCGGGCCTGGCAGGCGAGGGTGGCGATGACGTCGTCGGCCTCGTAGCCCTGCTTCTCCACCACCGGGATGCGCAGCGCGGCGAGGACCTCCTTGACCAGGCTGACCTGGCCCTTGAAGTCGGTCGGGGTCTCGCTGCGGCCGGCCTTGTACTCGGCGTACCGGTCGGTGCGGAAGGAGTGCCGGGAGACGTCGAACGCGACGACGATGTGGCTGGGCTGCTCGTCGCGAAGCACGTTGATCAGCATGGAGGTGAAGCCGTAGACCGCGTTGGTCGGCTGCCCGGTCGTGGTGGAGAAGTTCTCCACCGGCAGGGCGAAGAAGGCCCGGTATGCCAGGGAGTGTCCGTCGACGAGGAGCAGGCGCGGCGTCGTAGCTGTCACGGCAGCGACTCTAGTCCGTACGCCCGACATCCTCGGGCGGCGGCACCGCGGTGGGCGGGAAAAGCGACGGCCGGGCGCAAAGCCGGCGGCCGGCCGTCCCGGGAGGGACGACCGGCCGCCGACGGTACGACTCAGGCCACGCCGAGGTACGCCTCCTTGACCGCCGGGTCGTGCAGCAGATCCCGGCCGGACCCCTCCTTCACGATCCGACCGGTCTCCAGCACGTAACCCCGGTGGGCGCGGGAGAGCGCCTGCTGGGCGTTCTGCTCGACCAGCAGGATGGTGGTGCCCTGCTCGTTGATCCGCGTGATGATCTCGAAGATCTGCTGGATCAGCATCGGGGCGAGCCCCATCGACGGCTCGTCGAGCAGCAGCAGCCGCGGCCGGGCCATCAGCGCCCGACCGACCGCGAGCATCTGCTGCTCGCCGCCGGAGAGCGTGCCGCCGGCCTGCTTGCGCCGCTCGGCCAGCCGGGGGAAGAGGTCCATGACCATCTTCATGTCCTCGGCGATGCCGCCCCGGTCCCGGCGGGTGTAGGCCCCCATCTCCAGGTTCTCCACGACGCTCATGCCGGGGAAGACGCCCCGGCCCTCGGGCGCCTGCCCGATGCCCCGGACCACGCGCAGGTCGGCGCGCATCCGGGTGACGTCGGTGCCGTCGAAGATGATCGAGCCCTGGGCCACCGGGCGCAGCCCGGAGATGGCCCGCATGGTGGTGGTCTTGCCGGCGCCGTTGGCGCCGATCAGCGCGACCACCTCACCCTCGTTGACCGTCAGGCTGATCCCGTGCAGCGCCTGGATCCGCCCGTACAGCAGGGTCAGGTCGTTGATCTCAAGCAGCATCGGTCGGCACCCCCAGGTACGCGGCGATCACCTTCGGGTCCTCGCGGACCTGGGCCGGCAGGCCCTCGGCGATCTTCTTGCCGAACTCCAGCACCACGATCCGATCGGTCACGCCCATGACGAGCCGCATGTCGTGCTCGATCAGCAGCACCGTGGTGCCGTTGTCCCGAATCTTACGGATCAGGCCGAGCAACTCCTCCTTCTCCGCCGGGGTGAAGCCGGCGGCCGGCTCGTCCAGGCAGAGCAGGGTGGGATCGGTGGCCAGGGCCCGGGCGATCTCCAGCCGGCGCTGCTCGCCGTACGAGAGGTTGCGCGACAGCTCCCCGGCGCGGCGCTCGATGCCGACGAAGCGCAGCAGCTCGTACGCCTTCTCCCGGCCCTCCCGCTCCTCCCGCCAGTGCCGCGGCAGGCGCAGCATGGCGGCGATGACGCTGGTCTTGTGGTGGGCGTCCGCGCCCACCATCACGTTCTCCAGCGCGGTCATCTCCGGGAAGAGCCGGATGTTCTGGAACGTCCGGGCGATGCCGGCCTTGGTGATCCAGGACCGGCGCCTGCCGTTGGTGCGCTGCCCCTTGAACCGGATCTCACCCGTGGTGGGCCGGTAGACGCCCGTCATCGCGTTGAAGCAGGTCGTCTTGCCGGCGCCGTTCGGGCCGATCAGGCCGAGGATCTCCCCCTTGTACAGGGTGAACGCGACGTCGTCCAGGGCGACCACCCCGCCGAAGCGGAGGGTGACGTGGTCGACTTCCAGCAGCGGCTCCCGGCCGGCCGGGTCGGTGCCGCCGGGGGTGGTCTCCACCGGCTGGTCCGAGCCCTTCTCCGGCGGGGTGCCGACGGTGCTGCGACCGTCGTCGGCGATGTCCCGCTCGCTGGTCTCGTCCCGCTCGCTGTGCATCTGCGGCTCACTCATTGGGCACCGTCTCCTGGGGAACCGCTTCCTTGCGCCGGTCGGCGAACTCGGCCGCCCGCCGACGGTTGGGCACCATACCCTGCGGCCGGAAGATCATCATGATGATGACGACCACGCCGAAGACCAGGATCCGGTACTCGGCGGCGTCGAAGTTCACCCCGATGAGGTCGCCGACCCCCCGCAGCCACTCCGGCAGGTACCAGGTGATCGCGCCGCCGACGATGGCGCCCTTGATGTTGCCGGCGCCGCCGAGGATCACCGCGGCCAGCACCAGGATGGAGCTCTCCAGCACGAACTGGTCGGAGTTGATGAACGTCTGCTTGCCGGCGAAGATCGCGCCGGTGAGGCCGGCCACGGCCGCGCCGATGGCGAACGCCCACAGCTTGTACTTGAACGTCGGCACGCCCATGATCTCGGCGGCGTCCTCGTCCTCGCGGATCGCCACCCAGGCCCGGCCGACCCGGCTGTTGGCCAGGTTCCGGATCAGCAGCAGCACGAGCAGGATCAGCGTCAGCATCAGCCAGTAGTACGGCCGGGCGTCGACCACCCCGAACAGTGGCTTGCCGTCCGTGCCGGTGCCCGGCGGGTGCGGGATCGCCGGGATGCCCCGCTGGCCCTGTGCGATGCCCTCGTTGCGCGACGCGTACAGGCGGATCATCTCGGCGAAGCCGAGGGTCACGATGGCCAGGTAGTCACCGCGCAGGCGCAGCGTCGGGCCGCCGAGGATCACGCCGGAGACCATCGCCACCATGACCGCCAGCGGCACCGCCGCCAGCCACGGCCAGTTCGTGCCGAACCGGCTCTCCGGCGAGGTGAGCAGCGCGACCGTGTACGCGCCGAGCGCGTAGAAGCCGAAGTAGCCCAGGTCGAGCAGGCCGGCGAAGCCGACCACCACGTTGAGCCCGACGGCCAGCAGGACGAACACCGCGGTGTCGAAGAGCACGCCGGCGAAGTCCGAGCGGGTGGTGTAGAAGGCGAAGTAGTCGCCGCCGATGGGGAAGCCGAGGTACTCGTAGAACCACTTGTTGGGCAGGATGTAGAGCAGGACGATCAGTGCGGCGAGCGCCGCCCAGCGCACCTGCTTGGGCATCGCCGCCCAGCGGCTCTTGAAGCCCGCGGTCCGCTTGTTGTCCACGGTGGCGGTCATGCGCGCGCCCTCCCGAGAGATTCGCCGAGCAGACCGGTCGGCCGGAACATCAGCAGCACGATCAGCAGCACGAAGCCGGTGAAGTCCTTCCAGTCGCCGCCGAAGAGCCCGGCGGCGTAGTTCTCCACCACGCCGAGCAGCAGGCCGCCGAGCAGCGCGCCGCGCAGGTTGCCGATGCCGCCGAGCACCGCGGCCGAGAAGGCCTTGAGCCCGATCAGGAAGCCGACGTTGAACTTGGTGTAGCCGAACCGCAGGTCCCACAGCAGGGCGCCCACGCCGGCCATCAGGCCGCCGAGCACGAAGACCAGCAGGATGACCCGGTTCTTGTTGACGCCCATCAGCGCGGCGGTGTCCGCGTCCTGGGCGACCGCCCGGATGCCGCGGCCCAGGCGGCTGCGGTTCACGAACTGGTCCAGCCCGATCATCATGATCAGCGTGACGCTGAGGATGAGCAGCTGGACGTTGGTCACCCCGGCACCGAAGAGGGTGAAGACCGTCTTCTGCGGGATCAGGTCCGGCATGCCGAACGGGGCCCGGCGGGTGCCGATGCCGAACGACTCGGCGAGCACGAACGACGCGCCGATCGCGGTGATGAGGAAGGCCAGCGGCGGGGCGTTGCGGCGGCGCAGCGGCCGGTAGGCGACCAGCTCGACGGTGACCGCGGTGGCCGCCGCGGCGACCATCGCGACCACCAGGCCGGCGAGGATCGCCAGGATCAGCGGTCCGAGGGCCGGGGCGGCCGAGTTCTGGTTGTACCCGAGGGCCTGCCAGGTCCACAGGGCGGTGAAGGTACCGACCATGAAGACCTCGGAGTGGGCGAAGTTGATCAGGCGCAGGACGCCGTACACCAGGGTGTAGCCGAGGGCGATGAGCGCGTAGATCGCGCCCTGTTCCAGCCCGGTGATGGTCAGCGCCGGGAAGTTCCCGAACAGCTCATCGAAGTTCAAAAGGGGGCTCCAACTGTGCGGCCAAGCGGCGCGGCCGGGAGAAGGCTCCCGGCCGCACACACCTGGTGTCCCTTGGCGGGACCGGACAGAACCGGTCAGGCCTTGGGGATCTCGATGTCGGGGACGACCTTGCCCGCGTTCACCTTGAAGGCCCAGACCAGCACCTGGGCCGGGTCCAGCTCGCCGTTGGCCTCGAACTTGTAGGTCACGCCGGTGGCGCCACCCGCCTTGTTGTAGCCCTTGACGAACGCGAGCAGGTCGGCCCGGGAGGCCTTGCCGCTCTTGATGCCCTCGAGGAAGATCTTGGTGATGTCGTACGACACGTCGGCGTAGGTGCCCGGCTCGGCGTTGTCGAAGGCCGCCTTGTAGTCGGTCACGAAGGTGCCCTTGGCCGCGGTGGCCGGGGCGCACGGGCAGGTCAGGATGGTGCCCTCGGCGACCTGCTCGCCGGCGACCTTGATGAAGTTGGCGTCGTTGACGCCGTCACCGGCGACCATCGTGCCCTTCCAGCCCGCGCCCTTGAGCTGCTTGAGCAGCAGGCCGGCCTCGGTGTAGTAGCCACCGAAGAAGAGGACGTTCGCGCCGCTGCTCTGGATCTTGGTGACCACGGCGGAGAAGTTGGTCTGCTTGACCTGGATCTTGTCCTCGCCGGCGACGGTGCCGATGACCTTCTTGACCTCGTCCACCAGGCCGGCGCCGTACGCGGACTGGTCGTCCACGACGTAGACCTTGTCGGCCTTGAGGACGTTCTTGATGTAGCGGCCGGCGGCCGGGCCCTGCGAGGTGTCGTTACCGACGCCCCGGTGGAAGATCTTCCAGCTCTTGGTGCTCAGGCTCGGGCGGGTCGCCGACGGGGTGATGATCGGCAGGCCGGCCTCGTCGAAGATCGGGTCGGCAACCTCGGACTCGCCGGAGAAGGCCGGGCCGATGATGCCGACGACCTTGGTGTCGCCGACCGCCTGCTGGGCCAGCGCCGGGGCCTTGGCCGGGTCACCCTGCGAGTCGTACTCGGCCAGGTTGACCTTGCAGTCCGCGTTGTCCTTGTTGTACTGGTCGATGGCCAGCTTGGTGCCGTTGCGCATGTGGATACCGAGACCCGCGGCGTCGCCGGTCAGCGGGCCGAAGAAGCCGATCTTCAGGTCGCAGGCGGCCTTGTCGCCGCCCGCCTCACTACCACTGTCGGCCTTGCAGGCCGCGCCACTGAAAACGAGCGCGGTGATGGCTACGCCACCAAGCACCCGTGCGAGCTTCTGCCTCACGGCTCGTACCCTCCTCCGTCCGAAGGCCCGAACCACCCACCGCGAATTGGACCTTGCGGGGATGGCCGGACCGACCGCGATCCCGGTCTGGGGCGGGACGTTATCCCACTGGCCCGGCGCGCCGGTAGCCCTACGGAGCGGGGTTGACCTAACCGTTACGTTGAGTGGCCGGATTCACGGAAATGCTGTAACACACGCGCCCGCGGCTTGGGAAAATCGGACATCCGACACGGACCGGAAACACGCTGGTGGGAGGGTCAGCCGGGCCCCCACGACCCGCGCGCCGACCAGACCGCGGCCCGCGACCCGTCGTCCACCACCAGCAGGGCCGCCTCCCCCGCGCCGGCCACCGCCACCGTCCGGTCGCTGCCCGTCGGTACCGCCACCGGGAGGACCACCGGCGACCAGCCGACGCCGTCGGCCGAGAACCAGCCCGCGGTCGCCGCCCCGCCGGCCACCACCGCGAGCGCGCCGCCGGCCACCGCGGCCAACCCCCAGACCCGGCCCGGCCGGTCGGTCCCGGCGCCACCGAAGCCACCACCCGCACGCCAGCCGGCGTCCTCGCCCAGCCAGGCGCCCAGGCCGTCGCCCCGGCGGCCGACGGCCACCGTCCGCTCCCCCACCCGGACCACCCGCTGCAGGTCCGCGTCGACCCCGGCCGCCGGCAGCGCCGCGCGACGCCAGACCCGACCGTCCGGCGAGCTCCACACCGCCGGATCCACGCCGGTACGCCCCGACGGCAGCACCGAGCCCACCAGGAGCCAGCCCGACGCGGTCGCCGTGCCGTCCGCCGCCCAGGGCCGGCCGGCGGCGTCCGTGGCCAGCCCCGGCACCCCGCTGACCAGCCGGAAATCGGTGCCGTCCGCGGAGACCCAGGCCGCCGCCCCGCTGGCCCGGTTACCGGTGATCAGCCAACCCCGCGGGCCGCCCGCGATCCGGCCCACGTTGACCGCGTCCGGCCCGCCGAACACCTCGAACTCGGCCGGCACCTCCACCAGCGACCCGTCGGCGCCCTGCCGCCAGGCGCTGATCCGCGGATTGCCGTGCACCCCGCCGCTCTTGCCGCCCACCGCCGCCAACCGGCCGTCCCGGCAGCCCGCCGCGGTCAGCACGTTCTCCGCGCCGTACGGGCTGCGCGGCACCGGACGCAGGGCCGTCCAGGCGGCGGCGTCGATGCTGGTCCACGCCGCCGGGCGGGTGCCACCCACCGCGTCGGCGACCGCGCCCACCACGAACCACCGGCCCGCGCAGGCCGTCGCGTCCCGCACCAGCAGCCGCCCGGGCGCGCCCGGCGGCACCGGCAGCGTCACCGGCTGCCAGGCCGGGCGGGCCGGCTCCGGGGCCGGGTCGGCGTGCCCGGGCGACCGGCAACCGGCCAGCAGCACGGCCGTCAGGCCGAGCACCGCCAGCGAACGCCGAGCACGCATGGCCGCGATCGTATCGACCGCCGACGAGGCACGGGATCCATCGACCCGCCGGATTCGCCGCCACCACTCGCCGGCGCGAGGACGTGCGCCGACGGCGCCGCGACGGCCGGGGCGGAGGGCGGGCGGTCAGGAGGCGGGCTGGGTCACCTCGCCGCCGGCGGTCTCGGCGAGGATCCGCTCGGCGACCTCCTTCATGGTCATCCGGTGGTCCATCGCGGTGCGCTGGATCCACTTGAACGCCTGCGGCTCGGTCATCCCGTACGTGGTCATCAGCGCGCCCTTGGCCCGCTCCACGGTCTTGCGGATCTCCAGCCGGTCGGTGAGGCCGGCCACCTCCGCCTCCAGCGCCGCGATCTCCGAATAGCGGGAGAGAGCGATCTCCACCGCCGGCACCAGGTCGCTCTTCTGGAACGGCTTGACCAGGTACGCCATCGCGCCGGCCGCCCGGGCCCGCTCCACCAGGTCCCGCTGGCTGAACGCGGTCAGGATGATCACCGGGGCGATCCGGGCGCCGGCGATCCGCTCGGCGGCGGCCAGCCCGTCCATGATCGGCATCTTGATGTCGAGGATGACCAGGTCCGGCTTGAGCTCCTCGGCGAGCTTGACGGCGGTCTCGCCGTCACCGGCCTCGCCGACCACCTCGTAACCCTCTTCGACCAGCATCTCGGCCAGGTCCAGCCGGATGAGCGCCTCGTCCTCGGCGATCAGTACCCGCCTGCGCTCGGCATCCGTCTGCGTCTCGGCCACGAGCCACTCCCACCAGTTTGAGCCCGACACCCGCCCTGCCGGGTGTCGCCGCCCCTAGCGTAGTGGGTAATCTGGTGAGGCCGAACTACAGAAGCCCCTGTAGCCCAACCGGCAGAGGCGCGATTCTCAAAAGATCGAAAGTGTGGGTTCGAATCCCACCGGGGGCACCGAAAACGTCGTACGGGCGTTCGAAGATGCATGTGTGCATCCACCCCACATGCGGGCTCGTGCCCGCGAACATCGGGCGCGCGGGAAGAACATCCGGTCGGTAGCGCGAGCCTTGTCCCTGCCTTACACCACCGTCTGGCACTGGTGCGTCGACCGGCCCCAACCGATCAAGGTTGGCAGCGTCCTGCGCTGCTTCCGCTGTGCTCCCGACGTCGCCAATCCGACAGACCCCGCCGCCTACTCGTATCTGCTCGGTCTCTACCTGGGCGACGGTCACCTCGCCGTCTCACCGAGAGTTCCCGTGCTCCGCGTCGCCTGCACCGACACCTATCCAGGCCTCATCGACGCTTGCGCAGACGCGATGCTCGCCGTCCTGGCCGCGAAGGTCCAGCGCATCCCGAAGCGAGGATGCGTCTCCGTCGAAAGCAGCGGGATGCACTGGCCGTGTCTGTTGCCGCAACACGGCCCGGGCAAGAAGCACGAGCGCCGGATCGTCCTCACTGACTGGCAGCGCGAGATTGTCGAGCGCCACCCCGGCGACTTCCTACGCGGACTCTTCCACTCCGACGGCTGCCGGGTCAGCAACCGGGTCACCACACGGGGTAAAGAGTACGTCTACCCGCGCTACATGTTCACCAACGAATCCACCGACATCATGGGCCTCTGCCAGTGGGCGCTCGACCAGCTCGGCATCGCGTGGAAGATGAACCGCCGCAACTCCCTCTCCGTCGCGCGGCGGGACGCGGTCGCCGCGCTGGACTTCCACGTTGGCCCGAAGTCCTGACGCCGGGCAGCGCCCCGAGCCAGGCAGCGAGACGCCCGGGGTCCGCAGCCGCGAGGCGTCAGATCACCCCGAGGGCCCGTTCCAGGTCCGCGCGCAGGTCCTCCGGGTCCTCCAGTCCGACGGAGATCCGCAGCAGCCCGCCGCACGGCTTGGCCTCCCCCGCCACGGGCCGGTGGGTCAGCGACGCCGGATGCTGGATCAGCGTGTCCACCCCGCCGAGCGACACCGCGTGGGTGATCAGCTCGCAGGCGCCGGCGACGGCCGCCGCGGCGGGCGCGCCGCCGCGCACCTCGAAGGCGAGCAGGCTGCCGGTGCCGGACATCTGCCGGCCGACCAGCCCGGCCGGGTCGTGCGCCGACGGGTGGTGGACCCGCTCGACGGCGGGGTGGCCGGCGAGCCAGCCGGCGAGCTTCTCCGCGCCGGCCTGCTGGGCGCGGACCCGCAGCGGCAGGGTCTGCAGGCCCCGGTGCAGCAGGTACGCGCCGAGCGGGTGCAGGATCGCCCCGGTGACGGCACGGACCTGGCGCAGCCGGGCGGCCCATGCGGCGTCGCAGGCGACGACACCGGCGAGCACGTCGCCGTGGCCGCCGATGCTCTTGGTGGCGCTGTGCAGCACGAGCGCGGCGCCGTGCCGGGCGGGTTGCTGGAGCACGGGGGTGGCGACGGTGTTGTCGACCAGCAGGGGCGCGTCGCCGGCAGCCTCGGCCAGGGCGGCGATGTCGACCAGGTCGAGGGTGGGGTTGGCCGGGGTCTCGACGATGACCAGCGCGGTGTCGGGGCGGACGGCGGCGGCGACCTCGTCCGGGCGGGCCCAGGTGACCTCGGTGCCGAGCAGGCCGGTGGCGAGCACGTGGTCGGTGCCGCCGTAGAGGGGGCGGACGGCGACGATGTGCCGTTGCCCGTCGCGGGTGGCGGCGAGCAGGGCGGCGGTGAAGGCGGCCATGCCGCTGGCGAAGGCGACGGCTGCGGCGGTGCCTTCGAGTTCGGCGAGGGCGGTCTCGAACCGGGCCACGGTGGGGTTCCAGAGCCGCTGGTAGACGGCGCTGCCGCCGGCGGGGAGGGTGCCGCCGGTGGCGAGGGTCTCGTACGCGTCGCCGCCCTCGTCGACTGAGGGCAGCGGGTTGGTGGTGGAGAGGTCGATCGGCGGTACGTGGACGCCGAGACCGGCGAGGTCGTCGCGCCCGGCGTGCACGGCTCTGGTGTCCACGGCTGTCATGACCGGAAGGGTCGAACATCAGCGCAGTTGGGGGCAATAGCTACGAAGAAGATTCTGTCACTGGCTCTTCCAACGCTCGCCGATTCGGTGGAGGATGCTCGCATGCCCGTTGCACCGAACGATGTGCGGCCGTTCACGGCCTTGGACGACGTCGACCGCGCGATCCTGACCGAGTTGGCCGCCGACGGCCGGCTGCCGAACAACGCCCTCGCCGAGCGGGTGGGGGTGGCGCCCTCCACCTGCCTGACCCGGACCCGGTCGCTGCGCGAGTGCGGGGCGATCCGCGGCTTCCACGCCGAGGTCGATCCGGCCGCGGTGGGACTGCCGTTGCAGGCCCTGGTGTCGGTGCGGCTGACCGCGCACGAACGGGCGGTGGTGGACGCGTTCCGGGCCCGGTCGGTGCGGCTGCCGGGGGTGGTGTCGGTGTTCCACGTGGCCGGCGCGGAGGACTACGTGCTGCACGTGCGGGCTGCCTCCGGGGACGCGCTGCGGGACTTCGTGCTGGACCACCTGGCGGTGGACCCGGCGGTGCAGCACACCCAGACCAGTCTGATCTTCGAGCAGGCGCGCGGCTTGGGCTGAGTTGGATGCCGAGGCCGTGTGACGTACCCGGCGAGGGGAACAAATCCGGCGGCTGGCGGGTTGGTGTGCACCGTGATCGACGTACCGTTGGCTGTTCTTGATCTTGCCCCGGTCGCCCGCGGGGCGACCCCCGGCGAGGCGCTGCGACACACCACCGAGCTGGCCCGCCGGACCGAGGAGCTCGGCTACCGCCGGTTCTGGGTGGCCGAACATCACAACATGCCGGCGATCGCCAGTTCCGCGCCGGCGGTGCTGCTCGCCCACCTGGCGGCGCACACCTCGACCATCCGCCTGGGCTCGGGCGGGGTGATGCTGCCCAACCACGCGCCACTGGTGGTGGCCGAGCAGTTCGGCACCCTGGAGGCGCTGCACCCGGGCCGGATCGACCTGGGCATCGGCCGCGCGCCGGGCACCGACCAGGTGACCGCCCTGGCGCTGCGCCGGACGGTGGAAGGGCTGTCGGCCGAGGGCTTCCCCCGGGAGCTGGCGGACCTGATGAACTACTTCAGCGGCGAGGAGCCGGGGCCAATCACGGCCACTCCGGGGCGTGGCCAGTCCCCCGCGGTGTGGCTGCTCGGATCGAGCGGGTTCAGTGCCCAGCTCGCTGGGCTGCTCGGGCTGCCGTTCTCCTTCGCGCACCACTTCAGCGCCCAGAACACCGTGCCCGCGTTGCAGCTCTACCGGCAGAGCTTCCGGCCGTCGCGCTGGCTGGAGCAGCCGTACGCGATGGTGGCGGTGAACGTGGTCTGCGCGGAGAGCGACGAGCGGGCGGAGTGGCTGGCCGGGCCGAGCTCGCTGTCGTTCCTGAAGCTGCGCTCCGGTCGCCCCGAGCCCCTGGCCAGCCCGGAGGAGGCGGCGGCGTACCCGTACGACGAGCTGGAGCGCGACTTCGTCCGGCAGCGCCGGGCGGGTCAGGCGATGGGCTCGCCGGAGACGGTGAGCCGGCAGCTGGAGGAGCTGCTGGCGCGCACCGGCGCGGACGAGCTGATGCTGACCACGATGGTGTACGACGTGGCCGACCGGGTGCGGTCGTTCGAGCTGGTCGCCGAGCAGGTGGCCGGCGGCCTGCGACGCAACGGCTGAAACACGGTCTTCATGGCGACGTCACCCGGCCGTCGCCGGGCACCCCTAGCTTTGTGACCGGTGGTGGTACGGCATTCCCGGTCGGGACGGGTCGGGGGTGCTGCGGTGTGGTGCACCGGGTCGCCGATTGTGCGGATTCCGCGGTCGGCGGCCCGGTGCCTGCGTTTCGGGCCGGATTCGGCGCAGGCGGATGTTCGGCGTGCGCGGCGGGCCCATGCCGTCGCCGCACCACCGTCCTGCCTCTTGATCCGCGCCGGGTCACCTGATCGACTCTCGGCATGGCTGAGCACATGGACCCCGAGGAGTTCCGGCGCGCCGGCTACGCGGTGGTCGACTGGATCGCGGACTACTGGGCCACGCTGGGGCAGCGCCCGGTGACCTCGCAGGACCCGCCGGGCGCGGTGACGGCCGCGCTGCCGACCGGCCCGACCGAGCGGGGCGAGCCGGTCGAGGCGGTGCTGGCCGACCTGGACAGCCTCATCGCACCCCGGTTGACCCACTGGCAGCATCCGGGCTTCTTCGGCTACTTCCCCGCCAACACCTCCGGCCCGAGCGTGCTCGGTGACCTGGTCAGCTCCGGCCTCGGCGTGCAGGGCATGCTCTGGGCGACCGGGCCGGCCTGCACGGAGCTGGAGACGGTGACGCTGGACTGGCTGGCCGGGCTGCTCGACCTGCCGGAGCGCTTCCGCTCCACCGGCCCGGGCGGCGGGGTGATCCAGGACTCGGCCTCCTCGGCCACGCTGGTCGCCACCCTCGCCGCGCTGCACCGGGCGAGCAAGGGCCGCTGGCGGGTGGACGGGATCGACCGCCGGTACCGGGCGTACACGTCCACCCAGGGGCACTCCTCGATCGAGAAGGCCGCCCGGATCGCCGGGCTGGGCGCCGACGGCGTCCGGCCGATCGACGTGGACCCGGGCACCCAGGCGATGGAACCTGCGGCGCTGCGGGCGGCGATCGAGGCCGACCGGGCGGCCGGGGTGATTCCGGCGATCGTGGTGGCCACCATCGGCACCACGTCCACCACCGCGGTCGACCCGCTGCCGGAGATCGGCGCGATCTGCGCCGAGTACGGTGTCTGGCTGCACGTCGACGCCGCGTACGCCGGCGCGGCCGCGGTCTGCCCGGAGCTGCGCTGGTCGCACGCGGGGCTCGAGGGGGCCGACTCGTACTGCTTCGACCCGCACAAGTGGCTGCTCACCGGCTTCGACTGCGACGCGTTCTGGGTCGCCGACCGGGGCGAGCTGATCGAGGCGCTCACGGTGATGCCGGAGTTTCTCCGCAACGCGGCCACCGAGTCCGGCGCGGTGCTCGACTACCGGGACTGGCAGGTGCCGCTGGGCCGGCGGTTCCGGGCGCTCAAGCTCTGGTTCGTGCTCCGCTGGTACGGCGTCGAGGGGCTGCGCGCGCACATCCGCTCCGGGGTGGCACTCGCCGACCGCTTCGCCGCGCGGGTGGCCGCCGACCACCGGTTCGAGCTGGCCGCCGCGCACCCGTTCTCGCTGGTCTGCTTCCGCCTACGGGCCGGTGACGAGGCGAGTGCCGAGCTGCTGCGCCGGGTCAACGACACCGGCCGGGTGCACCTGACGCACACCCGGGTGGCGGGACGGTACACGCTGCGGCTCGCGGTCGGCTCGCCGCTGACCACCGAGACCCACGTCGACGAGGCCTGGAACCTGCTCGCTGCCGCGGCCGGAGAGTTGGTGGCCGGCTGACCCGCGGACAAACCATCGCGGCTGGGCGCGCCGCGAGGGCGATCAGCCTTCGACGGCCGCGGCCAGCCGCCGGGGCTCCTCCGCGCCGGCCTCGATCGGCGCGACCGGCTCCACCACGGCCGGCGACGCGGGGGCCGGGTCGGCGGCGAGCGCCGCTTCGGCGACGGTGCGGGACCGGCGGGTACGCCGCAGCGCCCGCACCGCCAGCACCAGCGCGACCAGCCAACCGGTGGCGAGCACGGCGTAGAGCAGCGGCGGGACCGGGCCGTCGAGTTCGCCGGCGCGGATCAGCGTCCGGGCGTTGCTCAGCACGATCACCCCGCCGATGGTGGCGCCGAGCAGTTGGGCCGGGACGATCCGGACCAGCCAGGCGGCGATCGGCGCGGCGACCAGGCCGCCGACCAGCAGCGCCGCCACGGTGGGCAGCAGGAAGCCCTCGGCGCCGAGTCCGATCAGGAAGCCGATGCTGGCGGCCCCCGCCACCACGAACTCGGCGGTGTCCACGGAGCCGATCACCTTGCGCGGCTCCATCCGGCCGGAGACCAGCAGCGCCGGCGTGGCGACCGGCCCCCAGCCTCCCCCGCCGGTGGCGTCGACGAAGCCGGCGACCAGCCCGAGTGAGCCGAGGAACCGGCCACGCAGCGGACCGGCGGCCCGGTTGGCGCGCAGCGGCCGGGAGAAGCGCACCAGCAGGTACGCGCCGAGGGTGAACAGGATCGCGGCCATCCACGGTGCGGCGGACTCGGTGGAGATGGAGCTGAGGAACGTGGCGCCGGCGAACGCGCCGACCGCGCCTGGCACGGCGATCCGGCCGACCACCCGCCAGTCCACATTGCCGAACCGCCAGTGCGCCACCCCGGCCGCGAGCGTGGTGCCGATCTCGGCCAGGTGCACCGACGCGGAGGCGGCGGCCGGCGCCACCCCGGCGAAGAGCAGCAGCGTGGACGAGGTCAGCCCGTACGCCATGCCGAGCGCGCCGTCGACCAACTGCGCGGCGAGCCCGACCAGGGCGAGGATCACCAGCTTGCGCACGAGCGCCCCTTACTTTTCGGCATCTCCTATCAACTTGGTCGACAATGCGGCACCGAGGCGCTCCGGTCAAGTCCCCTATCCGGTTGGTGGGACACACCGGACGGCCCGGCAGACCGCCGCGACGGTGTGCCGGGCGAGCGATATACCTGAGCGGCACAAATATGACTGAGCGGCATGTCGCGCACCGGAGCGTCCACCGCCACGGGCGGCACGGGAAGCCACCGTCCGCAGCCGACCGGCCGGGGTGCGGTCAGCTCCAGGCGCGCGGGTCGGCGGCGAGTTCGTTGACCCGGCCGGGCAGCGAGCCGCTGGCCACGTCGGCGATGGTGACCAGGTCGAGGATCTCCCGCTCGCTGGCCCGCAGGGCGATCCAGACATCCTGCAGGGCCCGCGCGGCGCCCTGGTAACCCAGTTCCTCCGGCCGGTGACCCCGGACGTGCGCCAGCGGGCCGTCGATCACCCGGATCACCTCGGCGAGGGAGATCTCGGCCGCCGGCCGCGCCAGCCAGTAGCCGCCCTCCGGACCACGCTGGGCGTGCACGATCCCGCCCCGGCGCAGCTGGAGCAGGATGCTCTCCAGGAACTTCGGCGGGATCTCCTGGGCGCGGGCGATCTGCTCGGCGGTCACGGGTCGGCTGCGTCCGGCCGCCGTGGCGTCGGCGACCGAGGCCAGCTCGGCCGCCGCGCGGAGGGCATAGTCGACCCGGGCGGAGAGACGCATGCCGGCAAGGTTAGTCGGCTGATCAGCCGGCCGGGTTGGCGACCCTCGGCCGATCGGACACGGCTCGGACCCGGAAGGTCAGGCGCCGACCCGGCGGAGCAGCCCCTCCTGCACCGCGCTGGCGATGTGCCGGCCGTCGGTGGTGAACATCCGGCCGGTGGCCAGCCCGCGCGCGCCGGAGGCGGACGGGCTCCAGCAGTCGTACAGGAACCACTCGTCGGCCCGGAACGACCGGTGGAACCAGAGCGCGTGGTCGAGGCTCGCCCCCACCACACCGCCGGGGCCCCAGACCTCACCGTGCACCGACAGCACCGAGTCGAGCAGGGTCAGGTCCGAGGCGTACGCCAGGGCGCAGGCGTGCAGCAGCGGGTCGTCGGGCAGCTTGCCGTCGATGCGCATCCACACCCGCTGGTACGGGTCGGCCGGTCGGTCGCCGGGACGCACCCAGCCGGGCTCGCCGACGTAGCGCACGTCGATCGGGCGCGGGATCTGCCCCCAGATGCCCAGCCGCTCGGGGTAGCGGGAGAGCCGGTCGGCCATCGTCGGCACGTCGTCCGGGCCCGGCACGTCCGGCGGGGTCGGGGCCTGATGGTCCAGCCCCTCCTCCTGCCGCTGGAACGAGGCCGACATGAAGAAGATCGGCTTGTCGTGCTGCAGGGCCACCGAGCGCCGTACCGAGAAGGAGCGGCCGTCGCGGACGTTCTCCACCTGGTACTCGATCGGCTCGACCGGGTCGCCGGGGCGGACGAAGTAGCCGTGCAGCGAGTGCACGAAGCGCTCCGGGTCGACGGTGCGTCCCGCGGCGACCAGGGCCTGACCGGCGACCTGACCGCCGTACACCCGCTGCGGGCCGACCGGCGGGCTCATCCCGCGGAAGGTCATCTCGCCGGTGTGGTCGAGGTCGAGGACCTCCAGCAACTGGTCGACCGCGGCCTGGCCGGCCGCCGGACGCTCGGTCACTGCAGGGCCCGCGCGGACGCGGCGTCGACCAGCGAGCCGAGCTGGTGCACCCGCAGCGTGTTGGTGGAGCCCGGGGTGCCGGGCGGGCTGCCGGCGACGATCACCACGTAGTCGCCGGGGTTGGCCCGGTTGAGGCCGAGCAACGCCTGGTCGACCTGGCGGAACATGTCGTCGGTGTGCTCGACGAACGGCATCAGGAAGGTCTCCACACCCCAGCAGAGCGCGAGCTGGTTGCGCACCTCGGGGACCGGGGTGAAGGCCAGCAGCGGCAGGTCGCAGTGCAGCCGGCTCAGCCGCTTGACGGTGTCGCCGGTCTGCGAGAAGGCGACCAGCGCCTTGGCGCCGATGGCCCGGGCGATCGAGGAGGCGGCGACGGTGAGGGCGCCACCGTGCGTACGCGGGTCGTGCTGGAGCCGGGGCACCCCGATCGAACCGGCCTCGGTGGTGGTGATGATCTTCGCCATGGTGCTCACGGTCAGCACCGGGTACTTGCCGACGCTGGTCTCGCCGGAGAGCATCAACGCGTCCGCACCGTCGAGCACCGCGTTGGCCACGTCGGAGGCCTCCGCGCGGGTCGGCCGGGAATTCTCGATCATCGAGTCGAGCATCTGGGTGGCCACGATGACCGGCTTGGCGTTCTCCCGGCAGAGCTGCACCGCGCGCTTCTGCACCAGCGGCACCTGGTCCAGCGGCATCTCGACGCCGAGGTCGCCGCGGGCGACCATCACGCCGTCGAAGGCGAGCACGATCGCCTCGAGGTGGTCCACCGCCTCGGGCTTCTCGACCTTGGCCAGCACCGGGCGGTGCACGCCCTCCTCGGCCATGATGCCGTGCACGAGCTTGATGTCGTCGGCCGAGCGGACGAAGGAGAGCGCGATCAGGTCCACGCCCAGGCCGAGCGCGAAGCGCAGGTCCTCGGCGTCCTTCTCCGACATCGCCGGGACGCTGACCGCCACGTTCGGCAGCGAGACACCCTTGTTGTTGGAGACCGGGCCGCCCTCGGTGACCAGGACGCGGATGTCGTTGCCGGTGACGTCGCTGACCTCGACGGCGACCCGGCCGTCGTCGATCAACAGCCGGTCGCCCGGCTTCACCTCCTGCGGCAGCTTGCGGTAGGTGCAGGAGACCCGCTCCTTGGTGCCGATGATGTCGTCGCCGGTGATCACGACGGAGTCGCCGGTGCGCCACTCGTGCGGGCCGTCGGCGAACTTGCCGAGCCGGATCTTCGGGCCCTGCAGGTCGGCCAGGACCGCCACCGGGTGGCCGGCCGCGTCGGCCGCCTCACGGACCAGCCGGTAGACCGACTCGTGATCGGCGTGGCTGCCGTGGCTGAAGTTGAGCCTCGCCACGTTCATGCCCGCCTCGACCAGCCCCCGGATGCGCTCCGGGGACGAGGTGGCGGGGCCGAGAGTGCAGACGATCTTCGCGCGGCGTGTCACGCCCATCAGGCTAGTCTCTCCTCCGGGTCGACCTGCCGGCCGACCCCTTGCGGACTGCGGAACTCTTGTCCAACGGCGCGCGGTCCCCGCGCGGCGGGCGGACGGAAACCACACCGGAAACGTCGTGTGTCGGCGGGCATCGGCGACCGCGCGGCGGAAATCGTACCGCCCGCCCACCCTGCTCCCGCTGGGGCGCTCCTGGAGTTCGCCCCGTGCCGGCCGCCTACCGCCGGAGGCGCCCGCCGACCGGCACGACCGGGGCGGGACCTTCCGATCGGCGAGCCCGCCGGTGGGGCCGGCCGCCGGACCCGGCGGAGCCGCGGATCGTGACGCCGGCCGGGTGCGGGCGACCGGTGCCGGGTTACCGCTCGCCTCAGCTCTGCGTCTTGGCGAGCGGGAACTCCAGCGAGCCGGCCGGGCAGAGGAAGGTCAGCACGTCCACCCGGTAGAGGCCGGCCTGCACCGCCGGGTCGACCTCCATCACGCTGCGGACGTCGTCCACCGAACCGGTCCGGGCCAGCCCGAAGCCGATCGGTGGGTCCGGCTCGCGCGCCGGTCCGTCCACCGCGCCGTCGATCAGGATGATGCCCCGCCGGTGCAGCGCCCGGATGTGCTGGAGGTGCTCGGCCTGCAGCCGTTGCACCGTCTCCTCCGGCAGGGCCCGCCCCGACGGCCCCGGGTACAGCACGATGCACTCGTACGTGTCGAGCGCGAAGTCGACCTGCGGCGTTCCCGGCATGGCGCCCCTCCCGACGGACGGTCCAACCCGGGCACAGCGTCGCACGAGCCGGACCGCCGTAACCGGCGCTCGGCCCAACTGCCCCGGCACCGGTCCGGTACCCCACCCGGTGCGTCTTTCGTCCCCCGCGGGGCCGGCGCCCGGCCGCTCGAAAACGCGGACATTCCCCGCCGCTGCGTTGCGCCCGGCCGGCCGGGGGAACATTGCTGAGCGCAGACGACGACGGACAGGAATGGGGATCGCATGACGAGCGACATCGGCAAGCAGCCCGCGAAGGCCGCCGGGACGTACCGGATCGGCGGCGACCTCCCGGTCGACCGGCTGGGCTACGGGGCCATGCAGCTCACCGGGCCCGGGGTGTGGGGCGACCCGAAGGATCCGGCCGAGGCCCTCCGGGTGCTCCGCCGGGCGTACGAGCTGGGCGTGACGTTCATCGACACCGCCGACTCCTACGGCCCCTTCGTCAGCGAGCTGCTGATCAGGGAGGCGCTGCATCCGTACGCCGACGACCTGGTCATCGCGACCAAGGCCGGCCTGACCCGCGGCGGCCCGGGTGACTGGCGCCCGCTCGGCCGCCCGGAGTACCTGCGCCAGCAGTGCGAGCTGAGCCTGCGCCACCTCGGGTTGGACTGCATTCCGCTCTACCAGCTGCACCGGATCGACCAGCAGGTGCCGCTGGCGGACCAGCTCGGCGAGCTGGCACTGCTGAAGCAGGAGGGCAAGATCCGGCACATCGGGCTCTCGGAGGTGACCGTGGCGCAGATCGAGGCGGCCCAGGCGATCACTCCGATCGCCTCGGTGCAGAACCTCTACAACCTCGCCGACCGCGGCGCGGAGGACGTGCTCGACCACTGCGCGCGCAACGACCTGGCGTTCATCCCGTGGTTCCCGATCGCCACCGGCAACCTGGCCCGGCCGGGCGGTCCACTGGACGCCATCGCCACCGAGCACGGCGCGACGCCCGCGCAGCTCGCGCTCGCCTGGCTGTTGCGCCGGTCGCCGGTCATGCTCCCCATTCCGGGTACGTCGTCGGTGGCGCACCTGGAGGAGAACGTCGCCGCGGCCGAGGTGCAGCTCACCGACGACGAGTTCGAGGCGCTGACCAAGGCCGCCTGAGCCCGGGTCGACGGCCGCCGTCCCCGGCCCACCTCAAGTCCCGCCCGGAGCTGGACCGTCCGGACGCCCACCTGCTGATGGCGCCCTTCTCGGCGGCCCCCGGACGGCCCGGCCGGGCGCTTGAGCTGGAGAAGGAGCCGGGCCTGATGTGCCTGGGTACGGTGCGGCTACCACGCCATCGGCACCTGCGCGATGGGCCCGGACGAGGAGCACGTCGTCGACTCCCGGCTGCGGGTACGCGGAGTGGCCGGGCTCCGCGTGGTCGACGCGTCGGTGCTGCCGGTGATGGTCTCGGGCTACACCAGCGCGCCGGTGACCGCGCTGGCCTGGCGGGCCGCCGCCCTGATCCTCGGCCGGACCACCACCGCCTGAGCCGGCGGGCGACACGCGGCCGCCCGCCGGCCGGCGCGGATCAGATCGCGAAGCAGTTCGGGCGGATCGGGGCGTCGGCGAGGGTCTGCCGGACCACGCCGTACGCGGTGCCGTCGAGGACGAGCCCCAGGTGGCCGACCACCCGCAGCGGGCACCACGCCTGGATCAGGACGTTCGTCGCCCCCTCGCCGAGCGAGGCGTTGGCGATCGGCCAGACCAGCTCGTCCTGCCAGGTCCGGACGGTGGTCCAGCGGGCCGGGCCCGGGGTGTCCTCGCCGCCGTTGAGCGCGGCGAGGAAGTCGGAGCCGATGGACATCTGCTGGCAGGCGATGATGCCGGCGCAGCTGCCGAGCCCGATGAACTTCAGGATGTTGGCGGCGTAGGTGCCCTGCTGGGGGCTGCCCAGGCTGATGTAGTGATCGATGACGTTGGCGCCGCCCAGGAACTTGACGTACCACCGGGAGACCAGGCCGCCCTCGGAGTGCGTCACGATGTCCACCTTGGCCGCTCCGGTGGCGGCTCGGACCTGGTCGACGTGCGTGGCGAAGGCGCGGGCGGACTCGCGGATGTCGCCGAAGCCGAGCCCGGGAAGCGGGAAGAACGAGACCCGGAAGCCGTCGGCGCGCAGCCGGGCGGCGATCGGCTCGTACGCGATGGAGACGCCGATCAGTCCCCCGACGACGATGACGGGGTTGGCCCGGGCGACGGTCGCCTCGCTGGCTGCGGTGCGGGCGACGGTGGTGGCGACGCTGGTGGTGGGGGCGACGCGGTGCGGGCTGGCCTGGGCGGCGGTGGCCGGGACCAGCAGGGCGGTGACGGTGGTGGTGGTGGCGAGGATCGTTCGGAGCAGCATGGCTGCACCTCCGGTGGGAGGCACCCGGAATACCGGGACGGTGGGTGGGGGGTTCCGATCGATCGTGGACACGATGATGCGTGGCCGATTTCACAGCCGTCAATGAAAAGTTACGCGCGGGTAACCTGAAGTCGCACGCAAGGCACAAACCGGCAAAGCGGACGGCACCACCGCGCCCCGCCGCCCGATCCCGTGGCGTCGGGCCGGGTGCCGGGTGGGCTCAGCGCTGCTCGACCGGGCGCCGCAGCCCGTCCAGGGCGAAGCCGAGCACCCGCTCCCGCTGACCCGGCTCGGTGAACTGCGCGCCGGTGAGGCCGGTGACCAGCCGCAACACGTCGTCGAACGTGGCGTCCGGGCGGGCCACCCCGGCTTCCTGCGCCCGGCGCAGCATCGGCTCGCCGGCGTCGTAGATCGCCGTCCGGCACCCGCGGAAGACCTCGGAGTTGACCAACTGCTCGGCGAGCGCGCGCTTGGTGGCGACATATCCGACGAACCGGTTGAGCCAGGCGGTCAGGGCGTCCCACGGGGGCCGGTCGGCCAGGTCGGCGGCGGAGCGGCAGAGCGCCTCCACCTCGTCGACGTAGACCGCCTCCAGCAGTTCCTGCCGGCTGGGGAAGTGCCGGTAGAGGGTGCCGATGCCAACGCCGGCACGCCGGGCGACCTCCTCCAGGGAGGCTGCGGCCCCGCGCTCGGCGAACACGTCCCGGGCCGCGGCGACCAGCGCCTCGTAGTTGCGCCGGGCGTCGGCCCGCTTGGGCCGCCGCGCGAAGACCTCGGGCGCCTGTTCAGGGCTGGCCATGACGCGCGTCACACCTCCACGGTTGCATCCGGAGGCAACCCTCCGTTAGTTTTGCGGAGGCACCCCTCCGGAAACTACCGGAGCCGTGCCTCCGGAAAGCCTACCCGGTCCCTCCCGCCGCCGACGAGCGCGCGGCGCGGCCGGATCCGCACCGACCGGCGCCGCCGGTCGTCACCTCCTTCCGCCAACGAACACGGGAGACCATTCGTGGCACTCACCATCCGGCGCGGCTCGCGTCGGCTGACCTTCTCCGTCCTCGCGGCCGGCGCCGGGTTCTTCGCGATGCTCCAGTCGCTGATCACCCCGGTGCTGCCGACCATCCAGCACGACCTGCACACCTCCCAGAACACCGTGACCTGGGTGCTCACCGCGTACCTGCTCTCCGCGTCGATCTTCACGCCGATCCTCGGCCGGGTCGGGGACATGGTCGGCAAGGAGCGGATGCTGGTCGTCTCCCTCACCGCGCTCGCCCTCGGCTGCCTGCTGGCCGCCGCCGCGCCGAGCATCGGCGTGCTCATCGCCGCCCGGGTCGTCCAGGGCGTCGGCGGCGCCGTCTTCCCGCTGTCGTTCGGGATCATCCGCGACGAGTTTCCCGCCGCCCGGGTGACCGCCGCCGTCGGCGCCATCTCCGCGATCGTCGCCGCCGGCGGCGGCCTGGGCGTGGTGCTGGCCGGTCCGATCGTCACCGCGCTCGACTACCGGTGGCTGTTCTGGATCCCGATGGTCGTCGTCGGGCTGACCGCCCTCGCCGCGCACCTGGTCGTACCCGAGTCGCCGGTCCGCACCCCCGGCCGGATCGACTGGCGGGCCACCCTCCTGCTCTCCGGCTGGCTGGTCGCCCTGCTGCTGCCGATCAGCAAGGGCGCGGCCTGGGGCTGGACCTCGGGCCGGGTGCTCGGCCTGCTCGCCCTGGCGGCGGTGCTGCTGGCCGGCTGGCTGGTCGCCGAGCTCCGCTCCACCAACCCGCTGATCGACATGCGGATGATGCGCCTGCCCGGGGTCTGGACGACGAACCTGGTCGCCCTGCTCTACGGCGCGTCGATGTTCTCCGTGTACGCCTTCCTGCCGCAGTTCGTGCAGACCCCGGTCGTTGCCGGCTACGGCTTCGGCGCCAGCATCACCCAGGCCGGACTGCTGATGCTGCCGATGCTGGTCGCCATGTTCGTTGCGGGCATCCTCGCCGGTCGGCTGGAGTCCCGGTTCAGCGCCAAGGCGCAGCTCGCCACCGGCGCCGCGTTCAACGTGCTCGCCTCGGCGATGCTGGCGGTCGCGCACGACACCCGCCTGGAGATCGCCGTCGCCGGTGCTCTCGTGGGCCTCGGCATCGGGCTGGCGTTCGCTTCGATGGCCAACCTGATCGTGGGCAGCGTGCCGGCCCGGCAGACCGGCGTGGCGACCGGCATGAACGCCAACATCCGCACCATCGGCGGTGCGATCGGCGCCGCCGTGGTCAGCGGCGTGATCACCGCCCACCCGCAGGCGAACGGCCTGCCCCGGGAAGCCGGCTTCACCATGGGCTTCCTGCTCCTCACCGGCCTCGCGCTGGCCGCCGCCCTCGCGGCGCTGGCCGTCCCGTCCGGCCGGCGGGCGGGGCAGCGCCGGCGGGCGGTGGCGCCGGTGCGGGGCGACGTCCCGGAGCCGGTTGACCTCGTCGCCGTCCCCGCGACCCGCTGAGCGGGCCGCGGGGCGGGCCGCGGGGCGGGCCGCGGGGGCGGGCGCTCGGGGGGCCGCAGGGTCAGTCAGGTACCCAGCGCCTGGACCCTGGCAATGGTCTCCTGAACGTGCTGCTTCGCCGGTTCCCCGCCCTGCGCCGCGTGGGCGAGGGCCTGCCGGTAGGCGTCGATCACGCCGATCAGCGGACCAGCCGCCACGCCCTCGAGGGCGCCGGCGACCAGTGCCCGGGCCTCGGCGGCGTCCTGCGCCGCGGCGGCCGTCTTGGCCTTCGCCTCGTCCAGCTTCTGGGCCGCCGCCGCCAGCCTCGCCATGATCTGCGCCGCGCTCACACGCCCTCCCCTGGTGCAACCGCCCCGGCCGGTACGCCGGGGCCGGCGAGGCGATCCTGACACGGAACGGCCCCGGCCGGCACCCGTCAGCCGGCGGCGAGCAACGCGGCGAGCCGGCGCACGGCGGGGTTGGTGGTGCCCCGGCGCCAGGCCAGTCCGATGTCGACGGTCGGGAGGGGAGCGGTGAACCGGCGCAGGCGTACCCCGGGCACCGTCACGGATCCGCGCGGTGGCGGCGTCCACCTTGGCGAGCAGCCGGCGGGTCCATCGCCATGCCGCCATCATAAGCGCGACTTATCGCCACCGGTCGATCCGGTCCTGGACCGCGCCACCCCGCCGGCGAGACGATCGGAGTCCAGCCGCCCGCGCGGGCGGCCGGCCGGGGAGGGCGGACCATGACAGGTCGGGCGGACGTGGTGGTGGTCGGTGGCGGGATCATCGGCTTGACGGCGGCGGTGCGGCTGCGAGAACGGGGCGCGCGGGTGACCCTGTTGGCCGCCGACGACCCGCCGGACACGGTGTCGGCGGTGGCCGCCGCCGTCTGGTACCCGAGCCACACCGAGGAGGACCCGCGGGTGCTGCGCTGGGCCCGGGAGACCCACACGGAGCTCGGCCGGCAGGCCGCGTCGGGCGTGCCCGGGGTGGTGGCTCGGCCGACCCGGATGCTGCTGCGCCGCCGGTGGGACGGTCCACCCTGGTGGGCGGCGGCGACCGGTGATCTGGTCGCCCGGGTGGGCGCCGGCCCGTACGCGACGGAGCTGCGGTTCACCGCGCCCACCGTGGAAATGCTGCCGTACCTGAGCTGGCTGCGGGAGCGGTTCGCCAGCGCCGGCGGGCGGCTGCTGCGCGGCCGGCTGGACCGGCTCACCGACGGCTTCGCGCTGGCCCCGACGGTGGTCAACGCCACCGGGCTGGCCGCCGGCCGGCTCGCCGACGACCCGGCCGTGCACCCGGCGCGGGGACAGCTTGTGCTGGTGGCGAACCCGGGCCTGACCACCTCGGTCCGGGACGAGGAGAACCCGGCGGGGATCACCTACGTGCATCCGCGCCGGCACGACGTCGTGCTGGGCGGCACGTTCGAGCCGGGCGAGTGGGGCACCCGGCCCGACCCGGCCACCTCGGCGGCGATCCGGCGCCGGTGCGTGGCCCTGGTGCCGGAGCTGGCCGCCGCGCCGGTGCTCGGCGAGCGGGTCGGGCTGCGGCCGGCCCGGCACGGCGGCCCGCGGGTGGCCGTGGTGCCGGGGGACGCGCCCGGGCGCCGGCTGGTGCACGCCTACGGCCACGGGGGCGCGGGCGTGACCCTCTCGTGGGGCTGCGCCGCCGAGGTGACCCGGCTGGCGCTGGACGACGCGGAGTCGCCGGCCGCGCTCCGCCCGGCTCAGCGCAGCACGCGGAACGCCAGCAGGTATGCGCAGTAGACCAGCGGCACCAGCAGGACGCAGATCACGAAGCCGAGCGGGACGAACCGCGACGGCGCGCCCGTCCCGCCGAGCACCGGCCGCCCCCACCGGCCGAGCACCAGCCAGCCCGCGACGAACGAGGCCACCGGCAGGCCGGCACACATCGCGGCGTACAGGGCGCCCAGCCCGACCACCTCCAGGCCGGAGGCGACCACCATGGCCAGCATCAGCACCGCCCCGGCGAGCGCGCAGCACGTGTAGACGGCGGCCGCGCGGGCCGGCGGCGACCAGGTCGGCAGCAGCGCCGGCCGGTGGGCGAGCGCCTCGGCCTGCTGCCGGTGCCGGTCCGCGGCATCGGCGAGCTGCCGGGCCGCCGTCAGCTCCGCCGCCGGGTCGACCGGCGCCGCGCGGGGGGCCGGCACCCCGGGGGCGTCCGCCGCGCCCCCGACCGTGGTGCCGGTCGCGTCGGTCGCGTCCGGCGCCGGCCACGAATACGCCCCGACCTCCGGCCGCCCCGGCGCGGCGGCTGCGCCGCCGGTGATCGGCGCCCCGGCGGGACCGAAACCGCGCGGGCTGACGACGGTCCCGGCCGGCTCGGTCGATTCGACGCCGGTCCGGGCCGAGGGGACGACGCCGGCCGGGGCGGTGGGAGCCCCTGGTTCGACGCCGGCCGGGGCGGTCGGTTCGACGCCGGCCGGGGCGGTGCGGACGGCGCCGGCGGTGACGTCGCCCGGCGGGGCGGCGCCGATGGCCCGGCCGAGCTCGTCGAGGCGCTGCCCCTGGGCGGTGAGCCGCTGGCCGAGCTGGCCGATCGCGGCGTGCAGCGCCCGTCGCCGGTCCGCGTCGGCGGCGGTGTCCCGGTCCGTGTCGCGCCGCTGCGCGGAGAGCTGCCGCGCGAGCCCCGCGTACTCCTCGTATCCGGGCACCGTCACCGCTCCCGATCGGGTCCGTCGTGGACGAACGGCACGATCAGCCGGATCCGGTGGTCGTGCCGGTCCACCAGCAACGCCCGGCCGTCGCGCGGGGTGTAGCTGAGGTCGTGCGTGCCGAGGTGCAGGCCCAGTTCGGCGCCGGGCACGTTCAGCGCGACGAGGCAGGCGGTGTCGTCCCGGTGCTGCGCGCCGCCGAGGTCGTCCGCGAGCCGGCGCAGCCCCCGCCACCAGCCGAGCAGGTGCACCCCGTGGCCGGGCCCGTGACGCAGCACGGCCCGCAGGTCGTCGTGGCCGGAGCGGAAGGTGTCCGGGTCGGTGGCGCCGAGCACGGTGGCGGCGGCGTCCATGCCGAACACCACCAGGTAGGTCCGGCCGGGGGCCCCGGCCGGCCCGGGCAGCGTTCCGGCGTCGGCGGCGATGTCGTGGGCGAGCCCGGCGATCCGCTCGCGCAGGCCGGCCCCGTCGAGGCGTTCGACGGGGTGGCCGGCGGCGGCCAGCTCCACGGCGAGGTCGTTGGCCCCTCCGGTCGTACCCGTGGCCAGCGGCACGAGCAGGAAGCGCGCGTCGCCGGGGGCGTGCTGCCGGGCCAGGCTCAGCGCGGCGGAGCGCACCACGTCGGCGCTGGTGGCGGCGGTGCCCACCACCGCCAGGTGCCGGCCGGGGGTGGCGTCCAGGGTGAACCCGGCGGCGCTGCCGGCCACGTCGACCGCCCGGCCGAGCAGGGCGAGCGGCGGGTCGGCGCCCGGCCGCAGCCCGGCCCACGCCGCGTCGTCGGTCAACCGAGGCGTCTCGTACCCGCGGAAGACCGCGGGTGGCGGCGCGCCCGCCGGCCGCGCTGCCCACAGCTCGTGGCGCAGCGTGGCCAGGTCCGCAGCGGCGGCGTGCGCGTCCGGGAAGCGGACCACGGTGTTCGCGCCCGGCGCGCCACCGGCGGCGTTGACCACGGCCGAGCCGATCGGCAGGGCCTTCGCCGCGTCGTTCAGCGGGTCGAGCACGCCGCCTCCGCCGGGCAGCGCCACCCGGAGCGGGAACTGGCCGAAGATCGCCTCGGCCCGGCCGTAGAGCGCCTCGATCCCGGTCATGCTCTGGCTGGCCAGCACCAGGTGCAGGCCGTACGAGCGGCCCTTGCGGGCCAGCTCCTCCAGCAGGTCGACGGCCTGCCGGGCGAGGGCGTCGTTGCCGGCGAAGAGCACGTGGAACTCGTCGACCACGGTGACGATCCGGGGCGGACGGTCCGCCGGGGACAGGTCGGCGAGCTTGGTCACGCCGTGCCGCTTCAGGACGCCGGCCCGCCGGGTCAGCTCCGCGCGCAGCTCCCGCAACACGGCCACCCCGTACTCCCGGTCGGACTCGATGCCGACCGCGCGGGCGTGCGGCAGCCAGGACGGGTCGCGCTCGGTCGGGACGAACTCGGTGAAGCTCACCCCCTCCTTGAAGTCGAGCAGGAGGAGCTGGAGGTCCGCCGGGGAGTACCGGGCGGCCAGCCCGTAGAGCACGTCGAGCAGGAACACCGTCTTGCCCGCCCCGGTACGCCCCCCGACCAGCCAGTGCGGGGTGGCGTCGTCGAAGGCCACGGCCACCTCGTCCCGCCCGGCGCGGCCGAGCACCGCCCGTAGCCCGGCACCGGCCGGCTCCGCCCAGCGTCTCGCCGGCAGCAGGTCGGTGAAGCGCGGCGTCTCGGCGCGGCGGGTGGCGGCGGCGAGCCGCGCGCCGAGCGCGGCGACCGATCCGGCCGGCGGATCCCCGTCGAGCAGGACCGGGGCGGCCAGCCCGGTGCCGTCGGCGCTGAACGGCTGCCCGGGCGGGTCGCCCACCAGCGCGTACCGCTCGTTGAGGCGGAGCTGGGTGGTCGCGCCCAGCGGCGGCGGGGCGTCACCCGGGCCGGCCGGCCGGTAACCGGCGAGCAGCACGCACACCGCGGCGGCCGGGCCGGCGTGGGTGAGCGCGGCGAGCCGGGCCAGCTCCCGGGCCGGCGGCGCGGACGCGGCGACCAGCAGCAGCAGCTCCCGGCCGGCCGGGCCGGCGTGCTGGGCCGCCCGGGCGTGCCGCTCCGCCTGGTCGAGCAGGGCGGCCACGTCGGCGGCGGTGGTGGCCGCCGGGGCGAGCACCCCGGCGTCGAGCAGCGGGCGCAACGGCAGGAACGCGGCCCCGAAGGCGACCGGGTCGATCCCGGCGACCCGGACCGCGCCGGCCGGGGCGGCGGCGAGCAGCCGCACGACCACGGCCCGCAGCAGCTCGCCGACCCGGGGGTCGCGGGCGTCGCCGTCGATCGCGAGGTGGGCGCCGCCGCCCAGCGGCAGCAGCACCGGGAAGCCACCGTCCAGGGTGGTGGCCTCGCCGACGCGGACCGGCACCGGGGCGGCCCTCAGGTCGGCGGTGCCGGGCGGCGGGCCGGCCAGGTCGGCGCCGACCCGGGCCAGCCGGGCGACCAGCTCCGCGTTGTCGGGGGCGGACGGCCCGGCCGCGGCGAGGGACCGCCGGGCGTTCTCCCAGCGGCGTACGGCCTCCCGGTGGGCGGCGACCGCCTGCCCGTACGCCGCCGCGAGCCTGCCCACCCTCTGCCCCCCGCCGCCGCCGCCGTCCACGATCGAGGGGAACCCTAACGGACGCGCACCGGGCCGGCACAGTACGCGGCGCACCGGAGGTTGGCCGAGTGTTCACCTGGCCGCCGCCGCCCACGACGGCGGCGTTGGCCTGGCCCGACTTGCCTGCTCACGGAACCAATGGCGAACAGGAAAGGCAACGACGTGACCTCCTCCCCCATCTCCCGCCGCGCCGTGCTGCGCGGCGGCGCGGCCGGCGGCCTCGGCATCGTGGTGGCCGGCAACCTGGAAGCGATCGCGGGACCGGCGAGCGCCCGCGCCGCCACCCGTCCGGCGGTCGGCTACGGCGAACTGGTGCCCGACCCGGCGGGTCTGCTGGCCCTGCCGCCCGGCTTCTCGTACACCATCGTGGCGCAGGCCGGCGCGACGCTGCTCGAGTCCGGCCAGCCGACCCCGAGCGACGCCGACGGCACCGGCTGCTTCCGCGGCCGGGAGGGCTCGGTGCTGGTCAACAACCACGAGATCGGCGGCAGCGAGCCGTACGCGGTGCCGGCGCTGGCCGGGCTCACCTACGACCCGGGCGCCCGCGGCGGCACCACCACCATCGAGGTGGACCAGCACGGCCGGCGGCTGCGCGAGTACGTCAGCGTGGCCGGCACGCACAACAACTGCGCCGGCGGCATCACCCCGTGGGGCACCTGGCTCACCGCCGAGGAGACCGAGCAACGGGCCGGCGGGGTGTTCCTCAAGGACCACGGCTACGTCTTCGAGGTCGACCCGCACGACCGGGCCGCCAACCAGAACCCGGTGGCGCTGAAGTTCCTCGGCCGCTACTCGCACGAGGCGGTCGCGGTCGACCCGTACACCCACGCGATCTTCCTGACCGAGGACGCCGGCGGGCCGAACGGCCTGTACTTCCGGTGGACGCCGCCGGACGGCTTCCGCGGCGGCAAGGGCGCGCTGCGGGCGCTGGCCGAGCGCCCCGACGGCGACACCGTCGGCCGCCTCCAGGCGATGAGCTGCTACCTGGGCAGCCAGCACGTCGCCGACCTGTCCGCGGCCACCACCCCGGGCACCCGGTACAAGGTGGAGTGGGTCGACGTGCCGGACCGGGACGCGAAGACCGTGTCGGTGCGCAAGCAGTTCACCGACGAGCAGGTGACCCGCAGCCGCAAGCTGGAGGGCGCCTGGTGGGCCGACGGCGGTGCCTACTTCGTGGCCAGCTTCGCCCGGCTCTCCGACGGCAGCACCAACGAGCACGACGGCCAGGTGTGGTTCTACGACCCGCGCACCGAGACGGTCACCCTGAAGACCATCTTCGGGGTGAACCAGGACCCGGACGCCGACGCCGGGAACTTCGACGGACCGGACAACATCACCGTCTCCCCGTACGGCGGGGTGATCCTGGCCGAGGACGGCGAGGGCGTGTCCCACCTGGTCGGGGTGACCGCGCAGGGCAAGGCGTACCCGCTGGCCCGCAACGAGCTCAACGACAGCGAGTTCACCGGCCCGACGTTCAGCGCGGACGGGACGATCCTGTTCGCCAACATCCAGTCCCCGGGTTACGTCTTCGCGATCACCGGCCCGTGGGGCCGGCCGAGCGACGCGGACGTCTGACCAGCCCTGACCCGGCCGGCGGCCCGCACGAGGGTCCGCCGGCCGGCCGGTCAGGCGGGTCGGCAGCCCGGGTCCGGCCCGGCGTCGGCGGTGGGTGCAAGGCAGCGGCCGACGGTCCGGGTGGGTGGACCGCCGACCGCCGCGTGGGGTCGACTCAGCCGATCGCCGCGGCCAGCGCCGCCAGGTAGCCGTAGCGGTAGCCGTCGGCGTCCGGGTGGTACGCCTCGATGACCCCGCTGACGTCGTGGATCCACGGGTCGGCGGCGCAGACGCCGTGCCCGGCGAAGGACGACCGGGTGTCGACGAACGTGGCGCCGGCCGCGCCCGCCCGGCCGGCGGTGACCGAGGCGAGCAGGTCGGCGGCCTCGTTGAGGATCGTCCGCTTGTAGGTGCTCATCGCCAGCCAGCCGCAGTAGTTCGTCTCGAACAGCCGCGGGTAGCCGAGGACCACCAACCGGGCGTTCGGGGCCCGGTTGCGGATCGCGGCGTACGTGGCGTCGAGCCGGCCGGGCAGGGTCGCCGTGGCGAAGCTCTTCGCGTCGTTCACCGCGTTGGTGCAGGTGGTGGTGCTGCCGAAGCGGCAGCTGGTGATGACGTCGGCGAAGCCGGCGTCGTTGCCGCCGATGGTGACGGTGACCAGGGTGGTGGTGCTGCTCAGCGAGCCCACCTGACTGTTGATCACGTCGGCGGTGACGGCGCCACCGCAGGCCGGGAAGCGGAAGCTGGTGACCGCGTGGGCCGCGGCCCAGAGCGGGGCGTACGACTTCTGGCTGCGCAGGCAGGTGGAGAGGTCGTACGGGCCGGCGCCCACTCCGGAGGAGTAGGAGTCGCCGAGGGCGACGTAGTTGACGGTTGCCGCCTGGGCGACGCCGGGAACGGCGGCGGCGCCGAGGACGGTGGCGAGGAGGGCGACCAGGACGGTGCGGACGCGACGGGACATGACGGGACCTCCACGGAACGGGGGTGGTGGAGCCCTTCGACCGCGCGCGTGGTCAGGGAGTGTGCCGGTTGTTACTAGTCGGTAATCCTATCGAAACATTTAGATCAAGTGAATGGCTGCGCATGCCGAAGGCGTTCACATCCGTCGATTAGTTGCAGGCCGCCCGACGGGGTTGGGGCCGGCCGAAGCGGGCGGCCGGCCCGCCTGCCCGAGTGAACGGCCGGCCCGCCTGCCAGAGTGGACGGCCGGCCAGCCTGCCCGAGTGGGCGGCAGGGCCGGTGGCCGAGCCGACGCTATGGAGCTGATGTCGTAGACGAATCAGCCGGGCGCGGGGCGGCCGCCTCGATCGCCCGGATGTGCCGGTAGGCGATCCACAGCGGCGGGAATGCGCCGACCGCGAAGGACAGGTCGACCAGCGTCCAGAACCAGGGGATGTCCCGGACCGGCCCGCAGATCAGCGCCAGCGGCACGATGCCGGCGCAGGCGATCATGCCGACCTGGACCACCCAGACGTTGCGCACCGGGTCGCGCAGCGGTCCCCAGAACGCCACCGCGAGCACCAGGTGGGCGAAGGCCAGCCAGTCGGTGCCGTACCGCATGAACGGGTAGCGGTCACCGGTCTCGACCAGTCCGGTGTGGACCCGCTCGATCCAGCCGACCAGCGCCGGGAGCTGCCCGGAGAGCGGGTCCAGCGCCCGCAGCAGCCAGCGCACCTCGATCTCCAGCGGGAAGGCGGTCACCCCGCTCAGGAACAGACCCACCACCACGACCCACAGCCACCCGCGCACCCGGCGCAGGCGCTTCTCGATGTCCATGGCGGCAGCGTAACGATGATCTTCGCGGCGCTTCGTACCCGAACGGGCCGGACCGGGGCCTGGGAACCGTGTCCTCGCGCACAGCGCGACGTACGGGAGGACGACGTGTCGGCCGACGACCCGACGCCCCCGCCAGGACGACCCCGCTGCGCGCTACGCCACGCGGTGCCGCGCTACGCCGCGCTGCGCCTCGCTCGCCGCCGACCTGACGATCCCGTGGAAGACGCCGCGAGACTCCGGGGGCGCACCTGAATCGTCTACGACATCAGCTCCATAGCGTCCGCCGCGCACGCCCGGTTCCGGTCTCTTGGCAGGCGGAACGGGGCGTTCGACGGCGCGGCCCGACGCCGGCGGTCACCGCCACGCACCCTGGGAGATGTCTCGGTCGAGCGCCACCCGGCCGAACCCGACGCCGGAGCCGGGTGAACCTGCGTGGGTGCAGCGGGGCGACGACGTCGGGTCCGGGCCGAGACGGCCCGGACGGTGCCGGGCCCCTCAGTCGGAGCAGGGGCAGTCGGCCAGGTGGGCGGGCTTCCGGGCCCGGTCGGTGAGCCGAGGGCGGCGGGTGCGGGGCGGGGCGCAGCCCGCGCAATCGTCGGCCGCCCGGACCGCCTGGCTGGACCGGAGCCGCCCGGAACCGGGGCGGAGCCCGGTCAGCCGCAGGCCGGGCGGCGGGCTCCCCACCGGCAGCGGCGGGCGGGCCGGCGCGACGGCCATGGCCGCGGTCGCGGTGGTGGCGGCGATGGTGGTGGCGGCGGTGGCGGGCCGGACGATGCGGGCGGCCGTGGCGGCGACCAGGCGCACCGGTCGACGTACGGCGGGCGCGGTCATGGCCAGGGTGACCCGGCGGCGCACCCGGCAGTCGTGCAGCCGGTCGAACGCCACGGCCGCCACGGCGGTCGCGATCGCGGTGACCGCGCCGGCCAGCACCAGGGTCTGCCGGGGTCCGGCGTGCTCGGAGAGCCAGCCGAGCAGGGGCGCGCCGACCGCGGCGGAGACCGAGCCGGTGACCGCCAGGGCGGCCAGCACCCGACCCCGCATGGCGTAGTCGGTGTCGAGCTGGGCCCGGGCGCCGACCGTGGTATCGATGATCACGGCCGCCGCGGCGACGGGGAGGATCACCCCGGCGAAGCTCATGGTGCCCGGGGCCAGGCCGGCGGCGATCTGGAGCACGCTGGCCAGCAGGCCGGCGCCGACCAGCAGGCCGTAACCCAGCTCCCGGCGGCGGGCCGCGACCAGCGCACCGAGCACCGTGCCGACCGCGAAAACCGTGGAGAGCAGGCCGTAGCCGGACGCCCCGCCGTGCAGCGGCCCGTCGCTCATCGCCGCCATGGTCACCTGGTAGTTGCGACCCAGGCTGCCCAGCACGAACGACAGCGCCAACGCCACCAGCACCACGGGCTGGCGCAGCACGTACCGGAAGCCGGCCAGGATGCCCCCGGTGGCCGGTGCCGCGCCGGCCGGCGAGGACTCCCCGGCGTGCCGCTCCCCGTCCGATACGGCGAACAGGGCCGCCACCACCGCGACGAAGCTCACCGCGTTGACCAGGAACAGCAGCGCGGGGCCGACGGCGGCGACCACCACGGCGCCCAGGCTCATGCCGAGAATGCGCCCGGCGGAGTTGGTGAGCGAACCGAGCGCGAGCGCGTTGCCCAGGCTCTCCCGGTCGACCAGCATGGAGGACCAGCGGCCCGACACCGGGCCCTCGATCGCCGACACGGCGCCGGTGCCCAGCGAGATCGCGAAGATCGCGGGGAGCCCGCCGGCCCCGGTGATGGCGACCACGGCCAGCCCGGCAGCCAGGCCGGCGTGCACCACCTGGGCGCCGATCAGCAGCGGCTTGGCCGGCAGCCGGTCGGCGAGCGCGCCGCCCCACACGCTGAGGAGCAGCGTGGGCAGGGCCTGGAGCAGGACGGCGAGACCCATCGAGGTCGCCGAGCCGGTCGCCGAGAGGACGTACCAGTTGACCCCGAGCACCTGCATCCAGGTACCGATCACCGACACGAATCCAGCGCCGGCCCAGATCCGGTAGTTCCGGTGGCGTAGCGCGGCGAACGTGCTTCCGAGGGCCACGAGGGCCTCCCCGTCCAGACGACGACATGACGAAGCCGAACCCACGGTGGGTTCGGCAGCGGCCAAGTCTGCCGCCCCTTAAACCTATTTGCCGGTTTCGTGAGCAGGCTCACCGGCTCGACGGCGTCGGCGGGGGGCACCCCCGCCAGCCGAGGCAGGCCCCGGTACGGACCGGACACCGACGCCGAACACCCCGGCCCGGGACGCGTACGTCCGGACCGGGGTGCGGGTGGGGCGACGGCGCCCGGGGTCAGCGGGCGGCGAGCGGCTGCCGGGCCGGATCCACCGGGGCGGGTAGGGTGCCCACCCCGTCCAGGTACGAGTGGATCGCCGCGGCGGCGGCGCGCCCCTCGGCGATGGCCCACACGATCAGCGAGGCGCCCCGGTGCATGTCGCCGGCGACGAAGACGCCGTCGGCGTCGGCGTCGGTCTGCCAGTCCGGCCGGGCATCCACCGCGCCGCGGGCGTTGCGGGCCACCCCGAACTGGGCCAGCAGCGGCTGCACCTCGGTCCCCTCGAAGCCGATGGCCAGCAGCACCAGGTCGGCCGGCAGTTCCCGCTCGGAGCCGGGCAGCGGGGTGACGATCCGGCGGCCGTCCCGCTTCTCCACCGTCACCTCGGCGATCCGGACCCCCTTGACCTGGCCGGTGCCGTCGTCGACGAACTCCTGCACCGCGACGGCGAAGACCCGCGCGCCGCCCTCCTCGTGCGCCGGGTAGTTACGCAGCACCCACGGCCACGTCGGCCACGGGTCCCGGGCGGCGTCCCGGGTCTCCGGCGGCTCGGGGTAGAGGTCGAGCTGGTGGACGCCGGCGGCGCCCTGCCGGTGTGCCACCCCGAGGCAGTCGGCGGCGGTGTCGCCACCGCCGATGATCACCACGTGCTTGCCGGTCGCGTCGATCGGCGTGCCGTCGGGCAGCACGGCAAGCGCCGGCCGGCCGTCGCCGGCCGCGGCCACCACCCGGTTGGCGGCGACCAGGTGGGACATCGCCTGGTGCACGCCGCGCAGCTCGCGCCCCGGCGTCTCCGGGGTGTCCCGGCCCTGCAACGCCCCGCAGGCGAGCAGCACCGCGTCGTGCCGGGCCCGCAACTCCTCGGCGGTGACGTCCACGCCGACGTTCACCCCGGTGCGGAACTGCACGCCCTCCGCGGCGAGCTGGGCCAGCCGCCGGTCGATGTGCCGCTTCTCCAGCTTGAAGTCGGGAATGCCGTACCGGAGCAGGCCGCCCAGCGCGTCGTCGCGCTCGTACACGGTGACGGCGTGACCCGCGCGGGCGAGCTGCTGCGCGGCGGCGAGCCCGGCGGGGCCGGACCCGACCACAGCGACCGACCGACCGGTCGGCGCCGCCACCGGGCGGGGCCGCAACCCGCCGCGGGCCACCGCGGCATCGGCGATCTCCACCTCGACCTGCTTGATGGTGACCGGCTGGCCGCCGCCGATGCCGAGCACGCAGGCGGCCTCGCACGGCGCCGGGCAGAGCCGCCCGGTGAACTCCGGGAAGTTGTTGGTGGCGTGCAGCGAATCCACCGCCGCGTCCCAGTCGCCGGTGCGGACCAGGTCGTTCCAGTCCGGGATGCGGTTGCCCAGCGGGCAGCCCTCGTGGCAGAACGGGATGCCGCAGTCCATGCACCGGGTGGCCTGCTCGCGGATCAGCTCCGCACCGGCCGCCGGGTAGACCTCCCGCCAGTCGGTGATCCGCACCGGCACGGGGCGACGGGCGGGCAGCCGCCGGTTGTAGCGCAGGAAACCGTTCGGGTCAGGCACGAGCCACCTCCTGGGCGACCACCCGCGGCGCGGGCGGCACCGGCATGGACGAATCGGACGCCGCCGACTGCGGTGCTGAGGCGGCTGGCGCCGCCAGTTCACTCATCACCGCGTCGTCGACGTCACGGCCGGCGGCTTCGGCGGCTCGCATGATCTCCAGCACCAGGCGGTAGTCCCGGGGCACCACGGCGGTGAACTCCTCCACCGCCTCCGGCCAGCGCTTCAACAGCTCCCCGGCGACCGCCGAATCGGTCTCGGCGAAGTGCCGCTGCACCAGCTCGTGCAGCCGGTCCCGCTCCTCGGGCCGCAGCGGGGCGAGGTCGACCAGTTCGGCGTTGACCCGTGCGCGGTCGAGCCGCCAGACGAAGGCGGTGCCGCCGGACATGCCGGCGGCGAAGTTGCGCCCGGTCTCGCCGAGCACTACCACCGTGCCGCCGGTCATGTACTCGCAGCCGTGGTCGCCGACCCCCTCGACGACGGCCGCCGCGCCGGAGTTGCGCACCGCGAACCGCTCACCGACCCGGCCGCGCAGGAACACCTCGCCCGCGGTCGCGCCGTACAGGATGGTGTTGCCGGCGATGATCTGGTCCTCGGCCCGCTCCCCCGGCCCGGCCTCGTCGTCGACGAACGGCGCCGCGGGGTCCGGGCGGACGATGAGCCGGCCGCCGGAGAGGCCCTTGCCGACGTAGTCGTTGGCGTCGCCGTGCAGCCGCAGGGTGACCCCGCGCGGCAGGAACGCGCCGAACGACTGGCCGGCGGTGCCGTGCAGCAGGAACTCGATGGTGTCCGCCGGCAGGCCGGCGCCGCCGAAGCGGCGGGTCACCTCGCCGCCGAGCATCGCGCCGACGCTGCGGTGCTCGTTGCGGACGGCCACCTCGACCCGGACCGGCGTGCCGTCGCGCAGCGCCGGCTGCGCCAGCGCGATCAGCTCGTTGTCCAGGGCCAGCTCCAGGCCGTGGTCCTGGGCCCGGATCCCGCGCCGCGCGGCACCCGCCGGCAGCTCCGGCAGGTGCAGTACGGGCGCCAGGTCCAGCCCGTGCCCCTTCCAGTGGTCGATCGCCGGGGTGACGTCGAGCAGCTCGGTCTGCCCGATCGCCTCCTCGATCGACCGGAAGCCCAGCTCGGCGAGGTAGCCGCGGACCTCTTCGGCGAGGAAGAGGAAGAAGTTCTCCACGAACTCCGGCTTGCCGGTGAACCGCTCGCGCAGCACCGGGTTCTGAGTGGCGATGCCGACCGGGCAGGTGTCGAGGTGGCAGACCCGCATCATCACGCAGCCCTCGACGATCAGCGGGGCGGTGGCGAAGCCGAACTCCTCGGCACCGAGCAGCGCCGCGATGAGCACGTCCCGGCCGGTCTTGAGCTGGCCGTCGACCTGCACCGTGACCCGGTCGCGCAGCTTGTTGAGCAGCAGCGTCTGCTGCGCCTCGGCCAGGCCCAGCTCCCACGGGGTGCCGGCGTGCTTGAGCGAGTTGAGCGGGGACGCGCCGGTGCCGCCGTCGTGGCCGGAAATCAGGATGACGTCGGCCTTGAGCTTGGCGACGCCGGCCGCGACGGTGCCCACGCCGACCTCGCTGACCAGCTTGACGTGCACCCGGGCGGCCGGGTTGACGCACTTCAGGTCGTGCACGAGCTGGGCGAGGTCCTCGATGGAGTAGATGTCGTGGTGCGGCGGCGGGGAGATCAGGCCGACGCCCGGGGTGGCGTGCCGGGTCCGGGCGATCCACGGCCAGACCTTGTTGCCGGGCAGCTGGCCGCCCTCGCCGGGCTTGGCGCCCTGGGCCATCTTGATCTGGAGGTCGTCGGCGTTGACCAGGTATTCGCTGGTCACCCCGAACCGGCCGCTGGCGATCTGCTTGACCGCCGAGCGGCGGGCCGGGTCGTGCAGCCGGTCGACGTCCTCGCCGCCCTCGCCGGTGTTGGACTTGCCGCCGAGGCGGTTCATCGCGATGGCCAGGGTCTCGTGCGCCTCCGCCGAGATCGACCCGTACGACATGGCGCCGGTGGCGAACCGCTTGACGATCTCGGTGGCCGGCTCGACCTCGTCCAGCGGCACCGCCGGGCGCACCCCGGTACGCAGGGTGAACAGCCCGCGCAGCGAGCCGGCTCGGGCGGCCAGCTCGTCGACCTTGGCGGTGTACTGCCGGAAGACGTCGTACTGGCGGCTGCGGGTGGCGTGCTGGAGCAGGAAGACCGTCTCCGGGTTGAACAGGTGCAGCTCGCCCTCGCGGCGCCACTGGTACTCGCCGCCGACCTCCAGCCGGTCGGAGCTCTGCGCGCCCGGCGCCGGCCAGGCGAGCGAGTGCCGGGCGGCCACCTCGGCGTGGATCTCGTTCAGCCCGATTCCGCTGATCTTGCTCGGGGTGCCGCGGAAGTACCGCTCGACCAGCCGGGTGTCCAGGCCAACCGCCTCGAAGACCTGCGCGCCGCAGTACGACGAGACCGTCGAGATGCCCATCTTGGACATGATCTTCAGGACGCCCTTGCCGAGCGCCTTGACGTAGTTGCGGACGGCCTTGGCGGGGTCCATGCCGACGAGCGCGCCGGTGGCGATCATGTCCTCCACCGACTCGAAGGCCAGGTACGGGTTGACCGCCGCCGCGCCGTACCCGATCAGCACCGCCGCGTGGTGCACCTCGCGGCAGTCGCCGGACTCCACGATCAGCGCCGCCTGGGTCCGGGTCTGCTCGCGGACCAGGTGCTGGTGCACCGCCGCGGTGAGCAGCAGCGACGGGATCGGGGCGAGGTCGGCGTTGGAGTCCCGGTCCGACAGCACCAGGATCCGGACGCCGTCCTCGATCGCCTCGGAGACGTGCCGGCAGATCTCGGTCAGCCGGGCCTTGATTCCGGCCCCGCCGTCGCGGACCCGGTACAGCCCGGAGACCCGTACCGCCTTGAAGCCGGGCAGGTCGCCGTCCTCGTCGATGGAGAGGATCTTGGCCAGCTCGTCGTTGTCGATCACCGGGTAGGGCAGCACGATCTGTCGGCAGCTCGCCGCGTTCGGGGCGAGCAGGTTCCCCTCCGGCCCGATGGTGGAGGCCAGGCTGGTCACCAGCTCCTCCCGGATGGCGTCCAGCGGAGGGTTGGTGACCTGGGCGAAGAGCTGGTGGAAGTAGTCGTAGAGGAGCCGCGGCCGGGTCGACAGCGGGGCGATCGGGGTGTCCGTACCCATCGAGCCGATCGGCTCCGCGCCGGCCCGCGCCATTGGCGCGAGCAGGATCTTCAGCTCCTCCTCGGTGTAGCCGAAGGTCTGCTGGCGGCGGCGCACCGAGTCGTGGGTGTAGACGGTGTGCTCGCGCGGCGGCAGGTCGTCCAGCTCGATCAGGCCGGCGTGCAGCCACTCGTCGTACGGCTGGGCGGCGGCCAGCTCGGCCTTGATCTCGTCGTCGGAGACGATCCGGTGGTTGACCGTGTCGACCAGGAACATCTTCCCGGGCTGGAGGCGGCCCTTGGCGACCACCCGGGCCGGGTCGAGGTCGAGCACGCCGGCCTCACTGCCCAGCACCACCAGCCCGTCGGCGGTGCGCCACCAGCGGCCGGGGCGTAGCCCGTTGCGGTCCAGCACCGCGCCGACGATCTCGCCGTCGGTGAAGGCGACCGAGGCCGGCCCGTCCCACGGCTCCATCAGGCTGGCGTGGAACCGGTAGAAGGCGCGCTTGTCGGCGCGCATCTCCGGGTCGTTCTCCCAGGCCTCCGGGATCATCATCAGCACCGCGTGCGGCAGGCTCCGCCCCGCCAGGTGCAGCAGCTCCAGCACCTCGTCGAAGTTCGCCGAGTCCGAGGCGCCCGGGGTGCAGACCGGGAAGACCCGGCGGATGTTGCCTGGCAGGTTCGGGCTGCGCAGCAGCGCCTCGCGGGCCTGCATCCAGTTCCGGTTGCCGCGGATCGTGTTGATCTCGCCGTTGTGCGCGATGAACCGGTACGGGTGGGCCAGCGGCCAGGACGGGAAGGTGTTGGTGGAGAAGCGCGAGTGGACCAGCGCGATCGCGCTGACCAGCCGCGGGTCGGTCAGCTCCGGGTAGTACGCCGGGAGCTGGTCCGGGGTGAGCATGCCCTTCCAGACCATGGTGCGGCCGGACAGCGACGGGAAGTACACCGGCGCGCCCCGCTCGGCGGTCTCCCGCTCGGCCTGCTTGCGCACGCAGAACGCCACCCGCTCCAGGTCCAGCCCGCCCAGCGCCGACCCGGCCGGGCCGGCCGGGGAATCGGTCAACCGGTGCGCGGCGAGGAAGAGCTGCCGCACCCGGGGCGTCGCCGCGAGCGCGGTCTCGCCGAGACCGGTCGGGTCGGTCGGCACGTCCCGCCACCCGAGCACGTCGGCCCCCTCCACCAGGGCGTACTTCTCCACCACCCGGCGCGCGAGCGCCTCACCCGCGTCGTCGTCGGGGAGGAAGACCAGGCCGGTGGCATACTGGCCGGCGGGCGGCAGCGGGAACTCGACCACGGCGCGCAGGAACGCGTCCGGCACCTGGATCATGATGCCGGCGCCGTCACCGGTGTTGTGCTCCGCGCCCCGGGCGCCCCGGTGGTCCAGCCGGCAGAGTGCGTCGAGACCGTTGGCGACGACCTCGTGCGACCGGCGCCCGTGCAGGTCGGCCACGAAGGCCACGCCGCACGCGTCGTGCTCCTGCGCGGGGTCGTAGAGGCCCGTGGCGGGCGGGGCCGACTGAGGGCTGAGAGGGTACGGAAAGGCCACCGGGCCTCCTGTCGTCACTCAGGTTGGATCATGGTCGGGACGACGTCGGCCCTTGTGGGTTTATTGAGTCTACGTTAGGGCGTACGGCGCAAGGCCAGTTCGGATTGATCACACTTCCAGAATCTGGGACGTGTAGTCTCGCGCGGTGGATGTCCTACGCGCTGAGGTGTTCGACCGGCTGGAGCACTTCTACGACGCGGTGCCCCGCGACGGTGCCCGCCCGGAGGAGTACGGCGCTCTGGTGCTCTTTGTCCGGGAAGGCCTGGGATGGCCGTTCTACGCCCGGCCCCGGCTCGACGCCAGTGAGCCGCCGTCGCTCGCCGACGTGACCGCCGTCCGGGCCCGTCAGCGCGAGCTGGGCCTGCCCGAGGCGTTCGAGTGGGTGCACGAGGTCACCCCGGACCTGCTGGCCGTCGCCCGCTCGGCGGGGCTGACCGTGCTGGAGGCGCCGCTGATGGTGCTCGACCCGGCCGAGCTGCCCGACCCGGTGACGCTCAGCGACGTACCGATGCGGGTCCTCGACCCGGCCTCCCCCGGCTTCGCCGGCGACGTGGCGATCCGGCGGGCCGTCGCGGCCGTCGGCTTCTCGAACGGCGGCACCGCCCGGGGCGAGGCCGGCCCGGCCGAACGGGACGCGGCGGTGGCCCGGCTCGACGTGGCCGCGCTGCAGGAGGAGGGGGTCCGGATCGCCGACGGCCGGCGGATCTCGGTGCTCGCCGAGACCCCCGAGGAGGGGGCCCTGGCCAGCGGAATGGCGATGCGGGTCGGCGACGTCGCGGAGATCGCCGGGGTGGCCACCCTGCCGGTCGCCCGCCGTCGCGGCCTCGGCGCCGCGATCACCGCCGCCATCGCCCGCGAACTGCGCGCCGCCGGCACCGACCTGATCTTCCTCTCCGCCGGCAGCGAGGAGATCGCCCGGGTCTACCTGCGGGTCGGCTTCCGCCGCATCGGTACCGCCTGCATCGCCGAGCCCACCGCCATCATCGCCTGACCCTTCCGCGTCGACCCGGGGTCAGGACGGGGGGTGCCATTGGGCGGCGGCGGACGCGGCGGTGTTGCGCAGCCGAGGGCTGATGGTGCCGAGGGCAGCGTCGCGGGCGCGCAGGGCCAGCCGGCCGCGGGTCTGCAGCACCGCGGACATCCGGCGGGTCTGCCGGACCATCGTGGCCGCGCGGGGGCGCCGCAGCCGGTCGTACGACGCCACGGCGTCGGGCAGCCGGGACTCGCGCAGCAACGAGGCGAGCGTGGCGGCGTCCTCGAAGGCGAGGCAGGCGCCCTGCCCGAGGTGCGGCGGCATGGCGTGCGCGGCGTCGCCGAGCAGCACCACCCCGCCCGGGCCGACCGGGAAGCCGTACGCCCGGGGCAGCGGCCGCAGCTCGCGGATCTCCTGCTGGACCAGGTCGGCCGGGTCGGTGGCGTCGAGCAGCTCGGCGATCGGCGCGGGCCAGCCGGAATACCAGCGCTTGAGCAGGGCGAGCTGGGTCTCCGGCGGCTCCGGGCGGGGCGCGCCGGCGGCGGTCGCCACCCAGTAGATGCCGCCCCGGCTGGACCCGCCGGCCGCGCCCCGGTCACCGAGCGAGGCGGCCACGAAGCGGTAGCCGGCGCCCAGCGTCTCCCCGCCCACCGGCTGGTCGGCCGGCAGCTTCGGGGCCTGGTACCAGGGGATCACCGCCCGCCAGGCGGCACAGCCGGAACTCACCACCGCCGCCTCCGGGGCAAGCTGGCGGCGGATCTCGCTGTCCGTGCCGTCGGCGGCCACCACCAGGTCCGCCTCGACGGTGTGCCGGCCGTCGCCGACCGCCGGCCGCTCGCCCGGCGTCACCCGGACCGTGCGGACGTGCACCCCGGTCCGCAGCTCCACCCGGTCGCCGAGGCCGGCGATCAGCGCGTCGTGCAGGTCCTCGCGGTGCACCACCACCGGCATCCGCTCGGCCGGCGTCGGACGCGGCTGCACCAGCCACTGCCCGTCGGGGCGGCGGACGCCGCCGTCAGCCAGCGGCGTGGCGATCGCGTCCAGGCCGGCGCCGAGACCGAGGGCGCGCAGCGCGCGTACCCCGTTGGGCCACAGCACGACGGCGGTGGGTTCCGGTCGGACCCGGTCGGCCCGTTCCAGCAGAGTGACCCGCCAGCCCGAGCGGGCCAGCGCGCCGGCCGCCGCCAGCCCGCCGAGCCCGGCGCCGACCACCACCGCGGTACGCATCGCCGCCCCGCTCAGTTGTCCCGGTCGGCGGGGCGGGCACCGGCGGCGCCGGCCCGGCCCTCGTGGACCGTCGCGTCCCCGGCGCTCTCCGGGTCCGCCTCGACACGCTCCCGGCTGACGGCGGGACCGCTGGGCTCCGCCTCGGTGCGCTCGGTGGTGCCGGCCGGCGCAGTGCCAGCGCGTTTGGTGGTGCCGGCCGGCCCGGTCTCGGCGCGGTCGGCGGCCTCCGTCGCCGTGTCGGCCTCGGTCGCGGCCGGCGCGTCCGTCGGCTCGTCGGGAACCTCGCCGGTCTCCTGGTAGGCGCGGAACCGCTCCTCGCTGACCACCCGGTAGCCCTCCGGGGCGACGGTGGCCGGCCCGGCCTCCCGGGCGGAGAGGTCGACCTGCGACACGTCGCCGCCGGCCGGCGGGACCGGAATCGTCGGCGGCCCGACCGGGACCAGGTATTCACGCGGGCCGCGCACCCGGAGGAAGTAGATCAGCGCGCCGAGGAAGACCAGCGCGGCGGTCCAGACGTTGAGCCGGACCCCGAGGATGTGGTTGGCCTCGTCGGTGCGCATCAGCTCGATCCAGAACCGGCCCACGGTGTAGCCCATCACGTACAGCGCGAATGCCCGGCCCCGACCGAGCCGCAGCTTCCGGTCCAGGACGAGGACCAGCGCGGCGACCCCGATGTTCCACAGTGCCTCGTACAGGAAGGTCGGGTGGTAGAGCCCCGGCTGGAGGACCGGGTTGCCGGCGTCGTCGCGCAGCGCCTGCCCGGGGTTGTCCGGGTCCATCACGTGCACCTCGAGCCCCCACGGGAGCGTGGTGCTGCCGCCGTACAGCTCGTTGTTGAACCAGTTGCCGACGCGGCCGACGGCCTGGGCCAGCGGCAGGCCCGGGGCCAGCGCGTCGGCCACCACGGCGAACGGGATGCCGAGCTGCCGCGCGGCGATCCAGGCGCCGATCGCGCCACCGGCGACCGCTCCCCAGATGCCGAGGCCGCCCTCCCAGATGGCGAACGCCTTGAGCGGCTGGCCGTCGGCGCCGAAGTACTTCTCCGGCGAGGTGATCACGTGGTAGATCCGGGCGCCGATGATGCCCGTCGGCACCGCCCACACGGCAATGTCGAGCACCGCCCCGGGGGCGACGCCGCGCTCGCGCAGCCGGCGTTCGGTCACCACGCAGGCCACCACGATGCCGAGGATGATGCAGAGCGCGTACGCCCGGATCGGGACCGGTCCGAGCTGCCAGACGGCGGTGCTGGGGCTGGGCAGGGCCGCCAGTGCGGTCATCGGGGCGTGGGTCACGGGTGCACACGCTACCGGTGCGGACCGTCTCCGCGGCACCCCGGTCCGGTCGGCTTCGCCGGGTGGCTGACTTCTGGTTTGCGCGGTCGTAGGCTCTTTGCCCATGAACGCGCTCACCTGGGCGGTCGCCGCGGTGGTCACCGACGACGCGGGCCGGGTGCTGCTCTGCCGGCAGGGACCGGTCGGCCGGTGGGCGCTGCCCGGCGGCAGGATGCATCGGGCCGAGTGCCCGCAGGCCGCGGTGGTGCGGGACATCCGCGCGGAGACCGGCTGGGACGTCGACCTCGTCGATCTGCTGGGCCTCTACCAGCTCACCGCACGGGACGCCGGCACGGCGGGGCGGCCGGGGCCGCTGCCGGACGTGCTGGTGCACGTGTTCCGCGCGCGGGCGCGCGGAGAGGGACCGACGACGGCACCGCTGGGTGGCTGCCGGCTGACCTGGCACCCGCCCGCCGACCTGCCGGTGGCGGTCACCCCGATCACCGGAGCCGCGCTCGCCGATGCGCTGGCCGGCCGGTCGGGCGTGCTGCGGGACGCCACGCCGGAGACCTGGCGGGCGCCCGACCCGGTTCAGGCGGGCCCGGCCCAGGCCGCCGCGATCCGGACCGACGCAGTGTCCCCGGCGGGTGGGGCGGTGCCGCCCGGACAACGAGCGGACCCGGACGGGGCGCGGACGAACGGGCCTTGACCAGGCGGCTGCGAGCAGCTCCACCTTGGCCCGCTGGCCGCTCCCGGCGCGGTCGAGCATCTCGACCAGGCGGGACCATCCCTGAGCGTCCAGCTGGTCCGCCAAGCAGGGAACGCGGCGGCGGGCTCCCGGAAATCTGGGAGGCGCCGCGGTGCGGTCACCTGTTGGCGCTATGGAGCTGATGTCGCAAACGAATCGCCGGCGACAGCCGAGCGGAACGTACTTCGAAGGGCGCAGCCTGGCGGGCCGGGCCGGGCCGGGCCGTGCAGGGCCGACGGCCGCCCAAGCCAGACGGCCGGGCGGGCCGCGAAGGCAGAGCCGGTCGATCGGCAAGCGCCGGCACCGACTCGGTAGGCGCGGGGAGGAGCAGCGTGGGATCGGGCGGTCCTCGCTGATTCGTTTACGTCATCAGCTCCATAGCGTCTGCCGAGACATTCCCCGTGGCAAGTGGCGCGCGGCGAGTGGCGCGCGGCGCGCGGCGCGCGGCGCGCGGCGGCGAGGATCAGCGGACGGGGTTGCGCACGCCCTCGGCCAGCTCCGCGCTGAGCGTCCGCAGGGCGGTCAGGCCGGCCGCCTCGTCGGGGGGGTCGAGCAGGCAACGGACCAGGGCACTGCCCACGATCACACCGTCGGCGTACCCGGCGACCGTGCCGGCCTGCGCGCCGGTGCCCACGCCGAGGCCCACGCCGACCGGCAGGTCGGTGACCTCGCGCAGCCGGGAGACCAGGATCGGCGCGGCGCCGGAGGTCTGCGCCCGGGCGCCGGTGACCCCCATGATCGCGGTGGCGTAGACGAAGCCGCGGCAGTGCTCGACGGTCATCCGCAACCGGGCGTCGGTGGAGGACGGGGAGACCAGGAACGTACGGTCCAGGCCGTGCGCGTCGGAGGCGGCCAGCCACTCGTCGGCCTCCTCCGGGATCAGGTCCGGGGTGATCAGGCCGGTGCCGCCGGCGGCGGCGAGGTCGCGGGCGAAGGCGTCGACACCGTACTGCTCGATCGGGTTCCAGTAGGTCATGGTGACCACCGGGGCGCCGGTGGCCGCGACGGCCTCGATGATGCGCAGCGTGTCGGCGGTGCGGACACCACCGGCCAGGGCGATGTCGCTGGCCTTCTGGATGACCGGGCCGTCCATCACCGGGTCGGAGTACGGGATCTCCACCTCGATGACGTCCACCCCGGCCTCGACCATGGCGGTCATCGCCGCGATGCTGCCCTCGACGGTGGGGAAACCGGCCGGCATGCAGCCGACCAGCACGGCCCGCCCGTCGGCGCGGGCCTTGTCGAAGGCGACCCCGATCCGACTCACGCTGTCACTCCTTGTCGAGGATGCCGAAGTACTCGCCGGCGGTGTGCACGTCCTTGTCGCCCCGGCCGGACAGGTTGACCACGATGAGCGGCCCCCGGCCCAGCTCGGCGGCGAGCGTCGGGGCGATCTTCAGCGCGCCCGCGAGCGCGTGCGCACTCTCGATCGCCGGGATGATCCCCTCGGTACGGCAGAGCAGCTCGAAGGCGGCCATCGCCTCGCGGTCGGTCACCGGCGCGTAGCTGGCCCGGCCGCTGTCGTGCAGCCAGGCGTGCTCGGGGCCGACGCCCGGGTAGTCCAGCCCGGCCGAGATCGAGTGCGACTCGATCGTCTGACCGTCGGAGTTCTGCAGGACGTAGGTCCGGGTGCCGTGCAGCACGCCAGCGCTGCCGCCGGTGATGCTGGCCGCGTGCCGGCCGGTCTCGACGCCCTCGCCGCCGGCCTCGAAGCCGTACAGCCGCACCCCGGTGTCGGGCACGAAGGCGTGGAAGATGCCCAACGCGTTGGAGCCGCCACCGACGCAGGCCGCGACCGCGTCCGGCAGCGTGCCGGTCAGGTCCAGGCACTGCTGGCGGGCCTCCTCGCCGATGCCCCGGACGAAGTCGCGGACCATCTCGGGGAACGGGTGCGGGCCGGCGGCGGTGCCGATCAGGTAGTGGGTGTCGTCGACGTTGGCGACCCAGTCCCGCATCGCCTCGTTCATCGCGTCCTTGAGGGTCCGCGAGCCGGTGGTGACCGGGACGACGGTGGCGCCGAGCATCCGCATCCGGGCCACGTTGAGCGACTGCCGCTCGGTGTCCACCTCACCCATGTAGACCACGCACTCGAGGTCGAACAGGGCGGCGGCGGTGGCCGTGGCCACGCCGTGCTGGCCGGCGCCGGTCTCCGCGATCACCCGCTTCTTGCCCATCCGCTTGGTGAGCAGCGCCTGGCCCAGCACGTTGCGCACCTTGTGCGCGCCGGTGTGGTTCAGGTCCTCCCGCTTGAGCAAAATCCGCGCGCCGGCCTTCGCCGAGAACCGCTCGGCGGAGTAGAGCAGCGACGGGGTACCGGCGTAGTCGCGCAGCAGGGCGCCGAACTCGGCCAGGAACGCCTCGTCGGTCATCGCCTTGCGGTACGCCGCGTCCAGCTCGTCGAGGGCCGCGACCAGCGCCTCCGGGACGAACCGGCCGCCGAACCGACCGAAGTGGCCGGCGGCGTCGGGGACCTGGCCGGCCGGGGCCGACGCGTTGGCGCTCATCGCGGGTTCCTCTCGCTGCTGAGTCTTTCCGACGTGGGTCAGCGCACCGGGCGGGGCGTGGCCGGGTGGTTACCGGCATTGACCAGCTCGGCGACCGCCTCGCGCGGGCTCTTCTGGGTGACCAGACCCTCGCCCACCAGGACGGCGTCGGCGCCGGCCGAGGCGTACCGGATCAGGTCGTGCGGGCCGCGCACGCCGGACTCGGCGATCTTGACGACGCTGCTCGGCAGGCCGGGCGCGATCCGCTCGAAGACCGAGCGGTCGACTTCCAGGGTACGCAGGTCACGGGCGTTGACCCCGATCACCTGCGCGCCGGCCTCCATGGCCCGGTCGGCCTCCTCCTCGGTGTGCACCTCGACCAGCGCACACATCCCGAGCGACTCGATCCGCTCGAGCAGCCCGACGAGCACGTTCTGCTCCAGCGCGGCGACGATTAGCAGCACCAGGTCCGCGCCGTGCGCCCGGGCCTCGTGCACCTGGTAGCTGGAGACCACGAAGTCCTTGCGGAGCACCGGAATGTTCACCGCGGCGCGCACCGCGGCCAGGTCGTCGAGCGACCCGCCGAACCACCGGCCCTCGGTCAGCACGCTGATCGCCCGGGCGCCACCGGCGGCGTAGTCGCCGGCCAGATCGGCCGGGTCGGCGATCTCCGCCAGCCGCCCCTGGGACGGCGACGAGCGCTTCACCTCGGCAATCACGGCCACCCCGGGCCGGCGCAGGGCCGCGTACGCGTCCAGCGGCGGCGGCGCGGCGGCGGCCAGCTCGCGCACGCGCTCCAGCGGAACCTGCTCCTGCCGTCGCGCCACGTCCTCCCGGACGCCGGCCAGGATCTCGTCGAGCACGCTAACGGACGCCGCCGAACCGGCCCCGTCCCCCTCCGCGTGCGCATGCTCAGCAGTCACCAACGGACTCCCCTCTCCGGGTGTCATGGGCCGATGCTAGGGGGCGCCACCTGGCCACCAGTGCCGGGGGTATGGCGCTCCTCACGAAATGGGCTGTGGCATGATGCCGGACTTCCGGTGAACGGGATGTCACGCAGCGCCACCGTGCGCATCGACCGGCGTCATCTCCCCTCGTCGACCGTCGTCGACCTGCCCCTGGATCGCCGCCATGCTCCATCACACCACGGCCGACCCGGGGCCGCCGAATCACGATACCCGTCGATGCTGTGACCAAGCTCAAGGACCAACGGCCCTGCCCAGGTCGGGGCCCCGCCAGCACAGTTGACCTGGCCTTCACGGCCGCGAAACGTGAGCCCGGCAGCATGTCCGTCGGGCAGACTCAATGAGGCGTCCGCAAACCGTCGCCAACGATCTCGTGCGGGGTGACCATGAGCACCAACGGGCCCAACCCGACCCTCCGACTCACCACCATCTCCCGGACCGTCGCCTCGCTGGCGGTCGGCGTGGTGGACACCCTGGAACGGGCGATGGTCGGCGACGGCCGGACGCGCACCGCCCGCGGCAACGCCTGGGAGGCGGTCTGCGCCGACCGGGCCCGCGCCGAGCAGCGCCGGGAGCTGGACCGCCTGGTCGCCGAGCTGACCGCGGCCCGCGCCGCCGCGCGGGAGCGCCGCGAGGTGCGGCACCCCGAGCCGGTCAGCTGACCGTCGGGTCCTCACCCCGGTCGAGCGCGTCCCAGGCGTCCCGAGTCCCCCGGCCGACCGCCGGGCCGTCCGTCGCCGTCGGCTGCGCCGTCGGGACCGGCCGCTCGTAGCGGGCGCCCATCGCCGGCCAGTCGCCGCCGCGCAGCGCGGTGACCAGCCCACCGGCCGCGGTGAGCAGCCCGCCGACCAGGCAGAGCGCGGGCCACTGCCGGCTGACCTCGCCGCCGAAGGCGGCCGCGAGGCCGTATCCGCCGCCGGCCGCCACCGCCAGACCGAGCAGGGTCAGCAGCCCACCCAGCAGGCGCCGGGCCCGGCCCCGGGTGGCCAGCACCGCCCCACCGCCGGCCAGCGCGACCAGCGCCAGCGCGGAGACCCACGGCACCAGGTCCGCGCCGCTGCGGGCCCGCCGGGACGGCGGCAGCGCGCCGCGGTCGGTCAGCTCGACCGACCAGGTCCGGGTCGCCGCCCAGTACGCCAGGCCCGCCCCGGCCAGGCAGAACAGCACCGCGTACGTCAGCTCGCGCCGCCGCCGCACGGCCGGCGCGGCGGTCGACGTCGGATCGCTCATCGGGCGGCCCGGAGCGTCTCGGCGGCGGCGATAGCGGCGAGCACCGCGGCGGCCTTGTTCCGGGTCTCCCGGTCCTCCGCGGCGGGATCGGAATCGGCCACCACGCCCGCCCCGGCCTGCACGTACGCCCGCCCGTCGCGGATCATCGCGGTGCGGATGGCGATCGCCATGTCGAGGTCACCGCCGAAGCCGAAGTAGCCGACCGTGCCGCCGTAGAGGCCCCGCCGGACCGGCTCCAGCTCCTCGATGATCTCCATGGCCCGCACCTTGGGCGCGCCGGAGAGGGTGCCGGCCGGGAAGGTGGCGGCGAGCGCGTCGAAGGCGCTGTGCTCCTCCCGCAGCTCGCCGACCACGGTGGAGACGATGTGCATGACGTGGCTGTACCGCTCGATGGTGGCGAACTCGGGGACCTCGACGGTGCCCGGCCGGCAGACCCGGCCCAGGTCGTTGCGGCCCAGGTCGACCAGCATCACGTGCTCGGAGCGCTCCTTCGGGTCGGCGAGCAGTTCGGCGGCGAGCCGGGCGTCGGCCTCCGGACTGTCGCCGCGCGGGCGGGTCCCGGCGATCGGGTGCAGCAGCGCCCGGCGGCGGCCGTCCGCGCCGGTGCTGACCTTCAGGTGCGCCTCCGGCGAGGAGCCGACGATGTCGAAGCCGTCGAAGCGCAGCAGGTACATGTACGGGCTGGGGTTGGTGGTGCGCAGCACCCGGTAGACGTCGAGCGGGTCGGCGTGCGTCTCGCGCTCGAACCGCTGGGCCAGCACGATCTGGAAGCACTCGCCGGCCCGGATCGCCTCCTTGGCCGCCTCTACGGCCTTCGGATACCCGCCGTCGGGCGTACGGCTGACCACCTCGCCGGCCGGCGGCCGGTCGACGGTCGAGATCATGGGCGGAATCGGTCGGGACAACGCCGTGGTCATCGCGTCGAGCCGACCCACCGCGTGGTGGTACGCCGCGGCGATCAGGGGCGCCCGGTCCGGCGCGTCCGGCGGCGGCAGGATCGCGTTGGCGACCAGGGTCGCCGAACCGTCGTAGTGGTCGAGCACCACCAGATCGGTGGCGAGCATCATGCCGAGCTCGGGCACGCCGAGGTCGTCCTCGGTCAGCTCGGGGAGCCGTTCGAAGCGGCGGACCAGGTCGTACCCGAGATAGCCGACCATGCCGCCGGTCAGCGGTGGCATGCCGCTGGCCGGGTCCCAGGCCGGCCCGCCGAGGGCCGCGACCGTCTCCCGCAGCACCCGGACCGGGTCGCCGTCGACGGGCAGGCCGGCCGGTGGCTCGCCGGTCCAGACCGCGGCGCCGTCCCGTTCGGTCAGGGTGGCGCTGCTGCGGACGCCGATGAAGGAGTACCGGGACCAGGCCATCCCGGCCGAGCCGACGCCCTGCTCGGCCGACTCCAGCAGGAAGGTGCCGGGGCCGCCGGCGAGCTTGCGGTAGACCCCGACCGGGGTCTCGGCGTCGGCGAGCAGCCGCCGGGTGACCGGTACGACCCGCCAGCGGGCCGCCAGGTCGGTGAAGGCCGCCTCGTCGGGGCTGACCGCGCCGTCGGTCATGAGGTCGCCTCCGCGGCAGTCACCGGCAGCTCGGTGAAGAAGCAGGTCCGGTGCCCGGTGTGGCAGGCCGCACCCACCTGGTCGACGCTCACCAGCAGGGCGTCGCCGTCGCAGTCCAGGGCGACCGAGCGGACGTACTGGTGGTGGCCGGAGGTGGCGCCCTTGACCCAGTACTCCTGCCGGCTGCGCGACCAGTAGGTGGCCCGACCGGTGGTGAGGGTGCGGTGCAGCGCCTCGTCGTCCATCCAGGCGACCATCAGCACCTCACCCGAGTCGTGCTGGCGCACCACCGCGGCCACCAGGCCGTCGGGGGTGCGGCGCAACCGGGCGGCGATGGCCGGGTCGAGCCGGGACGGGCGGACCGGGGCGGGGGCCGCGGGTTCACCGGCGGTGGCGGGGGCGCCGGTCGGCGGCGCGTCAGAGGCGGGCACAGTGAGCCATTGTCCCGCACGCGGCGCGGGGACCGGCGACGTGTCCCGAGGGCCGGACCCGGCCCCCGCGACGGCGCGGGTCAACTGGGCCAGGTAGCGGTCCAGCCGGCCGTCCAGCAGCGCCTCCGCCAGGTCCGCGCCAGCCACCGCGGCGATCTCTTCGGCGTACGGGCGGACCAGCGGCACGATCCCGGTCACCAGCCGGCCGGCGGCCACGCTCACCTCCGCGACGGAACCGGGTCGCAGGCCCAGGCAGAGCAGCATGTCGTCGCGATAGCCGGGCGGGGCCACCGGCAGGTCGAGCACGGCGGTGAGGGCGCCCCGGCGGGAGGCCACCCGGACCGACGGGTTGGCCGGCCGGAGCACCGACGGGCAGAGCCGGGCCAGGTCGGCGGCGGCCAGCCGGACGCCGCGCGGGTCGTCCGCCCAGCGGGCGCCGGCGACCTTGCCGAGGGTCGCGATCAGGTCCTCCAACCGGGGCTCGTCGGCCGGCTGGCAGAGCACCGGCAGGTCGATCCGGCGCCGCCATTCGGGCACCGCCCAGATCAGCCGGGCCGGCGCGGTCACCGGGAGGCCGAAGGCCCAGTCGGCCGGCTCGCCGAGCCGGTGCACCCAGGAGCGGACGTCCCGGGCGGCCACCGAGACGTGCACCAGCCGGCCCTCGAACTCGGCCAGGAAGGCCCGTCGGGCGGCGTATGCCCGGGCGGGCGGACCGCCGGCGGGCCCGTCACCCGGCGTGGTGGCCGGCCAGTCCGCCGCCCCGGGCTCAGGGGCGGCGGACCGATCGTGGGTGGACCAGTCGCCGGCGAAACGGTCGGCGACGTCGACGAGCACGTCGAGGTCGACGTCGCTGTGTTCGGTGGCGCCCCGCCGGGCGTGACTGCCGCGCAGCATGATGCCGACGACGGGAGGGTCGGCGCCCTGCCGCAGGCGGGCGGCCCAGTCGTCGAGGAAACCGGTCTCGGGCAACGGAGCGGGACCCACCGCGACATCGTGCCCGACGTCCGAACCGTGTGCAATGACCGATGGCGGACGCAGTGTCCGGTGCGCAGGCTAGTGCCCGACGGTTCGCATTCCTGCCGCGGTATACCTTTCCCCGGCGACCGCCCCGGCCGGCACCGCCTCGCTCAGCCGGGCCCGCTGCGCGGCGGTGAGCGCGACGTCCATCGCCGCCGCGTTCTCCTCCAGGTAGCGGACCCGCTTGGTACCGGGGATCGGGAGGATGTCCTCACCCTGGGCCAGCAGCCAGGCGAGCGCCGCCTGGGCGGGCGTGCAGCCGATCTCGCCGGCGACCGTGCGGACCGCGTCCACCAGCCGCAGGTTGGCCGCCAGGTTGTCCTCGGCGAAGCGTGGCACGGTCGTGCGCCAGTCGTCCGGAGCGAGCTGGTCGCGGCTGGTGATCGCCCCGGTCAGCAGCCCCCGCCCGACCGGCGAGTACGCCACCAGGGACACCCCCAGCTCCCGGCAGGTGGCCAGCATCCCCCCCTCGACGTCCCGGCTGAACAGCGAGTACTCCATCTGCACGGCCGAGATCGGGTGCACCGCGTGCGCCGCGCGCAGCGTCCGCGGGCTCACCTCCGACAGGCCGATGAACCGCACCTTGCCGGCCGCGACGAGGTCGGCCAGCGCGCCGACGGTCTCCTCGATCGGGGTCTGCGGGTTGCGCCGGTGCAGGTAGTACAGGTCGATGGTGTCCACGCCGAGCCGGCTCAGCGAGGCGTCGCAGGCCTCCCGGGCCCAAGCGGCGCTGCTATCCACGTAGGCGCCCGGGGTGCCGGTGCCGCCGAAGCTGTCGCCGCCGGTCCGGTTGCCGAACTTGGTAGCCAGGAAGACCTCGTCCCGGCGCGCCCGGACCACCGGGGCGAGCAGCCGTTCGTTCGCCCCGAAGCCGTACATGTCGGCCGTGTCCAGGTGGTTGACGCCGAGGTCGAGGGCCCGGTGCAGGGTCCGGGTCGACTCGGCGTCGTCGGCCCCGCCGTACGCGAAGCTCATCCCCATGCAGCCCAGCCCGATGGCCGAGACCTCCGGACCGGTGGCGCCCACTCGTCGCCGGATCATGCGTTCTCCTCCTCCGCCCTGCGGTACGCGTCGATCTTGTAGTCGAGCACCTTCAGGTCCTCCTCCAGCTCGGCCATCCGGGCCAGCACCCGGGCGCGGTGCGCCTCGAAGAGCGCCCGCCGGGCGCCGAGCGTCCGGTCGCCCTGTCGGGCCAGCTCGGCGTAGCGGCGCATGTCCCGGACCGGCATCCCGGTGCGGCGCAGCCGGGTGAGCAGGAACAACCAGTTGACGTCGCCCTCGGTGTAGCGGCGCCGGCCGGCGGAGTCCCGGCCGACCGGGGCAACCAGCCCTTCCTGCTCGTACCAGCGCAGCGTGTAGGTGCTCAGGCCGACCCGTTCCGCCGCCTCACCGACGGTGAGGCTCGTCTCCCGCGTGCTGATGTCCACCCACCCAGGCTTTCAGTTCGAGCGCACTCGAAGTCAACCGTTGCGCACCAGAAGGAACTCATCTAGCGTTGAGTTCAACAAATGATGAATTGGAGGCGGACGATGGAGGACGCGGTCTCGGTCCGTGACCTGGTCGTCGAACGGGGCGGGCGGCCGGTGCTGCGGAGCATCAGCTGCGCGGTGCCACGCGGCGCGGTCACCGGGCTGCTCGGCCCGAGCGGCAGCGGCAAGACCACCCTGATGCGGGCGATCGTCGGGGTGCAGACCATCACGTCGGGCACGGTCACCGTGCTCGGCCGGCCGGCCGGGGCGCCGGAGCTGCGCCGCCGGGTCGGCTACCTGACCCAGGCCCCCAGCGTCTACGCCGACCTGACCGTGCGGGAGAACGCGCGCTACTTCGCCGCCCTGCACGGCCGGGGCCACGTCGAGGCCGACCGGGCGGTCACCGACGTCGGGCTGGGCGCCGCCGCCGGCCACCTCGTCGGCACCCTCTCCGGCGGCCAGCGCAGCCGCGCCTCGCTGGCCTGCGCCCTGGTCGGCGATCCGGAGCTGGTCATCCTCGACGAGCCGACCGTGGGCCAGGACCCGGTGCTCCGGGCCGACCTGTGGGCCCAGTTCCACGCCATGGCCGCGGCCGGCACCACGCTGCTGGTCTCCAGCCACGTGATGGACGAGGCCGCCCGCTGCGACCGGCTGCTGCTCATCCGGGAGGGCCGGCTGGTCGCCGACGACACCCCGGACGCGGTGCGCGCGGCCACCGGCGTCGAGGACCTGGAGACGGCGTTCCTCCGACTGATCAGGGCGAACGAGGCGGGCCGCGACGGCGCCGCCGGTGCGGAGAAGTCATGAACCCCCGGATCCTGGCCGCCACCACCGGGCGCATCCTGCGCCAGCTGCGGCACGACAAGCGGACGGTCGCGCTGCTGGTGGTGGTGCCGACGGTGCTGCTGACGCTGGTCTATTACATGTACGCCGACCAGCCCGTCCGGCCGGGCCAACCGTCGACGTTCGACCGGATCGCCCTGATCATGCTGGGCTTCTTCCCGTTCATCATCATGTTCCTGGTGACCAGCATCGCGATGCTCCGCGAGCGCACCACCGGGACGCTGGAACGGCTGCTCACCACCCCGCTGGCGAAGCTGGACCTGCTCTTCGGCTACGGCATCGCGTTCGGGCTGGCCGGCGTGGTGCAGGCGACGGTCGCCGCGGCGGTGGCGTACTGGCTGTTCGGGCTGGAGACGGCGGGAGCCAGCGGGCTGGTCATCCTGATCGCCGCGGTGAACGCCGTGCTCGCCGTCGCGCTGGGGCTGTTCTGCAGCGCCTTCGCCCGCACCGAGTTCCAGGCCGTGCAGTTCATGCCGGTCGTGGTGGCGCCCCAGCTGCTGCTCTGCGGGCTCTTCGTGCCCCGCGGCGAGATGGCCGGCTGGCTCCAGGCGGTCAGCGACGTGCTGCCCCTGTCGTACGCGGTGGAGGCCCTGCAGGAGGTCGGCGCGCACGCCGATCCGACCGGGACGATGTGGCGGGACACCGCGATCGTGGCCGGCGCCGCGGTGCTGGCGCTGGTGCTCGCCGCCGCCACCCTGCGTCGGCGCAGCGGGTGATGGCGCGGCGCACCGGTCGGCGGCCCGGCAAGCCGGACACCCGGGAGGCGATCCTGGCGGCGGCGCGGGCGGCCTTCGCCGAGCGGGGCTTCGACGCCGCCTCGATCCGGAGCATCGCCACCGCCGCCGGCGTGGACCCCGCCCTGGTGCACCACTACTTCGGCACCAAGGAGGAGCTGTTCCGGGCCGCGATGCGCGTGCCGATCGACCCGGCGGCGCTGCTGCCCACCGTGCTGGCCGGCGAGCGCGACGGCGTCGGTGGGCGGCTGGTCCGCACCTTCCTCGGCGTGTGGGACTCCCCCGCCGGCACGGCGGGGGTCGGCCTGCTCCGCTCCGCGGTCAACAACGAGTGGACGGCCCGGCTGATGCGTGAGTTCCTGGTCACCCAGGTGCTCCGCCGGGTCCTCGACCACCTCGACCTCGACCCGGCCGAGCTGCCGCTGCGCGGCTCACTGGTGGCCACCCAGCTACTCGGGCTGGCCATGACGCGGTACGTCATCCGGCTCGAGCCGGTCGCCTCCGCCGACCCGGAGACCCTGGTCGCGGCGATCGGCCCGACCGTGCAGCGCTACCTCACCGGCGACGTCGCCGCCTGACCGGCGGCGCGGCGGCGGACAGACCCGGGCGCGATATACCTCAGAGTCATATTCATGCCGCTGAGGTATATCGCGCACCGGGCACAGCGGGCGCGGGCCGGGGAACGCCCACGGCGCCGGGGTGGGAACGCTCCCCTAGCGGGTCTGCTCCAGCCAGGAGGCGAAGAGCAGGCCGTAGATCGACTCCGGGTCCCGGACCAGTTCGTCGTGCGGGCCGCGCTGCACGATCCGGCCCCGGTCCACCACGATCACCTCGTCGGCGGCCTGCGCGGTGGAGAGCCGGTGGGCGATGGCGAGGGTGGTCCGGCCCCGGGTCACCGCGTCCAGGGTCCGTTGGAGGCGGACCTCGGTGGCCGGGTCGACCGCGCTGGTCGCCTCGTCCAGCACCAGCAGGTCGGGGTCGGCGACGTACGCCCGGGCGAGCGCGACGAGCTGCCGCTCCCCCACGCTGAGCGCCTCGCCGCGCTCGCCGACCGGGGTGTACAGCCCCGACGGCAACCCGTCCAGCCAGTCGGCCAGGCCCAGCTCGGTGAAGGCGGCGGTGAGCTCCTCGTCGGTCAGCTCGGGCCGGGCGAAGCGGACGTTCTCCCCGACCGTGGCGTCGAAGAGGAAGCCGTCCTGCGGCACCATCACCACGCGGGAGCGCAGCGAGTCGAACCGGACCTGCCGCAGTGGCACCCCGGAGAGCAGCACCTCGCCGGCGGTCGGGTCCATCAGCCGGGTGAGCAGCTTGGCGAAGGTGGTCTTCCCGCTGCCGGTCTCGCCGACCACGGCCACCCGGCTCTTCGCCGGGATCTCCAGCCGGACGTCGTGCAGCACCGGCGGGCCGCCCGGGTAGGCGAAGGTCACCCCGGCGAAGCGGATGTCCAGCGGCCCCGGGGGCAGCTCCCGCCCCTGCGCACCCGGATCAGCCACGTCCGGGGCGACGTCCAGCACGTCCAGCACCCGGCGCCAGCCGGCGATCGCGTTCTGCGCCTCGTTCAGCACCTCGGTGGCGATCTGCACGGGCTGGATGAAGAGCGTCACCAGGAACAGGAACGCGGTCAACTGACCGATCGACAGGGTCCGGTCGACCCCCAGGGTGACCCCGACGACGACCACGCCGGCCAGGGCCAGGCCGGCCGCCAGTTCCCCGACCGAGCTGCCCAGGATGCTGATCCGGATGGCCCGCTGCTGGGCGTGCCGCTGCCCCTCGATCGCCGCGTCCAGCCGCCGGGCCGTCCGGCCGGCGATCCCGTACGACCGGATCACCGGCGCGCCCACCACGCTCTCCGCGATGGTCCCGAGCAGCATGCCCGTCCGCTGCCGCACCAGGCCGTACGCCCCGGCGAGGCGGCGCTGGAGCAGCCGGATCACCAGCACCGCCGGCGCGAACGCGACGAGCACCACCAGGGTGAGCTGCCAGGAGTACGCCAGCATGACGATCGTGGTGACCACCAGCTGGCCGAGGTTGACGATCAGGATCACGCCGCCCCACTGGAGGAACGTGGTGATCTGGTCCACATCGCTGGTCACCCGGGAGACCAGCGAGCCGCGCCGCTCGGACTGCTGATGCAGCATCGACAGGTCGTGCACGTGCCGGAACGCCCGGGTGCGCACCCCGGCCAGGGCGGTCTCGCTGACCGTGAAGAGCCGGCGCATCATCAGGTAGCCGCAGGTCGTGGTGACCACCAGCACGGCACCGGTGATCGCGACCACCCGCCACACCACGCCCAGGTCCAGGCCGCCAACGATGCCGTGGTCGATGCCGCGCTGGACGGCGACCGGGACGGCCACCCGCCCGATCATGTAGACCAGCGCCAGCGCCACCGTGGCGGCCAACCCGGTCTTCAGCTCCGGGGACAGCGCCAGCCCTCGCCGCAGCGTCCGCCAGGTCGACTCGGGGCTCTCCGCCGGTAGCTCGGCCTCAACCTTGGTGGTCACCGGTCAACCTCGACTTCCAGGCCGGAGGTCAGCGGGGTGACCTCGTCGTACGTCCGGGTCTGCTCACGGTCGTGCTCCGCCTGCTCGTACGCGGTGACGAGGCTGGCGTAGCCGGGGACGGTGGCGAGCAGTTCAGCGTGGGTGCCCCGGGCGAGGACCCGCCCCTGTTCCAGGTAGATCACCTCGTCGGCGAGGGCGATGGTGGCCCGCCGGTACGCGACCACCAGGATCGACGCGGCCGCACCCCCGCCGTCGGTGGGCGCGCGCAGGCCGGCCAGGATGGCCGCCTCGACCCGGGGGTCGACGGCGCTGGTGGCGTCGTCGAGCACCAGCAGCCGGGGCCGGCCGGCCAGCGCGCGGGCCAGGGTGAGCCGCTGCCGCTGGCCGCCGGAGAGCGAGGTGCCCCGCTCGCCGACCATGGTGTCCAGTCCGTCGGGCAGGGCGGCGACGAACCCGTCGGCCTCGGCCAGCCGCAGCGCCGCCCACACCTCGTCGTCGCCGATGCCCGGGCGGTCCAGGGCGATGTTGGCCCGGACCGTGTCGTCGAAGACGAACGGCACCTGGGCGACCAGGGCCACCGTCGAGGCGAGCGAGGCGGCGGTGAGGTCGCGGACGTCGACGCCGTCCAGGGCGACGGTGCCGGCGCGCGGGTCGACCAGCCGGACCGCGAGGGAGGCGATGGTCGACTTGCCGGCGCCGGTCGGCCCGACCAGGGCCACCGTCTTCCCGGCCGGCACGGTGAAGGTCACCTCGCCGAGCACCTCGGCGCCGGGCAGGTGCGCCTCGGCCGGCTCGTAGCCGAAGTGCACGTCCTGGAAGGCGAGCGTGGCGGGCGTCGGATCGGCCGGGTCGAGGGTCTTGTCGCCGTACGGCATCTCGCCGGTGGCGTCGAGGACCCGGCGCACCCGGTCCCAGCCGGCGACGCTGCGCGGCAGCTCGGCCAGCACCCAGCCGATGGCCCGGACCGGGAAGGCCAGCACGGTGAACAGGAAGGCGACGCTGACCAGCTCGGCGACGCTGATCGCGCCGGCCCGCAGCCGGACCGCGCCGACCACCAGCACGGCCAAGGTGCCGAGGCTGGGCAGGGTCTCCAGCATCGGGTCGAAGACACCGCGCAGCCGGCCGACGGAGATCAGCGCGTCGCGCAGCTCGCCGGCCCGGGACGCGAACCGCGCGGTCTCCTCGGCCTCCCGGCCCATCGTCTTGACCACCAGCGCGCCGTCGAAGCTCTCGTGGGCGATGCCGCTGACCTCGGCGCGCAGCCGCTGGGCGCGGGCCTGCCGGGGCGCCATCCGCCGGGAGTAGACCACGTTGAGCGCGAAGAGCGCGGGGAACACGGCCAGGCCGACCAGGGCGAGCGCCCAGTCGGTGAGGAAGAGCGAGACGATCGCGCCGACCAGCATCACCACGGTGCCCACCGCGAAGGGCAGCGGCGCGATCGGGTACCAGGCCGCCTCGACGTCGGAGTTGGCGTTGGACAGCAGCGTGCCGGTGGCGTTGCGGTGGTGCCAGGACAGCGGCAGGTCCAGGTAGCGGCGGGTGACCCGGCGGCGGTACGCGGCCTGGAGCCGGTACTGCATGTAACCGGCGCCGAGCCGGCGGCCGAAGATGCCCACCACCCGCAGCACGCTGATCCCGAACAGCGACGCGGCGGCCAGCGCCAGCACCCCGGTGCCGACCGAGCCCCGGGCGATCGCCGGCACCACCACGTCACCGACCACCCGGCCGACCACGAACGCGCTGGCGATCACCATGAGGCCGAAGAGCACGCTGCCGGTCACCGCGACCGCGAAGATGCGCGGCTGCTCCCGGATGGCCCGGCCGAGGACCCAGAGTCCCCTGCCGAGGACGTCCCGACTTGTTCCGCTTGCCACGCTCTCCCCCGCCGTAAGCCGCAATTATCTCCCTCATCCTTACCGGTCCAGGCCAGCTCCGCCGACCTGGAAGGGATATGTCCACCATCACCTACCGACCGGTAACGCCCCGACCAGGGACGCCGGCGCCGCGACGGCCGGCGCCCGGCCCGCCGCGCCGCGTTCGGCGCGGCGGATCGCCGACTGCGGACCTACGATCGGGCCATGCCGCGGTACGCCCGAACGGAGCGCGAGGCGCTCGCCGACCTGCTGCTGGACCGGGGACCGGACGCGCCGACGGTCAACGAGGGATGGAGCACCCGTGATCTCGCGGCGCACCTGGTCGTCCGCGAGCGTCGGCCGGACGCCGCCGTGGGCATCCTGCTGCCGCCGCTGCGCGGCCACGGCGAGGCGGTCCGCCGGCGGGTCGCCGCCCGCCCGTACGCGGAGCTGGTGGCGCGGGTGCGCCGCCCGCCGGCGTGGAGCCCGGTAAGCAACCGGCTCACCGACGAGCTGGTCAACGCCATGGAGTTCTTCATCCACCACGAGGACGTGCGGCGGGCTCGCCCGGGCTGGCTGCCCCGGGACCTGCCGGCCGGCCTGTCGGCGCTGCTCTGGAAGCGAGCCGCCGTGCTGGGCCGGATGGCGTTGCGCCGCTTCCCGGCGGACCTGCTGGTGCAGGCGCCCGGCTTCGGTGAGCTCACCCTGGGTCGGGGCGGGGAGCGGCTGCGGGTGGTCGGCGCACCGGGCGAGTTGGCCCTCTTCCTTTCCGGTCGGCAGCGGGTGTCCCGGGTGCAGCTCGACGGGCCGGCCGCGCTGGCCGAGCGGTTGCGGGCGGCCCGCCTGGGCTTCTGACCGAGGGTGCGGAATCGGTCACGGCGGAAGGCGAAACAGCCTCCACCCAGCGACCGGGGCCGATCTGTGCTCCCGTACGCTGCTGCCCGCCGCCCCGCCCGGGGGTGGCGGGCAGGGGACACGGATGCGGAGCTTCGCCGTCTCGGCACTGCGCGAACCCCCCTACCCGGCGCGCCGGCACGCCGCCGTCGAGCTGGTCGCCGGGGAGACCATCGGGTGGGCGTGGGAGCTCGGCCTGGTCGGCACGGCGGCCCGGCTGCACCGGTTGCGCGCGGCGGGTCCGGCGGAGCTGGCCGGGCGGGCCTGCCCGGACGCGCCGGTCGACCGGCTGCGGCTGCTGGCGGACCTGATCTCCTGGCTCTTCGTGATGGACGACGCCTGCGACGAGGACGGGCTGGCTGCCAGCCCCACCCGGCTCTCGCCCACCGTGGCGGAGCTGCTGGAGGTGCTGGACGGGCACGGCGACCCGACGGCCCCCCGCCCGCTGTCGGCGGGGCCGCTCGGCGCCGGGCTGCACGACCTCTGCCGGCGGGTCCGCGCGCTGCACCGGCCGACGCCGCTGCTCCGGCTGATCGGCCAGCTGCGCGAGTACCTGCTGGCGCTGCTCTGGGAGGCGGCGAACCGGGAGCAGCGCCGGGTGCCCGGGGTCGGCGAGTACGTGCAGATGCGGCGGTACACCGGCGGCGCCCGGCCCAGCTTCACCCTCACCGACCTGGCCTACGACGCCCTGCCCGGGGCCGCCCGGCGGGCCGACCCGGCGCTGGCCGCCCTGGAGGCCCTCGCGGCCGACCTGGTCTGCTGGTGCAACGACGTCTTCTCCTACGGCAAGGAGCTCAGCAGCGCGCCGGACCCGCACAACCTGGTCACCACGATCGCCGGGGAGACCGGGCAGGGTGAGGAGGCGGCGCTGTGGGCGGCGGCCGCCCGGTTCAACGACGGCCTCACCGAGTACGCCGAACGGGAGGCCGCCCTGGCCGGCGTCGGTCAGGAGTCGGTGGCCGGCTTCCTGCTCACCCGCCGGAACTGGATCCGGGCGACCTACGACTGGTCGCTGGCCGTCTCCCGGTACGCCTGATCCGGCGTTCCACCTCCCGGGACGGCGGCCGTGTCGGGGGACGGCAGGGCTAGGGCGGTGTCCACTAACGTTCACCGGGTTTGCGGTGGGTGTTGTGGATCCTCGCCGTGGGGGCGAGCGACTCCCCACCACCGATGGGTGGGGCGGGCCTCCGCGGGCCAACCGATCCTCGCGCCACCCGGGGGTGGGCGGCGGGGGTCACGCCGGGACCGCCCGGCACCGGGAAGGTGCCGGCCGGCTCGACGGTGCTCGACCACCTCCGGCAGCACAACAGCTGCCACGGTGGTGGATCCGCCGCCCGGAACACGGGTGGCGATGCTGGCGGCCGCGACCAGGTCACGGTGCCCGGAGAATGCGCAGTCCGCGCAGGACAGGGTCCGGCCGCGGGGTTTCGGCACCCGGCGGCGGCAGGCGGGGCAGGTCGACGACGTGCCGCGCTCGTCGACCAGCCGGACGGTGATCCCGGCGAGGGTGGCCTTGTCGGTGAGGACCTGCAGGAGCCGGCCGATCTGCCACTGCCGCAACCGCAAGTTGTGCCGCCGCCCCGCGTCGATGTCGAGCACCCCGCGCGGGTCACCCATGTGCAACACACCCACCCGCTGACCCACCGCCCACGACACGACGCTGCGGGCGGCCTCGTGCTGGGCCTGACGCACCCGCCGCCGGTGCCGGCCCTCCACCAGCCGCGCCCGACGCCGGTACTGCCGCCACCGCCGCGACCCCTTCTCACCGGGTTTCGGCGCCCGGCGGGCCACGGCACGGTGGCGGGCCTTGGTGTCGGCTAAGTGCATGCGGTGCTCGGCGCGGATCGCCCGCCCCGACACCAACAACCCCTCCCCGGGCCGGCCACGGCGTAAGGGTGGATGATCCCCATATCCACCCCGGCCACCCGGGCCGGATCCGGTTCCCTGCCCGGCGGGTAGACCGCCACCGGCACCTCGGCGGTCACGTCGAGGAACAGCCGGCCCCCCTCACACAGCAAGGTGATCGACCGGACCTGCTCGACCGGATACGGCACGTCGCGCGTCAGGCGCACCCACAGCGGCGCAGTGCCTTTCGCGGTGGGGATCCGGACCCGGCGGCCGTCGAGGGTGAACGTGCCGTGATACCAGGGCACCGGCACCAACCCCCGCCGCCGACGCGGGAACCGGGCCGACAGGTCACCCGCGCTGCGGCGTTTCGCCGCCGCGAACCACGCATCCGAGAACCGGCGCAACACCGACCGCGCACCGACGGAATCCAGTTCCGCGAACGTGCCCGGCCCCGACCCGGACAGCTCCCGACACAACTCCTGATAGCCGACCAGCGGCGCGTCCCGGCGACGGCGCCGCCACCCGTTGACTTCCAGCACACACGCCCACACGTCACCGGCCGAGCGCAGCAGCCCGAAACACCGCCGCCGCTGCCCCGGCGTCACCCGCAACGCGACGCGCGCGGTGCGGTGCACGACCCGCGGGGCGGCGGGATCCCGACGACGAGGCACGAACCGAAGCCAACATCATCCCTACGACATTTTCCCACCCCGACCAACCCGGCCAACGTTAGTGGACACGGCACTAGCCGATGCCCCGGTGCAGGCAATACTCTTCGGTAACCGCAGAATGGCGTGACCCCCGTCACGTCCTATCCACCCCCGAAGGCGGCTACAGCGATGGCTCTCGATGTACCGTACCGTTCCATCCCCGACATGTTCCTCAAGCGCGTGGCGGCGACCCCCGACCGCCAGGCCTTCGCCCATCCCGCCTCCGACGACTCGGGACCGGTCTGGCTGAGCTGGGAGCAGGTCGGCCGGCGCGCCAAGGCGGTCGCCGCCGGGCTGCACGGCCTTGGCGTCGGCCTGGAGGATCCGGTGGCGATCCTGGCGAACACCCGGCTGGACTGGGTGATCGCCGACTTCGCCATCATGTGCGCGGGCGGCGCGACCACCACCGTCTACCCGACCACCGAGCCCGAGGACGCGACGTACATCATCGCCGACTCCGGCTCGCGGGTCCTCTTCGCCGAGAACCCCGGCCAGGCCGCGAAGATCGCCGGCGCCGAACTGCCGGCGCTGACCCACGTGGTGCTCTTCGACGGCGAACCCGACCCCAGCGCCGCCGTCCCCCAGCTCACCCTCGCCGACCTGGAGGAGCGGGGGACGCAGGCCCTGGCGGCCGAGCCGGACCTGATCGACATGCTGGTCGCCGGCATCGGCCCCGACCACCTGGCCACCCTGATCTACACCTCCGGCACCACCGGCCGACCCAAGGGCGTCGAGCTGCTGCACGGCGGCTGGTGCTGGGAGGCGGTCGTGCAGGCCGAGACCAGCCTGCTGCGCGACGACGACGTGCAGTACCTGTGGCTGCCGCTGTCCCACTCGTTCGGCAAGACCCTGCTCTGCGGCTCGACCCACGTCGGCCTGCCGACCTACGTCGACGGCCGGGTGGACAGGTTGGTCGACCTGCTCGGCGTGGTGAAGCCGACGCTGATGTGCGGTGCCCCCCGGATCTTCGAGAAGGTCTACAACAAGGCGGTCACCTCGGCCCAGGACGCCGGCGGCGCGAAGGCGAAGATCTTCGCCTGGGCCGTCGGCGTGGGCAAGGAGAAGGTGGCTCTGGAGCAGGCCGGCCGCCCGGTCCCGGCCGGGTTGAAGCTGAAGTACGCGCTGGCCGAGAAGCTGGTGTTCAGCAAGCTCCAGGCCCGGCTCGGCGGCCGGATCCGGGTGCTCGTCTCCGGCGCGGCGCCGCTGAGCAAGGAGATCGCCACCTTCTTCGCCGCGGCGAACCTGCCCATCTCCGAGGGGTACGGCCTCACCGAGACCAGCGCCGGCAACTTCGTCAACCCGCCGGACGGGCTGCGGATCGGCACCGTCGGCCGGCCGATGGGCGACCTGGAGTGCCGGATCGACACCGACGGCGAGATCCTGGTGCGCGGCAAGCCGGTCATGCGCGGCTACCACAACCTGCCCGAGGAGACCGCTGCGGCGTTCACCGAGGACGGCTTCTTCCGCACCGGCGACATCGGCAGCCTCGACGACGACGGGTACCTGCGCATCACCGACCGGAAGAAGGACCTGGTCAAGACCTCCGGCGGGAAGTACATCGCGCCGTCGCACATCGAGGGCATGTTCAAGGCGATCTGCCCGTACACCTCGCAGGCGGTGGTGATCGGGCAGGCCCGCAACTACTGCACCATGCTGGTCACCCTCGACCCGGACGCGATCAAGGGCTGGGTGGCCGGCGGCCCGCTGGAGGGCCGGTCCTACGCGGAGATCGTCTCCTCGGCGGAGGCGCAGGCGATGGTCGACGGGTACGTGGCCGAGCTGAACGGCAAGCTCAACCGGTGGGAGACGATCAAGAAGGTGACCATCCTCCCCCGCGACCTGACGATCGAGCACGGCGAGATCACCCCGTCGATGAAGATCAAGCGCCGGGGCGTGGAGAGCAACTTCGCCGCCGAGATCGACAAGATGTACGCCGGCACGCTCGCCGAGCTCTGACCGGCACCCGTACCGGCTGGCGGCCGTGCCCCTCCGTCCCGGGGCACGGCCGCCAGCTCGTCGCGGTCACAGGTGGTGCTGCCGCCACCGGCTCTGCTCCACCTCGGCGGCGACCTGCTCCTCCAGCGCGAGCTGGCGGACCTGGCGGCGCCGGCCGTCCTCGCTCAGGGTCTCGGCGACCACCCCCGCGACGCAGAGGAACGCCAGCAGCGCCAGCGCCACCAGCTCCGGCAGCGCGGCAGCCACCGGGGCGACCAGGCCGAGCACCGCCACCGCCGCCAGCAGCGGCCGGTGCACGACCCGCAACGCCCGCCAGGCGAGCACGTCGCCCGGCGTCGCCGACTCAGGCGATGACGGAGGGCTCCCGCCACTGCGAGCGGCCGGTGCGGTCCAGGTCGTAGCGGACCGCGGCGAGCCGGCCCACCGCCTCCACCAGGTCCGCGGCGGGCAGCGTGAAGGGCAGCCGGAGGAACCGCTCCAGGGTGCCGTCCAGGCCGAACCGGGGGCCGGGCGCCAGTCGTACGCCGACCTCCTCGGCCGCCCGGGCCAGCGCGCTGGAGATCGGCCCGTCCAGCTCGGCCCAGAGCGTCACGCCGCCGCGCGGCACGGCGACTCGCCAGTCGGGCAGCCGGTCGGCCAGCGCGGCGATCAGGGCGTCCCGCTGAGCGGTGAGCTGCGCCTGACGGGCGGCCACGATGGCGGGCGCGTCGGCCAGCAGGTGCACCGCCACGAGCTGGTCCAGCACCGGGCTGGCCATGTCGACCCCGACCCGGGCGGCGGCCAGCCGCTGCACCTGCGGGGCGGAGGCGCGGACCCAGCCGATCCGCAGGCCGCCCCAGTAGGGCTTGCTCATCCCGCCGATGGAGATGACCCGGGAGTGCCGGTCGAAGGTGGCGGTGGGCGGCGGCAGCGCGGTGCCGTCCAGCGGCAGGTCCACGAAGGACTCGTCGACGACCAGGTCGGTGCCGGCCGCGTGGGCGACGCCGACCAGCCGCTCGCGCAGCTCGGTGGGCATCAGGTGGCCGGTCGGGTTCTGGAACTCGGGGATCAGGTACGCCAGCTTCGGCCGGGTCTGCCGGATGCTGCCGAGCAGCAGGTCGGCGTCCCAGCCCGCGCCGTCGGCGGCGAGCCCGTGGGTGGTGATCCGGGCCCGGCGGGCGGCGAGCGCCGCGAGGGCGTTCGGATAGGTCGGGGACTCGACCAGCACCCCGCCGCCGGGCGCGAGCGTCAGCCGCAGGACCAGGTCCAGCGCGTGCTGGGTGCCGCTGGTGACCATGATCTGCTCGGGGCTGGTGGGCAGCCCTCGCGCGGTGTACGACCGGGCGACCGCCTCGCGCAGCTCGATGATCCCGGTCGGGTGGTAGCCGGCCCCGCCCAGGTAGCGCGGCAGGTCCTCGGCGGCGGCCCGGGCGGCCGGGACGAGCTGGGCCGGTGCGGCCAGCGCGGCGACGCCCAGGTCGATCATGTCCCGGTCGTCGAGGGGGGTCCACAGCCCGGTGCTGGCCACCCGGTGGGTCCCCGGAAGCATGGTCCAGCTGCCCGCGCCCCGCCGGCTGGCGAGGTGGCCGCTCTCCCGCAGCTCCCGGTACGCGGCGGTGACGGTGGTGCGGCTGATCTTCAGCGCCTCGGCCAGCTCGCGCTCGGCCGGCAGGCGTACCGCCAGGGGAAGCCGGCCGTCGGCGAGCAGGCCGCGGACCGCGGCGGCGAGCGCGGCGTAGTCCGGGCTGCGCCGCCGGCCCGGCAGCGCGTGCCACTGACCGAGCAGCCGGGCCAGTTGGACACCACGTACCTGGCTCGTCATGGCCACCCCTCCGGAATTGGCTCCTTCAACCGCCGCGATTGGCCCCTAGGGTGGCATGCATGGCAGCGATTGGCAATCTCCGGTACCGGTCGACCCGGCGGCTGAGCCAGCTCTACGCCGGGCTCGTCCTGTACGGGGTGAGCATGGCGCTGATGATCCGGTCCGAGCTGGGCCTCGACCCCTGGGACGTGTTCCACCAGGGCCTCGCCCGGCAGACCGGGCTCTCCTTCGGCACCGTCACCATCGCGGTGGGCGCCGCCGTGCTGCTGCTCTGGATCCCGCTGCGGCAACGCCCCGGCCTCGGCACGGTCAGCAACGTCGTGGTGATCGGCCTGGTGGTCGACGCCACCCTCGCGCTGCTGCCGACCGGCGGACCGCTGCCGGTGCGGATCGGCCTGCTGGTCGTCGGGATCGTGGCCAACGGCGCCGCCACCGGCCTCTACCTCGGCGCGCACCTCGGCCCCGGCCCCCGCGACGGCCTGATGACCGGGTACGTCGCCCGACGCCCCGGTCGGTCGATCCGGCTGGTCCGCACGCTCATCGAGGTGACGGTGCTGGCGCTCGGCTGGCTGCTCGGCGGCACCGTCGGACTCGGCACCGTCGCCTACGCGCTCGCGATCGGGCCGCTGGCCCAGCTGTTCATCCCGCTCTTCGCGGTGGCCCCGGCGCCGGAGCCGGCGGCGTCCACTCCGGACCCGGCGGCCTGCGCGGCCGGTGCCGCCGGCCCGGCGACCGAAGCGGCCTGACCGTTCCGCCGGAGCCGACCGGCACGTCGGCCACCGTGCTTCCCCTCGGGCCACCCGACGCCCCGAGGCCGCTGCCGAGCGTCCGCAAACACGTTCCGTCACCGGGAGCACGCCGACCGCCACCGGGCCGGATCGCCCGAACCCGTGCTGACCTGCGGCGATGCCCGAACGGAAAACCGGGTGTTTTCTCCGCCGTCAACGCCGGGCATCATTCGTGCATGGGGGAGAACGGATGGCGCTGGAGCGACGCCTGGATCTTCGTCTCACTAATCATCGCGAGCGGCGCCGGCCGGCACCGCCGGTCGGCCTCGACCCGGCGGCCCGAGGGCGTGCGCCTGACTGACGTGCTCTCCACCGCCGACCACCTCAACCAGTCGATCCCCGAACGGCACGAGGTGGAAGGCGCGGTCCGCCGGCTGTCCGGGGCGGGGCTGGTCAGCGTCTCGGACGGGTGGTTCCGGATCACACCGGACGGCGAGCGGTTGTGGCGCACCCGGCCCAGCGCCGGCCTGGCGACCACGGTGGACACCGTGCAGGGGGTGCTGAGCCGGCGGCACACCCCGGGCACCGCCGACTGGAGCCTCGCCGAGGACGACCACGCCGCCGCCGTCCAGGAGTACGCCGTCCGCTCCATCCCCTCGCCCCGCCGCTCCCCCGAGGGCCACTCCGGCCGCCCCTGACCCGACTCCGGGCCGCCCGTCCCGCCCGGCCCGACCACGGACGTCACCCGCTGACGACCGGCTCGGCGCGGGGCCGATGGCCGCGGAGCCCGAGGCTAGTTGGTGGTCAGCGGACCGGGTGGCCGGCTCCGCGCAGGGCGTCCTTGACCTCGCCGACGGTCAGCTCACCGAAGTGGAAGACGCTGGCGGCGAGCACCGCGTCCGCGCCGGCGCCGATGGCCGGCGGGAAGTGCGCCACCTCACCGGCGCCGCCGCTGGCGATCACCGGGACGTCGACCACCGCGCGGACCGCCTGGATCAGCGCCAGGTCGAAGCCGGCCTTGGTGCCGTCGGCGTCCATCGAGTTCAGCAGGATCTCCCCCGCGCCCAGCTCCGCGCCGCGCCACGCCCACTCGACGGCGTCGATCCCGGTGCCCCGGCGACCGCCGTGGGTGGTCACCTCGAAGCCGCTCGGCGTGGTGCCGGCCGGCGCGCGCCGTACGTCCAGGGAGAGGACCAGGACCTGCCGGCCGAAGCGGTCGGCGATCTCGGCGATCAGCTCCGGCCGGGCGATGGCGGCGGTGTTCACCCCGACCTTGTCCGCGCCCGCGCGCAGCAGCGTGTCCACGTCGGCGACCTGGCGGACGCCGCCGCCGACGGTGAGCGGGATGAAGACCGACTCGGCGGTGCGGCGTACCACGTCGAGCATGGTGCCCCGGTCGCTGGAGGAGGCGGTGACGTCGAGGAAGGTCAGCTCATCCGCGCCGGCCCGGTCGTAGGCCGCCGCGAGCTCCACCGGGTCGCCGGCGTCGCGCAGGTGGAGGAAGTTGACCCCCTTGACCACCCGCCCGGCGTCCACGTCCAGACACGGGATCACCCGTACCGCCACCGTCATGCCGCGAGCCTATCCAACCCGCACGGCACGGCGGCCGACCCGACCGGGCCGGCCGCCGTGAACGAGTTCCCGGTCACACCCGGACGAGCATCTTGCCCAGGTTCTCGCCGCGCAGCACCCCGAGGAACGCCTCCGGGGCGTTCTCGATGCCGTCGACCACCGTCTCGTCGTACGAGATCTTGCCGTCGCGCAGCCAGCCGGACATCTCCTGGACGAACTGGTCACGCAGGTGGCCGTGATCGCCGACCAGGAAGCCGCGCAGGGTGAGCCGCTTGCCGATGAGCAGCGCGAGGTTGCGCGGCGCGGCCGGCGGCTCGCTGGCGTTGTACTGCGCGATCATGCCGCAGATGGCGACCCGGCCATGCAGGTTCAGCGCGGAGATCGCCGCCTCCAGGTGCTCGGAGCCGACGTTGTCGAAGTACACGTCGATGCCGTCCGGGGCGGCGGCCTTCAGCGAGTCGCGCACCGGGCCGTCGTGATAGTCGAACGCGGCGTCGAAGCCGAGCGCCTTCAGCCGCTCGACCTTGGCCGCCGAGCCGGCGCTGCCGATCACCCGGGACGCGCCCCGGAGCTTGGCGATCTGGCCCACCATGCTGCCCACCGCGCCGGCCGCGCCGGAGACGAAGACGGCGTCGCCGGGCTTCATCGCGGCCACGTCGAGCAGGCCGGCGTACGCGGTCAGGCCGGTCATGCCGAGCACGCTCAGGTACGCGCTCGCCGGCGCCAGGCTCGGGTCGACCTTGCGGGCCGCCCTCGCGTCGAGCAGCGCGTACTCCCGCCAGCCCAGGCCGTGCAGCACGGTGTCGCCGGGGACGAACCCCTCGGCTTCGCTCGCCACCACCTCGCCGATCGCGCCGCCGTCGAGCGGGGCGTCGAGCTGGAACGGCGGCACGTACGACTTGACGTCGTTCATCCGGCCCCGCATGTACGGGTCCACCGACATGAACTGGTTGCGGACCACGAGCTGGCCCGGACCCGGGGTGGGCACGCCGGTCTCCACGAGGCGGAAGTTCTCGGCGGTCGGCCAGCCCTGGGGGCGGGAGGCCAGGTGGATCTCACGATGCCTGCTCAAGGGGGCGTCCTTTCGTACGCGAGGTAACGGGCCGGGGCGGCGCTCAGGCCGACGCGGCCTCGCGGACGGTGCGGGCGACCTCGATGTTGCCCCGGGTCGCGTTGGAGTACGGGCAGACCTGGTGGGCCGCCTCGACCAGCTGCTCGGCGGCGGACCGCTCGATCGCCGGGAGGTCCACCACGAGGGTCACGGTCAGGCCGAACCCGCCGCTGCCGTTCGGGCCGATGCCCACCTCGGCCTCGACCACCGAACCGGTGACATCGGCCTTGGCCTTGCGGGCGACCAGGCGCAGCGCGGAGTGGAAGCAGGCCGCGTAGCCGGCGGCGAAGAGCTGCTCGGGGTTGGCCGCGCCGCCGGCGCCGCCCATCTCCTTCGGGATCGCCAGGTCCAGGTCCAACGTGCCGTCGGAGGTGCGGACGTGGCCGTCACGGCCGTCGCCGGTGGCGCGGGCGGCGGCGGTGTAGAGCACCTGCATGTCACTGCTCCTTGTGTCGGTGGATCGTCTCGGTGACCCGGGTGAGGGTGTCGCGCAGGCCGACCAGCTCGGCCTCGGTGAGACCGGTGGCCTGGGCGACCCGCAGCGGCACCTGGTCCATCCGCTGTCGCAGGTCCCGGGCCCGCCCGGTGAGGCACACCTCCACCCGGCGCTCGTCGCGCGCCGAGCGGTTGCGGACCACCAGGCCCGCCGCCTCCAGCCGCTTGAGCAGGGGGGACAGGGTGCCGGAGTCCAGCCGGAGCTGGGCGCCGAGCTCGGAGACCGTGGGGGCCTCCTCGCCGTGCTCCCAGAGCACCAGCAGCACCAGGTACTGCGGGTAGGTCAGGCCGTGCTCGTCGAGGATGGGCCGGTAGACGTCGGTGAGGGCGCGCGACGCCGCGTAGAGCGCGAAGCACACCTGCCGGCGCAGCACCAGATCATCGGTCACGGAGAGAACGTAGCGTGCAATCGAGTTGTGCACAACTCATCTCGGTACGAGGTGGCCGGCCCCACATTGGGCGGCCGGGTCACCGATCGCCGAGCCAGGCCTCCAACTCGACCTCCACCAGCAGCTCCGGGTCGATCAGCCCGGCCACCACCACCATCGTGGCCACCGGGCGGACCGCGCCGAAGACCACGTTGTGCGCCCGCCCCACCTCGTCGGCGAAGCCCCGGTCGGTGATGTACATCCGGGTCCGGACCACATCGCCGGGCTCGGCACCCACTCCGGCCAGCGCGTCCAGGCCGATCCGCAACGCCTGCGCGGTCTGCGCCGCGGCGTCGCCCACATGCGCCACCCGACCGTCGACGGTGGACGTGCAGCCCGCCGTCCAGGCCAGGTGCCCGGCCCGGACCACCCGCGAGTAGCCGTACACGGCCTCCCACGGGCCACCCGAACCGAGCCGGGTGACGGCCCCGCCGTCCCCCGCGACCGCCGTCATGCCGCCGTCCGCAGCGTCTCCAGGGCCTCAGCGACCGTGAACGCGCCGGAGTAGAGCGCCTTGCCGGCGATCACGCCCTCCACCCCGACCGACTCCAGGGTGGCCAGCGCGCGCAGGTCGTCCAGGGTCGAGACGCCGCCGGAGGCGATCACCGGGGCGTCGGTGCGGGAGCAGACCTCCCGGAGCAGGTCCAGGTTCGGCCCGCGCATGGTGCCGTCCTTGGTGATGTCGGTCACCACGTACCGGGAGGCGCCGGCCTTGTCGAGCCGCGCCAGCACCTCGTACAGGTCACCGCCATCGCGGGTCCAGCCGCGCGCCGAGAGGGTACGGCCGCGCACGTCCAGCCCGATCGCCACCCGGTCGCCGTACTCGCCGCAGACCCGGTCGCACCACTCGGGGTCCTCCAGCGCGGCCGTGCCGATGTTGACCCGGGCCGCGCCGGTGCCCAGCGCCGCGTGCAGGGTCTCGTCGTCCCGGATGCCGCCGGAGAGCTCGACGTTCACGTCGAGCTGCCGCACCACCTCGGCGAGCAGGTGCGCGTTGGTGCCCCGCCCGAAGGCGGCGTCCAGGTCGACCAGGTGAATCCACTCCGCGCCGTCGGCCTGCCAGGCCAGCGCGGCCTCCACGGGGTCGCCGTAGGTGGTCTCGCTACCGACGGCGCCCTGCACCAGCCGGACGGCCTGGCCGTCGGCGACGTCCACGGCGGGCAACAGGATGAGGCTCAACGTACTTCTCCTCGCATCAGGTACGACGGTCCAGGGCGATCACCACGATCGCCGGCAGGACCAGCAGCAACAACACGACCAGCGCCAGCCGCAGCGCCAGGTCGTCGACGAAATACCAGATCCCGGCCAGCGCCGCCCCGGTGAGCAGCACGATCGCGGCCCGTTCACCCCGGGTGTGCCGGGCCAGCCGGCCGGTCCGGCCGCGCCGCACCTTCGGTGTGAGCCGGCGTACGACGGCCCGGCGGCGCTCGCGGCGGGCCACCCGGCGGCGCCGGGCCACCCGCTCGGCCTCCAGCACGGACTGGCGGGCCTCCCGGCGGCGGGCCCGCTCCTTGCTCACCTCGCGCTCACAGCGGGTCGTGGGGTTCGCGACTGCGGGGCTCGCACAACCGGCTCACTCCTCGCGCTCACCGCGTCAGTTGGGGTTCGCGACTGCGGGGCTCGCAAAACCGGCTCACTCCTCGCGCTCACAGCGAGGCGAGCCAGTTGCGCAGCAGGGCGGCGCCGGTGTCCGCGGACTTCTCGGGGTGGAACTGGGCGGCGGACAGCGGCCCCCACTCCACGGCCGCGACGAAGTCGGTGCCGTGGTGCGCGGTGGTCACCGTGGCCCCCGCGGCGGCCAGCCCGGCCACGTCGTTGACGCCGTACGAGTGGACGAAGTAGAACCGGCTGTCGGCGGGCAGGCCGGCGAAGAGCACCGACCCCTCCGGCGCCCGGACGGTGTTCCAGCCCATGTGCGGCAGCCGCTCGGCGGGCAGCTTCGTCACCCCGCCGGGCAGCAGCCCGAGCCCCTTGGTCACCACGCCGTGCTCGTCGCCGTGCGCGAAGAGCACCTGCATGCCCACGCAGATGCCCAGCACCGGCCGGCCGGCCGCGACCCGGTCGGCGATGACCGGGCCGGCGCCGAGGGCCTCGAGGCCCGCCATGCACGCCGCGAACGCGCCGACCCCGGGCACCACCAGGCCCTCCGCCTCGGCGGCGGCGGTCAGGTCGTCGGTGACGGTGACGTCCGCACCGGCCCGCTCCAGGGCGCGCTCGGCCGAACGCAGGTTGCCCGAGCCGTAGTCGAGCACCACGATCCGCTTGCCCATCAGCCCTCCCCGGGTAGCAACCGGAGCAGCCCGCCGGCGGTGGCCAGCGCGGCCAGCAGACCGACCACCACCACCGCCACGCGCGGCGCGCCCTGCTTGTACAACGACCAGCCCCCGCCGACCAGCACGCCGCCGAGGATCAGTAGCGCCGTGGCCATCAGCGCCGTCCTCCATTCGCGACCGCGGCACTCCGCCGGGCTGCGTTCCTCGCGCTCATCACAGCGCACCCTTGGTGCTCGGGATCGCGCCCGCGCTGCGCGGGTCGATCGACGTGGCCTCGCGCAGGGCGCGGGAGACCGCCTTGAACTGCGCCTCGACCACGTGGTGGGCGTCCGGGTGGCCGCCGGGGCGGGCCGCCCGCAGCACGTCCACGTGCAGGGTGATCCGGGCCGCCTGGCCGAACGACTCCCAGATGTGCCGGGTCATGCTGGTCGGGTAGACCGGCCCGATGTACGGCGCCAGCGCCGGCTCGTCGTGCAGCACGTACGGCCGGCCGGAGAGGTCGACCGCGGCCCGGACCAGCACCTCGTCCATCGGGACGGTGGCCGAACCGTACCGCCGGATGCCGGCCTTGTCCCCCAGCGCCTGGTCGAACGCGGCGCCCAGGGCGAGCGCGGTGTCCTCCATCGTGTGGTGGGCGTCGATCTCCAGATCGCCGACGGTGTGCACGGTGAGGTCGAAGCCGCCGTGCCGGGCGATCTGATTGAGCATGTGGTCGTAGAAGCCGACACCGGTGGTGATCTCGGCCCGGCCCGTGCCGTCGAGGTCGATCTCGACGAGGACCTTGGTCTCCTTGGTGATCCGCTCGACCCGGGCGGTGCGACTCATCAGAGCTTCTCCATTGCGGCGAGGAAGGCGTCGGTCTCGGCGGGGGTGCCGGCGGTGACCCGCAGCCAGCCGGGCAGACCGACGTCGCGGACCAGCACGCCGGCGTCGAGCAGGGTGCGCCAGGCGGCGGCCTGGTCGCCGGCCACCTCGAAGAGCACGAAGTTGGCGTCGCTGTCGGCGACCCGGTGACCCCGGGCGCGCAGCTCGGCGACGATCCGGTCGCGCTGCGCCATGATCGCGGTGACCGTGCCGAGCAGGGCGCCGCGGTGGGCCAGGGCCGCGCGGGCGGCTGCCTGGGTGAGGGCGGAGAGGTGATACGGCAGCCGAACCAGCTGCACCGCCTGCACCACCGCCGGATCGGCGGCCAGGTAGCCCAGCCGACCACCGGCGAAGCCGAACGCCTTGCTCATCGTCCGGGTCACCACCAGCCGCGGGTGCTCGGGCAGCACCGCCAGGGCGCTCACCGTACCCGGCCGGGCGAACTCGGCGTACGCCTCGTCCACGACCACCATGCCGGGCGCCACGTCCAGCACCGCGGCGATGACGGCCGGGTCGAGCGCGGTGCCGGTGGGGTTGTTCGGCGAGCAGAGGAAGACCACGTCCGGGCGGTGCGCACGCACCTGGGCCACCGCGTCGGCGGCGGTCAACCCGAAGTCGGCGCCGCGCCGCGCCGGCACCCAGCCGGTGCCGGTGCCGAGCGCCAGCAGCGGGTGCATCGAGTACGCCGGGGTGAAGCCGAGCGCGACGCGCCCCGGCCCGCCGAACGCCTGGAGCAGTTGCTGCTGGATCTCGTTGGAGCCGTTGGCCGCCCAGACCTGGTCGACGGTCAGCCCGTGCCCCAGGTATCCGGCCAGGTCGGCGCGGAGCGCGACGGCGTCCCGGTCCGGGTAGCGGTTGAGGTCGCGCAGCTCGGCCGCGAGGGCCTTGCCGATCGCGTCCACCACCGGCTCGGGCACCGGGTACGAGTTCTCGTTGGTGTTCAGCCGCACCGGGACGTCGAGCTGGGGCGCCCCGTACGGCGACAGCCCGCGCAGGTCGTCGCGGATCGGCAGGTCGTCCAGGGTGGTCACGACGTGCCCTCCGCGAAGCGCACGCTGACCGCCTGGCCGTGCGCCGGGAGGTCCTCGACGGTCGCCAGGGTGACCACGTGCCCGGCGACGTCGCGCAGCGCGTCCTGGCTGTATTCCACCAGGTGCACGCCGCGCAGGAAGGACTGCACGGACAGGCCCGAGGAGTGCCGGGCGCAGCCGCCGGTGGGCAGCACGTGGTTGGAGCCGGCGCAGTAGTCGCCGAGCGAGACCGGCGACCAGACGCCCACGAAGATGGCGCCGGCGTTGCGTACCCGCAGCGCCCACTCGCGGGCGTCCACGGTCTGGATCTCCAGGTGCTCGGCCGCGTACGCGTCGACCACCCGCAGGCCGTCCGCCAGGTCGTCGACCAGCACGACGCCGCTCTGCTCGCCGGTGAGCGCGGTGGTGACCCGCTCGACGTGCTTGGTGGCGGGCACCTGCCGGGCCAGTTCCCGCTCGACCGCGTCGGCGAGGGCGACCGACGGGGTGACCAGCACGCTGGCCGCCAGGGGGTCGTGCTCGGCCTGGCTGATCAGGTCGGCGGCGACGTGCGCCGGGTCGGCGGTGTCGTCGGCGAGGATGGCGATCTCGGTCGGGCCGGCCTCGGCGTCGATGCCGACCACGCCGCGCAGCAGCCGCTTCGCGGCGGTGACCCAGATGTTGCCCGGACCGGTGATCATGTCGACCGGGTCGCAGCGCTCCGCGCCGTCGGGGTCGACGGCCGACCCGTACGCCAGCATCGCCACCGCCTGGGCGCCGCCGACGGCGTACACCTCGTCGACACCGAGCAGCGCGCACGCGGCGAGGACCCGCTGGTCGGGCAGGCCGCCGTTGTCCTTCTGCGGCGGGCTCACCACGACCAGGGAGCGGACCCCGGCCGCCTGGGCGGGCACCACGTTCATCACCACGGTCGACGGATACATCGCCAGCCCGCCGGGGACGTACAGGCCGACCCGGTCGACCGGCACCCACCGCTCGGTCACCGTGCCGCCCGGCACCACCTGGGTGGTGTGGTCGGTGCGCCGCTGGTCGGCGTGGACCCTGCGGGCCCGGGTGATGGACTCCAGCAGCGCGGCGCGGACCCGCGGGTCGAGGCTCCCCTCGGCCTCCTTGATCGCCTCGGCCGGCACCCGCAGCCGCTCCGGGGAGATGCCGTCGAACCGCTCGCTCGCCTCCCGGATCGCCGGGTACCCATGCTCCCCGACCGCCGCCACGAGGGGGCGGATCCGCTCGACGGCGACCGACACGTCGAGCTGGGCACGGGGCAGCAGGCGGCGCGGGTCACGGACCCCGCCGCGCAGGTCGATCCGATTCAACACCCTTGCGAGTCTAGGCGGCCGGTGCGGAGGCCGACCCGCGCCGCCCGGAGGCCGGGACGGTGAGCCGGGACACGCCGCCGGGTCGTGATCGGGATACGCTCGTCGCGTGACTGCGCGGCTGCCGGTGTTTCCGCTCGGGACGGTGCTCTTCCCCGGCCTGGTGCTGCCGCTGCACATCTTCGAGGAGCGCTACCGAGCCCTGGTCCGGCACCTGGTCGGCCTGCCCGAGGGGGCGCCGCGGGAGTTCGGCGTGGTGGCGATCCAGGCCGGCTGGGAGGTCGCGCCGGCCGGGCCGCCGGGCGAGCCGGCCCCCGCCGCCGGGGACGTGACGCTGCACGAGGTGGGCTGCACCGCCGAGCTGCGGCAGGTCACCGAGCTGGCCGATGGCGGGTTCGACATCGTCACGGTGGGCCGGCGGCGGTTCCGGATCGCGGACGTCGACGACCGTTCCGCGCCGTACCTGACCGCCGAGGTGGAGTGGCTGCCCGAGGCGACCGGAACGGACGAGGTCGCGGATCTGCTCGCCGCCCGGGTGATCTCGGTCTTCCGGCAGTACCTGGGGCTGATCCGGCCCGATCCGGAGGAGATCTCCGAGCAGCTGCCGGAGGACCCCACGGTGCTGTCGCACCTGGTCGCGGCGACGGCCGCGCTGACCGTCGCCGACCGCCAGCGGTTGCTCGCCATCGACGACACCGCCGGCCGGCTCCGCGCCGAACTGCGGCTGCTCAGCCGCGAGGCGGCTCTGCTGCGTCAGGTCCGGGCGGTTCCGGTGCCACTGAGTGAGCTGGCCGGTCCGCCGGCGCCGAACTGAGCGGCCCGCCGGCGGCCGGGCCGACCGGCGGCCAGGCCGGGTAGGGCTCGGGCTCGGGGCGCAGCGACGGCCACCGGGACCAGCCGGCCAGCAGGGTGTACGTCACGGCCGCGCCGAACGCGGGCAGCAGCAGGTCGCCGTGCGGCACCGGCAGCACGCCGAGCAGCCAGTCCACGCCGCCGGCCCGCAGGTCGGCCGGCTTGGTGAAGGCCCGCCCGTCCGGCGCGCTGTCCAGCAGCCGCTGGTACGTGGACAGGCCGATCCGCCGCCCCACCTGCCAGGCCACCACCGCCGCGCCGAGGCCGCCCAGCGTGCCGGCGAGCAGGCCGACCGGGCCGCGGCGGCGGCGCAGCAGGAACCAGAGCGCGATCGCGGCGAGCACCCCGAAGCCGAGCCCGAGCAGGCTGAACCAGCCGTCGGCGGCGATCGGCTGCTCCGGCTGGGGCGTCGCGTAGATCGCCCCCTCGGCGGTCTTCAGCACCGGCGTGTCCGGCGCGACCACCGCCCAGAGCAGCCCCAGCGGAGCGCCCAGGACGGTGAGCAGGATCGCGATGCCGAGGGTCAGCGCGGCGGTGCGGCGGATCCCCCGGGCGGGGCGGGCGGTCACCGCGGACCCGGCGACCGCCGCCGGGCGGTGCTCGGCTCCCGGGCCGGCCCAGGCGAACGGGTCGGCCCCGGGTGCGGCGGCCGGGGTGCCGGCCGGCACCGGCAGGCCGGCGGACGGGTCGACGGCCGGCCAGGCGGGCTCCGGCTGGGCGGCGGGGCGGCCGGGCTCGCCGGGCCGGTGCGCGGCCCGCTCGGGGTCAGGGGTGTCCGAACTCACCCGATGATCCTCTCAGGCTCCGGCCCGTCCCGGGGCGGCGGTGCCGGTCAGCGGGCGAACGGCTCCAGCATCACCGCGGCCGCCTTGAGCCAGGCCTGCCGGGTCTCCGGCTGGAGCTGGTGGTACTCGATCGACGAGCCGGTCTCCAGCGCCGGGTCGTACGGCACCACGGCGACCGCCCGGGTCCGGGTGGCGAAGTGCCGCTCCAGGTCGTCCTGCAGCGACGTCCGGCCCGGCGTCGGGCAGGAGATCAGGGTGACCGCGTTGTCTGCCAACTCCCCCATCCCGACCTCGTGCAGCAGGTCGAGCATCCAGTCCGCGCTGAACGCGGCGTCCTCGCGCGGCACCGTGGTCACCACGAGCTGGTCGGCGGCCTGCATCACGGTCCGCCAGTTCGGGCTCTCCACGTTGTTGCCGGTGTCCACGCAGACCACGTCGTGGGTGCGGCGCAGCAGTTCCAGCACCCGCTTGACGGTGAACTGGTCGAGCCGCTGGGCGAACCGCGGGCTCTCCTCCCCGGCCAGCACGTCGTACGAGCCGTCGGAGGCGTGCCGCAGGTAGTCGTCGAGGTGGTGCAGCAGGGTGTCGCCCTCCAGGATCTCGATCTGCGCGAGGTCGCTGATCAGATGCCGGATCGTGCGGGCGTGCCGGGCGCTGCCGGCGCGCAGGCCGAGGGTGCCGCGCAGCTCGTTGTCGTCCCAGGCGAGCACCCCGCGGCCGCGGACGCTGCCCACGGTGGCGGCGGCGAGCACGGTGGCGGTGGTCTTGTGCACCCCGCCCTTGGGGTTGGCGAAGGCGACCACCCGGGGGGTGCCCAGCTCGCGGCGGAGCACGCCGGCGGCCCGCTCCAGCTCGGTCTCCGGGGCCGGGGCCCGCCACTCGACGCGGGCCGACTCGATCCGGGCCGGATAGCCGTCGGCGACCGCCGGCGGCGGGTAACTGGCCGGTGCCGGGGCGGCCGGCTCCGGCGGCTGGTAGGCCGGCTCCGCCGGCTGGTACGTCTCGGGGCGGTAGCCGCCGTTGTCCAGCAACGCGTACCGGGACTCGATCGGCGGGGGATCGTGCTGGTAGCCGTTGTCCAGGACCGCGTACCGCGACTCGACGGAGGCGGACCCCCGGCGCGGCTCGCGGTCGGGGTAGCCGGGCTCCGGTTCGGCCCGGTACGCCGGTTCGGCCCGGTACGCCGGCTCCGCGCCGTAGGACGGCTCCGCGCCGTAGGACGGCTCCGCGCCGTAGGACGGCTCCGTGCCGTAGGACGGCTCCGTGCCGTAGGACGGCTCCGCCGGATGGGCCGGCGGCGCGCCGTACGACGGCTCCGCCCGGTAGTGCGGCTCGGCCTGGTAGCCGGGGTCGACCCGGTAGGCCGGCTCGACCCGGTAGCTCGCCCCCACCCGGTAGCCGGGATCGGCGCCGTACGACAGCTCGGCGGGATGCCCGATCGCCGGTGCCCGCCCGGACCAGCCGCTGGCCGGGCCGGGCAGCGGATCGGAAGGCGGCGCCGACGGCTCATCGGCACGGCGGTCGGCCTCGGCCTGCTCCGCGCCACGGCCGCCGAGCCGGGCCCGGTCGAGCAGCGCCCGCCACCGCGGTGCCGGCTCAGCCTGCCGGCCCCAGCCGGTTTCGCTGCCGTCCAAGGCTCGCCCTCCCCAGCCACATCGATCTCCGCCTGACAGGCTACGAACGAAACCCTATTCGGACCACACCCGTCCGCGCACATCCCCCGGTGGGCATGCTCACCGGTGTGCCGCCCCGGCGCCACCGCCGGCCGCGTCCGGGGAGGTCGGGGCGGTGCTGGCCGGTGCTCCGCCCGGCGCGGGCCCGCCCGAGCCGGGTGAGGGACCGCTCACGCTGCGTGCGGCTTCCGACGAATCGCCCACCGCCGGGACATCGCGCGCGGGCGTGCCGGACGGCCCGGTCAGCGCCGCGTCGGCCGGCGGCCGGGCCAGATCGCGCTGCTCGGGCAGCGGCGGAGTGAAGACCGTCCGGTCCAGCCGGATGACCTCCGGCGCCGGGTCGACGGCCCGCACCCCGGGCCGGGCCGCCAGACCGCGGAGCCCGTCCGCAGTGGTGCGGATCACCGCCGCGTACACGCAGGCGCAGCCCGAACGGTACGCCGCCGCCTCCTCGGCCGCGACCCGGGCACCCGTGTCGTACAGCCGGCGCAGCTCGGGGTCGGCGGACGCGGCGGGCGCCGCGGCGCGCGTCCGGTAGTCGGCGGCCTCCCGGTCCTTGCGCTCGGCCACCTCGGCCATCCCGGCGACCACGTCCTGCGGCACGCGCAGCGCGGCGACCCGGACGATCTCGGTCTGCCGGCCGGCCAGCGGCACCCGGGCGACCACCGCCGAGACCGGCGCCCCGCCCAGGGTCGCCGCGACCCGCTGCGGGGTCAGGTACGCCGAGAAGGAGACCAGCGCGTACGTGCCGGTCGCCGGCGGTTCGGCGTCGGTCAGCCGGGCCAGTTCGTCGGCGGCGGCGCGCAGGTACGCCGGCACGGAGGCGCCGGCGGCCACGCCGACCCGGGTGACCTCGCCGACGGTCCGGTCCCCCACCGGCTCGCGCCGCTCGGTGCGGGCGGCGGTGACCAGGACCGCGACCGCACACAGCAGCGCCGTTCCGGTCAGCGCCGCGGACCTCGACAGCCGGCGACGCGGGCGCGGCGGTACGGCGGCGGGCACGGGCATCCCCTCGTCGGGCGTCGGCGGGTCGGCGCGGCGGTCAGTCGCGCAGGATCTCCAGCGCCCGCGCCAGGTCGTCAGGGTAGTCGCTGACGAAGCTGACCTCGTCGCCCGTGCGCGGGTGCGCGAAGGTCAGCGAGCGGGCGTGCAGCCACTGCCGGCTCAGCCCCAGCCGGGCCGAGAGGGTCGGGTCCGCGCCGTAGGTGAGGTCGCCCACGCACGGATGGCGCATGGTGGAGAAGTGCACCCGGATCTGGTGGGTGCGGCCGGTCTCCAGCCGGACGTCGAGCAGGCTCGCCGCCGGGAACGCCTCCAGGGTGTCGTAGTGGGTGATGCTCGGCTTCCCGCCGGTCACCACCGCCCAGCGGTAGTCGTGGTGCGGGTGCCGGTCGATCGGCGCGTCGATGGTGCCGCGCAGCGGGTCGGGGTGGCCCTGCACCACGGCGTGGTAGCGCTTCTCCACCTCGCGGTACTTGAAGGCCCGCTTCAACGCGGTGTACGCCTGCTCGCTCTTGGCCACCGCCATGATCCCGGTGGTGCCCACGTCGAGCCGGTGCACCACGCCCTGCCGCTCGGCGGCCCCGCTGGTGGAGATCCGGTGGCCGATCGCGGCCAGCCCACCGATCACGGTGGGGCCGGTCCAGCCGGGGCTGGGGTGGGCGGCCACCCCGACCGGCTTGTCCACCACGACGATGTCGTCGTCGGCGTAGACCACGGTGAGGCCGGGCACGGCCTGCGGGATCACGGTCGGCGGGGCGACCGGGGCGGGCAGGGTCACCTCCAGCCAGGAGCCGGCCTTGACCTTGTGCGAGTTGGCCCGGACCGTGCCGTCGACGAGCGCGTCCCCCGCGTCGACCAGCGCCGCGGCGGCGGTGCGGGAGAGCCCGAAGAGCCGGGACACGGCCTGGTCCAGCCGCATCCCGTCGAGGCCGTCGGGCACGGGCAGGGAGCGGTGGTCGCCGCCGGCGGCGAAGGCCGAGGTCATGCCCGCCCCCGCTGCTCGCTGCCGGTGGTCGCCCCGACGTCGGGCGCCGCCGTGCCGGCGGGCTCGTCACCGGCCCGGCGGCCGTCGCGCTGCCGGCCGGTCAGCTCCAGCACCACGGCGACGACCACCCCGCAGACCAGGGAGCTGTCGGCCAGGTTGAACACCGGCCAGACCTGCCCGTACGGGTCGAAGAGGCTGACCATGTCGACCACGTGGCCGACGAAGTGGCCCGGGGCGCGGAAGATCCGGTCGGTGAGGTTGCCGAGCGCCCCACCCAGCACCAGGCCGAGGGAGACCGCCCAGGGCATCGACCGCAGCCGCACGGCCATCCAGCCGATCCAGGCGATCACGCCGATGGTGATCAGCGGGAAGATCCAGGTGTGGCCGGAGCCGATGCTCCACGCCGCGCCGCTGTTGCGGGTCAGGGTGAGGTAGACGGCGCCGCCGAGCAGCGACACCGGCCCCCGGCCGGTCAGCGCCGTCAGCGCCCACTGCTTGGTGACCAGGTCGGCCACGAGCGCGACCAGGGCGACGCCGAGGAGGACCCCGATCGCCCGAGGTCGGGGCGTGCCGCCGCCCGTCTCAGCGGTGCCGGCTCCGGCGGGCGGTGCTGCGGTCATCTGCTCCCCATCGACGCTCTTGGCGGTGATCGCTCACCGTCTCCACTCCGCCGCCGGGGAGCGGTCCTAGCGCCGCTCCTCCAGCTGCTTGCAGGTCACGCAGAGGGTGGCCGACGGGAAGGCGGCCAGCCGCTCCACCGGGATGGGGTTGCCGCACCGCTCGCACCAGCCGTAACCACCCTCGTCGAGCCGCTCCAGGGCGCGCTCGACCTGCGTGATCCTTTCCAGAATGCTGTTGGCGAGTGAGATCTCCTGCTCGCGCTCGAACGTCTTGGTGCCGGTGTCGGCCTGGTCGTCCCCGGCCGAGTCGGTCAGCCGGTCGCGCTGCAGCTCGGTGATCTCGCTCAACGTCTGATCGTACTCGGCGCGCAGCTCGTCGCGCCGGGCCGCCAGGGCCGCCCGGATCTTCTCGGTCTCCGCCGCGCTGCGGGTGGCCTTCGCCACCGGCTTGCGGCCGGCGGTCCTGGTGTCGGCTGGCTTCGCCATGGTCAGCTCCCTCAGCCGCGGATGTGCGGCGGTCGGCGGTGCGGTGCGGTAACTGGGCAGGGGCCACCGGCGTGGGCGTCCCCGTGTACAAAACGGGCGCACGGCGACGAGGGCCGCGCACTCCGGAGGGTGGCAAGAATACGGAACGTACAGGCGTCCGACAACGTGCCGCACCGTTGCTCCGTTATTCAGCCCCGGACAGCCACCAATCGGGGCAAAAGGAACGCTAGCAGATTATTCGTCCGGATCCTCGCCGTACTCGCCAAACCATCGGGCCAGCCGACCCCGGCGGCTGACCGCCCGCAGCCGCCGCTCCGCCTCGTCCCGCACCTCCGCGGTGGCGACGATCAGCAGGCTGTCGCCGACCTTGAGACGGGTGTCCGGCCCGGGCACGAAGCCCGTCCCGTCGCGCAGTACCAGGGTCACCGAGGCGCCCACCGGCAGCCGCAGCTCGTCGACGTGCACCCCACCGAGCCGGGAGCCCGGCGGCACCTCGAGCTGGAGCAGATCCGCCCGCATCCGCTCCAGCGGCGCCGTATCGACCCGGATCTCGGCCGCCTCCGCCGGCGCCGTCACCCGGAGCCGGCGGGCCGCCGGGGCGAGGGTGCCGGCCTGCACCAACGTGAAGATCACCACCAGCACGAAGACCGCGTCGAAGAGCCGGTCCGCCCCCGGCACCCGCTCCGACAGCGGAATGGTGGCCAGCACGATCGGCACCGCCCCGCGCAGCCCCGCCCAGGACAGGAAGGCCTGCTCGCGCAGGGCGAAGCGGAACGGCAGCGCGGAGATCGCCACCGACAGCGGCCGGGCGGCCAGCACCAGGGCCAGGCCGGCCACCACCGCCGGCAGCACCGCGGCGTCCAGCCGGCTCGGCGAGACCAGCAGGCCGAGCAGCACGAACAGGCCGATCTGGGCCAGCCAGGCCAACCCGTCGGCGAAGCCCAGGATGGCCTGGCGGTGCGGCAGCCGGGCGTTGCCGAGCAGCACCCCGGCGACGTACACGGCGAGGAAGCCGGAGGCGTGCAGCACCGACCCGGCGGCGTACGCCAGCACGGTGAAGCCGACCACCGCGATCGGATAGAGCCCCGCCGAGGGCAGCGCGGCCCGGCGCAGCGCCCACCGGCCGGCGATCCCGGCCGCCACCCCGACCGCCGCGCCGACGCCCAGCTCGTACCCGACCAGCAACGCCTCCGACCACCAGGGATGCGCGGCGGGGGTGGCCCGGGACAGCAGCACCACCAGGATCACCACCGGGGCGTCGTTCATGCCCGACTCCGCCTCCAGGGTGGCCACCAGCCGCGGCGGCAGGCGCAGCCGGCGCAGGGTGGCGAAGACGGCCGCCGCATCGGTCGAGGAGAGCACCGCGCCGTAGAGCAGCGCCAGCCGCCAGTCCAGGCCGAGCAGCAGATGCACGACCAGGCCGACGACCAGGATGCTGACCAGTACGCCGACCGTGGAGAGCACGGCGGCCAGGCCGAGCACCGGGCGCAGGGTGCTCCACCGGGCGCTGAGCCCGCCCTCCGCGATGATCACGATGAGCGCGCAGAACCCGAGCACCCGGGTCAGCTCGACGTCGTCGAAGCGGATGCCAAGGCCCGCCTCTCCGATCGCCACCCCGAGGGCGAGGTAGACGAGCAGACTGGGCACCCCGAGGCGGGTGGAGAAGCGCACCGCGCCCACCGCCACGAGCAGGACGGCCGCGCCGACCAGCAGCGCGAGATCCAGCCCGGGGGTCATCCGCGGCCGGCCCGGGCGGCCCTCACTCGGCCGATCCGTCGCGGAGCCGGCGCAGCACCCCGGGCAGCTCCGACGACACCCGGTCGACCAGAAAGAGCTTGTCGCGGCTGGCCGCGCCGGTGCGCAGCGACACCGCCGCCGGGCGTACGCCCAGCGCGTCGGCGAGCGCACGGCGGGCCGCCTCGGTGGCCCGGCCGTCCACCGCCGGGGCGTGCACGGCGATCACCAGGGCCGGACCGTGCGGGCCGTCGAAGCGGCCACCCACCCGGGTCCGGGAGGCACCGGGCTTGACCCGTACGGCGACGGTGAGCGTGTCGTCCATGGCCACCGGGACGCTCAGCTCGGCCATGCGTCGGCGAGCAGGGCGCTGACCGGGGCGCACCGGGCGCACGGGGTGAAGCCGAATTCGACCGCCTCGGCCACCGGCATCCGGGACGGCGGCCGGTCGAGCAGGTGCGGACAGGTCGCGAGGTGGTATCGGGGCCTGCCCTGCACCACGTGGACCGGGGTGGACAGCTGGGCGACGAGGGCGGCCTCCTCGGCCCCGACCTGCTGGATGTCCGGCTCGTCGACCGGCACCTCGTCGGTGCCCGGCCCCGGCGCCGGCCTCGGTCGCAGGTCCGACCCGGACGGGGGCTCGGGTGGTTGCCGCCACCCGTAGCCGACCGTCGGGGGAACGTGCTGAACGGGAATGTCCGGCTCCTGCGCCGGCGGGCCGTAGGCGGTCCCCTCCGACGGCTCCCGAGCCGGCGCACCGTGCGCGGTGCGGGACCCGGTGGGCCAGCCCCGGCGCGGCGCCGTCCGATCCGTCGCCCGGCCGGCGGTCGCCTGGCGGGCGCCCACGACGAGAGCGACGGCGGCCAGCAGGCTGGCCGCGATGGAGATGATCAGCAGCTGACTGGACCCGCCGGCCAACCCGGCGACCAGGAGCACGACGGCGACGAGGATGAGCAGGATGCTGGCGACTATCACGGCTCACCCCCGCCGCATCGGGTCGGTCTGCGAGCGGTCGGCGGCCGTCGCGGGGACGGCCGCCGACGGCGGGATCAGCGGCCGGACTCGAGCGAGCCCGAGCGACCGCCACCGTACGAGCCGGCGAGGCTGGCGGCGGCGAGGCCGTTGCTACCAGCACCGGAGCGGTTGCCCTCGGTGCGGTTGACCTCGGCCTCCAGGCCCTGGGCCCGGCCGTCGAGGTCCCGCAGCTGGCTCTCCAGGTACGCCTTGAGCCGGGTGCGGTACTCGCGCTCGAACTGCTTGAGCTCCTCGATGTGCTTCTGCAGCGCGGTCCGCTTGGCGTCCAGGCCGCCCATGGCCTCCTGGTGCCGCTGGCGGGCGTCGCGCTCCAGCGCGTCGGCCTTGGCGCGGGCCTCGCGGGTGACCTCCTCGGCCTTGGAACGGGCCTCGGAGAGCAGCTGGTCGGCCTCGCGGCGCGCGTCCGACACGTGGTCGTCGGCGGTGCGCTGGGCCATCATCAGCACCCGGAGGGCCTGCTGCTCGCCGTCACCGGCGGCGGCCGGGCCGCCCTGGGCGCGGACCTGCTCCAGCTCGGCCTGCATCGCCCGGGCCGCCTGCTCGGCGGCCGCCTTGTCGCGCTGCACCCGGTCCAGCTGGGCCTTGACGTCGTTGAGCTCGGCCGCGAGACGGGCGTCGCCGCCGGGGCCGGCGGGAACGGGGCCGCGACCGCCGCGCTCCACCTGGGCGCGCAGCTCGTTGTTCTCCTCGATCAGGCGGGCGAGCTCGCGCTCGACCTCGTCCAGGAAGGCGTCGACCTCCTCCTCGTCATACCCCCGCTTGCCGATCGGCGGCTTTTTGAAGGCGACGTTGTGGACGTCGGCCGGGGTCAGCGGCATCGAAACTCCTCGGGTCAGTTGCGGCCGCGAAAGCGTGCTGCTCAGGAAAACTCCCAGATCAGCGGCTCTAACACAAACCTCATCAGCACGAACAGGATAACCAGGAGCACAAGTGAGGCCAGGTCGATGCTCACGGTACCAATTCGCAGTGGTGGGATCACACGCCTCAACGTCCGCAGGGGCGGATCAGTGACGCTCCACACCGATTCCAGTCCCGCCGATGCTCCCCGTCCCGGTTGCCAGCGGCGACCGTACGCGAGAACGGCCCCGAGGACAAATCGGGCCAAGAGTACGAGCAGGAAGAAATATACGAGCAGGTACAACACCTGGAACAGGATCGACAACACGGTCAACACAGGCGACGTCCCTCGGTCGGGCGGGCTAGCTCAGGCTGAAGAAGCCGCCCTCGGCGATCTTGGCTTTGTCCTCCGCCGTGACCTGGACGTTGGCTGGTGAGAGCAGGAACACCCGGTTGGTCACGCGCTCGATCGTACCGCGCAGCCCGAACGCCAGCCCGGCGGCGAAGTCAACCAGCCGGCGGGCATCCGCCTCGTCCATCTCGGTGAGGTTGATGATCACCGGCACGCCGTCGCGGAAGTGCTCACCGATGGTGCGCGCCTCGCGATAGGTGGTCGGGTGCAGCGTGGTGATCTGGTATCGCTGCTCCTCCTCGGCCACCACCGCGCGCTCCCGCGGCTGGACCTGCGGCGCCAGGGCCAGATTGTCCCGGGTGTGGTACGTCAGCGCGCCCGAGGTCTCGCCGCCGCCCGACCGGGTGATCGACCGGACGCTGGACCGCTCGGACCGCTCGGCCCGCTCCGCCCGCTCGACCTCGGCCCGGTCGGCCTCAGCCGCCCGGCTCGACCCGCGCTCGCTCAGCCGACCCCGGTCGCCCACCCGGCTACGCGCCCGCGGCTCCTCGGACTCGTCGTCCTCCTCGTCGGCGAACTCCTCGGAGTAACGGCTCGACCGGTAACGCGAATCGCGGTAGCCGCCCTTGTCGTAGCCACCGTCCTCGTAGCCCCGCTCGTCGTCTTCTTCGACCAGACCGAGCCAGACCCCCGCCTTGCGCAGTGCACCCATCCCGCGCCCTTCCGTCCGCCGTGCGGCACGCGCCCCCGTGCCGTGTCGCTTGATCACGAGTGGACAACCAATGCCCACCGGACCGGATCAGCAATCCCCTGGCGTGCGATTCGCGGTCCGCCCGCCATGGCCCCCGACAACGGGATGCCGTTCCTGAACAACACCGATGTAATTTGCTTCCTTCGCGGTCAGGCTACCGCAGCGTGGGGCGCATTCCGAGCAACGCGCTGCCGACGCGGACATGTGTCGCGCCGTACCCGATCGCAGTTTCCAGATCGCCGCTCATTCCGGCCGACAGCACCGTCGCCTGGGGATGGTCCCGCCGGAACTGCTCCGTTACCTCCGCCAGCCGGGCGAACGCCCGCTCCGGCTCCCAGCCCAGCGGCGCCACCGCCATCAGCCCGCCCAGCCGCAGCGCCCCCGCGCCGGCCAGCGCCGCGGCCACCGGGCCGAGGCCACGGTCCGGGTCGGTCGAGTCCGGCAGCGCCCCGCCCCGGGCCGGGTCCCCGTCGATGCTGACCTGCACCAGCACGTCGAGCGGCCGGTCCCGGCCGGCCGCCGCCGCGGCATCGAGGGCCCCGGCCAGCCGGACGCTGTCGACCGACTGGACGACGTCGGCGTACCGGACCACCGAACGGCACTTGTTGCGCTGCAACTGCCCGATGAAGTGCCACCGCGGGGTCACCCCGGCCGCCGCGACCTCGGCGGCCTTGGGGGCCGCCTCCTGGTCGCGGTTCTCCCCCACGTCGGCGACGCCGAGCCCGGCCAGGGCGACCACGTCGCCGGCCGGGTAGGTCTTGGTCACCGCGACCAGCGTGACCTCGGCGCGGTCCCGGCCGGCGGCGGCGCAGGCGTCGGCGATCCGGGCCCGCACCTGGGCCAGCCCGGCGGCGAGCTCGGCACGACGGTCGGGTCGCACCGTGGCTGGTGTCTGCGTCATCGGCGCGGCTCAGGACCCGTTCTTGAGGAAGTCCGGCACGTCCACGTCGTCGAAGAGCACCCGGCGCGGCGACTGCTGCGGCGCCGGCATGGTGGCCGGCGGCGCGACCGGCGTGCTGGGCTGCGCCGGCTGGTTCTGGTTCGGCTTGCGGGTCGGCTCGGCCGCCTTGTACGAGGGCGCGCCGCCGTCGAAGCCCGCCGCGATCACGGTCACCCGCACCTCGTCGCCGAGGGCGTCGTCGATGACCGCGCCAAAGATGATGTTGGCGTCCGGGTGGGCCGCGTCGGTGACCAGCTGGGCCGCGTCGTTGATCTCGAACAGGCCCAGGTCGGAGCCGCCGGCGATGGAGAGCAGCACGCCGCGCGCGCCGTCCATGCTCTGCTCCAGCAGCGGGCTGGAGATGGCCGCCTCGGCCGCCTCCACCGCGCGGTTCTCGCCGCGGGCGCTGCCGATGCCCATCAGCGCGCTGCCGGCGCCGCTCATCACGCTCTTGACGTCGGCGAAGTCCAGGTTGATCAGACCGGGGGTGGTGATCAAATCGGTGATGCCCTGGACACCGGAGAGGAGCACCTGGTCGGCGGTCCGGAAGGCGTCCATCATGGAGATGTTGCGGTCGCCGAGCGCGAGCAGCCGGTCGTTCGGGATGACGATCAGCGTGTCGCACTGGTTACGCAGCTCGTCGATGCCGGACTCGGCCTGCACCTGACGGCGCTTGCCCTCGAACGAGAACGGCCGGGTCACCACACCGATGGTCAGCGCCCCGAGCTTGCGGGCGATGTTCGCCACCACCGGCGCGCCGCCGGTGCCGGTGCCGCCGCCCTCGCCGCAGGTCACGAAGACCATGTCGGCGCCCTTGAGCACCTCCTCGATCTCGTCGCGGTGGTCCTCGGCGGCGTTCTTGCCGACGTCCGGGTTGGCCCCGGCGCCGAGGCCCCGGGTCAGCTCCCGGCCCACGTCGAGCTTCACGTCGGCGTCGCTCATCAGCAGCGCCTGCGCGTCGGTGTTGATCGCGATGAACTCGACGCCCTTGAGCCCAACCTCGATCATCCGGTTGACGGCGTTGACGCCGCCGCCCCCGATGCCGACGACCTTGATGACCGCCAGGTAGTTGTGCGGAGGTGTCATCTCCGGTCCTTTCCCTTCGAGATTGGCATGGGCCGACCCCACACGGCTTGGCCAGACCAGCGGTCGACGCAGTTCCCAGCGAGGGCACGGGTCGAAACCCTCACCCTCTACTAGAGGCTCACAGTTATGTCAACCACTGATCCTCTTCGGGGCAACGTAAGCGTCTCCACGCCGAGAGCCAAGGACCCGCCCGGCGTGTCGCCGCCCATAGCGGGACGAGTCACGTCTCCCCGGCCGGCGGGCGCCCCCGCTGACCCGCAGATCACTGGAAGGTGACCACGTCCGGCGCGCTGACGTCGATCGTGTCGGCCTTCCGACCCAGCAGCGCGGTGGCCACCCGGGACTTGTCCGCGCCCCGGGTGGCGTCCCCCCAGACCACTGTGCGGTCGTCGCGCAGGCGCAGCGTGATCCGGGCCAGCCCGGCCACGTCCACCGAGACCAGCTCGGCGCGCAGCCGGGGGCTCAGGGCCGCGAGCACCGCCAGCCCGGCCCGGGTACCCGGGTCGTCCGGCGCGGGCCTACCGACCCGGACCAGCGGCAGCCCGTCCGGGGCCCGGGGCACGGTCCGGAAGACCACCCCGGCGCGGTCGATCACCGCGAACTGCTCGCCCTGCGGCACCGCCGCCACGGCCGTCCGCTCCACCACCCGGATCACCAGCGTGCCCGGCCAGTCGCGGGACACCGACGCACGCTCCACCGGCGCCAGCGCGCCCACCCGCCGGGCGGCCGCCGCCAGGTCCACCCGCGCGAGGGGCTCGTCGTCCCGGACCGCCACCGCCTCCCGTACCTCGACCGGGGTGACCAGCTTCGCGCCGACCACCCGGACCTCGCGGACGCCGAACAGGCCGGTGCCCAGCACGGTCCAGGCGAGCAGCCCGGCCAGCCCCAGCACGCCGGCCACCACCGCCCAGGGCAGCGCCGCCCGCATCCGGCGCTGCCGGGCGCGGGCCATGAACCGCCGGGTGGACGGGGGGACCGCGTCGGTGTTGGCCCGGACCAGCTGCCAGCGTCGCGCCGGGCCACGCCGGCCGGTGCCGTCCGGGCCGGGCGTGCGACCCCGGGCCGGCCCGGGGCTCATCCGGCAGCGGCGGCCGCGCCGTCCGCGCCGACGGCGGTGCCCACGGCCGTCGCGCCGCCGGCCCGGGCGAGCAGGGCGTCGATCAGCAGGTCGCCCATCAGCGAGATGGGCGGCGCGCCCATGGTCACCACGACGTCGCCCGGGCGGGCCCGCCGGGCCACCTCGGCGGGCACCTCGTCCCACGAGTCGACGAAGACCTTCCGGTCGGCCGGCAGCGGCACCGCCTCGATCAGCGCCGCCGCGCCCTCACCGGGCTGGCGCAGCTCACCGGGGCCGAAGACCTCCAGCAGCACCAGCTCGTCGGCGATGCCGAGCGCCGCCGCGATCTCCGCCTGCAGGTCCCGCGTCCGGTAGAGCCGGTACGGCTGGAAGACCACGATCAGCCGGCCCTCCCCGGCCACCTCACGCAGCGTCTGCAGGGCCAGCGTCATCGAGGTCGGGTGGTAGGCGTACTCGTCGTAGACCAGCACGCCGTCCGCGACGCCCTTGCGCTCGAACCGCCGCCGCACGCCGGGGAACGCGCCCAGCGCCGCTTCGGCCGACTCGACCGGCAGCTCCAGCAGGTACGCGGCGAGCACCGCGGCGGCGCTGTTGAGCCCCATGTGCCGGCCCGGGATCGGCAGCCGGACCTCGCCCAGCGACCGGCCCTCGACCTCGGCCAGGTACCGCACGCCCTGCGCGGAGGAGGCCATCTCGCTCAGCCTCAGGTCGGCGTCGGCCGCCTCGCCGTACGTCCACACCCGGCGGCCCTCCGCGCGCAGCGTCTCGGCCAGCCGCCGGCCGCCCGCGTCGTCGGCGCAGGTGATGATGAACCCGTCCGGGTCGGTGAGCCGGGCGAACTCGGCGAACGCCGCCTCCAGGTTGGCCAGGTCGCCGTACGTGTTGAGGTGGTCCGCCTCGACGTTAGTGATGATCGACACGTACGGGCGGTAGATCAGGAACGACCGGTCGCTCTCGTCCGCCTCGACCACGAAGTACTCGCCGGTCCCGTGGTGCGCGCCGGAGCCCACCTCGGAGATCTCCCCACCGATCACGAAGGACGGGTCGGTGCCGGCCTGCTGGAGCACCATGGTGACCATGGACGTGGTGGTGGTCTTGCCGTGGGTACCGGCCACCGCCACCGTCCGGCGGCCGGTCATCGCGGCGGCCAGGGCCTCGGAGCGGTGCAGCACCCGCAGGCCGCGCCGGCGCGCCTCGACCATCTCCAGGTGGTCCTGCGGGATCGCCGAGGAGTAGACCACGGTGTCCACGCCGTCGAGGTTGGTCGCCTCGTGACTGGAGTGGATGGTGCCACCGAGCGCCCGCAGGCCGGCCAGGGACGGCCACTCCCGCAGCTCGCTCCCCGAGACCGGCAGGCCCCGGGTGAGGAAGAGCCGGGCCAGCCCGCTCATGCCGACCCCGCCCACCCCGATCAGGTGGATCCGGCCCAGGTCCTCCGCGGTGAGCGTGCCGGCGGGGGTGAACTGCGCGGTGTTCATGAGAGGCACCTTCCCGTCGCGACGGTCCGCATCAGCGGGCCACCGCCTCGTAGACGAAGTTCAGCAGCGCGACGTCGCCGTCCCGCCGGCCGTACCCGGCCGCGGCGGCGCCCATCGCGGCGAGCCGCTGCCGGTCCCGGATCAGCGGGATGACCGTCCGCTCCAGCCAGTCCGGGGTCAGCTCGGCGTCGTCGACGAGCAGTCCGCCGCCGGCCTCCACCACGGGCAGCGCGTTGCGCTTCTGCTCCTGGTTGCTGTGCGGGTACGGCACGTAGATGGCGGGCAGCCCGATCGCGGCCACCTCGGCGCAGGTCATCGCCCCGCCCCGAGCCAGCATCAGGTCGGCGGCCGCGTAGCCCAGCTCCATCTCGGACAGGTAGGGCAGGGTCACGTACGGCACCGGCAGGTCGGTGGGGACCGAGACCGGCTCGTTGCGGGCGCCGATGACGTGCAGCACCTGCACGCCGTTGCGGGCCAGCTCCTTGGCCGCTCCGGAGACCGCCAGGTTGATCGAGCGGGCGCCCTGCGAGCCGCCGGCCACGAAGAGCACCGGCAGGTCGGGGCGGAGTCCGAAGTGGGCCCGGGCGGCGTTCCGCATGGCCGCCCGGTCCAGCCCGGCGATCCCCCGGCGCAGCGGCACGCCGACCACCCGGGCGTCGCGCAGCGACTCGGCCTGCACCGGCTGGTGCGGGAAGCCCACCGCGACGTTCTTGGTGAACTTCATGCCGAGCCGGTTGGCCACGCCCGGGGGCACGTTCACCTCGTGGATGACGATCGGCAGCTCGCGCCGCCAGGCGGCCAGGTAGCCGGGGACCGAGACGTACCCGCCGAAGCCGACCACGGCGTCGGCCTGGACCTCGTCGATCACCTTGCCCGCCGCGCGGGCCGCCTTCCACATCCGGTCCGGGGTGCGGACCAGGCTCATGTTCACCGAGCGGGGCAGCTGGTAGGCCGGGATCTGCCGCAGGTCGTAGCCGGCCGGCGGAATCAGCTCGTTCTCCAGGCCCTTGGGGGTGCCCAGGCAGGTGATCCGGACGCCCGGGTCGTGTCGGCGCAGGCAGTCGGCGAAGGCCAGCAGCGGGTAGATGTGCCCACCGGTACCCCCTCCGCAGAGCACGACCGAACGCAGCGGACCCATCAGCGTCTCCTCTCGCTCGCCGTGCCGGCGCGCGCCCGGCTCGGCCGGGCGCCGCGGGCCGCGGCCTGGTCGTCGGACCGCCGCACCCGGGACCGGGGTACGGACCCACGGTCGGCCGGTGGCGGCGCCGGTCGGCGGCGCCGGCCGGGAAGCGGCGGCAACGGGGCCCAGACTAGTCGGACCCATCGGGCCGGTGGACGGGCATGCAGGGCTCGGGCCGCGTCGGGCTCCGCGCGGGCGAACGAGGCGAGCATCCCGACCGCCGCCAGGGTCACCACCAGGGCGCTGCCGCCGTCGGAGATGAACGGCAGCGGCACGCCGGTCAGCGGCAGCAGCCCGCTCACCCCACCGATGTTGATCACGGCCTGGCCGATCAGCCAGGCGGTGACCCCCGCGGCGGCGAGCCGGCGGTACGGGTCCTCCACCCGCCGGGCGATCCGCAACCCGGTGTACGCCAGCACGGCGAAGAGCACCAGCACGACGGTGCAGCCGACCACCCCCAACTCCTCGGCGAGGATCGCGAAGATGAAGTCGTTGTGCGCCTCGGGCAGCCAGCCGAACTTGAAGCTGCTCTTGCCCAGCCCGACGCCGAACCAGCCGCCGTGCTCGATGGCGTTGCGGGCCTGGACGATCTGGTAGCAGTTGGTCTCGAAGCACTTCGCCGGGTCGGACTGGTTGAGGAACGAGGTGAGCCGGGCCAGCCGGTAGTTGTCGGCGTCGCGCGAGCCGGAGCCGGCGCCCAGCGAGGCCGCGGCGACCAGCAGGCCGACGCCGGCCAGGCCGACCGCCGAGAGCGCGGCGAAGACCTGCAACCGGACGCCGGCCGCCCAGAGCAGCCCGACGACCAGGGCCAGCAGGCAGAGCATGCTGCCCAGGTCGTTGTAGCCGACCAGCACGAAGAGCAGACCGACCACCGGGAAGAGCGGGGCGGCCAACTCCTTCCACCAGCCGAGCGCGGCGCCCTTGCGGGCCAGCACGTGGGCGCCCCAGAGCGCCAGGGCGAACTTGGCCAGCTCCGCGGGCTGCACCTGGATCGGCCCCAGGAAGAGCCAGAGCAGCTCGGCGTGCAGCGGGCCGACCGACTTCACCTCGAACAGCGACTCCAGCGCGACCAGCAGGTTGAGCACGAGCAGCAGCACCACCGCCACGCCCAGCGCCGGCCGGCCCAGCGCGCGGAAGGTGCCGGCCGGCAACCGCTGGCAGGCCCAGAACGCGACGATGCCGATCACCGCGAAGATCGTCTGCTTGACCAGGGAGGCCGACGCGTCGCCGCCCTCGGCGTAGTCCTTCACGCTGGTCGCGGAGAAGACCATGGTCAGGCCGATCAGCAACAGCAGGCCGGCGCTGGAGAGCAGCAGGTAGTAGGAGGCCAGCGGCCGGGCCAACAGGCCGCGCAGCGCCGCCAGCCCGCCGGCCGCGTCCAGCCCGAACAACGCGCCGGGCGGTTCGGCCGGTCGGGCCACCGCGGGTGGTCGGCGGGTCTGGGTCTCGGTCGCGCCCTCGGTGTCTCGTTCCTCCCCCACCCGCCCATCATCGCGGCTGGGCCGGCCCGCCCGTGGCGCAACCGGTCGGTCGGCGTGTCGGAACGCGAAAGGGAGGAGCCACCCGGGCCCCTCCCTGTCCGCGTCGCCGTCCCGGCTCAGGTCACCGCGGCGAGGAACTCGCTGTAGAACAGGCCCAGCGCGATCGCCACGCCGATGCCCGCGATGATCCAGAACCGGACCACGATGTTGACCTCGCTCCAGCCGGCCAGCTCGAAGTGGTGCTGCAACGGCGACATCCGGAACACCCGCTTGCCGGTGGTCCGGAAGGAGATGATCTGGATCACCACGGACATCGTGATGATCACGAAGAGCCCGCCGATGATCGGCAGCAGCAGGACCGTCCGGGTGGACATCGCCATGCCGGCGATCAGACCGCCCAGGCCCAGCGCGCCGGTGTCGCCCATGAAGATCCGCGCCGGCGAGGTGTTCCACCACAGGAAGCCGACACAGGCGCCGGCCGCCGCCCCGGCGATCAGCGCGATCTCCAGCGGGTCCCGGACCGCGTAGCAGTACGCCTCGGTGTAGTTCGGGTCGGCGCACCAGTGCCGGTACTGCCAGAAGGCGATCAGTGCGTACGCGGCGAGCACCATCACCGAGGCGCCGGTGGCCAGGCCGTCCAGGCCGTCGGTGAGGTTCACGCCGTTGGTGGCCGCCATCACCACCAGGATGATGACGATCACCGAGGCGACCTTGCCGATCTCCAGCGCCGGAATGTCCCGGATGAAGCTGAGCGTGGTGCTGCCCACCGTCTCCGCGTTGGTCCGGGCACCGGTGGCGTCGTACATGGTGCTCGGGAAGTAGAGCGCCACGATGCCGAAGATCGCGCCGACGATGATCTGGCCGGCGAGCTTGCCGCGCTTGTTCAGGCCGCCGCTGTGCCGCTTGCGGACCTTCAGGAAGTCGTCGATGAAGCCGACCGCGCCGGAGAAGACCATCAGACCGAGCAGCACCAGCGCGGTGATGGTCGGCTCGACCTGGGCGATCTGGGCGTCCGGCAGCGTGGTCAGGGCGAGGTGCCCGGCCACGTACGCGATCACCGTGGCCAGGATGAAGACCACGCCGCCCATCGTCGGCGTGCCCTTCTTGCCCTGGTGCATGGCCGGGCCCTCGGCCCGGATCGGCTGGCCGGCCTTCAGCCGGGTGAACACCTTGATCGCGATCGGGGTGCAGAGCAGCGAGATCAGGAAGGCGACCCCGATGGCGACGATGACCGCCCTCATCGGGTGACCCCCCCGGCGGCCTCGCGCAGCGCGTCGGCCACTTCCCAGGTGCGGTACCGGGAGCCCTTCACCAGGACCACGTCCCCCGGACGTAGCTCGCCCCGCAGCACCTCGACGGCCGCCGCCTGATCGGTGAGCAGCACCGACTCTCCTCCCCAGTCACTTACCGCTGTCGCGCCCTCGTGGATCGGTGCCGCCGGCTCGCCCACCACGAGCAGCCGGTCGACGCCCAGCTCGGCGGCCAGTCGGCCGACCTGCTGGTGCCCCTCCCGTTCGAAGTCGCCCAGCTCGGCCATGTAGCCGAGCACCGCGACGGTACGCCCTGTCCCGCGCAGCGCCGCCAGCGCCCGCAGCGCGACCGCCATCGAGGCCGGGTTGGCGTTGTACGAGTCGTCGATCACCGTGACCCCGTCGGGGCGCTCGAAGACGTCCATCCGCCGGGTCGAGACCAGCCCCAGCTCGCCCAGCGCGACGGCCAGCTCGGCCAGGGGCATCCCCAGCTCGCGGGCCACCGCCGCGGCGGCGAGGGAGTTGGACACCTGGTGCCGGCCGGTCAGCCCGAGCCGCACCGGCGCGCTGCCCTCCGGCGTCACCAGGGTGTACGCCGGCCGGCCCCGCGCGTCCAGCGTCACGTCCACCGCCCGCAGGTCGGCGTGCGCCGCCTCGCCGTACCGGACCACCCGGGCCCGGGTGCGGCCGGCCATCGCGTCGACCAGCGGGTCGTCGGCGTTGAGCACGGCCAGCCCGTCGGCGGGCAGCGCCTCGACCAGCTCCCCCTTGGCCAGCGCGATGGTCTCCACCGAGCCGAACTCGCCGAGGTGCGCGACCCCCACGTTGAGCACCACGGAGATCCGCGGCGGCACCACGTCGCAGAGGTAGCGGACGTGCCCCACCCCGCGGGCGCCCTTCTCCATCACCAGGTAACGGGTCTCCGGGCCGGCCTGCAACGCCGTGTACGGGTGCCCCAGCTCGTTGTTGAACGAGCCGGGCGGCGCCACCGTCGGACCGAGCCGCACGGTGAGCTGGGCGATCAGGTCCTTGGTGGTGGTCTTGCCGGAGGAGCCGGTGAGCCCGATCACGGTGAGCCCGGGCAGCCGGTCGACCACCGTCCGGGCCAGCCGCCCCATCGCCGCGAGGGTGTCGTCGACGAGCACCATCGGCACGCCCGGCACCTCCCGGGTCCCGAGCACCGCCACCGCGCCGGCGGAGACCGCGCCGGCGGCGTAGTCGTGCCCGTCCACCTTCTCCCCGGGGAAGGCCACGAAGAGCCCGCCGGGGATGACCTTGCGGGAGTCGAACTCCACGGTGCCGGTCACCCGGGCGTCCGGATCGGCGGCGACCAGCCGCCCGTCGACGGCCGAGGCGACCTCGGCCAGGGTCAGCGGGATCACCGTCGACCCGCCAGGTCACCGAATCGGGCGCGCAGCGCCTCGGCCAGCTCCACCCGGTCGTCGAACGGGAGGACCTCGCCGGCGATCTCCTGGCCGCGCTCCTGCCCCTTGCCGAGCAGTGCCACCACGTCGCCCGGCTCGGCCAGCCGGACCGCCTCGGCGATGGCGGCCCGCCGGCCGTCCACCTCGACGATCCGGGCCTTCGTCCCGGCCGCGTACGCCCCGGCGAGCACCTCGGCCCGGATCGCCGCCGGGTCCTCCGTGCGCGGGTTGTCGTCGGTCACCAGCACCACGTCGGCTCCCTCCGCCGCGGCGGCGCCCATCACCGGCCGCTTGCCCCGGTCCCGGTCGCCACCCGCGCCGATCACGCAGATCAACCGGCCGATGCTCAGCTCACGCAGCGCGACCAGCACGGCCTCGATCGCGTTCGCCTTGTGCGCGTAGTCGACCACCCCGCGCACCGGCGCCTCGCCGCTGACCAGCTCCAGCCGCCCGGGCACCCCGCCGCACGCGGACACCCCGGCGCTCGCGGTGGCCGGGTCCACCCCGGCGGCGACCAGGGTGGCGACGGCCAGCAGCGCGTTGGCCACGTTGTGCCGCCCGGGCAGGGCCACCGCGGTGGGCAGGGTCAGCCCGTCCGGGCCGTGCACGGTGAACCGCTGGGCGTACCCCTCGCCGGTGATGTCGGCGGCCCACCAGGTGGCGGTCGGGTCGCCGGCCGACGAGAAGCTGACCGTGTCCGGCTTGAACAGCGGGCGCAGCGCCGGGTCGTCGAGGTTGAGCACCTCGACCTGACACCGCCCGTCGAAGAGTTTCGCCTTGGCGGCGAAGTAGTCCGCCGAGTCGGCGTGGAAGTCCAGGTGGTCGGAGCCGAAGTTGGTGTAGCCGCCGACGGTGAAGCGGACCCCGCCGACCCGCCCCATGGCCAGGGCGTGGCTGGAGACCTCCATGACCACCGCGCTCACCCCGCGCTCCCGCGCGACGGCCAGCATGGCGTGCAGGTCGGTGGCCTCCGGCGTGGTCCGGACGCTGTCGATTACCAGATCGCCCAGCCGGGTCTCCACGGTGCCGATCAGGCCGGTGGTGTGGCCGGCGGCGCGCAGCCCCGACTCGATGAGGTAGCTGGTGGAGGTCTTGCCGGCGGTGCCGGTCACCCCGATCACGGTCAGCTCCGCCGTCGGGTCGCCGTAGACGGTGGCGGCGACGTCGCCGAGCACCGCGCGAGGGTCGTCGACCACCAGCGTCGGCAGACCCGCGGTGGCGGCGAGTCGCGCGCCGGCCGGGTCGGTCAGCAGGGCCACCGCGCCGGCCTCGGCCGCCCCCGAGGCGAACTCGGCCCCGTGCCGGCGGGCGCCGGGCAGCGCCGCGTACAGGTCACCGGGGCGGACCTCCTGGCTGGCGTGGGTGACCCCGGTCACGGCCACGTCGGGGGCCCCCTCGGGCGGCGCGACGGCCAGCCGCGCGGCGAGGTCGCCGAGCCGGACGGGATTCACGGTACGGGGACGTGGATTGCCGGGCACGGCGTCAGACCCTACCCGGTCGTTCGGTTCCGACCGCACAGCCGCCCCGGTGGTTCGTCGCCACTCACCGATGATGTCCCGTCCGCCCCGCTCAGCGCGGAAAGACCTCGAACTCCGGGGACCGGTCGACCGCCGACGGCGGCACCCGGTAGTGCCGCAGCGTGTAGCCCATCATCTCGCGGAAGGCCGGCGCCGCCACCGCGCCGCCCTCGCCGCCGGGGCTCCACACGAACACCGCCACCACGTACCGGGGGTGCTCGGCCGGGGCCATCCCGATGAACGAGCCGACCTCGCCGGGCTGCTGCACGCCGTCGGCGTAGCGCAGGCCGGTGCCGGTCTTGCCGGCGACCCGGTAGCCGGGGACCTTGGCGGCCAGCCCGGTGGCCGAGCCCTCCGGACCGTCGACCGTGGTCACCGCCTCCAGCAGGGTGCGCAGCGTGGCGGCGTTGGCCGGGCTGAGCACGGACCGGGTGACCGGGGTGGGGCCCGGCGTCCGCTTGCCGTCCGGCCCGATCACGTCCTTGATGAGGTGCGGCTGCACGTACGTCCCGTCGTTGGCGATCGCGGCGTACGCGGCGGCCATCTGCAACGGCGTGGCGTCCACGCTGTGACCGATCGGCACCGAGCCTTCGGCCGACCCGCTCCACTGGTCGGCCGGGAGCAACCGCCCGGGGGCCTCCCCCGGCATCCCCTCACCGGTGGGCTGCCCCAGCCCGAACCGCTTCTGGTAGTCGATCAGCCGGTCCCGGCCCAGCTTGTCGGCGATCTCGATGGTGCCCACGTTCGAGGAGAACGCCAGCATGCCGGGGATGCTCATCTTCCGCCCGTTCGCCGGGTGGGTGTCGCGGAAGGTGACGCCGCCCTTGACGATCGTGTTGGCGACGGGGAATGCCGTGTCCGGGGTGATCACGCCCTCCTGGAGGGCCGCGCCGTAGGTGATCGCCTTGTGGATCGAGCCCGGGTCGACCACGAAACTGGTCGCCGCGTCCTCCCGGTCGGCCGGCTTGCTCGGGTCGGGATCGGCCGCGTCGTAGGTGGGGTAGCTGGCCTGGGAGAGCACCTCGCCGGTGGGCACGTCGATGATCACGGCCGCGCCGACGCTGCCCTTGATCTGGGCCATCTGCGCGCTGAGGATCCGCTGCGTCTGGAACTGCAGGTCCCGGTCGATGGTCAACCGGACCGAGCTGCCGGGCTTGGGCTGGGTGGTCCGGCTGTAGCCGCCGGGGATCGGCGCGGCCAGGTCGCCCTGCCCGACCTCGTAGGTCTTCTTCCCGGCCTGGCCCTGGAGGAGGTCGTCGTACCTCGCCTCCAGCCCCTCCAGCCCGACCATGTCCTGGCTGACGAAGCCGATCAGGTTCGCGCCCAGGTCGCCGCCGGGCACCTCACGGCGCTCGTCGCGGTGCACGCCGATGCCGGCCAGGTCCAGCGCCATGATCTGCTTGGCCCGGGGGATGTCGACCCCGCGGGCCAGGTACTCGAACTGGGACGGGGTCCTCGTGCCGGGCAGGGCGCGCTGCTTCATCCGGTCGGCCAGCTCGGAGACCGGCTTGCCGAGCAGTGGGGAGAGCAGCCGGGCGGTGGCGAACCGGTCCTTCACCCGGGTCGGGTCGGCGAAGACGTACCGCGCCTCGACGCTGTGCGCCAGCGGTTCGCCGGTCCGGTCGTAGATCGCGCCGCGCGGGGCGGGCAGGTCGACCACGGCCAGCCGGTCGGTGACCCCGCCGTCGGCGTACGCCGGGGTGTCCACGGTCTGGAGGAAGACCAGCCGGATGCCGATCGCGGCGAACAGGCTCAGGGTGAGCACCGTGCCCAGCCGCAGCCGGCGACGCGGGTCGGCGAGCTTCGGCGGCCGGCGCGGCTTGCGGGCCGGCCGTCGGGCGGCGGCGGGCCGGTCCGGCCGGCGCGGGCCCGGCCGGCGGCGGGGCGCCGGGGCGTCGTCGTCGTCGAACGGCTCGCGGACCGGCCGCGGCGCCACCGTCCGCACCACGCCGGCCCGGCCGTCCCCGGCGGTCTCCCGGCGGCCGGCGCGGGTGGCCCCGGCCCGGCCGCCGTCGAGCACCTGCAAGGCGGGCCGGAACGGGTCGCCGGAGCGGCTGCTGCGCGGGGTACGCCGCTGCTCGGCGCCCCCGCCCTCGCGGATGGTCCGCCCCCGGGGCGTGTACGCCCGGGCGTCGGAGATCCCGCCGACGCCCGGCTCGCCGGAGCGCGGGTCGGCGCCCCGGCCGCCCCGGGACGAGCCGCGCCGGGAGCCCGTGGGGTCCCGGCGCGGTTCCTCCGATCTCGGGGGCACCTGACTACCCTCCGTTGCCCTGCTGGCTGGTGACGGCCGGGGTGCCCTCCGCCGGGTGCGGGACGCCGATCATCTTGCCGTCCGGCAGCCGGATGTACGCCGGGTCGTCCGACTCCACCAGGCCGAGCTTGCGGGCGTTGGCGGTCAGGTTGCCCGGCGCCTTCTGCTCGGCGATCTCCTTCTCCAACTGCTGCTGGTCCACGTCGAGCTTGGCCTGCTGCTGCTGCAGCTTCTCCAGCCGGAAGGCGTTCTCATTGATCTTCGTGTTGACCAGCAGGATGCCGAGCACCCCGCCGACCACCAGCACCAGGATCAGTCCGACGAACGGCGCCCGCGGCACGGAGACCGGCGGCGGCGGGGCGACCCGCAGCCGGGGCGCCGTCGCGGTGCTGGCCTTCGCCTGCTCGGCCGGCCGCAGCGCGGCGCTGCCCTGGGTGGGGAACTCGCGCGCCCCCCGGGCGCGAGTCTCCTCCCGGCGATCGAGCCGGTCGGCTCCCGCCGTCGCGGTCGTGCCGCGCGTGGTGCGCTGCGCCGTGGTCCGGCCCCCCGACCGCGGTGCGCGCTGCCCGATGCCGGTGTCCCGGCCGTCGCGCCTGTTGACGTTCATGTCCCCTCCCCCTTTTCGTCCGTCCCACTGCCGTCCCCGGGGGTCGACCGCGGATCCGCAACGGATCCCGGTGACCCCGTCCCCGGTTGGTGCATCGCCTTCACCCGGCGCCGGTACCGTTCGCGGTCGGTACGCCCCTGCCGGGCCGCCTCCGGGTCGAGCCGTTCCGCGGCTCGCAGCCGCACCGAGGCGGCCCGCGGGTTCGCGGCCACCTCCGCCTCCCCGGGGAGCTCGGCGCCCCGGCTGAGCAGCCGGAACGTCGGGCCCGACCCGGGCAGTTCGACCGGGAGGTCGACCGGGCCCTTACTGCGGACCCGGTCGGCGAGCGCCTGCTTGGTGAGCCGGTCCTCCAGCGAGTGGTAGGACAGGACCACCATGCGGCCGCCCACGTTGAGCTTGTCGAGCGCGGCCGGCAGCGCCGCCTCCAGCGCTGCCAGCTCCTTGTTTACCTCGATCCGTAAAGCCTGAAACGTTCTCTTTGCCGGGTGTCCCCCGGTTCGTCTGGCTGGTGCCGGAATGCTCTCCCTGACCAGCTCGGCCAGCCGCGCCGACGAGGTGATCCGGCCGCGCTCCCGCTCCCGGATGATCGCCGAGGCGATCCGCCCGGCGAACTTCTCCTCGCCGTACACCCGCAGCACCCGGGCCAGGTCCGGGTGGGCGTAGGTGTTGACCACCTCCTCGGCGGTCACCCCCCGGGTCTGGTCCATCCGCATGTCCAGCGGCGCGTCCTGCGCGTACGCGAACCCGCGGTCGGGCACGTCCAGTTGCAGGGACGAGACGCCGAGATCGAAGAGGATGCCGTCGATCGCCCGGTACCCCAGCCGGTCCAGCACCTCGGGCAGCTCGTCGTAGACGGCGTGCTCCAGGTGGATCCGGTCGGCGAACCGCGCCAGCCGGGCCCGGGCGTGGGCGAGTGCCTCGGTGTCCCGGTCCAGCCCGATCAGCACCGTGTCCGGGTGCGCCTCGAGGACCGCCTCGGCGTGGCCGGCGAGGCCGAGCGTCGCGTCGACGTGGACGGTGCGGCCGTTTCGCCCCAGCGCGGGGGCCAGCAACTCGAGACACCGCTCGAGCAGCACCGGCACGTGCGTGCCACGTAGCTCCCCCATGTCGACCCCCACTGGTTGAAACCCGCTTCCGTCTGTCGCGTCCTGTCGTCGCCACGACGCCTCGCCATACCGCCAGATCCCCATCCGCTCCCGCCCGCCGGAGGCCGCGGCCCCCCGATACGGATCGTGCGCCTGGCACCGGGGAAGGGGTGCCAGGAACTCGAAAGCGGCTGGAGATCTCGCAGTACGCCGGGCGTCGCCGCGCCCTACAGACCGCCGGGCAGCACCCCCTCGGAGATGTCGGCGAAGTCGTCTTCGCTCTCCGCGAGGTAGGCCTCCCAGGCCGCCCTGTCCCAGATCTCCACCCGGGTGCTCGCGCCGATCACGACCAGATCGCGGTCGAGGGCGGCGTACGAGCGCAGGTGTCCGGGGATGGTCACCCGGCCCTGCTTGTCCGGGACCTCGTCGTGCGCGCTGGCGAAGAAGACCCGGCTGTAGGCCCGGGCCGCCTTGTGCGTCATCGGCTGCGCGCGCAACTGCTCCGCGATCCGCTGGAACTCGGGCATCGGGAAGACGTAGAGGCAGCGCTCCTGCCCTTTGGTGATCACGACACCCCCCGCCAGCTCATCCCGGAACTTCGCCGGAAGGATCAACCGGCCCTTGTCGTCCAGGCGCGGAGTGTGGGTGCCGAGGAACATCGGCCCAACCCCCTCGCCCTGAGCGACGTTCGCGGCGCCGCTGACCCCCCGGGCCGGTGCGGCCCTCCCGGCCTCACCATTGGCCCCCACTCTACTCCACTTCCCTCCACCCGCAACCGGAAACGCCCGCGTGGCGCGCCGTTTCGGCGGGCAAAAGCGCACGTCAAAGGGGGTGGAGCGGAGTGGAGGGGGCGACCGCCCGCAGCGCGCGTCCGCTACCCGACATTGATCGACTCCGTCCGGCCGAGCGCCCGCCGACCGGACGCCCGAGGGTGCCCGGCCGAACGGATCGCCATCGGCGGCGATCTGGCGGGCCCGCCGGTCCGGTAACCTCGCTCGGGTGACGGACGCGAAGATGCCCCTGCGGGCAAAGGTGGCCACCTCTGTGTCACGGACCGCCGCGGCGCTGTCGCGGGCCGCGGGTCGTGGCGACGGCTCGGTGATCGGTGGCTGGATCGGCCTCAAGATCGACCCAGACCTGCTCGCGCACCTGTCGACGGGCCGCGCCATCGCGCTGGTGTCCGGCACCAACGGCAAGACCACCACCACCCGGCTGACCGCCGCCGCCGTCGGGGTGCTCGGCCGGGTCGCCACCAACTCCTTCGGCGCCAACATGCCCACCGGCCACACCTCCGCGCTGGCGAAGGCCGGGAGCACCCCGTACGCGGTGCTGGAGGTCGACGAGCACTACCTCGCCCAGGTGCTGGAGGCCACCGAGCCGCACGTGGTGGCGCTGCTCAACCTCTCCCGCGACCAGCTCGACCGCGCCAAGGAGGTCGCCATGATGGCGCAGCTCTGGCGCGCCGCGCTGGTCCAGCACCCCGACGTGCGGGTGGTCGCCAACGCCGACGACCCGATGGTCGTCTGGGCCGCCACCCCGCCGGCCGACCCGGCCCGCGGGCACTTCCCGCCGCACGTCAGCTGGTTCAGCGCGGGCCAGCGCTGGCACGACGACTCCTGGGTCTGCCCGGAGTGCGGCTCCACCATCGCCCGCAAGAACGACCAGTGGTGGTGCACCGGCTGTGCGCTACGCCGGCCCGAGCCGCAGTGGACCGTCGAGGACGACGGCGTGCTCGACCCCACCGGCGCCTGGCACAAGATCCAGCTCCAGCTCCCCGGCAAGGTGAACCTCGGCAACGCGGCGACCGCCCTCGCGGTCGCCGCCGAATTCGGCGTACGCCCGGTCGACGCGGTCTCCCGGCTCGGCACGGTCACCTCGGTCGCCGGTCGCTACGCGCAGGTGGACCGGGACGGGCGCAACATCCGGCTGCTGCTGGCCAAGAACCCGGCCAGCTGGCTGGAGGCGTTCGACATGGCCGACGAGGCGCCCACACTGCTCTCCATCAACGCCCGCGACCCCGACGGGCTGGACACCTCCTGGCTCTTCGACGTCGACTTCGCCCCGCTGCGCGGCCGGCAGGTGCTGATCACCGGCGACCGGGCGTACGACCTGGCCGTCCGGTTGGACGTCAACGGCGTGCCGTTCCAGCACGTCCGGACCTTCGACGACGCGATCCGGGCGGTGCCACCGGGCCGCCTGGAGGTCATCGCCAACTACACCGCCTTCCAGGACATCCGAGCGGAGCTGGACCGTGTCAACTGAGAGCCTGCGCATCGTCTGGATCTACCCCGACCTGCTCTCCACCTATGGCGACCGGGGCAACATGCTGATCCTGGCCCGCCGGGCCCAGCTGCGCGGCATGCCGGTCGAGGTGCTGGAGGTCCGTTCCGACCAGCGGCTGCCCGCCACCGCCGACATCTACCTGATCGGCGGCGGCGAGGACGGCCCGCAGGCGCTCGGCGCCCAGCGGCTGCTCGCCGACGGTGGCCTGCACCGGGCCGTCGCCCAGGGTTCGGTCGTCTTCGGCGTCTGCGCCGGCTACCAGCTCCTCGGCACCTCCTTCTTCGCCAAGGGCACCAAGTGCGCCGGGCTCGAACTGCTCGACCTCTCCTCCGACCGCGGCCCCACCCGGGCCGTCGGCGAGCTGGCCGGCGAGGTCGACCCCCGGCTGGGCGTCCCCGCGCTGACCGGCTTCGAGAACCACGGCGGCCGCACCCACCTCGGGCCCGGCGTGTCGCCGCTGGCCCGGGTCACCGCCGGGGTCGGCAACGACGGCACCACCGAGGGCGCCTGGCGGGGCAAGCTGCTCGGCACGTATTCGCACGGCCCGGCCCTGGCTCGCAACCCCGCGCTGGCCGACCTGCTGCTGCGCTGGGCCACCGGCATCCACCAGCTCCCCGCGCTGGACGACACCTGGGCCGAGCGGCTCCGCTCGGAACGCCGCGCCGCGGTGGCGGCCGCCGCCCGGGCATGATCCCCGCCGTCCGGCGGCTGCTCGGGCAGCCGTCGGCACGACGGTTCACCCTGCTGCTGCTCCTGCTCGCCGGGTTCGCGCTGCTGCTGCTCCTGGTGCCCCGGCCGGACCCGGCCCAGCTGCCCCGGCTGGCCGACTCCCTCGACGGGTACGCCCCGATCGCGGCGATCGTCGGCGGGGCGCTGCTGCTGGTGGCGCTGGTGCCGCGAACCTTCGTCACGCTCGCCGCCGGCGCGATCTTCGGACCCCTGGCGGGCGCCGCGTACGCGCTCGGCGCGGCGCTGCTCGCGGCCGCGCTCGGCTTCGCCGTGGGCCGTCTGCTCGGCCGGGACTTCGTCGCCGAGCGGGTCCGCGGCCGGCTGGCCCGGCTGGACGGCTGGTTCGCCCGGCAGAGCGTGTTCGGGGTGGTCACCGTCCGGCTGCTGCCGATCGCCGGCTTCGGCCTGGTCAGCTACGGCTACGGCACCACCGGTGCCCGCGTGCTGCCCTTCCTGGCCGGTAGCGTGATCGCCTCGGCCCCGACCGCGTTCGGCTACGCGGCCATCGGCGCGGCGGTCAGCTCCCCCGGGCAGGTCAACTGGTACGCCGCGGCGCCGGCCAGCTTCGGCCTGATCGCCAGCCTGGTGCTGATCCACCGCTGGTGGCGGGCCGAACGGCAGCGCCGGCTCGGCCCGACCTGATGCCGGTCGAAGAGCCGCTGCCCGGCGGCTTCATCAGCACAGTGGTCCGGATCGGGGACACGGTCCGCCGCACCCCGCCGGCCAACGCCGACTTCGTCGCCGCCCTGCTGCGCCACCTGGAGCGGACCGCCGGCGGGCTGGCGCCCCGTCACCTCGGCACCGACGAGCAGGGTCGGCAGGTGCTGAGCCACCTCGACGGGCGGGTGCCGTGGCGGGAGCGCGCGGATCCGGCGTACTTCTCCGACGCCGCCCTGACCCGGCTCGCCGAGCTGGTCCGGGCGCTGCACGACGCCTGCGCCGGCACCCCGCTGGCCGGCGACGCCGAGACGGTCTGCCACCGCGACCTGTCCCCGAAGAACACCGTGTACCGGGACCTTCCCGCCGGACGGCTGCCGGTGGCCCTCCTCGACTGGGACCTGGCCGGCCCGGGCCGGCGGATCGAGGACGTGGCCTGCGCCGGCTGGCACTGGGCCGAGCTGGGCGGCGACGCCGACCCGGCCGAGCTGGCCCGCCGCTGCCGGCTGCTCTGCGACGCGTACGATGCCGCGGGCCCGGCTGGCGGCCCGTTGCTCCCCCGCGCCGAGCTGGTCGAGCTGATGCTCGCGCAGCTCGAGGGCACCTGGCGGGGCATCGACGCGGGCGCGGACCGCGACGAGCCGGGGATGCGCCGGCTCCGCGCCGCCGGCGCGGTCGACGGCATACGCCGCTGGCACGAGTGGCTGCACGACCACCGCGCCGCGGTGCACGCCAACCTCCTGCCCTGAAGTCCCGCCCCCGCCGCCCGCCGGCGAAAGGTCCGCGCACTTCCCTGGAAAGAGTGGCCATTCCGCGTGGGATGGCCACTCTATCCGGGAATTTGCGCGCTCCGCGTCGAAAGGCGCGGCCGGGGCGGGTCGCGCCTCCGGGCGGGTCAGGCGACGACCGAAACCATCCGGCCCTTCACCACGATGACCTTGCGGGGCTCCTTGCCGGCCAGCGCACCGGCGACCGCGGCCAGCGCCGCCGCCCGCACCTCGTCCTCGACCGCGTCGGCGGCGACCTCGATCCGCCCGCGGACCTTGCCGTTGATCTGCACCGGGTAGGTCACCGTCTCGGCGACCAGCAGCGCCGGGTCGGCGGTCGGGAAGTCCGCGTACGCCAGCGAGGTGTCGTGGCCCAGCCGCCGCCACAGCTCCTCGGCGATGTGCGGGGCGAACGGCGCCACCATCAGCACCAGCGGCTCGGCCACCTCGCGCGGGGTCTCGGCCAGCCGGGTCAGCGCGTTGGTCAGCTCGATCAGCTTGGCGATCGCGGTGTTGAACCGGACGCCCTCCATGTCGCCGCGGACCCCGTCGATCACCTTGTGCAGCAGCCGCCGGGTCGCCTCGTCTGCCGGGGCGTCGGTGACCCGCACCGCGCCCGTCGTCTCGTCGACGACGGCCCGCCAGACCCGCTGCAGGAAGCGGTACGACCCGACCACCGCGCGGGTGTCCCAGGGGCGGGACACCTCCAGCGGGCCCATCGACATCTCGTACACCCGGAAGGTGTCCGCGCCGTACGCCGCGCACATCTCGTCCGGGGTGACGACGTTCTTCAGGGACTTGCCCATCTTGCCGTACTCCCGGCGGACCTCGGTCTCGCCGTGGAAGAACCGGCCGTCGACCTCGACGACCTCCTCCGCGGGCACCACGGCCTCGCGGGCGTCGCGGAACGCGTACGCCTGGATCATGCCCTGGTTGAACAGCTTGCGGAACGGCTCGAACGACGAGACGTGCCCCAGGTCGAACAGCACCTTGTGCCAGAACCGGGCGTACAGCAGGTGCAGCACGGCGTGCTCGGCGCCGCCGACGTACAGGTCGGTGCCGCCGCAGTCGCCCGCGCCGCGCGGCCCCATCCAGTACGCCTCGTTCGCCGGATCGACGAAGCGCGCGGTGTTCGTCGGGTCCAGGTAGCGCAGCTCGTACCAGCAGGAGCCGGCCCACTGCGGCATCACGTTGGTCTCCCGGGTGTAGCGCTTCGGCCCGTCACCCAGGTCCAGCTCCACCTCCACCCAGTCGCGGCGACGCGACAGCGGGGTCTCCGGGTTGCTGTCGGCGTCCTCCGGGTCGAAGGTCTTCGGCGAGAAGTCGTCCACCTCGGGCAGCTCGACCGGCAGCATCGACTCGGGCAGCGCGATGGCGCCCCCGGTCTCGTCGTAGACGATCGGGAACGGCTCGCCCCAGTAGCGCTGCCGGGAGAACAGCCAGTCGCGCAGCCGGTAGGTCACCGCGCCGGCGCCGTACCCGTTCGCCTCCAGCCAGGCGATGATCGTCGCCTTGGCGTCGGCGACCCCCAGGCCGTTCAGGTCCAGGCCGCGGTCCGGCGCGGCGCTGTTGATCGCCGGGCCGTCCCCGGTGTACGCCTTGCCGTCGAACCCCTCGGCCGGCTGCACGGTCCGCACGATCGGCAGGTCGAAGACCTCGGCGAAGGCCCAGTCCCGCTCGTCCTGCCCGGGCACCGCCATGATCGCGCCGGTGCCGTAACCGGCCAGCACGTAGTCCGCGATGAAGATCGGGATCTGCCCGCCGGTGACCGGGTTGGTCGCGTACGCGCCGACGAAGACGCCGGTCTTCTCCTTGGTGTCGGCCTGCCGCTCCACGTCCGTCTTGGCCGCGGCGGCCTTCCGGTACGCCTCGACGGCCGCCCGCGGGCTGGCGTGCCCACCGGTCCAGGCGTCCTTCGTCCCCGCCGGCCAGGCCGCCGGGACCAGCACGTCGACCAGCTCGTGCTCGGGCGCCAGCACCATGTAGGTGGCGCCGAAGACGGTGTCCGGCCGGGTCGTGAACACCCGGATCGGCTCCAGGGTGGTGGGGAAGTCGATGTGCGCGCCGGTGGACCGGCCGATCCAGTTGCGCTGCTGCAGCTTGATCGGCTCGGGCCAGTCCAGGGTGTCCAGGTCGTCCAGCAGCCGGTCACCGTACGCGGTGATCCGCATCATCCACTGCTTCAGGTTGCGCTTGAACACCGGGAAGTTGCCCCGCTCGGACCGACCGTCGGCGGTGACCTCCTCATTGGCCAGCACGGTGCCCAGCCCCGGGCACCAGTTCACCGGCGCCTCGGAGACGTACGCCAGCCGGTGGTCGTCGACGATCGCCCGCCGCTCGGCCACGGTCAGCTCCGCCCAGGGGCGGCCGTCCGGGGTGGACCGGTTGCCTCCCTCGAACTCGGCGATCAGCTCGGCGATCGGGCGGGCCTTACCGGCCTCCGCGTCGTACCAGGAGTTGAAGATCTGCAGGAAGATCCACTGGGTCCAGCGGTAGAAGTCGGTGTCGATGGTCGCCACCGTGCGCCGCTCGTCGTGGGCCAGGCCCAGCCGGCGCAGCTGCTCCTTGTACCGCTCGATGTTCGCCACCGTGGTGGTCCGCGGGTGGGTGCCGGTCTGCACCGCGTACTGCTCGGCGGGCAGGCCGAACGCGTCGAAGCCCATCGCGTGCAGCACGTTGCGCCCGGCCATCCGCTGGTAGCGGGCGAAGCAGTCGGTGCCGATGTAGCCCAGCGGGTGGCCGACGTGCAGGCCGGCACCGGAGGGGTACGGGAACATGTCCAGCACGTACAGCTTCTCCGCGCCCGCCCGGGGGTGGTCCGGATCGGCCAGCGGCCCGGTCGGGTTCGGCGCGTGGAAGGTTCCCTCCCGGGCCCAGGTGCCCTGCCACCGGTGCTCGATCTCGTCGGCCAGGGCGGCGGTGTACCGGAACGGGGGAATGTCGGTCGCCGGTGCGGCTGCCTCACTCATGGCGTCTCCTCGGCGCTTCATGTCGGATATGGGGAGGTCTGCTCAGGGCACAAAAAAGCCCCTCACGCAGGAGGGGCCGCCGTGCTGTCGCGCGCTCAGCGCATCAGCACGGCCCGGTAAGAAGCAGGAAGACTCCGGCCATGACCGGCAGTGTACCCCGCGCGGGGACGGCCCCGCCGCCCCGCCGGCCCGCGGGGGGCACGTCCGGCCCGCCGCCGCGTCCTCCCCCGGTCCCGTCGCCCGCCGCCGGCCGGTGCCCGGCGGGACTCTGGTCATCGTGCCGCAAACGGGCATGCGTCCCCCGTCCGGCGAATATTCCGGGCGTAACCGACCGACTGGCTGCGGGGGTCGGCGATCACGACAAACATGGTTAGCCTGAGAGGCCAGTGAGATTTTTGCGGCAAACGAGGCTCGTACGACGCGAACCCAACGGCGGGTCCAGGTGCTCTAATACAGAGCTGCCGTCCGGCGACGAGGAGGAGGCCCGTGACACAACAGACCTGGGACGAGGTGGGCGGTCTGCTGCCGCACGACGAGTTCCGCGCCGCCAGCGAAGCAATCGTGACCAACATCGAGCAGGTCATCGAGGGCAAGACGGCCACCGTCCGGCTCGCCCTGGCCGTGCTGCTCGCCGAGGGCCACCTGCTCATCGAGGACGTCCCCGGCGTCGGCAAGACCAAGCTGGCCAAGGCCCTCGCCCGCTCGATCGACTGCACGGTGCGCCGGATCCAGTTCACCCCCGACCTGCTGCCCAGCGACGTCACCGGGGTCAGCGTCTACAACCAGGAGACGCACGACTTCGAGTTCCGCCCCGGCGCGGTCTTCGCCAACCTGGTGGTCGGCGACGAGATCAACCGGGCCTCGCCGAAGACCCAGTCCGCCCTGCTGGAGTGCATGGAGGAGCGGCAGGTCACGGTCGACGGGGTCACCTACCAGCTGCAGACCCCGTTCATGGTGATCGCGACGCAGAACCCGATCGAGATGGAGGGGACGTACCCGCTACCCGAGGCGCAGCGCGACCGGTTCACCGCCCGGATCGCGATGGGCTACCCGGACGTCGGCGCCGAGCTGGCCATGCTGGACGGTCACGGGGCCACCGACCCGCTGGACCAGCTGCGCCCGGTCTCCGACGCGGCCATCGTGCGCCAGCTCATCGCGACCGTCCGGCAGGTGCACGTCGCCGACGTGGTCAAGCAGTACGCGATCGACCTGGTCACCGCCACCCGCGAGGCCCCGGACCTGCGACTCGGCGCCTCCCCCCGGGCCACCCTGCAGCTGCTGCGCACGGCCCGCGCGGTGGCCGCGCTGGAGGGGCGCGACTACGTCCTTCCCGACGACCTCCAGGCGCTCGCCGTGCCGGTGCTGGCGCACCGGATCATTCCCACCGCCGACGCGCAGCTGGCCCGGCGCACCACCGACGCGATCGTCGCGGAGTTGGTGCACCGGCTGCCGTTGCCGCACGACCGCAAGCGTTCCCCGTACGACACCCGGCCCGCCGGCGGCAACGGCCGCGGGCCGTTCGAGCCCCGGAGGCCGTGAGGTGCGCGACGGGCTGCGCGGGCTGACCACCCGGGGCCGCTCGTTCCTGGCGGCCGCGGTGGCCGCCGCGGTCTCCGCCGGCATCCTCGGCGAGAAGGACCTGCTCCGGGTGGCCGTCCTGCTCGCCGTCCTGCCGCTGCTCGCGGCGGCGTACGTCGGGCGCAGCCGGTACAAGCTGGCCTGCAACCGGTCGCTCGAGCCGCACCGGGTGCCGGTCGGGGCGAGCTCCCGGGTGGTGCTGCGGCTGCAGAACCTGTCCCGGCTGCCCACCGGCACCCTGCTGCTGGAGGACCGGCTGCCGTACGCCCTGGGCAGCCGGCCGCGGGTGGTGCTGGAGCGGCTCGGCGCGCACCAGGCCAGTTCGGTGGCGTACACCGTCCGGGCCGACGTGCGCGGCCGGTACGAGGTGGGGCCGCTGGTGGTCCGGATGACCGACCCGTTCGGGCTCTGCGAGCTCAGCCCCGCCTTCCCCAGCACCGACCATCTCACCGTCATCCCGCAGGTCACCCCGCTGCCCACGGTCCGCCTGCCCGGCGAGTACGCCGGCAGCGGCGACAGCCGGGCCCGTTCGGTGGCGGTGCACGGCGAGGACGACGCGGCCACCCGGGAGTACCGGGTGGGCGACGACCTGCGCCGGGTGCACTGGAAGTCCACCGCGCGCACCGGTGAACTGATGGTGCGCCGCGAGGAGCAGCCCTGGGAGAGCCGGGCCACGGTCGTGCTGGACACCCGCGCCTTCGGCCACCGGGGCGACGGGCCGACGGCCAGCTTCGAGTGGGCGGTCTCCGCCGCGGCCAGCATCGCGGTGCACCTGCGCCAGGCCGGGTACAAGCTGCGCCTGGTCACCGGCTCCGGCGCCGACGTGGACGCCACCGAGGGCGGCGGCGAGGGCCTGCTCCTCGACCATCTCGCCGAGGTCCGGCTGGACCAGCGCGGCGAGATCACCACGCTGGTGCAGCGGGTCCGGCAGCGGGCCGACGGCGGGCTGATCATCGCCCTGTTCGGCTCGCTGAGCACGGCCGAGGCGGAGCTGCTCGGCGGGCTGCGGGGCAACGGCGCCACCTGCGTCGGCTTCGTGCTGGACAGCTCCACCTGGCTGAACCTCCCGCAGAAGGCCCGGGCCGAGGCGGAACACGCGCACGGCGCCGCGGCGCTCGCCCTGCTGCAGAGCGGCTGGCGGGTGATCGGGGTGGACCACGGCGGCCGGCTGCCGGTGTTGTGGCCGCAGGCGGCCCGCGGCTCGCAGGGCTTCGCGCTGCGCGCGGCGCTCGCCGAGACGGTGGCCGGCGGCGTGCGATGACCGGAAGGACGATCTCGTGACCGCGCACCGGAACCTCGGCTTCGTCGCCGCCGCGGCGACCCTGCTGGCCGCGGCGCCGCTGTCCGCCATCTTCGAGCGCTGGACGTGGCTGATCCAGGCGGCCATCGTGGTCGCGGTGGTGGCCGGCGCGGCCGCGCTGAGCCGGCTGGCCCGGGCGCCGCTGTGGGGTCAGGTCATCGGCATGCTCGCCGGCCTGCTGCTCGCTCTCACCTGGATCTTCCCGGGCGGCACCGAGCTGCTCGCGTTCCTGCCCACCCCGGCCACCTTCGGCCACTTCGCCGACCTGCTCGGCGCGTCGCTGCAGGACATGCGGTCGTACGGCGTGCAGGTGCCCGACGTCGACTCGCTCCTCTTCCTCACGGTGCTCGGCATCGGCGGGGTCTCCGTCCTGGTCGACGTGCTGAGCGTGGGGCTGCGCCGGCCGGCGCTGGCGGGCCTGCCGATGCTGGCGATCTACTCGGTGCCGGTGGCGGTCTACGTGGACAGCGTCCCGGCGACCCCGTTCGTGGTGGGCGCCTCCGGCTATCTCTGGCTGCTGGTCACCGACAACGTCGACCGGGTACGCCGGTTCGGTCGCCGGTTCACCGGCGAGGGCCGCGATGTGGACGTGTGGGAGGCCTCCCCGTTGGCCGCGGCGGGCCGGCGGCTGGCCGTGGTCGGCGTCGCGCTGGCCGTGGCGCTGCCGCTGGCCGTGCCGGGGATGACCGGCGGCCTGATGGACGCCGTCGGCTCCGGGACGGGCGACGGCACCGGGCGCCCCGGCCAGGGCGGCAGCCCCGGCCGGATCGACCTGTTCGCCGCGCTGAGCGGCCAGCTCAACCAGTCCGAGGTGGCTGACCTGGTCAAGGTCACGACCACCGAGTCGACCCCGTTCTACCTGCGTTTCGGGGTGGCCGACGAGCTGCGGCCGGACGGCTTCCGGGTACGCGTGCCGACGGGCAAACCGGCCAGCCGGGGCCTGCCCGACCCGACCGAGCGGGCCGGCCGGGGCGTCGAGCAGCAGCACTACCGGGCCACCGTCGAGGTGACCAAGAAACTCGACATGCCGTTCCTGCCGGTCTACGCCGAGCCGGTGAAGGTCGACGATCTCAGCGGGAGCTGGCTCTACGACCCCAACATGCAGATCATCTTCTCCCACCGGGAGAACGCCCGGGGCAAGCGCTACCAGTTCGACTACATCCGCTCGACGTTCAGCCCGGCGGCGCTGCGCGCGGCGCCGTCGCTCTCCGCCGACGACCCGGTGCTGCGCCAGCAGACCAACGCTCCGGTGGTGAGGGAGGTCGACAAGCTGGTCGACCAGCTGGTCAAGGGCAAGCAGAACGACTACGACAAGGTACGGGCCATCTACGGCCACTTCTCGGTCGAGAACGGCTTCTCCTACTCGCTGTCCACCAAGGGCGGCACGAGCGGCGAGGACATCACCGACTTCCTCGCCACCAAGGTCGGCTTCTGCCAGCAGTACGCGGCCGCGCTGGCGTGGCTGGTCCGCCGAGCCGGCATCCCGGCCCGGGTGGCGTTCGGCTTCACCAACGGCAGCAACTCCGGCAGCGGCACGTACGTGCTGACCAACCGCAACCTGCACGCCTGGACCGAGGTCTTCTTCGGCGGGATCGGCTGGGTGCCGTTCGACGCCACTCCGGCGACGAGCGTGCCGGGCTCGATCCGCTCGGCCTGGGCGCCGGACACCGACTCCCCGCAGGAGGACACCCCGGCGCCGGGCAGCTCGTCCGCCCCGGGCGCGGTCGACCCGTCGGCCGGGCCGGACGGGCCGGACCGGGCCGACAAGGAGACCGACAGCGGTCTCAGCGTCGGCGACGGCGGATCGACCCGGCAGGCCCCGGTCTGGCCGTGGTGGACGGCCGGCGCGCTGGCCCTGCTGGCACTGCTCGCGATGCCGGCGCTGCTGCGCCGGGCGCTGCGCCGGCGCCGGCGCGGGCGGGCGCACGCGCCGGCGGCCACCGTGCTGGACGCCGCCCCCGGCGCGCCGGGCGGGACGCGCGAGGTGATGGTCGGGGTGGACGCCGACCGGGCCCGCGCCGACGCGCACGCGGCCTGGGACGAGTTGCTGGACACGCTGGTCGACTTCCGGGTGCCGGTGGACCGCACGGAGACACCCCGGGCGACCGCCGACCGGCTGGTCCGGGAGGCCCTCACCGAGGATGGCGCGGCGGCCGGCGCGGTCCGGCTGCTCGGCCGGGCCGAGGAGCGGGCCCGGTACGCGCGCGATCCGCTGACCGGCGAGGAACTCCACCCGGCGCTGCGGCGGGTACGTGGCGCGCTCGCCGCTCGGGCGGACCGGCGTACCCGGCTGCTGGCTGTGATGCTGCCGCCGTCGGTGCTGCAGCGCTGGCAGCGCGCCATTTCGGACACGTCCACCGGGCTGGTGACGACCGGCGGCCAGGTGCGGCACCGCCTGCTGCGGTGGAATCCGCGTCGCCTGCTGGCCGGCCGCGTGGCCCGCTGACCGGGTCCCGTCCGCCGGCGCTCCCCCGCCGGCGGACGGGACACCGCCCGCCGCCCCAGGTCTGCACTCGACCGGGACTCTCCTCCGGCGTCCGCGGGCGCCGGGAGGGACCGGGGTCGGCCCGGACGGCCTGGGGGCGTGCAGCGGTGAGCGGCACGGGAAGCGGGGCGGCCGGCAACGGCTCCCCGGACGAGGGCAGCAGGCATTACGGTGCGACCACGCTCGCCGGAACTCCGACGAGGCGTCGTCGCGTCACCCCGTCAGGGGCGAGGCGTGCTCAGCGGTGGCCCTCCGGGCGCTGCCGCCAGCGGTCCTCCATCCGGTCGAGGAATGAGCCCCGCCGGCCGGTACGACCACGGGGGCGACGGCGACTCGTCGTGCCGCCCACCACGTGCAGGTCGGGTGACTGGGCCCGGCGGTGCGACTGCACCGCGTAGCCCAGCGCGGCCAACATGACGACGAAACCCGCCACTGACAGCAGCGGGGTGGTGATCACGACGCCGTAGACCAACAGGGCCAGACCAGCAATGACCACGCCGGCAGCGACGAGCAGGCGACGCCGCGTCTGGAAACGCGGGTCGCTGGCGCGCACGGCCGAGGCGAATTTGGGGTCCTCGGCAAGCGACCGCTCGATCTGCTCGAACAGCCGCTGCTCGTGCTCCGAGAGCGGCACGGCACTCCTCCCCGGTCACGTTGGTCGGCCCGCGCGGGCCGACAGACCGTGGCAGCCAACCGGCTGCTTACCCGCAAGTCTACGAGGGCCCTCGCGCGTCGGAAAGCGGGACGACCTATGGCCGGGTCGGATTTTCGTCTCGACCCGGATGACGCTTGCCGAGAAGACTGGCCGGACCTATGACGGATCGCCCGAATCGGGCGGCCGCGGCGTCTGCGGCCGCCTCCGCTTCCCGCCACCCGCGCTCGGGCGCGCCGAGGGTGAGCTGGCGCGGCGTCTCGCCGGCGGCGGCCAGCCCTTCCATCCGGACGCCGACCAGGCGGATCGGCTCCCCCGGGTCGAGGATGGTCCAGAGCGCCCAGGCGGTGTCGAACATCTCCCGGGCGGTGTCCGTCGGCACGGCCAGGGTGCGGGACCGGTTGACCGTGCGGAAGTCGGCCAGCCGGACCTTGAGCGACACCGTCCGGCCAACCTGCCCGGCGGCGCGCAGCCGGACACCCACCTTCTCGGCGAGGGCGAGCAGCGCCCGGCGGATCTCCAGCGGGTCGACGACGTCGATGTCGAAGGTGACCTCCGCCCCGATCGACTTCTCCACGTGCTCCGGGCTGACCCGGCGCGGATCCCGCCCCCAGGCCAGCTCGTGCAGGTGCGTCGAGGACGCCGCGCCGACCGCCCGGCGGAGCAGGCCCGGCGGCGCCTCGGCGAGGTCGCCGACGGTGGCCAGGCCGAGCCGGCGCAGCGCCTCGGCGGAGCGCTCCCCCACCCCCCAGAGCGCCGCCACCGGAAGCGGGTGCAGGAAGTCGAGCACCTGGGCCACCGGCACCACGAGCAGGCCGTCCGGCTTGGCCCGGGTGGAGCCGAGCTTGGCCACGAACTTGCTCGGCGCCACCCCGACCGAGCAGGTCAGCTCCTGCTCCTCGGCGACCCGGCGGCGGATCAGCCGGGCGATGTCCGCCGGCGAGCCGAAGAGCCGGCGGGCGCCGGCCACGTCGAGGAACGCCTCGTCCAGCGAGAGCGGCTCGACCAGCGGGGTGACGTCCCGGAAGATCCGCATGACGGCCCGGGAGGCGGCCGTGTACTGCGCGAAGTCGGGCGGCAGGTAGACGGCGTGCGGGCAGAGCGCCCGGGCCCGCGCGGTGGGCATCGCGCTGCGCACGCCGTACCGCCGGGCCTCGTAGCTGGCGGAGCTGACCACGCCGCGCGGCCCGATGCCGCCGACCACCACGGGCCGGCCACGCAGCTCCGGACGGCGGCGCACCTCGACCGAGGCGAAGAAGGCGTCCATGTCGACGTGCAAAATGGTGCAGCCGGTGTCATCGGCGTCCGGCCCGAAGCGCGGATCGCCGCCCCGGGGCAACGACTGGCTGCGGCCCATCCCCGCAGGCTAGCCGCCCGGTCGGACAGCCCGGCCGGTCAGCCCCGGACGACGAGCAGCGGAATGGTCATCTCGGCCGCCGTGTCCGCGCCGTGGTACGCCACCAGCCGCGACTCCATCGGCTTCTCCGAGCGGGTGGCGACCACGGCGTAGGTGTCGCGGCACACCACCACCAGGTCGCCGATGCGGCCCAGGTGCCCCTCGGGGACCGGCCCGAACCAGCCGGCGGCCACCGCCTGGCTTCGGGTGGTCACCCGGGCGGCGTCGCCCAGCACCGCCGACCAGGCGGCCAGCACGTCGGCCGTCGCGCCGGGCTCGACGTGCAGGTAACGGACCCGGGGCTCGCCCGCGATCACCCGCACCCCGGCCCGGAGCCGCGGATCGGTGTCGAAGTCGAACCGGTCGGCGGACGGCACGTTGAGCTGGCCGTGGTCGGCGGTGACCAGCAGCGCGGCGTCCGGCGGCAGCCCGTCGACCAGCCGGGCGAGCAGCCGGTCCACCTCGGCGGCGGCGAGCCGCCAGGGTGCCGAGTCGACGCCGCTGAGGTGGCCGTGCCGGTCCAGGTCGGGGTGGTAACCGGAGACCAGGGTGGGGCCGGCGCCGGCGGCAAGGGCGGCGAGCAGATGCCGGGCGAGCGCGTCGACGCCGGCGGCGCCCCGGTAGTCGCCGCCCCGGTTGGCGGCGAGGGTGAGGCCGGTGCCGGCGTACTCGGGGCGGCTGACCACGGTGACCGCGACCCCGGCGGCGCGGGCCCGCTCGTACTGGGTGGGGACGGGCTGCCAGGTCAGCGGGTCCGGGTCGCCGGCCCACTCGATGTGGCTCAGCACCCGGTCGGTGCCGGGAACCCGGACCTTGAAGCCGAGCACCCCGTGCGCCCCGGGTGCGGCGCCGGCGCCGAGGCTGACCAGGCTGGTCGGGGTGGTGGAGGGGAAGCCGGCGGTGAGCGGAGTGCCGACGGTGGCGGCGAGGCCGGCCAGCGTCGGCGCGTACCGGGCGGCGGCGGGGATCTGGTACCAGCCGAGCCCGTCGACCAGCAGCACGGCGATCCGGCGTACCCCGGCCAGCCGGGGGGTCAGCCCGAGCAGGTCGACCGCGCCGGGCACCCCGAGCACGGCGAGGGCGCTGGGCAGCACGTCGGCGAGGCTGCCGCCGCCGTAGCGGGGCGCGACCGGGTCGAGCGGCCCGACCGACGGTGCGGTCATGCCGGGCGGCGGGCGAAGAGGTGCAGCTGGGCAGCGAGGTCCCGGTACGGCGACCGGGCGGCCAGGGCCCGCTCCAGCTCGACCAGGGCGGCCGGCTGGCCGTCCGCGACGGCGGCGGGGAGCAGGTCGGCGAGGACGCGTACCCCGTGGACCTCCTCGACGGTGAGCCCGGCGGCGGCCAGCAGCGCGGCGGCGCCGTCGGCGTCGTAACGCCGGCGCAGGGTGTCCCGCGGGCCGGCGCTGCCGTGCGGGTCAGCGGCGAGCGCGGCGGCCACGTCGAGGTGGCCGTTCATGGCCCGGCCGAGCACGGCGGCGGCCCGCCCGGCGACCAGCACGCTGGCCGCGCCGCCCGGGCGCAGCGCGGCGGCGAGGGCGGCGACCACCGGAGCGGGGTCGTCGACGACCTCCAGGACGGAGTGGCAGAGCACCAGGTCGACGGTGGCCGGTTCGACCAGCCCGGCGAGCGCGTCACCGTCGCCCTGCAGGGCGCGTACCCGATCGGCCACCCCGGCCTCGGCGGCCCGGCGGGTCAGCGCGGCGAGCGCGTCGGGGCTGGCGTCGACCACGGTGACCTGGTGGCCGGCCTCGGCGAGCGGGACGGCGAACCCGCCGGTCCCGCCGCCGACGTCGAGCACGGTGAGCCGCTCGCCGGGGCGGCGGTCCAGCTCGCCCCGGAGCACCGCCCAGATGACGGCGGTGCGGGGGGTCAGCGTTCGAGTCTGCTCCACCCGGTCGAGCCTAGTCACCGGCGCCAGTCACCCCTTGCGGCCGGTGGTGGCGATGCCCTCGACGAAGTGCCGGCGGCCGCCGGGTCGCCGGCGCCACCGGCCCCGATCTCGGGTACGGCGGTGCCGGCGCCCGGGGTGGCCGTGGTGCTCACCGTGCCACCTCAGCTCGCCACCCCGGCTCGCTCGGCGCGCTCACGAGTCGGCCCCGCCCTCGGGGTCCTCCTCCGCCCGGGAACGCCGGGCGTTGGCCACCGGACCCTCGGTCACCGGGTATTCCCGGGCCTCGCACTGGTGGGGGTGCCAGTCGGCGCTCAGCCGGGTCCGCCGGCTGTTGGCCACCCCGTGGTACGACTCGCTCATTGGTCCTCCCCCTCGTAGTACACGAACCGGTTGCTGAGCTTCACCTGTACCACGGTGATCACCGGGATGATCACGAAGAGTAGCCAGGCCATCGCCGAGGCGAAGCCCATGTGCAGGAACTGGAACGCTTCCTGGAACAAATGGATCACGTAGAACCATGCCGCATCGCTGTTGAACGACCCCGCGGTCTGCCGGTTGCCTCTTGGGAGCGGCGGGGGCCGTCAGCGGAAGTCGCGCGACGCCGGGGTGACCGGCGGCTCGATCGCGTCCAGCCGGTCGGCGGTGAGGCTGATGACCCCCTCGTGCCGCTGCAACCGGCCGCGCACCACCAGCGCGGCGCTGGTCCGGGCCACCCGGCGGTAGCGCTGCCACAGCCCCGGCGAGCAGGTGACGTTGAGCATCCCGGTCTCGTCCTCCAGGTTGAGGAAGGTGACCCCGCCCGCGGTCGCCGGCCGCTGCCGGTGGGTGACGATCCCGCCGACCCGGATCCGCTGCCCCGGATCCACCCGGCCGAGCCGGGCGATCGGCACCGCGCCCAGGGCGTCGAGCCGGTCGCGGATGAACCGGGCCGGGTGGCTCTCCGGCGACAGGCCGGTCGCCCAGACGTCGGCGACGAGCCGGTCCACCGCTTCCATCCCGGGCAGGGTGGGCGCGGCCGCGCCGGTCACCGTGCCGGGCAGCCGGCCCGGCCGGTCCTGGGCCGCCGCGCCGGCGGCCCAGAGCGCCTGCCGCCGGGTCAGCCCGAAGCAGGCGAAGGCGTCCGCGGTGGCCAGCGCCTCCAGCTGCGCGGCGGTGAGGCCCACCCGCCGGGCCAGGTCCGGCATGTCCCGGTACGGCCCGTGCGCCGTCCGCTCCGCCTCGATCCGCTCGGCCACGTCCTCGCCGAGGGTACGCACGCTGCCCAGCCCGAGCCGGACCGCGGGCCCGCCCAGCCCCCAGGCGTGCGGCGGCTCCCCCGGCTGGCTCCCCCACCGGGTCTCCGGCGTCGACTCCAGCACCGCCTTGGCGCCGCTGGCGTTGATGTCCGGACGACGTACCTCCACGCCGTGCCGGCGGGCGTCGTCGACCAGGGTCTGCGGCGAGTAGAAGCCCATCGGCTGCGCGTTGAGCAGCGCGGCCAGGAATGGCGCCGGGTGGTAGCGCTTGAGCCAGGAGCTGGCGTACACCAGGTAGGCGAAGCTCATCGCGTGGCTCTCCGGGAAGCCGTAGCTGGCGAAGGCGGTGAGCTTGCGGTAGACGTCGTCGGCCAGCTCGCCGGTGATGCCCCGCTCGGCCATCCCGGCGTAGAGCCGGTCGGCGATCTGCGCCATCCGCTCGACCGAGCGCTTGGCCCCCATCGCCCGGCGCAGCTGGTCGGCGCCGGCCGCGTCGAAGCCGGCCAGGTCGATGGCGAGCTGCATGAGCTGCTCCTGGAACAGCGGTACGCCGAGGGTCTTCTCCAGCGCGTTGCGCATCAGCGGGTGCGCGAACGTCACCGGCTCCTGGCCGTTCTTGCGCCGGATGTACGGGTGCACCGAGCCGCCCTGGATCGGGCCGGGCCGGATCAGCGCCACCTCCACCACCAGGTCGTAGAAGCAGTGCGGCTTGAGCCGGGGCAGGGTGGCCATCTGCGCCCGGCTCTCCACCTGGAACACCCCGACCGAGTCGGCCCGGCAGAGCATGTCGTAGACCTCCGGGTCGTCCAGGGTCATGTCGCCCAGGTCGAGGGTCGTCCCGATCATGTCGTAGCCGTAGTGCAGCGCGGAGAGCATGCCGAGGCCGAGCAGGTCGAACTTGACCAGCCCGACCGCCGCGCAGTCGTCCTTGTCCCACTGGAGCACGCTGCGGCCGGGCATCCGGCCCCACTCCACCGGGCAGACCTCGATCACCGGGCGGTCGCAGATCACCATGCCGCCGGAGTGGATGCCCAGGTGCCGGGGGAACGTCTGCAGCTCGTTGGCGTACGCGACCACCTCCTCGGGGATGTCCGCCACGTCCACCGAGGCGACCGACCCCCAGCGGTCGATCTGCTTGCTCCAGGCGTCCTGCTGGCCGGGCGAGAACCCGAACGCCTTCGCCACGTCCCGCACCGCCGACCGGGGCCGGTACGAGATGACGTTGGCGACCTGGGCGGTGTGCTCCCGGCCGTACCGGGCGTAGACGTGCTGGATCACCTCCTCCCGGCGGTCGGACTCGATGTCCACGTCGATGTCGGGCGGACCGTCCCGCTCGGGGGCGAGGAAGCGCTCGAAGAGCAGCCGGTGCCGGACGGCGTCCACGTTGGTGATCCGCAGCGCGTAGCAGACCGCCGAGTTGGCCGCCGAGCCCCGGCCCTGGCAGTAGATGTCCTGCTGCCGGCAGAACGCGACGATGTCGTAGACCACCAGGAAGTAGCCGGGGAAGCCGAGGTCGTCGATCATCCGCAGCTCGTGCTCCAGCTGCGCGTACGCCTCGGGGTGCGCCTCCGGCGGGCCGTACCGCTCCCGGGCGCCGTCCAGGGTGAGCTTGCGCAGCCAGCTCATCTCGGTGTGCCCCGGCGGCACCGGGTACGCCGGCAGCTTCGGCGCCACCAGTTGCAGGTCGAAGGCGAGTTCCGCGCCGAACTCGGCGGCCCGGGCCACCGCCCCCGGGTACGCGGCGAACCTGGCCGCCATCTCGGCGCCGCTGCGCAGGTGCGCGGTGGCCGCGGCGGGCAGCCAGCCGTCGATCTCGTCCAGGCTGCGCCGGGCCCGCACGGCGGCCACGGTGGTGGCCAGCCGGCGCCGGCCGGGGGTGGCGTAGTGCACGTTGTTGGTGGCCACCGTCGGCAGCCCGGCGGCGGCGGCCAGCTCGGCGAGGGCGTCGTTGCGGTCGGCGTCGACCGGGTGACCGTGGTCGGTCAGCTCGACCGCCACCGTCTCCGCGCCGAAGAGCGCGGTGAGCCGGTCCAGCTCCCGGGCCGCCGCGTCGACGCCCTCGGTGAACAGCGCCCCCGGCACGTGCCCCTTGCGACAGCCGGTGAGCACCAGCACGTGGTCGCGCAACTCCTCGGCGACCTCCTCCAGCTCGCCGTAGACCGGTCGGCCCTTCTCGCCGCCGCGCAACTGGGCGCGGGAGATGGTGGTGGCCAGCCGGGCGTACCCCTCGTGGCCGTGGGCGAGCACCAGCAGGTGCGCGCCGTGCGGGTCGGGCTCGCCGTTCTGCGGGCCGGGCAGCCCGAGGGAGAGCTCGGCGCCGAAGATCGTCGGCAGGTGCAGCGCGCGGGCCGCCTCGGCGAAGCGGACCACCCCGTAGAAGCCGTCGTGGTCGGTGACGGCGAGCGCGGTGAGCCCCAGCCGGGCGGCCTCCTCGGCCAGCTCCTCGGGGTGGCTGGCCCCGTCCAGGAAGCTGAAGTTGGTGTGCGCGTGCAGCTCGGCGTAGGGCACCGTGCCGTCCGGGCGGGGCAGCTCCGGCGCCTCGTAGTGCTGCCGCTTGCGGCTCCAGGCCGGCGAGTCGCCGCCGTCGGCGTCCACGGCGAGGGGATCCACCACGTGCAGGTGCCGCTCGTCGCGCGGTCGATCGCCCCGGGCCCCCCGACCGGCGCCGGACCCCCGCCCGGTGCCGGACCGGCCGTCGCCGGGCCGTCCGGAGAGCACCCGTTCCAGCTCCGACCAGGGCAGTTTCGGGTTGTGGAAGCTCATCGGGCCGCTCCGAGCGGCGCAGCGGCGCCCCGCGCCACCGGCCGGAGGCGGCGGCCCGGCCCGGCCTCCGCCGGCAGCGCCTCCGGCGACGGCGCCTCCGCCGACGCCACTTCCGCAGACGGCGCCTCCGCAGACAGTGCCTCCGCCGACGGCGCCTCCGCAGACGCCGACAGGGTCGGTGAGCGATATACCGGTGAGTCATAAATATGCCTGACAGTCATATCGCTCACCGGGACACCTGTCGCGGGTGCGGACCGCGGGGGCGGGTCCGCCCACCTCGACGCCAGGCGGACCAGCCGGCCGCCCATGCCGGCGCTAGGCGGACCAGCCGGCCCGGCAGCACACTCCTGTCCTCGGCGGTGGCGTCGGCCCCACCGGCACCCGACCGGCTCAGTCATAGATCGCCTCCACCAGCCACTGACCGGCCTCGACCGCCAGCAGCAGGGCAGCGCCGTCGGCGAGGCAGACCTGGAACCGGGCCCGCCGCCGGGCCTCGGCCGGCGCCCACCAGCGCTCGTCCACCGGCCACGGACCGGCCCAGCCGACGATCTCCGCCGGGCGACCGGTGCCGACGACCAACCGGGCCGGCGGGGCGCTCACCGCCAGGCGCGCGCTGACCACGACCGGCTCGCCGGCGGCGTCGTGCACGGTCGCGAGGAGCGGGGTCGGCAGCACCACGGCCGGGGCCGGCGGCGGGAGCCGACCGGGCCACGGCGGCGGGCCGGACCGCGCCGCCCCACCGGACCGCGCCCGTCGGGCCAGCTCACCCGACCGCACCGGCGCACTCGGTCCGGCCGGCGGGACCACCCCGGCCCCACCAACCGACCCGGCCCCACCAACCGACCCGGCCCCACCAACCGACCCGGCCCCACCAACCGGCCCGGCGTCGCCAACCGGCCCGGCGTCGCCAGTCGGCCCGGTGGGCGCCGCCGGCAGCGGCGGCGGGCCGGGGCGGGCGGGCAGCCGTTCGTCGCCCCAGGGCACCAGACGGACCTGGTCGGCCGGGGATCGGCCGCCGCCGAGCACGGCGGTGACCACCGCCTCGGGGCCGAGGATGCCCTGTACCCGGCTCAACGCGCGGTGCGCCCGCTCCCGCTCCGCACCGGTCTCCCCCCACAGCCCGGGCTGGAGGCCGGCCTGGGCGAGCACCCCGTCCGGTACCAGCCGCAGCCGGATGATCCCGGCGGTCGGCCGGGCCGGGCGGGCGCCGGCGCGGCCGTTGCTGCCGGAGAGCCAGCCGTCCAGCTGCCAGCGCACCCGGTCGGCGATGGCCGCGGCGGTCAGCAGGCCGTCGTGCCGCCAGACCCGGTGCAGCTCCTGGCCGTGCGCGGTGACCGCCTCGATGCCGAGCCGGGTGCAGGCCAGCCCGTACGCGGCGAGCCGCTCGTGCAGCTGCTCGGCCAGCATCCGGGCGGCGAACGCCGCGGCGTCGACCCGGTCGATCGGCTCGTCGTGGTCGGCGGTGACGGTCAGGTCGGCCGGGGGCTGCCGGACGGCGAGCGGGCGGTGGTCCTGCCCGGCGGCGAGCCGGTGGGCCAGCGCCCCGTCGAAGCCGAACCGGGCCAGCACGTCACCGGCGGGCAGCGCGGCGAAGCCCCCGAGGGTACGCACGCCCAGCCGGCGCAGCAGGTCGGCCAGGGCCGGCCGGCCGAGCGCCTCGACCGGCAGGGTGGCCAGGAACTCCGGCGTCCCGCCGGGCGGCACGATCCGCCCGTCCCGGGCGGCCAGCCCGGCGCCGAATACCCCGTCGGCGATGCCGACCTGGCTCTCCACCGCGCAGGACTGGGCGACGTGCTCGATGATCCGCTCGGCCGCCGCCTCCTCACCGCCGAGGTAACGGCTCGGGCCACGGGCCGCCAGCGCACAGGCCCCGGGACGGACCACCTCGACCCCGGCGGCCACCTCCTCGACGGCGGCGACCACCGGTTCGAACGCCCGAGCGTCCCGGCCGGGGTCGTAATCGACGACGGTGAGCTGCGGGCAGCGGCCCTGCGCCTCGCGTCGGCGCAGCCCCCGGCGCACCCCCTCGGCGCGGGCCTGTTCGGAGCAGGCGACCACCCGGTTGGCGTGCAGCACCGCGACCGGGCCGGTGGCGGGCACCCCGTCGACGATCTCCGCGGCGAGGACCGGCCAGTCCGGGCACCAGAGCAGCAGCGTCCGTACCGGCGCACCGGTCACGCCGGACCGACCAGGGTGAGCGCGCCGCGGCGGTGCGGGTCGGCCGGGGCGGCGACCGTCGGACCGGCGACCGCGGGCCGGGCCGCGGCGGTGGTGGGGCGGCCCGCCCCGGCCACCCGGGGAATGATCCGGGTGAGCTCGTCGCCGGGCAGCCAGACCTTGATCTCCTTGGGCCGGGCCGCCGCGCCGCGCCCGCGCGCGGAGACGGTCACCTCCCGGCGGCGCAGCCGTCCCCGGCCCGGCCCGAGCCCTTCCCAGACGCCCCGGACCACCTGCAACGTGACGTCCGCGCCGTCCCAGCGGCCGTACGGGACGAGCACGCTGCCGCGCTGCCGGGCGCGGGCGGCCAGCCGGTTGGCCACCGAGGCGGAGACCGCGGTCGGCACGGCGGTGACCACCACGTCCACCCCGTCGATGAGCGCGGCGATGACGGTGGGCCACTCCGGCCCGGGATGCGGCACCAGGGCCAGCCGGTCCAGGGCGATCCCGGCCTCGGCCGCCGCGCCGGCCCCGAAGGTGGGCACCCCGACCACGGCGCACCACGAGCCGGCCCGGGACGCCTCGGCGAGCAGCGCCAGGATCAGCGACGTCCCGCCGCTGCGCCCGGGCTGCCCGGCGCCGATGGCGATGGTGCTGCCGCGGCGCAGCCCGCGGTTGGGCAGCAGCCCGGTCAGCTCCGGCCGGACCGGCAGCACCCGGTGGCCGCCCGCCGGGTCGGGTGCGCTCGCCGGACGCACCAGCTCGGCCAGTGCGGCGGAACCGACCACCATGCGGCCCGCCATCGGACCAACCCCCCGTCGTGTCGCCACGGGAACGGCTCCCGTGCTGTGCCTGTCGTTGAAGCAGAGAAGTCCGGCGGGCGCCGCCGGACGGAGCGACGAGTCCGGCCAGCGGGCTTCCCACCGCCGGCCGGACCCGCCGGCTCAGGCGGCGAGCCCGTCGAGTGCCGGTTGGTGTGCCAGGCCGAGCGCGGTCTCCACCACCGTCACGAACTGCTCGGCGGCCCGGAGCAGGTCGTCGGCTTCGCGGGCGGTGACCACCCGGGGGATACCGGCCTCGGCGGCGGCGCGCTTGCCGGCGCCGGCGGCGAAGTAGTGGGCCCACTCGTCGAGCTCGGGGGCGACGCTGGAGAGCAGGATCCAGACGCTGGTGATCCGGTTGCGCCGGCTGGGGGCGGGGCGGGCGCGGGCGGCGAGCAGGGCGGCGGCGGCGCGCAACGCGGAGAGGTGGGCGGCCGCGTAGCGGAGGCCGTCGGGACGGGTCTGGGCGGCCTCGGTGAGCCCGTCGCGGGCCACTGCGAGCAGCTGGGCGGGGGTGCGGTGCGGCAGCACGTGCGCCGGCACCGTCGGTGCCTGAGCCGGACTGGTCGGCATGGGTCTCCTCCGCGTGACCGAGGTGGGGCGCGCCGCCGGACGGATCGGATCCGCCGAGCGAGCGCCCGGAAACGGGTGGTGCGGAGGAAGACGCACCGGATGGGGGCCGGCCGGGTGCGGAGCTTCCCCACACCACACCCGGCCGGCGTACCGGCGGGTCCGTCGCCCGCCGCCCGGGGGTCGTGGGCGGCGGACGACGGTCCTGCCTGACGGGACCGGGCTCGCGACTGCCCGGAACCCGGTGCGGTCCGCGGAACCGCACCTCCCGGGATCCGGCGCCGCGAAACACCTCTCCCGGACGTTGGAACGGGCGTACGACTCAATCGAACACTCGTTCTAACTACCCTGACAGTACACCTCCCCTCCGACGAAAATGCAACGTGTGACGCGCCGGCGGCCGGGCGGGTCCGGGCCACCCCGAACTGGCCCGGGTCCCGCCCGGCGGCTCAGACCAGCGCCGGATAGTCGGGCAGGTCCAGATCGGTGGCCAGCGAGCCGGTGCTCCGCAGCAGCATCGACTGGACCGGCCGGGTGGCCAGCAGCCGGTTGCGCAGCCACAGGCCCCACCCGGTGGCGGGGGCGAGGAAGTGGCCAGGGCTGGCGCCCCGCTGCCAGCGCATCGCGTAGCCGCGCAGCCGGCTCTCGTACGCGCCGAAGGCGACCCGGTGGTCGCCGCCGGCCCGGGCCAACTCGCCGGCGAGCACGTACGCCCCGACGACGCCGGTGCCGACGCCCATCCCGCCGAGGGTGACGCCCCAGGCCGCGTCGCCGAGCAGCACCGTCCGGCCGGTGTGCCAGCGGGGCACGCTCACCCGGCTGATCGCGTCGAAGTACAACTCCGGCGCGGCGCGCAGGCCGGCCAGCAGGTGCGGCACGTGCCAGCCCAGCCCGGCGAAGGCGTCCGCGACCAGCTTCTTCTGCTGGTCGAGGTCGTGCCAGTTCGGGTCGAGACGACCGGCGGCGAAGACGACGAAGGCGCCGGCCCGGGTCGGGTCGCGCTGGTCCGCGGCGACGCTGGCCATCCGCCCGGGGACGTTGTACTGCTGGGGAACGGTGCCCACGCCCAGCTCGTTGGGCAGGTCCCAGCCGGCCAGGTGGTAGCCGAGGTGCCGCACGTACGCCGACTCCGGGCCGAAGGCGAGCCGCCGTACGCCCGAGTGCAGCCCATCCGCGCCGACCACCAGGTCGACGGTGCGCGAGGCGCCGCGGGCGAGCTCGACGTGGACCCCGTCAGGCGTCTCGGCGAGGGCGGCGACCACGTCCCCGAACAGGTACTCCACCCGGTCGGCGCCGTGCTCGTACAGGATCCGGGACAGGTCCCGGCGGTAGACCTCCAGGTCGCCGCCGGCGAACTCGGCCGGCAACCGGAAGATCTCCCGGCCGGACGCGTCCACGCAGCTGATCGCCCCGGCATGGGTCTGCGTGGCGCGCAACTCGTCGAGCACTCCCATGGCGGCCAGCACGCCGAGATGGGTGGGCCCACGGAAGTCGACCGCGAAGCCGCTGGCGCGCAGCGCCGGGGCCAGCTCGACCACGGTGACCTCGGCGCCGTAGCGCGCCAGCCACCAGGCGAGCGCCGGGCCGGCGACCCCGGCCCCGGAAATCAGGACGCGCTGACCGCGCAGCGCAAGGGTGTGGGACATCGGGCTTCCCCCCGTCGAAGCTAAACTGTGTCCGTCGGATACAGAGTACTGTAGACACGGTTTTGGGCCCCGACAAGACCGACCGAGGGAGCACCATGGACCGGGCGGGCACCGATGGCGTGGCCGACAAACGCAAGCTCTACGAGCTGCTGTGGGGGACGCCGAGCGCGCCCCGGCGGGGGCCACGCCCCACGCTCACCCTGGCGGCGATCGCCGGGGCCGGCATCGCGATCGCCGACGCCGACGGCCTCGAGGGCCTGACCATGCAGCGGGTCGCCGAGTCGCTGGACGTGACCAAGATGGCGCTGTACCGGTACGTCCCGGGGAAGGCCGAGCTGGTCGGCCTCATGATCGAGACGGCGGTGGGCGAGCCCCCCGCGCCACCGCAGGGCGCCGGCTGGCGCGACCAGCTCGACGACTGGGCCCGGCAGATGTTCGACCGCTTCCGGCGCCACCCCTGGGCCCTGGCGGCCACCGTCGGCGCCCGCGTCATGGGCCCGAACGAGCTCGGCTGGCTGGAACGGGCCCTCGCCGCCCTCACCGGCACCGGCCTGAACGGCGGCGAGATGCTGGACGTCGCGGTGCTCCTGCTCGGGCACGCCCGGAACCTGGCCCAGCAGGTGTCGGCGATGGACACCGGCACGCCTGAGCAGGCGTTGGAATCCGGCCTGGGGGCCCTGCTCCGCGGCCGGGAGGAGCGCTTCCCGGCGCTGATCGCCGCGGTGGGCTCGGCGGCCGCGCACGCCGCCCAGGACCAGGCCCTCGACTTCGGGCTGGCCCGCATCCTCGACGGCGTCGAGCTCCTGATCAGAACCCGCCACCCCTGACCCACCCCTCCCCGGGTGATCAGGAAGCTGTTGCGCCCGGCCGCGGCGTGTCGGGACTACAACTTCATGATCACCGGACCGTCCGGCCCCCGGGAGTGGGACAAGACGGCGTGGCCGGGTGAAATGGGGGGCGGTGGACCGGGGAGAATGACCGCATGCAGCCACACCCGAACGTGCAGGCGGTGCAGCGGGCGCTCGACGATGCGGGCGCGCGGGACTCATCCGGCGGAGCCAGTCAGGTCCGGCTGCTGCCCGCGGCGGTGCACACCGCCGCGGCGGCGGCCGCGGCGCTCGGCGTCGACGTGGGCGCCATCGCCAACTCGCTGATCTTCGACGCGGACGACGCGCCTCTGCTCGTGCTCACCTCCGGCGCGCACCGGGTGGACGTCGCCGGCCTGGCCGCGTCCATCGGGGTCACCCGGCTACGCCGGGCCACCCCGGAGTTCGTCAAGCAGCACACCGGTCAGGTCATCGGCGGGGTCGCCCCGGTCGGTCACCCGCGGCCGCTGCGCACCCTGGTCGACACGGCCCTCCAGGGGTACGACGAGGTCTGGGCGGCCGGCGGGGTGCCCCAGGCGGTCTTCCCGACGACGTACGCGGAGTTGCTGCGGATCACCGCCGGGACACCGGTCGAGGTGGCGTGAGCGGACGCGGCGAGGACCGCGCCCCGATGTCGCGGTTCACCGGCGAGCGCCGGCCTGCCACCGCCCGCGACAGCATCCCGGAGCTGGTCACGCTGCACGTGTGGCGGATCCCCCGGGCGGCCGTACCCCGGGCCCTGGCCCGGATGGCGACGCACCCGCTCCGGCTGCGCCGCACCCCCGGCGTCCGGTTCGGCAAGCTGCTCGGCACCGGGACCGGCACCGGCTTCGGCCCGGGGGACGCGGACCTGACCCGGTGGGCGGCGCTGGTGGTGTGGGACTCCCCCGCCGCCGCGGACGGTTTCGACGACTCGCCGGTGGGCCGCTCGTGGGCCCGGATCGCCCGCGCCTCAGCCCGGGTGGAGCTGCGCCCGCTGACCAGCCGGGGTGAATGGTCCGGCGTCCGCCCCTTCGGCAACCCGCCCGGCGGCCGGGCCGACGGGCCGGTGCTGGCGCTGACCCGGGCCCGGCTGCGGGCCCGCCGGGCGGTCACCTTCTGGCGGGCGATCCCGCCGGTCGCCGCCGCCCTGCACGCCGCGCCCGGGCTGCTCGCCCGGTTCGGTGTCGGCGAGGCCCCGCTGGGCTGGCAGGGCACGGTGAGCGTGTGGCGCGATCCGGCGGACCTGGTGGCGTTCGCGTACCGTCACCCGGAGCATCGCGCCGCGATCACCCGCACCCCGACAGAGGGGTGGTACGCGGAGGAGCTCTTCGCGCGGTTCGAGGTGCGCGACGTGGTCGGCGACCGGACGGTGCTCGGGTGGGTCGCCGAGGGCGACCCGGAAACGGGGAGAGGACGCGCATGAGGTTGGTGCGGTGGACGCCGGACGATCTGGTCCGGCGGCTGGACGACGTGGTGGCCGTCTACGGCGAGGCGATGGGCTACCGCACCGAGCTGCTGGAGGCCCGGCGCGGCTACATCGCCACCCACGTCCGCCGCCCCGGCTTCCGGGCCGTCGCCAGTCTCACCACCGAGGGCCACCTGGCCGGCTTCGGGTACGGCTACCTCGGCGCCGCCGGCCAGTGGTGGCACGACCAGGTGTACCGGGCGCTCGACACCGACGCCCGGCAGCGCTGGCTGACCCACTGCTTCGAGGTGGTGGAGCTGCACGTCCGGCCGCCCGCGCAGGGGCACGGCCTGGGCGCCGGCCAGCTGCGCGCCCTGCTCCGCATGGCGGAGGGGACGACCACCCTGCTGTCCACGCCGGAGGCCGAGGAGCAGAAGTCCCGCGCCTGGCGGCTGTACCGCCGGTTCGGCTTCGTCGACGTGCTGCGCCACTTCCACTTCCCCGGCGACGAGCGGCCGTTCGGCGTGCTCGGCCGGGATCTGCCGCTGCCCGCGCCCGGCCCCGGCGCCGCACCGGGCCCGGCCGCGCCGTGATCCGGCGGCGGCTGCCCTGGGCGCTGCTGACCGTCCTGATCCTCGCCCAGATCTGCTACCCGCTCACCACCGGCGCCACCCGGGCCGGGCTGACCGTGGGCACCGTCGTGCTCGGATACCTGCTCTCCGTCGGCCACGCGCTGCTGAGCCGGGGCGCGCGTACGGCGGGGGCGCTGGTCGCGGTGGCCACCGGCGGCGGCTTCGCGATCGAGGCGATCGGGGTGGCCACCGGCGTCCCGTTCGGCAGCTACGACTACTCCGGGGAGTTGGGGCCGAAACTGGCCGGGGTGCCGCTGATCATCCCGCTGGCCTGGACCTGGATGGCCTGGCCGGCGTGGCTGGCCGCGGTCCGGCTCACTCCGTCCCGGCTCGGCCGGGTCGCGCTGGCCGCGGTCGGGCTGGCCGCCTGGGACCTCTTCCTCGACCCACAGATGGTCGCCGAGGGGTACTGGGTGTGGCGGGGCGCCACCCCGGCGCTGCCCGGCCTGCCCGGCATCCCGGTCAGCAACTACCTCGGCTGGCTGCTCTTCGCGGTGCTGCTGATGGGCGCGCTGCGCCCGCTCGCCGGGCCGGCCGTCGACCGGGTCGACGGGCGGGACGCGCCGATGCTCGTGCTCTACCTGTGGACGTACCTGTCCAGCGTGCTGGCACACGCGGTCTTCCTCCGGCTGCCCGCCTCCGCGGTCTGGGGTGCGGTCGGCATGGCGGTGACCGCCGTGCCGCTGGCCGTGGTGCTGTTGCGCGCCCGGCGCGACGGCGCCCACCGGCCGGCGCCGGACCGGGCGCCGCGTCCCGGCGTCGACGCGGCGGCATGACCGTCGTCCTCGCCCTCGTCGTCGCGGTCGCCGCGCTCACCGCGCACACCTGGGTCAACGCCACCCGCTGGCTGCGCCGCCCCACCGACCGACCGGTCGAGGTGCGGACCGGGACGGTCGCGGTGCTGCTGCCGCTGCGCGACGAGGCCGACCGGGTGACGCCGTGCCTGCGGGCGCTGCTCGCCCAGCGGGGGGTGCCCGACCTGCGGATCATGGTGCTCGACGACGGATCCACCGACGGCACCGCCGACGTGGTCCGGGCGGTGGCCGGCGACGACCGGCGGCTCACCCTGCTGACCGGGGTCGCCCCGCCGCCGGGCTGGCTGGGCAAGCCGCACGCCTGCTGGCAGCTCGCCACCCGCACCGACCCGGCCGCCACCGTCCTCGCATTCGTCGACGCCGACGTGGTGCTCACCCCGTACGCCGTCGCGGCGGCCGTCGCCGAGCTGCGCGCGGCGGGCGCGACGCTGCTGTCGCCGTACCCGCGGATCCTGGTCCGGACGGTGGCCGACCGGCTGGTGCAGCCGCTGCTGCAGTGGCTCTGGCTGACCTTCCTGCCGCTGCGGGCGATGGAACGCTCCCCGCGGCCGTCGCTGGCCGCGGCGGGCGGACAGTTCCTGGTCGTCGACCGGGCCGGCTACCTGCGGGCCGGCGGGCACGCCGCGGTCGCCGACAAGGTCCTGGAGGACATCGAGCTGGCCCGCGCGGTCAAGCGCTCCGGCGGCCGGATCGCCCTGGCCGACGGCTCCCGGCTGGCCGCCTGCCGGATGTACGAGAGCTGGCCGCAGCTGCGCGACGGCTACACCAAGTCGCTCTGGGCCTCCTTCGGCCATCCGGTCGCGGCGGCCGCGGCGGTGACCATGCTGCTCCTGCTCTACACCGCTCCCCCGCTGGTCGCGGTCGCGGCGCTGGCGGCCGGCGCGCCGGTGGTGGCGGCGGCCGCCCTGGCGACCTACGCGCTGGGGGTCGCCGGGCGGGCGGTCAGCGCCCGAGCCACCGGCGGGCGGGCCTGGCCCGACGCGCTGGTACACCCCGTATCGGTCGTGGTCCTCGGTTGGCTGACCCTCCGGTCGTACCATCTGCGAAAGCGGCGGCGTCTGACCTGGCGGGGTCGCCCGGTCAGCTAGGAGGGCACGCCATGGCGCGGATCGTGGTCATCGGCGCCGGCGTGGGCGGGCTGGCCACGGCCGCCCGGCTGGCCGTCACCGGGCATCAGGTGACCGTCTTCGAGCGGGCCGACACCGTCGGCGGCAAGCTCGGCCGGTACGCCCACCACACCCCGGCGGGGTCGTTCCACTTCGACACCGGGCCGAGCCTGCTCACCCTGCCCGAGGTCTTCCACGACCTGTTCGAGGCGACCGGGGCGAAGCTCGACGAGTACCTCGACCTGACGCCGCTGGACCCGATCGTCCGGCACGTCTTCGCCGACGGCGCGACGGTGCTGGACTCCTGCGCCGACCCGACCGAGTTCACCGCCCGGATCGGCGCGGCGCTCGGCGACCGCTCCGCCGCCGACTGGCAACGGCTGTGGCGCCGGGCCGCCCGGGTGTGGGAGGCGTCGCACCGGGACATCCTGCGCCGCGCCATCGACTCCCCCCGCGACCTGGCCGCGCTGGCCTGGCGGCTCGGCGACCTCGCCGCCATCGGCCCCGGCCGCACCCTGCGCGGGCTGGGCCGCGCGCACCTGTCCGACCCGCGGCTGCGGCTGCTGCTCGACCGGTACGCCACCTACACCGGCGCCGACCCGCGCCGGGCCCCGGCCGCGCTGGTCGCCGTCCCCTACGCCGAACTGACGTACGGCGGCTGGTATCTGCGCGGCGGCCTGGGCACCCTCGCCGACGCGCTGCTGTCCCGCTGCCTCGACCTCGGCGTGGTGGTGCGGACCGACGCCACGGTCACCCGGATCGACGCCGCCGGCGGCCGGGTCCACGGGGTACGCCTCGCCGGCGTCGCCGCGCCGGTCCCCGCCGACGTGGTGGTGGCCAACGTCGACGCGCTCACCGTCTACCGGGACCTGCTGCCCAGCCCCCGCCGGCTGGCCGGGCTCACCGACCGCAGCCTGGCCGGCTTCGTGCTGCTGCTCGGCGTCCGCGGCGACTCCGGGCTGGCCCACCACAACGTCTTCTTCCCCCGCGACTACGACGCCGAGTTCGACGCGGTCTTCGGCGACCCCGGGCGGGGCATCCGGGCCCGGCCGGCGCTCGACCCGACCGTCTTCGTCACCGTCGCCGACGACCCGATGGTCCGCCCGGACGGGCACGAGGCGTGGTTCGTGCTGGTCAACGCCGCCCGCCACGGCACCGCCGCCGGGGCGGTGGACTGGCGCCGGCCGGGGCTGGCCGAGGCGTACGCCGACCGGATCCTCGACGTGCTCGCCGAGCGGGGCGTCGACGTCCGGGACCGGCTGGCGTTCCGGGAGATCCGTACCCCGGCCGACCTGGCCGCCGCGACCGGCGCACCGGGCGGCACGATCTACGGCACCGCCGGTGGGCTGCTCCGCCCGGCCAACCGCGGCCCGGCGCACGGGTTGTGGCTGGTCGGCGGCTCCAGCCACCCCGGCGGGGGCCTGCCCATGGTCGCCATGTCCGCCCAGATCGTCGCCGACCAGATCGGCCCCGCCTGGTAGCCGTACCGGCGGGTCAGCCGGCGTCGATCAGGGCACGGCGGACCGCGGAGAGGAGCTGCCCCAGGCCGAAGCCGGCCAGCAGCACCCAGACCGTGGTGGCCATGGTGATCGTCCCGGCGGGCAGATCCGGGTCGATCAACCCGGTCAGCCCCGCGACCAGCAGCCCGAACAGGGCCACGCAGACCCGGGTGGGCCGCTCCCCCACCGTCACCGTCCCGATCTCCCGCATTCCGGCGGCGACCGCCCGGGCCCGGACGTACTCATGCAGCCAGGACAGGCCGCCGGCGGCGGCGACCAGCGCGCCCGGCGCACCGAGCAGCCAGAATCCGATCAGCCAGGCGGCCTCGCCGAGCCGGTCGGCGACCGAGTCGTAGACGTAGCCGAGCCGGGTGGTCCGGTTCGTGGCCACCGCCACCGCACCGTCGACGCTGTCCGCCACCGCGGCGAGCAGCACGAACAGCGCCCCCAGGAACGGCCCGTCACCCGCCCGGCCGACGAGCAGCGGCACGCAGAAGCAGAGCAGCACCCCGAACACGGTGACCGCGGTGGGGCCGACCCGGAGCCGGCCCAGCACGTAGCCGACGTGGTAGGCGAAACGCAGCCAGGCGCGGACCACCGGCGCCGCCGCCCGCGGGTCGAACCCGCCGTGCAGCCGCGCCCACGCCGTCGCGTACTGGTCCCAGTTCAGCTGTGTGCCCACCACGAACTCAACCGTAGAAGGGCACAGCGGGTGTCGGCGCGACGGGTGGTCACACCCGCGCGCCGGACCGGAGGTGCTGCCAGACCTCGCGGGTGGCGGTGGAACGGTTGAGGGTGATGAAGTGGATGCCGGGCACGCCCTCGTCCAGCAGCTTGGCGCACATCCCGCTGGCCTGCTCGATGCCGAGCCGGCGGACCGCCTCCGGGTCGTCGGCGACCCGCTCGAACCGCTCGGCCAGCGCCGGCGGGAACGGCGCGCCGGAGAGCTGCACCGACCGCTCGATGGTGCCGATCTGGGTCACCGGCATCACCCCGGCCAGGATCGGGGTGTCGCAGCCGGCCGCCGCGACCCGGTCCCGCAGCCGCAGGTAGTCGTCGGCGTCGAAGAACATCTGGGTGATCGCGAACTCCGCCCCGGCCCGGCACTTGCGGACGAAGTTCGCGGTGTCGCTGGCGACGTCGGGCGAGCGCGGGTGCTTGTACGGGAAGGCGGCCACCCCGACGCTGAAGTCACCGGCGTCGCGGACCACCCGGACCAGGTCCTCGGCGTACTGCACGCCCTCCGGGTGGGGCACCCACTCGCCGCCCGGGTTGCCGGGCGGGTCGCCCCGCACGGCGAGGACGTTGCGCACCCCGACCCCGGCCAGCCGGCCGATGACGTGCCGCAGCTCGGCGACGGAGTGGTTGACCGCGGTCAGGTGTGCCATCGGCAGCAGGGTCGTCTCGGTGGCGATCCGCTCGGTGACCGCGACCGTGGTGTCCCGGGTCGACCCGCCGGCGCCGTAGGTGATCGAGACGAACGACGGGCGCAGCGACTCCAGCTCGCGGATCGCCTGCCAGAGCAGCCGCTCCCCCTGCTCCGTCTTGGGCGGGAAGAACTCGAAGGAGAAGGTCGGCTGGCCGACACGGATCAGCTCCCCGATCGCCGGTTGGGGATTGGGGAAGACCGAGGGAAGCCCGAGCGCCACGCATCGACTCTAGCGGTGGGCGCTCGAGGCACCCATGAGCTTCCCAGCGGGCGGACGGCGGCCGCCGGGAGCGTCGTACCCCGGGGGTAGAAACGGGACAGCGCGGTGGGGCCGGCCGGTGGCCGGTCCCCGGGGGCCGCGCGGGGGTCAGCACGATCCGCGACGCGGAGGGACCGGTCCAGGTCTGGCCGGGTGTTCGCGCCGCCCGACCGCGCCGACGCCCACCGGAGGACCGATGATCCCGTTTCCGCCACCCGGCCCGCGCCTGCTCGGGCCGCTCCTGGCCGAGCTGCGGCTGGCCCGCCGCTGGAGTCAGCAGCGGATCGCCGCCGAGCTCTGCGCCGCCTCCGGCGTGCCCACCTTGACCAGGCACGAGGTCTCCCGCTGGGAACGGCAGCTCCGGCTCCCCGGCGACTTCTGGCTGGGCTGGCTCGCCGTCGTCCTCGACGTACCGGGCGAGCTGCTCGCCGAGGCCGCGGCGCGCAGCCGCCACCCCGGCGGCGCGTCGGCGACCACCCGGGGCGGCGCCCGGTCGCGGGCGGCACTGCTGGCCCTCGCGCAGCGCTGGCTGGCCGATCCGACCGGCTCCGCGCTCGGCGGCCCGGCGTTCGGCCGGCTGGCCGGCCATGCCCGCACCGTGCCGACCACCCCGCCCGGCGTGGTCGACGCTGGCCTGGCGGGGGTGGGCACGGAGGCGGCCGGGGCGGGAGTGCGCGCCGGGCCGGGCGGGGTCGGGCCGGGCGCCGACGACCTGACCGCGCTGCGCCGGTGGGACGACCTGCTCGGCGGGGCGGACCTGGCCGGCCATGCCGCCCGCCGACTCCGCCGGGCGGCCCGGGCGCTCTCCGGTGCCGGTCCGGGAACGCGCCGCCGGCTGCTGCCGGTCCTCGCCGAGGCGGCCCAGCTCACCGGCTGGCTCGCCGCCGACGCGGGTGACCCGACCGCCGGGCTGGACGCCTACCGGTTGGCCCTGCGGGCCGCGGTGGGCGCCGGCGACCGCGCGTTCGCCGGGCACGTGCTCGGGTCGGCCAGCCACCTGCTGGCCGGCGCCGGGGACGCGGCGGGGGCGCTGGCCCTGGCCCGGGCCGGGTACGCCGGGGCCCGCGACGCCGCCTCACCGGGGCTGCGGGCGCTGCTGCTGCACCGGGTGGCGCTGGCCGCCGCGCTCGGCGGGCGGCGGCGGACCGCCGGGCGGGCCCTCGCCGCGGCGGGGCGGGTGGCCGGGCCGGAGCCCGGCCGGGAGCCGCCCTGGCTCTACTGGCTCGATGACGCGGAGCTGGCGGCGATGACCGGGCGCACCCTCGTCGTGCTGGGCCGCCCGGCAGCCGCCGCACCGCTGCTGCGCCCCGCCGCGCACAGCCGGGGCCGCCCCCGCCGCGCCGCGATCTACGGCGGCTGGCTGGCCCGCGGCCACCTCCAGCTCGGCGAGGTGGAGCAGGCCTGCGCGGTGGCCGGCGACGGGCTGCTCGACGCCGTCCGGTCCGGCTCGCCCCGGGCGGCCGCCCAGCTCACCGAGGTACGCCGCCGGCTGGCCCGGCACCGCGCCGAGCCGGCGGTACGGCGCTACGCGGCGCTCCTCGCGGCGGCCCGCCCGTACCTGCCGCCAGGGCCGGGCAGCGGACCGGGAGCGGGCCGGGTCCGGCGGTCCCGCTCGACGCCGGTCGCGGCGCGCCGACCCGGCGACACGACGGGATCACCCGAGACCGGCTAGCGTCGTGGCGTGACCCACGCTGCTCCCGTTTCCCCCGTCGACCGCGCCGGCCTCCGTCAGCGGATCGACAAGGCCCTGACCGAGTTCCTCGCCGGCCAGCGCGGCTGGATGACCGGTGTCGACGACGCCCTCGTGCCGGTGGCCGAGGCGATCGAGGCGTTCGTCCTGGGCGGTGGGAAGCGGCTGCGGCCGGCCTTCGCCTACTGGGGCTACCGGGGTGCCGGCGGCGTCGACTCCGACCAGGTGGTGACCACCCTCGCCGCGCTCGAGTTCGTGCAGGCCAGCGCACTGATCCACGACGACCTGATGGACCGCTCGGACACCCGGCGCGGGGAGCCCGCGATGCACCGGCGGTTCGCCGCCCGACACCGCTCCGCCGGCTGGGGCGGCGACCCGGACGGGTTCGGCGACGCGGCGGCGATCCTCCTCGGCGACCTCTGCCTGGTCTGGTCGGACGAGCTGCTGCACTCCGCCGGGCTCGATCCGCGCACGGTGGCCCGGGCCCGGCCGGTCTTCGACGAGATGCGCACCGAGGTCACGGTCGGGCAGTACCTCGACGTGCTGACCCAGGCCACCGGGGACACCTCGCTGGAACGGGCCGGCAAGGTCGCCCGGTACAAGTCGGCGAAGTACACGGTCGAGCGGCCGTTGCTGCTCGGGGCGGCGCTGGCCGACGCGCCCGCGGAGGTGCGCTCGGCGTACTCGGCGTACGGGTTGCCGCTGGGCGAGGCGTTCCAGCTCCGCGACGACGTGCTGGGGGTGTTCGGGGATCCGGCGCAGACCGGCAAGCCGGCCGGCGACGACCTGCGCGAGGGGAAGCGGACGTACCTGGTGGCGGCGGCCCTGGAGGCGCTCGACGACGCCGGCCGGGACCTGCTGCGCAACGGCCTCGGCGACGCGGGGCTCGACGAGGCCGGCGTGGCCCGGCTGCGCGAGCTGATCATCGACAGCGGCGCGCTGGCGCGCACCGAACAGCGGATCGGCGGGCTGACCGAGAGCGCCCTGGCCGCCCTCACCACGGTCGACCTGGACACCGAGGCCAGGCAGGCCCTCGTCGACCTGGCCATCGCCGCCACCCGCCGCACCGACTGACCCCACCCGGCCCACCCCGGCCCACCCCGGTGATCATGAGGTTGTTGTCACGACACGCCGGTGTCGCGGAACCAACTTCATGATCACCGCACCGAGGGGCGGGTGGGTGGGTCAGAAGCCGAGGGCCTGGGCGCGGCGCTTGACCTCGCGGGCCAGGTCACCCCCCAGGGCGACGGCGGGAGTGCCGGGGAGGGTCGGGTCCTCCTCGTAGAGCCAGCGCAGCGCCGCCTCGTCGTCGTAGCCGGCGTCGGTGAGCAGGTTCAGCACGCCGGGCAGGTGCTTGAGCACGGTCTGGTTGGCCACCAGGTCGGCGGGGATCCGCCGGACACCGTCGCGGCGTACCGCGATCAGCTCACGGTCCCGGATCATCTGGTGGACCTTGCTGATCGACAGGTCGAGCCGTTCGGCGACGTCCGGCAGGGTCAGCCAGGCGGCCGGGTCGGTCGGTCCGGGCAGGTCCGCGCCGGCGGCGGCCCGGTCGGCGGGTACGGAATCGGTCACCCGAACACCCTGCCACGTGCCCGTCCGCCCCGGGCAACGGCACCCCCATCCAGCCGCGACCGGGGTGCGGGGCGGGTGGGACGAGCGCGGCGGGACGGGGCGGTCGAGCTGCCGGCTGTAGCATCCTGTTCTACCTTCACCCTCCCGACACATAGACTGCCTGCCGATGGACACACAGGTCGCCGACACGTTGCTGGGCTCGCTGATCGACGGGCGCTACCGCATTCGCGGTCGCGTGGCCCGTGGCGGCATGGCGACCGTGTACACCGCCACCGACGAGCGCCTCGAGCGCACCGTGGCGGTCAAGATCATTCACCCGACCCAGGCCCCCGAGGCGCGATCCCGCATGGCGGGGTTCGTGGAGCGGTTCACCGACGAGGCGAAGACCATCGCCCGGCTGACCCACCCGAACGTGGTCGCGGTCTACGACCAGGGCACCCACGGCGGCCTCCCCTACCTGGTGATGGAGTACGTCCGCGGCCGGACCCTGCGCGACGTCCTCGCCGAGCGACGCCGGCTGAACCCGGACGAGGCCCTGGCGATCGCCGAGCAGATGCTCGCCGCGATCGCCGCCGCCCACCGGGCCGGCCTGGTACACCGGGACGTCAAGCCGGAGAACGTGCTGGTCGCCGAGGCGCCCGCCGGCGGCCCGGCCAACCTGGTGGACAGCGTCGTGAAGGTCGCCGACTTCGGGCTGGCCCGGGCGGTCGAGGCGAGCGCCGAGGAGGAGAACGGCAACCAGCTGATGGCCACCGTGGCGTACGTGGCCCCGGAGCTGGTCACCGAGGGACGGGCGGACACCCGCACCGACGTCTACTCCGCCGGGATCGTGCTGTTCGAGATGCTCACCGGCCGGGTCCCGTACGACGGCGACCGGCCGGTGGACGTGGCCTGGCAGCACGTCGACCGGGACGTGCCGGCCCCGTCGACGCTGGTGCCCGGCCTGCACCGGGTGCTCGACGACCTGGTCCAGCGGGCCACCCGGCGCGATCCGGGGGCGCGTCCGGCCGACGCCGGCGCCCTGCTGGCCGAGGTGCAGGTGGCCCGGGACGACCTGGGCAACGCGAACTCGCACACCGCCGTGCTGCGGCGGGTCGGCGACGACACCACGCCGATGTCCCAGCCCACCATGGCGGTGGCCGCCGTCCGGCCCGCGGAGCGCCCGGCCTGGGCCCGGCTGCCCGAGGGCGGCGGCGGGCAGCGCCCGCACCGCCGCCGGGCCGCGCCGGAGAGCGTCGGCGTCGGCGCCCGGCTGGCCGGAGCGCGTACCCAGATCATGGGCTCGCCCCGCGGCCGGCTGGCGATCGCCGCGGTGGCCGTGGTGCTCGGCCTGGTGGCCGCGTTGGGTGGCTGGTGGTTCGGGGTGGGGCGGTACACGGTCGCCCCGCAGCTGGTGAGCCTGAGCAAGGCCGACGCGGAGGCGCAGGCGGCCCGGGCCGGCTTCACCCTCGCCTACGACCAGCCCCGGTACGACGAGAAGGCGCCCAAGGACAGCGTGCTGGGCCAGAATCCGGCCTCCGCGGCCCGGATCGTCAAGGGCGGCACGATCACCCTCACGCTGTCGCTGGGCCCGGAGCGGCTGCCGGTGCCCGACGTGGTGGGCAAGGACTTCGAGCTGGCCCAGGCAGAGTTGACCGACGCCAAGCTGGTGGTGGCCAAGGGCGCCGCCCGGTACGACGACAACCTGCCGGCCGGGGTGGTGGTGGCCACCGAGCCGAAGATGGGCACGGTGGTCAAACCGGGCAGCAAGGTGACCGTCGTGCTGAGCAAGGGCAAGGCCCCGATCTCGGTGCCGAACCTGGTGGGCAAGAACATCAACGAGGCGCGGGCGACGCTGGCGCAGCTCGGGTTGACTCCGGTGGAGACGTACAAGGACTCGGACAAGCCGAAGGACGAGGTCCTCGGCCAGAGCCCGGCCGACGGCACCGGTGTGGAGAAGGGCGCCCAGGTCAAGCTCCAGATCAGCAAGGGTCCGCCGGCGGTGGTCGTCCCCCGGGTGATCGACCTGCCCTGCCAGCAGGCGAAGCAGGTGCTGGAGAGCCAGGGCTTCCCGACCACCATCCAGCTCAACCCGAACGGCGTGGCCCGCTTCCAGAACCCGGGCGAGAACTCGCAGGTGCCCCCGGGCACCCCGGTCACGATCACCTGCCTGTGACCGCGCACCGGCCGATCGGCTCACACACCCCCACCTCGGGTGGCCTGGCGAAGGCGACGCTGCCGTACGTCGACGCGGCCGGCTCCGAGGTGGTGCAGGTCTACGTCTCGAACTCCCGGGGCTGGGCGCTGCCGGCGGGCGATCCGGCGCAGGACGTGCTGTTCCGCGACGGCTGCGCCGAGCGGGGCGTGCCGGTGTACATTCACGCCTCCCTGCTGGTGAACCTCGGCTCCCCCACCCCGGCGACGGTGGAGAGGTCGGCGCAGACCCTGGCGCACGCGCTGCGCCGGGGGGCGGCGATCGGCGCCCGGGGCGTGGTGTTCCACGCCGGCAGCGCGGTCGACGCGGGGCACGCGGAGGCGGCGATGCGGCAGGTCCGGGAGGCGCTGCTGCCGCTGCTGGACGAGGCGGCGGCGACGGGTGGCCCGCTGCTGCTGGTCGAACCGAGCGCGGGCGGGGGCCGCTCGCTGGCCTCCCGGGTGGAGCAGCTCGGCCCGTACCTGGACGCGGTGGACCGGCACCCCGGCCTGGGTGTCTGCTTCGACACCTGTCACGCCTGGGCCGCCGGGCACGACCTGGCGGCGGAGGGTGGCATGACCGCGACGCTGGACACGCTGGTGGCGACGGTCGGGCCGGGCCGGCTGATGCTGGTGCACGCCAACGACTCGAAGGACCTGTGCGGCTCGACCCGGGACCGGCACGAGAACATCGGCAAGGGCACCATCGGGGAGCCGGCGTTCGCCGAGCTGATGCGCCACCCGGCCACCGCCAGCGTCCCGATCGTGGTGGAGACCCCCACGGAGAAGCACGAGGGCCACGCCGCCGACATCGCCACCCTCAAGCGCCTGCACCCCTGACCAGCCCGCCCCGCCCCCGCGCGGCAGCCCCGGCCGGAACGCGCCGAGCCCGCGCCGGGTGGGCGCGGGCTCGGGACGCGAGGCGGGTCAGCCGCGCAGGACCCGGGTGAGCACGGTCCCCGCGCGGTCGACCGCGGCGTCGTCGACGTCGAAGTGGGTGACCAGGCGGGCGGTGCGCGGGCCGAGGACCGAGATCAGCACGCCCTCGGCGCGGGCGGCGGCCGCGAGGGCCTTCGCGTCGAGCGGGTGCTTGGTCAGGTCCAGCGGGACGATGTTGGTCCGGACGCCGGTGGCGAGCACCCCGAACGGGGCGACCGCCTCCGCCAGCCGGGCCGCCTTGGCGTGGTCCTCGGCGAGCCGGCCGATGTGGTGCGCCAGCGCGTACCGGCCGGCGGCGGCGAGGATGCCGACCTGCCGCATGCCGCCGCCCATCCGCTTGCGGACGAACCGGGCCCGGGCGATCTTCTCGGCGCTGCCGATGACCAGCGAGCCGACCGGCGCGCCGAGGCCCTTGGACAGGCACACCGACAGGGTGTCGAAGAGCGCGCCGTACTCCGCGAGGGGCACGCCGTCGGCGACGTGGGCATGCCAGATCCGGGCGCCGTCGCAGTGCAGGGCGAGGCCGTGCTCGTCGGCGACCCCGCGCAGCTCGCGCAGGGTGGAAAGGGGGATCACCCCGCCGCCGCCGCGGTTGTGGGTCTGCTCCACCGCGATGGCCCGGGTCGGTACCGCGAAGTAGCCGTCGGGCCGCACCATGCCGGCGACCACGTCGGGGTCGAGCTCCGCGCCGACCGCCGGCCAGGTCCGCGACGAGATGCCGCCGTACGCGGCCGCCGCGCCGATCTCGTACGTGACGACGTGCGCGTCGGCGTCGCAGAGCAGCTCGTCACCGGGGGGCACGACGAGCTGGAGGGCGATCTGGTTGGCCATTGAGCCGGTCGGGGCGAACAGCGCCGCCTCGTGCCCGAAGAGCGCGGCGACCTCGGCCTCCAGTGCGGCGACGGTGGGGTCCTCCCCGTAGACGTCGTCGCCGACCTCGGCGGTGGCCATCGCCTCCCGCATCCCGGCCGTGGGCCGGGTCACCGTGTCGGACCGCAGATCGATCAGGTTGTTGTCAGCCACGCAGCATCTCCGCCACCAGGAAGGCCAGCTCCAGCGACTGTTGGGTGTTCAGTCGCGGGTCGCAGGCGGTTTCGTACCGGTCGGGCAGGTCGAGATCCTCGATGCCCTGGGCGCCGCCGAGGCACTCGGTGACGTCCTCGCCGGTCAGCTCGACGTGCAGGCCGCCCGGGTGGGTCTCCAGGCCGCGGTGCACCTCGAAGTAGCCGAGCACCTCGTCGACGATCCGGTCGAAGTGCCGGGTCTTGTAGCCGTTGGAGGACTCGTGGGTGTTGCCGTGCATCGGGTCGCACTGCCAGACGACCTTGGCGCCGGCCGCGGTGACCTTGGCGACGATGGGCGGCAGGGCGTCCCGGACCCGGTGGTTGCCCATCCGGCTGATCAGGGTGAGCCGGCCGGGGACATTGTCCGGGTTGAGCTTCTCGCAGAGCTCGATCGCCTCGTCCGGGGTGGTGGTCGGGCCGAGCTTCACCCCGATCGGGTTGGCGATCCGGGAGATGAAGTCGATGTGTGCCCCGTCGATCTGCCGGGTCCGCTCGCCGATCCACAGGAAGTGGCCGGACAGGCCGTACGCCCGCTCGCCGGAGACCCGGGTGAGCGCCCGGTCGTACTCCAGGGCCAGGGCCTCGTGGGAGCAGTAGAGCGTGACCGTGCGCAGCGCCTCGTCGTCGGTCATCCCGCAGGCCCGGATGAAGGCCAGCGCCCGGTCGATCTCCCGGGCGATCGCCTCGTAGCGCTCGCCGGCCGGGGAGTTCTTGACGAAGCCCTTGTTCCAGTCGTGCACGGCGTGCAGGTCGGCCAGCCCGCCGGCCAGGTACGCCCGGAGCATGTTCATCGCGGCGGCCGAGTTGGCGTACGCCCGGATCATGCGCTGCGGGTCGGCGACCCGCGCCTCCGGCGTGGTCTCCAGCGAGTTGATCATGTCGCCGCGGTAGGCCGACAGGCCCCGCGCGTCGGTCGGCAGCGACCGGGGCTTGGTGTACTGGCCGGCGACCCGGGCCACCTTGACCACCGGCAGCGACGCGCCGTACGTCAGCACGATCGCCATCTGGAGCAGCGTGCGGGCGTTGGCCAGCAGGTGGCTCTCGGTGTTGTCGGCGAAGGTCTCGGCGCAGTCACCGCCCTGGAGCAGGAACGCCTTGCCCTCGCAGACCAGCGCGAGGCGCTGCCGGAGTTGGTCGACCTCGTACGGCGCGACGACCGACGGCACGGTGTCGAGCACCTTGCAGACGTCCGCGACGGCGGCCTGGTCCGGCCACGGCGGGGTCTGCGCCCGGGGCAGCTCCCGCCAGCGGTCCAGGCCGAGGGCGGCGTCTTCGGCGGAGTCGACGGTCGGTCGGCTGGTCTGCAGCCCCGGGCTGCCCACCGCGGGGTGACTCAACTGATGCCACTCATGGCGCATGACAGAAAGCGTACGGCGACCGTCGGGGCGGCCCGCCGCCGAGGGGGACGGTTCCGGCAGTTGGGAGATCACCGACACCTCCGAGGCCTGCCCTGGGTGGGCCCGGTGGGCGGTCAGGGGGTGACGGCCGGCTCGGGGGTGTTGCCGCCCGGGGCCTCGGCCGAGATGCACCAGTCGGCGCCGCTGCGGGTGACGGTGAACAGCAGCGGCCGGGTGGCCTTGCGGGTGCCGACGGCGACGGTGACCGCGGTGCTGACCTCCTGGCCGTGCGGACCCGACCGGACGTCGGTGATGGTGGCCTGCGGGACGGTGAAGTGGTCGGCGAAGTCGCCGTTCGGGCCGGTGGCGGCCGCGTCGAAGGGCTTCTGCATCGGCGCGCAGAGCTGGCTGCGGCCGGCGTCGACGTCCTTGGCGGCCATCGCGTCGAGGTACGCCTGGACCCGTTCGCGGGACTTGGCGGCGGCCTCCTCGGCCGGTGCCCGCTGCGTCTCGGTCACCGGGGCGGTGGCCTCGTCGTCCCCCCCGATGCCGCAGCCGCCGAGGGCGAGCGGGACGAGCGCGAGCAGGGCGATGCCGCTCGCCACCCTCGGGTGCGTCAGGCCCATCGGTCCCCCTCCATCGGCGCGGACATCGGGACGTGCCGAGCGGCGAGTCTGTCACATCGATGCCCTTGCATGTCACACCCGCCATGCCGGAAACTTTTAGTTAACTTTCCTTACGAAACGAGGAGGATCCATGTTCCGCAGCCGCAGGGCCCGGACCGTCGCGGCGGTCGGCGGCCTCACCATCCTCCCCTCCGTGGCGCTGGTCAGCCAGGCCGGCGCGCACGGCAGCATGCAGTCCCCGGTCAGCCGGGCGTACGCCTGCTTCCTGGAGGGTCCGGAGTCGCCGGACACCGACGCCTGCCGGGCGGCGGTGGCGGCCGGCGGCACCCAGGCTCTCTACGACTGGAACGAGGTGAACATCGCCGACGCGGCCGGGCGGCACCGGCAGATCATTCCGGACGGCCACCTGTGCAGCGCCAACCGCGACAAGTACCGCGGCTTCGACCTGGCCCGCGCCGACTGGCCGGCCACGGCGCTCCCCTCCGGCGCCACCTGGACCTTCGCGTACCGGGCGACCGCACCGCACCGGGGCACCTTCGAGCTGTACGTCACCCGGGACGGCTACGACCCGACCCGCCCACTGCGCTGGGCTGACCTGGAGCTGTTCCACACCGCCGCCGACCCGGCGCTGACCGACGGGGCGTACCGGATGAGCGCCCGGCTGCCGCAGCGGGCCGGGCGGCACCTGGTCTACTCGATCTGGCAACGCTCGGACAGCCCGGAGGCCTTCTACACCTGCTCCGACGTCACGTTCGGCGCAGTCGGCCCGACCACCGCCCCGCCCACCACCACCGCCCCGCCCACGACCGCACCGCCGACCACCCCGCCGCCGCCGTCGGGCACGCCGACGCCCGGGGCGCCGGCCTGGGCGCCGAACACCGCCTACGCCATCGGCGCGCGGGTCAGCTACGCGGGGCGGACCTGGCAGTGCCGGCAGGCGCACACGTCGCTCGTCGGCTGGGAACCGCCCAACGTGCCGGCTCTCTGGCTCGCCGCCTGACCACCCGGCGCCGCACCGTCCCGACCTGGCCGGCGGCCACCCCCACCACAGCCCGTCCACCCGGCCCGGGCGGGCGCGCTGAGCCGCCGGTTAGGCTGCGGTCGACGGCGGGACTTCCGGCCCGCCGCCACCTGGGAGGTGTGACGCTCATACTCGCCGTGGCCTCGGTCGACACCGCCGGGCTGCCGCCGGCGGAGCGCTTCGACTTCTGGCAGGAGCTGGTCGCGCGCGAGTCGGTGCCGGCCCGGATCAGCAGCGGACACGCCGCGGACTTCACCGCCTCGGCCCGCGCGGTGGACCTGGGCGTGGTCCGGCTCGGCGTCTGGCGGTACCCGTCGCTGGAGCTGACCCGTACCCGGGGCATGATCCGCAGCTCGGACCCCGAGCTGTACCAGCTCGCCCTGCCGCTCTCCGGCCACGGCGTGGTGTCGCAGGAACGGCGGGGCGGCCGGCTCGTTCCGTCCGGCTTCGCCCTCATCGACACGGTGCGCCCACACGCCTCCACGCACCGGCCGGACGGCCCGCACTCCGGCCCGCTGCACACGGTCACCGCGCTGGTGCCGCACTCCGCCCTGCCCCTGCCGGCCGACCGGGTGACCGCGCTGCTCGCGACGGAGATCCCGGCCGACACCGGGATGGGCGCCCTGCTCGCCGGTTTCCTGCGGCAGATCGTCGCGCATCCCGAGCAGTACGCCGCGGCCGACGCGCCGGAGCTCGACCGGGTCGCCCTGGACCTGATCGCCGGCACCCTGGCCCGCCGGCTGGAGCTCGAGCGGGAGCTGCCGGTCGAGGTGCGGATGACCGGCCTGCGAACCCGGGTCGAGGCGTTCGTGCGGCGCCAGCTGACCGATCCGGAGCTGACGCCGGCCGCCGTGGCCGAGGCGCACCACCTGTCGCTCCGGTCGTTGCACCGGCTCTTCGAGGGCAGCGGCACGACGGTGACCGCGCTGATCCGTACCGGCCGGCTGGAACGCTGCTTCCGCGACCTGGCCGACCCGCGGCTGCGGCACCTGACCGTGCGGCAGATCGCCAACCGCTGCGGGTTCCGCGACCCGGCCCACCTCAGCCGGGCCTTCCGGGCCACCTACGGGCTCTCACCCCGGGAGCATCGCGAGCGGGCCGGCCGGGGCTGAGCACGCGGGCGGGAAGGGACCGGTGCGTGGTCCCTCCCCGCCGTGTGGGTGGTGCGTCGGCGCTCGGCTCAGCCGAGACCGCCCTTGATGGCGCCGATCAGCTCGCCGTTGCCGGTGTCACCGGAGAGCTCCCAGAAGAAGGCGCCACCGAGGCCCTGGTTCTTCGCGTAGGTCATCTTGCCGCCGATGGTGGACGGGGTGTCGTAGCTCCACCAGTTGCTGCCGCACTTCGCGTACGCGGTACCGGCGACGGTGCCGGTGGCCGGACAGGTGTTCTTGAGCACCTTGTAGTCCTCGATGCCCTGCTCGTACGTGCCGGGCGCCGGGCCGGTGGCGGTGCCACCGGGGGCGGTCTGGGTGACCCCGGTCCAGCCGCGGCCGTAGAAGCCGACGCCGAGCAGCAGCTTGCTCGCCGGGACGCCCTTGGCCTTGAGCTTCTGGATCGCCGCGTCGGCGTAGAAGCCCTGCTGCGGGATGCCGGTGTACGAGGTGAGCGGCGAGTGCGGCGCGGTCGGGCCCTGGGCGGCCCAGGCGCCGAAGTAGTCGTACGTCATCGGCATCAGCCAGTTCAGGTTCGGCGCGGCGCCGGCGTAGTCGGTGGCGTCGATCTTGCCGCCGGTGCTGCCGTCGGCGGTGATCGCCGCGGTGATGAGCGCGCTGGAGCCGAACTTCGCCCGCAGGGCGCTGATCACGTTCTTGAAGGCGTTCGGGCCGCTGGTGTCGCACTGGAGACCACAGGCGTTCGGGTACTCCCAGTCGATGTCGATGCCGTCGAAGACATCCGCCCAGCGCGGGTCCTTCACCAGCGCGTAGCAGGAGTCGGCGAAGGCGGCCGGGTTCTGCGCGGCCTGGGTGAAGCCGGCCGACCAGGTCCAGCCGCCGAAGGACCAGATCACCTTCAGGTGCGGGTACATCTTCTTCAGCTTGCGGAGCTGGTTGAAGCTGCCGCGCAGCGGCTGGTCCCAGGTGTCGGCGACGCCGTCCACGCTGTCGGCCGCGGTGTACGCCTTGTCGTAGTCGGCGTAGCTGTCGCCGATGCTGCAGCGGCCGCCGGTGGTGTTGCCGAAGGCGTACAGGATGTGGGTGAGCTTGGCCGCGGACCCGCTGGTGTGGATGTTCTTGACGTGGTAGTTCCGGCCGTAGACGCCCCACTCGGCGAAGTAGCCGACCACCTTCTTGTCCCCCGTGGGTGGCGGCGGGGTGGTGGGCGGCGGGGTGGTCGGGGACACCGTGGGCGACGGGGTCGGGGACGCCGTGGGCGAGGTCGTCGGGGACGGCGGGGTGGTGGTGCCGCCGCCGGCGCAGGAGGCGCCGTTGACGGTGCAGTTCAGCGGTGCGGCGTACGGGCCGGTGCCGTTGTAGCCCCAGCTGAAGCTGGCGCCCGGGGCGAGCGGGCCGGCCCAGCTCTTCTTCACCGCGACGTAGTGGTTGCCGCTGCTGGTGACGTCGGCGTCCCAGAAGCTGCTGATGGTGGTGCCCGAGGGCAGGTCGAACTCGATGCGCCAGGTGTCGACGCTGGCGCTGGTGCCGTTGGTGACGGTCACCTTCCCCTCGTGACCGGTCCCCCAGTCCTGCACCTTGGCGAACGTGGCGGTCACGCTGCCGGCGGCGGACGCGGTGGCCATCGGCACCGCCGCGACCGCCAGCGCGACCACGGCACCGGCCCAGAGGGCCCGGCGGAGCGATCTCTTCATGTGGCGTCTCCCCAAACAGTTAGGAAACTTTCCAGATTGGATGCTGAGACGCTACTCACGCCGTCATCACTTCGTCAAGATGTGCATACATCGATTTCTGCGGCCGCCGTCGGGGCCGCCCGGCGACCGCGTAGCCTCGCGACATGACCGTTTTCGACGTCCAGATCGACGCCCTCGCCGGCGGCCCCGCCGACCTGTCGCAGTACCGGGGCCGCGCCCTGCTGGTGGTCAACGTGGCCTCCCGGTGCGGCCTCACCCCCCAGTACGCCGGACTCCAGGCCCTCGCCGACTCCTACGCCGACCGGGGCCTGACGGTGCTCGGGGTGCCGAGCAACCAGTTCGCCGGCCAGGAGCCCGGCACGGCCGACGAGATCAGCGAGTTCTGCCAGCTCAACTACGGGGTGACGTTCCCGCTGACCGAGAAGGTCGACGTCAACGGGCCGGACCGGCACCCGCTCTACGCCGAGCTGGAGGCCACCCCCGACGCCGAGGGGCACACCGGCGACGTCCGCTGGAACTTCGAGAAGTTCCTGGTCGCCCCCGACGGCACGGTGGCCGCCCGGTTCGCCCCAACGGTGACCCCGGACGCCCCCGAGCTGCGCGCCGCCGTCGAGAAGGTCCTGCCGGCCTGACCTCGGCCCGGTGGGGGCGATCCGCGCCGGCTCCGTCCGGCTCAGCCCGCCAGGGCGGACCGGAGAACGGCCAGCTCGGCGAGGAACTCGTTCGGCTCGCCCGCCTCGGCCCAGAGCTCGGCCAGCTCCGACTCGTCGGTCACCACCCGGTCGAGCGCCCGGACGGCCAGCGGCCAGAACCGGTCCGGCAGGTCCAACCGCCCACCCTCGGTGAGAAAGTCCGGCGCGTACGCCGAGTTGACGGGCGCCGCGCCCGGCCGGTGGGCGGCGACGACGGCGGCCGCGGCCACCGCCTCGACGGCGAGGTCGGAGTCCAGGTAGCCAGGCTCGTCGAGGACCGCCCGCAGGGCCCGCTCCACGAGCGCCGGGCGCTGCTCCGGCGCGGCGTCGTCCAGCTCGCCGCACCAGTCCGCCGCCGTGTCGTTGTCGAACGGTCCCGCCGCCCAGGTGCCCATCGTTCCTCCGCTGCCGCTCCCCGTGTCAAGAAGCGGAGATTAGCGACGGGGTCCGACAATGGCGCGCGTCCGGGGCGGGACCGGCCCGCCCCGGACCGCGCCCCGGTCAGCCGGCCACGCTCCGGAAGACCGGGTAGTAGCCGCCGGACTGGCCGGCGGCAGTCGGGTGGTACGAGATGCCGATGTTGGTGTAGTTCAACGCGTGCAGCCACTTCTCGCCGTAGCTGCAGAGCTGGTGACCCAGGAAGGCCGACCGGACGTCGGCGAAGGTGAAACCGGCGGCGCGGGCGGCGCTGCGGGTGACGCACCGGGCCGAGCCGGCGGCGCCCGGGTCCGGGGTGGACGGACAACCGGTCCGACCGTCCGAACGGGCCACTTGCGTCCCGGTCCCGTGGACGGGACCCTGTACTGCGGGCCACCCCGACCGGACCCGCTCCCCGGAGGCGACATGCACCTGCTCCGTACCGCGCCGCGCCGGCTGCTGGCCGCCGCCGGCACCCTGCTGCTCGGCGCCGCGCTGACCGCACCCGCCACCCCGGCCGGGGCCGCGGCCGGCACGGACACCGTCGGGTACGTACGCCTGGCCCACCTCTCCCCGGACACCCCGGCCGTGGACGTCTACCTCTCCGCGCCGGGCACGGCCGAGCCGCGGGTCTTCCCCGGCGTCGGCTACGGGGTGGTGTCGGCGTACCTCCCGCTACCCCCCGGGCGGTACGCGGTGGCGATGCGCGGGGCGGGCGCCCCGGCCGACCAGCCGCCGGTGCTCACCACCGAGGTTGCGGTCGCGGCCGGGGCCGCGTACACGGTGGCGGGCGTGGGCCGGCACGCCGACCTGGGACTGCGGGTGCTCACCGACGACCTGAGCGCCCCCACCGGCGGGCAGGCCAAGGTGCGGGTGGTGCAGGCCTCCGTACGCGCGCCGGTGGTGGACGTCGCCGCCGCCGACGGGCCGACCATCGCCGACGCGGTCCGCTTCGCCACCACCACCGACTACCGCGAGGTCCAGCCCGGACGCTGGCGACTGCGGCTGGGCGGCGGCAGCGGGCCGAGCACGGACACCGAGGTCCACCTCCGCGGTGGCGCGGTCTACTCGCTGCTGGTGCTGGACGCCCGCAGCGGTGGCCTCACCGCCGAGCTCCGGCAGGACGCCAGCGGGGGCACGGTGGTCCCCGCCGGGGGCGTCGACACCGGCGCGGGCGGCCTGACCGGCCGCGCCCCGGGGACGTACGCGATGGTCGCCGGCGGCGTGCTCGCGGGCGCCGCGCTGATCGGGGTGGCCCTGCGCCGGCGGCGCACCACCTGGTGACCACCGGGCCCGGCCCCGCGATCCGACGGCACCGCGCCCGCCGGGCATCGCGGGCGGCGCTCGGCGCGGCCGGCGTGGCGCTCTGCCTGGCCGCCGGCACCGGCGTCGGGCTGGCCGGCACCGGGGGCCCGCCGCCGGCCGCCGCCTGGCGGCCGGGCTGCGCCGTCGACTGTCCGCCGTCCCCCGCCGGGTCGCGACCCCAGGGACCGCCCGACCGGGTACGCGTGCCCCGGATCGGTGTCGACTCGCCGCTGGCCCTGCTCGGACTGGACCGGGCCGGCGCACTCGTCCCCCCGGCGGACTTCGCCCGCGCCGGCTGGTACGGCGGCGGACCGGCCCCCGGCGACCCCGGACCGGCCGTGCTCGCCGGTCACCTCGACTCGCGCTCGGGACCGGCCGTCTTCGCCCGCCTCGGCGAGCTGCGCCCCGGTGACCGCGTCGAGGTGCGGCGCGGCGACCGGTGGCTGCCGTTCCGGGTCACCGGGACGCTGCGCGTCGCCAAGGACCGCTTCCCCACCGCCCGGGTGTACGGCCCGACCCCCGGACCGGAGCTGCGCCTGGTCACCTGCGGCGGCGAGTTCGACCGCCGGCGCGGCCACTACCGGGACAACGTCGTGGTCTTCGCCGTCGCCGAGTCCCCGGCCGACGTGCTGCCCGGCGCCGCCGCCGGCTGACCCGCGGAGGGCGGCCGGGTGGCCCGGCGGGCTAGGCTCCCGGGGTGCGGCTGATCACCCCCGACGACATCACCGCGGCCGAGCGGCGGCTGGCCGGGCGGGTGGTCCGCACCCCGCTGCTGGCGGCTCCCCCGCTCAGCGCGGAACTGGGCCTCCAGGTCTCGGTGAAGGCGGAGAACCTCCAGCACACGGGCAGCTTCAAGGCTCGGGGCGCGACGAACGCCCTGCTCGCCCGCGCCGAGCGCGAGGGCATGCCGGCCGGGCTGGTGGCCTTCTCCGCCGGCAACCACGCGATCGCGGTGGCCTTCGTCGGCCGCGCCTTCGCACTGCCCACCGTGGTCTGCATGCCGCCGGGCGCGGTGCCCAGCAAGTTGGCCGCGGTCCGCCGGCTCGGCGCCGAGGTGGTCCTCACCCACGACCTGCTGGACACCGCCCAGGGCCTCGCGGCCGACCGTGACTACCACCTGCTGCCGCCCTTCGACGACCCCGACGTGATCGCCGGCCAGGCCACCATCGGCCGGGAACTGCTGGCCGACGGCCCACCCCCGGCGGTGGTCCTGGTGCCGGTCGGCGGTGGGGGCCTGATCAGCGGCATCGCCGCGGCGGTGAAGGAGGCGTCCCCGGCCACCCGGATCGTCGGGGTGGAGCCGGACGGCGCGAACGCCATGTCCTACGCCCTGCGCACCGGCACACTCAACCCGCCGGTACGACCGGCCTCGGTCGCCGACGGCCTGGCCGCCCCGTTCGCAGGCAGGCACACCCTGGCGCACGTCCGGGCGCTGGTCGACGACGTGGTGGAGGTGCCGGAGGAGTCGATCCTGCGCGCCTGGTCCGACCTGGTGGACGCGACGAAGCTGCTGGTCGAACCGGCCGCCGCGGTGACCCTGGCGGCGCTGCGCGCGGGCCTGGTCGAGGTGGCCCCCGGCGACCGGACCGTCCTGGTCCTCAGCGGCGGCAACGTCGCCCCGTCCCGGCTGGCCACCCTCGGCTGACGCCGACCCGGCGGTGCGCCGCCTCGTCGTCCGCTCAGACCGGGCGGCGGCCGGCGAAGCCGCACTCCAGCCGGTGGTACCAGCGCACGTCGGAGTCGCCCTCCAGCCAGCACCAGAGCACCTGGCGGCCGTCGCGCTCGCCGGGGAAGTCCAACAGCACCGGCGCGATGCCCTTGACCTGGATCTCGTGGGTGTGGAGCTCGTCCACGATGGCGTGCAGCCGGGCCTCGAGAGCCTTGACCTCGGCCAGCCCGCCGAGCACGCTCACCCCGTGGTCGGCCAGGTCGACCCGCAGCTCGGCCAGGTCGGCCCGGAGCCGGATCAGCTCGTCGACGCGCGGGCGAAAGGTGGCCACCAGATGACGCGCCTGGGCGAGAGTGAACACGCGGCCAGTATGCGGCACGGCCCGCCCGGCGGGCGGTCGGGCGACGTCAGTCCGCCTGGGCCGCGAGCTCGCGGGCGCGGTCGCGGGCGGCTTCCAGGGCGGCCAGCATGGCCGCGCGGACGCCGTGGTTCTCCAGCTCGCGGATCGCGGAGATGGTGGTGCCGGCCGGCGAGGTGACCGCCTCGCGGAGCTTGACCGGGTGTTCGCCGGAGTCGCGCAGCATCACCGCCGAGCCGATCGCGGTCTGCACGATCAGCTCGTGTGCCACCTGGCGGGGCAGGCCGAGCAGGATGCCGGCGTCGATCATGGCCTCGACCAGCAGGTAGAAGTAGGCCGGGCCGGAGCCGGAGAGCGCGGTCACCGCGTCCTGCTGGGACTCCGGCACCCGCACGGTCGCGCCGAGCGGGGAGAACATCTCCTCGGCGAGCGCCAGGTGCTCGCCGGTGGCGTGGGCGCCGGCCGAGATGGCGCTCATCGCCTGGTCGACCAGGGCCGGGGTGTTGGTCATCACCCGGACCACCGGGGTGCCCTCGGGCAGCCGGCGGTTGAAGAAGGTGGTGGGCAGGCCGGCGCAGAGCGAGATCACCAGCTTGTCGGCCGGGACCTTGGCGCCGATCTCGTCGAGCAGGGCACCGGCGTCCTGCGGCTTGACCGAGATGGCGAGCACCTCCGCCTCGTCCACCGCGGTGAGGTTGTCCACCACCCGGACGCCGTACCGGGCGGTCAGCTCCTCGGCGCGGCTGGGCCGCCGGGCCGTGGCGAGCAGCCGCTCCACCGGCCAACCCGAGCGGAGCAGCCCGGAGAGCATCAGCTCGCCGATCTTGCCCGCCCCGATCACCGCGACCGTGTGCACCCCGGATGCCATGACGCCGTACCCCTCTCGGTCGAAGCCGTGACGCGGCGGTCCCCTGCGGGCCACCGCGCCACGGGCCGTCGATCAGCTGCCGAAGAAGACCTCGGCCTCGGCGTACCGCTCCAGCGGCACGGTCTTCAGCTCGCGGGTGGCCTCGGCGAGGGGGACCCGGACGATGTCCGTGCTCTGCATGGCGACCATCTTGCCCCAGTCGCCCTCGTGCACCGCGTCGATGGCCTGCAGGCCCAGCCGGGTGGCGAGCACCCGGTCGAACGCGGTCGGGGTGCCGCCGCGCTGGATGTGGCCGAGCACGACCGTGCGGGCCTCCTTGCCGGTCTTCGCCTCCAGCTGCTCGGCGAGCCACTGGCCGATGCCGCCGAGGCGGACGTGGCCGAACGAGTCGAGCTCCTGGTTGTGCAGGACCATCTGGCCGTCCAGCGGCTGGGCACCCTCGGCGACCACGACGATCGGGGCGTACTGGTGCTGGAAGCGCTTCTCGACGTAGCCGGCGACCTGCTCGACGTCGAACTGCCGCTCGGGCAGCAGGATCACGTTGGCGCCACCGGCCAGGCCGGCGTGCAGGGCGATCCAGCCGGCGTGCCGGCCCATCACCTCGACGACCAGGGTGCGGTGGTGGCTCTCCGCCGTGGTGTGCAGCCGGTCGATCGCCTCCATGGCGATGTTGACGGCGGTGTCGAAGCCGAAGGTGTAGTCGGTGGCGCCGAGGTCGTTGTCGATGGTCTTCGGCACGCCGACCACGTGCACACCCAGCTCGTGCAGCTTGGTGGCGACGCCGAGGGTGTCCTCGCCGCCGATCGCGATCAACGCGTCCACGCCCTGCGCGGCGAGGTTCTCCTTGATCCGCTCGACGCCGTTCTCGATCTTGAACGGGTTGGTCCGGGACGAGCCGAGGATGGTGCCGCCGCGCGGCAGGATCCCGCGCACCTCCGCGATGCCCAACGGCCTGGACAGGCCCTCGAGCGGGCCCTTCCAGCCGTCCCGGAAGCCCACGAACTCGTGACTGTAGGTGGCGACGCCCTTGCGGACCACCGCCCGGATTACCGCGTTGAGACCTGGGCAGTCGCCGCCGCCGGTGAGCACGCCGATACGCATGATCTGCTCATCCTCCTGGAGCATCAGGTGAAGCCCGGATAAGCCCCAGGATATGTGTCAGATCAGACCATCGGCGCCGTTGCCGGCCCGGGGCGGGCCGTCAGTGCGCACTGTAGTCGGCGTGGGGGTGCGCCGACACCGCGCCCCGGCCCGTTCCGACCGCCGGACGGGGCTACCGGTCAGTAGCTGACCTCGTGGTTCTCCCCCGCCTTCGGCGGCCGCCCGGTCACCGTCGCCTTGGCGACGCCGAGCAGGTTGACCACCGTGCTGCCCGGCGAGTCCCAGTACTCGGCCGAGCTGGCGTGCACCTTGATCAGCGTGATGCCGGGGGTGTCCAGCCCGTCCGGGAACCAGGTCTTCAGCAGCGGATTCCACACCTGCTCGGCGCGGGCGCGGTCCCAGCCCTCCTGGGCGGTACCGGCCACCGAGACCCAGGCGTGGTGCCGCTGGTCGGAGAACCCGATGTTGACCTGCGGATTCACCCGGATCTGCCGGACCTTGGCGGAGTCGGCGTACGCGAAGAACCAAAGGTCCCCGTCGAACTCGGCGGCCTGCAGGCTCATCGGCCGGCTGACCAGCCGGCCGTCCACCGCGCTCGTGGTCAGCAGGCAGATCCGGGCATCCCGGATCAGCTCGGTGACCCGCCCTCGGGCGTCATCGACGGTGGTCGGTTCCTTGCTCATGGCGACACTCCCTCGGATCGGCTCCGATGCCGAACCGTGCCCGGGGCAGAACCGGCCAAACCTACGCGAGGGCACCTTTCGGACAGATCACCGGATCATCGCCCGCCAGCGGGCCAGGTTGTGCCGGGCGTCGACCAGGGCGTCGTGCCGGTCCGCCTCGGCGTCCGGCAGCTTCGGACGGCCCCGGTCGTCCCAGAGCTGGCGCAGCTCCTTGGTGAACCGGGGGATCTCCCGGGGCAGCGCCGGCATGGCGCCCCAGAGCTGGGCGAGCACCACGTGGTCGTACGCCGCGTACCACGCCCAGAGCTCCAACTGCTCCCCCGGCCGGTCCCGGACCGGCTCCATCAGGAACTCGTAGAGGTCGTCGCGGATCCGCTCCCGCGACCGCCAGGCCCGGTCGGCCGGCGAGGGGAGCTTGTCCAGGACGTTGCGGCGGACCCAGGGCACGGCGCGGGAGTCGTCGAACTCGGTGGAGACCGCGTAGAACTCGCGGCCGTACTCGTCGACGACGCCGATCGACACGAGGTCGACGATCCGGCCGTCCTCGATGAACTCACAGTCGTAGAAATAGCGGTAGACCATCCCCGCCATCCTCGCCCACCGTCGCGACGGACCGCCCGGCGGGGCACCGGACCAGGTCACCGCCACCACTGCGGCGCAGCTCGGCAGGGTCACGGAAGTGTTTCCAGGGGTGTACAGCAAGCGACCGGACCGTCATGATCTGATGTGTACCGCTACCGGACGCCGAACCGGTTCAGAACCTCGTACCGGGGGCTGTCAGGTTCACCCGGCTGCGAGTTGTGGTCCTTGACCGGGGAGGGGTTGGGCCGTGGAGGTTCGCCTGCCGGAGCCGGGTGACGCGCTCACGGGCGTGGAGATGTTCGCCGGGCTGGAGCCGGAGGTGCGGCAGCGGGTCATCGCCGCGGCGGTGCCGCGCACCTACCGCAAGGGTCAGCTGCTGTTCGTGGAGAACGACCCGGGCGAGTCGCTGATCGTGCTGCGCCGGGGCGCGGTGGCCGTGTTCCGCACCGCGCCGACCGGGGAGCGGGCGGTGCTGTCGGTGATCCGTCCGCCGGACGTGCTGGGCGAGGTCTCCCTGCTCGACGCCTCCACCCGGTCGGCCTCCGCCGAGGCGATCGAGGACTGCACCGCGCTGGCACTGTCCCGCCCGGCGTTCATGGAGCTGGTGCACTCCAACCCGCGGATCCTGGACGCGGTGATGCGCTCGCTGGGCGGGCTGATCCGCCGGCTCACCGAGCAGAACGCCGACCATGTCTTCCTCGACCTGCCGGGCCGGGTGGCCAAGACGCTGGTCCGGCTGGCCGGCGAGAGCCAGGCTCCGATGATCACCATCGAGCTGAACCAGAGCCAGCTCGCCGAGATGGCCGGCGGTTCCCGGCAGAGCGTCAACCAGGCGATCGGCTCGTTCGCCAGCCGCGGCTGGCTGCGTACCGAGGGACGCCGGATCGTGGTGACCGACGTGGCCGCGCTGCGCCGCCGCGCCGGCATGAACGACCGCTGAGCGTACGCGAGGGGCCGGGGCGGCGACGCCACCCCGGCCCCTCGTCGGCGCCGGCCTCAGACGCCGGCGCTGCCCGGCCCCGCCCAGGCGGTGGTGCTGCCCGGGCCGGCCCAGTCGGTGGTGTCCTTGCCGCCGCCGGACCCCTCGCTGACGATCCCCTCGGCCTGCAGCACGGCCAGCGTGGCGGCGTCCACGTCGACCGACTCGCCCGCCGAGTGGTTGACGCCGTCCGCGTCGGTCCAGTCGCTCTCCAGCTTCACGTACACCATGGCGTATCCCCCTTGATCGCGGTCGGCATTCGGCTGCCCGAATGTAGCCGCTGACACCGCCCGGTGACTGTCCACAAGCCAACAGCCCGGTACCCGACACCGCCGCCAACGGTGATACTCACGGTGGACGCCGCGGGGGGCGCGGCGCCCGGCCGCGAGCCGGCCGGCAGATTCGCCAGTGGAGGGTGTCATCTCCGCGCAGTGTGACCGTTGTGGACGTACCGCCGCCGACGGCGACCGCTTCTGCGGTGGCTGTGGCGCGGAGCTGGGCGCCGTCTGCCCGCACTGCCTGCGTCCGCTCGCCGCCGACGTGACGTTCTGCACCTCGTGCGGGGTGCCCCGGACGGGCGCGCAGCGACCCGCCGCGGCACCGCAGGAGGACCGCCGCCGGGTCAGCGTGCTCTTCGTCGACCTGATCGACTTCACGCCGTACGTCGAGCGGGCCGACCCGGAGCAGGTCCGCGGCATGCAGACCGGCTTCTTCTCGGCGGCGAAGCGGGTGGTCGGGCAGTACGGCGGCGTGGTCGAGAAGTACATCGGCGACGCCGTGATGGCGCTCTTCGGCGCACCGGTGGCCACCGAGACCGACGCGCTGCGCTGCGTACGGGCCGGACTGGAGCTGCAACGGGTGCTCACCCGGTTCGCCCCGACCGGCGCCGACGAGCTGCGCTTCCGGGTGGGCGTGGCGACCGGTGAGGCGCTGGTCGACGTGGCCGCCGCCCGCGACGGCGGGCAGGCCATCGTGGCCGGCGACGTGGTGAACACGGCGTCCCGGATGCAGTCGGTGGCGCCGCCCGGCGGGGTGCTGGTCTGCGGCACCACCCACGCGTTGACCAAGGACGCGATCCGGTACTCCGAGCAGCCGCCGGTCACCCTGCGCGGGCGCTCCTCCCCGACCGAGGTCTGGCTGGCGCTGTCCCCGGTCCGCCGGCAGCCGACCGACCGGGAGCCGGACACCACGCCGCTGATCGACCGCGAGCACGAGCTGGGCATGCTGGTCAACGCCCTGCACCGGTCGCTGCGGGACCGGGTGCCGCAGGTGGTGACCGTCTTCGGGCGGGCCGGCATCGGCAAGAGCCGGCTGGTCCGCGAGCTGTACCGGCACGCCGGGCGGCTGGCCGACGAGCCGCTGACCTGGCGTACCGGGCGGTGCCCGCCGTTCGGCGAGAACGTCACCTTCGCCGCGTTGGCCGACGTGGTGAAGACCGAGGCCGGCATCCTGGACACCGACCCGGCGTCGAGCGCGGCGCAGCGGCTGGCCTCGGCGGTGGCCGAGCTGGTCGGCCCCGGGGAGCGGGACCGGATCGTGGACGCGCTGCGCCCGCTGGTCGGGCTGACCGGCACCACCCTGCCCGCCGAGGAGGCCGAGTCGGCGTGGCGCCGGTTCCTGCTGGCGCTGGCCGCCCGCCGGCCGACCGTGCTGGTCTTCGAGGACCTGCACTGGGCCGACGACGCCATGCTGCGCTTCGTGGAGCTGCTCGGCGCGGCCGCCCGGGACGTGCCGCTGCTGCTGCTCTGCACGGCCCGCCCGGAGCTGGTCGACCGGGATCCGAGCTGGGCGGGGACGATCACCGGGTCGGTCACCATCACCCTGCCGCCGCTGCGGGACACCGGCATCGCCTCGCTGTACGCGCACATGTTCGGCCAGGCGGCCTTCTCCGCCGACATGCTCAGCCCGCTGGTCGAGGTGGCCGGCGGCAACCCGCTCTACGCCCACGAGTACGTCCGGATGCTCATCGAGCAGGGCGCGCTGCGCCAGTCGGGGCGCGGCTGGTCGCTGGAGAAGCACCTTGACCTGCCGATGCCGGAGAGCGTGCACGCGGTCATCGCCAACCGGGTGGACCTGCTCGACGCCAAGGACCGGGCGGTGCTGCTGGCCGCTTCGGTGGTGGGGGTGCAGTTCTGGCCGGGCGCGGTGGCGGCCGCCCTGGGGCTGGCGGTGGAGTCGGTCGAGCGGGCGCTGCGCCGGTTGGAGCAGCGCGACTTCGTGCACGAGCAGGCCGCGTCCACGATGGCCGGCCAGCCGGAGTTCCGGTTCCGGCACGTGCTGGTCCGGGACGTCTGCTACCAGCGGCTGCCGCGCACCGAGCGGGTGGCCCGGCACGAGCGGACCGCCGACTGGCTGGACGCGCTGTCCCAGAGTCGGGACACCGACCTGGCCGAGGTCCTCGCGCACCACCGGTGGGCGGCGCACGAGATCGCCCGGTCGCTGGCCATGGACACCCAGCGGTACGCCGGGCCGGCCCGCGCGGCGCTGCACCGGGCGGCCCGCCGGGCGTACGCGCTGCACGGCCTGGACGCGGCGGCCAGCCACGCGGGCCGTGCCCTGGGCCTGGCCGACGACAGCGACCCGGTCGGCCGGCTCCAGCTGGAGCTGCTGAGCACGGAGATCTCGTTCTACCGCGACGGCAACGCCTTCCTCTCCGGTGGCGGCCCGGAGCAGCTGCACACGCTGGCCGACCGGCTGCTCGCGCACGGCGACGACGCCTGCGCCGCCCGGGCCTGGACGCTGCTCGGCCAGGCGGCGTGGCTGCGCGCCGACCGGGGCGCGGCGGTGGCCTGCCTCGACCGGGCGGTGGCGCTGTTCGAGCCGCTGCCGGACAGCGCCCAGAAGGCGGACGCGCACGCCGAGCTGGGCCGGCTGCACATGCTCAACTACGAGCGCGACGCGGCGGTCGCCGCGGCCGAGACGGCGGCCGAGATCGGCGAGCGGTTGGGCCTGGCGGAGACCCGGACCAACGCCCGGATCACCGCGGCCACCGCCCGCTACCAGGCAGGCGACCGGGTCGGCCTGGACGAGCTGTACGCGATCGTGGAGTTCAGCCGGGCGCAGCAGCTGCTGGCCCTGCCCCGGGCGATGCAGAACCTCGCGTACGCGGTCCGCGAGGAGGGCGACTGGTTGCGTTCGGACGCGCTGCTGTCGGCGGCGCCGGCCCGGACGGCCAGCGGGCAGACGCTGACCACCAGCTACTCGGGCGAGGCGATGCGGGCCTACTTCGACGGGGACTTCACCCGGCTGCTCGCGGCCGCGGACGCGTTCGTGGACACCCCGACCGGCGGCTGGGACATGCAGGTGCGCGGGCTGCGCTCGTGCCTGCTGGTGCTGCGCGGCCGGCCGGTCCCACCGGCGCCCCGTCCGGCCCCACCGCAGCGGGACCCGGGGCCGGCGGGCACCACCGCGCTTCCGCCGTGGCACCGCGACGACGTGGCGGCCGCGCTGGACAGCGCCCGACGCAGCGGCTTCCACCGGCCGCACTGGACCATGCTGGGCATGGCCGCACTCTGCCGGGCCCTGCAGGGCCGGGCCGCCGAGGCGGCGACGCTGATCGACGAGCTGGCCGATTCCTGGTCGGCGGTGCCGGCGCTGGCCAGCGGCGAGTGGGTGGCGGCGGCGGCGTACGCGGCGGCCCTGGCCGGCCGGGACGCGGCGGTGCGGGTCCGCGCGATGCTGGACCGGCTGGAGCACCGGACGCCGTGGTCGGAGGCGGCGCTGCGGACGGTCACCGGGGCGCTGGCGGCGGCCGACGGTGACCACCTCCGCGCCGGTGAGCTGCACCTGGCCGGCGCGGAGATCTACGCCCGGATCCCGGACGTCACCGACCGCCTGCTGGCGCTCGCCCTGGCCGCGGCGGAGCTGGGCCGGGCGGGTGATCCAGTGGCGGCCGGCGCGCCGCTGGCCGAGGTGCGCACGTTCGCGCTGCGCAACGACGCACCCGGTCTGCTCGCCCTGGCCCGGTCGCCGATGCCGGAGACCGGGGGCGCGGTGGCCTGCTGAGGCGGACTCAGACGGCGACCGGTTCGGCCGGCGCGGGCGGCTGGCTCTTCGCCTTCTGCGCGTACATGTCCACGTACTCGCGGCCGGAGAGTTCCATCAGCTCGTACATGATCTCGTCGGTGACCGCCCGCTCGACGAACCGGTCGCCGGCCATCCCCGCGTACCGGGAGAAGTCCAGCGGCGCCCCGAAGCGGATCCGCACCCGCTTGACGTTGGGGATGAGCTGGCCGGGGGGCTGGATCTCGTCGGCGTTGAGCATCGCCATCGGCACCACCGGGGCGCCGCTCTCCAGCGCCAGCCGGGCCACCCCGGTCTTGCCGCGGTAGAGCCGGCCGTCGGGCGACCGGGTGCCCTCGGGGTAGATGCCCGCGATGCCGCCGGCCCGCAGCACCGCGAGCTGGGTTTCCAGCGCCGCGCGGGCGGCTCGGCCCCCGGAGCGGTCGACCGGGATGGTGCCGGAGCCGACGAAGAACATCTTGATCAGCCAACCCTTGATGCCCTTACCGAGGAAGTATTCCGCTTTGGCGATGAATGTGACTTTTCGCTTGACGATGAGCGGAGTGAAGATCGAATCGGAGAAGGAGAGGTGATTGCTGGCCAGGATGACCGGGCCGGTCTCCGGGACGTTCTCCAGCCCTTCCACCTGCGGGCGAAAGATCAGCCTCAGCAACGGGCCGAGAATGATGTACTTCATCAGCCAGTACAGCACCGGTGTCCTTCCAGCGGGGGCGGAGACACCCGTCGCCGGGGGCCCGGCGGGTCGCCGGTGACCGCCCGGGACCACGTCCGGGGCGCCGTCGGCGAGCGGGACTGTCGGGGATGAGCCTACGAACCGGGAGCGGCACGCCACAACGCACTCCCGGAACCGGGTCCGGACGTGTCACGATTCAGGGCACGGCGTACGGCGCGCCGCGGTACCGCACCGCCAGGTGCGACGAGGAGGGTGTCCGGTGTCAGCGGGTGGGGCCCGCCGGGGACGGCGGGACAACGGGCTCGACGCGAGCGAGTACGCCGTCGCGGGTGATGTGGATCCGCGCGTCGGCGAGCACCTGCTCGACGTGCTCGCCGCCGGCGGCATCGCCGCGTACCTTCAGCCCTCCGCCGACCTCAACCCGGTGACCCGCACCACCACGGTGCCGTCCCGGCCGGTGGACCGGCTCTACGTCGACCGCTCGCACCTGACCACCGCCCGGGACTACCTCACGCAGCTCGCGGACGAGGGCACCCCCGAGCCGCCGCGCGACGAGCCGGACATCGAGGCCGAGTGGGCCCGGATCGTGGCCGGCTTCCACACCGCGCCGACGACCGGGAGCCACCCGTGGCCGGCCGCGGAGGACGTGGACGACCCGGTGGACCCGTCCGAACCCGCTGGCGGGACCGCCCCGCGCGGCGGGGCCGAGGAGTCCGGCGGCCCGACCGCGACCGACGTCCGGCGGCTGCCGTACGCGGCCGACATCTCGGGGATCTCGGTGAGCCGGGGCCGGCAGGACGAGCCGTCGCTCCTCGACGGGCTGGACACCTTCGGCGCCGACCTGCCCGGGGACGCCGACGAGGAGGGGCACTACACCCCGCCCCCGCCGCCCCCGCTGCCCCGCTTCTCGAAGTACACGGTGGTCGGCGTGCTCGCCATCGTCGTCGGGTTCGTGCTCTTCCTCTCCCCCACCGTGCTGCGGGTGGTCGACACGTCGGTGGTGACGCTGCTCGGCTTCACCGGCATCCTGGCCGGGTTCGTGACCCTGGTCTGGCGGCTGCGCCCCGGCGACACCGACGACCACGACCCGGACGACGGCGCGGTCGTCTGACCGCCGGCGGGCTGGCCGGGCCGGATGCCGGGACATCGATGGACGCGGGCCGGCGACGTAACAGTGGTGTAACTTGCGGTCAGTAGGAATACCGCTGTACGTCACCTTCCCCGACTGACTGCCCGGTTCCTCCCCGCTCGTGGCGGTCAGCCCTCTGCTGATCGGAATGCCCGAGATGCGACAGAGTCCCCTCGTGGTGGTCGCCAACCGCCTCCCCATCGACGACAGTGTGGCGCCCGACGGCGCCTGCGAGTGGCGCCGCAGCCCCGGTGGCCTGGTGAGCGCCCTGCACCCGCTGCTCCGGCACACCCCGGCCACCTGGGTCGGCTGGGCGGGCGGCACCGGGGCGGCGCCGCACCTCGCCGAGGTGGACGGGGTCCGCATGCACACCGTGCCGCTGACCGCCGAGGACCTCCGCGACCACTACGAGGGCTTCGCCAACGCCACCCTCTGGCCCCTGTACCACGACGCCGTCGAGCAGCCCGAGTACCACCGCCGCTGGTGGGAGGCGTACCAGCGGGTCAACCAGCGGTTCGCCGAGGCCGCCGCCGAGGTGGCCGAGCCGGGTGGCCTGGTCTGGGTGCAGGACTACCACCTGCAACTCGTCCCCGGGCTGCTCCGGGCGCTCCGCCCCGACCTGCGGATCGGCTTCTTCCTGCACGTGCCGTTCCCGCCGCCGGAGCTGTTCATGCAGCTGCCCCGCCGGTCCGAGCTGCTCCGCGGGATGCTCGGCGCCGACCTGATCGGCTTCCAGCGGGCCCAGGCGGCGCACAACTTCGCCCAGCTGGTCGCCAAGGTGCTCGGCCTGCCCGCCACCGACCGGCGGATCGGCGTCGACGACCGGGTGGTCCGGGTCGGCGCGTTCCCGGTCTCCATCGACACCGCCGAGATGGCCGCGCTCGCCGCCCGGCCGGAGGTCGCCGACCGGGCCCGCCGGCTGCGCCGGGACCTCGGCGACCCCGAGCACGTCATCCTCAGCGTCGACCGGATGGACTACACCAAGGGCATCGAGCAGCGGCTCAAGGCGTACAGCGAGCTGCTGGCCAGCGGCCACGTCAAGGTCCGCGACACGGTGCTGGTCCAGGTGGCGGTGCCCAGCCGGGAACGGGTCGGCCAGTACACGATCCTGCGGGACCGGGTGGAACGCGAGGTCGGCCGGATCAACGGCGAGTACGGCCGGGTCGGCGAACCGGCGATCCACTACCTCACCCAGCACTTCGACCGGGCCGAGCTGGCCGCCCTCTACCGGATCGCCGACGTGATGGCGGTGACCCCGCTGCGGGACGGGATGAACCTGGTCGCCAAGGAGTACGTCGCCGCCCGGGTGGACGACACCGGCGCTCTGCTGCTCAGCGAGTTCGCCGGGTCCGCCACCGAGCTGCCCCAGGCGTTCCTGGTGAACCCGCACGACCTGGAGGGGCTCAAGCAGGAGCTGCTCGCCGCGCTGCGGGCGGCGCCGGCCGACGTCGCCGCCCGGATGCGGGCCATGCGGGAGCACCTGCACCGCAACGACATCCACGCCTGGGCCCGCTCCTACCTGAGCGCCCTCGACGACAGCGGCTCCCTGCACACCCGGCTCGGCGGGACGGACTGAGACCGGCCCGTGGGCTCAGCCGGCCGCCGGCGCCGGATCCTTCTCCAGCCAGTCGAGGATCGCGTCGATCGGCTCCCGCCACCGGGCGTCCAGCATCAGGTCGTGGCCCATGCCGGGAAAGAGCAGCGGGGCCGAGGCATACCGGCGGGCGGCCCGGGTCAGCGCGGCCGCCGGCACCACCCGGTCGTCCGGGCTGCCCAGCACCAGCACGGGCGGGCGGCCCACCGCCGGCTCGGGCTGCCGGCCGGTCAGCAGTTGCCACTGCGCGCGCCGGCCGGCCCGGCCCAGCCGGGCGACGTGGCGCCGGGCCTCGCCGTCCGACAGCTCCCGGCTGAACAGCTGCCGGCGGCTCAGCCGCAGGCCGCCGCCGAAGACCGCCGGGAGGGTACCGCCCGGATTGCGCCGCAGCGCCGTGCCGAACGTCCCCCAGCCGCCGAGCACCGGCGCCACCAGCACCGCGGCCCGGGCCGGGTAGCGCGCCAGGGCGTGCGCCACCACCCGGGCGCCGGCGCCGTGGCCCACCAGCACCGCCCGCCGCGGCAGGCTCGCCGCCACCTGGGTCACGTCATGGGTGTACGACCGCAGCGTCGCCTCCGGCGCGGGCTCACTGCCGCCGTGCCCGCGCAGGCTCAGCGCGTACGCCGGGAAGCCGCGGGACGCGGCGTGCTCCAGCCAGTGCTCGGCGAACGCCCACGCCCCGTGCCCGAACCCGGGCACGAAGAGCAGCGGCGGCCGCGCCTCCTCCAGCTGCGGCACGGCGCTGAGCACCTCGCGACGGGCCGGCCGCTCCGGGCGGGCCCACTCCCAGGCCCGCACCACCCGCACCTGCTCGCCGTTCACTGGATGGTCCTCTCGTTCGCGACTGCGGGGCTCCGCTGCGCTGCACTCCTCGCGCTCACCGGGCACCCTCCAGGTCGTGGAGGGCGCGTTCGAGCGCGCGCAGGTAGTTGGCGTGGCCGACCTCGAACCAGTGCCGGGTGCTGTCCTTGACCGCGCCGGAGTAGCGCTCGCCGAGGCCGGCGGCGACCTTCCGGTCGAACGCGGCGGCCCCGTCCGGCCGGCTCGCCCGCAGCCGGAGCAGCCGGGCGAAGAGCACGCTCTGCCAGTGCGAGATGGTGAAGATCCCGGAGTCCGGCTGCACCAGGCCGACCACCGCCAGGGTGGGGTGACCGGCGGCGAACGCGTTCAGCCAGAGCCGGGGCCGGCCGACGCCCTCGTCGTCGCCGAGGACCTTCGCCTCGAGGAACTCGAAGCGCGGCAGGTAGCCGGTGGCGAAGACGACCAGGTCGGGGTCGATCTCCCGGCCGTCGGTCAGCTCGACCGACCGATCATGGAAGCGGGCCAGCTCCGGCACCGGGGTGATCTCGCCGTGGCCCACGTAGTAGACGAGCTGGCTGTTCGCGATCGGGTGGGTCTCGTAGACCCGGTGGTCCGGCTTCGGCAGACCGAATCGGGTGAGGTCGCCGACGGTGAGCCGCAGCGTCCAGTGGTAGAGCCACTGCCGGACCCGCAGCGGCACCCGCAGCGCGAGGAGCGTGTCATTGACCTGGTCGGCGGGGCGGCCCAGGACGTACTTCGGGGCGTACCAGTAGCCGCGGCGGGTGGAGTGCCAGCAGCGGGAGGCCTGCTGGGCGGCCTCGACCGCGATGTCGCAGCCGGTGTTGCCCGCGCCCACCACGAGCACCCGCTTGCCGCGCAGCTGCGCCGGGTCCTTGTAGGACGAGGCGTGCATCACCTCGCCGCGGAACCCCTCCAGCCCCTCGTAACGGGGCAGCTTCGGCGACCAGTTGTGCCCGTTGGCGAGGACCACGGCCGCGTACCGGGAGGTGCGCTCGGGGCCGTACCCGCCGGTGCTGCGGGTGGTGACGTCCCAGCGGTCCCCCTCGACCGGCTCGACCCGGACCACCTCGGTACCGAACCAGATGTGCCGGCGCAGGTCGAAGTGGTCGGCGTAGCGCTCGAAATAGGACAGCAGCTGGCTGTGGTGTGGATAGTCCGGCCAGTCGTCCGGCATCGGGAAGTCGGGGAACTGGGTGAACGGCCGGGACGAGATGAGGTGGGTGCTGGCGTAGACCGGGCTGCGGTCGTGCCGCCAGTTCCACGCCCCGCCGACGCCGGTCTCCCGCTCGTAGCAGTCGACGCCGAAGCCCTGCTCGGCGAGGTTCTTCACGGCGGTCAGGCCGCTGGCTCCGGCCCCGATGACGCAGACCGTGTCACCCCGGTCCGCGACCGGGCGGCCGTCCCGGGTCAGGGCGGACGTCGCCGGCGGAGGTTCGGCGCGGCCGAGATCGGTGGAGGAGGACACCGGGGAATCTCCTTAGCTGCGGCACGGTGTGCCGGGTCGCTGCGAAATCCTGCCGACAACTGTCGCCGTTGTCCAGCCCGCCGCCCGGCGGGCGGCCGGCCGTCGGGTCAGCCGGCGACCGGCAGCAGCAGGTCGACCAGGACCGGGAAGTGGTCGCTGGCCCGCCTGGCCTGCGGAGTGTCCACCACGTCGTAGTCGACCACGGTGCTCCGCGGGTCGACGAAGAGGGCGTCGATCCGCCGGCGCGGGTCGGCGCAGGAGTAGGTGTGCCGATCGGCCCGGTCCGCGGCCAGCGCCGCGTCGGTCAGTCCCTCCGCGACGGTCCGCCAGGCCGGGCCGTCCGGGCCCTCGTTGAGGTCGGCCCCGGCGATCACCGGCAGGGTGGCGGCGGCCAGTTCCCGCTTGAACGCCGCCGCCTGCGCGGGCCGCTCCGCCGGGTCGGTGGACAGGTGCGAGCCGGCCAGCAGGAATCGCGCCCCGCCGACCTGGCAATCGGCGTACACCGCCCCGCGCAGGTGCCGGCCCGGGGTCAGCGGGTAACGCTGGCAGCGGGTGCCGCGTACCCGGACCCGCAGGCTGGCCAGCAGCAGGTTGCCCAACGACGGCAGGCCGCCGGCCGCGACCACCAGGCCGAACGAGGCGGCCAGCGTGGCGGACTTCGACCGCCACCGGAACCGGCGCGGCCCCTCCTGCACGATCACCACGTCCGGGGCGGCCGCCCGCACGACCGCGGCCAGCGCCGCGGTGTCGTCGCGCTGGCTGTGGATGTTGTACGACAGCACGCGCAGCGGCACGCCGCGCGCCTCGGCAACGCTCACCGGCGACGGGCGAGGTCGGCGGCGCCGATCACACCGGCGGTGTTGCCGAGCTCGGCGGGGCGGACCTCGGCCACCGGCAGCCGGCTGCGCTGAGCGAGGGCGTCGGTGAACGACCGGCGGGTCGGGCCGAGCAGCAGTTCGCCGGCCTCCACCACGCCGCCGCCGACCACCAGCACCTGCGGGTCGAGGATCTGCGCCATGTCCGCGAGGCTGGTGCCGAGCCAGCGGCCGACCTGGGCGAAGGCCTCGGCGGAGACCGGGTCGCCGCCCTGCGCGGCGGCAGTCACCATCCGGCCGGTGATCGCCTCGGCCTCACCGCCGGCCAGCTCCAGCAGGGCGGCCGCCCGGTGCGGCTCCTGGCGGGCGGCAGCGCGGGCGAAGCGGACCAGGGCGCTGCCGCTGGCGTACTGCTCGATGCAGCCCAGCCGGCCGCAGCCGCACTGGTGGCCGTCCGGGACGGTGAGCATGTGGCCCAGCTCGGCGGCGATGCCGTTGGCGCCGCGCAGCAGCTCCCCGCCGAGCACGATGCCGCCGCCGACGCCGGTGCCGATGGTGAACATGACCATCGAGTCGTCGGCCTCCCGGGCGGCGCCGTAGCGGAACTCCGCCCAGGCGGCGACGTTGGCGTCGTTCTCCACGATCACCGGCAGGCCGGTGGCGTTGCTGACGTACTCGCGCAGCGGCTCGTCCCGCCAGGCCAGGTTGGGGGCGAAGAGCACGGTGGAGCGGGAGGCGTCGATCCAGCCGGCCGCGCCGATGCCGACGGCCCCGATGCTGCGCCCCACGGCCAGCTCGGTGACCAGCTCGATGATGACGTCGCGGGTCTTGGCCACGTCGTCGGCGGGGGTGTCCCGTCGGGCCTGCACGAGTACCTTGCCGGTGTCGTCAACGACACCGCCGGCCACCTTCGTGCCACCGACGTCGACTCCGATGGTCAGCGTCACCGCTGCCACTCCCCTCTGCTGTGCTGGTGACCTCGCCGGAACCGGCCGGGCAAGGTCGGGATGTCCGGTGCTCAGGCCCCGTCGCCTGGTGCGTCCTCGCCCACCTCGCCGGACGCCCGCGAGGCGGGCACCACGGGACGGCCGGCCGGCGGCCGGATCGTCACCGGCACGTCCGGCCCGGCACCATCGGCGGGCGGCACGACGGCACCCGGATCGGCCGCGCCCTCCCCCCGGGTGGCCGCGGACCACACGTCCTGCTCGGGTGCCGGCTGAGAATCATGCCCGGTACGGGTGGCCTCGCGCCACACGTGGTCCCCCGCGGCGGCTCCGGCGGACCCGCCGGCGCCGGACGCAGGGGCCGGTCGGGTGGCTTCGGCGGGAGCGAAGGCGCGCAGCAGGCTGGCCACCCCGGCCGCCAGGTCGCCCGCGCCGGTGGCGAGCCGCTCGGCGAATTCGGGACTCGGATCGCGCAACGCGGCGATTCCCCGGCAGACCGGGCAGATGCAGCATTCGGCCGAGCCGGTAGCGAACCCGGCGGTGGCCCCTGATGCCGGGCCGTCACCGCCGACGGTTCGGCCGGGGCCCGCACTGTGACCGAGGACACCCGACAGGATTCCACCGAGCGGACCCCAGGGCCCCGCCCCGGGAGCCGAACCGGCCAACCGGGCGGTCGCCAGGAGCAGGGCGACCAGCCGTTCCGCCTCTTCCCGGGCTGAGCCCGGATCCGTACTCCCCATGGTCGGCTCCTCTACCGTGCAGACCGGGTCGCCGGTCGGGTCAGTGGGCCGCACCGGGTGCTTCTACCCGGTGCTTGAGCTGCTTCAACGCGGTATCCATGATCATTTTCTCGGCCTTGCGCCGAAACATCCCGAGCATGCCCACGGAGAGCTCCACCTCGAGGGTGTACGTCACCGTCGTGGTCCCGTCCGGAGCACCGACCAGGTCGTACGAGCCGCGCTGGGTCTTCTGCATCTTGGACGGCTCGACCAGGTGCCACTCGATCCGCGAGAGGTCCTCGGCGTACTCGTAGGCCAGCACGTACTCGTCGGCCAGCACACCGGCGTCGATGGTGAACCGGACCTGACTGGCGTACCCGTCCTCGTACTCCTCGATCACCTCCGCGCGCCGCACCGCTTCGGTCCACTCGGGGTAGCTCGGGAAGTCGCAGATGACCGCCGCCACCTGGTCCGGTGGCGCGCCGACGACGATCGACTGGGTGGAGGAGTCCGCCATGGGGGGAGGCTACCCGGCGCCGGCCCCGAGCGCGCCGCTCCACCCCCGCGCGGCCGCGCCCGCGCCGCCGACCGGCGTCCCACCAGCCGGGCGGGCAACCTCCCTACCTCACCCGCCGGGACGGGCGGGTAGGTTTCGACAGAGCCGACCCACGGCCCGGCCAGTGCGAGCACGAGGGAGTGCAGGTGCGCGAGTTCTCCGTTCCGCCGATCGTCACCGTCGGCGACGCGGCCAACCTGACCGACCCGGTCTGGGACAACGCCGAGGTCGCCCCGGACGCCGTGCAGTTCGTCCGCCGGGTGCCCGCCGGCACCGATGGCCGCGGCTGGGTGGACGTGACCTGCCGGCAGTTCCGCGACGAGGTCGCCGCCGTGGCCCGCGGCCTGGTCGCCGCCGGCATCTCCCCCGGGGACCGGGTCGCGCTGATGAGCCGCACCCGCTACGAGTGGACGCTGTTCGACTACGCGATCTGGGCGGCGGGTGCGGTCACCGTGCCGATCTACGAGACCTCCAGCGCCGAGCAGGCCGCCTGGATCCTCGCCGACTCCGGTGCGGTCGCCGCGGTGGTCGAGTCCACCGGCCATGCCACCCTCGTCGCCGGCGTCCGGGACCGGCTGCCGGAGCTGCGCCAGATCTGGCAGATCGGGCTCGGCGCGGTCGACGAGTTGGTCGCCGCCGGCGCGTCGGTCGACCCGGCCGAGATCGAGGTACGCCGCAAGACGGTGAAGGCCGGCGACATCGCGACCATCATCTACACCAGCGGCACCACCGGCCGCCCCAAGGGCTGCGTGCTCACCCACCGCAACATGTACGCCGACATCGCCAACGCGGTGCCGGTGCTGCCGAACCTGTTCAGCCCGGGCGCCTCGACCCTGCTCTTCCTGCCGCTCGCGCACGCCTTCGCCCGGCTCATCCAGATCGGCGTGGTGCAGGCCCGGGCCACCATGGCGCACTGCTCCGACACGAAGGACCTGATCGGCGAGCTCCGGGAGTTCAAGCCGACCTTCGTGCTCTCCGTGCCGCGGGTCTTCGAGAAGGTCTACAACGGCGCCCGGCAGAAGGCCGAGGCCGAGGGCAAGGGCAGGATCTTCGACCGGGCCGAGAGGGTCGCCATCGCGTACAGCGAGGCGCTGGAGACCCCGGAGGGTCCCGGCGTGGCGCTGCGCGCCCAGCACGCGCTCTTCGACAAGCTGGTCTACCGCAAGCTGCGGGCGGCGCTGGGCGGCCGCTGCCGCGACGCGATCTCCGGCGGCGCCCCGCTCGGGGCCCGGCTCGGGCACTTCTTCCGCGGTATCGGGGTGACCATCTGCGAGGGCTACGGCCTCACCGAGACCTCCCCGGCCGCCGCCGCGAACCTGCCCACCGGCACGAAGATCGGTACGGTCGGTCGTCCGCTGCCCGGCGTCACCGTCCGGATCGACGACGACGGCGAGATCCTGATCTCCGGCGACCTGGTCTTCGAGGGCTACTGGCACAACGAGGCGGCCACCGCCGAGGCGCTCACCCCGGACGACTGGTTCCGCACCGGCGACCTGGGTCAGCTGGACGAGGACGGCTACCTCAGCATCACCGGCCGCAAGAAGGAGATCATCGTGACCGCCGGCGGCAAGAACGTCGCCCCGGCCGTCCTGGAGGACCAGGTCCGCGCGCACCCGCTGATCAGCCAGTGCGTGGTGGTCGGCGACCGGCAGCCGTTCATCGCCGCGCTGGTCACCATCGACGAGGAGGCGCTGCCCAAGTGGCTCGCCGCGCACGACCGGCCGGAGACGATCAGCGTCGCCGAGCTGCGCGAGGACGAAGCGCTGCGGGTTGAGGTGCAGAACGCGGTCGACCAGGCCAACCAGGCGGTCTCCAAGGCCGAGGCGATCAAGGTTTTCCGGATCCTGCCGCAGGACTTCACCGAGGCGACCGGCGAGCTGACCCCGTCGCTGAAGGTCAAGCGGCAGGTCGTCCACGAGACGTACGCGGCGGAGATCGCGCACATCTACCGAGGCTGACTACGATCCGTCACGTGCCCGCCTCCACACCCAGCCAGCCGCAGACCCAACCCCTCGCCGCGGCCGCCCGCGGGGTCCTGCTCGCGCTGGTCGCCGCCCTGACCCTGTTCGCCACCCGCGACGTCGCCCAGCTCTGGTGGATCGCCCTGCTGGGCGTCGCCGGTCTGCCGGCAGTGCTGGCCCCCCAGCATCGGCTGCTCGGCCCGCTGAGCCGGTTCGCCGAGGTGGTGGTCCTCGGCCTGGCGGCCAGTCAGGTCGCCGCCGACACCCAGCTCACCGGCGTGACCGGCGGGCTGGGGGCCTCGGCGGTGCTGCCGTACCTCGCCGTGCCGACGACCGTGACCGCGCTGCGCCGCCGGTTCTCCGAGGGCGCCGCCCTGCTCGCGGTCGCCGCCGCCACGCTCGTGGTCAGCGCCGCGCTCACCGAGGTCGACGGCGGGCGGCAGCTGAGCCAGCTCGGCTACCTCGCCGTCTGCGCGCAGTGGCTGATCCTGGCCGGGCTGGGGCTCTACACCGCCGGCACGCTCCAGCGGGTGATGCGGGTCCGCGGCGAGGGCAAGCCCCAGCCGTACGCCGAGGCCACCCGGTTGCTGACCCAGCTCCGGACCGTCGCCCGCCAGCTGCCCGGGGCCACCCTCGACCCGGGCGGCATCTCCGAGCACCTGCTGGAGGAGCTGCGGATGGTGGCGAAGACCGACCGCGGCGCGGTGCTCTCCGCCAGCGGCGGCGGTCGGCTGGTGGTGCTCGCCCAGATCGGCGTGGACCGGGTCGACTGGGAGACCACGCTCGACGCCGACTCGGCGATCGCCGACGCCTGGGCCAGCCAGCAGGCCCAGACCTCGTCCCGCTCACAGGCCCGGTCCCGGCAGGCCGGGGAGGTGTCCGCGCTGATCGTGCCGCTGGTCGCCGGGGTCCGGACGGTCGGCCTGGTGGTTCTGGAGGCGGACACCGGGCACGCCTACCCGCCGCCGGTGGTGGCCCGGGTGACCGCGCTGACCGGCCCGGCCGCGCTGCGACTGGAGGCGGCGCTGCTCTTCGACGAGGTGCGCTCGCTGGCCACCAACGAGGAGCGGCAGCGCCTGGCCCGGGAGATCCACGACGGGGTCGCCCAGGAGCTGGTGATGGTCGGCTACGGCATCGACAACGCGCTGGCGTACGTGCAGGACGACCCGGAGGAGACCGCCGAGGCGCTGCGCACGCTGCGCGGCGAGGTGACCCGGGTGATCACCGAGCTGCGGCTGAGCCTGTTCGAGCTGCGCAGCGAGGTGGACCGGCACGGCGGGCTGGCCGCCGCGATCGCCGAGTACGCGCGCACCGTCGGCGCCTCCGGCGGCCTGCGGGTGCACCTGTCGCTGGACGAGTCCACCGCCCGGCTGCCCGCCGCCACCGAGGCCGAACTGCTGCGCATCGCGCAGGAGGCGGTGACCAATGCGCGCAAGCACGCCGGAGCGGCAAATCTGTGGGTCACCTGCGAGGTGGACCCCCCGTACGCGCAGATCGAAGTGTCGGATGACGGTCACGGCATCGGTGACCAGCGCCCCGAGGGGCACTACGGTCTTGCGATCATGGCCGAGAGGGCGGAACGTATCCGGGGCCGGTTGGAGATCAGGCCGCGGCGACCCAGCGGCACTACCGTGGCGGTGGTACTCGGCTCCTCGCCCCGGCGCGATAAGGTGCGCGGCAGCACAGTTGCAGAAGGGGAGTAACCCGAGGATGACCACAAGTCCGACACCGGCCACCCGTACCAAGGTCCTCCTTGTCGACGATCACGACCTGATCCGCAAGGGTCTGCGGCACGCCTTCGAGCGGGACCGGCAGTTCGAGGTCGTCGGCGAGGCCGCGACGGCGGCGGAGGGCGTACGCCAGGCGGGTGCGCTGCAGCCGGACGTGGTGATCATGGACCTGCGGCTGCCCGACGGCAGCGGGCTGGAGGCCACCCGGGCGCTCCGCAAGTCCAGCTCGTCGATGGGCATCGTCGTGCTCACCATGTACGCCGGCGACGACCAGCTCTTCGGCGCCCTCGAGGCGGGGGCCAGCGCGTTCGTGCCGAAGACCGCGCCGGCCGACGAGGTGGTGGCCGCCGCCCGGCACGCCGCCTCCTCTCCCAGCGCCTTCACCGCGGCCGACCTGGCCGAGGCGATGAAGCGGCGGCTGGCCCCGTCCGGCCCGCAGCTCTCCCCGCGTGAGGGGCAGGTGCTGCGGCTGCTCGCCGACGGCATGAGCGTGGCGGGCATCGCCAAGCAGCTCTTCGTCAGCGAGTCGACCGCCAAGACGCACATCTCGAAGCTCTACGAGAAGCTGGGCGCCGCGAACCGGGCCCAGGCACTGATGACCGCACTGCGGCTCGGCCTGCTCGAGGCGCCGGACGCCCCGAAGTTCTAGCGCGTCCACGACACACGCCCAGAGGCCCGCGTCCGGATCACGGACCGGGCCTCTCCGGCGTTTCGACCCGTTGCTGCTGCGTACGGTGCCGGCCCGCGCACCCAGCGACGGCGGTCTTTGCGTCACGGCACCGGGCGGGCAGAATACCGGGTGGCCCATGGGGCCACGGCTATCTCGCGCGGTTGACACAAAGGGGCAAGGGCATGCAGCGGCCGGACTGGGCACCCGACACGATCGACATCGAACGTCCCAGCGTGGCCCGCATGTACGACTACTACCTCGGCGGCTCGCACAACTTCGCCGCCGACCGGACGGCGGCCCGGGCGATGATGGACGCGGTGCCGGAGGCGCCGCTGATGGCCCAGGCCAACCGGGCCTTCCTCCGCCGCGCCGTGCAGTTCCTGGCCGACGCCGGGGTACGCCAGTTCCTCGACATCGGTTCCGGCATCCCCACCGTCGGCAACGTGCACGAGATCGCCCAGCGGATCGACCCGGAGTCCCGGGTGGTCTACGTCGACGTCGACCCGGTCGCGGTGGCGCACAGCCACGAGATCCTCAGCGGTAACGACCGGGCCACGGCGATCCAGGAGGACCTGCGGCGACCCGAGGCGATCCTGCACCACCCCGAGGTGACCAGGCTGCTGGACTTCTCCCAGCCGGTCGCGGTGATGGTCGTGGCGGTGCTGCACTTCATCCCGTACGCGGACAAGCCGGAGGAGATCCTGCGGACGCTGCGGAAGTCCCTGGCGCCCGGGAGCTACCTGGTGCTGTCACAGGCCAGCGACGACGGCCGCGGCGAGACCGGCGAACGGGCGGAGGCCGAGCGGGTCTACCGCCGCACCGACAACCAGCTCTGGATCCGCAGCCGGGCCGAGCTGACCGCCCTCTTCGACGGCTTCGAGCTGGTCGACCCGGGTGTGGTGTGGGTGCCGCAGTGGCGGCCCGAGTCCCCGGATCAGGCGGAGAACGCGGAGCAGTCGGTCTTCATGGGCGGCGTCGGGCGGCTCGGTGGGTGACGGTGCCGCCCGTCCCCGCTCCTGCCCCGGCACGTTCGCCCGGGCCTGGGCCAAGGCGGTCTCCGGCACCAGTTACCTGCCGATGACCCAGGCCCAGCTGGAGGCCCTCCTGCAGCGGCTCACCGAGCGGCTGGCCGTGGCGATCCAGGCCGAGCCGTTCGACCTGCGGATCGGCCAGCAGGTCGGCGCCGAGCTGGTCGAGGCGCACATCGCCTCGGCGGAGGGGCTCGGCCGGACCATCGAGGTCATCCAGCTCCGCCTGGTCCGCGACCTCGGACTGGTCGCCGACGACGTCGAGGACCGGATGGCCCGGCTGCTGGCCACCGTCGCCACCGGGTACGCCCGCGCGCTGCGCGACCGGACGCTGGACGAGCAGGAGGCCATCCGGCGGGCCGCGATGATGGCCCGGGCGCACGCCGAGCGGGCGCTGCGGGACAGCGAGGCGCGGTTCCGGCACCAGGCGACCCACGACCCGCTGACGGACCTGCCCAACCGCACCCTGTTCACCGAGCGGCTCTCCGCGGCCCTCGACGAGCCGGGCCGGGGCGCCGACCGGGTCGGGGTCTGCTTCCTCGACCTGGACCGGTTCAAGGTGGTCAACGACTCGCTCGGCCACCAGGTCGGCGACGGGCTGCTGGTGTCGGTGGCGCAGCGGCTGCGCCGGGCCCTCGGCGAGCACCTGGTGGCCCGGCTCGGCGGGGACGAGTTCGTGATCCTGGTCGAGCGCACCGGCTGCACCGACGACGCGGTCAAGGTCGCCGAGGCGGCGCTGGCCGCGGTCAGCGAACCGGCCCTGGTGGACGGGCACGAGCTGACCATTTCGGCGAGCGTCGGCATCGTCGAGCGGCAGGTGGCCGGCACCTCGCCCGGTGAGCTGATGCGGGCGGCCAACAGCACGCTTCACTGGGCCAAGGCGGCGGGGGGCGCCCGCTGGGTCCTCTTCGACGCCGACCGCAACCGCCGGGAGCTGGCCCGGTACGCCCTCGCCGCGGCCATCCCCACCGCCCTGGACCGGGGCGAGTTCTTCCTGGACTACCAGCCCCTCACCTCGCTGCGGGACGGGCGGGTGCTCGGCATGGAGGCGCTGGTCCGCTGGCGCCACCCCCAACTGGGCGTGCTGCGGCCGGACAGCTTCATCGGGCTGGCCGAGGAGACCGGGCTGATCGTCCGGCTCGGCGGCTGGGTGCTGGCCGAGGCGTGCCGGGAGGCGGCGAGCTGGTCGACCGGGCACGACGACCCGCCATTCGTCAGCGTCAACCTCGCCGTCCGGCAGTTGCACCGCCCGGGCCTGGTGCAGGAGGTGCAGGGCGTGCTGCGGCGGACCGGGCTGCCGGCGCGGCGGCTCCAGCTGGAGATCACCGAGAGCACGATGATGAGCACGGTCGAGGAACCGGTCCGGGCCCTGCGGGTGCTGGCCGACCTCGGCGTCCGGATCGCCATCGACGACTTCGGCACCGGCTACTGCAATCTCGCCTACCTGCGGGAGCTGCCGGTGGCCGAGCTGAAGGTGGCCGGCGAGTTCGTCACCGGGCTGCGCGCCCCGGCGACCGATCCGGGCAGCCGTACCGACGAGCGGATCCTCGCCTCGCTGGTGTCCCTCGCGCACGCCCTGGACCTAACCGTCACCGCCGAGGGCGTGGAGACCGCCGACCAGGCCGACCGGCTGCGGGCGATCGGCTGCGACGCCGGCCAGGGCTGGCACTTCGGCCGCCCCGCACCCGCCGACCGGTTCCTGGCCCGGCTGGACTGATTCGGGGCTCCCTGGCCGCCGCGCGCCGCAGCCTGGCGATCCCGCGGCCCGTGGTGCCCGGACACCGCGACAACGGCATCCCCGGTGGTTGCGGCGTCCTCAGCCGGCGAGCAGGGCGGCCATCCGCTGCGCCTGGGTCTCCCAGCGCCACTCCCGCTCCACCCAGGCCCGCCCGGCCGCACCGAGCTGGCGGGCCAGGTCCCGGTCGGCGAGCAGCGTCGCCACCCGGTCGGCGAGCTGGGCGACGTCCCGGCCGCGAACCACGTAGCCGGTCTCCCCCTCGCGGACCGCGTCGGGCGCCCCGCCGGAGTCACCGGCCACCACCGGCAGTCCCGCCGCGCTGGCCTCCAGGTAGACGATCCCGAGGCCCTCGACGTCCAGGCCGCGGTTGCGGGTGCGGCACGGCATCGCGTACACGTCGCCGGCCGCGTAGTGCGCCGGCAGCTCCGCCGACGGCACCGTGCCGGTGAAGACCACGTCCCGCTCCACCCCGATTTGCCGGGCCAGCTTCTCCAGGCTCGCCCGGTAGGGACCGCCGCCGACGATCAGCAGCGCCGCGTCCGGCACCCGCCGGCGGATCTCCGGCATCGCCCGGATCAGCATGTCCTGGCCCTTGCGCGGGACCAGTCGGGACACGCAGACCACCACCGGCCGGTCGGCCAGGCCCAACCGGATCCGCACCGGCTCCCCGTCGACGGACGGGTGGTAGGTGTCCACGTCCACCCCCGGCGCCAGTCGGCGCAGCTCGGTCACCCCGTCGAGCACCCGAGCGAGCCGGACCCGGGTGTACTCCCCCAGGTAGGTGGTGACGTCCAGGCCCCGACCGATCCGGCGCAGCGCGGTGCGGGCGCCGGGCAGCGCGGCCCAGCCGGCCTCGTGGCCGTGGGTCAGCGCCACCGCTCGCCGGATCCCGGCCCGCCGGCGCAGCCCGGCCGCGAGCAGCCCCAGCGGGGCCGCCGCGCCGAACCAGACCGTGTCGCAGTCGTACGCGCGGGCCAGCTTCGCCGCCCGCCGGGCGATCAGCGGCGTGGGCAGCAGCACCTTGGTGCGTTCCCGGACCACCTCGAAGGGCTGGTCGGCATCGAACTTCTCGGCGCCCCGCCAACTCGACGCGTACACCACCACCGAGCCGACGGGCTGGCGCACCGCGAGCTGGTGCACGAAGGACTGGATGCCGCCGGGGCGGGGCGGAAAGTCGTTGGTGACCAGCAACGTCCGGCTCATCGGCCGCTCTCCCTGGCGTAGGCGCGGGCGGCGGCCATCCGCTCCACGGTGGACGGGTGCGACGCCGACCAGAGGTACTCCCAGCGGGGCGGGTCGGGATCAGCCAGGTTCACCCCGGCCAGCCGGCGCTGCATGGCCTCGAAGGTCGCCGGGTCGCCGGTCAGGGCGAGCGCGTGCGCGTCGGCCCGGGCCTCGACCCGCCGGGAGACCAGCGCCTGGACCGGCGCGGCGAGCAGCCCGACGACCGTGACCAGCGCGATCAGCAGCGGGAAGGCGCGCGGCTCGGCCACCGAGTCGACCCCGGCCAGCCGCAGCAGCGGCGCCCAGGAGCCGATCAGGTAGAGCGCGACGACGGCGAGGGCGGCGCCGAGCGCCCCGGTCAGCGTGCCGACCCAGACGTCGCGGTCCTTCGCGTGCCCCAGCTCGTGGGCGACCACGCTGGTCACCTCGGCCGGGGTCGCCTCGCGCAGCAGGGTGTCGTAGACGACCACCCGCCGGGTCGGCCCCAGCCCGGAGACGTACGCGTTGACCGCCCTGGTCCGCCGGGACGCGTCGGCGACCAGCACGTCGCGTACCGGCACGCCGTCGCGGGCGGCGAGGCTGGTCAGCTCGGTGCGCAGCGGGCCCGGTTCCATCGGGGTGAACCGGTTGAAGACCGGCTCGACCAGCACCGGCAGCACGAACGACAGCAGCACCACCAGGCCGGCCGCGCCGGCCGCGCCGAACGCCCACCACCAGCGCGGGGCGAGCCGGACGACGGTGTAGAAGCCGAGCAGCGCGAGCCCGCCGATGACCGCGCTGACCGCGTACGACTTGAGCAGGTCGACGGCCCAGCCGCCCCAGCCCTGGGTGCTCAGCCCGTACCGGGTCAGCACGGTCTGCCGCCAGGCGGCGAACGGCAGGGTGAGCAGGTCGGCGAGCAGCATCACGGCCAGCCCGCCGAGCACCGCCCGGGCGGTCCAGTGGCCGCCGAACGGCCGGCCGGCCAGCTCGACCAGCCGGCTGCCGAGCGGGGTCAGCCCGAGCAGCAGGGCCACCGCCAGGCCGAGGGCCAGCGCGCCGTACCCGCCGGGGCGCAGCGCCGCGTGGAAGGCCCGACCGCGGGCCACCTGGTCGACCGGGAGGGACCGCAGCGCGGCGAGCTGGTCGGCTCGGGGCGCCGGCGGGCGGTGCCAGGGGATCAGCACGGCGCCCGCGACGAGCAGCACGACGGCCAGGCCGACCAGGGTCAGCAGCGCCCAGCCACGCGGGCTCACGGGGCGGCCTCGCGGAGCAGGCCGGCACCCGACATGCCGGGCGTACCGGCCCGGCCGCTCACCGCGGCCACCATCGCCCCGCCGCTGCGCCGTACCCGCGTCATGCCGCTCCTCCCGCCGTGAGCGCCCATCCTATGGCCCGCGGCCCGCCCACTGTCCCGGGCGTCACAGGCCGCTGGCCCGGCAACCGCCGGGCACTGCGGGAAGCCGGGTCAGGCGACCCGGCGTCGGCGGGCGGGGCGCGGCCGGGCCGGCACCGCTGGGGCGACCGGCGGCGGCAGCACCTCCACCTCGAAGCCGGCGCGGGCGAACACCTCGATCGCCCGGTGCTCGGCGGCGCCGAGGTCGGCGGCCGGCGCGCCGGTGTCGAGCAGCGCGGTCACCAGGCAGCCGGAACAGCCCGCCCCCCGGATCCCGCACCTGTCGCAGTCGATGAGCATGAACGCCTCCTGACGCGGTCGGCGGAGGCGGATGGGACGCCCGTCGTCGTCACCCGACCACCGTCGGTCACGTCGACGCTAGGCGAGGGGTATGACAGAAACGGACAACGAGGTCGCAGCCATCCCGAAAGCGATCAAGCGCAGTCAGGAGCGGGCCAGCCGGCGCAGCAACGAGTCGGCGCCGAGCGGGTACGCGCCGTGCCGGCGTACCCCGTCGGCGACCTCGCGGTCGGAGGAGATCACCACCACCGGCCGGCCGGTGGGTTCGGCGCGGACCAGCCGGCGGATCAGCTCGTCGGCGGTCTCGCCCTTATGGGAGAAGAGCACCCGCACCCCGCGCGGCGTGGGCGGCAGGCCGTGCATCCGCTCGGCCCCGTCGAAGACCACGGTGACCTCGTCCCCGGTCTGCGCGGCGATTCCGCCCAGGCCGGTGATCAGCCGCTTGCGCTGCTGCTCCAGGGACATCTCGCCGAAGCCGCGCTTGGTCACGTTGTAGCCGTCGACGACCAGGTGGGCCCGGGGCAGGGCGAGCAGCTGGTCCAGCCGGGCCGGGTCGTCGGTGTCCCGGGCGCGGGCGGCGGCGCCGGCCGGGGTGGTGGCCGACTGGTCGGCGAAGGCGTCCGCGACGAAGTCGGCCGGCAGCTTGTCGACCGGGTCCAGGGCCAGCTCGCGGCGCAGCCCGACGGCCGCCTGGCCGATCGTCTCCAGCAGCAGCCAGAGCCGCGCTTCGTCGATCGAACGCGCCTCCTTGGCAGTGGCCCGGGCGGTTCCCGCCGCCGACTCCGCCTCGGCCAGCCGGGCCCGGGCCCGGCGCAGCTCCGCCTCCGCGTCCGCGGCGGCGCGGGTGGCCCGGCCGCGCTCGGTGGCCAGCAGCTCGTTGGCCCGCCGCTCCCGGGCCTGGGTCTCGCGCAGCGTACGGCTGAGCTGCCGGGACTCCTCGCGGAGCTGGCCCAACTCCTCCCGGACCCGGGCCAGCTCGTCGCGGAGCTTCTCGGCCTCGACCCGGGCCACCGCCCGGTCGTGCTCGGCGCGGGTGGCCCGCTGCTCGGCCTCGCGGACCAGCTCGGCCACCACCGCGCTGTCCGCCTCGGCCCGGACCGCGGCACCGCTCGCCTCGATCAGCTCCCGCCAGCCGCGGGGCCGGGCGAGGTACGCCAGGGCGGCCACCTCCACCGGGTCGGCGGCGGCCGGGGCGGTCCCCTCGACCACGGCGTCGCCCAGGTCGCCGGCGTCGGCCAGCACGCGCGCGGTGACCCGCTGCCGGAACAGCGGGTCGGCGGTGAGCTGGGCGGCGATCGCCGGCGCGCCCAGCCGGGCCCGGCGGTTGGGGGCGAACTTGGCCACCCGGCGCAGCGGAACGGGCACCTCGTCGGTGGGCATCGCCGGCAGCACCGCGGCGGTGAGTGCCACGATCCGCTGCCGGACCGGCTCGGGCAGGGTCGGCTCGGGCTCCGGCGGGGCGAACTCGCTCTCCCCCGGCGGAGGCTGCGCGACGCCGGTCGGACCGGCGGCGAGGTCGTCCGCGTCGCCCCCCACGGCGTCCCGCTCGGCCGCCATCGACCCCTCCTCCGGGAGGTGGTCGTCGTGCGGCTCGGTGAGGGGCATGTGGCAAGTCTCCCACCGCGAACGGGCCCAGCGCCCAGTGAGTGAGCCGATCTCTCATCCTAGTGCGGTGTCCACTGATGTTCACGGGTGTCCGGTGGGTGTTGTGGATCCTCGCCGTGGGGGCGAGCGACTCCCCACCACCGATGGGTGGGGCGGGCCTCCGGCACTAGCCCCGTGGTGACTGCTGGGACGGCTGAGACGCAAGTGTCGGACCCGACCGCTAGCGTGCCGCGGGTGGCACGAGCGGAGTACGTCCAGGAGGCGCTGGCCGGCCTGGACCGGACGGCGGGCGCCGGGGTGGACCCGGCCCTGCCGCTGTACGCGACCACCTTCGTGGTGGTCGACCTGGAGACCACCGGCGGCGCGCCGGACGGCGGCGGGATCACCGAGATCGGCGCGGTGAAGGTGCGCGGCGGGGAGCAGCTGGGGGTGCTCGCCACCCTGGTCAACCCGGGGGTGCCGATCCCACCGTTCATCACCGTGCTGACCGGGATCACCCAGGCCATGCTCGTCCCGGCACCGCCGATCGAGCAGGTGCTGCCGAGCTTCCTGGAGTTCATCGACGACGCCGTGCTGGTCGCCCACAACGCCCCCTACGACGTGGGCTTCCTCAAGGCGGCCTGCGCGAAGCACGGCTACCGCTGGCCCAACCCGCGGGTGCTGGACACCGCGGCGCTGGCCCGCCGGGTGCTCACCCGCGACGAGGTGCCCAACCGCAAGCTCGGCACCCTCGCGGCCTACTTCCGCACCGCCACCCAGCCGACCCACCGGGCGCTCGACGACGCCAGAGCGACCGTGGACGTGCTGCACGGGCTGATCGCCCGGCTGGGCGGGCACCGGGTGGACACCGTCGGCGACGCGATCGAGTTCGCCCGGGCGGTCACCCCGACCCAGCGCCGCAAGCGGCACCTGGCGGAGGGGCTGCCCAAGGTCCCCGGGGTGTACATCTTCCGGGCCGCCGACGACCGGCCGCTCTACGTCGGCACCTCCGGTGACATCGCCACCCGGGTGCGCAACTACTTCACCGCCGGGGAGAAGCGGGCCCGGATCTCCGAGATGCTCGCCGCCGCCGAGCGGGTCGAGGCGGTCGAGTGCGCCCACCCGCTGGAGGCGGAGGTCCGCGAGCTGCGGCTGATCGCCGCGCACGCGCCGCCGTACAACCGGCGGTCGAAGCATCCGGAGCGGATGGTCTGGCTCAAGCTGACCGACGAGGCGTACCCCCGGTTGTCGGTGGTGCGCAACCTGGCGCCGACCGACACCGCGTACCTGGGGCCGTTCCGCTCCAAGCAGGCCGCCGAGCTGGCGGCGGCGGGCTTCCACGACGCCGTCCCGCTGCGCCAGTGCACGCACCGGCTGTCGCGGCGCACCACCATGCCGGCCTGCGCGCTGGCCGAGCTGGGTCGCTGCCCGGCACCCTGCGAGCATCGCATCACCCCCGAGGAGTACGACCACCGCGCCGCCGCCCCATTCCGCACCGCGACCACCAGCGACCCGCAGGTGGTGGTGGACGCCCTGCTGGCCCGGATCGAGGTGCTCTCCCGCGACCAGCGCTACGAGGAGGCGGCGGTGGTGCGGTCCCGGCTGGCGGCCGTGCTGCGCGCCACGGTCCGGATGCAACGCCTGGTCGGGTTGACCCGGATCGCCGAACTGGCCGCCGCCCGGCGCGCCCCGCAGGGCGGGTGGGAGCTGGCCCTGGTCCGGCACGGCCGGCTGGCCGGCGCCGGGGTGTCCCCGCCGGGTGTCCATCCGCGACCGACCCTGGAGGCGATCCGGGCGACCGCCGAGACGGTGCTGCCGGGCCACGGCCCGGTCCCCCGCGCCTCGGCCGAGGAGACCGAGCGGATCCTGTCCTGGTTGGAGCGACCGGAGACCCGACTCGTGGAGATGTCCGCCGGCTGGGCCTCGCCGGTCACCGGTGCGGGCCGCTTCCGGGACCTGTTGGCCAAGGCGGAGAACGGCGGCTCCCACCAACTCTCGACCGAACGCTCATGACCAAGTGACCGATCGGACTACGTCGACTCCCTTAGGCTGTTAAGGAAGTGCAGTCCTGCCCGTTTCGCGGGCCTGCTCCCGATCGTCGGTGACGGCGACCGTGGGGCCGGGGTGAGGAGGTGTCCCAGGTGGACGTCGACGCCGGACACGGCGCCGCCCTGGGTGGTGCCCTTCCGACCCAGCCCGGCGAGCTGCCCCTGACCCGCCGGCTGCGCTCGCTGCTCACCTGGCCCACCAACGACACCGATCCGGTCAGCGCGCTGGTCCGGGCCCACCGGAGCATCCACGCCAGCGCCGACTCGTCGGTGCTGCGCCGCGCTTACACCATCGCCGAGAACATGCACCGCGGGCAGTTCCGCAAGAGCGGCGAGCCGTACATCACCCACCCTCTCGCGGTCGCCCAGATCTGCGCCGACCTCGGCATGGACACCATCACCCTGGTCGCCGCGCTCCTGCACGACACCGTGGAGGACACCCGCTACACCCTGCAGGCCCTCGCCGAGGACTTCGGCCGGGAGGTGGCCCACCTGGTCGACGGGGTGACCAAGTTCGACAAGGCGTTCTACGGCAAGGCCGCCGAGGCGGAGACCGTCCGCAAGATGATCATCGCGGCGGGCAAGGACGTCCGGGTGCTGATCATCAAGCTGGCCGACCGGCTGCACAACATGCGGACCCTCGGCGTCCGGTCCGCCGCCTCCCGGGAGCGCATCGCCCGCAAGACGCAGGAGGTGCTGATCCCGCTCTGCGACCGGCTCGGCATCCAGACCCTCAAACGCGAGCTGGACGACGTGGTGCTGCTGCACCTGCAGCCCGACGAGCACGCCCGGATCGCCCGGCACGTGCACGACCGGCCGGGCTGGGACGCGTACCTCGACGACGTGGTGGCCAGCGCGAAGGCGGCGCTACGGCGCAACCGGGTGGACGCCGAGGTGTCCCCCCGCCCCCGGCACCTCTACTCGATCTGGAAGGACACCGTCGCCGGCGGCCACGCCGCCCCCTTCGACCTGCCCCGCATCGCGATCGTGGTGGCGGGCCCGGCCACCGACTGCTATGCGGCGCTCGGCGCGGTGCACGGGCTCTGGCGCCCGATGCCCGGCCGGTTCAAGGACTTCATCGCCTCGCCGAAGAACAACCTCTACCGGTCGCTGCACACCAGCGTCCGCGGCCCGCAGGACCGTACGGTCGAGGTGCTGATCCGGACCGAGGAGATGCACCGCGCCGCGGAGTACGGCATCGCCGCCCACTACCGCTTCCCCCGCGCCGCGGGTCGGGCGGTCGACCGGACCGACGAATTGAACTGGCTGCGCCGCGTCCTGGACTGGGAGCAGGAGGCCGTGGACCCGGCGCAGTTCCTGGAGTCGCTCCGCTGCGACCTGGCCGAGGCGCAGATCCAGGTGGTCGCCGATGGCCGGCAGGTCGTCCTTCCCGCCGGGGCGACGCCGGTGGACCTGGCGTACGAGCTGGGCACCGAGCGGGGTGACCACTGCCTGGCGGCGCGGATCAACGGCCGGTTGGCGCCGCTCTCCTCCGAGTTGGAGGATGGCGACGTAGTGGAGATCTTCACCGAGTCCGACGCGGAGAGCGGCTTCGAGGCCGACACCGCACCCCGGGGACCCCGCCGGGAGTGGCTCGGCTTCGTCAAGTCGCCGCACGCCCAGATGCAGATCAACCGCTGGTTCGCCGAGCACACCGAGCCGGGCATCTCGATCGCCGACAAGGTACGCCTCGGCCGCGCCACCATCGGACTGGCGCTGCGCAAGCACAACCGCGGGCTGGCCAGCGACCTGCCACTGCTGCGGCTGTCGGAGGAGCTGGGCTACCCCGACCTGGAGACCCTGCTGGTGGCCGTCTTCGACCGCGCGGTCGAACCGGACGCGGTGGTCCGCCAACTCATCGACCTCGTCGACCACCGGCAGTAGCCGAACGCCCCTCGCACGGCCGGCCCGGGCGGCCACTAGCCTGAAGGCATGATCCCCCGCGCGCGTGCCACCGGACGGGCCCTCGGCTACCAGGTCTTCTACCGGCTCCCCGTCCCGCTGCGCCGCCGGCTGGTCCGGCTCGCCGTGCCGAAGTACATCGTCGGGGCGGTCACCCTGGTCCGGGACGCCGAGGCGGAGGGACCGGGCCGACTGCTGCTGCTGCGCCAGCCGCCCGGGTACAGCTGGACGCTGCCGGCGGGGCTGTTGCAACGCGGCGAGGCGCCGGTGGTCGGCGCGGCCCGCGAGCTGTTCGAGGAGTCCGGCATCCGGGTCACCCCCGAGCAGCTCCGCCCGGCCGTGCCGAACGCGGTGGTGCACGCCAAGGGCTGGGTAGACGTGGTCTTCGAGGTGGCGGTGCCGGCGTCGACCACCGAACTGGTGGTCGACGGCGCGGAGGTCTTCGAGGCGGCCTGGCACCCGCTGGACGACCTGCCCCGGCTGAGCCGGGCGACGGCCGGTCTGCTGGGCCGGTACGGCATCGGCCCGGAAGCCGGGCAGCGTCCACCGGCCACCTCGCCGGGAGCGTGACCGGCTCCGGGCGGGGCCCCGGCCCCACCGCCTCCGGCCCCGTCCCGCCCGGCGGCCGGCCCGAGCCGGCAGGCACGTCCCGTACCGCGGGCGCGAGCGGCACCGGCAGCCTGGGTGACACCGTCGGGCCGGCCGGTCGGGGCTGGCGGGCGGACGTCGAAGTCTGCGCGGTGGTGCTCGCGGCGGGCGAGGGCACCCGGCTGCGTCCGCTGACCGCGCGGCTGCCCAAGGCGCTCTGCCCGGTCGGCAACGTGCCGCTGCTCGACCGCGCCCTGGCCCGGCTGGCCGGGCTCGGCCTCGCCGGGCCGGACCAGGTCGCCGTCAACGCGTGCTACCTGGGCCACCAGGTGGTCGACCACGTCGGCGGACGGGCCCACCTGTCGGTCGAGCCGGGCGATCCGCTCGGCACGGCGGGGGGCCTGGGCAACCTGCGGGACTGGATCGCCGGCCGCGGCGTCCTGGCGGGCAACGCAGACGCGTACCTGGCCGACCCGCAGGCCCCGCCCGGGCCGGACATCGCCGCGCTGCTGGACGGCTGGGACGGGCGGAGCGTACGGCTGCTCGGTCAGCCGGCCGACGACCCGGCGGCGCCCGGGACCTTCGGCGGCCACCGCTTCGTGGGTTTCTCGCTGCTGCCCTGGCGGCTGGTCCGCGACCTGCCGCCCACCTTCGGCGACCTGGTCCGGACAGTGTGGCGCCCGGCGGAGGCGGCCGGCGCCCTGACCGTGGTGCCCTACCGGGGCACCTTCTACGACACCGGGACTCCGGCCGACTACCTCGCGGCCAACCTCCACGCAGCCGGGGACGGCAACCTCGTCGATCCGACCGCGACGGTGACCGGGCCGCTGCGCCGGGCGGTGGTCGGCGCCCGCGCCACGGTGGCCGGCGCGGTCACCCGGGCGGTGGTCTGGCCCGACGCCACGGTCGGCGCGGACGAGCGGCTCACCGACGTCATCCGGGCCGGGGGCGACCTGACAGTCCGCGCCGGCCGGATCGACCAGCCGGAAACGGCGTGACCGGGCGAGCCTCTAGCATGGGCCACGACGCCGACGAACGGAGAAATGTCCCGTGATCACCGCGATCGTGCTGATCGACTGCGCCACCGACTCCATCCCCGAGGTGGCCGAGACCCTGGCCAATCTCCCCGGCGTCAGCGAGGTCTACTCCGTGGCTGGGCACGTCGACCTGATCGCCATGGTGCGGGTCCGCGAGTTCGAGCAGATCGCCCAGGTCATCGCCGGCAGCATCTCCAAGGTCTCCGGCGTGCTCAACACCGAGTCGCACATCGCGTTCCGGGCCTACTCCCAGCACGACCTGGAGGAGGCGTTCGCGATCGGGCTGGCCAACGCCGACTGAACCAGAACGCGCCGGGGCCGGCCCGCCCCGAAGGGCGGACCGGCCACCATCGGCCGTGCGACGTCAGCTGATGCTCGGTGCCGGCGTCTCAGTGGTGCCCGGGGTCGGGGACTCGGTGGTGCCGCCCGGAGCCGGGGTCTCGGTGGTGTTGCCCGGGGCCGGCGTCGAGGTGCCGCCCGGGCTGGGCGTACCGCTGGCGCTGGTCTGCGGGACCGGGACGCCCAGGGTCTGGGCCAGAGCCACCAGCGCGTCATAATGCGCCTGGAGCGTCGGCAGGGCGTCCTGCGCCAGCTGGACCACGGACTGCTCGGAGCCCTGCGAGATCTCCGTCTGGGTGGCCTGGATGGCCTGGACGTGACCGGCCAGCTGGCTGGTCACCCACTGCCGGTCGAACTCCTCGCCGCTGGCGTTGTTCAGCCGGTCGATGACGGCCTGCTGATCGGCGCTGGGCTCCTTCGGCAACTGGACGTTGAGCTGCTGCGCAATCTGCTGCACCGTCTGGTCGAGCTGGGTGTGGTCGGTCTTGAACATCGCACCCAGGTCCTTGACCTGCTGGTTCTGGCCCTTCTGCTGGGCCAGGTCACCCGCGGTGATCTCGAACAGGTTGACCTGGTGCACCGCCTGCAGGTACTGGGTGTCCTGCGTGGACGGCTGTGCCGCGGCCTGCGCCGCCGCTGCGGGCGCCAGCCCGACCACCACCAGGGCAGCCAGCAGCCCGAGGCGTTTGATTCCCAACATGTTTCCCCCCCTTTTTCGTTGGACCGCACGGATACCCGGCTGACCGGGGTTATTCCTGCGATTCCACCCGTCCGTGTCGGAGGCGACACGCGCGCACAGCGGGACCGGCGGACGGCACTGGCGCGACGGGGACGGGGGACGACGGGGACGGTACCGGCCACCGTGGCCGGAAACGGACGTGGCGCCCGCCGGAAATCCGGCGGGCGCCACGGTCGGGCGGGTCGGGCGGGTCAGCGGCGGCTCTCGCCGCTGCCGACCTCCGCCCGTTCCGGTCGGGGCTCGACCGGCGGGTGACCCGGCGAGACCGGCGCCTCGGCCGGCCGCTCGATCGGGTAGAAGAAGCCCCGGACGGCCGGGCCGAGGGCACCGAGCCGGTTCATCTTCTTCGGCACCACCCAGCCGACGTAGTCCAGCTCGCCGTGCCCGTCGTGGCCGTCGACCGCGGTGAGCGGCTGGTGGACCTCGACGAACCGGCCGTCCGGCAGCCGCCTGATGATGCCGGTCTCCACACCGTGCGCCAGCACCTCACGGTCGTGCTGCTGGAGCCCGAGGCAGAGGCGGTAGGCGAGGTAGTACGCCAGCGGCGGGACGATCAGCAGACCGATCCGGCCCGCCCAGGTCATCGCGTTGAGGCTGATCTGGAACTTGTCGGCGATCACGTCGTTGCCGCCGGAGAGGGTCAGCACGACGTAGAACGCGACCGCCATCGAGCCGGCGGCGGTCCGGGCCGGCACGTCCCGGGGCCGCTGGAGCAGGTTGTGGTGCTTGCGGTCCTTGAGGTGCCGCGCCTCCAGGAACGGGTAGAACAGCGAGATCCCGACCAGGATGCCCGGCAGCACGACCGTCGGCCAGAACAGCGGCGGGATGACGTAGCCGTTGCCGATCGGGATGGTGAGCTGCCAGGCCGGCATGAGGCGGGTCGAGCCGTCGAGGAACATGACGTACCAGTCGGGCTGGCTGGCGGCGGAGACCACCCACGCCTCGTACGGGCCGAAGTACCAGATCGGGTTGATCTGGAAGAGGCCACCCATCAGCGCGATCACGCCGAAGACGACCATGAAGAAGCCGCCCTGCTTGAGCGCGTAGCGCGGGAACATCCGCTCGCCGACCACGTTCTCGTTGGTCCGGCCGGGGCCGGGCCACTGGGTGTGCTTCTGCTTGAAGACCAGGCCCAGGTGAACGGTGATCAGCGCCACCAGGAGGGCCGGGATGAGCAGCACGTGGGCGATGAAGAACCGGCTGATGATGATCTCGCCGGGGAACTCCCCGCCGAAGATCGACGAGGTGACCCAGGAACCGATCACCGGGATCGACAGCATGATCGCCGAGGCGATCCGCAGACCGGTGCCGGAGAGGCCGTCGTCCGGCAGCGAGTAGCCGGTGAAGCCGGCCAGGAAGCCGACCCAGAACAGCAGCGAGCCGATGATCCAGTTGGTCTCCCGCGGCTTGCGGAACGCGCCGGTGAAGAAGACGCGCAGCATGTGCACCACGATCGCGGCCATGAACAGCAGCGCCGCCCAGTGGTGCATCTGCCGCATGACCAGGCCGCCCCGGACGTCGAACGACAGGTTCAGGCTCGATTCGTACGCGGCCGACATCGGCGTGCCCACCAGCGGGGCGTAGCTGCCGTCGTAGACGACCTCGGTCATCGCCGGCTCGTAGAAGAAGGTCAGGAAGACACCGGTCAGCAGCAGCACGACGAACGAGAAGAGCGCGATCTCGCCGAGCAGGAAGGACCAGTGGTCCGGGAAGACCTTGTTGAGTAGCTTGCGCAGCGGGGTGGCGACCTGGAATCGGTCGTCCACCGCCCCGGCGGACTTGCCCGGCAACGCTGCTACGTCAAACTTTCGGCGCTTCATGGCCGCTCCCAGAAGTCGGGACCGATGGTTTCGGTGTAGTCGGACTTCGCCACGAAGAAGCCCTCCTCGTCCACCTCGATCGGCAGCTGGGGCAGCCGCCGGCTCGCGGGGCCGAAGATCGGGCGGGCGTTGTCAGTAATGTGGAACTGCGACTGGTGGCACGGGCACAGCAGCCGGTTGGTCTGCTGCTCATAAAGACTAGCCGGGCAACCAGCGTGGGTGCAGATCTTGGAGAACGCCGCGAAGTTGCCCCACATGTAGTCGGCGTGACCGACCTCCGGCCGCGCGTTGGCCGCCCGGGACTTCTGCGCGTCGTCCTCGCGCAGGTGGATCAGCAGGGTCGGCGAGTCGGCGTGCTTGTTGCTCACGCCGTCCTTGATACCGGGGAAGACGGTGATCTGGCCGCCCGGGCTGACGTCCGCCGGGCGGATCGGCCGGCCGTCCTCGCGGACCAGCCGGATCTTCGTCTTGCCGCCATCGGCCGGCGCGAAGCCGGTGGTGAACATCTGGTTGTCCTTGTGCGGGTCGGCGATCAGGCCACCGACCAGCGGCGCCGCGACGACCGCGCCGACCGGCGCGAGGCCGGCGAGCAGCGAGATGCCGAGCAGCGGCCGGCGGCGGATACCCATCTCGTCGGCCATGTAGAGCATCGTCTCGCCGGTGATCCGGCGATCCTCCGGTGATCCGGGCTGGTCGTGCCGGTCCTGGATCGAGACCTCCTTGGGCAGCAGCTTCTTGCCCCAGGTGAGGATGCCGAAGCCGATGGCGAGGAGCGCGATGCCCAGGGTGAGACCGAGCAGCGGGGTGTAGAACTTGTCGCCGCCGCGACCAGGCTCCCACTGCCACGGCCACCAGATGTAGATGACCAGGAAGGCGGTCGCGGCCAGACCGGTCAGCAGGAAGAACGACGCGACCAGGCGGGTCAGCCGGCGCTCGGCCTTGGTGCCCGGGACCACCTGCGGCTCGTAGTGGACGATCTCGATGTCGTCCCGCCGGGCGCCCTCCTGGACGACTTCGAACCGGGATACCCGGGGGTCCAACACGTCGAGCGGCTCCCGACCCTGCGGGGCCTGGTGCTCGGTGTGGGTGCTCATGCCGTCACCTCGCTACGGGCGGTGCCGGAGGCCGACACCACAGCACTGAAACGAATGATCCGTCCGGTCACGACTTGCCCGCAATCCACAGGCTCGCGAAGACCAGCGCGACGATGCCGATCAGGAAGGCCGCCAGACCTTCGGTGGACGGCCCGTACCGGCCCAGGCTGAAACCACCCTGGTCCTGGTTGTTCTTCAGGTTCTCCTGGATGTAGGCGATGATCTGAGCCTTCTGCTCGGGGCGCAGCTGGTTGTCGCCGAACACCGGCATGTTCTGCGGGCCGCTCAGCATCGCCGCGTAGATCTGCCGGTCGCTGGCCGGGCGCAGGCTCGGGGCGTACTTGCCGGAGGAGAGGGCACCGCCGCCACCGCCGAAGGCGTGGCACTGCGAGCAGTTGATCCGGAACAGCTCACCGCCGGCGGCGACGTTCGCGTCCTTGTGCAGGTCGTTGCCCGCGGGGACCTGCGGACCGCCGCCCAGCTCCTGGATGTACTGGCCGAGCTGGCGCACCTGCTCGTCGGAGAACTGCGGCGGCTTCCGCATGGCCTGGGCTTCCTGCCGGGCCATCGGCATCCGACCGGTGCTCACCTGGAACTCGACCGAGGCCGACCCGACCCCGATCAGGCTCGGCCCGCGTCCCTCGACACCCTGGGCGTTGCGACCGTGACAGGTCACACAGCTCACGTCGAACAGCGCCTTGCCCTCGCCGGCGGCGGCGCTCAGCGGAGGGTTTTCCTGTGCCTGCACGCCGGGAGCGAAGACGGTGTAGGCGCCGCCGGCGAGCGTCAGCGCGGCGATCAGCCGGACCGCGGCGCCCAGCCGGCGGCGGCCCCTGCTGCGCGCCACGGGCCGCCCGCGCAGGCGCGCGAGCAGACCGCGTCGGCGGTCGTTGTCAGAAGTCATGACCTGTGTCCTTAACCGGTTGGACCTTGTCTCAGGGGACGGAGCAGCGGCGCGGTTCGTGACGCGCCAAGATCACTGAAGCCAGTAGATCATGGCGTAGAGGCCGATCCACACGACGTCGACGAAGTGCCAGTAGTACGACACGACGATCGCCGACGTGGCCTGCGCCGGGGTGAACCGGCCCATGGTGGTGCGGATCATGAAGATGATGAAGGCGATGAGACCGCCCGTCACGTGCAGGCCGTGGAAGCCGGTGGTGAGGTAGAACATCGACCCGTAACCGTCTTCGTTGATCTTCACGCCCTCGTGCACCAGGTTGCGGTACTCGTTCGCCTGGCCGAGCACGAAGATCAGGCCCATCACGAAGGTGATCGTGAACCAGCGCCGCAGGGCGTGGACGTCACCCTTCTCGGCCGCGAAGACACCGAGCTGGCAGGTCACCGAGGACAACACCAGGATCACCGTGAAGGTGGTCGCGTACGGGATGTTGAGAATCTCGGTGTGCTTCTCCCACTGCTCAGGCGCCGCCGCGCGGATGGAGAAGTACATCGCGAACAGCGCCGCGAAGAACATGAGTTCGCTGGAGAGCCACACGATCGTCCCGACGCTGACCATGTTGGGTCGGGTCAGGGAGTGGATCCGGCTCTTGTCAATGGCTGGGGCCGCAGTCACGCGGTCATTATTGCCCTTGACCGGGACCGGCGATCAGCGGGGTGGCAAACCCCCACCTTCCGTGGCCCGACCGGGGTGGTCCGGTTCGCCTGGCCTACCCTGAAAAGCGTGCTGCATGTCGATCCGATCTTCGCCGCCACCTCGGTCACTCCGTCGACCCTCGCGGCGGGGGGCGAAGCCGTCCCGCCGCCCTTCGACATCACCCGGGTGTTCACCGGGACGCGGGTGGACAGTTGGCTCGCCCTCGGGCTGGTCGTGGCCGCCGGGCTCTACCTCTACGGGGTGTACCGGCTGCGGCTGCGCGGCGACCGCTGGCCGGTCCTGCGTACGGTCAGCTTCCTCGGCCCCGGCCTGGGCGGCATCGCCTCGGTCACCGTCAGCGGGCTGCACGCGTACGACACCGCGCTGCTGTCCGTGCACATGATCCAGCACATGGTGCTGTCGATGGTGGCGCCGATCTTCCTGGCCCTGGGCGCGCCGGTGACGCTCGCCCTGCGCACGCTGCCGGTGCGCCCGCGCAAGCGGCTGCTCGCGATCGTGCACAGCCGGATCGCCCGGATCTACAGCTTCCCGCTGGTGGCGTTCGCCATCTTCGTGGTGAACCCGTTCGCGCTCTACTTCACCGACCTGTACCACTTCACCCTGCAGCACGAGTGGGCCCACGAGCTGGTGCACGCGCACTTCATCATGACCGGCTGCGTGTTCTTCTGGCCGCTGGTCGGGTTGGACCCGCTGCCCGGGCGCTGGCCGTACCCGGCCCGGGCGTTGCTGATGGTGCTCTCCGTGCCGTTCCACACCGTGCTCGGGCTCACCATCATGCAGAGCACCACGCTCTTCGGCGGCGACTGGTACCCGTCGCTGAACCTGAGCTGGTCGAACCCCTGGGACGACCAGGTGGTCGCCGGCGGCGTGCTCTGGGCCGGCGGAGAGTTCGTCAGCGTCACCATGCTGGCCGTGCTGGTCGTCCAGTGGGTGAAGCAGTCCGAGCGCGAGGCCCGCCGGGTGGACCGCGAGCTGGACCGCCAGGAGGCGCTCCAGCGCGCCGCGGAATCGGCCGCCTGACCTCCACCCGCGGGTACGCCCGGCCGCGCGCGGGGCGGCTCTCCCCGTGCGATGTGACGACCGCTACGATCAGCGGGCAGCTACGAGGTGGGAGCCAAGCCAGCCATGAGTGAGCGCAGCGAACGAATCATCAGGCTCAGTGCGACGGTGCCTCATGACGGCCCGGAGCGAAGCGGAGTGCCGGCATGAGCGATCGTCTTTGCACCGTCCTGCTCTACAGCGACGACCCGAAGGTCCGTGACCGGATGCGGCTGGCTGTCGGCACCCGGCCCGCGCCGGGCCTGCAGATCGAGTTCGTCGAGGCCGCCGACTACGCCGCCTGCGTCCGGCTGGTCGACGACTACGAGATCGACCTGCTCCTGCTCGACGGCGAGGCGACCCCGGGCGGCGGCATCGGCATCGCCCGGCAGATCAAGGACGACCGGGACGACGCCCCGCCGACCTGCGTGGTGATCGCCCGGGCGGCCGACCGCTGGCTGGCCGCGTACGCCGAGGTCGACGCCACGCTGGTGCACCCGCTCGACCCGGTGACCACCGGCACCACCGTCGCCGAGCTGCTGCGCCGGACGCCCGCCGCGGCCTGAGCCACCCCCTCGGCGCCACGGCATCGCGGCCGTGGCGCCGACATCGTTCCCCACCCGCATCCCCATGCCCGCTCGGGAGGCCCGCCATGGGCGAACGGACCTGGCCACTGCTGCTCAACGCGCTGCTGCGCGGCGAGGAGCTGACCACCGCCGACACCGCCTGGGCGATGGACGAGATCATGACGGGCGCGGCCAGCCCGGCGCAGGTCGCCGGCTTCGCCGTGGCGTTGCGGGCGAAGGGTGAGACCCCGGCCGAGCTGGCCGGCCTGGTCGAGGCGATGCTCGGCCGCTCCGTCGAGGTGGTGCTCCCCGAGGAGCTGCGCCGCACCGCGCTGGACGTGGTCGGCACCGGCGGTGACCTCGCCCACACCGTCAACATCTCCACCATGACCGCCCTCGTGGTGGCCGGCGCCGGGGTCCGCGTGGTCAAGCACGGCAACCGCGCCGCCTCGTCCTCCTGCGGCACCGCGGATCTGCTGGAGTATCTCGGCGTACCGCTGGACCTGGGCCCGGAGCAGGTCGCCCGGTGCGTCGAGGAGGCCGGCATCGGCTTCTGCTTCGCGGCCCGGTTCCACCCCGGCATGCGGCACGCCGGTCCGGTCCGCCGGGAGATCGGCGTGCCCACCGCGTTCAACTTCCTCGGCCCGCTGACCAACCCGGCCCGCCCCCGGTCCGGCGCGGTCGGCTGCTTCGACCTGCGGATGGCCCCGGTGATGGCGGCCGTCTTCGCCGAGCGGGGCGACTCGGCCATCGTGATGCGCGGCGAGGACGGTCTGGACGAGTTCACCACCGCCGCGCCGACCCGCGTCTGGGTGGCCCAGCAGGGCACCGTCAGAGAGGCGCTGCTGGACGCGGTTGACCTCGGGGTACCCCGGGCCACCCTGGCGGATCTGCGGGGCGGGGACGCGACCTACAACGCCGGGGTCGCCCGCCGGCTGCTGGCCGGCGAGACCGGCCCGGTCCGGGACGCCGTACTGGTGAACGCCGCCGCGGCGCTGGCCACCCAGGGGCCGCTGGACGGCGATCTGACCGCGGCGGTGCGCGCCGGGATGGCCCGGGCCGCCGAGTCCATCGACTCCGGCGCCGCCGCCGGCACCCTCGACCGCTGGCTCGAGATCGCCCGCTCGCTCTGACCCGCCCGGCTCCCCCGGCCCGGCCTCCTCGGCCGGCTGCTGTCGGGGGTGGGTGCTACCCAGGAACGGTCGCTCGGGCAGCGGTGGACACCGTTGCCGGGCGCGCGACGGTCGGGTCCGCTCCGGAAACTGTCGGACCGGCGTGCCAAACTACACGGGAGTAATTTCCGTTTTCCGCCGATGGCGGCGCTGCCCGGCAGCGAACACCAGAACGAGAGGAGACGCCCGTGTCGGACCGCGAGCTCTACTGCGACACCTGCGAGGGCGTTCAGCCGTTCGAGACCCCGCCCTGCGTCGACGGCCACGGCGTCGATTGCCCCGAGCTGGTCTGCGTCGGCTGCGGCACGGCCCTGCTGATCGCCACGTTCGCCTTCCGCGCCCCGCGCCTTCACGCCCGGCGTCCCGGTCGGTCGACGCCCCACCGCCGAGCCGCCTGACCCTGAGCCGGTCGGCCCGACCCCGGGCCGGTCGCCGGACCCGGGCCGCTTCCTCGACCCAAGGCCACTCGCTCAGCGCGCCAGCGAACCCGCCTCGGCCGACCCCACCACACCGCCGAAGCGGAGTGGATCAAGCCATCCCCCCGCCGATCGCCGTGTGGGGGGAGAAAGCCGAACGGCCCGCGTCCGGCGAGGACGCGGGCCGTTCGAAGAAGCCGGTGAGCTCAGTGCTCGGCGGTGCGGCGGGTGCCGGTGTAGTACTCGAAGAGCAGGCCGCAGACGGCGAAGATGACCGCCACCAGGCCCACCCCCAACAGCCAGAACTGCCAGAAGACCAGACCCAGGCCGGCGATCGCGGCGGCCAGCGCCAGCCCGAACGGCCAGTAGCTGCCCGGGCTGAAGAAGCCGACCTCACCGGCGCCGTCCGCGATCTCGGCGTCCGGCCGGTCCTCGGGGCGCAGGTCGATGCGGCGGGAGACGAACCAGAAGAAGCCGCCGCACATCGAGCAGAGCAGGAAGGACAGCAGCAGCGCCACGGTGCCGACCCACTCGACCCGGCCGCCGTCACCGTACGTCCAGGCGCCGTAGAGGACGGCGGCGCCGAAGAGGAACGTCGCGATGATCAGGAAGATTCGCCACTCGGTCTTCATGCCGGATCCCTCAGCTTCCCGCGCCGGCAGTGGCGCCCGGGTTGAAGTTGGCCGTGTTGCGCCGCGTCTTGAAGGGCACGGTCTCCGTGGCGTACTCGGGCTCGCCGATCGCCTTGAGCGCCTCCTGCGTCGACTTGCCGGCCTTCTTCACCGCCAGGAACTGGTCGTACTTCTCCGGGGAGACGACGCGCAGCTCGAAGTTCATGAAGGCGTGGTAGCTGCCGCACAGCTCGGCGCAGCGGCCGACGTACGCGCCCTCCTGGTCGAGGCTGGTGACCTCGAAGGTGTTGCGGATGTTGCCCGGCATGACGTCCCGCTTGAACAGCAGCTCCGGCACCCAGAAGGAGTGGATGACGTCCCGGCTCTGCTCCTCGAACCGGATGGACTTGCCGGCCGGCAGGACGAGCACCGGGATGACCTCGCTGGTGCCGAGGACCGAGGCGACGGTGTTGGCGTCGCGGCCCTGGCCGTCGCGGTAGTTGAACTGCCAGTTCCACTTGAAGGCGATGACCTCGACCGTGACGTCGGGGTTCTTCGTCGTCCTGTTCACGTCGGTCTGCACGACCGCCGTGTAGTAGAAGAGCACGGAGACGATCAGGATCGGCGCGATGGTGTAGAGGAACTCCATCGGCAGGTTGTAGCGGGTCTGCACCGGCAGCTGGTTGCCGCGCTTCCGGTAGCGGATCACGCACCAGAAGATGAGGCCCCAGACGAACACGCCGACCGCGAGCGCCGCGATGCAGGACGCGATCCACAGGTCGTACATCCGGTGCGACTCGGGGGTGATGCCGCCCTGCGGCCACCCGAAGCCACCGAACGTCTTACCGACGTTGCAGCCGGTGAGCAGAACCAGCAGCGCCGCTCCGCCGAGACCGAGCCCGGCGATTCGACCAGCACCACGCCGCCGGCGCCCACCGGCTCCCGGGGAAGCGCTGTGCCGTACGGCCGTCGGCCGTACCTCCGAACTCCTTGCGACCACCTGGTCCTGCCTCCCTAGCGCGCCGCGGTGGTTGTTTGTCAGCACCGACGGCAAAGGCGTCACCGACGGTCGCAGATTACTCGACCATGACGGGCCTGACCGTGTTGGGGTCACTGTCCGCCCCCATCGGGGAGATCTTGGGCATACCGACGCGATAGCGTGGGTGTTCGTGAGCGCATCCCCGGTCTACCTCGACGCCGCGGCCGCCGCGCCGCTGCATCCGGTCGCGCGGCAGGCGTTGCTGGCCGCGCTGGACGACGGCTGGGCCGACCCCGGCAAGCTCTACACCCAGGCCCGCCGGGCCCGCCAACTGCTCGACGCCGCGCGCGAGGCCGCCGCGCAGACCCTCGACGTCCGCGCCGACGAGCTCTCCTTCACCCCCAGCGGTACGACCGCAGCGCACGCCGCCGTGCTCGGCGGCGTCACCGGGCGCCGACGGGTCGGTACGGCCCTGGTGCATTCGGCGATCGAACACTCCGCGGTGCTGCACGCCGCCGAGCGGCACGTCGCCGCCGGCGGCACGGCGGTCCCGGTGCCGGTGGACCGGTCCGGCCGGCTCGATCTGGCCGCCTGGTCGGCCGCGGTGGCCGCCCCCGGGGTGGCGTTCGCCGCGCTGATCGGCGCCAGCCACGAGGTGGGCACCGTGCAACCGGTACCGGCGGCGGCCGCCGCCTGTGCCGACGCCGGGGTGCCGCTGTACGTCGACGCGGCGCAACTGATCGCCCGGGTGCCGCTGCCGGCCGGGTGGTCCGTGCTGACCGCCAGCGCGCACAAGTGGGGCGGGCCGCCCGGCGTGGGGCTGCTGGTGGTGCGCAAGGGCACCCGCTGGGAGTCGCCCTTCCCGACCGACGAGCGGGAGTCGGGGCGTACCCCCGGGGTGGTGAACCTGCCGGCGGTGGTGGCGGCGGCGGCGAGCCTGCGCGCGGCGGCGGCCGACGCGGCGGCCGAGGCGACCCGGCTGGCGCCGCTGGTGGACCGGATCCGGGTCCGGGTGGCGGCCGAGGTGCCGGACGTGGAGGTGGTCGGCGATCCGGTCGACCGGCTGCCCCACCTGGTCACCTTCTCCTGCCTGTACGTCGACGGCGAGGCGCTGCTGCACGCGCTGGACCGGCGCGGCTTCGCGGTCTCCTCCGGCTCGTCGTGCACCTCGTCGACGCTGCGGCCGTCGCACGTGCTGGAGGCGATGGGGGTGCTCTCGCACGGCAACGTCCGGGTGTCGCTGCACCGGGAGACGACCGAGGCGGACGTCGAGCGGTTCCTCGCCGAGCTGCCCGGCGTGGTCGCCGACCTGCGCGCCCAGGCCGGGGTGACGGGGCTGTGAGCGAGCCGGACGAGGTGCTGGACTGCCGCGGCCAGCGCTGCCCGCTGCCGGTGATCGCGCTGGCCCGCCGCCTCCCGGAGCTACCGGTGGGCGCGGTGCTGCGGGTCCTCGCCGACGACCCGGCGGCGGCCGTCGACATCCCCGCCTGGTGCCGCATGCGCAACCAGCAGTTCGTCACGGCCCACCCCGACGCCCCCGCCTACGACATCCGCCGCACCACCTGACCCACCCCCACCCAAGATCCGCGCACATTCCGGGAAGGCGTGGCGTTAGTGGAGGTAGCTGAGGATGGGTGGGAGGGGGTCGGTGGCGAGGGCGGTGTCGACCACCAGGCGGGGGCCGATGATCGGCTCGTACTCGGCGCGGCGGAGCAGAGTCTGCTCCCAGGTGGGCACGTGCGGGTCCGGCTCGGCGGGCTGCCGGGCCTCGACCCGGCGGCGGTGCTCCGCCTCGTCCCCGCAGTGCACCTCGATCACTCGTAGCGGCACCCCGGCCCGCTCGGCCAGGTCGTGCCACAGGCCCCGGGCGCTGGCCACCGGGTTGACCGCGTCGATCACCACGCTCAGCCCCAGGTCGAGCTGCACCTCGGCGAGGCCGGCGAGCGCGCCGTAGGCGGCCATCCCGGGGACGTCGCCGACCAGCCCGTACCGGCCCAGGGCCCGCTCGACCGGGTCGACCGGCAGGACCGGGGCGCGCAGCGCCGCGCCGACCCGCAGGGCCAGCGTGCTCTTGCCCACTCCCGGCAGCCCGGCGAAGACCACCAGGACCGGCCCTGCGGGGCCCGGGTCCATCCCGCGGGAGACCGCCGGACGGCCGGTGCCGGACGCGGCGGAGGTCACGGAAGCAGGTGCGGCCGGACGTCCTCGGCGGCCGCGTCGCCGTACGACTCGGCGAGGCGCTTCACGAACAGGTCGCGGCGGACCTCGTACTCCTGGGTGCCGACGGTCTCCAGGACCAGCGTGGCGAGCAGGGAGCCGACCTGGGCGGCCCGCTCTACGCCGAGCCCCCAGGACAGGGCGGTGAAGAAGCCGGCCCGGAACCCGTCCCCGACGCCGGTGGGGTCGACGGCCTGGATCTCCCGGGCGATCGGGACGTGAATCGGGTCGAAGTCCCGGCCGGCGATCTCCGCGCCGTCCTTGCCCAGCGTGGTGACCCTGATCTTGACCCGCTCCAACAACTGCGCGTCGGTCAGGCCCGCCTTGCTCTGCAGCAGCGACTTTTCGTAGTCGTTGGTCATCAGGTACTCGGCGCCGTCGATCAGGCCGAGCACGTCCGCGCCGTCCATCCGGGCCAGTTGCTGGGACGGGTCGGCGACGAAGGCGTACCCCCGCTCCCGGCACTCGGCCGAGTGCCGGATCATCGCCTCGGGGTCGTTGGCGCTGACCAGCACCAGGTCGAGGCCGCCGAGCCGCTGGGCGACCGGGGCCAGCTCGATGTTGCGGGCCTCGCTCATCGCGCCCGCGTAGAACGAGGCGATCTGGCACATGTCGGTGTCCGTGGTGCAGACGAACCGGGCGGTGTGCGCGACCTCGCTGACGTGCACCGAGTCGCAGTCGACGCCGTGCCGCTCCAGCCAGGAGCGGTAGTCGGCGAAGTCGGGCCCGACGGCGCCGAGCAGCACCGGGCGCAGCCCGAGCTGGGCCATCCCGAACGCGATGTTGGCCGCCACCCCGCCCCGGCGCAGCACCAGGTCGTCGACGAGGAACGACAGCGACACCTTGTGCAGCTGGTCGGCGATCAACTGGTCGGCGAATCGACCGGGAAAGCTCATCAGGTGGTCGGTCGCGATCGAGCCGGTCACGGCGATCTTCATGTCAGCCCTCGGGGTCGGCAGCACGGCGCCGGTCAGCCTACCGGCCCGTCCGGAGCGCCGGTCGCGGGTCGGTCGAGAACCGGTCGACGTGCGCATACCCGGACGTCAGCGCCCGGACACCCGGACGCGCGAAAAAACGGCGGGACCGCCCTTTCCGGGCGGTCCCGCCGTTGTCGTCAGCTCATCCGGCCCGGTGCGGTCCGGTCGCCTCGGCGCGAGGTCGACTCAGCTGAACGAGTCGCCGCAGGCGCAGGAGCTGCCGGCGTTCGGGTTGTCGATGGTGAAGCCCTGGGCGTCGATCCGGTCGGCGAAGTCGATCGTCGCGCCGGCCAGGTAGGGGGCGCTCATCCGGTCGACGACGACCTCGACACCGCCGAAGTCGGTCACGACGTCACCGTCGAGCGACCGCTCGTCGAAGAAGAGCTGGTACCGCAGGCCGGAGCAGCCGCCCGGCTGCACCGCGACACGGAGCCGCAGGTCGTCGCGGCCCTCCTGCTCGATCAGGGCCTTGACCTTCTGCGCCGCGACGTCGGTGAGGACGACGGAAGTAGGGGCCTTGGCCTCGGTCGACTCGGTCTGCGCTGGCGTGGTCACGTGGAAATCTCCCTGCGCGGTATGGGTCCGGACGCACTGGCCAACGTCGCGCGTCGTCCAGTGATTCCCGGTGTGGTCCAGATCCGATCGTACGCCGCCCCGACCGGGGTCACCCGGCGGCGTGACCACGCACTCGTGGCCGGTTGCCGCCGCCGGCCGGCGCACCGACCCCGCCGCGGGCGGCGGGTGACGGGCCGGCGACGTTCGGCCGGTCGGTGCGACTCAACCGCGGGCGGCGCCTCCGGACGGCCGGCTCCACTGCCGGGCCAGCCGGGCACCGAGCGCCCGCAACCCCTCGGCGGGCCGGCCCATCGCGGCCTCGATCCCGCCGCGCTCCTCGCCGCCGAAGTGCTCGACCAGGCTGTACGCCTCGGTAACCCCGGCCGCGGCGGCCTCCCGGCGGCCGGTGCTCACCCGCCCCGCCAGCACCACGCAGGGCACGCCCCGGTCACGAGCGGCCCCGGCCACCCCGGCGACCACCTTGCCGCGCAGCGACTGGTGGTCGAACGAGCCCTCTCCGGTGATCACCAGGTCGGCGGCGTCCAGCGCGGCGTCCAGCCCGATCGCCCGGGTGACCAGGCCGATGCCGGATTCGCACCGGCCGCCGAGGGCGAGGATCGCCGCGCCGAGCCCGCCGGCCGCCCCGCCGCCCGGCAGCCCGCCCAGCCCCGGCGGGCAGCCGGGCAGCTCGCGTTCCAGCACGGCGGCGAGGCGTTCCAGCGCGGCGTCGAGCAGCAGCACGTCCTCCCGGCTGGCGCCCTTCTGCGGGCCGTAGACGTTGCTCGCGCCGTGCAGCCCGAGCAGCGGGTTGTCCACGTCGGTCGCGGCGACCAGGGTGGTGCCGCGCAGCCGGGGGGCGCCGTCCAGCCCGGCCACCGCGGCCAGCGCCGCTCCCCCGTACGGCAGGGCCAGGCCGGCCTGGTCGAGCGGGGTGACGCCGAGCGCGGTGAGCATGCCGGCGCCACCGTCGTTGGTGGCGGAGCCACCGAGCCCGATCACCACCGTGCCGGCGCCGGCCTCGACGGCGGCCGCGACCAGCAGGCCCAGCCCGTACGAGGTGGTGACCTTCGGGTCGCGCTCGGCGGCGGTGAGCAGGTGCAGCCCGCACGCCTGGGCGCTCTCCAGGTACGCCGTGCCGTCGTCGGTGAGCAGGATCTCACCGGCGGCCGGCCGACCCAGCGGATCGACGGTCGGCACCGGCAGGCGCCGGCCGCCGAGCGCCTCGGCGAGCACGGCGACGAAGCCGGGCCCGCCGTCGGCCAGCGGCCGGATCAGCAGGTCGTCGCCGGCGGCCACCTCCCGCCAGCCCTCGGCCACCGCGGTGGCCACCTCCTGGGCCGGCAGCGTGCCGGCGAACTTGTCCGGGCAGAGCAGCACGCGCATGCCCAGCAGTGTGGCAGCCCACACCGCGGGCGGCTGCACGCCGGGCTCGCTGTGGGACCATGGGAGGCGTGACTTCGACCTGGGCTGAGCCTTCCAACACCGCCACTGCGCTGCTGCTTCTCGGCCGCGGCAGCGACCCCGCCACCGAGCGTGGCGTGGAGTGTCCGGGTGACCTGCCCGCGCCAAGCGACCCGGACCTGGTGGCCCGGGCGGCGGCGGCCAAGGCCGCGCTCGGCACGAAGGTCTTCGTGCTCGGCCACCACTACCAGCGCGACGAGGTGATCCAGTTCGCCGACGTGACGGGCGACTCGTTCAAGCTCGCCCGCGAGGCGGCGGCCCGGCCGGACGCGGAGTACATCGTCTTCTGCGGCGTGCACTTCATGGCCGAGAGCGCCGACATCCTCACCTCGGACGCCCAGAAGGTGATCCTGCCGGACCTGGCCGCCGGCTGTTCGATGGCCGACATGGCGGTGCTGTCGCAGGTCGAGACCGCCTGGGACGTGCTGACCGAGCTGGGCGTCGCGGCGGACACCGTCCCGGTGACGTACATGAACTCCTCGGCGGACATCAAGGGCTTCGTCGGCCGGCGCGGCGGCGTGGTCTGCACCTCGTCGAACGCGAAGCGGGCCCTGGACTGGGCCTTCGAGCAGGGCTCGAAGGTGCTCTTCCTGCCCGACCAGCACCTCGGCCGCAACACCGCCGTGCTGGAGATGGGCTTCTCGCTGGACGACTGCGTGCTCTACGACCCGCACAAGCCGAACGGCGGGCTGACCGCGGAGCAGCTGCGCGACGCCAAGATGATCCTGTGGCGGGGGCACTGCTCGGTGCACGGCCGCTTCACGCTGGACAGCGTCAACGACGTCCGCGAGCGGGTCCCCGGGGTGAACGTGCTGGTCCACCCGGAGTGCCGGCACGAGGTGGTCACCGCCGCCGACCAGGTCGGCTCCACCGAGTACATCATCAAGACCATCGAGGCGGCCCCGGCCGGCTCGGCCTGGGCGGTCGGCACCGAGCTGAACCTGGTCCGCCGGCTGGCGCTGGCCCACCCGGACAAGCAGATCATGTTCCTGGACAAGGCGGTCTGCTACTGCTCGACGATGAACCGGATCGACCTCCCGCACCTGGTCTGGGCCCTCGAAGAGCTGGTCGCGGGCCGGGTGGTCAACCAGATCACGGTCGACCCGGACACCGCGCACCACGCCCGGGTGGCGCTGGACCAGATGCTGGCCCTGCCGGGCGCCTGATCACCCTCGGTCACATCGCTGGTACGGAAACGCACCGGACACCCCGGTTCGTGCCCTCGCTGGCGATGTGACCGATTCCATTCTCGTCACCGAGGGCTATGCTGCCGGGGCGAGAAACATGCCGGCCGTTTTCATCCGGCGGCGCACCGGGTAGCGATGCAGATCGTGGGCCCCACTCATCTACACGGCAGCACCAACGCGCTGGAGGTTGCGTTGACCGACGACGTCCTGGTCGTACACGGAGGCACTCCGCTCGAAGGGCGGATCCGCGTGCGCGGCGCGAAGAACCTCGTTTCGAAGGCGATGGTCGCCGCCCTGCTGGGCGACTCCCCCAGCCGACTGTTCGACGTGCCGAAGATCCGCGACGTCGAGGTGGTCCGCGGGCTGCTCGGCCTGCACGGGGTGAAGGTGACCGACGGCGACGAGGACGGCGAGCTGGTCTTCGACCCGTCCAACGTCGAGAGCGCCAGCACCGACCAGATCAACGTGCACGCCGGCTCCAGCCGGATCCCGATCCTGTTCTGCGGCCCGCTGCTGCACCGGCTCGGCCACGCCTTCATCCCGGACCTGGGCGGCTGCCACATCGGGCCGCGCCCGATCGACTTCCACCTCCAGGCGCTGCGCGAGTTCGGCGCGACCGTCGACAAGACCCCGGAGGGGCTGCACCTGTCCGCGCCGAACGGGCTGCACGGCACGAAGTTCGCCCTGCCGTACCCGAGCGTGGGCGCCACCGAGCAGGTGCTGCTGACCGCGGTGATGGCCGAGGGCGTCACCGAGCTGCGCAACGCGGCGGTCGAGCCCGAGATCATCGACCTGATCTGCATCCTGCAGAAGATGGGCGCGATCATCAAGGTGCACACCGACCGGGTGATCGAGATCCAGGGCGTGAAGAAGCTGCACGGCTACACCCACCGGCCGATCCCGGACCGGATCGAGGCGGCGAGCTGGGCGGCGGCGGCACTGGCCACCCGGGGCGACGTCGAGGTGCTGGGCGCCCAGCAGGCCGACATGATGACCTTCCTCAACGTCTTCCGCTCGGTCGGCGGCGAGTACGAGGTGACCGACGCCCGGCCGCCGAAGCTGGGCGACCCGGGCCAGGAGGGCGGCATCCGCTTCTGGCACCCCGGCGGCGAGCTGAACGCGGTGGCCCTGGAGACCGACGTGCACCCCGGCTTCATGACCGACTGGCAGCAGCCGCTCGTGGTGGCGCTGACCCAGGCCCGGGGCCTGTCGATCGTCCACGAGACGGTCTACGAGCAGCGGCTGGGCTACACCGAGGCGCTGAACACGATGGGCGCGAACATCCAGGTCTACCGGGACTGCCTGGGCGGCACCCCGTGCCGCTTCGGCCGGCGCAACTTCAAGCACTCCGCGGTGATCGCCGGCCCGAGCAAGCTGCACGCCGCCGACCTGGTCATCCCGGACCTGCGGGCCGGTTTCAGCCACCTGATCGCGGCGCTCGCCGCCGAGGGCACCTCCCGGGTGTACGGCGTCGACCTGATCAACCGGGGCTACGAGGACTTCGAGAAGAAGCTGGCCGACCTGGGCGCGCACGTCGAGCGTCCGTGACGTCACACCGCTCTTCCCGCGCCCGGTGCACCCGCGATGTGCACCGGGCGCGGCTGTGTGGCTACCCTTCACCACGTGCCGTCGCTGTTTCGCCGCAAGCCCGCCGACCTCGTCGATGAGTCCGTCACCTCGGTGACGACCGACGAGGAGTCCGTCAACGCCCGCCCCCGGGGCTACACCCCGAGCAAGAAGGAGCTGGGCCAGGTCACGCCGAAGCGGCCGACCGCCGGCCGGCGGCTCAGCGCGCCGAGCCGGCCGTTGACCAAGGAGGAGGCGCGGGAGCAGCGCCGCGCGTCCCGGGCCGAGGCGGCCTCGGAGTTCCGTCGCGAGGGCGGGCCGCGCGACCGGGGCCCCGAGCGGCTGCTGGCCCGCAACGTGGTCGACTCCCGGCGTACGGTCGGGACCTGGTTCTTCGGCGGGGCGCTGATCGTGCTGGTCGGCTCCAACCAGGCCATGCCGCCGATCGTCCGGCTGATCTCCAACGTGCTGTGGGGCGCGCTCGCGCTCGGCGTGGTGGTCGACTCGGTGCTGATCTCCCGCAAGATCAGGAAGCTGATGCGGGAGCGGTTCCCGAAGAGCAACGAGAAGCTCGGCTCGCTCTACCTCTACGCGATCATGCGGTCGATCACCTTCCGCCGGATGCGCGCCCCCCAGCCGCAGGTGAACATCGGCGACAAGATCTGACCACACGCACGTCGACGAAGGCCCCGGGCACCCACCCGGGGCCTTCGTCACACCTGGGCCGGACTGCGGTACAGCCGGGCCACGACCTCCTCGATGTCCGGCTCGACGATCGAGATGTCGCGCAGCGCGGCCAGCCCGGCCAGCCCGGCGACCACCTCGGCGACGCCCGCCGACTCCAGCGCGTAGACCAGCCGGTGCCCGTCCGCCTCCACCCGGTGCAGCGGCGCGCCCGGCAGCGTCGGCGGCGCGGCAAGGGCCGTGTCCAGCTCGGCGACGACCAGGCGGCGGGAGCCGTACCGGCTGTGCAGGGCGGCGATCGAGCCGTCGTGCACCACCCGGCCGTGGTCGATCACCACGAGCCGGCGGCAGAGCCGCTCGATGTCGGCCAGGTCGTGGGTGGTGAGCACCAGGGTGGTGTCGCCGGCCCGGCCCAGCTCCGCCAGAAAGCCCCGGACGGCCTGCTTGCTGACCACGTCCAGCCCGATCGTCGGCTCGTCCAGGAAGAGCACCTCCGGGCCGTGCAGCAGGGCGGCGGTCAGCTCGCCGCGCATCCGCTGGCCGAGGGAGAGCTGCCGGACCGGGGTGTCCAGGAACTCGTCCAGGTCCAGCAGGTCGCGGCAGCGGCGCAGCCGCGCCGCGTGCCCGGCGGCCGGCACCCGGTAGACGTGCCGCAGCAGGTCGAACGAGTCGCGCAACGGCAGGTCCCACCAGAGCTGCGAGCGCTGGCCGAAGACCACCCCGATCCGCAGCGCCAGCCGGGTCCGCTCGGCCACCGGCCGCAGGCCGCAGACCCGGGCCTGTCCCGCCGACGGCATCAGCACGCCGGTGAGCATCTTCAGGGTGGTCGACTTGCCGGCGCCGTTGGGGCCGATGTAGCCGAGCATCTCGCCGCGCTCCACCCGCAGGTCGACCCCGTCGACGGCGGTGACCATCCGCTTCTCCCGGCGCAGCCGCCCCGCCTTCACCCGGACGGTGAACTCCTTGCGCAGCCCGTGCACCTCGATGACGCTCATGACCCCGTGCTCCGGTAGTGACGGATCCCGACGCGCCAGGCGACGGCCGCGACCGCGGCGGCGACCAGCGCCACGCCGGGCGCGGTCCAGCCGACCCAGGCCGGCAGGCCGAGCGGGTCGGCCCGGCCGAGCAGCGCCAGCGCCGGGTGGTAACTGACGAAGGCGAACCCCATCCCGTACGCGAAGAGCGCGCGGAACCAGCCGTCGTAGACGGTGATCGGGTACGACGTGAAGTCGCGCCCGCCGTAGGTGACCGAGTTGGCCAGCTCGCCGGAGTCGATCCAGTAGAACGACACCGTCGCGGTGGTCACGAAGACCGCGCCGAAGAAGACCACCGCGGCGACCGGGGCGACCACCACCAGCGCCAACCGGCCCGGCGTCCAGTCGATCCCGGCCGAGGTGACCGCCACCACCAGCACGGCCAGGCCGAAGAGCGCGCGGGACACCTTGCGCAGCGGCAGGTCCATCAGCAGCAGCTGAGGCAGCGCGCCCAGCGGGCGGACCAGCACGGCGTCGAAGAGGCCGGTCCGGACGTACCGGGGCAGCCGCTCGATGTTGCCGACCAGCAGGTCGGCGGTGGCGAACGCGAACGACGAGATGCCGACGATGACCAGCGCCTCCCGCAGCGTGAACCCGCCCAGCTCTGTGGTCACCCCGAAGAGCACCAGCACGGTGACCACGTCGAAGACGGTCGCCCCGACGTTGCCGACCAGGTCCACCACGAAGGAGGTCCGGTACGCGGTCTGCGACCGGGCCTGCGCCCGCAGCAACGCCCGGTACGCGGCCAGGCCGCCCGACGCCCTGTCGGCCTCCGCCGGGCGCGCCGGCTCGGCGAGGGTCTCAGCCACCCTGCACCACCAGCCGGCGCTCGGCGCGGCGCTGCACCAGCCGGCAGGCGGCGAGGATCAGCACCGCCCAGGCGACCTGGAGCCCCACCAGCCCGACCTGCGTCGGGGCCGGGTCCCGCTCGACCAGCACGTCGAGCGGGGTCTGGAACAGGCTCGGGAACGGGGTGGCGTACCAGAGCACGAGCTGGAGCCATTCGGGCAGGAAGCGCAGCGGGAAGTAGAGCCCGGCGAGCACCCCGGAGCCGAGCGTCCAGAGGATCATCGCGCCCCGGACGTCCTGCAGCCAGTACGCGGTGGCGTTGACCAGGAACCGGCAGCCGAAGCAGAGCACCACGGCGACCAGCACGGAGAGCGCGAAGAGCGCCACGGTGGCCCAGCGCCGGGGCAGGTACACGTCGAAGAAGAGCGGGCCGATCAGCACCGGCGGCAGCAGCCGGGAGAGCGCGGCGAACCCCGCGCGGCCCAGGTCGGTGGCGAGGTAGCTGGTCACCGGGTGCACCGGACGGAGCAGGTCGCTGGCGATCTCCCCGGTCCGGATCCGGTCCGCCAGGTCGGTCCAGCCCCAGAGCAGGATCACCGCCAGCAGGCCCTGCCCGGCCCAGACGAAGGTGGCGAGCTGGGCCCGGTCGTACCCGGCGACGGTGCCGGCCGCGCCGGCCACGGCGAGGAAGATGTAGCAGCGCAGGAAGCCGAAGACCGTGTTGGTGACGACCCCGGCCACGGCGGCCTGCCGGTAGGTCGCCTGGCGCCGGAAGCCGGACGCGACTATGGCACCAAATGTCCGAAACCATCGGGTAACGTTTGTATGCGTGGGCGGCGCCACAGTGGCGGTGACAGAGCCCACGCCGCTACCCTCCATCCGCAGCCATGACGTGCTGGACCGGGCGACTCTACCGGCGCGTGGGGTGCCCAGCGCGACAATTTCCAACGAGGTGACATCGCCGTGAGCGAGCGACGCGAGCCGGCCCCGGGGCCGCGCCGCGCGGGCGGCGACCGGGTGCCCCGATGAGTGGCGGCTACGACCGCTGGCGCGACCCGGCGGAGCCGGCCTGGGTCGCCGAGCCGACCACCGAGTGGCACCCCCAGTTCCCGGGTCAGCGCTACCCGGGTGACATCGGCGTGGCGTACCTGGTCCCACCCGCCCAGCGCGGGCGGGCCGCCGTCGTCGGCCGCGCCGAGGTGCAGCCGGTCAGCCCCGCCCCGGACGACGCGTACCCGGTCAGCCCGGCACCCGACGAGCGGCGCGGGTACCCGGTCAGCCCCGCCCCCGGCGACCGGCGGGGCACGTACCCGGTGAGCCCCGCACCGGACGAGCGGCGCGGCACCCACCCGGCCAGCCCGACCCGGGAGGCGCGGCGCGGAACGTACCCGGTGAGCCCCGCCCCGGACGAACGGCGCGGCACCCACCCGGCCGGCCCGGTCCCGGACGAGCGGCGCGGCACCCACCAGGGCAGTGGTGACCGGCGTGGCGCCTACCCGGTCGTCGGCGCCGGGGGCGACCGGCGCGGCGCGTACCCGGTGATCCCCGGCCCCGGCGCGGGGCGCGGCGCGGACGACCGGCGTGGCCGGGACGACGCGGGGGTCACGCCCGACGGCCGCGACCGGCCGGCCTGGCCGGACCGGCGGGCCGACCCGGACCCGCGCGAGCGGCGGCCCCGGACGGACGGCCGTCCCGAGGACGGCCGGGCCGGCGACGACTCCCAGCGGCGCGGTCCGGCGCAGCCCGACCGCGCCGACCATGGACCCGGCCGGTTCGACCGGCGGGCCCCCGAATGGACGGTGGACCGCGACCGGGCCGGCTGGCACGGCGACCGGCACGACCCGCCGTGGGGCCGCGACTCGGGCCGGCGGACGGCGCCGCCGGAGGCCGTGCCCCCGCGGCCGGTCTCCCCCGCCCCGGAGCCCGGCTGGCTCCCCGAGCCCGACGAGTTCCCGCACCGCCCCCAGCCGCAGCCGACCGACCGCCGCCCCGAGGCGCCCACCTGGTCCGAGCGGCGGTGGAGCACGCCGACCGCCGACGGGCGGCCCGCCGCCGCGCCACGTGGCCCCCTGGACCGCCCGGAGCACGATGTCGACGGTCCGCCGCCGGCCCGGGAGCGCGACCCGCGCCGGGAGACCGCCGCCCGGGCCGAGACCCACCGGGACGCGCCCCCGGCGTCCCCCCGCGACGGCCAGCGCTGGTCGACCACGGATCCGCACCGCCCGGCGCCCGGCCAGCACGGCGACCCCCGCCCCGCGGGCCGGCCCGCCGCCGGCCCGCCGGACGACCGGCGGGACGACCACCGCTTCCCGGACGGTCCGCGACCGCGGCCCGACGCCCGCCTGACCGACGAGCGGCGAAACGGTCATCGCACCCCCGGCGACCTCCGGCCGCGGCAGGACGACCGGCCCGCCACCTACGCGCCCGACGAGCGCCGCCGGCACGGCGAGGCCGCCCCGCGCCCGCCCGAGCGACCCGCCGAGCACCGGAGCCGGACCGAGCCGGCCGGCCAGCGGCCGGACGACCACCAGCGCCCGCCGGTCGGCCGGGCCGCGCGGCCGGTCGACCCCGTGCCGCCCGGCCGGGACGAGCGGGGCCCCGCCGGGCCGTACCCGGGCGGTCCGCGGCACCAGCCGGCCGATGAGACCGCAGCCCGGTACGACGGCCGGCGGCCCGAGCCGGCCACTGCCCGGCCCGAGGACCGGTACCGACCGGAGGACCGGTTCCGGCCCCGTCCCGAGGACCGGCAGGCACACCCCGCCGAGCAGGGCCCGGCCCAGCCCGGTCCGAGCTGGCGTGCCCCGGTGGAGCCGGCCGCCCGCGTCCGGCCGGACGAGCCGCGGAGCCGTCCGGTCGAGCCCGCACCGAGCCGGTACGACGACGACCGACGCCCGACCGCCCGACCCGTCGCCGGCACCCGGCCCGACGACCGGCCGGTCGCCCCTACCTCCGGCCCACCGGTCTCGGGCGCACCCGGCTACCCGCTCCCCACCTCCGGCGTGCCCGGCTACCCGCTTCCCACCTCCGGCCCGCCGGTCTCCGGCCCGCCGGTCTCCGGCCCGCCGGTCTCCGGCCCGCCGGAGGTCCCGGTTGCCACCGAGCGGCCGGTCCCTGGCGACCGCGCTCCGCGCCCGGCACCGTCGGCAGCGCCGGCGCCGCGGCCGACCTCGGCGCCCCCGGCCGACGGGCCGCGCCCGCGGTTCCTCCCCGGGGAACCCCCCGCGACGGCGCCGCGGCCGAGCGATCGGCATTCCGCCGCCGACCCGTCCGCGCGCCCGGCGCCGCCGGCGTACCGCGGTCCGAGTGGCGAACCGGCCGCGCCGCGCCCGGACGAGCGGGGTGCCCGGGTCGCGGACGGCGCAGCCACCGTTCGGCCGCGCTCCGCACCGCCGGAGTACCTGCCGCCGGTGTCGGCGCCGCCCACTCCGCCGGCCCCGGTGTCCGGCCCGCCCGCCGCCCGCCCGGTCGCGGAGCCGGCGCCGTCCGCGTCACCGGCCCCGGTCTCTGGACCGCCGGCCCCGGTGTCGGCGCCGCCGGCTCCGGTGTCCGGGCCGCCCGCCGCCCGACCGGTTGCCGAGTCGCCGCCCGTGGCCGGCACCACGTCCTCCCCGGCCGGATCGGACACCACCGAGCCGGGCGCGGCCGCCCGACCGGCGGCGACACCGCCGCCCGGTCCGGCCGAGGTCGGCGAGGCGTGGTTCCGCCCGGCGCCGCCACCCGGGCCCCTGCCGCCCCCTCCGCCGCAGGTCAGCGCGCCGCCCGCCGGGACCAACCCAATTCCCGCGCCGGCCGCGACTCCCCCGCCGCCGGCTTTCGCGCCGGTCCGGCCGCCGCTGGACGAATCCGAACGGCCGGTGTCCGCACCCGCCGACCCGGCGCCGACCGCGCGGGAGGTCCGGCCCTCGGCCGGGTCTGAGTCGTGGTCCGCGCGCCCCGTATCGGCCCCGCCCACACACTCGGGCTCGGCCGCCGCGCCGGACTTCGCGTCGCCGGACCCGGTGTCGGCACCGCCCGCACCGCTCCCGGCGCCCGTCTCGGGACCGCCGGCCCAGGTCTCCGCACCGCCGGCCCGGTCCGGCCCGGAACTGCCGGCCCAGCCGGCGGCGCCGGCACAGCCCGGGTCCGCACCGCCGGCCCCGGCCTCCGGGTCCGTCCCGGGGCCACCCGCCCCGGACGCCTCCGCCCCGCCGATGCTCGCGCCAGCGGCCGAGTCCACCCGGCCCGTGTCCGCGCCACCCGCGCCGGCGGACGACTCCGCACGGCCGGTGTCCGGGGCGCCCGCGGCTTCGGGGGCGGCGGCCGCGGTGCCGGGAGCCGACACCACGACCGAGCCGGAACGGCCGGAGCCGCCGACCGACCCCGAGCAGGTGCTGGCCGCAATCCGCTGGCGGCTGGACCCGGAAACGCTGCGCGAGGAGGCACCCGACCCGGAGGAGCTGGGGGCCGTCCGGGACGGGCTCACCGCCAAGCTGGGCGTCGCCCTCGACAACCGGAGCCGGGCCCGGCTGCTCAGCCTCCGGTCGGTGGCGTCGCGGCTCCTCGGTGACCTGGACGACGCGCTCGCCGACGGTCGGCTCGCGGTGACGTACGCCGAGGCCACCGGCGAGTTGCGACGGACCGCGCTGGCGCGGGCGCGGCTCGCCCAGGTGCTGCGGTGGCGGGGTGAACACGCGGAGGCGGACCGGCTCTTCGCCGAGGCGAACTCCGCTGAGCTGCCCGACCGGTTGCGCGCGGCGCTGCACGAGCACGCCGGCCGGTCCTGCCTGGACCAGGGGCGGCTGATCGAGGCGTGCGACCACTTCGAGCGGGCCCTGGACCTGCGCCAGGGCGCGGATCCGGAACTCGTCGCGCGGACCGCGGTGGCGCTGGACGCGGTCCGGGACCGGGCCGCGGCCAGCGGGTTCGGCCCCTGGCCGCGCGAGCGCGAGGCGATGTTGGGCGGCGACCGTCCCCCGGTGCCGACCTTCGACGAGGAACTGGGGCTCTGGGGCTACGCCGACGCCGAGGGCAACCTGGTGATCGACCACCGGTACGCCGAGGCGCAGCCGTTCCGCGAGGGCATGGCCTGGGTACGCCGCCCCGAGGCGTCCCGGTGGGCGCTGATCGACACCTCCGGGGCGGGGCTCATCGAGGCGAACAACGGTTACCGTGCGGTGGGGTCCTTTTCCGCCGGCCTGGCCTGGGTGTCGATGGACGGCAAGGGCAACTGGATGGCGGTCGACCCGACCAACATCGTGAAGATCCCGCCGGGCTTCGAGGACGTCCGCCCGTTCCGGGGTGGCCTGGCGGCCGTCCGCCGGGGCGGCTGGGGCGCGGTGGACCGGAACGGCCAGCTCGTCGTCCCGACCCGGTACCACGGCTTCCCCACCGCGCTGACCGATGGCCGGTACGTGGACGGTTTCACCGACGAGGGCCTGGCCGTGGTGGAGCTGGCCGGCCGCCGGGGGGTGGTGGACCGCACCGGTCGGGTCGTGGTCGAGCCGGCGTACCGGGCGCTGGTGATCCACCCGGTGGCGTTCCTGGTCGGCGACGGCGCCGGGCGCTGGGGGGCGCTCGACCGGCACGGCGAGCCGCTGATCGACCCGGTGCACCCGAGCCCGGCCAAGGTGGTCGCGGAGATCGACCGGCTGCTCGCCGACACCAGCCCGGTGCTCTGAGGCGTGCCGTCCGGCACGCCGGCGCAGCGCGACCGGGTGACCGTGATCCGGCGGGACTAGGGTCGGGGCATGGAATTCCGACACCTAGGCCGTTCCGGCCTGCTGGTCAGCGAGATCTCGTACGGCAACTGGATCACCCACGGTTCCCAGGTCGAGGAGGACGCGGCGACCGCGTGCGTGCGCGCCGCCCTGGACTCCGGCATCACCACCTTCGACACCGCCGACGTGTACGCCGGCACCAGGGCCGAGTCGGTCCTCGGCCGGGCGCTCAAGGGCGAGCGGCGCGAGGGGCTGGAGATCTTCACCAAGGTCTACTGGCCGACCGGCCCGGGGCGCAACGACCGCGGCCTGTCCCGCAAGCACATCATGGAGTCGATCAACGGCTCGCTGGGTCGGCTCCAGACCGACTACGTGGACCTCTACCAGGCCCACCGGTACGACTACAGCACCCCGCTGGAGGAGACGATGGAGGCCTTCGCCGACGTCGTGCACTCCGGCAAGGCGCACTACATCGGTGTCTCGGAGTGGAAGGCGTCGCAGCTCCGCGAGGCCCACCAGCTGGCCCGTGAGCTGCGCATCCCGCTGGTCTCCAACCAGCCGCAGTACTCGATGCTGTGGCGGGTCATCGAAACCGAGGTCGTGCCCACGAGCGAGGAGCTGGGGGTCGGCCAGATCGTCTGGTCGCCGATGGCCCAGGGCGTGCTCTCCGGCAAGTACCTGCCGGGTCAGCCGCCGCCGGCCGGTTCCCGCGCCACCGACGAGAAGTCCGGTGCGGGCTTCATCGCGTCCTGGCTGACCGACGAGGTGCTGACCCGGGTGCAGCGGCTCAAGCCGCTGGCCGAGCAGGCCGGGCTGACCATGCCGCAGCTGGCCATCGCGTGGGTCCTGCAGAACCCGAACGTGTCGTCGGCGATCGTCGGCGCGTCCCGCCCGGAGCAGGTGTACGACAACGTCAAGGCCGCCGGCGTCAACCTCGACGCCGACCTGCTCAAGGCGATCGACGAGATCGTCGAGCCGGTCACCGAGCGCGACGCGGCCAAGACCGAATCCCCCGCCCAGCGCCCGTAACGCCCGCACCGAGTCGATCTGGGGCCCGTCGTTGCCTGCTGATCTCCAGCGGCGGCGACGAGCCCCAGATCGACGAGGCGACGGTCAGCCCTGCCAGAAACGGATCAGGTCGAAGCCGGCCGAGTAGAAGGCGGGGGGCAGGCCCAGGAAGTCGGCGATCGCGAAGATCGCGCTGAAGAACCAGCCGCCGATCCGCGGGCTCCACAGCAGCGCAAAGAGCAGGATGAAGCCGTACGGCGCGAAGAGGTCGTAGGTGCGCCGGTGCGCCGGGCTCAGCCACGGTTGGATCATGTTGCCGCCGTCCAGGCCGGGCACCGGCAGCAGGTTGAGCACGCTGGCGGTGAGCTGGAGGAACGCCAGCAGGCCCACCCCGGCCCAGAACTCGATCGAGCCGCCGGTGCCGAAGCCGATCCGCAGCGCCGCCACCAGCACCAGGGTGAACAGCACGTTGGTGGCCGGGCCGGCGAGGCTGACCAGGGTGTGCCGCAGCCGGCCGGGGATCGCGTGCCGGTCCACCCAGACCGCCCCGCCGGGCAGGCCGATGCCGCCGAGCAGCACCACCAGCACCGGCAGCACGATCGACAGCAGCGGGTGGGTGTACTTGAACGGATTGAGCGTCAGGTAGCCCCGGTGCGCGATGTCCCGGTCCCCGGCCCGGTAGGCGACCACCGCGTGGGCGTACTCGTGCAGGCAGAGCGACACCAGCCAGCCGGAGACGACGAAGAGGAACACGTCGAACCGGACGTTGCCGTACCGCTGCCAGGCCAGCACCCCGCTGGTCACGAAGAGCGCGACCAGGGCGAGGAAGACCGGGCTGGGCCGGAACGCCGCCCGGGGCACGCCGAGCACCAGTGGCTCGCCGGGCCGGTTGTAGCCCATCACTCGGCCGGGGGCAGCAGGCTCATCCGGTACTCCACCCGGTCGTCCTCGACGAGCGCGACGGAGGTGACGCCGGACGCCGCGAGCTCCCGCCAGACCTGGCCGATCCACGACTCGGCATCCGCCTGGCTGGGGAACGACTCCGCCGGTCCCTCGACCGACTGGCCGTCCGTGCCCTCGTACCGCCAGCTCCACGCCATGCCGCGTCTCCCCTCGCCGCCCGTCGTCCCTCTGGGACGGAAACCTCCGCAAGCGTAGTCGGCCGATCGCGGGACGGCCCGGCCGACCATGGTCCGGACGGCCCACCGGGTGGATCAACGAGGTCGCCGCCGGCCGGTACGGTGACGCGGTGCTGACTCAAGGAGTGGTGCTCAGCGATCGCTACCTGCTGGGCGAGCGGATCGCGACCGGCGGCATGGGGGCGGTCTGGCGCTGCACCGACACCCTGCTGGGCCGGGAGGTGGCGGTGAAGGTGCTGCTGCCGTCGCTGGTCGCCGACCCGGAGTTCACCACCCGCTTCCATGCCGAGGCGCGGATGATGGCCGCGCTGCGGCACCCCGGCATCGTGCAGGTCCACGACTTCGGCTCGGCGACGCTCGCCGACGGCAGCCAGGTCAGCTACCTGGTGATGGAGTACGTCGACGGCGAGCCGCTGGTGACCTGGGTACGCCGCGCCGGCCGGCTCGACCCGGCCTCGACGATGTCGGTGGTGGCGCAGGCCGCCCGGGCGCTGCACGCCGCCCACCTCGCCGGGATCGTCCACCGGGACGTCAAGCCGGGGAACCTGCTGGTCAAGCGGGACGGCAGCGTGGTGCTGGTGGACTTCGGCATCGCCCGGTCCACCACCATGGCGGGGATCACCGCCGCCCACATGGTGCTCGGCACCGCCTCCTACATGTCGCCCGAGCAGGCGGCCGGCCAGCCGGTCTCGGCGGTCACCGACGTCTACGCGCTCGGCGCGGTCGCCTACTACTGCCTCGCCGGCCGCCCGCCGTTCGAGGGCGAGAACCCGCTCCAGGTGGCGCTGCGGCACGTCCAGGACGAGCCCGCCCCGCTGCCGCCGGGCACGCCGCCCGCGGTGCGGGAGGTGGTACGCCGGGCGCTGGCCAAGCGCCCCGCCGACCGGTACCCGGGCGGGGCCGCGATGGCCGAGGACGCCCGGGACGCGACGCTGGCCAGCGTGCCGGTGCCACCCCGCCCGCCGTGGGCGGTGCCGGGGCCCGCCGTCGCCGGCCCGGCCGCGCCGCCGACCCCCACCCCGGCGCCGCCGACCGAATCGCCGTCGACCGGCCAACCAGCGGGAGCACCGGCCGGACCGCCGTCGACCGGCCACCCCACGGGAGCACCCGCCGGGCCGCTGTCGGGTCAGCCTGGCGGTCCGGGTGCCCACCCCGGGCAGCCGGGCGGCGATCCCGCGGTACGGCCCACCGCCCCGCCCCGCGCCGCCGCAGCCGGCGGTCCACTCTCCGCGCCGCCGGCCCACCCCGGCGGGTACGGGCCGCAGCAGGACCGGCACGCCGGTTCCGGCGTCCCGCCCACCCGGGAGGAGCCGTCGAGTGGCCCCCGGGGGGCGGAAGCTGGCCCTGGCGGGCGCGGCGGGCGTCGTGCTGGTCGCGCTGGTGACCCTGGTCGCGGTGGCGGCGCTGCGCCCGCCCGGCGGGTCCGAGCCGCCGGAACGCCGGGCCGCGCTGACCGGGGAATCGGCGCTCGCCGCGCCGGGGCAGCCGTCGGCGGCGGCCACCGGGGACACGCCGGGGGCGACGCCGAGTCGCACCGGCCGCGCCACCCGGCCCCCGTCGACCGCGCCGACCCGCTCGACGGACCCGCTGACCGTTCCGACGATCGGCCCGTCGGCGACCCGCCCGGCCGGCGGCACGACCGGGTCGCCAAGGCCGTCCGGCACGACCAGCGCCCCTGAGAAGCCCAATCCGTACACCGCAGGGCAGGCGTGCGGCAGCGGCTACCAGGTGATCGGCTCGGCGGCGCTGACCGTGTCCGGGACTCGCCGGGGGCGGGTCTACCTGCTCTACAACACCGCCAGCGGCGCCAACTGCGTGGTCACCCTCAAGGACACGGACGTCGGCCGGGCCACCACCGTGTCGGCGTACCTGGAGGTGCAGGGGAAGACCCGCCAGACCGACAGCGGCGCGTTCGAGTAATACGCCGGCCCGGTCCGGGCGGGCGCCGCCGGGGCCTGCGTGAAGTGGGGCGGCGCGGTCGCCGGGGCCAGCTACGGCAGCCCGTTCGAGCACTGCGGCTGAACCGGGCCGCCCCGGCCCGCCGGTACGTCGTCCGCCGGCCGGGCCGCGTCCGGGGCGGCGGGCGGCGGTCCGCCGGACGGCCTTAAGGTACGGGCATGTCCGTTGACGGGTGGAACACGCTCCTGGTGCTCGGCGGTATCCGGTCCGGCAAGTCCGAGTTCGCGGAATCGCTGGTGGCCGACGCGCCGACGGTCCGCTACCTGGCCACCGCGCAAGCCGGCGATCCGGAGGACACCGAGTGGGCCACCCGGCTGGGGGCCCACCGGGCCCGCCGGCCGGGCAGCTGGACCACCGAGGAGACGGCGGACGACCCGCGCCGGCTGGCCGACGTCATCGCCACCGCCGGGCCGAACGAGACGCTCCTGGTCGACGATCTCGGCGGCTGGGTGACCGTGCTGCTGGACCCGGCGCACCAGCCGGCCGACGACACGGCCACCGTGACGGAGCTGGCGGCGGCGATCCGGGCCAGTGCCGCGCGGATCGTGCTGGTCAGCCCGGAGGTCGGGCTCTCCCTGGTGCCGACCACTCCGCTCGGCCGGGCGTTCACCGACGCGCTCGGTGCGGCCAACCGGGCGGTCGCCGACGCCTGCGACGCCGTGGTGCTGGTCATCGCCGGCCAGCCGAGCTGGCTGAAGCCGACCGCCGCGCCGCGGGCCGCCGTGCCCGCGCAGGCAGGCCCCGGCCAGGCCGGCGAGCCGGCGCCGGCGGCGACCAACGGCGCCCCGCCGACCCGCCCCGCCGGGGCACCGGAGGCCGCGCTGCCGGAGGTGTTCACCCCGGCCGTGGCGCCCACGCCGACCCCGGCGCCGGCGGAGGAGAGCGCGGCCTGGGCGGCGCCGACCATGGCCCTGCCGATGGTCGCCACCGGGCTGGTCATCCAGCCCGGCATGGAACTGCCGATGCCCGACGACTACGCCGGCCCGCAGGCCGTCGACCGGCTCGCCACCCTGGACGTGCCCGGCGCCGGGCTCGGTGTGCTGGAACGGGTGGTGGGCTTCGCCGGCGCCACCCAGGGCACCGCCACCCCGGCACCCTGGAGCTCGGTGCGGGTGCTGCTGCTGCACGGCGACCACGCCGGCGGCGCCGCGGCCGGCGCGGTGCCCGGCGAGTCCGCCCGCCGCGCCCGGCAGGCCCGCGCGGGCCGGGGCGCGCTGGCCCGGCTGGCCGCCGAGAGCGGCGCCAGCCTCCAGGTGGTCGAGGCGCCGGCCTCGGCACCGATGGAGGACGGGCCGACGCTGACCGCCGACGAGGTGGAGTCGGCTCTGCGGTACGGCTGGCGGCTGGCCGAGCAGGCCGCCGACGCGGGCGTACAACTGCTGGTGCTGGCGGCGTGCGGCGCCGGCACCGAGGCGGCCGCCGCCGCGGTGCTCGCGGCCACGGCCGGCGCGGAGCCGCCGGCGGTGCTCGGCCGCGTGGTCACCGAGGCCGGCGAGATCGACGATGCGGCGTGGATGGTCCGCTGCGCGGCGGTCCGCGACGCGCTGCACCGCACCCGCCGCTCTCCGCGGGAGGCCAAGGACGTGCTGGCCGAGCTGGGCGGCGGGGACATCGCGGTGGCGACCGGCGTGCTGCTCGGCGCGACCGCCCGGCGGGTGCCCGTGCTGCTCGACGGGCCGGTCGGGGTGGCCGCCGGCATGGTCAGCCGGGATCTGGCCGGGCAGGCCCGGCACTGGTGCCTGCTGCCCGACCACGGCGGGCAGCCGGCGGTCCGGCTGGCCGCCGACGTGCTCGGCCTGACCCCGCTGCTGGACCTGCGGCTCGGCCTCGGCGAGGGCGCCACCGCGCTGGCCACGCTGCCGCTGCTGCGCTCGGTGCTGGCGCTGGCCGCCACCCTGCCGGTGCACCCGTCGCTGGGTGGCGAGCCGGAGGACGACGAGGAGTTCGTCGAGCCGGAGCCGGCCGGGCCGGGACCGACCACCACCGAGCCGGAGTTCGCCGAGCCGGAGCCGGCCGGGCCCGGACCGACCACCACCGAGCCGGAGTTCGCCGAGCCGGAGCCGGCCGGCCCGGGACCCACCACCACCGAGCCGGACGAGCGGGTCGCCGTGCCGGAGTCCCCCGGTCGGCGTGCCGACTGAGTCGCGGCTCGCCGACGGCGTCCGACTGGCGGTCACCACCTTCACCACGCTGCCGCTGCGCACCGGCCAGGTCGACCGGGCCGCGGCGGGCCGGGCGATGGCGCTCGCCCCGGCGGTGGGCGCGCTGCTCGGCGCGCTGCTCGCCGGCGTGCTGCTGCTGACCGCCGCGCTCGCTCCCCCGCTGGTCGCCGCCGGGGTCACCGTCGGCCTCGGCGCGCTGCTCACCCGGGGCCTGCACCTGGACGGGCTGGCCGACACCGTGGACGCGCTGGGGTCGTACCGGCGGGGCGCCGCCGCGCTGGAGATCATGAAGAAGCCGGACGTCGGCCCGTTCGGGGTGGTCGCCCTGGTGGTCGTACTGCTGCTCCAGACGGCGGTGCTCGCGGAGCTGGCCGGGCGGTCCTGGCCGGCGGCGCTCGCGGGCGTGGTCGCCGCGACCGCGGCGGGCCGGCTCGGCGTCGCGGTGGCCTGCCGGCGCGGCGTCCCGGCCGCCCGGCCGGAGGGGCTGGGCGCGCTGGTGGCCGGCACGGTGGGCCCGGTGGCGCTGGTCGTCGGCACGGCCGCCGTCGCGCTGCTGGCGGCACCCGCGGTGCCGGATCGCCCGTGGCAGGGGCCGCTCGCCGTCGGCGCCGCCCTCGCCGTCGAGACCGGGCTGCTCCGGCATGCGGTACGCCGGCTCGGCGGGGTCACCGGGGACGTGCTCGGCGCCACCGTGGAGATCGTCACCACGCTGGTCTACCTGGGACTGGTGCTGTCCGGCTGAGCGCGGCACCTCCGGCCGGGTAGCGTTCGTGAACGACAGCACCGGCGTGGTCGATGGGGGACGGCATGCTCATCACGGACGACTTCCTGCCCGTACCCGTGCCGGAGTCGCTCGACGCGACCTACCTGGTGCCCATCAAGGGGCTGCCGAAGGTCAGCCCGAAGACGGCCGTGGCGGCGCTCGCCGGGCGGCTCGCCGAGCCGGTGCACGGCCTGGCGAAGCAGATGCTCGACAGCCCGCTGATGACGGTGGACACGCGGTCGATCGGCGAGTTCCCGGAACTGCCGCCGGACCTGCTCACCGCGTTCGGCGCCACCGAGGCCCAGCTGGCCCGGCTGGCCGCCGCGACGCACCTGGTGGTGGTGCAGGCGGAGTACCGGCCGGGCTGGCCGCCCGCGCACGAGTGGGCGGCCCGGGCGGTGGCCGCCGCGGTGGCCGAGACCGTCGGCAGCGACGTGGTGGACGTCTTCGGCCTCCAGTTCCTCGACCCGGCAGCGGCGCTGCGCTCGCTCCCCGACGCCCAGGGCCGCATCCGGCTGGTCGACTGGGTGCTGGTGCCCTACTCCTCGGACGCCGACGGGCTGTGGTTCACCACCAAGGGGCTACGCCGGTTCGGGCTGCTCGAACTCCAGGCGCAGGGGGTGCCGGACCACCTCACCCGGGCCTGGGGCGCGGTGATGACCGGCGCCGCCCGGCGGCTGCTGCGGGACTGGACCGACGGGCTGGCCGGCGAGGAGGTGCCGGCGTTCGTGCAACTGCCGGTGCTGGCTACCGTGACCGGCCACGACATCGCGGTGGCGTACGGCAACCCGGAGCAGCACGGGGCCACCGCGCCGGTGCTGCTCCGGCTGGAGCTGGACCCGGCCACCGACCCGGACGCGGACTCGTTCCTCAGCCTGCGGCCACCGCCCGGCCACGCCGGGCCCGCCGGACGCTACTTCGCCGCCGCCTGCGCCACGCTCTTCGCCGGCATCCAGCCGGACGTCCGGTACGCCCGCCCCGGCGACGCGATGAGCAAGGCGATCGCGACGGCCCGCGCCGGCCTGGGCGACATCCGGGCCCGGTTCCTGGCCGGTCAGCTCCCCGCCGAGACCCAGCTCGTGGTCAAGTACGGCCTGCCCGGCGACGAGGGCCCCGAGTTCGTCTGGGCCGGGGTGACCTCCTGGGAGACCCCGGAGCGGATCGTCGGGGTCAGCGCCAGCGACGCCGCGACCGACCCGACCGTGCGGATCGGCGCCCCCGTGGTCGTCGAGCCGACCGACCTCGTCGACTGGGCCCTGCTCGACGGCACCGGCGTCATCGAGGGCGGCTGGACCCAGGCCGTCCTCGACGCCGGCGACCACCCCACCTCGGACTAACCCCCGAGTGGGGTGGGGTCACCTGACCGAGGGGGTGACGAAGGGGGGACGGGCGACGGTCATCTGGGCGCGCCGGCCACGGATGTCGACCTCGACCACATCGCCATCGGCCAGCTTCGGGTCGGTGTCCAGCAGGGCCAGGGCGATGCCCTGCTTCCTCGTGGGCGAGAAGGTGCCGCTGGTGACGGTGCCGACCCGGGTGTCACCGGCGTAGACGGCCATGCCGGGACGCGGGATGGCCCGGTCGACCGCCGCCAGGCCGCGCAGCGTACGGCGCGGACCGGCGGCCTTCTCCGCGAGCAGCACGTCCCGGCCCCAGAAGGCCGGCTTGTCCCAGCCGACCGCCCAGCCGGAGCGGCCCTGCACCGGGGTGATGTCCGGCGACAGGTCCTGCCCGTGCAGCGGGTAGCCCATCTCGGTGCGCAGGGTGTCCCGGGCGGCCAGCCCGCAGGCCCGCAGCTCGTACGGCTCCCCGGCGGCGAAGAGCGCGTCCCAGACGGCGACCGCGTGGGCCGCCGGCACGACCAGCTCGTAGCCCAGCTCGCCGGTGTACCCGGTCCGGCACACGGTCAGCCCCACCCCGTCCAGGGTGGCGGTGGAGAAGCTCATGTAGCCGTGTTCGGTGGGCAGGCCCAGCGCGCCGAGCAGCTCCGCCGAGCGCGGGCCCTGCACGGCGAGGACGGCGTACGCCCCGTGCTCGTCGCTGACCTCGACCCCGGTCGGCGCGGCGGCGCGCAACCGGCGCACCACCTCGGCGGTGTTCGCCGCGTTGGGAATCAGGAAGACGTGGTCGTCGGCGTGCAGGTAGGCGATGATGTCGTCCACCACGCCGCCGGTGGCGTCGTCGCAGCACAGCGTGTACTGCGCCTGGCCGACGGCGATCCGGCCGAGGTCGTTGGTGAGGCAGGCGTTGACGAAGCCCGCGGCGCCGGGCCCGGTGATCCGCGCCTTGCCCAGGTGGGAGACGTCGAAGACGCCGACTCCGGTACGCACCGCCGTGTGCTCCTTGAGCACGCCGCCGCCGGCGTACTCCAGCGGCATCTCCCAGCCCCCGAACGGGGCGAACTTGGCGCCGAGAGCGGTGTGCCGCTCGTGCAGCGGGGAACGGCGCAGCCGGGTCGCGGCGGCGTCGGAGGTCACTTCGGTCATGGGTGGAAACTTACCGGGGCCCGACATGCTGGTTAGCATCGGCGGGACCCGTCAGCACGATCGACGGGACGCACCCGACGTCCGGCGGGTAGGTTGCCGCCGGAGACCTTCATCGCCGGTACGCCAACCCGCGACCGGCCCGGCCCGCCCGGAGTAGCTTCAGTGACATCGCCCAGCACCACCCTGAGCCTGGTCGACACCGACCCCGCCGAACTCGCCGTCGATGCCATCGTGATCGGCGTGCACAGCCAGACCGGAGGGCAGGACGCCACCAGCGGACCCGCCGGCAAACTGCTGCTGGCCAGCGGCGCGGAGAGCATCGCCGCCGCGTTCGACGGCAAGCTGACCGAGACGCTGGCACTGCTCGGCGCGACCGGTGGCCCCGGCGAGGTGATCAAGCTGGCCACCCTCGGCACCGTCACCGCCCCGGTGGTCGCCGCCGTCGGCCTCGGACCGGAGCCGACCGGCGCCGCCCCGGCCCCGGAGATCCTGCGCCGGGCCGCCGGCGCGGCGGTGCGCGCCCTCGCCGGCGCGCCGCGGGTGGCGCTGGCGCTGCCGCTGCCCGACGACGCCGACGCCCCGGCCGCGCTGCGCGCCGTCGCCGAGGGCGCGCTGCTCGGCGGGTACCGGTTCGCCGGTTACAAGACCAAGCCGCAGCCCACCCGGCGGGAGCCGGTGGCCGAGGTGCTGGTGTCGGTGCCGGACGCCGCCGACCGCGCCGCCCAGGCGGAGATCGCCCGGGCGCAGACGGTGGCCGGCGCGGTGCGGCTCAGCCGCGACTGGGTGAACACCGCCCCGAACGAGCTGCGTCCCCCGTCGTTCGCCGACGCGGTGGCGGCCGCCGCCCGGGACGCCGGCCTCGGCGTGGAGGTGCTGGACGAGGCGGCCCTGGCGGCCGGCGGGTACGGCGGCATCCTCGCCGTCGGGCAGGGCTCGGAGGCCCCGCCGCGGCTGGTCAAGCTGACCTACACCCCGTCCGGCGGCGGGTCCGGCAAGCGGGTGGCGCTGGTCGGCAAGGGCATCACCTTCGACACCGGCGGCATTTCGATCAAGCCCGCGCAGGGCATGTGGGAGATGAAGTCCGACATGGCGGGGGCGGCGGCGGTCGGCGCGGCCATGCTGGCGATCGCGGCGCTCAAGCCTTCGGTGGCGGTGACCGGGTACCTGCCGATGGCGGAGAACATGCCGTCGGGCACCAGCTACCGGCCCGGTGACGTGATCACCATGTACAACGGCAAGAAGGTCGAGGTGCTCAACACCGACGCCGAGGGCCGGATGATCCTTGCCGACGGGATCGCGCGGGCCTGCGAGGATGGCGCCGACTACCTCTTCGAGACCTCCACCCTGACCGGCGGCCAGGTGATCTCGCTGGGCAAGAGGATCGCCGGCGTGATGGGCAGCCCGGAGCTGTGCGAGCGGGTGAAGGCGGCCGGCGAGGCGACCGGCGAGCCGGCCTGGCCGATGCCGCTGCCGGACGACGTGCGCAAGGGCATGGACTCCGACGTCGCGGACATCTCGCAGGTCAACGCCGGCATGGACCGCGCCGGTCACATGCTCCAGGGCGGGGTCTTCCTGCGGGAGTTCGTCACCGACGACGTCGCCTGGGCGCACATCGACATCGCCGGGCCGGGCTACCACTCGGGCGAGGCGACCGGCTACTTGACCAAGGGCGGCACGGGCGTGCCGGTCCGCACCCTGGTCCACCTGGTCGAGGACGTCGCCGCCAACGGCTGACGGGTACCGGACAGCACGACGGGGCGCTCCCTGCGGGGGCGCCCCGTCTTCGTGCCCGGGCCTCAGAACAGCTCGGGACGGCGCTTGCGGCGTTCGTTGTAGTCGCGCATCCGTTGCGGGTAGCCCATCAGCCGGACGTCGTAGATCGGGATGGCCAGCTTGCGGGCCAAGCGCCGGGCACCCTCCGGGCCGTCGATCCGCCGCCGGGTCCACTCGCCGTCGTCGGCGATCAGCATGACGGTGGTCTCGGTGACGGTCGTCCGCGGCTCGATGTACGCCTCGACGCCCCGCCGGGTGCGGACGAAGTTCTCCAAATGGTCCAGGTCGGCGCGGTCGGCGACCCGGTCACGGCTCGCCACGCTCGTCCGCTTCCGTCGACGGAACAGCCCCACCGGACCATCTCCTCCCCCGCGCACTATCGAAGACGGTGCCAAGCGTACGTGTCCGTGACGTGTCGTTGGGCACCTCAGTACGCGCCCTCGGGCTCGGAGTGACAAGATGACCGAGGTGGGGTCTGTTCCGTGTCACCCTGCCGTGACCCCCGATGCAGCGACGCGACCTGGGAGTTGGACGTGAGCGAGCCGAACGAAGCGACCTTCGACATCGTCATTCTCGGAGGTGGCAGCGGCGGCTACGCGGCGGCGCTGCGTGCCGCCCAGCTGGATCTCTCCGTCGCGCTCATCGAGAAGGGCAAGCTCGGCGGGACCTGCCTGCACAACGGCTGCATCCCCACCAAGGCGCTGCTGCACGCCGCCGAGATCGCCGACCAGACCCGCGAGTCGGAGCAGTTCGGCGTGAAGGCCGAGCTGGTCGGCATCGACATGGCCGCGGTCAACTCGTACAAGGACGGCGTGATCTCCCGCCTGTACAAGGGCCTGCAGGGCCTGGTGGGCAGCGCCAAGAACATCACCTTCGTGGCGGGCGCCGGCAAGCTGGTCGGCCAGAACGTGGTCGAGGTGGACGGCAAGCGCTACACCGGCCGCAACGTCATCCTGGCCTCCGGCTCGTACGCGAAGAGCCTGCCCGGCCTGGAGATCGACGGCGAGCGGATCATCACCAGCGACCACGCGCTGACCCTCGACCGGGTCCCCGCGTCGGTGATCGTGCTCGGCGGCGGCGTGATCGGCGTCGAGTTCGCCAGCGTGTGGAAGTCCTTCGGGGTGGACGTGACGATCGTCGAGGCGCTGCCCCGCCTGGTCGCCGCCGAGGACGAGGAGTCGTCCAAGGCGCTGGAGCGGGCGTTCCGCAAGCGTAAGATCAACTTCAAGGTCGGCAAGCCGTTCGAGAAGGTCGAGAAGACCGAGAAGGGCGTCAAGCTGACCATCTCCGGCGGCGAGACCGTCGAGGCCGAGCTGCTGCTGGTCGCCGTCGGTCGCGGCCCGAACACCGCCAACCTCGGGTACGAGGAGCAGGGCGTCAAGATGGACCGCGGCTACGTGCTGACCGACGAGCGGTTGTGCACCAGCGTGCCGAACGTCTACGCGGTCGGCGACATCGTGCCCGGCCTCCAGCTCGCCCACCGCGGCTTCCAGCAGGGCATCTTCGTCGCCGAGGAGATCGCCGGCCAGAACCCGGCCGTGATCGACGAGGCGGGCATCCCGCGGGTCACCTACTCCGACCCTGAGCTGGCGTCGGTCGGCCTGACCGAGGCGAAGGCCAAGGAGCAGTACGGCGACAAGGTCAAGACCTTCAACTACAACCTCGGTGGCAACGGCAAGAGCCAGATCCTCAAGACGGCCGGCTTCGTGAAGGTGGTCCGCCTGGAGGACGGTCCGGTGGTCGGCGTGCACATGGTCGGCGCCCGGGTCGGCGAGCTGGTCGGGGAGGCGCAGCTCATCTACAACTGGGAGGCGTACCCGGCCGAGGTGGCGCAGCTCCTGCACGCCCACCCCACGCAGACCGAGGCCCTTGGCGAGGCGCACATGGCCCTCGCCGGCAAGCCGCTGCACTCGCACGCCTGATCACGACAACCGCGGCGTCCGGCGACGGGCGATGATCCCACCACGGGAATGAAGGAGTCTGGAGAACATGCCGGTATCGGTCACCATGCCCCGGCTCGGCGAGAGCGTCACCGAGGGCACCGTCACGCGCTGGCTCAAGCAGGAGGGCGACACCGTCGAGGTCGACGAGCCGCTGCTCGAGGTCTCGACCGACAAGGTCGACACCGAGATCCCGTCCCCCGCGGCGGGTGTGCTGAGCCGGATCGTGGTCGGTGAGGACGAGACCGCCGAGGTCGGCAGCGAGCTGGCCGTCATCGCGGGCGAGGGCGAAGAGGCCGGCGCGGCCGCACCGCAGCCGGCCGCCGGGCCCGCCGCCGAGCCGACGGCCGCCGCCGAAGGCACGGGTCCCGAGCCCGAGCAGGAGAAGCCCGCCCCGGAGCAGCCGGCGGCCCAGGCCGCTCCGGCGCCATCCGGCGAGGGCACCCCGGTCAAGATGCCGGCCCTGGGCGAGAGCGTCACCGAGGGTACGGTCACCCGCTGGCTCAAGCAGGTCGGCGACACCGTCGAGGTGGACGAGGCGCTGCTGGAGGTCTCCACCGACAAGGTCGACACGGAGATCCCGTCGCCGGTCGCCGGCACCCTGCTGGAGATCAAGGTCGCCGAGGACGAGACCGCCGACGTCGGCGCCGACCTGGCGATCATCGGTGCCGCCGGCGCCGCGCCGGCCGAGGCGAAGCCGGAGCCCAAGCCCGAGCCGAAGCCCGAGCCCAAGCCGGAGCCCAAGCCGGAGCCCAAGCCGGAGCCCAAGCCCGAGCCCACGCCGGAGCCCAAGGTCGAGGAGCCGACCCCGGGCCTGTCCTACAACGAGCCGGCCGCGGAGGCCGAGGTGGCGGCGCAGCCCGCGAAGGCCGAGCAGGCCGCCCAGCCGGCCGCGCCGACCCCGACCCCGCAGCGCCCCTCCGCCCCGGTGCAGGGTGGCGGCGAGGAGGCGGCCGGTTACGTGACTCCGCTGGTGCGCAAGCTGGCCAGCGAGCACGGCGTCGACCTCTCCTCGGTCAACGGCACCGGTGTCGGTGGCCGGATCCGCAAGCAGGACGTGCTGGAGGCGGCCGAGAAGGCGAAGGCCGCCAAGGCCGCGCCGGCCGCCCAGCCGGCCCCGGCCGCCGCGGCGCCCGCCCCGGCCAAGCCGGCCGCGAAGCCGCAGCCGAGCGGCAAGCGGGGCACCACCGAGAAGCTGACCCGGATCCGCACGGCGATCGCCAAGCGGATGCAGGAGTCGCTGCACGAGATGGCGCAGCTCACCACGGTGATCGAGGTGGACGTCACCAGGATCGCCAAGCTGCGGGCGCAGGCGAAGGACTCCTTCCAGCAGCGGCACGGCGTGAAGCTGTCGTTCCTGCCGTTCTTCGCACTTGCCGCCGTCGAGGCGCTGCAGGCGTATCCGATCGTCAACGCCCGGATGGACCTGGCGGCGGGGACGATCACCTACCCGGACGCGGAGCACCTCGGCATCGCCGTGGACACCGAGCGCGGGCTTCTGGTGCCGGTCATCCACAACGCCGGCGACCTCAACCTGGGCGGCATCGCCAAGCGGGTCGCGGACCTGGCCGAGCGCACCCGGACCAACAAGATCAGCCCCGACGAGATCACCGGCGCGACCTTCACGCTGACCAACACGGGCAGCCGGGGCGCGCTCTTCGACACCCCGATCGTGCCGTCGCCGCAGTCGGCGATGCTCGGCACGGGTGCCGTGGTGAAGCGTCCGGTCGTGGTGAACGACCCGGAGCTGGGCGAGGTCGTCGCGGTGCGCTCGATGGTCTACCTGGCCATGTCGTACGACCACCGGCTGATCGACGGCGCGGACGCCGCCCGCTTCCTGGTCGCGGTCAAGGAGCGGCTGGAGGCCGGCAACTTCGAGGCCGAGCTGGGTCTGTAGACCCGGGGGAACGCCCGGAAAGGGGGGCGCGCGGCTCACGCCGCGCGCCCCCCTTTCGCCATCTCGGGCGGGGTCAGCCCCGCAGGTGCTCCTCGGAGACCTGCCAGAGCCGCTCCGCCGCCTCCGGGTCCAGCGCGTACGGGGCGTATCCGGTGCGGGTGCCGGGCTGGTTGGGCCCGGCCTCCTGGCAGTCCTCGAAGTACCGTCCGCCGACGCCATCGAGCAGCGGAGAGGCGGCGACCAGCACGGAGGTCGCGGCGCCCTGCTCGGTGTCCTTCCAACTGGGCATCGTCTCGCCCCCGCTCTCGGCTCGCAGCCGGGCGAGGTCCTCGTCGCTGATGTAGCGCTGGAGGTTGGTCCGGATCGCCCCGGGCATCAGGGCGTTGCTGAGAATGCCGTCGTCCGCCCAGCGCCGGCTGACCTCCACCGCGAAGAGCACGTTCGCCGTCTTGGACTGCCCGTACGCCGCCCACGGCTCGTACGGCCGCTGATGGAAGTGGATGTCCTCGAACACCACGGGCGAGCGCAGGTGCGCCGACGAGCTGACCGAGACGATCCGGGCGCCCCCGGCGGCGGCCAGGGACCGGCGCAGGCCGGTGGCCAGGGCGAAGTGGCCGAGGTGGTTGGTGGCGAACTGCATCTCCCAGCCCTGCGCGGTGCGCATCTCGGGCGAGGCCATGATGCCGGCGTTGTTGACCAGGATGTGCAGCGGCCCGTCCCAGCTGCGGACGAAGTCGGCCACGGACGTCAGGTCGGCGAGGTCCAGCGGGGCCACCAGGACGTGGTCGTTGCCGGTGGTACCGGCGATGTCGGTGGCGACCTGCTGGCCGGCGTCGACGTTGCGGACGGCGAGCGTGACGTCGGCTCCGGCGGCGGCGAGCGCGCGGGCGGTCTCCACCCCGATCCCGGACGCGCCGCCGGTGACGATGGCCCGGCGGCCGGTGAGGTCGAGGCCGCGCACCACCTCCACGGCGGTGGTCTCGCGGGAGAACGGCGTGTTGACAGGTGTGCTGGTGGTCATGATCCATCCTTGTCGGTGGCGACGCGGACGCCAGGTCCGGCCGCTACGATGAGAATCGGAGGATCCTCCGTTACGGTCGAGACTAAACGGAGGAGACTCCGCTTGCCAACCCGACCGCGCTCCGGCCGGTCACTCGAAGGAGGCGACGTGCCGGACACCGGCCCCCGACCGCTGCGCGCCGACGCGCTGCGCAACCGGCAACGCCTGCTGGACGCCGCCGTACGCGCGTTTTCCCACGACGGGCCCGAGGTAACGCTCGACTCGATCGCCAAGGACGCCGGGGTGGGCATCGGCACCCTCTACCGGCACTTCCCCACCCGGGAGGCACTGATCGAGGCGGCCTACCGCAACGAGCTGACCAAGCTCTGCGACGCCGCGCCGGACCTGCTGGCCACCCTGCCGCCGGATCGGGCACTCCGGGCCTGGATGGACCGGTTCGTCGACTACCTGTCGACCAAGCGGGGCATGGCCGACGCGCTCCGACTCGCCATCGCCTCCGGCGCCAACCCGTACGCGCACAGCCGCGACCGCCTGCTGGCCACGCTCGACCTGCTGCTGGCGGCGGGCGGCGCGACCGGCGCCGTACGGGGTGACGTCGCGCCCGCCGACGTACTGGCCGGGCTGAGCGGGATCTCCCTGGTCGCCGGCGAACCCGACCAGCGCGAGCAGGCCAGCCGGCTGCTCGACCTGCTGATGGACGGCCTGCGGCAGCGCACCGGCTGAGCGATTCGCCGACCGGAGCCGACCGCCGCTGAAAGACTCGACCGGTGGGCGGCACTCGGGGGCGTGGCTGGTTGGGCCCCGCCGTCGCGGTCGCCCCCGGCGCCCGGGTGGACCGGTTCGAGGTCTTCTTCGACCTGGTCTTCGTCTTCTCGTTCTTCATCATCACCCGGGCCACCGCCCTGAACATCAACGGCACCAACCTGCTGCACGCGCTGCTGGTGCTCGCCGTGCTCTGGTGGTCCTGGGTCGTGCACAGCGTCGTCGCCACCCGGGTCCGGCTCGGGGAGGGCTTCGTGCCGGTGCTCATGGTGGCCGGCATGGCCGCGCTCTTCACCTTCGCGCTGGCGCTCCCGCAGGCCTTCCGCGATGCCGGGGAGAACGCCGCCGGCCCGATGGTGGCGGCGGGCAGCTACGTGGTCATCCGCCTGGTGCACCTGGCGCTCTACCTGCACGCCGTCCGGGACAGCCCGAACGAGCGCCGGCAGCTCAGCCGGTTCGCCCCCGAGCTCGCCCTGAGCACCGTTCTGCTGCTCGGCGCCGCGCTGATCCCGGCCCAGATCGACGACTCCGGCCGGGCCTCGATGGTCCGCGACGGGCTCTGGGCAACGGTGGTGGTGCTCCAGTACGGCACCGGGCTGATCGCGGGCACCTGGGGCTGGGGCGTCACCTCCGCCGAGCACTGGACCGAGCGGTACGACCTGATCCTGATCATCGCCCTGGGTGAGTCGGTCATCTCCGTCGGCGTCGGCAGCAACCTGCTCGGCCAGCCACCGAGCTGGCCGGCGGTGGCGGCCGCCGTCCTCGGCATCGTGTTCACCGCCGCGCTGTGGTGGGCGCACTACGACTGGGTGGGCCCGGCCGCTCGGATCGCGCTGCACGCCACCCAGGGACGACCCCGGGTGGCCATGGCCCGGGACGCGTACGCGTACCTCTACCTGCCGATGATCGCCGGGATCATCCTGTTCGCCCTGGGCGCCGAGGGGATCGTGCACCAGATCGCCGATCCGCACATCCCGCTGGCCGAACGCTCCCACGGTCCCAGCGCGGCGCTGCTGTTCGGCGGGGTGATCTGCTACCTCTGCGGAAACATGCTCTTCCAGCTCCGCACGCTGCACACGCTGTCCTGGATCCGGGTGGGCACGGTGCTCCTGCTCGCCGGGAGCATCCCGGTCGGCGCGCGGCTGCCCGGTCTGGCCACCCTGACCCTGCTGACCGTCATCTGTGTGGGGCTGGTCGTGGTGGAGGTGGCGACCATGGGTGAGGCCCGACGCGCCCTGCACGAGCTGGTCTTCGCCGAGCGGACCACGCACGAGGCGAGCGAGGCCGCGTACCGGGCGCGCTGGCACGAGCCGGCGCCCGACGAGCCGTCGACCTGACCGGGGCGGCGCGGGCGGCGAGCGGGTATGGTCCGGCGCAGCGTCGCGGTGCGCCCGGCACGAAGACCGCCGTGGGCATGGAGGCGCGGGACAGCAGGGGACCATGTGCACCCATCCCACGAGCCGGGCGGGCGGCTGACCGCCCTCGGCAACCAGTTGATCGAGATCCACCTCTGGCTCCGCGAGGAGCTGGCCCGGCTGCGTACCGGCCTGGACTCCCCCGGTGGGGACGCCCGACCGCCCCGCGCGCTGCGAGCCCACTGCCTGGCCTTCTGTGCGGCGCTCGACCGGCACCACACCGGCGAGGACGGCGGCGCGTTCCGGGTCCTCGCCGAACGGGAGCCGGCGCTGCGCCCGGTCCTCGCCGAACTGGCCGCGGACCACCAGGTGGTGGCGGGCATCCTGCGCCGGGTCGAGGACCTGGTCACCGGCCGGGCCGGCGGCCGGGACGTGCGCGCCGAGCTGGACGGCCTCGCCGCCCTGCTGGAGTCGCACTTCAGGTACGAGGAGAAGAAACTCGTCGCGGCGCTGAACCGCGAGGCGGGCGGCACCGTGGAACTGCTTGTCGAGCCGCCGGGCCCGCCGCCGCTGTCGACGTGATCGGCCCGGAACTGGCCGGCCGACGCGGGGGGCCGTGGGATTCGCCGGTCAGCAGAATCGGTGCTCCGGGCTGGTTTCCGCGCCGCGGACGCCGGATGCTGAGCCGATGGTGATCTTTTCCGTCCAGGCCCGTCCCGCCGACGCCGCCGGCTGGCTCGACCTGGCCCGCCGGGTCGAGGCCGCCGGCTTCGACGCCCTGCTCGCCGCCGACCATCCCGGCCACGGCGCGTCGCCGTTCGTCTCGCTGGCGGCCGCCGCGGCGGTGACCTCGACGCTCGGCCTCGGCTCGTACGTCGCCAACGCCGGCATCCGGGAGCCGATCCTGCTCGCCACCGACGTGGCCACCCTGGACGTGGTCTCCGGCGGGCGGGCCCGGCTCGGCATCGGCGCCGGACACACCCCGGCCGAGTGGCGGGCCGTCGGGCGCGAGCGGCCCGACGTCGCCGCCCGGGTGCGCCGCTGCGTGGCGGTCACCGAGGCGGTCCGCGACCTGCTGGCCGGCGAGGAGGTCACCGTGGACACCCCGGAGCTGGTCGCGCACGCGGCCCGGATGGGCGGCCTGCGACCCGTCCAGGACCGGGTGCCGCTGACCATGGGTACGGCCAACTCGACGCTGCTGCGCTGGGCCGGCGCGCACGCCGACGTGGTCGGCCTGACCGGTTTCGGGCGTACCCTCGCCGACGGCCACGCCCACGACGTGCGGTGGCGGGCCGAGCAGCTGGAGGCGCAGCTTTCGCACGTGGCGGCCGGGGCCGCCGGCCGGGTCGAGCCGCCCGCGCTGGAGGCCCTGGTCCAGCAGGTGGTGGTGACCGACGACGCCGAGGCTGCAGCCGCGAAGACGGCCGCCGACACCGGCCTGATCGTCGGCGAGCTGCTGGCCACCCCGTTCGTCCTGATCGGCACGGCGGAGGAGATCGTCGCGGCGGTCGCGGCCCACCGGCGCCGCTGGGGCATCACTCGCTTCGTGGTACGCACGGACGCCGTCGACCAGCTCGGACCACTGCTTCCCCGGCTGGCGCAGCTCTGATCGCACCGCTGGCGAGGCAGCCACAGTCGGGTAGCTGAAAGATCGTTGACCTGGCGATCGACCACGCTCACAGTCAGGGTGTCAGTGGGAAGGTGACACCCTCATGCACATCGAGATCGCTGATCGCGCGGATCTCGATCGGGCGGAGACGCTGGTCTCGTTGCTCCGGCGCCCCCACCTCGACCGGGTCACCGTCACACTGCCCGGGCTCGACGCGACGGAGCGCGAGCGTACGGCAGCGATCATCCGCCGGCTGTTCAACGACTGCGGCTGCGACTGGGGTGCGTTGGCCCTCGTCACCGCCGTGGCCGGCGTCCTCGTGGTCGGACCGAGCGGCGGCCCGGCCGTCGCCGCGGCCGTGCTCGGCTGCCTCGCGGCGGCGGTCGCCGGCAAGCTCCTCGGGCTGTCCTGGAGCCGTCGGCGCCTGCTGCTACGACTGCGCGCGCTGCGCGCGGTCTCCTGACTCGGAGGGGGGATCTCCCATGGCACTCGTCTGCACCGAAATCACCGAATGGGTCGAGGAGGAGATCTCCAAGCCCGTCGAGGAGTGGGAGGAACGGCAGGAGAAGAAGTGCAAGGACTACCCGTGGTACGACCCGCGGGGCTGGGTCTGCTGGTTCGTCACGTACTTCGTGAAGGTCGTCCGCTGGGTGATCGTCAAGGTCGGCAAGTGGGTGGTCCGTACGGTGTGCAAGCTCGTCGGGGTGGTCGTCGAGGCGGTGGTCGACATTGCGGCCGGGCTCTGGGACGTGGTCGTCGGCATCGTCACGCTCGACTGGCGGCGGATCCTCGACGGGCTGCTGCGGGCGGTGATCGGCCTGGTGCTGGGGATCATCCGGCTGGCCCGCATCGTGTTCCTCGGCGACACGATCGACTACATCATCGAGGAGATCAACCGGGAGCGCCTGCGCCGGTACGTGCGCGGCCTGCTCGAGGCGAAGTACTCCGGTGACACGCTGACCGAGATCAAGGAGGCGATCCGCCTCGACCACGGCGCGTTCGGGCTGCGCCTGCACGGCACCGCGTACCGGACGACGCTGGACTCGGAGACCCCGTCGCTGCGCGAACCCACCGTGCCCAACCTGGTCGTGCTGCACGAGCAGGGCGCGATCAACCTGCGGGAACTCTGCGGCTTCGAGTTCCACGAGGGGTTCTGGAACCGCAAGCGGTACAAGACCCTGAAGAAGGGGACCGTCGTCGGTGGCGGCGGTGGCGGCGAGTTCGACAACCCCATCTCCGCCGACGAGCTGGACACCTACCTCAGCTCGCGGGGCGCGCAGGGGCCGGCGTTCATCGTGCTGCCGATGCGGGACGGCGCGCTGGACACCAAGGTCTCCACGGCCCGCGAGAAGGGCCGCGAACTCGCGCTGATGCTGGACTTCGACCAGGAGACCCGCCCGGTCACCGACCCCGACCACATCGTCCACAAGGGGTACGACCGACCGGACGCCCACCCCGCGCTGACCCGGTTCCTGAAGGACGTGATCGGCCGGCACGACAAGACCACCGACCCGGACGGGGCGACGGCCGACCTCTGCCACCCGGCGGCCGTCGGGGTCTTCCGCTACACCGACACCCTGCGCGGGTTGGCCAACAACCTGCACGAGAGCGCCTGCGGGCTGAGCGGCAAGAACACCTCCGGCGCCACCTTCATCGACAACACCCCGGATCAGATCTGGAAGTACGTGCCGATCCACGAGCTGGGGCACACCTTCGGCCTCTGCCACACCGACGGGGTGGACCGGATCATGTACTCGCCGAAGACCAACACCTGGTGGCGGAAGTGGTACCTGATCCCCCGCACGATCCTGAGCGTCTACCTCGACGGCGAGCCGACGTTCACCTTCGACGAGGCGAAGGCGGCGTGGGACTACATCGTGGCGCACTTCGCGCCCCAGTGCCTGGGCGCCCGACCGGTCGTCATCGGGGTGAGCCCGGCGGCGGTCCGCGGCGGCACCGGGGGGCGGCAGGGGTAGCCGGCAGGCAACGGCGACGGCAGCACGAGCTGCCGTCGCCTCAGCTTTCGACCCACCCGACCCGCCACCGAACGGTCGGTGGCGGAACGAGGCGACCCGGACGCACCCGCAGGTCGGCCGGGTCGGCCGGCTCACCCCGGCGGTCAGCACGTGCGGGTCAGCCAGCGGCCCCGATCTCGCCTACCATTCCGCCAATGATCGATGAACGTTTCGAGCTGTCACCGGCGACAAACGAACGGACGCTGCTGGACACCTTTCTCGACTACCAGCGCCGGGCGCTGGTGCGCAAGTGCGCCGGGGTGACCGATGAGCAGCTTCGCCGGCGGCCGGTGCCGTCGTCCGATCTCTCGCTGATCGGCCTGGTCCGACACCTGGCCGCGGTCGAGCGGTGGTACTTCCAGGCGGTGATCGACGGAAACTTCCCGGGCAGCCTGTTCACCCGCACCGACGACCGGGACGAGGAATTCAACGACATCGAGCAGGCCACCGGCGCGGGCACCTTCGCGATCTGGCGGGCCGAGGTCGAGGCGTCCCGGCGGATCGCCGCCGACCGCCCGCTGGAGGCGGTCGGCCGGTCGCCCGCCACCGGCCAGGAGCACTCGCTGCGCTGGGTGCTCAACCACATGATCGACGAGTACGCCCGCCACCTCGGCCACGCCGACATCATCCGCGAGGCGATCGACGGCCAGACCGGCGAATGACCGGTCAGCCGAGCCGGTCGTAGAAGCGGATCTTCTCGCGGAGGTGGTCGTACTGGCGCTGGAGCAGTTGCATCTGCTCCTCGACCCGCGCCGCGTGGCGCTCCAGCAGGGCCCGCCGCTCCCCCGCGGTGTGCTCGCCCGCCCGGGCCAGCTCGGCGTAGCGGCACATCTCGGCGATCGGCATGCCGGTGTCGCGCAGGCAGCGGAACAGCACCAGCCAGCTCAGGTCCTCGTCGGTGAAGACCCGCCGGCCGCCGGAGGTACGGCCAATGTCGCTGAGCAGGCCGATCTTCTCGTAGTAGCGGAGGGTGTCGAGGCTGAAGCCGCTGCGCCGCGCGGCCTCCGAGGGCGCGTACATCCTCCGGATGCTAGTGCTTGACCTGGAGCGCGCTCCAGGTTGAAAGCTGGGCGGCATGACGATGACACGGACACTGGGCCGCAGCGGCATCGAGGTCAGCGCGGTCGGCATGGGGTGCTGGGCGATCGGCGGGCCGCTCTGGGGCGACGACGGGCAGCCGTTCGGCTGGGGCGAGGTCGACGACGACGAGTCGGTCCGCACCATCCACCGCGCTCTCGACCTGGGCGTCACCCTCTTCGATACGGCCAGCAACTACGGCGCCGGGCACAGCGAGCGGGTCCTCGGCCGGGCCCTCGCCGGCCGCCGCGACCGCGCGGTGATCGCGACCAAGTTCGGCAACCGCGCCGACGAGGCCACCCGGCGGTGGACCGGCCAGGACCACCGCCCGAACTACGCCGTGACCAGCCTGGAGGAATCGCTGCGCCGGCTCGGCACGGACCACGTCGACCTTTACCAGCTGCACATCAACGAGCTGCCGGCGTCCGCCGCGCTCGACCTGGTCGACGCCCTTGAGGGCCTGGTCACCCAGGGCAAGATCCGGGCGTACGGCTGGAGCACCGACAACCCGGAGTCGGCCCGCGCGTTCGCCGAGGCCGGTCCGCACTGCGCCGCCATCCAGCACGACGAGTCGGTGCTCAAGGACAACCCGGAGATGTTCGCGGTCTGTGACGCGCTCGACCTGGCCAGCCTCAACCGTGGCCCGCTCGCGATGGGACTGCTCACCGGGGCGACGCGGAAGGTCGGGGCGGACGACGTCCGCGGCATGGCCCCGGAGTGGCTGGTCTGGTTCACCGACGGCCGTCCGACGCCGCAGTGGTCGGCCCGGGTCGCCGAGATCCGGGACGCGCTCACCGCCGACGGACGTACCCTCGCCCAGGGCGCGCTGGGTTGGCTGCTGGCCCGCAGTCCCCGGACCGTGCCGATCCCTGGTTGCCGCACCGTGGCCCAGGCCGACGAGAACTTCGCCACCCTCGGGCTCGGCCCGCTCCCGGCGGACGCGTTCGCCGAGGTGGAGCGGCTGCTCGCCGATTTGCGACCGGTTCCCGCCGCCTAGCGGCGAAGATCCGGCGAACGCACCCAAAGAGGGCTCCGTGGCCGAAGATTATGGGCATGCGGATCCTCATGGCCGGCGCGTCCGGTTTCCTCGGCAAAGGACTGGTCGGCCGGCTGACGTCCGACGGGCACCAGGTCACCCGGCTGGTCCGCCGGCCGGCGCGCACCCCGGACGAGCGGCAGTGGAACCCGTCGGCCGCGCAGCTCGACCCGGCGGTGGTCGCCGAGGCCGACGCGGTGGTCAACCTGGCCGGCGCGGGGGTCGGCGACAAGCGTTGGAGCGACGACTACAAGAAGCTGATCCGGTCCAGCCGGGTGGACACCACCACCACGCTGGCCATCACCATCGCCGGGCTGCCCGCGGCGGACCGGCCGTCGGTGCTGCTCAACTCCTCGGCCATCGGCTGGTACGGCGACACGGGCGACCGGGTGGTCGAGGAGGACGCCCCGGCGGGCGAGGGCTTCCTGGCCGACGTCTCCCGGGTCTGGGAGGCGGCCACCCGGCCGGCCGAGGACGCCGGCGTACGGGTGGTGCGGCTGCGCACCGGGCTGCCGTTGCATCGCAGCGGCGGGATGCTCCAGCCGCAACTGCTCCCGGTCAAGCTGGGCCTGGCCGGCAAGCTGGGCAGCGGCCGGCAGTGGTGGTCCTGGATCTCGCTGCGCGACTGGCTGGACGCGTCGGCGTTCCTGCTGGCCCGGGACGACATCGCCGGCCCGGTCAACGGGGTCGGCCCGGACCCGGCCACCAACGCGGAGTTCACCCGGGAGCTGGCCCGACAGCTGCACCGCCCGGCGATCCTGCCGGTCCCCGCGCTGGCCCTGAAGGTGGCCCTCGGCGGCTTCGCCCAGGACATCCTCGCCAGCACCCGCGTCCGGCCCGCCGTCCTCACCAAGGCCGGCTTCGAGTACCGCCACCCCGACCTCCGCTCCGCCCTGCACGCCGCGCTGACGGAGTGAGCGCAGCGGTCCCCCGACGAGGCAGGGAACCGCTGCGGCAGCCGGGATCAGCAGCCGATGACCCAGTAGCTGGGGCCGGTCTGCTTGAGCGTGCTGGTGTTGAAGGTGTTGTAGAGGCCCATCTTCTGGTTGCTGCCGAGGGCGTAGGCGTAGCCGCCGGACTGGTAGGCGCGGCCGGCGGTCACGTGCGCGTAGTTGCTGGCGGTGACGCAGACCGGGGCGGCCGTCGGGGTGGGGCTGGCGGTCGCCGTGGGGGTGGGCGTGACGCCGCCGTTCAGGCCGAAGAAGAGCGCGTCCCGGTACGTCGAGCAGATGGTGTCCAGGAAGTACGAGGTGGCGGTGCCGCACTGGTCGGCCGCCGAGCCCGGGTCGACCGGAGTGCCGTGGCCCATCCCGGAGACCCGGTAGAGGCGGACCGCGTCACTGCCGTACACCTCCAGGCTGGTGCCGGCGGGCAGCGACGCCGTGCTGGTCGGGGTCTGTGACACGCCCAGCACGTTGGTCCACTGGTCGCGGGACTCGGTGGCGTTCATCGGCACCACGGTGGTGTCCGAGGTGCCGTGCCAGATGGACACCCGCGGGCGCCGGCCGGTGTAGCCGGAGTACGCGTTGCGGACCAGGTCACCCCAGGCCGCCGGGGTCTTGTCCACGCCGCTGTACTGGCAGGTGCTGGTGGAGGCCGGCGGTGAGCAGCGGTACGGCAGGCCGGCGATGACCGAGCCGGCGGCGAAGACGTCCGGGTAGGTGGCGAGCATGACCGAGGTCATCGCCCCGCCGGCGGAGAGCCCGCTGACGTAGATCCGGTTGCCGTCGAGGCCGTAATTGGACTTCGCGTAGTCGACCATCTGCTTGATCGACAGCGCCTCGCCCTGGCCCCGGTTGATGTCCCCCTCGGTGAACCAGTTGAAGCAGCTCAGCGACTGGTTGGCCGACGACTGCTGGGGCACGATCAGGGCGAACTTCCACTGGTCGGCGTACTTCTGCCAGCCCGAGTTGGCGAAGTACCCGGAGGCGTTCTGAGTGCAGCCGTGCAGCAGCACCACGGCCGGCGCGCTCGCCGGCAGGCCGTCCGGGCGGTAGGCGTACATGCTCAGGTTGCCGGGGTTGGAGCCGAAGCCGGTCACCTGGGTGAGGGTGGCGGCCTGGGCGGGCATCGCGACGGTGAACACGGCGGCCGCGGCGAGCGCGAGCCCGGCGGCCGCCCCGGCGATCCGGGTGAGCAGTGATGAGGAGCGGCGCATGGCGGCCTCCAGGTTGCGGAATGTGAACTGGGTCACCCCCGAGTTGCCGAGACGTTACGTCCGTGTTTCAGCCCGGCGACATGGCCGGCGCTCATATATTTATGAAGGCCAACGTGTGCCACCGGTGGCGCGGCGGGTTCCGGCCGGCCGGGAACGCGCGGCCCCGGTCAAGCTTTCGTGTCTGACCGGCGTGTCCGGGTCCGGTTGGTAACGTCCCTTCGTGCCGACCTCCCCGTCCCTGGCCACCGATCCGTCGCCCGGGCCCGCGCGCGTCACCCGGGACCACCGGGCCGACCTGCTCGTGGCGCTGGCCGCGCTGGCCCTGGCGTTCTGGGTGACCAGCGGGATGTGGCGCGACCCGAGCACCCGGATGATCACCGTCAACTCCAGCGACCAGGCCCTCTTCGAGTGGCTGCTGGCCTTCGGCGGGCACTCGCTCACCCACGGGGAGAACCCGCTCTTCACCCATCTGATCAACGTCCCGGACGGGGTGAACCTCGCGGTCAACACCTCCATCACCGTGTACGCGTGGGTCTTCGCGCCGCTGACCTACCTGGTCGGGCCGCCCGCGACGTTCCTGGTGATCCTCACCCTCAACCTGGCCGCCACCGCGCTGGCCTGGTACTGGCTGCTCAGCCGGCACCTGGTGGGCAGCCGGCTGGCCGCCGCGGTCGGTGCGCTCTTCATCGGCTACTGCCCGGCCATGGTGTCGCACGCCAACGCGCACCTGAACTGGACCGCCGGCTGGCTGGTGCCGCTGCTGATCTGGGGCGCCTTCGCGCTGCGCCGCCCCGGCAACGCGGTCCGGGGCGGGGTGCTGCTCGGCGTGCTGGTGGCGGCCGCCTTCTCGATCGCCGCCGAGGGGCTCTTCTTCACCGCCCTGGCGCTCGCCTCGTTCCTCGCCCTCTGGGCGGTGCAGCCGTCCCGCGGGGCCGAGGTGCGCGCCGCGCTGCCGCACTTCCTGCGCGGGCTCGGGGTCACCGCGCTGGTCGCCGGGGTGCTGCTGGCGTACCCGCTCTGGCTGCACTTCGCCGGGCCGCAGCGCTTCCACGGCACCGGCTTCGACCCGCTGGTGCACTCCGAGGACATCGCCGCGTACGGGTCGTACCCGCGCCGGTCGCTGGCCGGGTGGGCCGGGCTGGGCACCTCGCTGGCGCCCAACCCGACCGAGGAGAACTCCTTCTTCGGCATCCCGCTGCTGCTGCTCGCCGTCGCCTGCTTCGGGCTGCTCTGGCGGCGCGCCGACCGGGCGTTCCGGGCCACCCTCTGGGCGCTGGCCGGCAGCGCGGTCGCCTTCGCGGTGCTCTCCTGGGGCCCGCAGGCCAAGTGGAACGGCCGGCGCACCGACCAGCTGCTGCCGTTCGGGGTGCTGGACAACCTGCCGGTGGTCAACGCGGCGCTGCCCTCCCGGCTGGCCCTGGTCGTGGCGCCGGTGATCGGGCTGCTGCTGGCGTACACCGTCGACCGGCTGCGCGCCGAACCACCCCGGCACCGCTCCACCGAGCTGGCCTGGGCGCTCGGCTTCGCCGCCGCCCTGCTGCCGCTGCTGCCCACCCCGCTGCTGACCAGCGTCCGCGAGCCGATCCCGGCGTTCATCACCACCGGCACCTGGCAGCAGCACGTCTCCCCCGGCGGGGTGCTGACCCCGCTGCCGCTGACCATCGACGTCACGCCGGACGGCCAGCGCTGGCAGGCGTACGCGCTGGCCCACCGGCAGGGTGAGTTCCGCATCCCGGCCGGCTTCTTCCTCGGTCCGGGCGGTCCGGACGGCCGGGGCCAAATCGGCCCGGCGCCGCGCACCTTCAGTGCGCTGATGGACCAGGCCGGCCGGACCGGCCTCGTCCCGATCATCACCGACGGCAGCATCCGGGAGTCTCTCGCCGACCTGCACTACTGGCACGTCGAGGCGGTGGTCCTCGCCGACCGGGTGCACGGCGCCAAGTACGACATCGACGAGGAGGCCCTCCGCCGCACCGCCACCGCCCTGCTGGGCCCCCCACGACGCGTGGACGACGTCTGGCTCTGGAAGGTCCCCCCACCCTGACCCTCCGCGATCCTGCACCTGGCGCCCGGCATACGGCGCGAAAGCCGCGGGTGATTGGCGACGAGGCTCACGGGCGGAGCGGGGGGTCGGCGGGGCTAGGGTGGACGGGTGAGCGTGACGACTTCGTTGACCGCGGTGCGGGCCGGGCTGATCGACTACCGGGACGCGTGGGACGAGCAGCGGCGGCTGCACGAGGCCGTGGTGGCCGGCGAGCAGGGCGACACCGTGCTGCTGCTGGAGCACCCCAGCGTCTACACCGCCGGCAAGCGCACCGAGCCGTGGGACCGCCCGATGGACGGCACCCCGGTGGTCGACGTCGACCGCGGCGGCAAGATCACCTGGCACGGGCCGGGGCAGCTCGTCGGCTACCCGATCGTCAAGCTGCCCGACCCGGTGGACGTGGTGGCGTACGTGCGCCGCACCGAGCAGCTGCTGATCGACGTCTGCGCCGAGTTCGGGCTGACCGCCGGCCGGGTCGAGGGGCGCAGCGGCGTCTGGGTGCCGGAGGACGACCACGGCCCGGCCCGCAAGGTCGCCGCCATCGGCATCCGGGTGGCCCGGGGCGTCACCCAGCACGGCTTCGCGATCAACTGCGACTGCGACCTGTCGTACTACGACCGGATCGTCCCCTGCGGCATCCGGGACGCGGGCACCACATCGCTCACCGCTGAGCTGGGCCATCCGGTCACCGTCGCCGACGTGCTCCCGGTCGTCGAGCGCCACCTGCCCACCCTGGTCACGCTCGAAGGCTGACCGGGTGCGCATCGATCTCGTCACCCTCGTCGTCGCCGACTACGACCCGGCCATCGACTTCTTCACCGAGGTGCTCGGCTTCGAGCTGGTGGAGGACAAGCCTTCGCTCACCAACGACGGGCGGCCGAAGCGCTGGGTGGTGGTCCGCCCGCCGGGTGGCGGGACCGGGCTGCTGCTGGCCCGCGCCGACGGCGAGCGGCAGGAGGCGACGGTCGGCGACCAGACCGCCGGACGGGTCGGCTTCTTCCTCCGCGTCGACGACTTCGAGGCCACCTACCGTCGGATGCGGGCGGCGAACGTCGAGTTCGTGACGCCCCCGCGCACCGAGCCGTACGGGCGGGTCGCGGTCTTCCGCGACCTCGCCGGCAATCCCTGGGACCTGCTCGGCCCCGCCTGACCGCGCGCCGGCAGGTGTCGACTCGGTCTCAACCCGATTGACCCACCGTCCCGGGAAAGGTTGGCTGCTGTCGAGACGAGGCGCCGACGGAAGGACCCCGATGACCGACGTGATGTCGATCCAGCAGCAGATCGCCGACGAACTTCAGGTGGCGGCGACCTTCGACGCCGCAGGGGAGATCGAGCGCCGAGTCGTCTTCCTCGCCGACCGCCTGGTCGACACGGGGCTGAAGGCGCTGGTCCTCGGCATCAGCGGCGGGGTGGACTCCACCACCGCGGGCCGGCTCTGTCAGCTCGCGGTGGAACGGGCCCGCGACGCCGGCCACCCGGCGATCTTCGTCGCGATGCGGCTGCCGTACGGGGTGCAGGCCGACGAGCACCACGCCCGGGCCGCACTGGAGTTCATCCGGGCCGACCGAGTGCTGACGGTCGACGTCAAGCCGGCCAGCGACGCCGCGTTGGACGCGCTGGTGGCGGGCGGGCTGACCTTCCGGGACGCCGCCCAGCAGGACTTCGTGCACGGCAACATCAAGGCCCGCCAGCGCATGATCGCCCAGTACGCGGTGGCCGGGGCGATGGACGGGCTGGTCGTCGGCACCGACCACGCGGCCGAAGCGGTCACCGGCTTCTTCACCAAGCACGGGGACGGGGCGGCCGACGTCGTACCGCTGACCGGGCTGACCAAGCGGCGGGTGCGCGCGATCGCCGCAGCGCTCGGCGCCCCCGCCGAACTGGTCGGCAAGGCGCCGACCGCGGACCTGGAGAGCCTCGACCCGGGCAAGCTCGACGAGGACGCGCTCGGCCTGGCGTACGAGCACATCGACGACTACCTGGAGGGCCGGCCGGTCCCGGCGGAGGTCGAGCAGGCGCTGGTGGCCCGCTACCGGGCGACCGACCACAAGCGGTGCCTGCCGGTCGCGCCGTAGCAGACCGGTGGGCTCGCGTCGGCCCGGCCGTCGCCGGGCCGACGCGTACCGCTACGGGGTGAGCCGGTGCAGGTCGCGCGGGAAGGCGGTCACCTCGCGGATGTTCGCCGCACCGGTGAGCCGGCCGACGAAGCGTTCCAGGCCGATGGCGAAGCCGCCGTGCGGCGGCATGCCGTGCCGGAAGGCGTCCAGGTAGCCGGCGTACGGCTCGACCGGCTCGCCGCGCGCGGCGAGGGCGGCCAGGTAGTCGTCGTACCGGTGCAGCCGCTGCCCGCCGGTGACCAGCTCCAAGCCGCGGAAGAGCAGGTCGAACCCGTTGGAGTACGCCGGCCGCGCCGGGTCCGGGTGGGTGTAGAACGGCCGCTTCGCCATCGGGTACCCGGTGACGAAGAGGAAGTCCGAGCCGTGCTCGGCCATGGCCCACTCCCCCAGCGCCCGCTCGTGGGCCGGGGCGAGGTCCGGCTCGTCGGCCGGCGCCCCGGCGATCTTCAGCGCCTCGGTGAAGTGCACGGCGGGGATCTCGGCCGGCACCCGCGGCACCGCGATCCCGAGGGTGGCCAGCGCACCCCCCGCCCGCTCGGTGACCGCGCTGAGCATCCCGGCCAGGGTGTCCCGCAGCACCGCCATCACGTCCCGGTGGTCGGCGACGAAACCCAGCTCGACGTCGAGCGAGGTGTACTGGGCCAGGTGCCGCACGGTGTCGTGCGGCTCGGCCCGGAACACCGGCCCGACCTCGTAGACCCGCTCGAAGACGCCGACCATCAGCTGCTTGTAGAACTGTGGCGACTGGGCCAGGTACGCGGGCCGGCCGAACCAGTCCAGCGCGAAGACGTTCGCCCCGCTCTCGGTGGACGAGGCGACCACCTTCGGGGTGTGGATCTCCACGTAGTCGCGGCCGTCCAGGGCGGCCCGGAAGCCGGCCACCGCCGCCGCCGAGATCCGCAGCGCCGCCGATCGGGTCGGGTGGCGCAACGCGGTCGGGGCGTTGTCGAGCTGGGTGGGCAGGGTGGCGGTGAGCGCCGGCCGGTACAGGTCGAACGGCGGCGGCACGGCGGGTGGGCCGAGCGGTCGTACCGTCGGGTCGGTCAGCTCGACCCCGGCGGGCGCGGTGGCGGTCGCGACCACCATGGCGGTGACCTCGACGACCGTCTCCTCGGTGAGCTGTTCCAGCGCGGCGCGGGCAGCCGGGTCGGTGACCACCACCTGGGCCAGGCCGGCGGCGTCCCGCACGATCAGGAAGGCCACCGACTTGAGCAGCCGGCGGCGGTGCACCCAGCCGGCGACCCGAACGGTCGCACCGACATGGGCGGTGAGCTGGGAGGACAGGATGCGTTCCACGGTGGGCTGCTCCTCGGTCGATCGCAACGCCTTCGCCGCCCTCGGGCGGCGGAGCATCGCCTCGGCCCCGGGAGGTGTGGGCGAGCGGGAAACCTCGCGGTGCCACCACACCTTCGCTCCCGCCTGGGCGGGAGCCTCGTTCGTCGCCTGATCACCGGGGCCAGCCGGGCGGGCTCTACTGGGCGCCCGGAGGCGCCGTTCTTCCCGCAGCTCGGGAGGGTCTTCGCGCCCCGGCGCCAGACCGCCTCTCAGCAACCGGCGGCTCTCTGCGCTGGCGGGTCGGCACGCTACTCGGCTCCGTCACAGCTTTGCCGGGACGCTAGCACGCGTCCGGGCGTCTGTGACGGCGGATTTTCGACGCCCGGTGTCCGGTGTCACAACATCTGCGGCGTGACGCCGGTCGCCCGACGTACATCGACGTGCACCGCCGGGCGTAGGCTCGGTTTTGTGACGATCGAGCACTCCGCGCCAACGACTGAGCAGGCTGCGCGCACCGCGACGGTCGCCCCCGAGGGGCGGCGCATGCTGCGGATCGAGGCGCGTAATGCCGAGACGCCGATCGAGCGCAAGCCACCGTGGATCAAGGTCAAGGCCAAGATGGGCCCGGAGTACACCCAGCTGCGCGGGCTGGTCTCGCGCGAGGGGCTGCACACCGTCTGCCAGGAGGCCGGCTGCCCCAACATCTACGAGTGCTGGGAGGACCGGGAGGCCACCTTCCTCATCGGTGGTGACCAGTGCACCCGGCGCTGCGACTTCTGCCAGATCGACACCGGCAAGCCCGCCGAGTTCGACGCCGACGAGCCGCGCCGGGTCGCGGAGTCGGTGGCCGCGATGGGCCTGCGCTACGCGACCATCACCGGCGTGGCCCGCGACGACCTGCCCGACGGCGGGGCCTGGCTCTACGCCGAGACGGTCCGGCAGATCCACGCCCTCCAGTCCGGCTGCGGCGTCGAGCTGCTGATCCCCGACTTCAACGCGGTGCCCGAGCAGCTCGCCGAGGTGTTCGGCGCCCGGCCCGAGGTGCTCGCGCACAACGTCGAGACCGTGCCGCGGATCTTCAAGCGGATCCGGCCGGCGTTCCGCTACGACCGCTCGCTGGACGTGATCCGGCAGGCCCGCGCGGCCGGCCTGGTGACCAAGAGCAACCTGATCCTGGGCATGGGCGAGGAGCGGGCCGAGGTGTCGCAGGCCCTGCGCGATCTGCACGAGGCCGGCTGCGAGCTGATCACCATCACGCAGTACCTGCGCCCCTCCCCCCGGCACCACCCGGTGACCCGCTGGGTCAAGCCCGAGGAGTTCGTCGAGCTGCGCGAGGAGGCCGAGGAGATCGGCTTCGCCGGCGTGATGAGCGGGCCGCTGGTCCGCTCGTCGTACCGCGCCGGCCGGCTCTACAAGCAGGCCCTGGACGCCCGCGAAGGGGTCACCGCCGGCTGAGCCGGGTAAATCCGGCATTACCGTACATTTGCCTGGGTCCTGATGCCACGATCCGGGCATGTCCGCCGGGGTACGCCAGGAGTCGCGCGAAGCCGCGCGCCCAGGCGCGCCCCGGCGTCTCCGGCTGCCGGTGCTGCTCACCCTGCTCGTGGTCCGCGCCGGGGTCGGCTACCGGCTCGTTCTGCTGCTGGCCGACGCGCCGCCGACCAACAGCGACGAGGCGACGATGGGGCTCGCCGCCCTGCACATCGCCCGCGGGCAGGACTTCCCGGTCTGGTTCCACGGGCAGGCGTACATGGGCACGCTGGAGGCGTACCTGGCCGCGCCGCTGCTCGCGCTGACCGGGCCGTCGGTGCTCGCACTGCGGCTGCCCACCCTCGTGCTCTACGCGCTCTTCCTGCTCCTGACCTGGCGGCTGACCCGGCGGCTCGGCGGGGACCGCTGGTTCGCCCTGCTGGTCGTCGGCTTCCTCGCGTTCGGCTCCGACCGGATCGTGAAGAACCAGTTGATCGCCGGCGGCGGCTACCCCGAGCTGAATCCTGCAGGCGTCGCGCTGGCCCTGCTCACCCTGGACCTCTGCGCCGGCCGGGCGGGTGCCCGGCTGCCCCGCTGGGCGGCGTGGGGACTGATCTCCGGGCTCATGCTCTGGGTCGATCCGCTGCTGCTGCCGTACATCGGCGGCACCGGCGTGGTGCTCGTGGCGTGGCGGCGGCGGGAGCTGGCCGGCCGGGCCGGCATCGTGACGGTGGCGGCGACCCTGCTCGGCGCGGCGCCGATGCTGCTCGACAGCCTCCGGCACGGGCGTGACCCCTTCACCGCCGTCCTCACCGCCAGCGGCGGGGACGCGGCGGCCGGCTGGGGCGAGCGGCTGCACGGCGGGCTGGTGCTGGGCCTGCCGCTCGGCATGGGCTTCTGCTCGCCGGGCCACTGCGCCACCTGGCAGCTCTGGTGGGCGCTCGCCTTCCCCGTCCTGCTGCTGCTCGCCGCGCTCTCCGCCTGGCGCACCCTCCGCGCGCCGGCACCGGCCTCCGCCGCACCGGAGCGGTCGGTCGGGGCGGCGGTCCGGTTGGCGCTGCTCGTCGGGGCGGCGGCGGTGCTCGGGGCGTACGTGCTGAGCAGCGCCGCCGGGCGGACCCCGGTGGAGAGCGCCCGCTACCTGTCCTGCCTGGCCGTCGCCACCCCGGCCCTGCTCTGGCCGCTGCGGGCGGCGACGCGCGCCGGCCGGGGCCCCGCCCGGGTCGCCGCCGTCACGGTGCTGGCCGCCATCCTCGGCACGGCGACCGTCGCCACGGCCGCCGCCGTCCGCACCGTGCCGGCCATCCACGCCGAGGCCGACCGGCACCGCGCGCTCGTCGACACCCTCGACGAGCTGGGCGTGCGGCACGTCCGGGCCGGCTACTGGACCTGCAACCGGCTCACCTTCGCCAGCGCGGAGGACGTGGTCTGCGCGGTGGTCGACGACGACCTGCGCCCCGGCTTCGACCGGTACCCCGCGTACCGGCGGGCGGTGGATGCCGACCCCGGCGCCGGCTGGGTCGCCCCGGCCGGGTCGCCACTGGCCGCCCGACTCGACCAACGAGTCGGCCCGGACACCGGCGACCTGGCGGCGGTCCCGGTCGAAGGCTGGCGGATCTACCTCCCCCGTTAGCGGGTGCGCGGTGGCGGGATGGTGGCGGTGGGGTGGTCGAGGAGGCCGAGGCGGTGAGCCAGCGCGGCGGCCTCCACCCGGTTGGTGACGTCCAGCTTGGCGATGATCCGGGAGACGTGCACGCTGGCCGTCTTCGGCGAGATGAAGAGCCGCTCGGCGATCCGGCTGTTGCTGTGCCCCTCGGCCACCAGCCGCAACACCTCCTGCTCCCGGCTGGTCAGCAGGTCGGCGCCGGGACGCCCGCCGCCGCGCAACCCGACCCGGCGGGCCAGGGTGGCGGCCTGCTCGGCCAGCGGCGTCGCGCCGAGCCGGCCGGCGAGCTCGCTGGCCTCCCGTACCGCGCCGGCCACCTCGTCCCGCACCCCGGCCGAGGCGGCCGCCTCGGCCAGCCCGAGCAGCGCCCGGCCCAGCGGGTACGGCTGCCCGGTCACCCGCCACGCCTCCACCGCCGCCCGCCAGGCCGGCAGGGCCGCGTCGCCGGTCGCCAGGACCGCGGTGACCTGGGCGGCGTGCGCCCGCTCAGCCGGGTAGCGGGCGGGTAGCGCGGCGGCCAGGGTGGACACCTCGGCGGCGAGGTCGGCGTCCCCGGCCAGCGCGGCGGCGCGGCCCGCGGCGGTGAGCACCGGCCACCCCTCGCGCGGCAGGTCGGGCAGGCGCTCGTCGGCCAGCGCGGTCCGCGCCGCGCGGACCGCCTCCAGCTTGTCGTCGGCGGCCAGCGCGGCCGCCATCCGAAGCTCGTGCAGCGGCAGCCGGTGGTTGGGCCAGAGGTACGGCCGGGCGAGGAAGGCCAGCGCGCGACCCACCAGCTCGTCGGCGGCCGGATGCGCCCGGGCCAGCCGCAGCCCGGCGCGAAGCTGGAGCCAGTGCAGGCCGGAGACGCCCGGTGGGTCGATCCGGGCCGCCTCGGCGCAGACCGCGTCGGCCTCGTCCCAGCGGCCCAGCGCGATCAGCGCCTCGGCCCGGTTGGACAGCAGGTACGCGCCGGCGGAGCGGCTGATCCCGACCCGGCGCGCCTCGCTCACCCCGGCCAGGGCCGCCTGCTCCGACTCGGCGTAGTGACCCAGCTCGAAAAGCACGTCGGAGAGGTGGACCAGGGCGCTGACCAGCGCGGGCGCGTTGCCGCTGGCACGGGCCGTGGCCTCCGCCCGGCGCAGCTCGGCCAGCCCCAGGTCGGGGGCCTTGTCGGTACGGCAGAGCAGGGCGATCCGGGTGGGCAGCAGCGCGACGTCCACGCCGATCGCCTCGGCGGCCGCCATCGCCTCGGCAGCCACCGAGGCGGCCTGCTCCGGATCGACCTTCACCAGGTGGGCGGCGATGTCGGCGAGCACCCGGACCCGCTGCGCGCCGTCCGGCACCCCGCTGGCCAGCCGGTACGCCTCCCGCAGCTCCACCGCGCCGTCACTCTTGCCGAGCAGCGCCAGCAGCCGGCCCCGCTGGTCGAGCAGGCAGGCGGCGCGCAGCGGCTCGGCGGCGGTGTCCACCTCCGCCAGCGCGGCCCGGGTGAGGGTGGCCGCCCGGGTGTAGTCGCCGGCGGTGCTGGCCGCCGCCAGGGTCTCCTCCAGCACCCGCAGGTGGTCCATGCCGAGCCGGTCGGCGGCGTCGGGCACCAGCTCCCACAGCTCCAGCACCCGCTCCAGCAGCCGGCTCTGCTCCGCGTACGCGCACCGGTCGGCGGCGGCGTTGGCGGCGGCGCGGGCGGTAACCAGGGCGCGGGGGTGGTCGTGCGCGGCGTACCAGTGGTGGGCGATCTCGGCCGGGGCGCGGCCGGCGGCCACCAGGTGCGGCTGCGCCTCGATGGCGGCCGCGTACCGGGCGTGCAGCCGGGCGTGCTCGCCGGGGAGCAGCTCGTCGTGGACGGCCTCGCGGACCAGCGCGTGGCGGAACTCGTAGTCGCCCTCGGGGTCGGCCACCACGAGCTGGGCGGCCACCGCGGCGCGCAGCGCGTCCTCCAGCTCGGCCTCGGGCAGGCCGGCCACCTCGGCGAGGAGCTGGTGGGCGAAGCGGGTGCCGCCGGCGGCGGCGATCCGCAGCACCCGCTGGGCCGGCTCGGGCAGCCGGTCGACCCGGGCCAGCAGCAGGTCGCGCAGGGTCTCCGGCAGCGCGGCGCAGCCCACCGGGTCGCCCGCGGCGGCCAGCTCCTCGATGAAGAAGGGATTGCCCTGGGTGCGGTCGTGCACGTCGTCGACGGCCCGCGGGGCGGGCTCGACGCCGAGCAGGTCGGCCAGGATCGCGCCGGTGCCGTCCCGGTCGAGCCGGCCCAGCTCGACGCGTTCGACGCCGCGGGCCCGGTCCAGCTCGGCGAGGAAGGGGCGCAACGGGTGGCCGCGGTGCAGCTCGTCGGTGCGGTAGGTGCAGACCAGCAGCAGCCGCGCGGTGCGGGCCGCCCGGACCAGGAAGCCGATCAGGTCCCGGGTGGACCGGTCGGCCCAGTGCAGGTCCTCGATCACCAGCACCAGCGGCTGGCCGGCCGCCAACCGCTGGAACAGCTCGGCCACCAGGTCGAAGAGGTAGCCGCGCGGGGTGTCCGACCCGGGCAGGCCGATCGGCGCGGCGGCCGCGGCCGGCACCCGGGCCAGCTCCGGCAGCAGCCGGGCGAACTCCGCCTCGTATCCGGCGAAGGCGTCCGGGCCGTCGCGGCGCAGCACCTCCCGCAGCGCCGCGGCGAACGGCGCGAAGGGCAGGCCGGCCTCGCCCAGCTCCAGGCACTGGCCGATCAGGATGCGCGCCCCGCTGGCGGTGGCGAGGCCGCCGAACTCCTCCAGCAACCGGGTCTTGCCGACGCCGGCCTCACCGCCGACGAGGACGGTGGTGGGCTCGCCGGTACGGGCCCGGCCGAGCGCGTCACGCAGCGCCGCCACCTCGTGCTGGCGGCCGACGAGGACGGTGCTGGCGGCGCGTGCGGTCACGACGTCGAGCATGCCACGACGGCGGCCGGCCGGGTCCCCGCCGACCGGCCGGTAACCGGGCGCCGGGCCGGCCGCCCCCGTGACGGCCGGCCCGGTGCCCGGGATCCGGGCGGCGCCGGCGCCGCCCACCCCGGCCGCCCCGCCGGGTCCGACGGCGGTCGGCCCGGTGGCCGGTGCGGCCGGCAGTGCGGTGGCGGTCACCGGCGGGCGTCGGTGGCGCGGGCGGCGTGGTGCCGGCGGCCGAGCCAGCCGCGCGGCTGGCGGCGGGGCAGCGCCCGGGCGAGCCGGTCGGCGGCCGCGTCGGCCTGGAGCTCGGAGGCGTGCGTACGGTGGATGGTGAGCAGGAAGTCTGCGTCGTTGCCGAACATCTCGATTCCCCTGTCGTGCGGTGTCGTGGTCCCTGTCGAGATTCACTTTCCGCGCGAAGGTGGCCCCGGGGCATGGGTCGGCAGCCCGATCTTCGCCCCCGCACCCTCCTTAGCGGGGGCCTCAGCGACGCCGGTGGCGACGTAAGGTACTCAGCCGCGTGCCGGAGGCCGGCCGCGGATCAACGGGGCGGGCGGCGACCACTAGACTCTGCGGCATGGCAAAGCCCCAGGAGAAGGTCTCGTTCGGCCAGCGGCTGAAGCAGATCGGGATGGTGTTCCAGTTCACCGCCAAGCAGGACCGGTGGTTCGCGCCGCTGACCGCGGCGGCCGTGCTGATCCCGCTCGCACTCACCGTGGTCGCGGTCATTCAATGGGGCTGGATCTGGCTGCCGATCGGCATCCTGCTCACCCTGCTCGCGGTGCTGATCGTGCTGAACCTGCGGTCCAACAAGGCGATGATGAACGCCGCCGAGGGCCAGCCGGGCGCGGCGGCGCAGATCATGGAGAGCATGCGCGGCGACTGGCGGGTGACGCCCGCGGTCAGCTCCACCACCCAGATGGACATGGTGCACCTGGTGATCGGCCGGCCCGGCGTGATCCTGCTGGCGGAGGGGAACCCGCAGCGGGTCCGCGGCCTGCTCGGGCAGGAGAAGCGCCGGCTGGCCAAGGTGATCGGATCCGCCCCGCTGCACGACTACGTGATCGGCCAGGACGAGGGCGAGCTGCCGATCCGCAAGCTGCGGACGACCCTGATGCGGCTGCCGCGCAGCCTCTCCCCGAAGGACGTCAACGCCCTCGACAAGCGGCTCAAGGCGCTCACCGCCCGCCCGCAGATGCCCAAGGGCGCCATCCCCAAGAACATGCGCCCCCCGCGCGCCTTCCGCCAGACACGGGGCCGCTGACCCCGTATCACGGAAAGAGCCGGACCCCCACGGGTCCGGCTCTTTTCCGTCCTACCGGCGGCCAGGTGTCAGGGCGGTGGTGATGACGGAGTCGGTGAGGCGGTCGTGGAAGCCGCGGCGGTGGGCGCCCATGATCAGGGCGGGGACGACCAGGGCGAGCAGGACGCCGCGGAGCAGGGCGCGGGGCACCCCGATCCGGCCGCCGTCGGACCACGACAGGCAGCGGATCCGGGTGATGTACATGCCGGGGGTCTGGGCGAAGAGGCCGAGGAAGACGGCGTACTCCAGGACCAGGACCAGCACCGGGGCCCAGCCGTCGCGGACCGGGTCGGCGAAGAAGTTGGAGACCAGCAGGCAGAGCACCCAGTCGATGACGAGGGCGCCGAAGCGGCGGCCGATGCTCGGGGGCGTGAAGGCCGGGTCCGCGGCGGGCGGCACCGGTACGGCGGCGGGAGCGGTCACGACCGTCAAGGGTAGTCAGGTCCGCCCCGGCGGTGTCGGTGGCGGTCACACCCACGCGATCGGCGCGGAGCGAGAAATCGGACCAAAGACATCAATTGGCGCTACACCCGTTACAGCCGGTATCGTCCGAACGGAAAACCAGGGGTGCTGAGCGGGCCAGATGACGCTGTGCGAGGGACGTAACACGGCAGAAACATAGGAGACACGGCCGGGCAACCCCGCGGTCATAGCGTCGTCAGGAGCCTAGCCACCCCGTGGACGTGCCAGGAGGACGTGTGTTCGCCAATCCCGAGGAACTCCTGCGATACCTCAAGAACGAGGACGTGAAGTTCGTCGACGTACGTTTCTGTGACCTGCCCGGCGTGATGCAGCACTTCAATCTGCCGGTCGAGTCCTTCGACGACAGCGTCTTCACCGACGGCCTCGCGTTCGACGGCTCGTCGATCCGCGGCTTCCAGGCGATCCACGAGTCGGACATGCTCCTGCTCCCGGACGTCGCGAGCGCCTTCATCGACCCGTTCCGCGCCCAGAAGACCCTCGCGCTGAACTTCTTCATCCACGACCCGTTCACCCGCGAGGCGTACTCCCGGGACCCGCGGAACGTGGCGAAGAAGGCCGAGGCGTACCTGGCGGCGAGCGGCATCGCCGACACCGCGTACTTCGGCGCCGAGGCGGAGTTCTACATCTTCGACTCGATCCGCCACGAGACCTCCGCGCACCAGTCGTTCTACTACATCGACTCGATCGAGGGCGCCTGGAACTCCGGCCGCGAGGAGGAGGGCGGCAACCGCGGTTACAAGACCGCGTACAAGGGCGGCTACTTCCCGGTGCCGCCGGTGGACCACTACGCCGACCTGCGCGACAGCATGGTCCGCCGCCTGATCGACGCCGGCTTCACGGTGGAGCGCTCACACCACGAGGTCGGCACCGCCGGCCAGTCGGAGATTAACTACAAGTTCTCCACCCTGCTCCACTCGGCGGACCAGCTCCAGCTCTTCAAGTACCTGATCAAGAACGAGGCGTGGGCCGCCGGCAAGACCGCCACCTTCATGCCGAAGCCGCTCTTCGGCGACAACGGCTCCGGCATGCACACCCACCAGAGCCTCTGGCTGAACGGCGAGCCGCTGTTCTACGACGAGACCGGGTACGCCGGCCTGTCGGACACCGCCCGCTGGTACATCGGCGGCCTGCTGCACCACGCGCCGTCGCTGCTGGCCTTCACCAACCCGACGGTCAACTCGTACCGCCGGCTGGTGCCGGGCTTCGAGGCGCCGGTCAACCTGGTCTACTCGCAGCGCAACCGCTCCGCCTGCACCCGCATCCCGGTCACGGGCAGCAACCCGAAGGCCAAGCGGGTCGAGTTCCGGGTGCCGGACCCGTCCAGCAACCCGTACCTCGCCTTCTCGGCGATGATGATGGCCGGCCTGGACGGCATCAAGAACAAGATCGAGCCGCCGGCGCCGATCGACAAGGACCTCTACGACCTGCCGCCGGAGGAGTGGGGCGACGTCAAGCAGGTCCCGGGCTCGCTGCCCGCCGTGCTGGACGCCCTCGAGGCCGACCACGACTACCTGCTCGACGGCGGCGTGTTCACCCCGGACCTGATCTCCACCTGGGTGGGCTGGAAGCGGGCCAACGAGGTCGACCCGGTGCGCCTGCGCCCGACCCCGCATGAGTTCGCCATGTACTTCGACTGCTGAGGCCGATCAAGGCGCTGACCTGGACCAACAGGATTGCCACTGATCTTGAGTACAGGTTGGGTACAACCTCACGGACGGCGGTCATGCCCGGCTCACAGCCGGCGTGGCCGCCGTTCCGTGTTGACCGAGCGCGCCGTCAATGAGCAGCCGGGTCCGGTCGAGCACGTCCGGCCACTCGTGGACGTAGGTGTTGAGCGTGACGGTGGGCGTGCTGTGCCCCAGCGAGAGCTGAACCGTCTTCACCGATGCGCCCGCGTGGATCAGCACCGTCGCGTAGTAGTGCCGCAGTCCGTGTATCCCCCACCGCGCCGGCAGGCCGACCGCTTCCCGAGCGGTCGCCGACGGGCGGCCGGGCCGGCAGTGGGCCCTGGATCTGCCCGACCGGGTGCTGCTGGTGGCCACCTACCGGCGTACCAACCTGACCATGCGCCAGATCGGTCCGCTGTTCGGGGTGTCGCACTCGGCCGCGCACCGCGTCATTGACACCCTCGGCCCGCTGCTGGCCCTCGCGCCGGTGCGCCGGCGGCCGGTCGACCAGATCGCCATCGTCGACGGGACCCTGATCCCGACCCGGGACCACCGCCTGGCCGCCCGGAGCAAGAACTACCGGTACTCGACCAACCTGCAGGTCGCCATCGACGCCAGCACCCGCCTGGTCATCGCCGTCGGCGACCCCCAGCCCGGCAACCGCAACGACACGATCGTCTACCGCAGCAGCGGCATCGAGGAGAAGCTGGACGGGCGGCCGGTGATGGCCGACGGCGGCTACCGCGGCAACCCCGAGGTGATCATCCCGTACCGCAAGCCCACCGACGGCACCGACCTGCCCGACTGGAAGCAAGCCCTCAACGTCGAACACCGCACCGTCCGAGCAGGGGTCGAACACGCCCTGGCCAGGATGAAGTGCTTCAAGATCCTGCGCGACTACCGCCGCGCCGCCCACACATTGACCGACGCCGCTTCCGGCATCGCCAACCTCCACAACATCATCCTCACCGGCTGAACGCCGGTCGGGCGCAGGGCAACGCTTCGACCCAGTTACGAGACGTCCCTTAGCTGTTGCCATCTACCGAGCATCCCGTGGGCCCGTGTGGGTGCACCTTCTACCTGAAAATCGGAAGGTCGGCGGTTCGACCCCGCCCCTGGCCACATAGCCTTTCGCCGGGCTACAGAGGTCCCCACCAGCGGAAACGCCGGTGGGGATCTTGCTGTTGGTATCCCGGCTGCATCGGTCGCCGTTGCCCTTAGTTGACCGCTCTTGGCTCGTGATCACCGCCACTTATCGCACGCAGATCGCACGCCGCCCCATTTCTGCCGCATTCTCGTCGCCCCTGCCGGCTTCGGGGAGTCGGCCTCGTTGTCGATCAAACGTAGACTTGCAGGCATGAAGCGGCCGCGTCTCCGGATGACGCAACTCGTGGGGCTCCTGCTCCTGCTTGCGTCGGGTGTCGGGTTGTGGCTGGGCTGGCCCGAACAGGTCACGTCGCCACTTCTCCTCGCCGGGGGACTGGTGGCTCATGGTCCGACTGCCATTGCCGCTTGGCGGGAAAGGGAGTCCAAGCCGCCGAAGTCTGCGGAAGAGGTCCTGAGGTGGTACCCGAAGTGGTGGGCCTGACCGCTTCCCGCCTCTGCTGCCATCCCGTTACCGCTGGCTGAGCAGGGGTCTATCGAGGTGGGGCGGGCGGGACTCGAACCCGCGACCGAGGGATTATGAGATCAAAATGGGCGACCCAGCACGCTGTACGGATGGGCTTCTAGCAGCGGAAACACCTCTCGACATCTCTCACCACTCCCCCGCTGTCCGTGGACCTCTTGCGGACCAGATGCGGACCGCTCGCGTGGCAGGCACGGACGCCCGCGGCTTCCTCATCGGCTCGACGGCATCGGCTCGCCGGACAGGACCCCGTAGACGACAACAATCAAGAACATGACGCCGGCCGCAGCGAAGATCACGCCAATCACCCGTTCCAGCAGAACGAAACGCGCTAGACGCTTGTCGTACTGGGCATCCGGAAGCCAGCGCCACGGCGGAACTCGCCGTAGCACGCTCGCGGTGGCCATCGACCGGCGCATGTGCCACTCGGTCACGCCTCGGAAGTTGGTGGCCAGGGCGACACCGATGAGGCCCATGGTCAGACTCATCATGACAGCGGCAACGAAGCGCCATGTCTCCATCTGACCTCCTTGACGCGGGTCCCCGATCATATGTGGCCCTGCCTTGCAAAGATCAAGACTGCTGTCGGCCGGCGTCGGTCACTGCGGCTGGCCTGCTCACCTCGTCGCCTTGCGTCGGTCCGAGCCCAGGGCCGTCGAGCGGCTTTGGTTGTACGGATGGCTGTACCGGTTGCAGGGCCAGCAGCGTCTGTTAGCCGCGGTAGTCCTCGAACTCCCATAGACCAATCCGGCCGACCATCTCAGCGAGCTCGGTCCGGCTGGTCGCTTCGACGTTCCCGATCAGCTTGCGCAATGCTGCCTCGACGGGCGCCGGCGAGAACTCTGCCATGAACAGCCAGTGACGCCCCACCAGGAAGGGCTGCCCGACCAGTAGGTCGGCCAAGGCGGCAGGGGTGCATGCAGTCGCCTGGTACTGCTCCTCACCTGGTTCGCCTACGACGCCGACGTACACCTCGACCAGTTGCAAGGTGTTCCGAGGATCAAAGGGTTGGTCGGATTCCATGTCGGGGAACCGGACGTGTCGCACTTCCGCACGCATGGAGGCAAGTTACCGCCTGGCGCCACCGACGGCGAATTATGAGATCAAATTGCCCTTTCCGCTGACCTTGGCGAATGTGGCTCTAGCAGCGGAAACAGCTTTCAGCATCTCTCACCGCTCCCCCGCCATCCATCGACCTCTTGCGGACTGGATGCGGACCGCTCACCTGTCGCGGCCGTCCGAAGCGTCAGCTCTCAGCCCGCCGTGTCGCGCCCAACCAGATCCTGCGAGGCCTGCACGCATCCGCCGCTATGACCGGCGGCGAATCCACGCACGAATCAGCTCTGCAGCCAGCCAGTGCCCGGTCGTCTCCGCGAAGTCGAGCGGCGTCGCGCCCGAGCCGTCCCGCCGCAGCGGGTCTGCCCCACGCGCCAGCAGAAACGCGGTCATCGAGACGTGCAGCGGCTCGCCCGTCTGGTTGGCTCCGTCTCTCTCGATGTCGATCGCGTGCAGCAAGAGCGTGAAGCCCTGCTCGTCCGGATTTTCGATGTCAGCCCCGGCATCGAGAAGCTCCCGCAGCTTCGGCAGGTCCTCGTGTTCAACGGCTAGGTGCGCGGGCGTCACTGGGCGGACTCTACGTGACCCAGCCGGCGTACCGACAAGATCGCCAGTTTGGAAGAGCGTGCTCAACCGGTCGTGATGCCCGAAACGCCTGCGGTCAACGGCGGAGCTAGGGCGTGTCTCCTGGATCATGAACGGCGGTCGGGCTTCGCGCGGAGCCAGATGAAGATGTCGGCGATCTGCACCGTGGCGCGGTAGCGGCTGGCGAGTTTGTCGTAGCGGATGGCCACGGCCCGGAACTGCTTGCGCCGGTTCATGAGTCGTTCGATGGTGTTGCGCTGCCGGTACCCCTCGGGGCGGAATGCCGGTGGACGACCGCCGCGAGAGCCCCGACGCCGGCGGTTGGCCTTCTGATCGTCCTTCTCCGGAATGTCGTGCGGGATGCGCCGGGCGCGGAGCGTCGTCCGGTTCGCTCGTGAGCTGTAGGCCTTGTCCGCGGCGAGGCTGTCCAGGCGCTTGCGGGGCCGTCCCACGCCGCCGGGACGCCGGACCGACACCGCGTCGAGCAGCCGGACAAGCTCGCGGGTGTCGGAGTCCTGGCCCGGGGTCAGATGGGAGGCCAGGTTCCGGCCCCGCCCTTCCCCGATCGTGTGGATCTTTGTGGTCCACCCGCCTCGGGACTTGCCGAGAGCTTCCCGTCGCGCTGCGTCACGGCTGCTCAGCCCCCCTTTCGGGCACCCGCGGCGTGCTGATGCGCCCGCACGACCGTGGAATCGGCGTGACCACGCCAGTCCAGATCGCCCGCCGCGTCCGCAGCCGTATGCAACGCCGCCTCGATCCGCGCCCACGTCCCATCGGCCTCCCACCGGGCGAACCGCTTGTACAACGTCTTCCACGGCCCGTACCGGTCAGGTAAGTCCCGCCACGGCACACCCGTGCGTACACGGAACAGGATCCCGTTGATCACCTGCCGATGATCACGCCACCGCCCACCCCGCTGCGGCACCATCGAAGGCAAAAGCGGCACAATCTTCGCGTACTCGGCATCAGTGAGTTCGAACCGTCCACTCACGACACGACTTCATAGCCCAACCCGGCAACAAGATCCAGGAGACACGCCCTAGTTGCCCCTGGTGCCCATTCGTGACCGCTGCCGGCCGCCGCTACTGGCCCATGGATGGCCCGTGACGCCCTGGTGTTCGCGCTCGGCACGTCGACAGCGTGTCTGCGGGTCTGCCAGGATCGGCGGATGTTGGTGAGGGAACGGCCGGGTGAGTGATCTTGGATAGCTCGCAGCGACTGGCACGGGTTCAGCATCTCTTGGCAGGCCTGCCGGGGCCGTACGGCAATGAGCACCTGTGGACGTTGGTGGACGTCCTTGACGGCGTTGATGTATTCGACAGGGCGTTCGCGTTCCTGCTGGAATGCGCAGTGGTCGACTCAGTGAGCGGGTCGGGTTGTCCGCCCCAAGCACCACAGGATGCCGCGCAACTGCGCTACCGGCTGTCGGAGTTGGACCAGGATGCCGCCTTGGCCGTGCTGGTGGAGACCGCATCCCGAACGCTTGCGTATGGGATGAAGGGACGCTACTCGGAGAGCAAGGCGCAGGAGGTGTTCGGCCGACTGGTGGATCTGCTGGGGCCCGAGACGCGCTGGTGGTCAAACATCGACCCCGCCGGCGGTTGGGTCACCCGGCACACGTTTGATGCGCTCGTGGCCGGCACCGGTGGCGGGATTGTCGTCGCGGTCCTGGCCGTAGACGAGGATTGACCCTCCATCCTGGGCTTTGTGGCGGCCTGAGCGGATCTCCTCGTCGGGCAGTCGTCAGACCT
>NZ_JAEMUW010000069.1 GCF_016598485.1 Micromonospora coerulea | reverse complement strand
GCCCGCTTCCGGGCGGCGCGGCCGTGCCGGGGGTGGCCGGCTTCCGGGCGGCGCGGGGCTACCGGCGAGTAATCCCCGGGTCTAGACTTCCGCCATGACGGCTGTGCATGTCCCGGGGACCCCGATCATCGAGGACGGCCGACTGGTCTCGACCAGCCCGGCGACGGGCGCCGAGGCCGGGCGACTCCCGGTGGCCACCGCCGAGGACGTGGCCCGGGCGGTCGACCGGGCCCGCGCCGCCGGCGAGTGGTGGGCCGGGCTCGGCTTCACCGGTCGGCGGGAGCGGCTGCTGCGCTGGCGCGGGGTGATCGCCCGCCGCATCGAGGAGCTCGCGGAGCTGGTGCACACCGAGGGCGGCAAGCCGGTCGGCGACGCCGTGGTGGAAATCCTCACCGCGCTCGAACACATCGACTGGGCCGCCCGCAACGCGCGGCGGGTGCTCGGGCCCCGGCGGGTCCGCTCCCGGCTGATCCTCGCCGAGTTCACCGGCCACCTGGAATACCAGCCGTACGGGGTGGTCGGCGTGATCGGCCCGTGGAACTACCCCGTCTTCACCCCGATCGGCTCCGCCGCGTACGCGCTCGCGGCCGGCAATGCGGTGGTGTTCAAGCCGAGCGAGTACACCCCCGCCGTCGGGCAGTGGCTGGTCGACCGGTTCGCCGAGGTGGTCCCCGAGCAGCCCGTCTTCACCGCCGTGCACGGCCTCGGCGACGTGGGCGCCGCGCTGTGCCGCTCGGGCGTGGCCAAGGTGGCCTTCACCGGCTCGACGGCCACCGCGAAGAAGGTGATGGCCGCCTGCGCCGAGTCGCTCACCCCCGTGCTGCTGGAGGCCGGCGGCAAGGACGCGATGATCGTGGACGCCGACGCCGACCTGGACGCCGCCGCCGAGGCGTGCGTGTGGGGCGCGCTCACCAACGCCGGCCAGACCTGCATCGGTATCGAACGCGTCTACGCCGTCGACCAGGTCTTCGACGCCTTCGTCGACAAGGTGGTCGCCCGGGCCGGGCGGCTGACCGTGGGCCCCGACGGCGCGGACCTCGGGCCGATCACCATGCCGTCCCAGCTCGACGTGATCCGCCGGCACATCGACGACGCCGTCGGGCGGGGCGGCCGCGCGGTGCTCGGCGGCCCCGACGCGGTCCAGCCGCCGTACGTCCACCCCACCGTGCTGGTCGACGTCCCCGAGGACTCCACCGCCGTCCGCGAGGAGACGTTCGGCCCGACGCTCACCGTCAACCGGGTTCGCGACGTCGACGAGGCCGTCGACCGGGCCAACGCCCTGTCGTACGGCCTGGGGGGTTCGGTCTTCGGCCGCAAGCGGGCGGTGGCGGTCGCCCGGCGGCTGCGCTCCGGGATGGCCTCGGTGAACTCGGCGCTCACCTTCGCCGGGATGTCCACGCTGCCGTTCGGCGGCGTCGGCGACTCCGGCTTCGGCCGAATCCACGCCGAGGACGGCCTGCGGGAGTTCGGCCGGGCCAAGTCCATTACCCGCCGGCGGGCCCGCTCGCTGCTGCCGTCGATGACCTTCGAGCGCACCCCGGCGGACGTCGCCCGCCTGGTCAAGGTCGCCAAGCTGATGTACGGCCGGAACCGCTGACCGCCCCGCTCAGAAGAGCGTCAGCTCGTCGCGCTCGATGCCGCGCAGCTTGTCGTAGTCGACCACCACGCAACGGATGCCCCGATCGGTGGCGAGCACCCGGGCCTGCGGCTTGATCTCCTGGGCGGCGAAGACGCCGGTGACCGGGGCGAGCAGCGGATCCCGGTTCATCAGCTCGAGGTAGCGGGTGAGCTGCTCCACGCCGTCGATCTCGCCGCGCCGCTTCACCTCGACGGCGACGGCGCCGGAGTTGGCGTCCCGGCAGAGCAGATCGACCGGGCCGATCGCGGTCATGTACTCCCGACGGACCAGGGTGAAACCCTCGCCGAGGGTCTCCGGATTGGCGGCCAGCAGCTCCTGCAGGTGCGCCTCCACGCCGTCCTTGCGCAGCCCCGGGTCGATGCCCAGCTCGTACGAGGTGTCCTGGAAGATCTCCTCCAGGGTGATCCGCAGCTCCTCGCCGGCCTTGTTGACCACCCGCCACACCCCGGGGGCCTCCTCCAGCCGGCACGGCGGGCTCATCCAGTTCAACGGCTTGTACGCCCGGTCGTCCGCGTGGATCGACACCGAGCCGTCCGCCTTCACCATCAGCAGCCGGGTGGCCAGCGGCAGGTGAGCCGAGAGCCGTCCGACGTAGTCCACCGCGCACTTCGCAATCACCAACCGCACCCGACGAGACTAGCCGAGGCCCCACTGTCCGCCGACGAGCGCCACTGGCGTACCGGTGCGATATTGAGATCGTGCTCGAAGTCCTCACCGGTTCCGGTCTCGCCGCTTCCGCCGGCCTGAACGCCTACATCCCCCTGCTGTTGATGGGTCTGCTGGCCCGCTACACCGACCTGGTCGACCTGCCCGGCGGCTGGCAGTGGCTGGGCAACGGCTGGGTCATTCTGATCCTCGCCGTGCTGCTCGGCATCGAGGTGGTCGCCGACAAGGTCCCGGTCGTCGACCACGTCAACGACGTGGTGCAGACGGTGGTCCGCCCCACCGCCGGCGGCCTCGCCTTCGGCGCCGGCTCCACCTCCGAGACCGTCACGGTCAGCAACCCGGACACCTTCTTCTCCTCGCACCAGTGGGTGCCGGTGGTCACCGGCGTGGTCATCGCGCTCGGCGTGCACCTGCTCAAGTCCGCCGCCCGACCGGTCATCAACGCGACCACCGCCGGCTTCGGCGCCCCGGTGGCCAGCACCGCCGAGGACGCCACCAGTGCGGTGATGTCCGTGGTGGCGATCCTGCTGCCGGTGCTGGTGCTGGTCTTCCTGGTCGGGCTGGTGGCGTCCCTGTTCTGGTTCCTGCGCCGACGCCGGGAGCGGCGGGCCGCCCGAGCTTGACCCTCCCTAGGCGAGGCGTACGCCCGCCGAGACGGCGCCGGCCGGCACCCCTGTCATACGGGTGCCGGCCGGCGTTCGTCCGACCTGCGTCGGCGCCTCAGGCGGCGGTGTGCTCAGCGGTGAAACCGATCCACGACTGCGCGCCCTGCGCAACCAGCTTGCCGCTGTCCGGCTCGCCGAACGGCAGCGCGGCGACCGCCAGGCCCTCGATCGGGCAGACGTCGGTGTGCGCGGCGAGCGGACCGGCGAGCACGGTACCGGCGAAAGCCGCACCGGCCAGACCGAGAACGCTCTTCCGGAAGATCGTGATCATCGCAGCTCCATTCGGGGTCGAGCGGGACGGCCTGCTCGGCCGTTCACCCCAACAGCCCCTGGCCACCCGCGATTCCGCCCCGCACGGGATGACGGTTAGCCGATACGCCGAAACGCCGCTGGCCGGCACCCCTGTCTCGGGGTGCCGGCCAGCGGCGTGTTGTCTTT
>NZ_JAEMUW010000068.1 GCF_016598485.1 Micromonospora coerulea | reverse complement strand
TCTGGGTGAACTGTTCGGTGGCTCCCGTCTCGGTCGCGTCACCGTCGCCGCAGCCGTGCGGGCCCGCCGTCGATCCATTCACATACGGACCAGTGGAAGCCGAACCCTTCGGCGGGCTCGCCCTTCGCCAAGGGCGTAGGTATCCGCAGCGGCACCCGTGGCGCAAGCATTGGCAACCATCGGTGTTCCTTGTCCACTGCCAGCGCGTACTCAGCAGCGGTGGGCAGCCGTACCGACACGGTCACCGAGATGAAAGCTCTGGTTGTCCCAACCATTGGTCGCGACGGACCGCAAGGGCAGGTCGGCCCATCGCGGGAACTGCCTGGCGATCAGGCGTCTCACGAGACTCACGTCGACTAGACGTCGATCCGGTACCGGGACGGTGTCTGGGTCAGAGATCACGCTACAACATCACAAGGCGGCCCCCCGGCGGCAACCGATTTTGCGCATCGACTCCGGCGAAGCCGACGGCACCCGCCACAACCTGCCCACCGATGCAGACGGGCTGCGGAGGATGGCGACCGTGCCTGCGCCACCTTGATCAGATGCACGAATCTGCCGCGATCCGCGCGCTACCCACAGTCACGGCGAGCTGGGGCGGCCGGTATGCGGATCTGCCGATGAGATGCCACCGGTCTCGGCCATGAGGAACGCCGGGCTTGGTCTCCGAGGTTGGCGGGCTGATGACCCATGGGACTGTCATTGCCCGGGAGTACGGCCTGCCGGCCGTCATCGGCGTCGAGCGGGCCACCCGCCCGATCCGTCACGGCCAGCGCATTCGCTTGCACGGCACCGACGGCTTCGTCGAGCTCCTGCCGTAGGCGGCCCGCTCCGGATTCAGCGCAGGTCGGGTCCGCCCTCCACGGCGAGTTCGCCGAGCACGCTGAACCCGTCGTCGACTACGTCGTTCGGGTCGTCCGTGTCCTCAACAACGAAGGCTTCGATTGGTTCCTCGTCCAGAAGCTGAGGGTACTTCTCCAGCAGGAACCGGCGCCGGTACGCCATTTCGGCGGTGTCGACGATTCCCTCCAGACTGGTCCAGTTGAGGGTGCCGCCGACCAGTATTCCGGCTACCGGCACGACCTTGCCGAGGCCCTTCTTGGTGAGGGTGTGGCCGACCGCCTCCGCGAACCGTCCGGCGATCCGGGCGACGACCGAATCGTTCAGAACCTTCCACGTCTTACCGCGGACGAGTGCCTGGGTGAGGCGCGAGATGTCGGCGAAGGCGGCGTTCTTCGCGCCGACGGACGCGGCCGTCCCGGCGTTGACGACGGACAGCACGAAGAGCTTCTCGGCTGGTTCTTCGGGGTCGTAGCCGTACAGCAGCGAGACATGGCCGACCGCGCGGGATGCGAGTCCGATGACGATGGCGGCGTCGCCGGCGAGAGCGCCGACGATGGCACCTCCCGACGGCGCCGCCGCCGCGCCGCCGGAGACCGCGGTAGCCAGCTCGCCTCCCGAGATCACCAGCCCCGCACCCATCCCCGAGACTGCGGCAGCAGCCGGGTAGTACCAGCTCAAAGCCCGCCCGCGGACCGCGTGGATCTGCTCGAGGTCGAGGCGCCGCAGGTCGGAGAGCTTGGTGACGTCGTGCCCGCGCTTCTGGTGGAGCTCCACCACCCGCTTGGGCGAGAGCCCCGCTCGCGAGATCTTCGCCACCGTTCGCTGCATCGAGCCCAGAGCACTGCCACTCCAGTCCGCCGCGCTGGTGGGGAGGACGTCGGCGGCTTTGCGAGCCCCGGTGCCGATGGCGCTCGCACCCTTGGCGACGATGCCGCGCCCCCGCGACACGACTGATTGGGCTCCCGGGTGGTTTTCCAGGTACGTCGCCGCACGCTGACCGAGTGCCGCGGCGCCGTTGGACACGCCCTCGCCGGCGCTGCGCAACGCGGCCGACAGCGGCCTGCCCTTGAACCGCTGAATGTCACGCCACGCCGCAAGCTCGTACTCCGAGGGTTTTGCCATGTCGCCCAGGTTAGTGACCCGAACCGCCGCTCATGATCGGGTAGGCGGCGGAGTTGGCGTTGGCCCGATCGGCCTTAACCAAGTGGTGCAGGGCTATGAATCGACCCAGCTTTGTTCCACACACCGAGTCGCGGCCCTTGACATGATCACGTGCGCGGATTTTGCCGCCGACCCTGCGTTATTGAATGTGGGCGGCGAGCATGGGCGGTCACCCGCGCACGCGAGCGAGCATCAGCGGACTGGATTCCAGGGACAGCGGCATGACGCCAGGGTCGAGGTGGACGTGCGCTCCGGGCGGAGCGGTCGAATCGGACAGCGCCAGACACCACCGGGCGAGATCCCGCAGCCCGGCCGAGTCGCCGAAGATCTCAACGGCGCCGTCGCGGACTTCAACGACGATGGACCCTCCTTCAGCCGGTGCGATAACACCTCGCTGGGAGTCGTAGCCAGGTACGGATAGCGTCACCTCATTCATCAATACAGTCTCACCGAGACCGGCCAGGAGGTGGCGTCCCCATCTGCCGCTGACAGTGCGTCCGGGACGACCGGATCTGCCGACGAGGGCATGTTGCGAAGTCGCCCCTTGTCGACGAGAAGTCGGGTGGGCCAAGGCGTGATCTTCGGCTGGTGGTGAAGTCGCAGCGGGTTGCACGATGGTGACCCTGAACCAAAGCCGGCGGGCCGACCGTCACCCGGCCGCTCAGTCGTCGGCCGGCGGGATGACGGGTGGGTCCCTGTGGGCGTGGCCGGCCATCGGTCGCAGCGCAACGCGCGGCGGCGTCAACCGCGTCGCCCGCCGGATCACAAACCGCGGCGAGGACAGCTGCATCCTCGATGGCCTGGTTCGCGCCCTGATCCAGGTGCGGGGCCATCGCGTGCGGTGTACGTCGAGCGTCGTACGGACCCTGCCGCTTCCGGTCGGATGTGTTGCGCCGGCCCGGGGCCTAGCGTCGCCGGTATGGAGCTCTCTCGTACGCCGGCCCGGTGGGTCGGAGGCCTCGGCGTGGCCTGGGTCGTCATTTTCCTGGGCAGCGTGGGTGGTCTGCAGGGTGAACCGCCGGCGTCCGACGCGCCGCTGGCAGAACTCCGCGACTTCTTCGCGGTCAACGGCACCCGGTACCTGGTCGGGGACTTCCTCGCCGGTACGGCCTTCATGCTGCTCTTCATTCCGTTCATCGTGTTCCTGCCGCGGGGGCTCGGGATCGTGGAGTCGGCCTGGTCGCGGATGGCGGCCGTGGGTGCTGCGGCGCTGGTGGCCGTCGGCGGCATGGCCACCTCTTTCCTCGACGCCGTCGCGATCGCCAAGGGCGACCCGCGGATCGACGACGGGGCGCTGACCGCGCTCCTGCAGGCCAACAGCGCAGGCATCGCGCTGATCGGCCTGCCCGCCGCGCTGGTTACGCTCTCGATCGCCGGGATGCTGCAGACGCCGGGTGCCTTGTGGACTGCTGGGCGGCCGACCGGCGTGCTCCGGGCCACCGCGATTGTCGGCTGGATCGCCACGGTGCTGCTTGTCGTGGGCGCCGCCTTCCCGATCGACGACAACCCACGCGGCCCACTGTGGACGGTGCGGTTCTCGAGCTTCGTCGGATTGGCGCTGCTCGTGCTCGTCACGTCGATCCTCGTCCTCACCCGCCGGCCCGACGCGCCCGCCATTGCCGCCGGCCGTTCCGGCGCGGCGGTCGGTGCGCGTGACTGACCATGGAAAGATGCCAAGACCGGCGGTACCCCGTGAGGTGTTCCGCCGGTCGTCGTTCCTACCGATGACGCAGCATGGCATCCCCACAACGCGTGAAAACCCGGACATCGCGATGGGTGCGCTCGCGCCAAGTGCGGCACCCGTATCGAGGCGTACCGGTAGGGCCCACACCCGGGGCCGTCCGGCCCGGCTACGCAGCAGCGGTCAGTGGCGTCCCAGGTCATTGACTCCTGGCTTGACTTGGCTTCACGCGGTCTGGATCGGCGAGCGGAACGAGCCGTCGGTCGCCAAAAGTTTGTGCTCGCCATCGATGCCGGAGCGTCCTC
>NZ_JAEMUW010000067.1 GCF_016598485.1 Micromonospora coerulea | reverse complement strand
CCGGATACGTGACCTTGGCAAATCCGCGCGGCGGCGGTGGCAACAGCCGTGACGGTGACCCTCGGGTCGTGGACCAGGCCGGTCAGGCGGCCGGTTCGCTGGTGGGCGACCGGTGGCCTCCGTGGCACGCGACCAACGCGTCTGCCACGATTTCAGCGTCAGCTTCTGCGACGTCCGCCGGGTACTCCGGTAGCAGGTCGTCCCAGACGACCAGCCACGACCCCCACAATTGGGCCTGCCCCTCGGGCCGAGCGAAGAACCAAACGTGCAGGTGGGCGCCACCATCTCCGATGCGGTAGACGTGGGCCCGCGAGATGTGCGGCAGTGCCTGCATGTGGCGGACGATGCGAGTGCTCAACAGCCCCAGTTCGGCGGCCAGTTCGTCAGGTAGATCCGCCATGTCGTAGTGATCGCGCGGATACAGCATGAGCACCAGCGGGACGCCCACTCCCGGAATCCGGACCAGCCGCCAGTGATCGTTGATCCAGATCCCTTCGTCCCGGTCGCGGCAGGCGTTGCAGTCCGACGGATCCTCGCCGTGCCGCGCGGGCTCCGGGAGCACCGGCGGGCGCAACGGCGCTACGCGCAGTCCGTCCGGCTCGAACGGACTGATCTCCCATCCCGTCATGCGTGCCAACGGGAGCCGGCGCTCGCTGTCCGCGACGGCGACTGCGTGGTCATAGAACTCGTCCGGTCGTAAGGCCATGCGGCGAAGACTAGTACGACAAGATCCCAAGTGATCGATAGCCCCGTTGTGGCTGCCAGGCACCGCCGACGGTCTCGTACTCGACGGTCCGGATGAACCCGAAGCATCCGCTCGTCGGCAGATCAGGATGCCGAGCGGTAGCGGCCGCCGTCACGCTCCGCCACGCGCGGATCGCGGCAGATCCGGATGCCTAGCGCTGACACCTGCATTGCGAGCCATCCGCCTCCTGAGCGCATCCGGGTCAGCCACGGCCGCTCAGGAAGTGCGCCACGCCAAGCAACAGGAGCGTGGTTCCGGCGAATGCGCTGCCGCCGACGAGGATCGCGTCCGGCACGCCAGCCCCGCCGAGGTGATCGATCACGCCGGCTGCGGCCGCCGCGATCGTGGCGGTAAGCAGAATCAGCGCGGTCCACACGGCGCGCTGGCCCGTAGGAGTCGTGGCCATGGCGGTCCGTCCCTTCTTGGTGCCGACGGCCCCCAGTGGACCGGCTGCGACCATCGTGCGAGGCCGCAGCGAAGGTCAACTACCTAGATGCCTACTTTGACCATCGCTTTACAAACAGCCGTCGCGGGGCCTTCGGGTGCTTTACAGCGTTTGACGCCGGGGGTTGCTACCTCTTTACAACCGCCGCAGGGCGGCTAGATTCTGTTTGGACCATGACCGAACGCGAAGCGCTAAAGGCCGCGCTGACCCAGCTTCATCTCGACGCGGGCGCACCCTCCGGCCAGTTCGTCTCGAGAAGGCTCGGCGGCGCTCTGTCGCACACGTCCTTCTACAACATGCTGAACGGCGCCGGGTTACCCCAATGGCACAACCTCAAGGCCGTCGTCGAGGTCCTCTGCGCCAAGGCTGGCCGGACGGACAACGACGCCCTGGTGGCGCGCTTCCACGCCCTCTGGTCGGCGGCGAAAACGGCGACGCCGCAGCTCGCCGCAGCTAACGGCGGTGCGGAAGCGGATACCGCCGGAGAGCCCGAGTATTTCCGGCTAACGCCGGCGGATCTCAAGGCGGCCTGCGTGCTGCCGTACGCGCTCGACGATCAGTGGGCAACCCGTCAACACCTCAAACTGGCCCAGCAGGAGCGGATCTCCCTGGACGACCTGGGCGCCGGACGCCGCGACCTGATTCGGCAGGAGTTCGTCCGGTCCCTGATCTCCGCAGAGCAAGTTGTCGTCAACCGCAGCTTCCTCTTCCGGAATCCGGCCGTTGTGGAGTCGTACGTAGAGCCGGAAAGCCGCAGCGCCTTCGTGCAACTGCTCGGGGAGGAAGCCATCGTCGTGTTCTTGATCAAGGAGTCGAGCCCGCTCAAGTCGCATTTCGCGCAGGGTCTCGCCGCGGAACACTGGCGCCAGGTCGAGCACGAGGGCACCTTCGGCTACCTGCGGTTCTCATGGGTCGACAAGGACAACGACGACCTGTGCAAGGCCTGGGACGCCGACTTTGCTACCCGTATCCGGCGTTCGGCTAGCCTGCGGCTCGACCGCCTGCTCGAGGATGTCGGTGCCGAGGGGGGAAACATCGAGGACATGCGCAACGAACTGCTGCGGCTAGCCAAGCGCGCCACGGGCAAGGGCGAGGTGACGATCAACCGAGCTTCGCTCTACCGACGTTACCTGGTGCGCGCCGAGGCCGACGTTAAGCCGGGGCGCTACGACTTCGACAAGCCGAACGTCGTCGCACTCAAGTGGCTCTTCGACCTCACCTACAACTCGAACCTCGCCACCCGGCTCGGTATCGCCATCTCGACCCCAGTCGACTCGGCGCACCGCTCGCTCGTGCACAGCCCGAATTTTTTTCAGCCGAGCGACGATACGGGGACGTTCGACCCGGCCCGTGTACGTGCGGCGATTATGGAGGCGGTCCAGAACGCCGTCTTCCGGGCCGGAGACCTGTCAATCTTCGCCGGGGTCACGTTGCCGCAGGTCGTGGAGATCCGCCGGACCGAGGCCTGGACGACTTACCGCGACGCGGTCCACATCCTGCTTACCGAGCCATGGTTGATCGGCGATCCAAAGCGCGGCCTGCGACACGTCCTAACGTGCTACGAGCGCGTGGTGCACCGGATCGTAAGGTGAACCCGGTGAGGATGATCGTCTACGGCGCTGCAGGCTTTGTCTCCACGACGCTACTACTCGACGGCGAGCCACCGGCCGACGATCTCGTCCTGGTCGACCCGGCTGAGATCGACCCAGCCGTCCCCGCGCGCCTGCGCGAGCGGGGCGCTAAGGTCACGGTGCGGCGCGAAAACAGTTTGGACACCTGCAGCGAGGCCGACGTCCTACTTGTGATCGCGGGTCAGACCGACGTGGATGAGGCGCTTGCCAACCCCGCGCTCGCGTTCGTTTCCAACCCCGCGATAGCGCTGAATGCGGCGCAGTGGTCGCGCCGACACCCGTCTGCCCGGGCCATCTACCTCTCCACCGACGAGGTCCTCGGCGTTCCCCAGGGCGGCCCGTTGGCCGAGGACGCGCCACTGCGGCCGACGCAGCCCTACGCGGCGTCCAAGGCCATGGCCGAGACCACGCTGCGGTGCTACCGCGACACGTACGGGACGAACCTAACTGTCATTCGATCTTGCAACCTCGTCGGTGCGCGCCAGCGCGCGCGGAAGCTGATCCCCATCGCGGTCCAGCGCCTCGCCGAGGGCCGCCCGGTGCCGGTCCTCGGTACCGGACGGCAGACCCGCGAGTACCTCTCCGTCGACGACCTGTGCGACGCGCTGCGCATGGCGGTCGCCGGGTCGATGCCCACGGGCTGGTACCACTGCTCGTCGGAGGTCTCGTTCACCGTCCTAGACGTGATCGAGCTGGTCGCAGAGGCGCTCGGGGTCGCGGCCCAGACAGAGTCCGCGCCCGATCGGCTGGTGCAGGACCGGGCGTACGCCATGGACGCGTCGCTGCTGCGCAAATATGGCTGGCGGCCGCGCCGGCCGCCAGCCGAGTCGATAGGCACGGCAGCCCGTGCCCTATATGCGGCCTGGAGCAGCGGCGAAGACCTACGGTCACGGCGGATCAGCCGCGGCGGCTGAGTGTCCCGGCGCTGAGGCCGCGGATCGACGCGTCGAGGTGTCGGCATCGGCAGCGGGTCTTATATTTCGGGAGCTCGACGAAACCAGGGCAGCTCACTGCCGCAGCTCTGACTCATGCGACACAAAATCCGCCCGCCCCCACCGGCCCCGAGCCCCACCGCTGCAGTCACCATCCCCGTCGTCACCCAAGCAAGGTCTACCGCTTACCAGGTATTCGGTCCTCCATAACGGACACTCTCTCCCGGACGGCCAGCATTGGAGCCGGTTGAAGATCGGCTGGCCGTTCTTTGGCACGATCAGGTGCGCGCTCATCGGCACGTCCGGACAGCACCCGAGCCAGCTCTGCGGGACTCTGCGTAGCGCGCGCCTCGCGGCAGATCAGTACGCCTGATCATGGTTCGACGTCTGCGACCCATACGCGGCCGGGCTGGGCGTAGTCGCGCTCGGCTCGGTCCACCACCAGGCCGAACCCGCTTATGTCCGGGCTTCGTGAACAGACCAGGTCAATGCCCATCAGGCCGAATGAGTGCCCGGTCGAGACATCACGGAGTCTTGTACTCGATCGGGCGATGCCCTGCAGCACCGTGCCGACGACGAGCAGCCCGCGGCGTCCCCGAATGTCGAACACGTCGGTGATCCGGAACTCGAAGGTCGTCACAGCGGTGAGTGTGCCAGCACTGGGTCCTCTTGGAGGTCCGGCACCCAAGGCAGGCCGACACGGTGTTCTCGGCGGGTGGGCGGCTGGCACGGGTCAGTGACGGCGTCCCGGAATCCGATGCGCCCGACCA
>NZ_JAEMUW010000066.1 GCF_016598485.1 Micromonospora coerulea | reverse complement strand
CGCATGATCATGAAGATGCCGATTACGCCGAGTTCGGAGGCTTGGCCTTCTGCGGGTAAATCGTCTCGTGACGGCCCAGCATGGCAACGAACTCGCCGATCTTCCGCTCGCGGGTCTGCGCCCGTTTGACGGCATTGACGCGGTGGATGAGAGCGAACCGGTTGGTGTTGGTGAGTACGTCGAACATGGCCTGGGCGGCGGGGTCGGCAGCGATGGCGGCGAGTATGTCGGCCGGCACCTCGGCTTCCGACGGCGGGGCGTAGGCGGCCGCCCACCGCCCGTCCGCCTTCGCGGCTTCTACCGCGACGCGGCCTGGGGGCAGCATTCGCCCCTGCGCCTCCAGCCGGGCCACGTGGGCGACGTTGCGTTGTGACCAGGAACTGCGGGGCCTGCGAGGGGTGAATCGGATCCAGGAGGTTTCCTGATCCCGCTTACGGGCCTGCCCGTCGATCCAGCCGAAACACAGGGCCTCGTCGACCGCCTGCTGCCAGGTCAGCGTCGTAACTGTGCCGCCCTTCTTGGTCAGGGCGAGCCAGACACCGGGCGACGTGGCGTGGTTGGCCGACAACCACGCGCGCAGCGCGTCGGCGTCCGCGACGATCAACTCATCCAATTCAGCGCTCGCCATGACGGCAGGCTATCGCTGCGCCGTTGCCGCAGCCTCTGCCTGTGGGCCAGACCGACTCGCCGGGCTGCCGGCGCACCGGCCGCTCGGCGGACCGTCGGGGGCAGGACCTCGATGCTCAGGACGGTCTCGACGTCGGGCCGGCATGTCGGACTCCTCGTGCACGTGCCGGTTGCGGCGAGCGTCGTCCGCGACCACGGACCTTGGACAATCGCCAGCGCCATCCACGGTGGCGGCCAGACACCGTACGAGCCGGCGACGCCCGGCGATCCAGCCGCGCACCTCAACCGCTCGGTCTGCGGCAGATCCGGATGCCCTCTTCCGGCCATGAGCCCTCAGCGTCGTTAGGTGGACAACTTCTCTGCGGCGTCCGGACCACACTGATCCATACTCTCCCGGTGCGACACGAGCATTTGCTGGCGCAGACCGACTGGTCCGCGGTCGAGCATGCCTACACCGGGATGGCAGACGTACCCCACACGCCGGAAATCCTCACGGCGCTGCTGAGCGACGACGCCGCACGGCAAGCCGGCGCGCTAGGCGATCTCTACCATGTCGTCCACCATCAAGACACGATCTACAGCGCGACGGCACCCGCCTTGGACTTCGTTGTCGCGGTGCTCGACGACCCGCGCACGCTGACGCCGGTACCGGCCGACAAGGGAAGCCGCACCCCTTGGGTACCGCTTCGGGCTGCCCTGCTGGACTGGCTGACCTCGGTCATGGAAGCCGCGGCGGTGTCTGGCGACTGGGCACCGGGCCAGCCGGCGACGATCGCCGCGTGCCGTGCCGCTCGCCCACGCGTCTACCGCGCAGCCTGTGCGATGCGCACGGATCCCGACCCGGCGGTCGTCTCCGCGGCGTTGGGCACGCTCGCCTGTCTGCTGGACGCGCCGGAACTCGCCCACCACCGACCCGAGGCCGGAGTATGGCTGCATGACCACGCTCTGGTGTCCGCCGACCGGCGCACCCGTGTCCTGGCGGTCATGACCCTCGCATCGTGGGCGTACGACACCGCGCCGGTTCTGCAGAACGATCCGGATCCCGTGGTACGGGCAACCGCCGCGCTCTCGCCCACGCATGCAGTCAAGCCTGCGGGCACCCGGGCGCTGCTTGAGGTGCTATCGGCACCGGCCGATGCCGCGTGGTGTCAGCAGGTTTTTCCGCACTTCGGGCGGATCTTCCCGTTCAAGCTCCTGCCCGCGGCGATCGACCGGGCGCCTCTTGATGAGCTGGTCACGGCCCTGGCCGTGCTCCTGGCCGACGCGCCTGAAGGCACGTACGCCGGCGACTGGGGCGCGCGGCTGCGCACGAAGGCGTTCCCGGATGGCTTCCCGCCGTCCGAGGCGCCCAATCCCGCCCAGCGGGCCCTTCTGACCGTGCTCTCGGAGCACTGCTTCGGCCCGGCCGCCCCGCCCATCTGGTTCGCCACCGACGCCCGGATGGCGCTCAGCGATCTCGTACCGGAAGGCGCGGTCTTCAAAAGGAGGGCAAACAGCCGGTGGTCACCGGGCTGGGCGACGCCGCCTGGGTAGCCCACCCATCCGAGCCGCCGGCTGGGTCCGCCAGCCCGCCAAGCAGTGGTTGCCCCTTGCTGGCCGCATCCGCACATCGGCACGTCCGGATGCAGGCACCCGCGATCCGGTTACCTTCCGTGACGAGCACTTCGCGGCTACGTTCGATCACGGCTGCGCGGCCGCCTCGGGATTTCTCTTCGGAAAGGCCGCTGAGTCTGGTTGGGGTCGACGGAGTTGTGGATACGAGAGGTCGATGCGCTCGGAATCGGCTCCACCGTCAAGCCCTCGCTTACGGCTGGAAGTACTCCGACATCAGGTGGCTGACCCATTCCGGCTGCTGGACGTTTACCGGCAGGAACTCGGTCATCGTCGGCTTCAGGTCGATGACGGGGGTGCCCGAGACCGCGTCGAGGCCGACCACCGTCAGTTTGCGGCCGCGCACGGATTCGATCGCGCAGCACGTCACCCCGATGCGGTTCGGTCGGCGGGGACCGCGACCGGCGAAGATGCCGACGGGCGGGAGGTCGGCGCGGCCGCGGTTCGGGCGGGGTTCGCGGTAGTCGTCGTGCTCTGGGAACTGGTCGAAGATGAAGAGGACTTCGACGTGGGAGAATCCCTCCATGCCTTGCAGGCACGCCTCGCCGAAGCGCTCGTCGATGGTGATCGTGCTGCGGACGGCACCCCAGTTGTCCGTGTGCTGGACATCCGTCCGGTCATTGCGGACCGTACCGATCGGATTGATCTCGAAGCTGAGCATGGAGAGAGGCTGCCCTTCAGTGAATGCGATCTTCGGCCGAAGCGGCGTGACACGTGGTCACGCGACGAGCAGGAGCACGCTGATCGCCACCATTACCACGGCGGTGGCCCCGTGGATGCCGTAGGCGACCGCCTTGGGCCCGTTGCTGCGCAACACGATCAGTGCGTCGCCGGCGGGCATGCCGGCGGCGGCCAGCATGAACCAGCCCAGCAGGTGGGGTGTGGCCCCAGCCAGCAGGATGAAGATGAAGAGCCCGGAGGCTGTCGTGCACGGCCTTGACGGTCAGCCAGGCATGGAAGGTGCGGTCTTCGGTCGGCGTGTCGGGGATGCCGAAGCCGGCTGCGGTCTGTGGCGCCCAGATCTCTCGGACGCCGATGAAGATGATGCCTGCGCCGATCAGTCCGGCGAGCACGTTGGCGATGGTGGTGAGCATGGGCGGTTTCCCCCTTGGTGACAGCGGCGCCTTTCTAGCGACGCTGGCGCTGCTGGTAAAAGGTCCACCCCGGTGACGGCTTTCATCTGGCCGGTAGGGGTGTTCACGGTCGATCAGGTGAAGGTGCTCGCGCCGCGCCGCGCCGCGCAGCAGGCGTGGCGGGAGCGGCGTACTGACCGTGGGGCGCGTCAGTTGATCGTGACGGCGGAGGTTTGGCTGGGGGTCATGGGACGATCACCACGCCGCCGCGGACGCCGCCTTTGGCCAGCCGGTCGTGAGCGGCCGCGGCGTCGGCGAAGGGGTACACGCCGGCGACCCGAAGCGGGATGTCGCCGCTGGTAACGAGTTTGACCAGTTCACCCAGCCGCGATCCGTCCGGTAGCACCTCCAGCGCGAAGGTCCGGATTTTCCGCACCGGTTCCGGGCGAAGCGGAGGCGACGCGGCCACGTAGCCGCCGCCGTCGCGGATGAGGTCCAGGAGCGAGGGGCCGATCACCGCCAGGTCGATGACCGCATCGAACGTCCCCGTCGGGTCGTCGGAGCGCGACAGGAATGCCGCGCCTAGCGACTCCACGAACGCACGGTCGTCGGTTCCGGCGAGTCCCGTGGCGTGCAGGCCGGTCGCGCGGGCCAGCGCCAGGACGAACCCGCCGACCTGCCCGGCGGCGCCGGTGACGAGCACGGTCGAACCCGCCGGGACCGCGAGCAGGTCGAGGGCCTGGGCGGCGGCGAGGCCGTTGGTCGGCAGGGTCGCCGCCTCGGTGGCGGGGACGCCGGCGGGCGCGGGGGTCAGCCAGGCTGCGTCGAGCACCACGTACTCCGCGTGGGCACCGACCGTGGTTTGCAGCCATGGCGAGAAGCCGATGACCTTGTCGCCGATCGTGAACTGCTCGACTGCCGGGTCGACCGCGTCGACGGTGCCGGCCACATCCCAGCCGGGCGTGTACGGCAAATCGGTCGGCAGCGGGGCCGGGAACCGACCGGAGCGGATCATCAGGTCGACTGGGTGGACGACGGACGCGGCGACCCTCACCCGTACCTGCCCCGGCCCCGGCTCGGGCACCGGCACGTCTGCCACGTACAGGACCTCCGGCCCGCCGAACTGTGAATAGCTGACTGCGCGCATCGCTGTCTCCTTGGTGGGCTCTCGTGATCACCAAGACCGTAGGATTCAGCGGGCACTGTCAGAAAGTAGGTACCGTGAAGTGCCTAGGGCACCGGTGGAGGGCACGATGGCGACGACGACCGCGGCACAACGCCGCGAACAGGCCAAACGCGACTACGACGCGTTCCTGGAACGGTGCCCGACCCGCGAGCTGTTGAGCAGGCTTACTGACAAGTGGGTCGCACTGGTGATCCCAGCCCTCGCCGACGGCCCGCAGCGGCACAGCGAACTCGCCGGCCGCATCGCCGGCGTCAGCCAGAAGATGCTCACTCAGACCCTGCGCACGCTGGAGCGCGACGGCCTGGTCACCCGCACGGTCACTGCCTCGGTACCGGTCCGCGTCGACTACGAACTCACTTCGCTCGGCCATGAACTGTTTCCGGTCATGATCGCGATCAAGAACTGGGCGGAGATGCACATGGACCGAGTCTTCGAAGCCCGCGCCCAATTCGACGCACGCCCCTAAACCTCCTCAGAGACGGCGCAACGTGTCCGCTCATCGGCAGATCAGGATGCCGAGCGGTAGCGGCCGCCGTCACGCTCCGCCACGCGCGGATC
>NZ_JAEMUW010000065.1 GCF_016598485.1 Micromonospora coerulea | reverse complement strand
CAGCTCAGCAGTTGTGGAGCAGCAGGTCATGGACCCGTGTTGGTTGCCTGGGGGTCAAGGGGTCGTCGGTTCGAATCCGGCCGTCCCGACCGGTTGACCTGGGGAGATGGAGATCTTCCCAGGTGACGGCGGTAACATTCGGTAACGGATGATCTTCGTTGGCGGTAACGGCATGGACGTTGGCCGTCGGTCTGCTGGCTGTGGAACGCTCTGACCTGCCGCTTCATCAGCGTCTTAGATGACTTGGCACGTTGGTCTCTTGATTCCGCGTCAAGCGCTGCAGATGTTGCCACCTGTCGCTACGTCGGGCGGTTCGACGAGCCCTCGGTGCGCGACAGGATCGTCGGCTGACCCTGGTCCTGGTCTTCCTGAGGTGACGGGTGCGCAGTCCAGCCCTGGTGATTCAGGCGCCGCCGCGGTCGGCGGCGCCCGTGCCGGTGTCACTCGTCCGGGCCGACGAGTCCGGGAAGCTCGGACGTCCCGCGACCCCGCCGTGAAGGACACCGTCGCCGCCTCGATCCCGGTCACTCCCGGCGGTTCAGCGCAGCAGGACCGGTCCGGCGTCGATGCGGGTGCGGAACAGGGCGTACGGCTTGCGCCGCAGGTCCTGTCCCCGCTGGTACTTCGGCTGCCGGTGCAGCTGGTTGGCGGTGACGTAGAGGTGCCCGTCCGTGGCGACGGACATGGTGTCCGGCCAGAGCAGACGGGGATCGTGCACGACGGTCTCGTACTCGCCGTCCGGCCGGCGGCGCAGCACGGCGTTGTGCTCGTAGGAGGTGAGGTAGAACCGGCCGGCGTCGTCGGTCTCCAGGCCGTCGGAGCCGCCGCCCTTGTCACCCTCGTCCGCCACCGTGGCGGCGACCAGGTCCTCGGTGAGGGCGCGGTCGGCGAGCGCGTCGGTGGCGACGCTGTACCAGCGGCGGGAGGCGAGGGGACAGTAGTGCAGCCGGGAGCCGTCGGCGGAGATGGCGATCCCGTCCGACCCCATCGACAGCGGCTTCGGCGCTCCGTCGGCCGGGCGTTCCAGGAACGGCCGTCCCTCGACGATCGGCCGGTAGGCGGACAGCGGCTCGGCCTTGGTGGAGGGGTGGTCGTGCAGCCGCCGCCAGGACGCGCCGCTGGCGAGGTCGACCACGACGATCCCGTTCGGCCCGGAGTCCGAGGAGTCGGTGATGTAGGCGATCCCGGCGTCACCCCGGCGCAGGTCGAACCGCACGTCGTTGAGGTACGTCGAGGGCAGCGCGACGTCGGTCGGGAAGGTGATGACCTGGGCGACGGAGTTGCTGTCCAGGTCGACTCGGACCAGTTTCGGCCCGCCCGGCTGCGTGGGCCGGAACATCGGGCTGCCGGTGTCGAGCACCCAGAGCCGGTCGGCCGGGTCCACCACGATGCTCTGCACCGAGACGAAAGCGCCGGCGTCGTCGTCCCGGGCGGGCTGGTTCCAGGCCTGGTCCGGGAAGGGCACCTCGCGGCCGTCGCGTAGCTCGACCACCGTGGCGGGCACCTCGTCGCCCCACTTGGGGAAGTTCACGAAGACCCGGCCGGTGTGCGAGACGCTCACACCGGTGGGCATGGGCCCGGTGAAGGTGTGCACGAGTTCGAGGTCGCCGACGGGCTCGTCGGCTAGGGGCCCGTTCATCCGCTGCTCCTGACTGTCGGTGCGACGGCTTCTTCCCGAAGCCCTGAGCGGCAAACGCCTGGGTAAGCGCTGCCGGCCCGGCGTGTGCCTCACGAAGTCGCCGTGATCGGGTCACCGGACCGTGACAACGCCAGCGGCTGCCCGCCGCTGCCGACGACCAACATCTGCCGCTTCGACGAAAGGCGCTGAGGCAGCGTCGCATGCCGGGCAGCCCGACCCGGCCGGACAGGGCCTGTCCCGTCGGCGGCATCGAGAGAGCCGGCGAAGAAGGCACCGGCCAAGAAGGCCGCGCCCGCACGGGCCCGTACGACGAAGGCCACCCGGGCGCGGTGAAGAAAGCCACCACCATGGAGTCCTTCGGCAACCGGCGGACTGCCCGCAAGACCACACGCTGACCCGCCCGCGACCCGGAGAGCGGGCGCGCGACGGGGCCCTACTGGCCGCCCACGGAGGTTTCGGTGCGCAGACCGAGCCGGGCGACCGCCGCCGTAGCGAGCTGGGTACGGGGGCAGCGAGACGTCCAGGACCCTGAACACCACCGGCTGGATGAGTAGCCGACCTACCGAACGTGCTCGGCCAATAGATGTGCCAGGTACGCGGCGGTTCGCCGTCAGGGTCGTGGCGCTGCCGACGAACCACCGCCCCTACCGGGTCCTCATCGCCCCGTTCGTGTCGAGCCGACCGGCGACACGACCCCGCATACCGATCAGCGGGCGGGCTCGAAGACGGCGCGTACGCAGCCGTCGAGCTTGTTCTTGAACATGTTGTATCCCTGTGGCGCCTCGTCGAGTGGCATGGTGTGTGTCGCGAGGTGCTCGGTGACCAGGTCGCCCCGTGCCATCCGTTCGAGCAACATCGGGATGTAGCGGTGTCCGTGCTGTTGGGCGCCGCGCAGGGTGAGGCCCTTGTTCATCAGCGCCCCGAGCGGGAACTTGTCGACAAGGTTGGCGAAGACGCCGAGCAGGAACACGCTTCCGCCCTTGCGGCAGTGGTAGATGGCCTCCCGGGCGGCGATCGGACGGTCCGATTCCAGGCGCAGCTGCTGTTTGACCTGGTCGTACAGGTATTGCGGTCCGGTGCTGTGGGACTCCATCCCCACCGCCTCAATGCACACGTCAGGCCCGCGCCCGCCGCTGCGTTCCAGCAGTTCACCGCCGACGTCCTGGGTCTGGTAGTTGAGCGCCTCCACCCCCAGGTACTTCTCCGCCATCTGCAGTCGATTGGCGAAACGGTCGATGATGATCACCCGCTCCGCGCCGAGCAGGACCGCCGCGCGTGCCGCCATCTGGCCCACCCCGCCCGCGCCCCACACCGCGACCACGTCACCGGCCTTGACCCCACCGAGGTCCGCGCCCATCCAGCCGGTCGGGGCGGCATCGGAGGCGAAGAGAGCACGCTCGTCGCTCACCCCGTCTGGGACGGTGAAGGCCCCCTGGTCGGCGTACGGAACGCGGATGTACTCGGCGTGGCTGCCCGCGAAGCCGCCGAGCGCGTGCGAGTAGCCGTAGCAGCCGCCGGGTGCGAAGCCCCAGACGTTCTCGGTGATCGCGGGGTTGGTGTTGCCGTTGTCGCACAAGGAGTACTGCTGCTGCTGGCAGTACCAGCAGCGGCCGCAGGAGACGAACGAGCAGACCACCACCCGGTCGCCCACCTTGTGCTTACGCACCTGCGGGCCGACCTCGACCACCTCGCCCAGGAACTCGTGCCCGAGGACGTCGCCCCGCTCCATGAACGGATTGTACCCACCCAGCAGGTGCAGGTCGGAGCCGCACGTCGCCGTCTTGCGCACCCGGATGATGGCGTCCTGCTCGTTGCGCATCGTCGGGTCCGGAACCTCGTCCACCGACAGGTCGTTGACGCCTTGCCACAACAGTGCCTTCACAGTCGCCCCTCCCGCCGCCCCTGCCGCGTCGCCATCTGCAGCGGTTTGTTGACCGCCGTCGTCTGGGTGGTGGGTGGAGAGTCGGGGTGCAGCACCTCGCCGGTCTCCAGCAACTGCTTCGCCTCGCGCAGTGCGGCGCGGATCGCCTGGTTGGGATCGCGACCCGCGAGTCGCCTGGCTCCCGCCGTCACCGGCGACTGGGCGCCGTCACGCAGCCGTACCGCCAGCTCGATGCCGCGGTCGGCCGGGGCGCGGCGGATCTGCACGTCCACGGCGTCACCGAGACCGGCCAGTGGCTCCGGAAGTGGCGAGTCCGGGGTCAGCTCGTCGCGGGCCGGGTTCACGGTCACCACGTGCCACCGCGGCTCGCGCCGCATCAACGGGGCCCGTTGCCAGGGCCCATGACGGCCCGACGGAAGCAGGAACCTGCGGAGGGCCAACCCCCCGACCACGATGACCCCTACCTTGACCAATGCCCTCATGTGCGCCCCCGAGTCGACCCCACCCGTCGACGCACCTGCCCGACCGACGGCTCCGTCACGGACAAACCTGTCATATCGGTGCACTGTCACGCTGGGGATTCCCGCACCCGGCAAGGGCCAGTGGTAAGGGGCGCGACACCGCGCGGGCGAAGGACGTCACCGCTCGACGAACAGCCGAGCCAGGAACAACGCGCCCGACGTTCGTGGAAGGGCTGCTGTCGGGCGCGGTACGCAAGACCTGCTGGTCCCTGGCGGAACGGGCGGGTCACGACGGTCCGCAGGCCATGCAGTGGCTGCTGCGTACGGCGGTGTGGAAGACCGGGACGGCCATGGCCGGTACTGGACCCGCCTGCGGCTCGTGCAGCGCCTGCCTTAAGTAACCAACCCGACGGAGGCGGCACCCACACCGGGTGCCGCCTCCGCGCGTTGTGGGGCCAAGCCGTGGTCAGCGTCCGCCGTCCGGGTGCAGCAGGACCTTGGTCCAGCCGTCGTTGCGGGCATCGAAGTTCCGATACCCCTCCGGTGCCTGGTCCAGCTTCAGCTCGTGCGACACCAGGAAGGAGGGCTCGGCCTTGTGGTTCGCGATGAGGTTCATCAGCTGCCGGTTGTAGTTCTTCACGTTGCACTGACCGGTGCCCATGCTCTGCCCCTTGAACCAGAACATGCCGTAGTCGAACGGCGCCTTTCCCTGTTTCTGCAGTGGGTCTGGGGATCCTGGGTCCTTGGGGAAGAACACGCCGACCACGCCGATCGTGCCGCCGAACCGCACGGAGTGCACGAGGTTGTTCAACGTCAGTGCCGACTTCTCCTGGCCGCTCGGGTCGTGCGCCTGGTGACCGACGGCCTCACAGCCGCGGTCCGCGCCCGTCCCGCCGGTCTGCTCCAGGATCTGGTCCACCGGTGATGCCTTGGAATCGTCGATGGGAATGGCGCCGATCTGTTCCGCCAGGCGCAGCCGGTCCGGATGCCGGTCGACCACCATCACCTTGTTGGCACCCTTGATGATCGCGGAGTAGGCGGCGAGCAGGCCGACCGGCCCGGCGCCGTAGACCGCCACATTGTCGCCGGGCCGCACGCAGGCGAGCTCGGTCGCGTGCCAGCCGGTGGGGAAGATGTCCGAGAGCATCGCGTAGTCCTTCTGCCTGCTCACGTCCCGGGCGTCCGGCGGGAGAACCAGGCAGTTGAAGTCGGCCCACGGCACCCGCAGCAATTCGGCCTGGCCGCCCGCGTACGGACCCATGTTGGCGTAGCCGTAGGCGGCACCGGCCATGCCGGGCGCCGGGTTGGCCACCAGACAGTACGCGGTCAGGCCCTGGTTGCAGTTGGCGCAGGCGCCGCAGGAGACGTTGAACGGCGGGCAGACCATGTCGCCCACCTTGACCAGGTCGACCCCTTCGCCGACCTCGATGACCTCACCCATGTTCTCGTGCCCGAGCACCGTGCCCGGCTGCAGATCCGTGCGCCCGTCGTACATGTGCAGGTCGGACCCGCAGATGTTCGTCGTCGTGATGCGTACCAAGGCGTCCGTCGGTCGCTCGATCCTGGCGTCCGGCACCTCCTTGACGCTGACTGTCCGTGGCCCGTCGTACACGACTGCCTTCATTGACTACCCCCGCGTGAAGATTCCGCCCCTACTGCGGCTCCAAGACCTCCTGGCAGTCAAATTCTTGCAATCCGCTTCGCCCCCAGCTCATGATCCGCGCTATTGGTTCGGTTGCGAGGAGCCGGTTATCGTGGGCGTCGGTGGGTAGCCACCGGCCGTGAGCAGGCCAAGCGACGACATCGGCACCCGGTCGGACACCAGCCGTGCCGTAGCGTTCAGCGACGCCGTCTTCGCCATCATCATCACGCTGCTCGTGCTGGATCTCCGGGTGCCGGACGTACCGCCCGGTCGCCTGCTGTCCGGGCTGCTGGAGCAGTGGCCGAGTTACGTCGCCTATCTCGCCTCGTACACCTACGTGGCCATCGTCTGGCTGAACCACAAGGGCGCGTTCAATCGCGTCAAGGAGAGTGATCGGGGCCTGCACTGGGTGAACCTCTTCGTCCTGTTCACCACCGCGCTGCTGCCGTTCCCGACCGCCGTCGTCTCGCACGCGCTTCAGGAGCACGACCAGCAGGACCAACGCGTGGCCGTCGCCTTCTACGCGCTGATCGGCGCGCTGCTCTGCGCGAGCTGGCTGGCGTTCTTCCACTACCTGGCTCGGCGCGAAGACCTGCTCCAGGAGGAGGTGAGTGAGCGGCACTTCCCCGCCGAGCGGATGCGGGCACTCGTCGGGGTCATCCTCTATGCCGCCGCAGGGCTCATCGGGTACCTGGTCGCACCGCTCGCCGGCCTGGTGATCTTCGTCGTGCTGCCGGTGTTCTACGCCGTCACCAGCGCCGGTCTGTACCAGGTGCCGCTCACCCGCCGGATCACCCACCGCCCTCCGCCACCCGGCTGAGGGTGGGCGAACCGCCGTTTTGCCCCGGCGGGCGCGGGTACCCGCCGCAATCCGGTTCGAGAGGGGATCCGAGGTGAACTACACCGAGTTCATCCAGTCCGTGGCGGCGGTGGATCGCCAGGTGGCCACCGACGGAGCACGGGCCGTGCTGGATACCCTTCGTGAGTCGGCCAGCGCGAAGGAGTACGGGGACCTTGTCGACCAGTTGCCGCAGGAGTTCTGGCAGTTGACCGGGCCGGGGCCGGGACGGCTCGAGACTCGCCGCGTCGGCACCTAGCTAGGGCGCGCGGACCCGCAGAAAGCTCGGGCGGTGGCGGCGCCGGATTCGCCGCTACGCCCGTTGGAATCGGCGGCGAGGGACGCTACCTGCGGCTGCCCTGCCCGTGTCGATTGAGGTAGCCGCGGGCTTGACCCCGCCGGTGTCTGCTCGCACCTGTCGCCTGATACTCCTCGTCCGACCACCCGAGGCCGAGCCCGACGTCCAGCCGGCCGGCGGAGAGGATGTCGAGAGTCGCGGTCTGCATCGGTCGGGGGCCGGGTGAGTAGTCCTGACCGCGACGACCGGCCAACCGCTCGGCTTCGCGAGCTGCCGAGATCAGTGCGTTCCTGGGATCAGCCGACCCGCCAAGCAGCCGGGTCGACG
>NZ_JAEMUW010000064.1 GCF_016598485.1 Micromonospora coerulea | reverse complement strand
GAAGACAACACGCCGTTGGCCGGCACCCCGACACGGGGTGCCGGCCAGCGGCGTATCGAAGAGACCTCACCACGCCGACGTCAGCCGACCTCGGCGACCAGCTCCACCTCGTACCCCTGCCCGTTAACGAGGTAGGCGGCGTACGTCCCCGGCCCGCCCGCTTGCGGATGCCGGTCGGGGAAGAGCAGCTCCCAGCCATGCTCGGAGGCGGCGGCGACCAGGGCGTCCACCGCGACCGGCGGGCCGGCGTGGAAGGCCAGGTGGTTGAGCCCGGGCGCGCGCCGGTCGTGCACCTGGCCGGAGAGCCCGGGGGACTGCTCCAGCACGAGGTAGGTCGGGCCGAGCCGCCAGGACCGGCCGGCCGGCCAGTCCTGGAACGGCGTCCAGCCCAGCTCGCCGAGGAGCCAGCCCCAGCTACGCCGGGCCGCGTCGAGGTCCGGCACCCAGATCTCGACGTGGTGCAGGGCTCCCACGGTCAGCGCTTCCCGCCCGGCACCCATAGCACATCTCCGTCCGGATTTGCCGTTCTTGACAGGATAAAGAGCAGATCGGAGAGCCGGTTGAGATACTTTGCCGGAAGGGGACTGGTCCGGTCGGGGTCGTGCGCGACCAGGGCCCACGCCGCACGCTCGGCGCGCCGGGCGATCGTCCGTGCCACGTGCAGCAGTGCCGCGCCAGCGGTGCCGCCGGGGAGGATGAAGGAGTCGAGCTTGCTCAGGCGTGCGTTGTACTCGTCGCACCAGCCCTCGAGGCGCTCCACGTACTCCTCGGTGACCCGCAGAGGCGGGTACTTCGGGTCCGGCTCGACCGGGGTGGCCAGGTCCGCGCCGACGTCGAACATGTCGTTCTGGATCGACCCCAGCACTGCCCGCAGCTCGGCGTCGAGCTGTCCCAACGCGAGCGCGACGCCGATCGCCGCGTTGCACTCGTCGACGTCCGCGTACGCGGCGATCCGTGGATCGGTCTTCGGCACCTGCTCGTTGTTGCTCAGCCTGGTCATGCCGGCGTCGCCGGCCTTGGTGTAGATGCGCGTGAGGTGGACGGCCATGACGCACAGCCTACGGATACCGGACCTGACCATCCCGGCACGGCCGGACCAGACCGGCTGGCCGGCCGGGGTGGGCCCGGGCGACGCCGGTGATCCGGCCGTCAACGACGTCGACGTCATCCGGGTACCCGGCGACGCCCGGCTGGCCGGCACGGTCCACGTCGTCGGGGCGAAGAACTCCGCGTTGAAGCTGATGGCGGCCGCGCTGCTGGCGCCCGGGCGCAGCGTGATCACCAACGTGCCCCGGATCACGGACATCGCCATCATGGGCGAGGTGCTGCGCCGGCTCGGCTGCGGCGTACGGTTCGGCGCCGACGACCCGGTCGATCCGATGGTGGCCCGCGGCGGGGTCGAACGCTCCCGCTCGGTCGTCATCGACGTGCCGGAACGGCCCGGCGCGGAGGCCGACTACGACCTGGTCCGGCGGCTGCGCGCCTCCATCTGCGTGCTCGGCCCGCTGCTGGCCCGCCGGGGGTACGTCCGGGTGGCCCATCCCGGCGGGGACGCGATCGGCTCCCGCGGCCTGGACATGCACGTCGCCGGCCTGACCCGGATGGGCGCGGACATCTCCGGTGAGCACGGCTTCGTCATCGCGTCCGCCCCGGACGGCCTGCACGGCGCGGACATCGTGCTGGACTTCCCCAGCGTCGGCGCCACGGAGAACCTGGTGATGGCGGCGGTGCTGGCCCGGGGCAGCACGGTGATCGACAACGCGGCGCGCGAGCCGGAGATCGTCGACATCTGCTCGATGCTGATCCGGATGGGCGCCCGCATCGAAGGGGAGGGCACGTCGACCCTGCACATCGTCGGGGTGCCCGAGCTGCACCCGGTCCGGCACGCCACGGTGGGGGACCGGATCGTGGCGGGGACGTGGGCGTTCGCCGCCGCGATGACCCGTGGGGACGTCACGGTCACCGGCATCGAGCCGGCCTACCTGGAGGTCGCGCTGGACAAGCTGGTGTCGGCCGGTGGCCTGGTGGAGACCCGTGGCGACGCCTTCCGGGTCCGGATGGACGACCGCCCGACCGCGGTGGACGTGGTGACCCTGCCGTTCCCGGGCTTCGCCACCGATCTGCTGCCGATGGCGATCGGGCTGGCCGCCGTCAGTGACGGTGCGTCGCTGATCACCGAGAACATCTTCGACGGCCGGTTCATGTTCGCCAACGAGATGATGCGGCTCGGCGCGGACATCAAGACCGACGGGCATCACGCCGTGGTACGCGGCCGGGACCGGCTCTCCGGTGCCCCGGTCCGGGCCACCGACATCCGGGCCGGCGCCGGTCTGATCATCGCCGGGCTATGCGCCGACGGGGTCACCGAGGTCTCCCACGTGCACCACGTCGACCGCGGTTATCCGGACTTCGTGGCCGACCTGCGGGCGCTCGGGGTGGCGGTCGAGCGCGGCACGGTCCCGGACGAGCCGGCCCTGGAGATCTGACCCGCCGGACGGCTTAGCGGTCGTTCAGGCTCGCCGACTAGGGTGCTGGCAGGTACTCATTCAGGCGAGGGAGAAGCAGATGGCGGGTCGACTCGCGGTCGTCGGTGCCGGGCTGATGGGCTCGGGTATCGCCCAGGTAGCGGCGCAGGCGGGCTGGCAGGTGACGCTGCGGGACCTGGACGACGCGGCCACGAAGCGGGGCGTCGACGGCATCCGGAAGTCGCTGGAGAAGTTCGCGGCCAAGGGCGTCATCGACGCGTCCGAGGTCGAGGCGGCGCTGGGGCGGATCACCCCGACCACCGACCTGGAGGCGGTCGCCGACGCGGACATCGTGGTCGAGGCGGTCTTCGAGCGGCTGGAGATCAAGCACGAGGTGTTCCGCGCGCTGGACAAGATCTGCAAGTCCGACGCGGTGCTGGCCACGAACACCTCGGCCATCCCGGTCACCCAGATCGCCGCGGTGACCGAGCGGCCGGAGTCGGTCGTCGGCACCCACTTCTTCTCGCCGGTGCCGATGATGAAGCTCTGCGAGCTGGTCCGCGGCTACAAGACCAGCGACGAGACCCTGGCCACGGCGAAGGCGTTCGCTGAGGGGATCGGCAAGACCGTCGTGGTGGTCAACCGGGACATCGCCGGCTTCGTCACCACCCGGCTGATCGCCGCGCTGGTCGTCGAGGCGGTCAAGCTGGTCGAGTCCGGCGTGGTCTCGGCGGAGGACCTGGACACCGCCTGCAAGCTGGGCTTCGGCCACGCCATGGGCCCGCTGGCCACCACCGACCTGACCGGTGTGGACGTGCTGCTGCACGCCTCGAAGAACATCTACACCGACACGGCCGACGAGAAGTTCTTCCCGCCGGAGCTGCTCCAGCGCATGGTCACCGCGGGCGACCTGGGCCGCAAGACCGGCAAGGGCTTCTACACGTACTGAGTCCGGCGAGCGGGCGGCGGTCGGGCGGGACCCGTCCGCCGCCCGCGACGGGTCACGGGCGGGGCGGGCGGAGGGCCGCGCCCAGCAGGGCGAAGGCGTCCGGGATGACGGTGCCCCAGTAGGCGAAGTTGTGCCGGCCGTCGGCCCAGGCGGTGCGGACCGGCGGCTCGGGCAGCGCCCGGGCCAGGGCGCGCACGTCGCGGAGAAAGTTGTCCTGCCGCCCGCACCACAGGCCGACCGGGGTGCCCCGCAGCTTGTCGGCGCCGGCGAAGACCGCGTCGCCGGGCCGGACCGCGGGGGAGAAGGCGGCCACCGTCCGCAACCATCCCGGGTACGCCTCGGCGAGCAGCAGCGCCCCGAAGCCCCCCATCGACCAGCCCCACACGGCCATCCGGTCGATGTCGAAGCCGCGCCGGGCGCACCAGGTCGGCACCTCCTCCCGCACCATCCGCTGCGGGTCGTCGTGCCCCGAACGACGCCAGGAGAGCCGGCCACCGGAGGGGCCGGCCAGCACGAACGGCGGTGCGCCCCGGCGTACCGCGTCGGTGAGGAAGCGGGCCAGGCCGAGGCGCCCGAAGTCCCGGGCCGTGGCGGACGCGCCGTGCAGGACCAGGCAGACGGGCAGGCCCCGGCCGTCGCCGTACCCCTCGGGGACCGCCGTCCAGAAGTCCACCTCGCGGCCCCGGGCGCCGGACGCGATGCGGATCAGCCGTTCGTCACCCGGCGGAGCGTCGGGTGGCGCGGGTGTCGACTCCGGCCGGGGCTGGGACAGTTCCCGGGCGGTGAGGCCGCCGACCACGGCGACGGCGGCCGTGCCGGCACCGGCCAGCAGCAGCCGGCGCCGGGTCAGGGTGTGGTGCATGTCGCACAGTGTTCCACCGGCGGTGACGGGCCGGGGACCGCGGTCAGCCGTCGCGCCTGGTGGTCCAGCGGAAGGTGGTCAGGCAGAGCAGCAGGCCGATCACGCACCAGGCGGCCAGCACCAGGGCGACCCGGCCCAGTTCGAACGAGCCGCCCGGCTCCTGGGCGCCGAAGCTGTCCGGCAGGAAGACCGAGCGCAGTCCCTGGCACATCCACTTCAGCGGGAAGAGCGCGGCCACCTGCTGCATCCAGGTCGGCAGCTCGGTGAAGACGAAGAAGACCCCGGAGATGAACTGGAGCACCAGCGCCACCGGGGTGACCACCGCCGAGCCGCTGCGGGCGGTCCGGGCCAGCGAGGAGATGGCAATGCCGCAGAGGGTGCAGGCTGTGACGCCGAGCGCGGCGACCCAGCCGAAGGTCAGCCACTTGGTGGCGGTGTCGGGCAGCTTCAAACCGAACAGCAGCACCGCGACGACCAGCAGCAGGGCGGTCTCGGCGACGCCGATCGCCACCACCATGATCACCTTGCCGGCGAAGTACACCCACTTCGGCATCGGCGTGCCCCGGTACCGCTTGAGCACGCCCCGGTCCCGCTCGATCGGGATCCAGATGCCGAGGTTCTGGAAGCTCACCGTCATCAGGCCGGTCGCGATCATGCCGGTGATGAAGTACTGGGTGAACTTGACCCCGCCGCCGATCTCGCCGTTGAAGATCGCGGCGAAGATCAGGATCATGATGATCGGGAAGCCCATCGTGAAGACGACGGACTCCCGGCTGCGCAGGAACTGGGTGATCTCCAGCCGCCCCTGCCGCAGCGCGAGGGCACCGGGCCCGAGCCGCCGGGCGGGGGTCGCGGCGATCGGGGCCGCCGGCTTCGTGGTGGTCGTCATCAGTGTCCGATCATCTTCAGGTAGACGTCTTCCAGGGTCGGCCGGGTCACCGTGAGGCCCGGGATCTCGCCGCCGTAGCGCGCGGCCAGCTCCGCCACCAGGGCCGTCGGCGTCGCGCTCTCCGTGGTCTCGAACTTCCCTTCCGGGGTACGCCAGGAGACCGTGGTGAGGGCGTCCTGCCGGTTGCCCAGCCGGTTCGGCGGGGCCACCTCGACCAGCCGGCCACCGGCGATGACACCGACCCGGTCGGCGAGCGACTCCGCCTCGTCCAGGTAGTGCGTGGTCAGCACGATGGTGGTGCCGGCGGCGGCCAGATCCCGGATCAGCTCCCAGAACTCGCGCCGGGCCTCCGGGTCGAAACCGGTGGTCGGCTCGTCGAGGAAGAGCAGCTCCGGACGCCCGATGATGCCCAGCGCCACGTCGAGCCGGCGCTTCTGCCCGCCGGAGAGGGTGTGCGTACGGGCTGCCGCCTTGCCGGCCAGCCCGACCCGTTCGATCACCTTGACCGGGTCGTCGGCGTCCGGGTAGAAGCCGGAGAAGTGCCGAACCACCTCGGTGACGGTCAGCTCGTCGAACTCGCCGGTGCCTTGGAGCACGATGCCGACCCGGGAACGCCAGTGCGGGTCGGGGTGGGCCGGGTCGCTGCCCAGCACGGAGACCTCGCCGGCGTCGCGCTGCCGGTACCCCTCCAGGATCTCCACCGTGGTCGTCTTGCCCGCGCCGTTCGGGCCGAGCAGGGCGAACACCTCACCGCGGTGGACGTCGAGGTCCACCCCCGCCACCGCGACGTTGTCGCCGTACGCCTTGCGCAGTCCCCGTACGGAGATCGCGAGCTGGTCATCCATCCGTCCAGTGTGCGACCTGGCCGCCACCGTGCGGAGTCCGGGGTGTGGCGTTCGGGGCCATGTCGGGCGCTCTGCGCCCGGACGTCCGCGACATGGACCTGTGTGGTTTTCCACAGCCCGTTTTACTGAACGGTAACTTAGACTCCGGCCATGGACGAGAAGGCTCTCCCGGGCCGGCTGCCGGAGCGCGACCGCCCCTGGGTGATGCGCACGTACGCCGGGCACTCCTCCGCCGCGGCCACCAACGCGCTCTTCCGCCGCAACCTGGCGAAGGGGCAGACCGGCCTCTCGGTCGCCTTCGATCTGCCCACCCAGACCGGATACGACCCGGACCACGAGCTGGCCGCCGGCGAGGTCGGCCGGGTCGGCGTGCCGGTGGCGCACCTCGGCGACATGCGGGCCCTCTTCGACGGCATCCCGCTCGCCGACATGAACACCTCGATGACCATCAACGCGCCGGCGATGTGGCTGCTCGCCCTCTACGGCACGGTCGCCACCGAGCAGGGCGCCGAGCTGGCCCGCTGCGGCGGGACCACGCAGAACGACATCATCAAGGAGTACCTGTCCCGGGGGACGTACATCTTCCCGCCGGCGGCATCGCTGCGGCTCACCGCCGACGTCATCGCGTACACGCTGCGCGAGATGCCGAAGTGGAACCCGGTCAACATCTGCTCGTACCACCTCCAGGAGGCCGGCGCGACGCCGGTGCAGGAGGTCGGCTTCGCCCTGGCCACCGCGGTCGCCGTGCTCGACGAGGTGCGCGACTCCGGTCAGCTGCCGGCCGAGCGGATGGGCGACGTGGTGCAGCGGATCTCCTTCTTCGTCAACGCCGGGGTGCGCTTCGTCGAGGAGATCGCCAAGATGCGCGCGTTCGGCGCCCTCTGGGACGAGATCACCCGCGAGCGGTACGGCGTGGAGAACCCGAAGCAGCGCCGGTTCCGCTACGGCGTCCAGGTCAACTCCCTGGGTCTGACCGAGGCGCAGCCGGAGAACAATATCCAGCGCATCGTGCTGGAGATGCTCGGCGTGACGTTCTCACGGGACGCCCGGGCCCGCGCGGTGCAGCTGCCCGCCTGGAACGAGGCGCTCGGCCTGCCCCGCCCGTGGGACCAGCAGTGGTCGCTGCGGATGCAGCAGGTGCTGGCGTACGAGTCGGACCTGCTGGAGTACCCCGACCTCTTCGAGGGCTCGCACGTGATGACCGCGCTGGTCGACGGGATCGTCACCGGGGCGCGGGTTGAGCTGGAGAAGGTGCTGGAGATGGGCGGCGTGGTGGCCGCCGTGGAGACCGGCTACCTGAAGAGCGCCCTGGTCGCCTCGCTGGCCGACCGCCGGCGGCGGATGGAGTCCGGCGCGGACGTGGTGGTGGGCGTCAACCGCTTCACCGAGACCGAGCCGTCCCCGCTGACCGCCGCCGGCGCCGAGGCGGTCGAACAGGTCGACCCGGCGGTCGAGGCGGCGGCCACCGCCTCCGTACGCGAATGGCGGGCCGGTCGGGACCCGGCGGCCGTCGACGCGGCCCTGGCCCGGCTCCGCGCGGACGCCGCGACCACGACGAACCTGATGCCGGCGACGCTGGAGTGCGTGCGGGCCGGGGTGACCACCGGCGAGTGGGCCGGCGCGCTACGCCAGGTCTTCGGCGAGTACCGGGCGCCGACCGGGCTGACCGGCGCGGCCGGCGTCGGCGGCGACGCCACCCTGACCGCCGTCCGCGAGCGGGTAGTCGCGACCGCGAAGGAGCTGGGCAGCGGCCGGCTGCGGCTGCTCGTCGGCAAGCCCGGCCTGGACGGGCACTCCAACGGTGCCGAGCAGATCGCCGTCCGCGCCCGCGACGCCGGCTTCGAGGTGGTCTACCAGGGCATCCGGCTGACCGCCGGGCAGATCGTCGCCGCGGCCGTGGAGGAGGACGTCGACCTGGTCGGCCTCTCGGTGCTCTCCGGCTCGCACCTGGCGGCCGTGCCGGCGGTGCTGGACGGCCTGCGGGCCGCGGGGCGGGGTGACCTGCCCGTGGTCGTCGGCGGCATCATCCCCGCCGGGGACGCCGAGGCGCTCCGGGCCGCCGGGGTGGCCCGCGTCTTCACCCCGAAGGACTTCGCGCTGACCGGCATCATCGACGAACTCGTCACCGTCATCCGCGAGGCCAACGACCTGCGCTGAGCGGCGGGGCGCTGGGGGCGACCGTCCCTGGCTTCGGGCGGTCAGGCTTGATCCCTGCGCCTTGGACGGTCGCCCCCAGCCCTGACGTGGTCCGGGTGCGTTCGTCCGCGCCGGGTGATTCCGGGGTGCGGGTGTCGGTCCGGCGCCGGTGGGACGCCATGGAGGTCAATCCGGTGCGAGGGCAGCGATGGTGTTCCACCGGCCGCCGCTGGCCGGGTCTGGGTGCGATGTCCGCCGGGCGTGGACAGCGCCGGGTCGGCGATCTGGTGTCGAATGTCCGGCTCGCCCGCGCGGGCTTGGGGTCGTCTACGCCTGATGCCCGATTCA
>NZ_JAEMUW010000063.1 GCF_016598485.1 Micromonospora coerulea | reverse complement strand
GCGCGGTCGCTCATGACCGGGCGCGAACGAAGGTCAGGGCCGGCCCGCTACCGGCGACGAGGGTGAACGCCTCGACTCCATCATCGACTCTGACGGGGTTGGGCCACGGATCGGGGGTTGAGACTGACTGGCAGGCTCCGTTGATCGAGTAGTCGGAATTCACCTCATCAACGCCGACAGAGTGGCGCTCTGTCACGGGCCTAGACCTGCGCCGTCCGCGCCGAGCATCCGCATCTGCTGATGAGCGTGCATGCTGCACGATGTCCCGTGTGCACGCAGAACTCGACGACACGGGCAGGGTCAGCTTCTCCATGACCTATGCCGAGGCCATCGCGATCCGAGAGGTCATCTCGTTCGCGGACTTCGATGGTGTTCTCCCAGCGCGCGATCCTGCGGAGACCGAGGTGGTATCTCGCCTGCTCGCGTCGCTCGATGGCCTGATCCCCGAGCTTGGGTCTGACGCATATAGCTCGATTGTCGATACTGCATGGAGAGAGATCAACGCGTTCGAGTGATGCACGGACATGCCGCTGACCGGGCGTCACGGTGCGTCACCAGCGGTCGGTAAGTGAACGCCTACTCCGGCCGGCGGTTGTGCGCCGGAGGCGCTACGCCCAAGGTGGGATGTATCGGCCCACGTAGTCGCGAGCGCGGGGGAGCGGGTCGTGCCAGTACTGGTTCGGCATGCGGTGGTGGCGCTTCTCGCAGAACTCGGCGAGACTGTCTGCGATCTTGATGCGCTTTAGCGGGTGGCCCTCGAACTCTGTGTTGACCAGGAGCAATTGCGGCTCGGGATTCCAGCCTGAGTGGTCGAACGCCCAGCCATCCCAGATCGCGTAGGTGTGGAAGACCTGCGAGTCGTCCGCGAGGCACACCCCCGCTATCTCGATCGGCCGGTCTGGGTAGGAATCTCGGCAGACCCAGGCGAGGATGTGACACGCTCCGGCAGCGAAGAAGGCCTGGTCCGTCCGTTCCCATGCGACGCGCTGGTCTGATCGCTCGATCGCCGTTCGACGGAACGCTCCCGCTGCTATGGCTGCCACGACCCGCACGTTAGTGGATGCCTCGACGCACTGGCTCATGCCGCGATCCTCGGCGTGCTTTTGTTCGGCGCAGGGCTTGTGATGGCGTCGAGGTAGGTTGCCCGTAGCGTCCTTGCCGCAGAGCGCGCGTCGGGTCCTGGAATGTCGAAGTCGAGGTCGACGACGCATGGGGTACGGTCGATAGCGGTGGCCCGCCGGGGTATGGGCTGGCGGAGCTGCCGCCCAGACCTCTAATTGGGAGCGGCGCCGTGGCATCAGCCGTCGACCCACGTTTCGGCGCAGCCCTGCGTGAGTTCCGCGAACGACGCGGACTGTCCCTTCGGTGTCTGGGGCAGCTTGCCCATCGAAGCAAGAGCCACCTGCATGAGCTTGAGGTCGGGCTCAAGGCTCCCACGACCGACACCGCGCGCCATCTGGACCGGGTTCTCAACGCCGAGGGCGCGCTTGCTCGCTTGGTCGATGCGCCGGTCGACCATGCTGCCGAGGCCGCCGAGCTGCGCCTGAGGGTTGCCGCCAGCGATGTGGGCAAGGAGGTGCTCGACCGTATCGAGCAGAGCGTCGATGACCTCGCCAGTGCCTATCCGACCATGGCGCCTGCGGACTTGTTGCCATTGGTGCGGCGGCACCTGGCCTACGTGGGGCGTCTCCTCGACGGGCGAGTCACGCTTGCTCAGCAACGCCGGCTCCTGGTCGCTGGCGGCTGGCTGGCGGTGCTGCGGGCCACTGTTCATATCGACCTGCAACAGCGAGCGGCGGCGGCAGCGCACCTCAGGGCCGCTGTTGACCTGGCCAATCACGTCGAGCATTCCGAGATTCGAGGGTGGTGTCTGGAGACTCGCGCCTGGGACGTGCTCACCCAAGGTGATTACCGCAAGGCGCTTGACCTTTCCCGGCAGGCCCAGCGGGTCGCGCCGGAGGGCAGCTCCGCCCACATCCAGGCCACCGCACAGGAGGCACGCGCCTGGGCTCGGATGGGTGACGTTCTTGAGACCCGGCGGGCCTTGGACCGAGTGGAGCGGCTGACGGCGAACCTGCCGGTTCCTGAGCGAGCCGAGCACCACTATCGCTACGACCCGGCCAAGGCTGCCGCCTACACGGCTACGACGCTGGCCTGGGCGGGCGACCCGGGTGCCGAGCACGTCGCTCGCGCTGTGCTTGCCGATCTGGACCCGAACGGCGATGGTGGGGCGCGACCGCGGCGGTCCGCCTCGGCCCGCCTGGACCTCGGCCTTGCCCTGGTTGCCGCCGGCCAGCCTGATGAGGCGACCGCTCTTGCCGCGGAGGCTGTGGCATCCGGACGGGTGGTCCCGTCGAACTGGTGGCGGGCGGCCGAGGTGTTGGCGAGGGTGGAGCAGGCCGGGGTGCCCGAGGCCGTGACCCTGCGCGAGCTGTGCGACCAGTACGCCCCTCGGCGCCGACCGACAGCGGACAGCGCAGGCCGTTAGCGGACGGTCGCTCTCTGGATCGGCGATGAACGCGGGGTAACGCTGTCCTCGTTGGACGAGGGTGTAGGACGCAAACGTCATTCATTGACGGCGGGTTCGTGCTCTCGGAGTGGAGGGAGCGGACCCCTGAACACGATCGTCGAACTGCTGCACTGGTTCACCAGCCGGATCAACCCGTTGTCCCCGGTTCCGCCGGGCACCGGGCAGCGGATCCAGACAGGTGAGCAGGAGGCGGCCCGGCGGCGGTTGCTGGATCAGGCACGGGATGTCCCGCGCCCGCCACAGGCGGGCGGTGGGACGGTTGATCGCTCGGTGACGGCACCGTTCCTGGGGCGCGGCGAGTGAGCACCCACCGGCCGGTGCTGCCGATCTGGAGCTGCGGCGGTTGCGGGGCACCCTGGCCGTGTTTGACACGACGGCAGGAGCTGCGGGCGGAGTTCGAGGACGCGCCGGTGTCCCTGGCGCTGTACATGGGTGCGCAGCTCCTCCGCGCTGCCGAGGACCTGACCTGGGCGCCCGCCGGCACGCTGCATCGGCGTTTCCTCGGCTGGCTGAGGTGAGCATGTACAGCAACCGTGCCAGCCGCACGCCGCGGTGCGGAAAGTTCCCGGCGATGGGGTGAACTGGACGCTCGCCGAGCCGTGACCGCTCGCGACGGCTCGTCACCGCGTGGGCGGGCGTTCCAGCAGCTTGTCCAGCCGGACCGGCAGGTCCCGGACCCGTACCCCGGTCGCGTGGTGCACGGCGTTCGTGATCGCGGCGGCCGTGCCCACGATGCCGATCTCGCCGATCCCCTTCACCCCGGCCGGGTTGAGCTCGGGGTCCTCCTCCGGCAGCCAGTACGCCTCGATCCGCTCGACGTCCGCGCAGACGCTGACGTGGTACATGGCGAGGTCGTGGTTGACCCAGTCGCCGTACCGCTCGTCGAGCAGACCCTCCTCGTGCAGCGCCATCGACATCCCCATCGTCATGCCGCCGATGAGCTGGCTGCGGGCGGTGGTCGGGTTCACCACCCGGCCCGCGGCGAAGACGCCGAGCAGACGGGGCACCCGGACCTCGCCGGTGTCCGCGTCCACCCGCACCTCGCAGAAGTGGGCGCCGTAGGCGTACCGGGGCAGGGGGCGTTGGGCGCGGACCTCGTCGGCCGTGCTCACCTCGACCGTCAGCCCGTCGGCCGGCACCGCCCCGCCCGGGGCCTGCCGGAGCCGGTCGCGCAGCCCCTCGCAGGCGCGGATCACCGCCCAGCTCCACGAGGCGGTGCCCATCGAGCCGCCGGCCACGCCCGCGGCCGGCAGGTCGCTGTCGCCCACCCGGATCGCGACCCGGTCCACGGGTACGTCCAGCGCGTCGGCGGCCACCTGCCACAGCGCGGTCCGCGCGCCGGTGCCGATGTCGGTCGCGTTGATCCGTACCTCGAAGGTGCCGTCCGGTGCGGCGGTGGCCGCCGCCGCGGCGGCCCGGGCGCGGGCCGGGTAGCTGGCGCCCGCGACGCCGGTGCCGACCAGCCAGCGCCCGTCGCGCCGGACCCCCGGCGTCGGATCGCGGTCCGCCCAGCCGAACCGGCGTGCCCCGTCGCGCAGGCAGGCCACCAGGTTCCGGCTGGTGAACGGCAGACCCTGCTCGGGATCGACCGCCGGGTCGTTCCGAATCCGCAGCTCGACCGGGTCGATGCCACACGCCGTCGCCAGCTCGTCCATCGCGGACTCCAGCGCGTACGCCCCCGGGCACTCGCCCGGCGCCCGCATCCAGAACGGGGTCGGCACGTCCAGCCGGACCACCCGGTGGGTGGTGCGTCGGTGGCGGCCGGCGTACATGCTGCGGGTGTAGACGGCGGCCTGCTCGGCGAACTCGGTCAGCGTCGAGGTCTGGCTGATGGCGTCGTGGCAGACCGCGGCGATCCGGCCGTCGGCGTCGGCGCCGAGCCGGACCCGCTGGATCGTCGGGGCGCGGTACCCGATCGGGCCGAAGAGCTGCTGCCGGGTGAGCGCCAGCCGGACGGGCCGGTCCACCTGCCGGGCGGCCAGCGCGGCGAGCACCACGGCCGCCTTGGCGTACCCCTTGCTGCCGAACCCGCCGCCGACGTGCTCGGCGACCACCCGGACCGCCTCCCGGGGCAGCGCGAACAGTTCCGCGAGGGTCGCCTGCACCGGGGTGGAACCCTGATTGGAGTCGTGCACCAGCAGCCGCCCGTCCCGCCACCGTGCGGTGGTGGCGTGCGGCTCCATCGGGTTGTTGTGGTAGGCCGGGGTCCGGTAGGTGGCGTCGACCCGGACCTCGGCGGCGGCGAAGCCGCCGTCGAAGTCACCGTCCTCGGTGTCGGTTGGATAGCTCGGGTTGACCTTGTTCGGTCGGTACAGCCCGGGGTGGTGTTCCGAGAGCACGGTGGTGTGCGGCTCGGTGTCGTAGTCGATCCGGACCAGCCGGGCCGCCTCCCGGGCCGCCTCGATGGTCTCCGCCACCACGACGGCGACGAACTGCCCCCGGTAGTGCACGGCCGGCTCCTGGAGCAGGAACAGGTCCGCGTCCACCCCGGGCGTCAGGCGGGGCGCGTTGCCGTGGTGCAGCACGTCGAGCACCCCGGGCAGGGCCAGCGCCGGGGCCGCGTCGACCCGGAGGATCCGGCCGCGGGTCGCGGCCGCCGGCACGGCCCAGCCGTACGTCACGTTCTCGACCGGGTACTCGACCGCATACCGGGCCGCCCCGGTGACCTTGTCCCGGCCCTCCAGCCGCGGATGTTCGCGGCCCACCGCGCCGACCGGCGGCGCGCTCACGGCCGCACCGACCCGGCCAGCCCGGTCAGCGCGCGGACGGTGATGTTGCGGATCAGCGGCACCTTGAACCCGTTGTGCCGCAAGGGCCGAGCCGCGGCGAGCTCGGCGTCCGCGGCCTGGGCGGCCAGCTCGGCGGTGAACGGCCGGCCGCGCAGCAGTTCCTCCGCCCGGTACGCCCGCCACGGCTGGTGCGCGACCGCGCCGTACGCCAGCCGGACGTCGCGGACCACGTCCCCGTCCAGGTCGAGCGCCGCCGCTACCGAGCCGACCGCGAACGCGAACGCGGCCCGGTCGCGCACCTTGAGGTAGGTGGATCGCCGGGCGAACGGCAGCGGCGGGACGCGTACCGCGGTGATCAGCGCGCCGCGGGGGAGCGTGGTCTCCCGCTCGGGGTGGTCGCCGGGCGTCCGGTGCAGCTCGGCGAGCGGCACGTCCCGGGGGCCGCCCGGCTCGCGCACCTCCACCACGGCGTCCAGCGCGACCAGGGCGACCGCCAGGTCCGACGGGTGGGTCGCCACGCAGCGCTCGGACCAGCCGAGGATGGCCAGCTCGCGGTTCTGCCCGTGCAGCGCCGCGCAGCCGGTGCCGGGCTCCCGCTTGTTGCACGCCTTCGCGGTGTCCTGGAAGTAGGCGCAGCGGGTGCGTTGCAGCAGGTTGCCGGCGGTGGTCGCCATGTTGCGCAACTGCCCGGAGGCGGCGTCGAGCAGGGCCCGGGCGAGCACCGGGTAGTCCCGCCGGACCAGCGGGTGCGCGGCGAGGTCGCTGTTGCGCACCGTGGCGCCGATCCGCAGCCCGCCGTCCGGCCCCGGCTCCACCGTGTCGAGCGGCAGCCCGGTGACGTCGACCAGCAGGCCGGGCCGTTGCACGCCGAGCTTCATCAGGTCCACCAGGTTGGTGCCACCGCCCAGGTACGCCGCCTCCGGGTCGGCGTCGAGCAGCGCGACCGCCTCCGCGACGTCGGCGGGCCGGTGGTAGCGGAAGGCTCTCACCGGGACGACGCCGCCGCGCGGATCGCGGTCACGATGTTCGGGTACGCGGCGCAGCGGCACAGGTTGCCGCTCATCCGTTCCCGCACCTCCGCGTCGGTCAGCTCCACCGGCGCGGTCAGGTCGGCGGTCACCGCGCTGGGCCAGTCCCGGCTCACCTCGTCGAGCATCCCGCGTGCGGAGCAGATCTGGCCGGGGGTGCAGTAGCCGCACTGGAAGGCGTCGTGCGCGACGAAGGCGGCCTGGAGCGGGTAGAGCCGGCGTCCGGCGAGTCCCTCCACCGTGATCACCTCCCGCCCGTCGAGGGTGACCGCCAGGACCAGGCAGCTCTTCACCCGGCGGCCGTCGAGCAGCACCGTGCACGAGCCGCACTGCCCGTGGTCGCAGCCCTTCTTGCTGCCGGTCAGGCCGAGCCGTTCCCGCAACGCGTCCAGCAGGGTGGTCCGGTTGTCGAGCGTCAGGTCGTGGCCGACGCCGTTGACGGTGAGGGCGAGCCGGGACGACCACTGGTCGTCCGCCGGCTTCCCGCTCTCCCGCCCGCCCCGCACCGGGTCAGACTACCGTCGTTCCTGCTGTTAACGGACAAATCCGGGCGAAGTCCGACGGGTGGGGATCGGTGGAGCGGCATGGACGAGGTACCGGAGATCGCGCTGGGTATCGCGGCGGAGGTGGTGGCCCGGCGACACGGCGGCACCGGTCGGGCGCTGCGCGGACTGACTGGCCCGGTCCGCCGCGCCTCGGACCGGCCCTGGCAGCCCGCGGTGTCGCCGCGGTGACCGTCGCCGGGCTGCTCCTCGCCGCCGGTGCGGGGCGCCGGTTCGGCCGGCCGAAGGCGCTGGTCGAGCTGGACGGCGAGCCTCTCGTCCGGCGCGCGGTCCGCCTGCTGCGGGCCGGCGGCTGCGCGCCCGTGCACGTCGTCGTCGGCGCGGGCGCGGACGCACTGCCCGAGCTGCCCGGAACCGTGCTGGTCGTCAACCGGCACTGGCGGGACGGGCTGGGCAGTTCGCTGCGTGGTGGCCTTGCGTCGCTGCCGGAGCACGTCCGGGCCGCCGTGGTGGTGCTCGTCGACCAGCCGTCGCTCAGCCCGGCGGCGGTGCGTCGGGTGTGCGCGGCCCACGCGGCTGGCGCGTCCGTCGCGGCTGCCGGTTACGCCGGGCGGGTCGGGCATCCGGTGCTGCTCGACCGCGCCGTGTGGCCGCTGCTCGACCAATACGCGACGGGGGACCGGGGTGCTCGCGACCTCCTGCGGGCCCGCCCCGACCTGGTGACCGTGGTGCCGTGCGACGGCCTGGGCTCGCCCCTGGACCTGGACACCCCGGCCGACCTGGCCCGGCATCCGCTGCGGGGTCACCAGGAGTGACGAAGGGGCAGGTCGAGGAAGCGGGCGTATCCCTCCAGTGCGGTCTCGACCCGGCTGCGCAGCGCGGCGTCGAACGGGGCCAGCGGGTGCACGGTGACCGTGGCCCGGGTCCTGGTGAGGGTGCGCTTCCAGGTGCCGACCACCCGACCGGCGCGGACGACCGTGGACTGGAAGACCCCGTTGCCGCCCGGGATGACCGCCTGCTTGTGCGCCGGGTCGAGCATCAGGGTCCGGTCCTTGAACCCGAGCAGGTATTCGTCGAATCCGGGCAGCAGGTGCAGGTCGTCGACCGGCCCGCGGGGCGCGTCGAGCAGCGCCGCGTCGACGACCGCCTCGGTATCGTCGACCCGGACGGTGGCCAGGGCGTCGCCGGCCACGGCGATGCCCCGCCGGGCGTCGGCGACGGTCAGCCCGGTCCAGCCGGCGAAGTCCTGCCGGGTGGTGGGGCCGTGGCTGCGGAAGTAGCGCGACGCCAGGATGTCCAGCGCCTCGTCGCGCTCCGGCCGGTGCGGCTCGGGCGCCCACTCGTCGAGCAGGGCGAATGTCTGCTCCCTGCCGAGATGCGGGGCGATGCAGGTGACGCCCCGCTGGCTGGCGTACCAGAGCAGGTGGTAGCCGCGTTGGCCGGTCGGGTCGAGCCCGGCCGCGGCGAGGGTGGCCAGGCACTGGGCCCTGGTGAGCCGGCCGCCGCCGGCCAGCGCGGTGCCCAGCACGTCGGCCGCCCGGTCGGCGTCGGGCTCGGTCAGCCCGAGGGCGGCCCGGCGGGCCGCCGCTCCGGCCAGCGCGCGGACGCCGGTCACCGCCAGCATCCATCGGGCGTCCCGCGGCGGTACGAGATGGACCGTCCCGCGCATCGGCCAGGTCCGCAACGCTTCCCGGCGCTCCAGCGCGGTCTGGACGTCGGCGCGGGTGCACCCGGGAAGCGAGGACGCCCAGCGACCACATCCCGCTCGCCGCGTCCTGGGCCTGCATGGCGCCGAACCACTCGGCCACCCTGGCCACGTCGGTGGGCCGGAAGGTCGGGTGCGGGCGCAGCAGCAGGGTA
>NZ_JAEMUW010000062.1 GCF_016598485.1 Micromonospora coerulea | reverse complement strand
CCCGAGACAGGGGTGCCGGCCAGCGGCGTATCCACGTACCCACCAAAGACGGTGCCGGCCGGGCGGACGCCGACCAGGTCGGGGCTGGGGGCGACCGTCCCCGGCGCAGGGATCAAGCCTGACCGCCCGAAGCCGGGGACGGTCGCCCCCACCCCCCAACAGCAACCACCGACCAACAGCAACCAAGCGACAGCTCAAGCGCGACGACGCCGCCCCAAGGAGATGTCCACCACCGCCGCCACCAGCGCGAGCACGATGATCCCGGTGGCCAGCAGCAGCGCATGCCGGAAGGCCGTCGCCCAGTCGCCTCGACTGCCGGACAGCGAGGAGAAGAACAGCGACCCGACCGCCGCGATCCCGGCGGCCGATCCGATCCGCTGGCCGGTCTGGAGCATGCCCGCGCCGCTGCCCGCCGGCGGCACCGGCACCTCGGAGAGGGTGAGCGTCTGGTTCGGGGCGATGACCAGGCCGCTGCCCAGCCCGGCCAGCAGCAGCGGCCCCGCGGTCAGCAGCGGCACCGAGTGGGTGGGTGAGTCCCGCAGGATCCAGACTGTCGCGGCGAGCCCGACCACCACGACGAGCAGGCCGATGGCGACCAGCGGCCGCCCGTACCGGTTGACCACCCGGCCGCCGAGGGCCGACGCGGCGGCCGAGCCCAGCGCGAACGGGGTGATCGCCAGGCCGGCGACCAGCGCGCTGTAGCCGAGACCGTTCTGCAGGTAGAGGGTGAAGATGAAGAAGATGGCGGTGAAGCCGCCGAAGTAGACCAGCGCGATCAGCGCCCCGAGGAGGTACGAGCGCAGCCCCAACAGCCGCAGGTCGAACAGCGGCGGCCGGTGCCGGGCGTACCAGCGTTCCCAGAGGCCGAAGGCGACGAGGACGGCGAGGCCGGCCGGGATGAGCGCCCACTTCCACGGCGTCTGCCACTGCTCGCGTTGCACCAGGGGCAGCAGCACCAGGGTCACGCCGACGCCGAGCAGCAGCACCCCGACCGGGTCGAGCCGGTGCCGGTCCTGTTGGCCGGTGGGCCGCGTCGGCAGCAGTCGCCAGGCCAGCAGCACCGCCACGATGCCGACCGGCACGTTGACGAAGAAGACCCACCGCCAGCCGTGCTCCTCCCCACCGAGTTGGATGAGCAGCCCGCCGAGCAGCGGCCCGACCGCGGTGGAGATGCCGATGGTCGCCCCCAGCAGGCCGAACGCCCGGCCACGTTCCGCACCACGGAACAGCTGCTGGATCAGCCCGCTCACCTGTGGATTGACGATGCCGGCCGCGGCGCCCTGCAACAGCCGGGCGACGACCAGCCACTCCGGGGAGCGGGCAATCCCGGCCAGCGCACTGGTCACCGTGAACAGCGCCACCCCGAGCACGAACGCGTTGCGTCGGCCCCGGGCGTCGCCGAAGCGCCCGGCGGGCACCAGCACCAGTCCGAAGGTGAGCGCGTACCCGGACAGGACCCACTGGAGGTCGCTGGGCGTCGCGTGCAGCGCGCGGTCCATCGACGGCACGGCGACGTTGACGATGCTGACGTCGAGCAGGGTCATGAACGCGGCGACCAGGCCGACACCGAGCGCCTGCCAGCGTTTGCGGTTGTCGTATCCGGTGTCGGGCGGTGCGGACGACCGGTCCGCGCTCATGGTGCCCCCCGACGACCGTCGATCACGCATTGCTGACCGCTACCCCGGCCCGGGAGGGGCAAACGGAACCGAGGGGCAAACGGAACTCACGCCATCTGGCGCGCACACCACCGCGGCCCGAAGTCCAGCCCCGCCATCGGGGAGTCCTCCCGGTGCAGCAGGCCCTTCTCGGTGAGCTGGTGCAGGGGCGCCTGCAGCTCCTCCTCGTTCATCCCGGTCTCGTGGGCGATCGTATCGGGGTAGGGGACGTGTCCCCGGGTCTCCAGCGCGGTTACCGCCTGGTACACCCGTTCCTCGACCTCCGACAGCCGTACCTGCTGCATGACGTCCTCCTCGGCGTGACCCGCCCGGCCCGCGGGCGGCCTGCGCCGGGCGGTTACCCCCCGGTCGACCTTTGATACCCACCCGATCGGGGAGTTGCGGCGGGCGCCCGCGCGGCGATCTGGCCTACGCTGCATCCGTGATCGTCTGGGATCTCGCCGTCGTCGGAGCCGGCCCCGCCGGGCTGTCGGCGGCGCACGCCGCCGCCCGCGCCGGGGTCCGCACGCTGGTCGTCGAGCGCGCCACCCACCCCCGCTACAAGACCTGCGGGGGTGGGCTGATCGGCACGTCGCTGGCGGAGGTGACCGGCCGGATCGAGGTGCCGGTGCACGACCACGTCGACCGGGTGACGTTCACCCGGGACGGGCGGCGCGGCTTCACCCGCCGGCACGCCGCCGGGCCGCTGGTGGCCATGGTCCGTCGGGAGGAGTTCGACGACCGGCTGCGCGCGGCCGCGGTCGCGGCCGGGGCGGAGGTCCGCCAGGGCGTCGCCGTCCGCGCGGTCGAGCAGGACCCCGACGAGGTACGCCTGCGGCTCGCCGACGGTGCGACCGTCCGAGCCCGGACCGTCATCGGGGCGGACGGCTCCTCCGGCGTCACCTCCCGACACGTCGGCGTCCGGTACCGGCAGGTCGACCTCGGGCTGGAGCTGGAGCTGCCGGTGCCACCGGCCGAGCAGGAGCGCTGGCGGGGCCGGCTGCTGCTGGACTGGGGCGCGGTCCCCGGTTCGTACGCCTGGGTCTTCCCGAAAGGTGACCGGCTCACCGTCGGCGTGATCGCCGCCCGGGGCGCGGGGGAGCGGACCCGCGCCTACCTGCGGGACTTCGTGGACCGGCTGGGGCTGGCCGGGCTGACCCCGGAGCACGACTCGGGTCATCTGACCCGCTGCCGGGCGGCGGACTCGCCACTGCGCCGGGGCCGGGTGCTGGTCGTCGGCGACGCGGCGGGTCTGCTGGAGCCGTGGAGTCGGGAGGGGATCAGCTACGCGCTGCGGTCCGGGCGGCTGGCCGGCGTGGCCGTCGCCGAGGGTGACCTGGACGGCTACGAGCGGGCGGTCGACCGGCTTCTGGCGCCGTCCATGCGGGCCGGGTACCGGCTGTTGGAGCTCTTCGAGCGGCGGCCGGACGTCTTCCACGGGCTGCTGGCCACCCCGGCCGGCTGGCGGATGTTCGTTCGGTTCTGCCAGGGCCGGGCGAGCTTCGACGAGACCCTCACCCGCCGTCCCGTCCGGGCGGCCCTGGCCCTGCTGGACCGCCTGCCCCCGATCCGTTCGGGGACCGTGGCGGCGGCCCGGGCCGGCGCTCGCTGACCCCCGCTCTCGCTCACTCCTGACCGGTCAGGGCACGATCACCGCCCGTCCCTGGATCTCGCCCCGCCGCAGCAGTTCGTACGCCTCCGGCGCCCGCTCCAGCGGGAAGATCTGCACGTCGGCTTGGAGCAGCCGGACGCGGCCCAGCGCGATCACCTCCTGCAGCTCGGCCCGGGTGCCCCAGAACGGGATCTCCACGCTGGTCTCCATCGGCAGGGTGGGCGGCTCCTCGGCGACCGGCCGGACGGGCAGCGTCCCGCCGGCAAGGCCGACCAGCATCACCCGACCGCCGGTGGCGACGACCTGGCGGGCGGTGGCGAGGGTCGGGTCCGCCCCGACGAAGTCGAGCACCACATCCGCCCCGTCCGGCGGGGGGCCGACGATCGCGCGGATCTTCTCGACCGTCTCCGGGCCGACCTGTACCACCTCGTGGGCGCCGAGCCGGGTGGCCAGGTCAAGCGCGGCCACGCTGGTGTCCACCGCGATGACCCGTACCGCCGTGGTGGCGACCAGGATCTGCACCGCCATGTGCCCGAGCCCGCCGATCCCGATGACCACGCAGGACGTGCCGGGGCGCAGGTTCGGCCGGGCCAGCTCCACCGCGTGGTACGGGGTCAGCCCGGCGTCGGTGAGCGGGGCGGCCTGCTCCAGCTCCAGGTCGCCGATGTGCAGCAGTCGGGACGCCGGCACCACCACGTGGTCGGCCAGCCCGCCGTCGCGGCTGAGCCCGATGCCACCCACAGCCACGACCCGGCACTGGTTCTCCAGCCCGCGAAGGCAGGCGCGGCAGCGGCCGCAGCCGATGATCCCGTACACGGCGGCGCGGTCCCCGGGTGACCAGCCGGTCACGCCGGGGCCGACGGTGTCGACGGTGCCGGCGATCTCGTGTCCGAGGGTGATCGGGGTGGGGAACATCCCGGCCGGCGCGTCGAGGATGTGCAGGTCGGAGTGGCAGGCCCCGACCGCGCCTACGCGCAGCAGCACCTCACCCGGCCCGGCGTCCGGGGTGGGCACCTCCACCTGTTCCAGCACCCCGGGAGCGGTCATCCGTACCGCGCGCATGACTGTCCTCCACCTCGTCGCGGACGGCCGTCGCCGACGGCCGGCGCGGCTTACCCACGACCGTCAGGTTGATGCGGCGGGTGGACGGCCGGACGCACAATGCGGGTATGAGCGAGCCGGCCGAGTCGTTCACCGACGACGAGTACGAGTTCCTGCGGCACGTGCGCTTCGGCGAGCTGCCGGAGCGGGTGCGCCCCGACGAACGGGTCGAGTTCACCGAGACCGAGCCCCGCCGGGACCGCCCCGACTCGGCCGGCAACCCCGACGAGTGGCACCTGCGCCTCGGCCCCGGCGGCTGAGACGCGGACGGGCCGCGGGTGGTGACCCGCGGCCCGTCGCAGTGGTACGGATCAGAAGACCGGCACGCCCTCGCGGACCAGCTTCCAGTTCGGCACGAAGAAGTCGGCCGGGTCGATCACGCCCTTGGCCTGCGCCCAGTCGATGAGCAGCTGGCGGATCTCCTGCTGCTGGTTGTAGACCTGGGTCTTGACGATGCCGGGGAAGTTGCCGCCACCGCTGCGCCGGTAGTTGTTCACCGCGATGACGAACTGCGCGTCCGCGGCGACCGGCGTGTCGGTGCCGGGCAGGACCAGGCGGGTGATCCGCTGGCCGACCGGCTTCGAGATGTCGATGTCGTAGTCGACGCCGGAGATCACGTCGTAGTTGTAGTCCGGCACGGCCGGGTCGCTGATCGTGTTCGGGTCGACCGCCGCACCCACCGGCAGCGTGACGAAGTACTTCGCGGAGTACTCCAGGTACGCCTTCACCTCGGCGCCGGTGAGCACCACGGCCTCGAGCGTGTTGTCGAAGACGTAGAGGCCCGCCACGTCGCGGATCCGCACGTCACCCTGCGGGAAGACGGCGGTACGGCTGAACGGCGCGGCGATCGACAGCACCGGCAGGCCCGCGTACGCGGTGCCGGCGAGCGCCGTGGTGACCACCTCGGTCTGGACGTGGTTGATGAAGTCCAGGATCGGGGTGTCCTTGTACCGCGATTCGGCGGCGGACAGCTCCACGGTGGACTGGGCGACCACGGTGTTGACGTACGAGATGGTCTTGTCGTGCTGGCCGCGCACGGCCGCCAGGACCGCCGGGTCCTCGACCACGGTGTTGGTGTTCAGGGTGGTGGCCTTCTTCGAGACCACCTTCCACCGGCCGCGCACCTTCTGCACGCCGAAGTCCATCCGGGTGAGGCGCTGGCCCCACTTCGACGGCTCGGAGGTGAGCACCTGCTCGCCGGTGGTGAGGTTGGTGACGAACTTCTCCGGCACGTCGTTGTGCGCGTGGCCGAACAGGATCGCGTCGATGCCGGGCACCTGCTCGGCGATCAGCGCGGTGGGGTTCTCGTTCGGCAGCTCCGGGCCGTAGCTGGAGGTGCCGCTGTCGCCGCCGTGGGCGGAGATGATGACGATGTCGGCGCCGCGCTCGCGCATGACCGGCACCCACTTGGCGGCGGTGGCGATCATGTCGGCGAAGACCAGCTTGCCCTCGACGTTGGCCTTGTCCCAGATCGCCACGCCGGGGTTGGTCAGGCCGAGGATGCCGACGTTGATGGTCGGGGAGTCGTAGCCGCCGAGGGCGACCTTCTTGATCACGTACGGCAGGAAGGCCGGCTTGCCGGTGGCCTCGTTGATCGCGTTCGCCGCCAGCGCGGGGAAGCCGAGCTGACCGATCCACTGCGCCAGCAGCGGCAGGCCGTAGTTGAACTCGTGGTTGCCCAGCGTGACGGCGTCGTACTTCAGCACGTTCATCGCGTTGGCCATCGGGTGCGTCTCACCGGTGGCGGTGATTGGCTCCTGCTTGGCGTAGTACGTGGCCAGCGGGGTGCCCTGGATGGTGTCGCCGGCGTCGAGTACCAGCGTCGCCTTGTCCTTGCGCTCCGCGCGGATCTGGTTGACCAGGGTGGCCAGCTTGGCGACGCCGACGTCGTTGTGCCTGCTGTCGTCGAACTCGGCGTCCCGGTAGTAGTCCCAGTTGTAGACGTTGCCGTGGGTGTCCGAGGTGCCCAGAACGGTCAGGTCCCAGGTCTTCGGGCCCGTCGACTCAGCCGCCCGGGCCGGCGCGCCGGCGATCAGTGGGGCGGTCGCGGCGGCGGCCGCGACGGCGAGCACCTGGCGGCGCGAGGCGCCGGAGGAGGAGGTCATGCCGTGCCTTTCCATGGGGGTGGCGGCGCCTCGTGGGCACCGATGCGCACCATAACGAGCTGCCGTCACGCCCGCCACTGCAGCCCGTCATGTTTCACCACACCAGCGTCACCGGCCGCCCGCGCGTAACACCTCGGCCATCCCCGGCTCGTTTCCCCGTCCGCTGCGCGGGTAGCGCCCAGGGGGACCGACCCGGGACGAAGGGCACGAGGAGACGCCGGTGAGCGAGGACCAGTACACCCAGCAGGACCCCACCCGTCAGTACGGCCAGCAGCAGGGGCAGCCCGCGCAGCAACAGTCGGCGCCGGGCTCGGAGCAGCGGATGGGGCCGAAGCCGGACCACGGCGAGGAGTCGTACCGGGGCAGTGACCGGCTCGACGGCAAGCGCGCGGTGATCACCGGGGGTGACTCGGGTATCGGCCGGGCCGTGGCCATCGCCTTCGCCCGGGAGGGTGCCGACGTCCTCATCTCCTACCTCGGCGAAGAGGAGGAGGCCGACGCCCGGGACACCGTCCGGCTGGTCGAGGAGGCCGGCCGCCGGGGCGTGGCCGTCCGCACCGACCTGACCGACGAGGGCCACTGCCGGCAACTGGTCGACCGGGCGCTGGCCGACCTCGGCGGCATCGACATCCTGGTCAACAACGCGGCGTTCCAGATGTCGCAGGACAAGGGGCTGCTCGACATCACCACCGAGCAGTTCGACCGGGTCTTCAAGACCAACGTGTACGCGATGTTCTGGCTCTGCAAGATGGCCGTGCCGCACCTGCCGGAAGGGTCGGCCATCATCAACAGCTCGTCGATCCAGGCCTTCAACCCGTCCCCGCAACTGCTGGACTACGCGACCACGAAGGCGGCCATCGCGAACTTCACCAAGGCCCTCGCGCTGAACCTGGCCGACCAGGGCATCCGGGTCAACGCGGTCGCGCCCGGCCCGGTCTGGACCCCGCTGATCCCGGCCACCATGCCGGAGGAGAAGGTGAAGCAGTTCGGCACCGACACACCGATGGGCCGCCCCGGGCAGCCGGCCGAGCTGGCCCCCGCGTACGTCTTCTTCGCCTCCCAGGAGTCCAGCTACGTCACCGGGGAGATCCTCGGCGTGACCGGCGGCAAGCCCACCAAGTGACGTTCCGGCCGACGGCCGACGGCCGCCGGCCCTCAGCGGGGCCAGGCGGCCATCCGCCGGCGCACCTGCGCCACCTGCGCGGCGTCCAACCCGTAGCGCGCGAAACGGCGGTCCGGCACCTGGTCCAGGTAGCGGCCGGCGGCCCGCACGTCCGCCAGGTCCAGCGCCGGGTCCACCTGGCGGGCCAGCTCCAGCAGCTCCGCCACGTCGTAGTGGTCCAGCGCCGAGGACACGTCGATGTAGTCGCGCACCTCGCGGCGGTTGACCAGCGCGGCGGTCTTGTTCGCGATCAGGTCGCGGACGTCCATCACCGGCCCGAGGTCCATCACCACCGGACTGCGGTACCGGTCGAGGCGGGCCAGGCTCAACCGGATCTGCCGGCCGTGCCGGCTCACCACGAAGTCGCGCATGTCCCGGTCGAACCCGTCGAACAGTTCACCGAGCTCACTGCCCGGGTCGGCGTCGACCACCTCGAACCCGGCCCGCTCCAGCGCCGCGCGGACCCCGGCCGCCGCCGCGGCGGCCGCCCCCTCCACGTCGGCGAAGAGGTCCACGTCCTCCGTCGGCCGGGTGACCAGACCGTGCGCCGCCCACGCCACCCCGCCGCCCAGCACGAACCGGTGCGGCCCGGCGGCCGCGAGGGCCACCCGGGCCACCTCCCGGTAGAACTCGTGCAGGTGCGTCACGCGGTGCCGGCTCCCGGCCCGATCAGGCGGCGCGCAGGCCGCGGTGCCGGCTCTCCCACGCCAGGCGCACGCCCCGCGGCAGGTTCAGGCGCCGCCACACCCGGCGCAGCGTCCGCCCGTTGATCAGCTGGCGCAGGTCGTCGGTGCGGGTCGTCTCCCGCAGCACGTTCTCGTACATCCAGAGCAGGTCGTCCGGCTCCGCCAGGTCGAAGACGCGCTCGCTGCTCCACATCAGCCGTACCGGCAGCTCGACGACGCCCTGGGTGGGCCCGGTCAGCTCGGCGAGGGTGCGGGCGACCACGGCGGGGCGTCCCGGTCGGGCCAGGTGGGCCGTCGGGGTCGACGTGGGGGAGAGCGCCTGCATGGTGTCAGGGTAACCCCAACTCTGCTTTCGGCTGGTGATGGTGGTTGCGGACTCTGGTTTCGGTCTCTGGTTGCGGTGGGGGGCTGGGGGCGACCGTCCCCGGCTTCGGGCGCAGGCTTGATCCCTGCGCCGGGGACGGTCGCCCCCAGCCCTGACGTAGTCCGGGTTCGCCCGTGCCGCGCGGGCTGACCTTTGGGGGCCCGACGGACTGCGGTTCGGCGGTGTGGCGGGTGTCGGGTGGGCGCGGATACTGCCAGGTCGGCGATGTCGTGCGGACTGTCCGATTCGCGCCGGCCGGGCTGTGCCGGTCTGGGTGGGCTGTCCGGTTTCGGGGTGTGACCGCCGGCATCCTCAGGCTGGAATCGTGGCCGCCCCGGGGTCGTTACACTCACCGTGCGACTGAGTAGCTGGCCCGCTCGACCGGGCCGGTGACCGGGCCCC
>NZ_JAEMUW010000061.1 GCF_016598485.1 Micromonospora coerulea | reverse complement strand
ATGAGGTCACCCTTCGGGGTGACCTCATCTGCGTTTCCAGCCGGGGTGCCTTCGGCACCCCGGCCACGGACCGGTGGTCTCTATGCGCAGGCCGTCGCGGTGGAGCCGGGTTGGCCGGTCCACTCGGCACGGACGCCGAGCGTCGGGGAGTTGGTCATTCGCTCCACGAGTAGTCCTAACCGTCCGTGCCCGCAACCGACGGATCCTGGATGCTGAACGTGTCGGTCAGGGCTGCGTCCTCGCGAGTCCAGCCTTCGAGCGAATCGCGCACCCCACCGTTGACTCGGCGGGAGGCAGGACCCCAGCGATACGGTTCGGCGATCCTCGGGTCATGGCCCTGACCGGCGCCCTATGCCACACGCTGCTCGCCGCAACCGGCTTCACCAACAAGAGCCTTCGCGCCTTGACCGCCGGTCTGCTCGGCAGCGACTACCAACCCAACCAGATGACCTACGACCTCCGCCGACTACGCCTCAACGGACTCATCCGCCGACTCCCACGCTCCAACCGGTACATGCTCATCGACGACGGCATCCGCATCGCCGTCTTCTACACCAAGATCTACAACCGGCTGCTCGTTCCGCTCACCGCCGCCGACCAACCCCAGGCCCCACCAGACATGCGAGCCGCACTGGCCCCCATCACACGCCACGTCGACGAATACGCCCGCCGCGGCCGTCTTCCCCTGGCCGCATGAAAACTTGACCCAAGTGTGAAGAACCCATCGACCAAAGATCGTTAGCCCTGATGCCCCGCGCCTCGATTCGGCGCAGGTCGTCGACGTGAAACGGGAGGATCTGGCCGATCTCGATCCGGGCTTGTTGATGGGGGTGGTCGAGGGCGGCCGATACTCGATCGAGACCTTGTGGCTGGGACTCCTCCTGAGGTCGGGAAACGACGCGGCCAACGTGTTGGCCCCGCGTCGGCGGCGGCAAGAACGGCAGGCAGGGCGGAGTCGACGCGATGAACCAGGAGGCACGTCGGCCGCGGGCGAACCATACCCACGCGGTGACGCCCTCGGGTCTGGACGGCCCCGGTCAGTACACCAGCGCGTGCGACCTGGCGCTGATCGCCCGGGCCTGCTTCGCCCGCGAGGACTTTCGGAGATACATCGCAACCCGCGTGGCGTACGTTCCGGCACAGCCTGGAAAGCCGGGCTTCCAGATCGTCAACGACAACACTCTGCTGGACGGCGTTTCCGGCATGCTGGGCGGGAAGACGGGCTTCAGGCAACTGGCCCGCGGCATCGGGTTCATTGTTCAGCCCGCAAGGCGCGATGTTGTGCAGGTGGGCGATGCCGGATGCCTCACCGCCCGATGTGCTCTCATGTTTGAGACGGCATCTCGACTTGGGTCGCCTTCCTCACCTGGTGGCGGAGTTCGTCACATCCGCCGCCACCTACATTGCATCGAGTGCCCTGGAGGCGAACGGAGATGGTTGTGCAACCGACGTGGCTCGTGATGCTTTCGTGGGCTGTGCTCTTTGTGGGGTTGGCCAGCACCGCCGTTGTCGTTGTTGACCAATTTATTTTTGGATATCGTCAGCCGGTCAAGGTCATGGAGATAGTCTGGCCGGCAACCGCCCTCTACCTTGGCCCAGCAGCGGTCCTGGCCTACAGAAAGTGGGGTAGACCCCAGTCTCCCCGGTGGCTGGACCGGCACGGCAACCCGCCCAGGAGCTCGCGACATGCTCCTACGATAGTCCAAACTTATCATTGTGCCACGCACTGCACTCTGGGTGTCATCATTGCTACGCCTCTCACCTACGGCGTTGGCCTCGAAATATTCGGCAGCACAGTGTGGCCCGAAGTCGTTGGCGACTATGTAGGTGCAGTGGTCATAGGCGTTGCATTTCGCTACTCTGCTGAGGCTCACACGGGTTGTCGAAGAGCGTGGGCCGCAATGCGGAAATTTTTCACGAGCGACCTGCTGACCGTGTCCGTCTTCGAGCTCGCCCTATTAGGCTGGCTGGCGCTAATGCATTTTCTTGTTTTCCACGAGGCCCTGCGGCCTGGTAGTCCGGTGTTTTGGCTCATTATCCAGGTCGGGCTGATCATCGGCTTCTTCGCCGCTTGGCCGCCAACCTCGTTGCTGATCCGCCGCGGCATCAAAACGGAATTGCTGGGCACGCCGCAGTAGGTGGTGATACGCCGACGCTGCTCTTGCCGAAAACTCGTCCATGCAGTGCTGCCCGCCCCGTCGTCCGGGGGATTGGGGATGGGGGCCGCTGAAGGCCAGGTTCATTCGGGAAGTGTAGGAACGAGGGCATCGAGGGCGGCACCGCGCGGGATGATCACCAATAGCGGATGCCGTTGTTCCACCGGCTCGGCGCGGCGTTGACCCTGCTCGGGGCGGCCGGCTTCGCCGCCGAGCTGTTCGTCAGCATCCGCACCTGCGAGAACACCGCCACCTCGCCGGAGGTGAAGAAACCGGCGTCTGTCAGGTGCCTGTGCGAGGGGCCCCGTTCAGCCTGCGGTCTCCCGTTCCGCTCCCTGCGCACCGGCTGACGCCTCCCCGTCGTCGGCTTGGTGGAGCGCGCCGATCGGACGTTTTTGGCTGGATGTGTCGGAACTCCAAGGCTTTCCATCCCAACGGCAGCGGGGCGCCATCGGGATGACTTGTGTGTGGCCGGGAACCCTGACTCGGAATGACGAAGTCTGACGGCGGCTCGGCCGTCTTCCGCTGCGAGTGACGCTCGGCTTGACCGAACCCGGTCGACGACTTGAGGAGGTTTGGGTGACCGCGACATCACGGCGGCCGACGCCCGCCGACCCGATGCCGTACGCAGCGACACGGCCGGGGGTGTCCAGCGGCGCCTCCCGAGACCTGCCGCCGGAGTTGGGAGCGGACGCGATCGGCGTGCTGGAGGGTCGCGCGTTCATGTTCTCCGACGCCCGCGGGGACGTGCCGAGAGGCTCCATCGGCGGCCTGGTGCATGACGACACCCGGTTCCTCAGCCAGTGGGAACTGACGCTCGACGACGCGCCGCTGATGTTGCTTTCCTCGGGAACCGTCGACGCCTACTCGGCGGCGTTCTTCCTGGCCAACTCCGACCTGCCCAGCCTGCCGGCGAATCGGGTGGGCGTGCGACGGCAGCGCTTCGTCGGTGACGGACTCTACGAACGCGTCGAGCTGCGGTATTTCGGTGTCGAGCCCGTGTCGATCCGCCTGCGCTTGGCGGTGGGGACGGATTTCGCCGACCTGTTCGAAATCAAGGAGTCGGGTCGCGACCGTGGCCCGGACATCATCCGGCAGCACGAGCCGGACGGCTCGGCACTTGGGTTCGGGTACCGCAACGGCAGCTACGCGGCGTCGGTTCGCGTCGAGGCCGACCCGCCGGCCGACCTGGTGGACGGCGACGCCCTGGTGTGGGATGTGCGTCTCGAGCGGGGGCAGCAGTGGAGCTGCGAGTTGCAGGTTCCGCTGCGCTGCGGCGAGGAAGACTACCGACCGGCGGTCCGCGGGTTCGGGGAGGCGTTCGATCACGGGCCGCACGACCCGTCGACCCGGTGGGCGGCGGAGAAGCCGCATCTGCACACGGACGTGGATCTGCTCCGCGACGTCTACCACAAGTCGGCGATCGATCTGGTGTCCATGCGGATTGAGAAGACCATCGCCGGCGAACGGGTCGTCCTCCTTGCCGCGGGACTGCCGTGGTTCCTGACCACCTTCGGTCGTGACACGGTGATTACCGCCTACCAGACCATGAGCTGCGGCTCTGAGGTCGCCCGCGGCGCTCTGATCGTGCTGGCCACGCATCAGGCGAAAGGGTTCGACGACTTCACCGACGAGGAACCGGGCAAGATCTTCCACGAATACCGCTCGGGTGAGCTGACCCAGCTCGGACTCAAGCCCTACCGTCCGTACTACGGCGGCGCCGACACCACGGGCCTCTGGCTCATCCTGCTCTCGGAGTACTGGCGGTGGACCGGGGACGTCGACCTCGTGCGCCGGTTGCGCGGCAACGCCGAGGCCGCGCTGCGGTGGATCGACCATTACGGCGACCGCGATGGCGACGGATACGTTGAATACGCCACCCGCTCCAAGCAGGGCCTGGGCAACCAGTGCTGGCGGGACTCCCCGGACGGTGTGCAGTACGCCGACGGGAGGATACCCGTCCTACCGATCGCCAGCTGTGAGACGCAGGGCTACACCTACGACGCGAAACTGCGCATCGCCGAACTCGCCGAGGGACCGTGGCAGGACCCGGCCATGGCCCATCGGCTACGCGCCGAAGCCGCGCGCCTGCGCGAGCAGTTCAACCGGGACTACTGGATCCCCGAGCGGGGCGGCTACTACGCCGTCGGCCTCGACGGCGACAAACGGCCCATCGACTCGATGACCTCCAACATGGGTCATCTGCTCTGGAGTGGGATCGTCCCCGAGGAACGCGCCGCGCAGCTCGCGCGACACCTGATGTCTCCCGAGATGTTCTCCGGGTGGGGGGTGCGTACCCTGTCCACCGCCGATGTCGGCTACAACCCCATCGGCTATCACGTCGGCACGGTCTGGCCACACGACAACTCGATCATCGCTGCCGGGCTGGCCCGCTATGGTCACCGCGACGAGGCCAACCGGATCGCCATGGCGATGCTGGAAGCGGCCTGCCACTCCGAATACCGACTGCCCGAGGCGTTCTCCGGCTACGACCGGTCCTTCGGCCGTCAGCCCGTGCCGTACCCGACCGCCTGCAACCCCCAGGCCTGGGCCAGCGGGGCGCCTCTGCTGTTCCTGCGCACGATGCTTGGCCTCGAACCGCAGGACGGCCAACTCGTTGCCGACGCTCACCTCCCCGACGAACTCGGAAGGATCCGCCTGCACCACCTGGCGGCGCTCGGGCGACGGTGGAACGTCGAAGCCGCGGGTTCGGAGTGCACCGTCTCGCCCGCCGACTAGTACTGCAACGGCAGCTGTGGCGGATAGCCGCGTTGGCGGCAGTGGCTGGTGCGGGCTTGGTGTTGGCGTCGGGCGGCGCCAGTGTGACCAGGCCCAGATGCGTGTCGGGCAGCGTGGGATCCCGCTGCGCGGCGCAGCAGCACTCAGCTGGGCGCCCAGCTCCACCCCGCTGGGTCGAGCGGTGGTTGGTCATGCAACCTTTTCGGGTCACAGCCGGTACTACCTCCTGACGACTGGGCAGAAGGGCGAGCACGTGATCACACCGGAGGGCTTCGACGACTTCGTCGTGACCCGGTCACCGCGGCTGTTGCGTACCGCGTTTTTGCTCACCCGCGATTGGGCGTTGGCCGAGGACCTGCTGCAGACCGCGCTGGCGCGGGCGTGGGAGGCGTGGCGGCGCATTGACGGTGACCCGGAGCCGTACGTGCGTCGGATCATCGTCAACGCGTACGCCTCCTCGTCGGGGCGCAGGTGGTGGGGTGAGCTACCCACGGCCGACCTCCCCGAGGCGGCCGCCGAGGCTGACCCGCACGCCGGCCTCGATGACCGGGACCGCTTCTGGCGGGCATTGGGCCGCCTGCCCCGCCGACAGCGCGCCGTGCTCGTGTTGCGCTACTTCGAGGATCTCTCCGAGATCGAGATCTCCGAGGTCCTGGGCTGTTCGGTCGGCACGGTCAAGAGCCAGGCAAGCCGGGCAGTGGCAAAGCTCCGCCTCGACGAGACGCTGACGCCGGAAGGGATGCTGGGATGAATCTCACCGATCTCAAGCAGGTGCTCGACGAGCGTTCCGGCGGCTCGGCGGAGCACGTCATGCACCACGTGCGGCTGCACGGGGTACGCGCCAAGGTGGTCGCGCGGCGGCGGCGCCGGATCGCGACCTGGGCCACCTGCGCGGTGGCCGCCCTGGCCGGCATCGCCGCGGCCGCCGTCGTACCCGGGCTCCGCACGGACGTCACCCCCACCCCGGCGGACAGCCCGTCGCCGGTACGCACCATCGAAGGGTTCCCGGAGTACGCCACAGGCGCGCGCGTCGTGGCTGCGAAGTCCGCTGCGCTGCCGGAGCGCCGCATCGAGCTGACCATCGTGCCCACCACGCTCGATCTCGTCATCTTCACCCGCTGCGACGGAACCGGAGACAACGTTGAGCCCGATGAGAAGGTGAGCGTCAACGGCCACTTCCTCTACGGCCTCGGGTGCGGCGGTTCCAGCCGGCAGCTGAGCTGGGACGGGCTCGACGTGGCGGTCGGCAAACCCGCCACATTCGTCATGACGATCATCGGAGCGAAGCGGTTCGACGGGACGGACAACGTCCCGGTGGCGATCCCGGACACCGGCACGTTCGGGCTCGCGATCGGTGTGCGGATCCCGTTCGACCAGTACCCGCTGCCGCCCCGGCCATCAGGACCACTCGCCCCGCTGCACGACGTGCTCATGGCCGGCTGCACCGAGAGGCTCTGCCCGGACGCCGTCATCGTCCGATCGGATCCGGCCGACCCGACGCGTCCGGTCCAGCGGACCCTGACCTGGAAGACGACCGACTCGGTCGACATGCTCGCCCAGACGCCGGGGCTCCTCCACGTCCGCCTAAACGGCGTGGAGATCACGACCGGCGAGTGGTGGGACTACCAGATGAACGCCGTCGGCATGTTCGGCGACAAGAACGGCGGGTGGAAGCGCGAGTTCGGCCTCGACCTGAACCCCGGCGACTCAGTGACCATCGAGATCGTGCCCGAGCACATCACCGGAGCCTGGCAGGTCGTCTTCTCACCAGCCTGAGTGGGCGAGGGTGAGTAGCGCCGTTGCCAGGGTTGGCGGCCAGGTCGCGCTGGAATCGCCAGCGGACGCCCGAGGCGGCCCTGTCCGGCACCACGAGACCATCCGAATCGGACTACTCGCTCGCCGGTCGACCCGTGGGTCGCTCAGCACGCCGGCAGGACACCGAGGCGGGGTGGCTCACCGCGCGGTGGCGGCCGTGCCGTCCCCTGCACGGCCTGGCCGGTCGGGTGCCGCCGGCACCGTGGCCACCGGTACGGTCCGGGCGGCGCGCCGTCGTGCGTCCACGGCGAGGACCACCAGCGCGGTCAGTGTCAGCAGCGCGCCGACCAGCGCGAGCAGCCGTGGCCCGGGGCCGGGCAGCAGGGCGCTGCCGAGCAGCGACCCGGCGGCGATGCCGACGTTGAAGGCGGTGCTGATGCCGGCCGACGCGAGGTCGGTGCTGCCGGGGGCGAGTTGCAGCATCCGGCTCTGCACCGCGGTGGCGAACGATGCGTAGGCGAGGCCGACGCCGGCGAGCAGGACGGCCGTGGCGGGTTCGAGCGTGCCGAGCGCGTACAGGCCGAGCAGGGCGGCGGTGCCAACGCTCAGCGGCGCCAGCAGCGAGGCGATCGGGCGGGCGTCGAGGGTGCGGCCCACCGTGATCGTGCCGGCGACGCCGGCGGCGCCGGAGACGAACAGCAGCGGCGCCAGCGCGGCGGCGGTGAAGCCGCTGACATCGAGCAGGAACGGCGTGACGTAGGTCTGCAGGGTGAGGAAGCCGGTGACGCCGAGGGCGGTCGCGGCCAGCAGCATCGCGAAGCGCCGCCCGTCGGGTGCGGTGCCGCGGGCGGCGCCCCCGGCGGCCGGCGGGTAGGTCGGGATCAGGACGACCACCGCGACGGCGAGGGCCAGACCGAACCCGGCCAGGACCGCGAACGCCGCCCGCCAGCCGGCGTGCTGCCCGAGCCAGGTGCCGAGCGGGACGCCGAGCACCGGGGCGAGCGCCGCCCCGGTCGAGAACAGCGCCACCACCCGGCCGCGCATGGCGACCGGGAAGGGGCCGGTCACGGTCGCCGAGGCGACGGACCAGAACAGGGCCTGGGTGAGGGCGGTGATCAGGCGGGCGCCGGCCAGCACGGCGTACGTCGACGCCAGCGCGGCGGCGGCGTTCGCGGCCGCGAACAGGACCAGGGTGACGCCGAGCAGCCGACGGCGGGGGATCCGGTGGGTCAGCCGGGTCAGGGGCACGGATGCCAGCACGACCACGACGGCGTACCCGCTGACCAACAGGCCCACCTGCGAGCGGGTCTGGTCCAAATCGGGCGCGATGAGGGTGAGCAGACCGATCGGCAGCAGCTCGGTGGTGATGAAGGCGAACGCGGTGAGCGAGAGCACGACGAGCGCGCCGCCGGCCCGGCGCGGCGAGACCTCCGGTGCCATCGTCCGCCCCCCTTCCCGTCGCCACCGCATCCTTCCACCGACCGGTGACAGTGCGGTGGCCACGTTAGACCGAGCGCCTCGCGGCGGGACGAGGCGATGCAGGTGCCGCCCGGAAATGTCGGAACCGTCGACGACACTGCTTCGTCGACGTCGGTGCGGCGCCGGGAGCGAGAGGAGCGGGTTGAGGTGCGACGGGCGCACCGAGGGGATCACCCCCGCGGTTCCATGAGGCCGACGGTGTCGGGGACTGGCGGGCGCTGGGCGAGGGGGGTGATGGGCCGATGTCCGCACCGGTTCGTTCGCGGCCGGGGCCCAGTTCGTGCAGGCGATCGCCGAACTGGCCGGCCTCGACGCCACCACCCAGCGTCGACGTGCGGCACGCGGGGGTGACGTCCGGCTGATCACGATCCCGCCCGCGTTCCACGGGTTGACCGTGCGCGACGTCGAGCTGGCCCGGCGGATCGCGGCGGTGGCGCGCGAGCTGGGCCCGCCCGCCGGCCTCTCGTGCCTGCAGAACGTCCAGGTCATCATCGACGCGCTGGTCTGTCCCGAGGTGCTGCCGTTCTGGCGTGCCCCGCTCGGGTACGAGTTCGTGCTGGCTCATCCGTCGCTGATCGAAGTCTTACCGTGCCGCACCTCCGCCATTCTCGTCTCGCCCGCGCGCCTCTGCAGCCAGCAGTTCACGCGGCCTGGTCGGCGAACAACTCCACCGCTCAAGCTCGGCCTCATCCTCGCCAGCCCCCTACAGCCGATCGAACCCATGAATGGTTCCCGCACTCCCGGTGCGGCGACATGTCCCCGAGCGCCAGCGCCGCGCGGTCGAGTAGCCCGCCAATCCGGGGGTTATTTAGGGCTGTCGGTTTCGGATGGGGCGGCCTGCTGGGGCGGGTCGACCTCGACGAAGCCGAATAGCCGGGTGATGAGTTGCAGCGCCTGAGTGTCGTAGCGGTCGGCGACCAAACTGCGAAGCCGACCCGGGGTGAGGTGCATTCTGTTGCCAGGGGCGAACACGCAGGTGTCGCACTGCCGCGACAGCAGGCGTGACTTGCCGAGGTCGGGGTCGCCGACGCTGAGGTCCCAGTCGGTGGTGCCGACGGGCACGCCAGGGTAGGGCAGTCCCATGGTGTCTCCTCCTGCAGATGTGGAACGGGGGCGCCACCGTCCGGCGGCGCCCCTGTGGGCTGTGGTGGGCGAGGATGGCGAGGTGGCCGACCAACTGCGGGCCCGCAGCGTCGCGTTCCCCGCCATCTCCACGGGCGTAGACGGATTCCCGGCGCCGCAACGCCGCCCACATCCGCGGTGACCACGATCAGGGCGACGCCCTGCAACGTGACGCTTGTGCGGTTGGCGGCCTTCGGGGCGCGTCCGCGAGAACGCACTACTTCGCCGCGTTGCGGGCGGCTACGCTCGCCCGTCCTTGCCCCGGCGCCGCGGGCGTTCGCGTATGTGCCCAGGGCCGCGCCGGTTAGGTCGCGCAGACCGGTCGTGAGGTGCGTCGCGCAGCTCGAGCCGGCACACTGGCCTTGTGGGTCGTCGTGTCTCTCCTGTCGAGGCGATTTGGGAGGAGGGGCCGGCCGCGTTCGCGTTCCTGGTCGATGAATGGGGCTTCCTGGGGCCCGAGCGAACTGATAGCGGCCTGGCCTACCACCGTCCAGGCCTTCATATCGACGTTGAGCTCTGGGCGTGGAAGAACGAGGCGGGGTTCACCACCACGGTGAGCGGTGGGGGTGATAGCCACGGGCGGGAGGCGTGGGCATCGCTGGGGTGCCTCTATGTGGCGTGCGACCTGGGCGCTCTGCAGGCAGTCCCCGAGGGCGCCGGGTCCCACCACACGATCAGCAAGCGAATAGGACAGCACTCCCGCGCCCTACGGCAGGTCATGCCGCACCTTGACGGCCCCGCAGCACCGGATCTTCTCCGGCGGTGTCAGGGTCGAGAACTACCCAACAACTGACCGCTTCATGCAACGAAGACATCCGCAAATGCCGCGATCCGCGCGCTACTCAACGTCACGCCGAGCTGGCCCCGGTTGCCGTCCGGACGTGT
>NZ_JAEMUW010000060.1 GCF_016598485.1 Micromonospora coerulea | reverse complement strand
TGAAAGGTAACGGCACCCCCGCGAGATGACCATGCAGGTGGGCGTGTGTATAGTTCTCTGCGTGCCCGGGCGACCGGCACGACAGCAAGGGGCCGTGGCGCAGCTGGTAGCGCACCACACTGGCAGTGTGGGGGTCAGGGGTTCGAGTCCCCTCGGCTCCACCCTTGCGAAACGCCCTGGACCGGGAGCATATCCCGATCCAGGGCGTTCTTCGTTGCCTCGGATGGCGCGTACCGCCCGGGTGACCCCGATCACGGCGGTGGCGGGCCGCGCGGCCGGTGTGACCGCGCGGCCCGACCGCCTCACCGTGGGCGGCGGCTCTTGGGCAGGTCGAACTGGTCGGCCGCCCGGCAGTCCTTGGGCCCGCCGACGGCCTCCTTCCCGAGCTCGTCGAGTGCCCGGCGGGCCCGGTACCGGCCCAGGTTCCAGGCGTACCAGGGGTCGGACTCGGCGAGGTCGTCGGCGATCCAGCTCAGCGTGCACCGGCGTACCGGGTCCGGGAGCTTCGTCAGGGCGGGCGTGGCGTCGGCGGAGAGCGCGCGCAGGTACCACGCGTCGATTTTGCCGGTCTGCTCGTACCGGACGACGTTCCGCCGGGCGGCGTAGTCCTCCGGATTGAGCACGCCCAGGCTGAGCAGCATCGCCACGGCCAGCCCCACGGTCGCGGCTGGGATCCACCGGCCCTGCCACCGGATGCCGGCCACCAGGATCATCAGGAAGACCGCCCCGAGCAGCAGCTCGAACGCCATCACGAAGATCCGCTCACCGGTGAAGCTGTACACCTTCTGGTACGTGTACATCCGGGACAGCGCGGACACCACGATCACCACGCTGAGCGCGCTGAGCAGACCGAGCAGGACGCGCAGCACGGTCCGCTCGACCTGGCGCTCCCGGCTGGCCCAGCGGCTCACCCCGCCGAGCACCGCCAGGGTCAGCAGGGTGACGAAGAGCAGCTGCCAGAAGCCGCTGCGGGCGTACTCGGAGTAGCTGAGGCCGGCCACCTTCTGGACGTGCCGCTGGCCGCCGAAGAGCACGGTGAACTGCACGACGACGAAGCCGGCGAAGAGCAGGGTGAGCGCGCCGATGGCCGGGGCCCACTCCAGCAGGCCGAGGTTGCGGCGGCTCGGCTTGTCCACCGTGGACAGATCCGGCGGGGCCGCCAGGGTGTAGAGCGCGGCGACCGCGATCAGCGCGCCCACCACGGCCAGGAAGATCCAGCGGAACACGGTGCCGATGTTGATCTCCGGGACGATCGCGCCCAAGGCCTCCGAGAACGCCGCGTCGGCCGAGGAGAGCAGGGTGCCGAAGACCAGCAGCACCACCACGGTGGCGACCACCGAGCCGGTGACCCGGCGCACCATCCCCGCCTCCGGGGACACCGTGATGTGCCGGCGCACCCACGGCAGGCCGCGCAGCGCCGCGAACGGCGCGGCCACCAGGCTGAACAGGATCGAACGGACCAGCCGGCCGCCGACGATGGCCAGCGCCGCGCAGCAGAGCGCGCCGAGGACGCAGAAGGTCACCAACCACCAGGCGTTGCGGAAGGCGAGGACGGACAGCAGCGCCAGGGCGGCCATCGCCCAACCGCCGCGGACCAGGCGTTCGGTGCGGGGCAGCTCGGCGGTGCCCCGCCGGACCGCCGCGAGCACGCCCACGGTCAGGACCAGCCAGCCGAGGAACCAGCCGATACCGGTCCGGCTCAGCGGGACGAAGAACGCGATCCCGAGCGCGCCGGCGAGCACCGCGAGCGGCGTGGCCCGGCCGCCGGCCTCCTGGGGCCCCCGCCAGCTGGCCCCGAGGAACGAGGTCCGGGGCACCCGCGGGCGGGGCGCCCAGCCCGGGCCCGGCTGCCCCGGGTAGGTCGACCAGGGCACCGGCTGCGCGCCGTACGGCGGCATCGCGGGCCCGGCCGGCCACTGCGGTGCGGCCCTGGGAGCGCCGGGCACCGGACGCTGCTGCGGCACGCTCGGCGGGGGTCCGGTCGCCGCCGCCGGGCCGGTCGGTGCCGTCCCGGTCGGTTGCCGCGTCCCGCTGGACGGTGCGGTGGTTGCCTCAGCCGGCGCGGCGGGCGTCGCCCCCTCGGTGGCGGCCGTCACCGGCTCCGCCGGGCTGTCGGCGGCGGGTGCTGGCGCGGCCTGCTTCGCAGCCTCGGCGACGCCCGTCGGCACCGGCTCGTGCGACCCGACCGGCACGGTGACCCGGGTGGCGCCGAGCGTCACGAGCTGCGCGGGGATCACCGGTGCCGCCGGGCCGGCCCCGGACGCGACCATCGCGACCGGCGCCTCGCCCGGGGCGGCCGGAACCAGCGGTACGAAGACGGCGAAGCCGCGGGTGCCGGCCGGGACGGTGACCGGAATCGCCCAGGCCTGCTGGCCCTCCGAACCGGGCCACGGCGCGCCGGGCGGGGACCCGTCGGCCGTGGGCATGACGAGCAGGTACGGCGTGGCGTCGGCGGGTGCGTCGCCACCCGTCGACCCGGCCGCCGCAGCGGTCCGGGGGGAATCTGGCGCCGGTGGTGGTTCGGACACGGGACGCTCCTTGATCACAGGGTGTCGTCACTGTAGGGCCAAGCCCCTGCCGCCCGCCGCCCCCCGACCGGACCGTCTGCAGCGGACGGCCGTTCGGCCGACCGGCGGCGAGGTGAGGCGGTGCGGAAGAACCGGCTCCCGGGGCGACCGTCGAACCTTTGCCGCCGCCGGCCCGTACCTCTGCCCGGGAGGTCGATCACATGGCCGTACGCCGAATGCTCGCCGCCGTCGCGCCCGTCACCGCGACTCTGCTGCTCACCGCCGCGCCCGCCGCCGCGCACGGCGCCCCCACCAGGCCGCTGAGCCGGGCGGCGGCCTGCGGACCGGAGGGCGGGCAGGCGGCGACGCCGGCCTGCCGCGCGGCGATCGCGGCGGGGGCCGCGATACGGGAGTGGGACAACGTCCGGGTGGCCCGGATCGACGGTCGGGACCGGGAGCGGATCCCCGACGGCGCGCTGTGCAGCGGCGGGCTGTCGGCGTACCGGGGGCTGGACCTGCCGCGCCCGGACTGGCCGGCCACCACGCTGACCGCCGGTGGCCGGTACACCTTCACGTACCGGACCACGATCCCGCACAAGGGCACGTTCCGCCTCTACGCCACGAAGACCAGCTACGCCCCGAGCCGGCGGCTGACCTGGGCCGACCTCGAGACCCGGCCCTTCCTGACGGTCACCGACCCGCCGATCCGCGCCGGCGCGTACCAGATGCCGGGGCGGCTGCCGTCGGGGCGCAGCGGCCGGCACCTGATCTACATCATCTGGCAGAACTCCGACACCCAGGACACCTACTACTCCTGCTCCGACGTGGTGTTCCGGTCATCCTCGGGCGCCGCGTCCGCAACTCGGGGTGGCCCGTCGGCCGGCCCGTCCACCTTGCGTACCGTCCCGCCCGCCGCCCCACCGGCGCGCGGGGCCGGCGTCCCGGGGGAGGCCGGGGTGCCGGTAGCCACGGTGACCGACCTGGGCGGGGTCCGCTGGCCGCTCGTGGCCGGGGCCGCCGCGGCGGTCACCGTGCTGCTGGCCGTGATCGTCGGGTTGCGGTTGCGCCGGGCCGGCACCGTGCCGGTGGGCCGTCCCTGCGAGGTCCGCAACCACCGCGCCGGCCGCCGCCGGATCTGGTGACCCGGGTCAGTCCCCCGAGTAGCCCCAGAAGTGCAGCTCGGCCGGGTTGCCCTCGGCGTCGTGCAGCACCGCCCACCGCCCGGTCCACCGCTCGCGCACGAGATCCATGGGCAGCGGCAGGTGGGCCCGGGTGAGGGGGCCACCGCCGGTGAGTTTTCGCGCCTCGGCCGTGGTCAGCGCCTCGAGCCCGCCGAAGCCCGGCTTCTTGCCGGGCGCGAGCACCCGGTCGACGTCGAGGATCGAATGGGTGCCCGACTCCTGGACGAACTCGTGGCTCCACAGCTCGTCGACGCTGGACGGCCCGGGGGCGGCGGCCCGCTGCGTCGGGTCGACGTCGTCGGCGCCGGGGCAGTAGTTTCCGACCGCCCACCAGTAGTCGCCGTCGCGGAACACCCGGGCCTGCAACTCGTCGAGCGCCGCGCCCGGATCGCCCTGCCAGGGGACCGTGTAGCTCCAGCAGGAGGCACCCATCGGGCCACCCCTTCGTGGTCGGACCGCGCCGCCACGGCCGTCTGGCGACGGACCATAGCGGCGCGGTCCGACAACGAGGGATCAGCCCAGGTGGTGGTCGATCTCGGCGAGCTCCTCGGCGGTGAAGTCGAGGTTGCCCAGCGCCGCGACGTTCCCCTCCAGCTGCGCGACGCTGCTCGCGCCGATGATCAGGCTCGTCATCCGCGGGTCGCGCAGCGCCCAGGCCAGCGCCAGCTGGGCCAGCGTCTGCCCGCGCCGCTCGGCGATCCCGCCGAGCGCCCGGATGGTGGCCATCTTGTCCTCGCTGAGGTCGCTCTCGTTGAGGAAGACGCTGGTGCGTACCCGTGAGTCCGCGGGGATGCCGCCCAGGTAGCGGTCGGTGAGCAACCCCTGCGCGAGCGGGCTGTACGCGATGCAGCCGGCACCAACCTGCTCCAGCGTGTCGAGCAGGCCGTCGTCCTCGGTCCAGCGGTTCAGCATCGAGTACGACGGCTGGTTGATCAGCAGCGGCGTACCCAGGTCGCGCAGGATCGCGGCGGCCCGGGCGGTCTGCTCCGAGTTGTAGTTGGAGACGCCGACGTAGAGCGCCCGGCCGGAGCGGACGATCGCGTCCAGCGCGCCCATCGTCTCCTCCAGCGGGGTGTCCGGGTCGAACCGGTGCGAGTAGAAGACGTCGACGTAGTCCAGCCCCATCCGGCGCAGCGACTGGTCCAGGGAGGAGATCAGGGACTTGCGCGAGCCCCACTCCCCGTACGGGCCGGGCCACATCAGATAGCCGGCCTTGCTGGAGATGATCAGCTCGTCCCGGTACGGCTTCAGGTCGGCGGCGAGCATCCGGCCGAAGTTCTCCTCCGCCGAGCCGGGCGGCGGGCCGTAGTTGTTGGCCAGGTCGAAGTGGGTGATGCCCAGGTCGAAGGCGCGCCGGACGATGTCCCGCTGCCGCTCGAACGGCCGGTCCGGTCCGAAGTTGTGCCACAGCCCGAGCGAGATCGCGGGCAGCCGGAGCCCGCTGCGTCCGCTCCGCCGGTAGGTCATGGTGTCGTAGCGCTCATCGGCGGCAAGGTAGGTCACGATCAAGATCCTAGTTCGGTTCGATCGGGCCGGAGCTCAGAGGTCGTGACGCCGGGCCGACGGCGGACCGTGGTCGCCTGCGCCTGCGAACCGGCGTGCGGCCCCGCTCCGCGCGGTAGCTTCGAGGCCATGCACTTCGTCCAGCTCGACACCCCCAAACCCATCTCCAAGATCGGCCTCGGCACGTGGCAGTTCGGGTCGAAGGAGTGGGGCTACGGGCCCGACTTCGAGCGCCGGGCGGCGGACATCGTCCGGCGGGCGCTCGACCTCGGGGTCACCCTCTTCGACACCGCCGAGATCTACGGCTTCGGCCGCAGCGAGCGGATCCTCGGTGCCGCGCTGGGCGCCGACCGGGCCAAGGTCGTGGTGGCCAGCAAGATCTTCCCGGTGCTGCCGATCGCCCCGGTGGTCCAGCAGCGCGCGGTCGCCTCGGCCGCCCGGCTCGGGGTCAGCGGCATCGACCTCTACCAGGTGCACCAGCCCAATCCGGTGGTCGCCGACACCACCACCATGCGGGGCATGCGCGCGCTCCAGGACATCGGCCTGGTCGGTGAGGTGGGGGTCAGCAACTACAACCTGCGCCGCTGGCGGTTCGCCGAGGCCGCGCTGGGCCGCCGGGTGCTGAGCAACCAGGTCCGCTACAGCATGCTCGACCGCGGCCCGGAGGCGGACCTGATCCCGTACGCGGAGCAGGCCGGCCGGATCGTCATCGCGTACAGCCCGCTGGCGCAGGGCTTCCTGTCCGGCCGGTACGACGCGAAGAACCTGCCCACCGGGGCGGTCCGCCGGGCCAACCCGTACTTCCTGCCGGAGAACTTGGAGCGGGGTACCGCGCTGATCGCCACGCTGCGCGAGGTGGCCGACGCGCACGACGCCACCCCCAGCCAGATCGCCCTGGCCTACCTGCTGCGCCACCCGAACGTGGTGGCCATCCCCGGCGCGTCCGGCGTCGAGCAGATGGAACGCAATGCGGCCGCCGCGGAGATCGACCTGACCGACGACGAGTACGCCGCCCTGGCCACCGAGGCCCGGGCGTTCCAGCCGATCACCGGCCTCGCCGCGCTACCGAAGCTGATCCGCGCCCGTACCGGAAGGTGACCAGGATGGACGACATCACCGCGCTGATCCTCGACGACCACGCCGCCTTCCGGCGCGGTTTCGCCCGGCTCGACGACGCCCGCGACGAGGCCGAGCTGCTGGCGGTCTGGGAAGCGCTCGCGCTGCACCTGGACATCCACGCCGAGGCGGAGGAGACCATCCTCTACCCGCACCTGGTGCGCCGCGGCGACGACGGCGAGGAGGAGACCGAGGACGCGATCGGTGACCACAACAAGATCCGCGACGCGATCGCCGAGTCCAAGCTACATCCGGTCGGCTCGGACCAGTGGTGGGCGGCGGTGGGGCGGGCCCGCCGGGAGAACAGCGAGCACCTGGCCGAGGAGGAGGACGAGGCGCTGCCGGACTTCCGCCGGCACGTCGGCGTCGAGCTGCGGGCCGAGCTGGGCTCCCGCTGGCTGAAGTTCTACGGCGAGCACAAGAACGGCCGTAACCTCCGCTTCGCCGACAAGGACCCGCGGAAGTACGTCGACGAGCACCGCTGACCGCCGGTCCCGCGGACGCCGATGGCCGCCCGGCCGTACCGGCTTCGGGCGATCAGGTCCGAACCGGGCGGTCCGGTGCAGGGGCGCGCTAGCGTGGGTCGGGTGACTGCGCCCAACCAGCTTTCCCCGGTCCCGCCCGCCGACCTGCCCGGCACGCTCGGCGAACTGCGCGCGGCGGGCCACTACTACCGCACGGTCAAGGCTGAGATCCGCGAGAACCTCCTCGCCCGGATGCGCTCCGGCGAGGACCGCTTCCCCGGCATCGTCGGCTATCAGGACACGGTGCTGCCCGAGGTCGAGCGGGCCCTGCTCGCCGGCCACGACATGGTGCTGCTCGGCGAGCGCGGCCAGGGCAAGACCCGGCTGATCCGCTCGCTCGGCGCGCTGCTCGACGAGTGGACCCCGGTCATCGGAGGCTCGGTGCTCAACGAGCACCCGCTGCACCCGCTCACCCCGGCGTCCCGCGCGCTGGTCGCCGAGGCCGGCGACGACCTGGCCGTCGGCTGGCTGCACCGCTCGATGCGGTACGGCGAGAAGCTGGCCACCCCGGACACCAGCGTCGGCGACCTGATCGGCGACGTCGACCCGATCCGGATCGCCCAGGGACGCACCCTCGGCGACCCGGAGACCATCCACTTCGGACTGGTGCCGCGCACCAACCGGGGCATCTTCGCCGTCAACGAGCTTCCCGACCTCGCCGAACGCATCCAGGTGGCACTGCTCAACGTCCTCGAGGAGCGGGACATCCAGGTCCGTGGCTATCAGCTGCGGCTGCCGCTGGACCTGCTCCTGGTGGCCAGCGCCAACCCGGAGGACTACACCAACCGGGGCCGGATCATCACCCCGCTCAAGGACCGCTTCGGCGCGGAGATCCGTACCCACTACCCGGTCGACCTGGAGCTGGAGCTGGCCCTGATCCGGCAGGAGGCCGACCTGGTCGCCGGCGTCCCGGAGCACGTGCTGGAGGTGCTGGCCCGGTTCGCCCGCGCGGTTCGCGAGTCGCCGGCGGTGGACCCGCGCTCCGGCGTCTCCGCCCGGTTCGCGATCGCCGCCGCCGAGACGGTCGCCGCCGCCGCGCTGCGCCGCGCCGGCCTGCTCGCCGGTTCCGCCGCGTCGGCGGCCGCCGGCTCCGCGTCCGGCGTCGCCCCGGCCGAGGTACGCCCGGAAGCGCCCGTCGCCCGGGTCGGCGACGCGGTCTCCGTCACCTCCACCCTGCGCGGCAAGGTCGAGTTCGAGAGCGGTGAGGAGGGGCGGGAGATCGAGGTCCTGGCCCACCTGCTGCGCACCGCCACCGCCGAGACGTTCCGGGCCCACCTGGCCGGGCTGGACCTGTCCGGGTTCACTAACCTGGTCGCCGAGGGCGCGGTGATCGAGACCGGGGAGCTGGTCTCCTCGGCCGAGCTGCTGCGCCAGGTCGGCCCGGTGCCCGGGCTGGCCAAGGTGCTCGACCGGCTCGGGCTCGGCGACGCGCCCACTCCCGAGGAGGCCGCGGCCGGCGTCGAGTTCGTCCTGGAGGGGCTGCACCTGACCCGCCGGCTCGGCAAGGACGTCACCGAGACCGGGCGCACCGTCTACGGCGGCCGGGGCTGACCATGGCCGGCAACCGGTTCCGGTACGGCCAGTGGCGCGGCGGGCCCGACCCGCTCGCCCCGCCGTACGACGTGCGCGAGGCGGTGGACGCGGTCGGCGCGGAGGTGCTGAACGGCGGCAGCCTCCGGGAGGCGCTGCGCGACCTGCTGCGGCGCGGCCCGCAGGGGCGGGGCGGTCTGGAGGAGCTGGCCGCCCGGGCGCGCCGGATGCGCCGCGACGCGCTGCGCCGGGGCGACCTGGACGGGGCGGTGACCCGGGCCCGGGCGCTGCTCGATCAGGCCCTGGCCGCCGAGCGGGACGAGCTGCGGGGCCGGGACGGCGACGACGCCCGCTTCGCCGAGGCGGTGCTGGACAACCTGCCCCGCTCCACCGCCCGCGCGGTCGACGAGCTCTCCGGGTACGACTGGGCCAGCGACGAGGCCCGGCGGACGTACCAGCGGATCCTCGACGGGCTCCGCGGCGACGTGCTGGAACAGCGCTTCGCCGGCCTTCGGGACGCGGCGCGGGCCGCCGGCGACCCGGCCGTGCAGCGGCAGCTCGCGGAGATGATGCGGGATCTCAACGACCTGCTCGCCCGGCACGCCCGCAGCGAGGACACCACCGACGCGTTCGCCGAGTTCATGCGCCGGCACGGCGAGTTCTTCCCGGAGCAGCCGAAGGACGTCGACGAGCTCGTCGACGTGCTGGCCCGCCGGGCGGCGGCCGGCGAGCGGCTGATGCGCTCCCTGTCGGACCGGCAGCGCGAGGAGCTGGCCGGGCTGATGCGCCAGTCGCTCGGCGACCAGTTGGCCGGCGAGCTGTCCCAGCTCGACGACCACCTGCGGGCGCTGCGCCCCGACCTGAACTGGCAACGCGGCGAGCGGGTCCGCGGCGACCAGCCGCTCGGCTACGGCGAGGCGACCGGCGCGCTCGGCGAGATCGCCGAGCTGGACGAGCTGCTGGACCAGCTCGACCAGGACCAGGCCGGCGCCACCCTGGACGACGTCGACGTCGAGGCGGTGGCCCGGACGCTGGGCCGGGAGGCCGCCGACGACGTACGCCGGCTGCGCGAGCTGGAACGCGAGCTGCGCCGGCAGGGCTGGGTGAGCCGGGACGCGGACGGGCTGACGCTGAGCCCGAAGGCACTGCGCCGGCTCGCCGGGACCGCGTTGCGCCGGGTCTTCGCCGACCTGACCGCCGGGCCGCGTGGGCAGCACGACCTGCGCTCGGCCGGCGCGGCCGGCGAGGTCAGCGGGGCGTCCCGGCAGTGGGAGTACGGCGACGAGCAGCCGCTCGACGTGGTGCGCACCCTGACCCGCGCGGTCCACCGGGCCGGTCCCACCGTGCCCGTCCAGCTCGACGTCGCCGACTTCGAGGTGGTGGAGACGGAGCGGCGGGCGTCGGCGGCGGTGGCGCTCTGCGTCGACCTGTCGTACTCGATGATCTCGCAGGGGCGGTGGGGGCCGATGAAGCAGACCGCCCTGGCGCTGTCGCACCTGGTGGCGACCCGGTTCCCGCAGGACGCGCTGCAGATCATCGGCTTCGGCCGGGAGGCGCTGCCGCTGACCCAGCAGGAGCTGGCGGCGGTGGAGCCGGACCTGGAGCAGGGCACCAACCTCCAGCATGCGCTGCGGCTGGCCGGCCGGCACCTGCGCCGTCACCCGGGCGCCGAGCCGGTGGTCCTGGTGGTCACCGACGGCGAGCCCACCGCGCACCTCGACCCGACCGACGGCGAGGCGTACTTCCACTGGCCGCCGCTGCCGGAGACGATCGAGGCGACCATCCGCGAGGTGGACCGGCTCACCCGTTACGGTGCCACGCTCAACCTGTTCATGCTCGGCGACGACCCCGGCCTGCGCCGCTTCGTGGACGCCGTGGCCCGCCGCTCCAAGGGTCGGATGTTCACCCCCGACCTCGACGACCTCGGCGAGTACGTGGTCAGCGACTACCTCCGCACCCGCCACGGCCGCCCCGGGGGGGGGGGG